>NZ_QJTI01000001.1:0-158355 GCF_003217325.1 Rhodopseudomonas faecalis
ACAACTTCAGACCTCACCAGGCCCTCGGCGGCAAAACCCCCAAGGACTTCGCCACCAACAAAACCATTCGATCAACGAATTAGTGAACTCGCACAATTGCGAGCGTAGCGAAGCAATCCAGGTGCCGGGCACTGGGTTTCTGGATTGCTTCGTCGCTGCGCTCCTCGTAATGACGGGTAGATGTCTGATTTCAGCAATGGATGTCATTTCTTGTTGCAGTGCTCGCCGCGCATTCACCTCTCCCCGCGTGCGGGGAGAGGTCGTCCGGCGAAGCCGGGCGGGTGAGGGGGCGCCTCAGCTCGTCGCAGCGCTGCTGATGTAGCAACGCCCCCTCATCCCGACCTTCTCCCCGCACGCGGGGAGAAGGAGCGCGCCGCCTTTGCGGAGACGCATCGAACTACCCCGATCGTCGCAAAGGGGCACGCGCGACCTTGATTGCACCGTCATGACGACCCCACTTTGTGTTAGCCTTCGGGTAACCGCAGGGAGGTCTGCATGCGATCCGTCGTTGTCACCGGCGCGTCCACCGGGATCGGGCACGCCACCACAAAGCTGCTGCTGCAGCGCGGTTTCCGCGTCTTTGGCAGCGTGCGCAAAGAAGCCGACGCCGAACGGCTGAGCCATGAGTTCGGCGCCGCCTTCACGCCGCTGATCTTTGACGTTACCGACGAAGCGGCGATCAGCGCCGCCGCCGATCAGGTGCGATCGGCGCTCGATGGCGAGCGGCTGGCCGGGCTGGTCAACAATGCCGGCATCGCGGTTGGCGGGCCGGTGCTAGAACTGTCCGCGAGCGAATTCCGCCGCCAGTTCGAGGTCAATGTGATCGGGCCGATCCTCGCCACCCAGGCGTTCGCGCCGCTGCTCGGCAGCGATCCGACGCTCTCCGGCGCCAAGGGCCGGATCGTGATGATGAGTTCGGTCGCCGGCCGGTTCGGCAATCCGCTGATGGCAGCCTATTCCGCCTCAAAGCACGCGCTGGAAGGGCTGTCGGACGGGCTGCGCCGCGAGCTGATGCTGTTTGGCATCGACGTCATCATCCTGGCGCCGGGCGCGGTCAAAACGCCGATCTGGGCCAAGGCCGAGCACGACGATATGGCGCGCTATGCCAACTCACTTTATCGGCCGGCGATGGAGACCATGCGGGCGCTGCTGCCGCAGATGGACGCCAGCGGCCTGCCGCCGGAGACGATCGCTGAGGCGGTGCTTGAGGCGCTGACCGCCGACAAGCCGAAGGTACGGCGCACGCTGACGCCGTCGCCGCTGTACCATCTGGTGATGCGCGTACTGCCGACCCGGCTGATCGACAAGCTGATCGCCAAGCGCATGAAGCTGCAGCCGCCGTCCCCATAGCCTGCGCGGGTGCGGCGCTGCTGCGCCTCGGCCCGCGACCTTGGCGGCACGCCTGGTCGCCGATAGGATCAAGGCGGGACAGGATGGGCTTGGATGGAGCGCCTCACAGCGAGCGAAACGGCAGTGCCCAAACTGCCGATCCGGATAGCGGCGGCGGCTTCGGTCGCCGCGCATCTGGCGTTGCTGGTGCTGGTGGTGTCCGCCGGGGTCTATCCCTATGATCAGGCCGGCTCGCAGGCCATCCTCGCCGAAATCGTGACGCCGGACGCCGCGCCGCCGCCTCAGGTCGCCGCGCAGCAGGACCAGCAGTCGCTGGCGCCGCCCGAGCCACAAGCACCCGCAGAGCCGCCGCCACAACAGCAGCAGGCGGCCGCACCTCCGCCTGAGGCGGCCCGCCAGCAGGCGCCACAGGCCGAGCAGCAGCCACCCAGCCCAGCTCCGGCGGCACCGGCGCAGGCGCCGCCCGAGACGCCGCCCTGGCCGCCGTTGGGCGCGCAGGCACCCGACATCACCGAGCGGTATCAGGTGATGCTCGGGCTGCCGAGCACCGAGCTGCCGCCAGAGCCAGCCGAGACCGGCGGCGGCGAGGCGGCCGAGAGCGCTCAGATCACGCGCAGCGTCGTCGACAAGTTGCGCGCCCATCTGCGGCGCTGCGCGACGCTGCCGGGCGGGGTGGCGCGATCCGACAAGGTGCGGATCGTGATGCGGATTGCGCTGACGCCAGACGGCCGGCTGGCGTCGCCACCCGCGCTGATCGAGGCCTCGGCTTCAACCAAGGGGCCGGCCTTGATGCAGGCTGCCAGCAAGGCGCTGCAGGACTGCCAGCCCTATGCGATGCTGCCGCGTGAAAAAAATCGGGAATGGCGGGTGCTCGATCTCAGCTTCACCCCGGCCGACTTCAATGGCTGAGCGCAGCTGGACAGCGCGCCGCGCCATTGTCGTTGCGAGTGTCGGGGCGTAGTTTCGGCGCTCGCGTCGCCGCGTCATGCACGCGATGCCAAATGTCTCGCCGCAGGAATCTTCCCATCATGCCGCTCGATCGTGGATTGGCTCCCAGCTCCAGCGCGGATCGCCAGGTCGCTGAGGCTGCGCCGCTGGCCATTCACCGCGTCGAGCGCGTCGAACTGCCGTTTCGCGCGTTTACATGGCCGTTTGCCGAGCAGCGCCGCGACGAGATCGCCGCGCATTTTGCCGAGCAGCAGAAGGCCAAGCCCAAAATGTGGAACGGCCGGGTGCTGTTCGGGCGCGACCCGGTGATCGCCGAGGGCTGCTTTCGCGCCGCCTGCTTTGAAACCGGCTTTGCCGATTTCCTGGCCTGGCGCGATTGGGGCTTTCCGGATCTGTCGGTGTTTAACGGCTTTGGCATGGGCGCGCTGCGCAGCCGGGATGGCGCGTTCGTGCTCGGTGAGATGGCGGCGCACACCGCCAATGCCGGACGATTGTATTTTCCGGCCGGCACGCCCGACCTCAATGATCTGCGCGACGGCGCGCTCGATATGGCCGGCAGCATCCGCCGCGAATTGCTGGAGGAGACCGGGTTCGGCGCCGACGACTATCAGGCGGCGCCTGGATTCGACTGCATCCCGGCGGGGCCATTGATCGCCTTCATCCAGCGGTTCGATGTCGATCTGCCGGGGGAGGCGCTGCGCGCCCGCATTCTGGACAATCTCGCTCGGCAGCGGCAGCCGGAGCTGAGCGACATCCGCCTAGTCCGTTCGCCCGCGGACTTCACCGCGGCGATGCCGCCGTTCGTCACCGCCTATCTCGCCGCGCAATTCGCCTGACGCCGCGTTCGGAAACGCTGGCATCGCCGCCGTGTGCCTTGTACCGTCAGGGCAGGAACCGGAGGCGTCCCGTCATGTCGGACACGCGCAAAACGTCGCTCGCGGCCAAGCTCAAACCCTATGTCGCGCCGTTTCGCGTCGATGGCTCGACGCGGTTCCATCTGAAAGCGCACAAGACCAATGAGAAGGGCGGGCTCGACAAGGAGCAAGCCGCGCGGATCATTGAGGCCAACCGCAAGCGGCTCAATGATTTTCAGGAGATGCTGTACGCCCAGGACCGCTGGTCGCTGCTGCTCATCTTTCAGGGCATGGATGCCGCCGGCAAGGACACCGCGATCAAGAGCGTGTTCGAGGGTGTCAATCCGCAGGGCTGCGAGGTTTATTCGTTCAAGACGCCGACCGTGCACGAACTCGACCATGATTTTATGTGGCGCGCGGCGATGAGCCTGCCGCAGCGCGGCCGGATCGGCATCTTCAATCGCTCGTACTACGAGGATGTATTGGTGGTGCGGGTGCATCCCAAAATCCTCGCCGGCCAGCATTTGCCGCCATCGCTGATCACCAAGAAGATCTGGCGCGAGCGCTTTGCCGACATCTCGTCATTTGAGCGCTACCTGACCCGTAACGGCACCGTGGTGCTGAAATTCTTCTTGAACGTGTCCAAGGAGGAGCAGCGCCAGCGCTTCCTCAGCCGGCTGGAAGACCCGGCCAAGAACTGGAAATTCTCGATGGCCGACGTCGAGGAGCGCAAGCTGTGGCACCGCTATCAGGCCGCTTATCAGGATGCGATCGCGCACACCGCGACGCCGGAAGCGCCGTGGTACATCGTGCCCGCCGATCACAAATGGTTTGCGCGGGTGGTGATCGGTTCGGCGATCGTGTCGGCGCTGGAAAAGCTCGATCTGCATTTCCCGAAAACCGATCACGGCGATCTGTTGGAATACCAGAAGGTGCGCGCAGCGCTCGAGCAGGAAGGGCGCAGCGTCAAGCGCAATGATAAGTGCAAAGAGCAGGGCGATAGCAGCCCGCCGCCGCGCAAAGTCGACAGCGCCGCGCCAGCGCAGGCTGCCTCGCGCCAGCGCAGCACTGCCAAAGTGGGGCGGGTGGCCAGCACGAAGGGCGCGGCTGCGGCCAAGCCGCGATCACGCGCGCGCAAAGACTGATACCAACGGAAATTGATACCAACCACTCCGCACGTCATGGCCGAGCGCCGTCCCGGCCATCCACGTCTTTGATCTTGCGGCGCTTTCAAGACGTGGATGTCCGCGACAAGCGCGGGCATGACGAGTCAATGGTAGGAGCCGTTGGTATAACGTCTCAGCACGTCGTGAGCGGCCCGCCGTGGCGGGCCGCAGATCAGGTCAGACGTCGCTGTGGGCGTGCACGCCGAGTTCGCCGCGCGCGGTGATGCCGAGCCGGGCGAACAACTGACGGTCCTTGCTGTCGCCCGGATTGGGCGTGGTCAGCAGCTGCTCGCCGATGAAGATCGAGTTGGCGCCGGCCAGGAAGCACAGCGCCTGCATCTCGTCGCTCATCGCGGTGCGGCCAGCGGCGATACGCACGTCGGACTTCGGCATCATGATGCGCGCCAGCGCGATGGTGCGCACGAATTCGAACGGGTCGATCGGCGTCGCGGTTTCCGCGATCGGCGTGCCTTCGATCGGGATCAGCATGTTGATCGGCACGCTCTCCGGATGCTGCGGCAGGTTGGCGAGGGTGCGCAGCATCTCGACGCGGTCGGTCGGCTTTTCGCCCAGGCCAAGAATGCCGCCGCAACACACTTTGATGCCGGCGTCATGCACCTTGTTTACGGTGTCGATCCGGTCGGCGAAGCTGCGGGTCGAGACCACGTTCGGATAGAATTCTTCCGAGGTGTCGATGTTGTGGTTGTAGTAATCGAGGCCGGCGTCTTTGAGTTGCTTGGCCTGGTCATCGGTGAGCATGCCGAGCGTCACGCAAGCTTCCATGCCGAGCGCCTTCACGCCCTTCACCATCTCGATCACCGGAGCCATGTCGCGCTCCTTGGGCTCGCGCCAGGCCGCGCCCATGCAGTAGCGGGTGGCGCCGGCGTCGCGCGCCGCCTTGGCGCTCTCGATCACCTTCTTCGGGTCCATCAGCTTGGAGGCGGGCAGGGCGGTGTCGTGATGGGCGGACTGGCTGCAATAGCCGCAATCCTCGGCGCAGCCGCCGGTCTTGACGTTGAGCAGCTGATTGCACTGCACTTCGTTCGGATTGAAGCTCTGGCGGTGAATGGTCTGCGCCCGGAACATCAGGTCCGCGAACGGCGCGTGATAGATCGCCGCGGCTTCCTCGCGGGTCCAGTCGTGGCGGATGGTCGGGGTGGCGTCGGCCAAGGCCGGCATGTCGATCGAGTTCAAGCGGGGCTCCCTCGCGGCGATGGTGCGGTTTACCGTCAGCCATAGTGGGTTTCCGGCCTCGGAGAAACCCCAATTCCCAAGGGAAATGGCCGCCCGGCGCATGGTTTAGGTCAGGTGTTCTGACGCTTTACCGCGCGCCAGCCGCCCGTTTTTGCCGTTGCGGATCGCTGCGATTGTCGTTTACAAGAATTGTTGAGGCGCATCGCGTCGGGCAACGAACCGTCAACGGTTCTGTCGGACGATGTGCCGTGAAGGTGTAGGCAATGCTGATTCGCAGCGCACAGACTGAATTCGACGCGGAGACGGTGACCACCGTCGGTTCCGGCGCGATTTCGGCTGCGACCCTGGCCTCCCTGCTGCTTGGCGGGCTGCTTCTTATTCGCCCCTGAGGGCCGTCTGGGCGATCACGCCTGGGCACTCAGGGGATTTGCACCATCCTCCATCCAGCCTGTTTTAGCGCCCGCCACGGTGCGCATCCGATCAAAGGAATTTTGCATATGACCGCCCAGACGACGTCATCGAACGACCGCGTCATCATTTTTGACACCACCTTGCGCGATGGCGAGCAGTGCCCCGGCGCCACCATGACTTTTGAAGAAAAGATGGAGGTCGCCAATTTGCTGGACACCATGGGTGTCGACGTGATCGAGGCCGGCTTCCCGATCGCCTCCGATGGCGACTTCGAGGCGGTTTATGAAATCGCCAAACGCACGAAGAATGCCGTGGTGTGCGGCTTGTCGCGCGCCGGCGCCAAGGACATCGACCGCTGCGCCGAGGCGATCAAGCCGGCCAAGCAAGGCCGCATCCATACCTTCCTGTCCACCTCGCCGTTGCACATGAAGTACAAGCTGCAGATGGAAGCAGCGCAGGTCTATGAATTGGTGATCTCCTCGGTGACCCGCGCCCGCAACCACACCGACAATGTCGAGTGGTCGAGCGAGGACGGCACCCGCACCGAATTCGACTTCCTGTGCAAGTGCGTCGAGGCCGCCATCAAGGCCGGCGCCACCACCATCAACATCCCCGACACCGTCGGCTACGCGGTGCCGGAGGAGTATTACAACCTGATCAAGAGCGTGCGTGAGCGGGTGCCGAACTCCGACAAGGCGGTGTTCTCGGTGCACTGCCACAACGATCTGGGCTTGGCGGTTGCCAACTCGCTGGCCGGCATCAACGCCGGTGCCCGGCAGATCGAATGCACCATCAACGGCATCGGCGAGCGCGCCGGCAACGCCGCGCTGGAAGAAGTGGTGATGGCGATCAACGTGCGCAACGACAAGTTGAAGTACTTCACCCAGATCGACACCACCATGCTGACCCGCGCCTCCAAGGTGATATCGGCGGCGACCTCGTTCCCGGTGCAGTACAACAAGGCGATCGTCGGCCGGAACGCGTTCGCGCATGAGAGCGGCATCCATCAGGACGGCATGCTGAAGAATGCGCAGACCTACGAGATCATGCGGCCGGAAACGGTCGGCGTGAAACAGACCTCGTTGGTGATGGGTAAGCACTCCGGCCGCCACGCCTTCATCCATAAGCTGGAGGAGCTGGGCTACAAATTGGCGCAGAACCAGTTGGAAGATGCCTTCGTGCGTTTCAAGGCTTTGGCCGACCGCAAGAAGGACATCTATGATGAGGACATCGAGGCGTTGGTCGATCAGGAGATCGCGCAGTCGCACGATCGCATCCGCTTGCAGTCGCTGACCGTGATCGCCGGCACCCATGGCCCGCAGCGCGCCACCATGAAGCTGAATGTCGAAGGTCAGGTGAAGATCGAAGAGGCCGAGGGCAATGGCCCGGTCGACGCGGTGTTCAACTGCATCAAGGCGCTGGTGCCGCATCAGGCCAAGCTGGAGTTGTACCAGGTGCACGCCGTAACCCAAGGTACAGATGCCCAGGCCGAGGTGTCGGTTCGGTTGTCTGATGACGGTCGTTCAGTTACCGCGCGTGGGTCCGATCCTGATACGCTGGTCGCCTCGGCGAAAGCCTATTTGGGCGCGCTGAACAAGATCGTCAGGAAGCGCCAGCGCGACCTGGCGGCGCCTGCGGCCGCGGCGAGCTGACAGTGTCGAATGGTCGCAGCAATAACTAGCGAGACGCAGCGCTTCGGCGCTGCGTTTTTTTTCTGCACTGCAGTAGGAACGAAAAGCCCCTGCTAACGGGCAATGGTATTTGCAAGCGAGTGTCTGTAAGAGTGCGAACGAGTTGGAGCGGGTAGGGCCGCTCCAAAGCTGACTGGGAGGTCAAATGCGCAAGTTGATTTTGGCCGCGGCGTCGGTCGCGGTTCTGGCCATGGTGGCGCCGGCGGCGGCGCAGCAGCCGATCGTAATTAAATTCAGCCACGTGACGGCACCGAACACCCCGAAGGGGCTGGCTGCCGACAAGTTCAAGGAACTGGCGGAGAAGTACACCGAGGGCAAGGTCAAGGTCGAAGTCTATCCGAACTCCCAGCTCTATAAGGACAAGGAAGAACTCGACGCGCTGCAGCTCGGTGCGGTGCAGATGCTGGCGCCGTCGATCTCGAAGTTCGGCCCCGCGGGCGTCAAGGAATTCGAGGTGTTCGATCTGCCCTATATCCTGCCGGACATTGCGGCGCTGCGTAAGGTCACCAACGGCCCGGTCGGCGCCAAGCTGTTCAAGCTGCTGGACGCCAAGGGCATGACCGGTCTCGCTTATTGGGACAACGGCTTCAAGATCATGAGCGCCAACAAGAAGCTGATCGCGCCGGACGACTACAAGGGTCTGAAGTTCCGCATCCAGTCGTCGAAGGTGCTGGACGCCCAGTTCCGCTCGCTCGGCGCGATCCCACAGGTGATGGCGTTCTCGGAAGTGTACCAGGCGTTGCAGACCGGCGTGGTCGACGGCCAGGAGAACACCCCGTCGAACATGTACACCCAGAAGATGCACGAGGTGCAGAAGTACACCACCGTGACCAACCACGGCTACATTGGCTACGCGGTGATCGTGAACAAGAAGTTCTGGGACGGCGTGCCGGCTGAGCTTCGCACCCAGCTCGACAAGGCGATGGCCGAAGCCACCGAATACGGCAACAGCCAGTCGCAGAAGGAAAACGACGAAGCGCTTGAGGAGATGAAGAAGTCCGGCAAGACCGAGATCATCACCCTGACCGCCGAGCAGAACGCCGCGATGCGCAAGGCGATGGCGCCGGTCTATGACGAAGTCGGCAATCGCGTCGGCAAGGCGCTGATCGAGGAATTCCTCAAGGAAAGCGGCGGCGGCCCGGCCAAGTAAGTCATCAACGACGGAACGCCCGCGGCTAACAGCGGGCGTTCCGGTCCTGGCACCGATCACTGCCTGATGGCTTTGCCATCCCGGCGTCCACGACCGTCATAATAAGCCGCTTCGCCTGCCGACCGGCCGATCCACACGGGGGGAATAAATGTTGATGCGCATCCTCGACCGGCTTGAGGAAATATTGATCGCCACCATGATCGGCGGCGCCACGCTGCTGATCTTCATCGCGGTGATGCACCGCTATCTGGTCGGTGTGCCGTTCCTCTATCCGATCCTGTTCCCGATCGACCTGTCCTGGGCGCAGGAACTGTGCATCTATATGTTCGTGTGGATGGCGAAATTCGGTGCCGCCTATGGCGTGCGCACCGGCATCCATGTCGGCGTCGACGTGCTGGTCAACATCATTCAGCCGCGCATCCGCAAAATGGTGATCCTGTTCGGATTGTTCTGCGGCGCGCTGTTTACTTCGATCATCGGTACTATGGGCGCCAAGTTCGTCTATGGCCTGATGGGCACCAACCAGACCTCGCCGGATCTCGAGGTGCCGAGCTGGATCGTCTATCTGTGCATTCCGCTCGGGTCCTATCTGATGTGCTTCCGCTTCCTGCAGGTCGCCTACCACTTCTGGCGCCACGACCATCTGCCGCATCATGATCACAGCCATGTCGAGGGGGTCGACGACCCGCATATGCCCGGTTCGGCAGCGGCGGCGGCGGAGGCGGTGCGATGAACACCGCAATCATTTTCGGGCTGCTGATTGCCCTGATGCTGACCGGGATGCCGATCTCGATCGCGCTCGGTCTCACGGTGCTGTCGTTCGTGTTCCTGTTGACCAATGTGCCGATCGAGGCGGTGTCGCTAAAATTGTTCACCGGCATCGAGAATTTCGAGATCATGGCGATCCCGTTTTTCATCCTGGCCGGCAGTTTCCTCACCCATGGCGGCGTCGCGCGCCGCATGATCAATTTCGCGACCTCGATGGTCGGCCATTGGCATGGCGGCCTCGGGCTTGCCGGCGTGATGGCCTGCGCGCTGTTCGCGGCGGTGTCGGGCTCATCGCCGGCCACCGTGATCGCGATCGGCTCGATCATGCTGCCGGCGATGGTGAAGCAGGGCTTTCCCAAGCGCTTTGGCGCCGGCGTCATCACCACCTCGGGCGCGCTCGGCATTCTGATTCCGCCCTCCATCGTGATGGTGGTCTATGCGGTCGCCACCGGCGGCTCGATCGCGCTCGATCCGGCCGGCAACCGCGTGTCGTCGGCCTCGGTCGGCCAGCTGTTCATGGCTGGCGTTATTCCCGGGCTGATGCTGGCTTCGCTGCTCGGCCTCACCACTTTCTACCGCGCCTGGAAGCATAATTATCCGCGGCTGCCGAAGGCGAGCTGGGCGGAGCGGTTCGATGCGTTCCGCAAGTGCATCTGGGGGCTGCTGCTGATCGTGATCGTGCTCGGCGGCATTTACGCGGGCCTGTTCACGCCGACCGAAGCGGCGGCGATCAGCGCGGTCTATGCGTTTGTGATCGCGGTGTTCGTCTATCGCGACATGGGCTTGCGCGACGTGCCGCGGGTGCTGCTCGGCTCCGCCAATATGAGCGCGATGATCCTGTACATCATCACCAACGCGGTCTTGTTCTCGTTCCTGATGGCCAACGAAAACATCCCGCAGCAGATCGCCAATTGGATGTCGTCCGCTGGCGTCAACTGGGTGGTGTTCCTGCTGGTGGTCAACGTCTTGCTGCTGCTCGCCGGCAACGTGATGGAAGCGACCTCGATCGTGCTGATCATGGCGCCGATCCTGTTCCCGGTGGCGGTGCAGCTTGGCATCCATCCGGTGCATCTCGGCATCCTGATGGTGGTGAACATGGAGGTCGGCATGTGCCACCCGCCGGTGGGGCTCAATCTCTATGTCGCCTCAGGCATCGCCAAGATGGGCATCACCGAGCTCACCGTCGCGGTGATGCCGTGGCTGTTGACCATGATCGCGTTCCTCGGCCTGGTCACCTATGTGCCAGAACTGTCGCTGTGGCTGCCGCGAACGCTGGGGCTACTCTAGCCCGTGGCACAACCTTACGAGGGACTGAACGGCGCATTACATCTTGGTAACAGTGCGCCGTCTGTCCAATCGTTAAGTTGAACGGCCCGGGCAGGGCGACCATCTTCGAAGCACCTTCAAAGGAGGTTTGCTATGAAGAAAGCTCTGCTCGCCGGTGTCGCCGCTGTGATGCTCGCCGGCTCCACCGCGGCGGTCTACGCTGAGCCGTGGTCTCACCGTCACCATTCCCGCATGTCCGTGGAAGATCGCGCGGCCTATGCCGATGCCCGCATTGCCGCGGTCAAGGCCGGGCTCAAGCTGACGCCGGATCAGGAAAAGCTGTGGCCGCCGGTTGAACAGGCTGTGCGTGATCTGATGAAGCAGCGCATCGAGCGCAGCAATGCCCGCATGCAAGCCCGCAGCGACGCCGAGCGCGACGGCAAGACCGTCGATCCGGTGGCGCGGCTGCGCGACCGCGCCGACGCCATGGCGGCCTCCGCCAGCGCGATGAAGCGCGTCGCCGATGCCGCCGAGCCGCTCTACAAAACCCTCGACGATGGCCAGAAGCGCCGTTTGGCGACGCTGACCCGCAAGGAGGGGCGGCAGATGTTCCGTGACCACTGGCATCACGGCGGCTGGTTTGATCGCGACAAGGACCGCGACAACGACCGTCGTCCGGGTCGCGACGAACAACGCGACGGCTCCGGCCGGCTGTAACGGCCGCGGATGCGTGGCGCTGGCGGCGCCGCGATTGTGATCGCAGCCGCGTCGCAATCGCCGCCGCCCGTGCCGATCGGCCATGACTGGCGCCGAACGTCTGGTTTTGCAGCGTTTTTCGCTGCTGCCTCCGCACCCGGCGCCGCTCGCCAAGCGGGCCGTCCACAGCACCGGACGGCTCCGCAATTTTTCTTCCGATTTTTGTCAGAAAAAGCGTTCGGCTTGCTGGACATCGGGGGGCACCTTTGTTACACGAACGCCGTCCCCGAACGGACTTCCGGACGTGGCTCCGGGCGCATAGCTCAGTTGGTAGAGCAGCTGACTCTTAATCAGCGGGTCCTAGGTTCGAGCCCTAGTGCGCCCACCAAATATCCCGCAAATCGACAATCCGATGAAAGTTAGTCCCCTCCAGGGGACGCTTGTCGTTTGTGCCATTGCGTGCCGCCTGGATCAGGCGGTGCGTGGCATTGTTGTTGGGCGATCGCTGCGACGGCGCTGATGTGAGGCATGCCGATCGTCATGCCGTGTTTGATGGCGGCTCGCGTTGACGAGGCGAGGGCGGGCAATGTCGCCCGTCATCCATCGCCTGAGCTTTAGTCATCAGCACCACCTCGCCACCTAAGCCGCGCTGCTAACAGCCCCGCACGCGCCGTCGGCGGCCATTGGCGGTCGGCACGGGTGTCCGCCGCGGCAACCGCGCGCGGCTATAGATTGCCTGATCTGCCGAGCCGCTGCCCGCTGCGCGCCGCTGTTCGGCCCGGGAACCCTCTTGTTCCGGTGCGGGTGGTCCGTCACAATGCCTCGTCTTCATGTGACGAGCGCCTCATGCCGACGCTTCGAGCTCTGTCGATCGCCCTGGTGCTGGCCTTAGGCGTGGCCGGGGCCGCGCGTGCCGGCGAGCGTCAGGTGTCGTTTGCCAAGGGCGCCACCACGGCGCTGGTGTCCGGCAAGATCGTCGGCCGCGATGACGCCAGCTATCGGATCAACGCCGGCACCGACCAGACGCTGCGCGTGCAATTGAAGGCGTCGAACCGGTCCTGCTACTTCAATCTGTTCGCTCCGGGCGCCGCGGAGGCCGCCCATATCGGCTCGACAGCCGGCGACCAATTCAGCGTCGATCGCACCAGGCCCGGCGCCTACCGCGCGCAGGTCTATCTGATGCGCAATGCCGCGCGCCGCCAGCAGAGCTGCAGCTTTCGGCTGACGATTGAGCTGACGCCCGCGATGTCACCAGGCGGGACCGGCAGCGATCATCGCAATTGCGGGCAGAGGCCGGCGACGCCGACCTGTCTCTGACCCCGACGGTGCAGCGCCGATGGTGATGGAAACCCCAAAACCCGGATCGCCCACCGTGCAAGGCGTGGCCGCGCTGTTTCAGATCGAGGGCGAGAGCTATCTCGACCGCGCGCAGACGCGGCAGGCGGTCGCGGCCGGCGCAAGGCTGTCGGTCAGCTATTTTTTGATGAACGCGGCGGCGACGCTGATCGCCGGCTATGGGCTGCTGGCCAATTCCGAAGCGGTGGTGATCGGCGCGATGCTGATCGCGATGCTGTATGGCCCGATCCTCGGCATCGGCCTCGCGCTCGCCGAACTCGATGTCCGGCTGCTGGTCGGCGCGCTGTTGACCGAAGTGCTCGGCGTGGTGTGGGTGGTCGCGATCGGCATCGGGGTCGGCTGGCTGCATAACAACGTGCCGATCAGCGAGCAATTATTGGCGCGCACCACGCCCAATCTGCTCGATATGATGATCGCGTTGGTTGGCGGCGCGGCCGGCGCTTACGCGACTGTGGCTAAGCGCATCAGCGGCGCGGTGGTCGGCGTCGCGATCGCGACCGCGCTGTGCCCGCCCTTGACCGCGTGCGGCATCCTGATCGCGCATGGCTATCTCAATCTCGCGGGCGGCGCGTTCCTGCTGTTCCTGACCAATCTCACCGCGATCGCCGCCGCGGCGATGGCGGTGTTCCTGATCCGCGGCCATCGTGCGCGGCCGAGCGGGGCGTCATTCGGCGCCACCTGGTCGGCGCGGTTGGTGCCGCTGGTGGTGCTGCTGATCCTCAGCGTCTATCTGGTCGATGCGCTGCGCAAGAACATTGATGACAGCTCGCTGCGCAGCAGCGTGCAGCGCGTGCTGGAAGAGGGCCTGCGCGCTCAGCCCGGCGCGCGCGTGATCGAAGTGCGGCTGACCACCGAATCCGGCAGGCGCAATGCGTTCGCGGTGGTGCGCTCGCCCGAAGCCCTGACGGCCGACATGGTGGCGCATCTCAACGACAAGCTCGACAGCATGACCGGGCGCCAGATCCTGCTGCATGTCCGCACCGTGCCGGTGCAGGAGATCACCCGCGACGGGCCGGTGTTCGTGCGCTCGCCGTCGATCAGATAGCGCGTGGCGCTCAGCGCCGCGCACGTTCAATGATGAATCGGGAACGCTGGCGGCGCGAGAGGCGCGAGAACAGAGCCGCAGTTCCGGTCCGGCGGCGCTGCGATGACAAAAATTGTTGTGCTGCCGGCCGCGCGGCCGCGAAAGAAATCTGCTGCCGCTTAAGCGCCATGGCAAACGGCTTTCCAAACTTCTCCCCCTGTATTGACGCTTGAGATCGCGCCCGCTCTGTTGCGCTGGAGCAGGCCGATTTCGCCTGCCGATGACAGAGAAGAGTGAGAGAGATTGTGAGCGTTGCGGAACTAATCGACTTTGACGAACGGCCGGCAACGGGCGTGATCGACTTGATCGGCAATACCCCGCTGATCGAGTTGACGCGGTTCGATACTGGCTGCTGCCGGCTGTTTGCCAAGCTTGAGGGCCAAAATCCCGGCGGCTCGATCAAGGATCGCGCGGCGCTTGCGATGATCAGCGCGTTTGAGCGTGACGGCCGGCTGCGGCCGGGCGGCACGCTGGTCGAAGCGACCGCGGGCAACACCGGGCTCGGGCTTGCGCTGGTCGCGGCGCTCAAGGGCTATCGCCTGATCCTGGTGATCCCCGACAAGATGAGCCGCGAGAAAGTGCTGCATCTGAAGGCGATGGGCGCCGAAGTGGTGATGACCCGCTCCGATGTCGGCAAGGGCCATCCGGCCTATTATCAGGATCTCGCCGCGCGTATCACCGCGGAGACCCCTGGCGCGGTTTATGTCAATCAGTTCGAGAATCCCGCCAATCCGCTGGCGCATGAGAGCGGCACCGCGCCGGAAATCTGGCGGCAGATGAACCAGCGCGTCGATGCCGTGGTGTGCGGCATCGGTTCCGGCGGCACCATGACCGGCATCGGCCGGTTCTTCGCGCGCGTGTCGCCGACCACCGAGATGGTGCTGGCCGATCCACGCGGCTCGGTGCTGGTCGATGTGGTCGAAGGCCGCGCGCCGGGTCCGGTCGGCAGCTGGCTGGTGGAAGGCATCGGCGAGGATTTTGTGCCGGACAACGCCGATCTTGAGTTGGTGTCGCGCGCTTATGCGATCTCGGACGCGGAGTCGTTTCATGCCGCGCGCGAATTGCTGCGGCGTGAGGGCGTGCTGGCCGGCTCGTCGTCCGGCACCATGCTGGCGGCGGCGCTGCGTTATTGCCGCGAGCAGAAGACGCCCAAGCGCGTGGTGACGTTGATGCCGGATGGCGGCAACAAGTACTTGTCGAAGATGTTCAACGACACCTGGATGTCGGATCAAGGATTTGTCGAGCGGCGCCAGCTAGGCGATCTGCGCGATCTGATCGTGCGCCGCCATGATGAAGGCGCGTCGATCACGGTCGGGCCGGACGACACGCTCAACCACGCTTATTCGCGCATGAAGCTCTATGAGGTGTCGCAGCTGCCGGTGCTGGCAGGCGATCAGGTGGTCGGCATCATCGACGAATCCGATCTGTTGCTTGCCACCATCGCCGATCCGGCGAAGTTTGCGGCGCCGGTGCATAGCGCGATGAGCGCACGGGTTGAGACCGTGCAGGCCTCCGAATCGTTCGAGAGCCTGATGCCGGTGTTCAACCGCGGCCATGTCGTGGTGGTGGTCGATGGCTCGCGCTTCCTCGGTCTGATCACCCGGATCGACCTGATCAATCATTTGCGGAACAAGGTTTCTTGAGATGGATAAGGCAATTCACATTCGGCCGCGTGGCATCAACACCAGGGCGGTGCATGGCGGTCAGCAACGCGACCCTTCGACCGGCGCGGTCACCACGCCGATCTATGCGACGTCGACCTTTGCGCAATCGGCGCCGGGCGTGCATCAGGGCTATGAATATGCTCGCTCGCAGAACCCGACCCGCGCGGCGTTCGAGGCGGCGATCGCCGACGCTGAGCACGGCCATGCTGGTTTTGCGTTTGCGTCCGGGCTCGCGGCGGAAGCGGCGCTGTTGGAACTGGCCGGGCAGGGCAGCCATATCGTTGCGTCCGAAGACGTCTATGGCGGCAGCTGGCGGCTGTTCCATCGGGTGCGCAGCCATTCGGCGGGGCTGAGCGTCAGCCATGTCGATCCGGCTGATCTCGATGCGCTGCGCGCGGCATTGCAGCCCAACACGGCGTTCATCTGGATCGAGACGCCGAGCAACCCGACGCTGCGGCTCGCGGATCTGGAAGCGATCGCCGCGATCGGCCGTGAGCGCGGCGTGCTCACCGTGGTCGACAACACCTTTGCCTCGCCCGCGGTGCAGCGGCCGCTCGATCACGGCATCGATATCGTGGTGCATTCGGTCACCAAATATGTCGGCGGTCACTCCGACATCGTCGGCGGCGCGATCGTGGTGCGCGATCCGGAATTGGCGCAGCGGCTGAAATTTTTGCAAAACGCCACCGGCGGCATTCTCGATCCGTTTTCCAGCTTCCTGGCGCTGCGCGGCATCAAGACGCTGCCGCTGCGGCTCGAGCGGCACAGCGCCAATGCGCTGGCGCTGGCGCGCTGGCTGGAGGCCCATCCCAAGATCGACCGGGTGGTCTATCCCGGGCTCGCCAGCCATCCCCAGCACGCGCTGGCGCGGCGGCAGATGCAGGGCGGCGGCGGCATGGTCGCGGCCTATCTCAAAGCCGATGATCAGCAGACCGCGGCGGTGCTGAGCCGGTTCCGGCTGTTCACGCTGGCGGAAAGCTTAGGCGCAGTCGAAAGCTTGGTTGGGCAGCCCTGGACCATGAGCCACGGCTCGCTGCCGGAGCAGGACCGGCGGCAGCGCGGCATTTTGCCCAATCTGATCCGGCTGTCGGTCGGCATCGAAGATGTCGAAGACCTGACCGACGATCTCGAACAGGCGCTATCGATCCTGTAATCGCGCTGTTCGCAGCGGCCGCGCGCTGATGCGCAGCCGCTGCGTTGTGCGGTCCGTCATGCGCTGCCGCAAATGATTGCGGCGGCGGTTGCCGTATAAGCTCGCAGGTCACAGACCTTGCTGAGGACCGCATTGTGCATATCGATCTCAACCCAAAACTGGATTTCCGCGACGTTCTGATCCGCCCGAAGCGGTCGGTGCTGTCGTCCCGGTTCGAGGCCAATATCACCCGCAGCTTTCGCTTCCGCTATGCCAGCTGCGGCTGGACCGGCTTTCCGCTGATCGCCTCCAATATGGATACCATCGGCACGCTGCAGATGGCCAAGGCGTTCCAGCCGTTCAATGCGCTGGTGGCGCTGCATAAGTTCTATCAGCCCGAGGCGCTGATCGCGGCGCTGCGCGAAACGCCTGAGCCGAATTTCTTCATCACGGTGGGTACCGCCCCCGGCGATTGGGAGCGGCTGGCGGCGGTGAAGAAAGAGATTGCGGTGCCGATGCTGAACATCGACGTCGCCAATGGCTACACCGAGAATTTCGTGAAATCGGTATCAAGGCTGCGCGACGACAATCCCGATGCCATCATCATGGCCGGCACGGTGGTCACCGCCGAGATGGCCGAGGCGCTGATCCTCGCCGGCGCGGATATCGTCCGGGTCGGCATCGGCTCGGGCTCGGTGTGCACCACGCGCGATCTGACCGGGGTCGGCTATCCGCAATTATCGGCGGTGATCGAATGCGCCGATGCCGCGCACGGGCTGAAGGGCCATGTCTGTTCCGATGGCGGCTGCACGGTGCCGGGCGATCTTGCCAAGGCGTTCGGCGGCGGTGCGGATTTCGTGATGCTGGGCGGCATGCTGGCCGGCCATGCCGAATGCGGCGGCGAAATCCAATATCAGCAGCAGGGCGGCGAGCGCGTCGCCAAGACCATGCTGTTCTATGGCATGTCCTCGGAAACCGCGATGAACAAATATCACGGCGGTGTCGCCGATTATCGCGCGGCCGAGGGCAAGACCGTCGAAGTGCCGTATCGCGGCGAGGTCAAGCGCACGCTCGACACCATCGCCGGCGGGCTGCGCTCGGCGATGACCTATATCGGCGCCGAAAACCTCAAAGAAGTGCCCAAGCGCACCACCTTTATTCTGGTCAATGCGCAGCGCAACACGGTGTTCGACCGCTAGCGCCGCGGGCGCCGACTCTCGGCTATGCGTCTGTAAATCAACAGGAAACGACCCGCGATTAGCCGCTTTCGCGCGGGCGGCGCATCGCCGGAGCCGGCCGGCTCTGCCGTGCAGGCCGTGCAGGGCGGCTGCGGCACCGAAGTCCTTGTTCTCGCCGCCGCCGCGTGGTTTGGGATGTGCAATCCCTTCACACGAGTTCATACCCATGCACACGCAAAAGCTCGGCACCTATGTGGCCGCGCTCCAGGATTTGGATAAGCAGGACCGGCTGCGGCGGCTGTCACCGCGCGCCGGGCTCGATTTTGGATCGAACGATTATCTGGCGCTGGCCAGCGCGCCGCGCATGCGCCAGGCGCTGCAAAGGGCGCTGGAGGCCGGCACGCCGGTCGGCGCCGGCGGCTCGCGGCTGCTCGGCGGCAATTGCCCGGAGCATGAGAGCCTGGAGGCCGCGGCGGCAAAATTCTTCGGCGCCGACACCGCGCTGTATTTCGGTGGCGGCTATGTCGCCAATTTCGCGGTGCTGACCACGCTGCCGCAGCGCGGCGACCTGCTGCTGATGGACGATCTGGTCCATGCCAGCATGCATGAAGGCGCGCGCGCCGGCCGTGCCGAGGTGCGGATGAGCCGGCACAATGATCCGGCCGCCGCCGAGGACAATATCCGCGACTGGCGCGCCAAGGGCGGCGTCGGCCGGGTCTGGATCGCGATCGAGAGCGTGTACAGCATGGACGGCGATCTCGCGCCGCTCGCCGACTATATCGAGCTGGCCGATCGTCACGATGCCTTTCTGATGGTCGATGAGGCGCACGCCACCGGCGTGTTCGGCGAGCAGGGCCGGGGCCTGACCGCCGGCTATGAGGGCCGCGAAAACCTGGTTGTGCTGCACACCTGCGGCAAGGCGCTCGGCGCCTCCGGCGCGCTGGTCACCGCCAACGGCGTGCTGCGCGACTTTTTGGTCAATCGCTGCCGGCCGTTCATCTTCGCCACCGCGCCGTCGCCGTTGATGGCGGTCGCGGTCGAGGAGGCGCTGGCGATCCTGCGCGAGGAGCCGGAGCGGCAGCAGCAGCTCGCGGCGCTGGTCGACTACACCCACCGCGAGTTCTTGAGCCGCTTTGGGCAACTGCCGTCGCAGTCGCAGATCGTGCCCTATATCGTCGGCGACAATGCGCTGGCGATGTCGCTGGCCGCGGCGTTGCAGCAGCGCGGCTTTGACGTGCGCGGCGTGCGGCCGCCGACCGTGCCACCCGGCACCGCGCGGCTGCGGCTGTCGCTGACGCTGAACGTCACCCAGCAGGATGTCGGCGCGTTGCTGGATGCGCTCGCCGAGGAAACCCGCGGGGCAGCGCAATGACCAAGCTCGTGGTCACCGGCACCGACACCGGCATCGGCAAGACCGTGTTCAGCGCCGGGCTGACGGCGCTGCTCGGCGCCGATTACTGGAAGCCGGTGCAATCCGGGCTCGATGAGGAAACCGACTCTGAGCTGGTGGCGCGGCTCGCCGCGCTCGCGCCCGGCCGCGTGTTGCCGGAGCGCTACCGGCTGCGCACCCCGGCTTCGCCGCATCAATCCGCGGCGATCGACGGCGTGCGCATCGATGTCGAAGCGCTGACGCCGCCGCTAGGCGGCGAGCGGCCGCTGGTGATCGAAGGCGCGGGCGGGCTGATGGTGCCGCTCACTGACCGCGATCTGTTCATTGATGTGTTTGCGCGCTGGCGCCTGCCGGTGGTGCTGTGCGCGCGCACCGCGCTCGGCACCATCAATCACACGCTGCTGTCGATCGAAGCGCTGCGCGCCCGCCAGCTTGAGCCGATCGGCGTCGCCTTCATCGGCGACAGCCATCCGGAAACCGAGCAGGCGATCTGCGATCTCGGCCAGGTGCGGCGGCTCGGGCGGCTGCCATGGCTGTCGCCGCTCGATCCGAGCACGCTGCGCACCGCCTTTGCCGCCGCCTTCAACAAGGATGATTTCGTCTCATGAGTGCCACCCGCTCGCCGATCTGGCACCCCTTCACCCAGCACGCGCTGCACGGCGCGATGACCAAGATCGTGCGCGGCGAGGGCGCCTATCTTTTCACCGAGGACGGCCGCCGCATCATCGACGCGATCTCGTCCTGGTGGGTGGTGACGCACGGCCATTGCCATCCAGCGATCGTCGCGGCGATCCAGCAGCAGGCGCCGCTACTCAACCAGATCATCTTTGCTGGCTATACCCACGAGCCGGCCGAGCAGGTGGCAAAACTGCTCCTGAAGCTGACGCCGCCCGGCCTCGACCACGTGTTCTTTTCCGACAGCGGCTCGACCAGCGTCGAAGTGGCGCTGAAAATGGCGCTCGGCTACTGGCACAATATCGGCAAGCCGCGCTCGCGCGTGGTGGTGATGCAGCATTCCTATCATGGCGACACCATCGGCACGATGTCGGTCGGCGAGCGCGGCGTGTTCAACGCGCCCTATGGACCGCTGCTGTTCGACGTCACCGCGATTCCGTTCCCGGAGGAGGGCTGCGAGCAGCAGACCTTGGCGGCGCTGCAACAGGCCTGCGAGCAGCACCAGCCGGCGGCGTTCATCGTCGAGCCGCTGATCCTCGGCGCGGGCGGGATGCAGATGTATTCGCCGCCGCTGCTGCGCGAGATGAAGCGGATCTGCGAGGCTGCCGATGTGCTGTTCATCGCCGATGAGGTGATGACCGGCTGGGGCCGCACCGGCGCGCTGTTCGCCTGCGAACAGGCCGAGGTGGTGCCCGATATCGTGTGCTACTCCAAGGGGCTGACCGGCGGTGCGGTGCCGCTCGCGGTCACGCTGTGCCGCAGCGCGATCTATGACGCGCATTATTCGACCGACCGCTCGCGCACCTTCTACCATTCCAGCTCCTACACCGCCAATCCGGTGGCCTGCGCCGCGGCGCGCGCCAATCTGGAGCTGTGGCAGGACCCGCAGCTCCGCCAGCGGCCGCAACAGGTCGCTGCCATGCAGGAGCAGCGCATCGCCGCGTTCCGCGACGATCCGCGCTTTGCCAATGTGCGCCGCACCGGCACGATCACCGCGCTCGATCTGAAAGTGCCGGATGGCGGCTATCTCGCCGGCGTCGGGCCGACGCTGCTGGCGTTCTTCCAGAGCCGGAACCTGCTGCTGCGCCCGCTCGGCAACACCATCTATGTGATGCCGCCTTATTGCGTCACCGAGGGCGATCTCGACGAGATCTACGACGCGATCAGCGCCGCGGCCGATCACGTGCGCGCGAAAACCGGCTAGCCGGAACCCATGACGCGGTGAGATGGCCGCGGTGACATCGCCGCGTCACGCTCCTGCGTTATCGGGGCGGCTGATGGCGCAGGCCCGCTGCGCTGCAATGTCAGAGCCTGTTGGCCAGAGAGTTGCATCGCATCCGGCGGGTGGGTGGGCCTTAGCAACTTAACGCCGTTGTCGGCGTTGAATGGCCTCACCGATGGGGAGTAGCCTGCATGACAAGAGTGCTGAGCCTGCGTGATCAGGAGGCGGTTTGCCGCGAGCGTGCGCAGCGTGATGGCGAGCGGCGGGCGTTCTGGTCCGCCGAGGCTGAAGCTTGGCAGCGCGTGGTGCGCGACGAGATCGCTGCGGCGTTTCGCGGCGGGCTGCGCCGCGGCCCGGAACTGGAGAGGATGGCGTGAGCACTGGCCGGATCGCAATGGCCGCCGCCGTGGTGGCGCTCGGGCTGCTGACCTCGCCCGCGATCGTGCGGGCGGCGCCGCCGACCGTGGTGCCGTCGCCGGGCTATGATCTGCGGCTGCAAGAATCGCGGCGGGCGCGCGCCGCCGAGCATTATGCACCGTCTTATTACGGCGCGCCGGTGCAGGTGGCGCCGCGCGCGACCCGGCCGCCGGATCGCTGGAAAAGCCGGCCGCGCCGGCTCTATTGAGAGATTTGCGGTAAGTTGGTAGGTTTGGGCGCCGCGTAGCGCCTGGCGTTGGCCGTCTTCGGCGCGCGATCGATGGCGTGCGCGCCACCGCCGCTCAATCTCCGAGACATCCCCGATTCCTGTCCTCGATTTCAGCCAGTAGCCGACGCCGTCGTGGCGATGCGGCTGGTACGCGCCTTGGCGGAGCGGCCTTGCGCCTATCGACCGCGGGAAACCAAGCGCTAATCACGATTGCGCGTAGCAGGGCGGGGATTTGCGCGATTCCACTCGCCTTTTGTTCCCATTTTGCGCCACGATCTCGGCCTAGCATGGTCACGAATGGTGCTTTGCAGGAAGCACCTGCAACCTTTGAAATCCGGTGCGGTTATTCGACAATCGGACTATCGAAAGGACATCGATCGAAAGGACTGCGCGATGTTGAAGAAAACTGCTGTTGTTGCGACCATGGTCGGTGCGCTGGCGCTGGTGACGCAGCCTGCCGAGGCGCGTCGCGGTTGGGGGCCGGGCCTCGCCGGCGGGCTCGCAGTAGGTGCGATCCTCGGGGCGGCGGCCGCGTCGAGCGCCTATGCCTATGATCCGTACTACTACCGTCCGCGCTACTATCGGCCGGCGTATTACGGCTATGGCCCGCGCTATTATCGCCCGGCCTATTCCGGCTATTATGGCGGCTATTATCGGCCGCGTTATTACCGGCCCGCTTACTACGGCTATTACGGCCCGCGCTACTATCGTCCGTATCGTCCGTCCTATGGCTATTACCGCTATGGTGGCGGCTATGGCTACTATGGCGGCGGCCCGGTGATCTCGGTCGGCTTCCCCGGTTACGGCTGGGGCTGGTGATTAGGCATCGTGATCAGGCCTCTTGATCAGGCCTCTTGATCAGGCCTTTTGATCAGGCCTTTTGATCAGGCCATGGCTGTGATGCCGCGCGGTGCGCCGGGCGGCATCAGCCGGATGACTTGATCCCTGCTGGCCTGATCTTGACGGCTTGATCCAGCAGCCGACCGAGGCCAAGTGAGGCGAGGGAGGGAGCGCGGCGCGCAGCCGCTGCGCTTACGCAGAACGCGCGCTGCCGGAAGCGGCACTGCCAGGCGGTTCGTTGCCACGGAGCGCCTGCGCAAGGCGCTCGCGCAGCGTCTCCAGCGAATAGGGTTTGGGCAGCAGCACAAAGCCTTCTTCCAGCGCCGTGGTGGAACGGTCGCTGTAGCCCGAGGTCAGCACCACGGGCAGCTGCGGATAGCGGCTGCGCACGATCCGGCCGAGTTCAAGGCCGCTCAAGCCCGGCATCACGATATCGGAAAACACCAGCTTGATATCGCCGCGGCTCTCCAACAGTTGCAGCGCGGCTTCGGCCGAGTTCGCCAGCACCACGGCATAGCCGCATTGCTCGGCATAGTCGGTCGCCACCGCCGCCACGTCGGGATGATCCTCGACCAGCAGCAGCGTGGCAACGGGCGCGCGCTGCGCCGGCACCGGCGGCGCGGCTGCCGGATCGTCACGCGCCGGCGGGTCATAGCAGATCGGGAAGGTCAGCTCGAAATGCGTGCCCATGCCGAGCTCGCTGCGCAGCGTGATCTGTCCCTTGGATTGCTGCACAAAACCGTAGATCTGGCTGAGTCCGAGTCCGGTGCCGCGATCGACCGGTTTGGTGGTGAAGAACGGCTCGAACACCTTGTCGCGGATCTCTGGCGAGATGCCGGTGCCGGTATCGCCAAATTGCAGCACCGCAAGCTCATCGCCCAAAATGTCGTCGCTCTCGGTCAGCGGCCGCCGCCGGCCGATCGAGATGGTGATGCGGCCGCCATCGGGCATTGCGTCGCGGGCGTTCAAGGTCAGGTTCAGCAGCGCGATCTCGAACTCGTTGGGATCGAGCCGCGCCACCACCGGCGCCGGCGGCTGCTGAATGATGATGGTGATATTGCTCGGCACTGATTGCCGCAGCACGTCGCTAAAGCGCTGCACCCGGTCGCCGAGATCGATCGGCACCGCGTCCATGGCGTTGCGCCGCGAGAACGATAGCAATTGCCGCGTCAGGCTGCTGCCTTTGCTGACCGACTGCTCGATCATATCGATCGCGCGCTGCTCCTGCGGCGAACTCGCGGTGCGGCGCAGCTTGCGGGCCGCGCCGCCGACCACCATCAGCAGATTGTTGAAATCATGCGCGACGCCGCCGGTCAGCCGGCCGAGCGATTCCAGGCGCTGCGATTGCTTGAGCGCGTCCTCCGCGCTTTGCCGCAGCCGGGCCTCCTCATACATGCGCCGGGTGCGTTTCAGCGCCAGCGCCACCAGCGCCAATAGCGCGGCGGTGGCCGGAATGCCGAAAATGAGCTGGTTGCCGATCACCGCCAGCCATTTGGCGCGGATCGCCTCGGTCTCGAGGCCCGCCACCACATAGACCGGCAGGTCCGGCAATTTGCGATAGGCCAGCTTGCGCTCGCGGTGATCGATCGACGAACGCACCGTCAGGATGCCTTCCAGACTGCCTGCGCGCATCAGTTGCGACAAGTCGGCGCTCGGGCGCAGCTGGCCATTGCCGTCGAGCGCCGGATAGCGCGCCAGAATGGCACCGTCCTGGTGGATCAAGGCGGCGTAGCTGCCGCGGTCGCCGCTGATCTTGGCGTAAAACCCTTCAAAATATTCCGGCAGCAGCGAGGCCTGCACCACGCCGGCAAACTCGTTGCCGGGCGCGATCCGGCGCCGGCTGACGCTGAAGAACGCCGCGCCGCCATAGGGCGCGCGTGGCTGCAATATCGGTCCGATAAAGGTGCCGACGTCGCGGTTGCGGTGAATGGCAAAATAGTCGCGGTCGGCGAGGCTGACCGAGGACGACGGGTAGCTGAGCGTATCGACCAGAGCGCGGCCATTGCGGTCCAGGATCCACAGCGACTTGACCTGTTCGGAGGAGGCCGCGATCCGCTTCAGGCGCTGATGCAGCAATTCGCCACGCTGCAAGAGCTCGTCGTCGCTGAGATCCCGGATCATTTCGTTGATCTCGGCGATGCTGTGTTCGACCGACTCGAACACTTTCAGCGCGTGTTCGGTGAGCACGTCCCGGGTCTGGGCGATCTCGCGATCATTGGTGGCTTCGTTGCTGCGATAGGTCAGCCAGGACGCATAAGCGAACAGCGCCACCGGCAACACCAGCGATGCCGCAAACACCACCCGCAGCAGTCGAATGGAATCCCGCTGCGCCTTCAGCATCGTCTACGCCGTTCGAAATACCTGACCATCAATCCCCGGCGAGCCACCGCCAGCCTGCGGCAAGCGGGCCTTTTTACAGTCGGGTGTGAGTCCCGGTTTGTCAACGCCGCGGTATTGACGGTCCCTCGGGATGGCGGCCGCGCGGCAAACGGCTCTATCGTTCCTGTTCCCCATGCATTACAAGCGATAGGCTGCTCCGTCAGCACACTAGGTTTGGCCACCAAAGGATTGACCATGCGCCGGTTTGCCTTCGTCCTGAGCCTCGCGCTCGTGCCCCTGATGAGCGGATCGCTAAAGGCCGCTGACGCCGACAAAGGCAAGATTATCGCGGAGCGCTGGTGCACGTCCTGCCATGTGGTGTCGGATACGCAGCGCAAGGGAACTGACGCCACGCCGTCATTTGCGGCGATCGCTGATCAATCCGGTTTTGACGCCGACAAGCTGGCGTTCTTCCTGCTCGATCCGCATCCGATCATGCCGAATTTCGCACTGAGCCGCGCCGAAGCTGCCAATCTCAGCGCCTATATCGCGACTTTCAAGCGCCGCTGATCGCGTCGGTCGCCGCCGCGCGACATAAGCGCGCGAGCCGCTCCAGCCGTTCCGCCGCCCTTGCGGAACGGCACGTCTCGAATCAGCCACTCGACGCAAGTGAGCCGGACGGTTTCCCGGCATCCTCCGCCCGCCAATGGCTGATTGCGGGTGCGAGCTTGTCCAAAAGTCCCTTCTATACCGCCGACCACAGCGCGTTCCGTGACGTGGTGCGGCGCTTCGTCCAAAACGAGATTGAGCCTTACGCCACCGAATGGGACGAGGCTGGCGGGTTTCCGCGCGAGCTGTACCAAAAGGCCGCGGCGATCGGTCTGCTCGGTCTCGGCTTTCCGGAGGAATATGGCGGCACCCCGGTCGATCCGTTCATGTGGATCGTCGCGGTGCAGGAACTGGCGCGGGCCGGCGCTGGCGGCGTCGCCGCCAGCCTCAATTCCAGTTCGATCGGCGCGCCGCCGATCGCGCGCGCCGGAACGCCGGAACTGAAAGCCAAGGTGCTGCCGGAAATTCTGTCCGGCCAAAAGATCTCGGCGCTGGCGATCACCGAGCCGTCTGGCGGTTCGGATGTCGCCAATCTGCGCACCACCGCTAAGCGCGACGGCGATCATTACATCGTCAACGGCGAGAAGACCTTCATCACCTCAGGGATGCGCGCCGACTACATCACCGTGGCGGTGCGCACCGGCGGCGAGGGGCCGGGCGGCGTCAGCCTGCTGCTGATCCCCGGCGACACGCCGGGCCTGACACGCACGCCACTGAAAAAGATGGGCTGGTGGGCGTCCGACACCGCGACGCTGCATTTTGACAATTGCCGGGTGCCGGTCGGCAATCTGCTCGGTCAGGAGGGCATGGGCTTCCTGATCATCATGATGAACTTTAACAGCGAGCGCATCTCGATGGCGGCCGGCTGCATCGCCGCGTCGCAAGTGTGCCTCGACGAAGCGATCGGTTACGCCAAGCAGCGCGTCACCTTTGGCAAGCCGCTGGTGAAGCATCAGGTGATCCGCCACAAGCTGGTCGATATGGCGCAGCGTATCAACGCCTCGCAGGCGATGCTGGAGTTGCTGGCGTGGCGGCTGTCGCAGGGCGAGAACCCGATCGCCGACATCTGCATGCTGAAGAACCAAGCCACGCAGACCATGGCGTTCTGCGCGTCCGAGGCGGTGCAGATTTTTGGCGGCACCGGCTACATGCGCGGCGTCAAGGTCGAGCGCATCTATCGCGACGTCAAGGTCAACGCCATCGGCGGCGGCGCCGAGGAGATCATGAAGGATCTCGCCAGCCGGCAGATGGGGCTTTAGCCCCAAGGGAGTCATTCCGGGGCGCGCGTGCAACGCGCGAACCCGGAATCCCGAGGTGAAGGACAACATCGAAGAAAGCTGAGATTCCGGGTTCGCGCGCCTTCGGCTCGCGCCCCGGAATGACAAGGGAAGAGACGCATGCTGTTCACCCAAGACCACGAAGAACCCCGCCGCATTCTGCAGAAATTCATCGCCTCGGAAATCAATCCGCATGTCGATGAATGGGAGAAGGCGCAGATCTTTCCCGCCCATGAGCTGTTCAAGAAGCTCGGCGATCTCGGCTTTCTCGGGCTGAACAAGCCGGTCGAATATGGCGGGCAGGGGCTCGATTACTCCTACGCGCTGATGATGGCCGAGGAGCTTGGCACCATCAATTGCGGCGGCGTGCCGATGGCGATCGGCGTGCAGACCGATATGGCGACCCCGGCGCTGGCGCGCTTTGGCTCCGACGAATTGCGTCGCGAATTCCTGGTGCCGGCGATTGCCGGCGATCAGGTGGTCAGCATCGGCGTGTCCGAGCCGAGCGCCGGCTCCGACGTCGCCTCGATCAAGACCAAAGCGGTGTCCGACGGCGATGATTACGTCATCAATGGCGGCAAGATGTGGATCACCAACGGCACCCAGGCCGATTGGATCTGCCTGCTCGCCAACACCAGCGAAGGGCCGAAGCATCGCAACAAGTCGCTGATCTGCGTGCCGATGAAGTCCAAGGGCGTCACGGTGGCGCGCAAGCTCGACAAGATGGGCATGCACTCATCCGACACCGCGCAAATCTTCTTCGACAATGTCCGGGTGCCGAAGCGCAACCGCATTGGCGAGGAAGGCTTTGGCTTCATGTATCAGATGGTCCAGTTCCAGGAGGAGCGGCTGTGGGGCGCCGCCGCCTGTATCAAGGCCCATGAAAAGACCATTCAGGAAACCATCGAATACACCCGCAACCGCAAAGCGTTCGGTCAGAGCCTGCTCGACAATCAGGTGGTGCATTTCCGGCTCGCCGAGCTGCAGACCGAGGTCGAGCTGCTGCGCTCGCTGGTGTACCGCGCCGGCGAAGCGCTGGTCGCCGGCAAGGATGTCACCCAGCTCGCCACCATGGCCAAGCTGAAAGCCGGCCGGCTCGGCCGCGAGGTGCCCGATGCCTGCTTGCAGTTCTGGGGCGGCATGGGTTTCATGAACGAAACGCTGGTGAGCCGGTCCTATCGCGACTCGCGGCTGACCTCGATCGGCGGCGGCGCCGACGAGGTGATGCTCGGTATCCTGTGCAAATTCATGGGCACGCTGCCGGACCCGCGGGCCAAGAAGGCCGAGAAGTGATCGAGCGACGACCGCGAGCGTAACCGAACCTCTCCCCGCAAGCGGGGAGAGGTCGGATTGCGCAGCAATCCGGGTGAGGGGGCGTTGCCATGGGGCTCGACCTCGCGGAGATGCCCCCTCATCCCTGCCTTCTCCCCGCAAGCGGGGAGAAGGAGCGCGCCGTGCGCCGAGGCTGCGGCCTCGGCTACTAAGACCAAGCGACAGACAGGGAACACCGCACCATGATCACGCTCTATCACTGCCAAGCCGCGCGCTCGTTCCGGCCGCTGTGGATGCTGGAGGAACTTGAGCTGCATTATGAGCTGAAAATGCTGCCATTCCCGCCACGGGTGTTCGCCAAGGATTATCTGGCGATCAATCCGCTCGGCACCATCCCGTTCATGATCGACGGCGACACCAAGATGACGGAGTCGACCGGCATCTGCCATTATCTCGGCACCCGCTATGGGCCGACGCCGCTCACGGTCGATCTCTCCGAGCCCGATTACGGCGCCTATCTCAACTGGCTGTTCTTCAGCGATGCGACCCTGACCTTCCCGCAGACCCTGGTGCTGCGCTACGGCGCGCTCGAGCCGGCCGACCGCCGCCAGCCGCAGGTGGTCGAGGACTACACCAAATGGTTCTTGGGCCGGCTGCGCGCGGTCGAGACCGCCACCGGCAATGCCGAATGGCTGTGCGGTGGCCGCTTCACTGCCGCCGATATTGCGATCGGCTATGCGCTGCGGCTCGCCGATACCATCGGCCTTGGCCAGCATTTTGGTCCGAATGTCGCCGCCTATTGGCAGCGGCTGCAGCAGCGCGACGGCTATCGCCGCGCGGTGCAGGCCGAGCAGAGCGAGGCAACGCGGCAGGGTGTCGCGCGCGGCTTCTGAACCGGCGCGGCTTTGCCCGGTGACAACGGGTCGGTTTTCTGTATTCTCAGCGGGCCCCACAGAGGGCCGCAGCAATACGGAGACAGGCGACAGCAAACGCCTTCCTGAGGGACGACCCATGAGCGAGATGTCATGCCCGGGCTCCGGGCATTTGATGCTGATCAGCCCGGAACGGCTGTTTTATGCCGGGCTGCTGGGCCGGCCGCGCCGCCGTGCGGTTGGCGGTTTTGGCATCTACACCGCGATTGCCGGCGAGTTGCGCGTCACCATCGAAGGTCTGCCGACCCAGACCGGCGTGATCGCGATCGTGCCGCCTTATCACGCGCACACCATCCAATCCGACCATCTCACCATCACCAATCTGGTGATCGAGCCCGAAACCATTGCGCCCGGCGCGATGGCGTCGCTGGCGGCCGCCGATCAGCACATGCAGCACAAGCTCGCGGTCCGGATTCGCGCCGCCTATAGCGAGCTCTTGGCCACCCGCCGCCGCGACGGCTTCACCACTGCGGAATTCGACGCGATCTTTTTTGGCGAGCCATTGCCGCGCCGCGATCTTGATCCGCGCATCGCGCGTGCGATCGCCTGCATCAGCGAATTTTCCGGCAATGCGGTGACCGCGGCCGATTGCGCGGCGCTCGCCAATCTGTCGCAGTCGCGCTTCCTGCATCTGTTCAAGGACGAAACCGGCATTGCGTTCCGCGCGTTCCGGGCCTGGAAGCGGGCGCGGCATATGCTGCATTTCGTCAATGAGGACATCAACCTTGCGCATCTGGCGCAGGACATCGGCTATCCGGACTCCACCCATTTCAGCCATTCGATTCGTCGCTTCTATGGGCTGAAGCCGCGCGCGATTTTCTCCGGCTCGCGCGACCTGGCGATCTATCGCGGGGGCCAGTCGGTGGCCGAGCGCGGCGCAATGCGGCAGGGGCGGGCGTAAGCGTCGCAGCGGGTAGCGGCTGAACGCAAGAAGCCGGCGGCGCGGCTTCGCATCATGCACGGGCAATCGAAACGGAGTGTTCCCGGCATGAGCGACAAAGCCGTCATCACCTGCTCGCTGAACGGCGTGCTGACCGACCCCAAGCAGCACCACGTGCCGGTGACGCCCGAGGAGATGGCGCGCGAGGCCAAGGCCGCGTTCGACGCCGGTGCCACCGTGATGCACATCCATCTGCGTCAGCAGGCGCCGAATATGGGCCATCTGCCGACCTGGGATTTGACGGTGTCGCGCGAGGTGCAGCAGGCGATCCGCGAAGCCTGTCCGGGCGTGATCATCAACCACACCACCGGCACGGTCGGGCCGCGCTTTGAGGGCGCGCTCGCTTGCGTGCGCGAAACCAAACCGGAGATGGCGGCCTGCAATGCCGGCTCGCTGAACTATCTCAAGGTCAAGGCCGACAACAGCTGGGCCTGGCCGCCGATGATGTTCGACAATCCGGTCGAGAAAGTGCAGCAGTTCCTCGACGTGATGAAGGAAGCCGGCACCATTCCGGAATTTGAATGCTTCGATGTCGGCATCGTGCGCTGCGTCGGCATGTATCGCCAGACCGGCATGTATTCAGGGCCGCTCGAGTACAATTTCGTGATGGGCGTCGCGTCCGGCATGCCGGCCGATCCCGAGCTGCTGCCGATCCTCTTGAAGCTGAAAGCGCCGGACGCGCATTGGCAGGTCACCGCGATCGGCCGCGCCGAGATCTGGCCGCTGCACCAGCGCTGCGCCGAACTCGGCGGCCATCTGCGCACCGGGCTGGAAGACACCTTCTATCAGCCGGACGGCACTAAGGTGACCTCCAACGGCCAGTTGATCGAAACCATGGCCAAGCTGGCGCGCCAGGCCGGCCGCGAGATCGCCAGCCCGACTGAGGCGCGGCAGATTTTTGGGCTGTTGCATTAGCGATCGCGCAACGCACCGTGATCGCCCAACCGCATCGATCACTCGGGCAGCCGCAAGAGCTGCCGGCAGCACAGGGGAAACGGACATGAGCAATCTCGAAGCGACCGGCGGTGTGCCGGGGCCAGGGCGGATCGGCCGGGTGGCGATCGGCGACATTTTGCGCAAATCAGCGCGCCGCTTTCCGGACCGGATCGCGCTGACCGAAGGCGCCCGCCAGGTCAGCTATCTTGAAGTCGAGCGCGACGCCAATCGCTTTGCCAATTATCTGGTGTCGCGCGGTCTGAAACCCGGCACCAAGATCGCGACCATCTGCAACAACTCGGTCGAGTTCGTCAAAGCGCTGTTCGGCATTCATCGCGCGGGGCTGGTGTGGGTGCCGATCAACACCATGCTCGGCACCTCCGATATCGAATACATCCTCGGTCATGCCGAGGTGAAATTCGCGCTGATCGACGATTATCTGTACGGCATCCCGGATCGCCGTGCGCTGCTGGAAAAGCTCGGCATCGACGCGGTCGGCATCGATCTTGCCGGCAAGGCCGCGGCGTTGCAGCTCGGCAGTTTTACCCAGCTGATCGAAGGTCAGTCAGAGATCGAGCCGGAGATCGCGTTCGACGAGCGTGATCTGGCGATGATCATCTACACCTCGGGCACCACCTCGCGGCCGAAGGGGGCGATGCACTGCCATCTCGCCGTCACCATGGCGGTGATGAGCAACGCCATTGAGCTGCATCTCGACCGCAATGATGGCATCACCGGGCAATTCCCGCTGTTCCACTGCGCCGCCCATGTCATGCTGCTGTCCTATTTCGCGGTCGGCGCCAAGGTCGCGCTGATGCGCGGCTTTGATCCGCTGGCGTGCCTGGAGGCGATCCAGCGCGACCGGCTCACGGTCTTCATCGGCCTGCCGCTGATGTATCAGGTGCTGCTCGATCATCCGCGCCGCAAGGATTTCGATTTGTCGTCGCTGCGCTGCTGCATCTACACCATGGCGCCGATGCCGCGGCCGCTGCTCGAGCGCGCCATTCAGGAGCTGTGCCCGAACTTCATGCAGCCGAGCGGCCAGACCGAAATGTATCCGGCGACCACGGTGTCGCAACCCGATCGACAGCTCAAGCGCTTTGGTAATTACTGGGGCGAGTCGACCATGGTCAACGAGACCGCGATCATGGACGACGAGGGCAATCTGCTGCCGCCCGGCCAGGTCGGTGAGATCGTGCATCGCGGCCCGAATGTGATGCTCGGCTACTACAAGGATATCGCCGCGACCGAAGCGTCGCGCAAATTCGGCTGGCATCACACCGGCGATCTCGCCTTGGTCGATGAACATGGCGAGGTGCTGTTCCTCGATCGTAAGAAGGACATGATCAAGTCCGGCGGCGAGAACGTGCCCTCGGTGAAGATCGAGGAAACGCTGCTGGCCCATCCTGCGGTGATGAATGCCGCGGTGGTCGGCCTGCCGCATCCGCAATGGGGCGAGGCGGTGTCGGCGTTCGTCAAGCTCAAGCCGGGGGCTTCCGCGACCGAAGCCGAGATCATTGAGCATTGCCGCGATCAGCTCGGCGGCTTCCAGGTGCCCAAGCTGGTGCGGATTGTCGCGGAGATGCCGATGACCGCGACCGGCAAGCTGCGCAAGGTCGAGCTGCGCAACGAATTCGCCGACTATTTTGCGACGGTGCAGGCGTGAGCACGATCACAGCGTCATTCGGGGGCGCGCTCTTTTCCCTCCCCCTTGTGGGGAGGGTGGACCGGCGTAGCGCAGCGAAGCCGGGCCGGGTGGGGGAGACCAGGCAGTGCCTTTGAACCCCCACCCCGGCCTCCGCGGAGCCTGTGCCCGGACGGCGCTAAGCGCCGATCCGGGTGCTCGGCCGACCCTCCCCGCAAGGGGGAGGGATGCCACGGTCGTCATGACAAGGACAATCCAATGGCACTGATTGAATCCACCATTGCTCCCGGCGGCGCCGCGTTCAAGGCGAACCGCGACGGCATGCTGGCGCTGATCGCGCGCATCCGTGATCTTGAGGAGCGGGCGCGCAAGGCCTCGGCGGCCTCGGCCGAGCGCTTTCACAAGCGCGGCCAGCTATTGCCGCGCGAGCGGGTGGCACTGCTGCTCGATCCCGGTACGCCGTTTCTCGAATTGTCGACGCTCGCCGGCTACATGTTCGACAATGGTGATCCGTCCAAAAGCGTGCCGGGCGGCGGCGTGATCGCCGGCATCGGCTTTGTGTCCGGCATTCGCTGCATGATCAGCGCCAATGATTCCGGCATCGATGCCGGCGCGCTGCAGCCGTTCGGGCTCGACAAATCGCTGCGCGTGCAGGAGATGGCGCTCGAAAACAAGCTGCCCTTCGTGCAACTGGTGGAAAGCGCCGGCGCCAATCTGATGCGCTACCGCGTCGAGGATTTTGTGCGCGGCGGCAACATCTTTCGCAATCTGGCGCGGCTGTCGGCGGCCGGGCTTCCGGTGGTGACGGTGACGCACGGCTCATCGACCGCGGGCGGCGCCTATCAGACCGGGCTGTCGGACTACATCGTGATGGTGCGCGGCCGCACCCGGGCGTTTCTGGCCGGACCGCCGCTGCTCAAGGCCGCGACCGGCGAAATCGCCACCGAGGAAGAACTCGGCGGCGCCGAGATGCACACGTCGATTTCCGGCCTTGGCGATTATCTCGCCGAGGATGATCGCGACGCGCTGCGCATCGCGCGCGACATCATGGCCGGGCTGAATTGGGACCGGCCGGAGCCGGGGCCGAGCGGATCGTTCAAGCCGCCGCGCTATGACGCCGAAGAACTGCTCGGCATCATGCCGATGGATCACAAGCGGCCGGTCGATATGCGCCAGGTGATCGCGCGCATTGTCGATGATTCCGATTTCACCGAGATGGCGCCGAATTATGGTCCGGCGACGGTGTGCGGCCAGGCACGCATCGAGGGCCACGCGGTCGGCATCATCACCAATAACGGCCCGCTCGATCCGGCCGGCGCCAACAAGGCGACCCATTTCATTCAAGCGTGCTGTCAGTCGCAAACGCCGTTGCTCTATCTCAACAACACCACCGGCTACATGGTCGGCAAGGCCTATGAGGAAGCCGGCATGATCAAGCATGGCTCCAAGATGATCCAGGCGGTGACCTCGGCGAACGTGCCGCAGATCACGCTGTATTGCGGCGCCTCGTTCGGCGCTGGCAATTACGGCATGTGCGGCCGCGGTTTCCATCCGCGGTTCTGCTTCTCCTGGCCCAATGCCAAGACCGCGGTGATGGGCGGCGAGCAGGCGGCGAAAACCATGGCGATCGTCACCGAGGCCGCCGCGGCGCGGCGCGGCGTGCCGGTCGAGCAGGATAAGCTCGAAAAGATGCAGAAGAGCATCACCTTCATGTTCGACGGGCAGATGGACGTGTTCGCCACCTCGGCGCGCGTGCTCGATGATGGCGTGATCGATCCGCGCGACACCCGCGCGGTGCTGGCGGAAACGCTGGCGATTTGTCGTGAAGCGGAAGCGCGCAGGCCGGCGCGCATGCAATACGCGGTGGCCCGGCCATGAGTGGTGCAGCCGTGACGAAACCTTCGCCCTTTCGCAAAATCCTGATCGCCAATCGCGGCGAGATCGCGCTGCGGGTGATGCGCACCGCGCGCCGGCTCGGCTATGGCGTGGTCGCGGTCTATTCCGATGCCGACGCCGGCGCGCTCCATGTGCGCGAGGCCGATGAGGCGGTGTGCATCGGCGGCGCGTTGCCGGCGCAGTCTTATCTGCGCATCGACGCGATCATCGCCGCCGCGCGCCAGGCCGGCGCTGATGCCGTGCATCCCGGCTACGGCTTTCTGGCCGAGAATGAGGACTTCGCCGCGGCGTGCCGCGACGCCGGGCTGGTGTTTATCGGGCCGTCGCCGCAAGCAATCGAGGCGATGGGCAACAAGGCCGGTGCCAAGGCGATCATGCTCAAAGCCGGGGTGCCGTGCGTGCCCGGCTATCAGGGCGAAGACCAGAGCGACGGCGCAATGCTGGCGCAGGCGCAGCGCATCGGCTTTCCGGTGATGATCAAGGCGGTCGCCGGCGGCGGCGGCCGCGGCATGCGGCTGGTCGCTGACGCTGCTTCGTTTCCGGACGCGCTGCGTAGCGCGCGCTCCGAGGCGCAGGGCGCGTTCGGCGATCCGACTGTCATTTTGGAGCGCGCGATCATCGAGCCGCGCCATATCGAAATTCAGGTGTTTGGCGATCGCTATGGCAACGCCATTCACCTTGGTGAGCGCGATTGTTCGGTGCAGCGCCGCCATCAAAAGCTGATCGAAGAGGCGCCATCGCCCGCCGTGTCGGCCGAGCTGCGCGCCAAGATGGGCGAGGTAGCGGTCGCAGCCGTTAAGGCGCTCGGCTATGAGGGCGCCGGCACGCTGGAATTTCTGCTCGATCAGCAGGGCGAGTTCTATTTCATGGAAATGAACACCCGGCTGCAGGTCGAGCATCCGGTCACCGAGGCGATCACCGGCCTCGATCTCGTTGAGCTGCAATTGCGGATCGCGGCCGGCGAGCCGTTGCCGCTAAAACAGCAGGACGTGCGCTTTCATGGCCATGCCATCGAGGTGCGGCTGTGCTCGGAAGATGCGACGCATGATTTCATGCCGCAATCGGGCACCATGGTGCGCTGGCAGATGCCGGGCGAACTGCGGGTCGAGCACGCGCTGCGCTCCGGCGCGGAGATCCCGCCTTATTACGACTCGATGATCGCCAAGATCATCGCCCATGGCGCGAGCCGTGATGAAGCGCGGCGCCGGCTGCTGCATGGCCTCGACACCACCATCGCGTTTGGCGTCGCCACCAACCGCGCGTTTCTGGCTTCCTGCATCCGCCACCCGGCGTTTGCGGCGGGCGAGGCCACCACCGGCTTCATCTCCAAACATCGCGCAGAACTGTTTGCGGCGGCGCCGGATGATGAGGTGCCGGCGAGCGCGGTCGCGGCCTTGCTCTGGTATCTCACCGATGGCCACGCGCCGCGCTGGCGCCAGGGCCGCTCGCTGGCCGCGACCTTTCCGGTGCGGCTGCGGCTTGAGATCGACGGTGACGCGATTGATCTCGCCGTGCATCGCGAGCGCGACGGCAGCTATCTGGTGCACAATGGCGAGCGCAGCGTCAGCTTTGATCTCGATGCCTGCAGCGATGGCGAGCTGCGCTTCCGCGCCCGCGGCCTGTCGGAATCGGCGGTGTTTTGCCGCGACGGTGATTGGCTCTATGTGCAGCGGCTTGGCGTCACCACCACGATCCGTGATCTGACGAGGGCGGCGCCGGCGCGCGCCAGTGCGGGCGGCGGCGATGGCCGGGTGCGTGCCGCGATGAATGGCCGGGTGGTTGCGGTGCTGGTCAAGGCCGGCGACCTTGTCAGCGCCGGGCAGCCGGTGCTGACGCTGGAAGCGATGAAGATGGAGCACGTGCACGCCGCGCCGATTTCGGGCATCATTTCGGCGATCGATGTCGCCGAGGGCGAGCAGGTCTCCACCGGACGGATCGTCGCGGAGATCGAGGCCGAGCCGTCGCGCGGCGAATCTGCGACGTCGCCTGCGGCGTGAATGAAGGCAATCAGCAAAAGCGAGCTCAGCATGAGTGATGAGACTGTGGTGATCGAAATGCGCGAGCAGGCGCTGTGGATCACCATCAACCGGCCCGACAAGCGCAACGCCATGAATGCCGCGGTGATCGAAGGCATCGCGCGCGGTTATCGGCAGGCGCATGACGATCCGTCGATCCGCGCCATCGTGCTGACCGGCGCTGGCGACAAGGCGTTTTGCGCGGGCGCCGATCTGCAGGCCTCAGGCGCGGCATTCGGTTTCGATTTCTCGCGGCCCAATGGCGACTACGCCGATCTGTTGCGGCTGACGCAAAACGCCACCAAACCGTCGATCGCGCGCGTCAACGGCACCTGCATGGCCGGCGGCATGGGGCTGCTCTGCATGACCGATATGGCAATCGCCGCCGATCACGTGCAGTTCGGGCTGCCGGAGGTCAAGGTCGGGGTGTTTCCGATGCAGGTGATGAGCTTGCTACAAAACATCGCGCCGCGCCGGTTGATCAATGAATGGGCGCTGACCGGCGAGCCGTTCGATGCCAAGGCGGCGCTGGCCGCGGGTCTGCTCAATTATGTAGTGCCGGCCGCCGAGCTCGACGCCAAGGTCGAATGGCTGACCAATCGGCTCACCGACAAATCGCCGACCGCGATCCGGCGCGGCAAATATGCCATGCGCGCGATCGCGGCGATGTCGTTCGACGAGAGCATTGCCTACACCGAAAGCCAGATCGCGATCACGGCGATGACCGAGGATGCCAAGGAGGGCATGCGGGCGTTTGTCGAGAAGCGCAAGCCGGTGTTTCCGGGCAGGTAGGCGTGGGCGCCAGGGCGGGCACGCGCTGAGATAGCAACGCCGGCCGGTCTCTTCGTCTTCGCCGCAACAGCGAGATTCCGGGTCTGCGCCGCGAGAACGGCGCATCCCGGAATGACCAGCGAAATCTTGCTGCTGATCGATCGGTTGCGCGGTGCGCCGGTCAATTGATGGCAGTAACTTCGAACGTCATGGCCGGGCTCGTCCCGGCCATCCACGTCTTTGAACATGCTGCCACGCTATTAAGTCGTGGATGCCCGCGACAAGCGCGGGCATGACGAAGTCCTCACAAATTACTATCGGTGATGGCGCTGTAGACCAGCGTGCGCAGCTCGCGGCGCACCGGGTATTGGCTCGAGGGCAACAGCTGCGTCATGAAGATGGTGATCAGCTCCTCGGCCGGATCGATCCAGAACGCGGTCGAGGCGGCGCCGCCCCAATAATATTCGCCAGGGCTGCCGGGCAGCAGCGTCTTGGCCGGGTCCATGGTGACCGCAAAGCCGAGCCCAAAACCGACGCCGGCATTGGTGGCTTCGGAAAACATCGAGCGCGACATTTCGGTGAGGTCGCGGCCTCCGGGCAGATGATTAGCGGTCATCAGCTTGAGCGTTTTCGGGGCGATCAGCCGCACGCCGCCAAGTTCGCCGCGATTGAGCAAGGCCCGGCAGAACACCAGATAATCGGCCGCGGTCGAGACCAGCCCGCCGCCGCCCGAGATAAACGACGGCGGTTCCAGGAACGAACTGGTGGTGGGGTCGTCCTGCAGCGTCATGCCGCCCTTGCCGTCGGCGGCGTAGCAGGCGGCGAGCCGGTGCGCTTTCGCGGCCGGCACATGAAAGCCGGTGTCGTGCATGCCGAGCGGATCAAAAATGCGCTGCTGCAAAAACTGATCGAATGGCTGGCCGCTGATCTTTTCCACCAGATAGCCGACGACGTCGGTCGAGACCGAATAGTTCCAAGCCTCGCCCGGCGAAAACTCCAGCGGGATCGACGCCAGATCGTCGATCATCGACTGCATCGTGCCGGATTTTTCGATCTCGCCGATTTTCTTGTCGCGATAGGCGGCATCGACATTGCTGCGGTTCTGAAAACCGTAAGTGAGGCCGGAGGTGTGGCGCAACAGATCGACGATCTGCATCGGCCGCACCGGCGGCCGGGTCAGGAACGGCGCGGTGATGCCGGCCTGGAACACGCCGAGATTGGCCCATTGCGGGATGTATTTGGCGACCGGCTCATCGAGCGCGACCCGGCCTTCCTCGACCAGCATCATGAACGCCACCGAGGTCAGCGGCTTGGTCATCGAATAGATGCGGAACAGGGTGTCGGGCTTCATTGGCACGCGCCGTTCGAGATCGGCAAAGCCCGCCACCTGATGATGGACGATCGCGCCGCGGCGATAGACCAGCACCTGCGTGCCAGCAAAGCGCCCGGAATCGAGATAGCGCCGCTGCAGATGATCGTCGATCCGTTGCAGGGCCGTGGCCGACATGCCGGCCGCGGCGGGCGAGGCGGTGGTAGCAAGCAGCGACGATGTCGGCATGGCAGCGTTCCCCCAAAAGACTGGCCGCGCGCGGGGCTGAGTTGGCCTGCAACTGCGCTCGCCAGTTAATCCCGATATCTTAGTTGTGGCCAAGGTTCCACGTCGCGCTGTGCGGCGCAACGGCGAAGTTTCGCAGATCGAAACGGCTCGCGCAGGAATGCATGACCTGGCCGCGGATTACGCTCTTGCGACAAATCGGCAAACATCGTTTGCTGACATGATTGTTTTCATCATCGCCGTTTTCGGAGTTTATCTTCCCTCCTAATCATCGGGCCGCCTGTTGACGACCACGACTCCTTCCGACTTGGCGCGCGCCACGCTGCGTCATGATGATCACCCGTTTCGCGGTATCGCTCTTCTGATCGGCGCGACCCTCTGTCTCGCCACTTCCGACTCGCTCGCCAAATATCTGTCGGCGACGCTGCCCTCGATCGAAATCGCCTGGATCAGGTTTGTGGTGTTCGTGCTGCTGCTGGCGCCGGTGGCCTTTGCCGGCGACCGCGCGCCGCTGCGCTCGCACAAGCCGGTGCTGCAGGTGTTTCGGGCGCTGGCGCTGGTGGTGTCGTCGCTGCTGTTCATCACCGCGCTGCGCTATCTGCCGATCGCGGAAGCCTCGGCGACCTCGTTCGTGGCGCCGCTATTCGTCACCGCGCTGTCGATCGTGGTGCTGGGCGAAGTGGTCGGCTTGCATCGCTGGGCGGCAACCTTGGTTGGGCTATGCGGCGTGCTGATCGTGGTGCGGCCCGGCACCGCGGCGTTCGATCCGGCCTCGATTCTGCCGGTCGCGTCGGCTTTTGCCTGGGCGATCACGCTGGTGATGACGCGCATGATCAGCGGCGCCGATCGCATCATCACCACCATGGCCTATTCCGCGGTGGTCGGGGTGCTGGCGTTGAGCGCGCTGGTGCCATTTGTCTGGGTGATGCCGAGCTGGCGCGATCTGCTGCTCGGCGTCGGGGTCGGCGTCGCGTCCAGCGCCGGGCACTGGCTGGTGGTGCTGGCATTCCGTCACGCGGACGCCTCGGTGCTGGCACCGTTCTCCTACGTGCAACTGGTGTGGGTCACGGTGATCGGCTTTGTGGTGTTTGCCGAACTGCCGGATCTGTGGACCTTCGTCGGCGCCGCGTTCATCATTGGCAGCGGGCTGTACACCGCGCATCGCGAACGGCGCCGCCACGCGAAAACGGTTCCGGCCGAGCCCAATCCCACGGCCTGACGGCGGCGTCGCTGTGGCATCGCCGCTCGCAGTTGCTATATCTTGCTGGCACAGTGCGGCCCCGGACGTTGGGTGCAGCCGCGCCACAGCCTTCATCCGCAAAAGAGGTACACGATGGTCAATCGCATGCAGTTCTACATCGATGGCGCTTGGGTCGATCCCACCGTCAAGAAGACGACGCCGGTGGTCAATCCCGCGACCGAAGAAGCGATGTACGAAGTTGCATTGGGATCGAAGGCCGATGTCGACAAGGCGGTCGCGGCCGCGCGCCGCGCCTTTGAGAGCTACTCACAGACCAGCCGCGAGGAGCGGGTGGCGCTGCTGGAGAAGATCATTGCCGTTTACAAGGCGCGGATGAAAGAAATTGGCGCGGCGATCTCGGATGAGATGGGCGCGCCGCTGCCGTTCGCTGAGCGTTTCCAGGCCGGCGCCGGGCTCGGCCACATCATGACCACGCTCGACGTGCTGAAGAACTACCCGTTCGAGGAGCCGCTCGGTTCAGCGCTGCTGGTGCGTGAACCGATCGGCGTGATCGGCATGATCACCCCCTGGAACTGGCCGCTCAATCAGATCGCCTGCAAGGTGGCGCCGGCGCTGGCCGCCGGCTGCACCATGATTCTCAAGCCGTCGGAATTCACGCCGACCTCGGCGTTGATCTTCGCCGAGATTTTGCACGAAGCCGGTGTGCCCAAGGGCGTGTTCAACCTCGTCAACGGCCTTGGCCCTGAGGTCGGCGCGGCGATGAGCGAGCATCCCGAGATCGATATGATCTCGTTCACCGGCTCAACCCGCGCCGGCATTGACGTTGCGCAGCGCGCGGCGCCGACCGTGAAGCGCGTCAGCCAGGAGCTGGGCGGCAAGTCGCCGAACATCATTCTGGAGGACGCCGATCTGCAGAAGGCGGTCACCGGCGGCGTCGCCCATGTGTTCAACAATTCCGGCCAGTCCTGCAACGCGCCGACCCGGATGATCGTGCCGGCCTCGAAGATGAAGGAGGTCGCCGAGATCGCCAAGGCGGTGGCCGACAAGACCAAGGCCGGCGATCCGCGCGCCGAGGGCACCACCATCGGTCCGGTGGTGAACCGTGCGCAGTGGGAGAAGATCCAGGCGCTGATCAACAAGGGCATCGCCGAGGGCGCGACGCTGGTGGCCGGTGGTCCCGGCCTGCCGGATGGCGTCAACAAGGGCTTCTATGTGCGGCCGACGGTGTTCGCCGATGTCACCAACGACATGACGATCGCGCGCGAAGAAATTTTTGGGCCGGTGATCACCATCATCGGCGCCAAGGATGAGGACGACGCGGTGCGCATCGCCAATGACACGCCCTATGGCCTCGCGGGCTATGTGTCGGCCGGTTCGGTCGAGCGCGCCCGCAAGGTCGCGCGCCAGATTCGCGCGGGTAACGTCAATCTGCAGGGCGCGTCCAATGAGCGCGCCGCGCCGTTCGGTGGCTACAAGCAATCGGGCAATGGCCGCGAATGGGGCAAGTTCGGCCTGGAAGAATATCTCGAGGTCAAGGCGATCGCCGGCTTCAACGCCGCTTAGCCACGTCCTTATGGTCTTGTGCTTATGGCCTCGTGATTCTGGCTCGGTGACTGTGCCAGATCGGGGCAGGGCACTACTTGCCCGACGACAATAGCAATCCGCCGGAGCGAATCAGTTTCGCCCCGGCGTTTTTTTGGTGAGGCAGGCCCGCGTCGTGTCCCGCAGCGCCATGCCGGTGCCACACTATTGCCATCAATCGGGGCCCTATGCAGCAGGCATGGATTGGCCCGCTTCGCTGAAGCGCGGCCGGTCGGGCGGTCCGTTGCCGCTCACTGCTGGATCCCTCGTGCTGCCGTAACCTCCATTGGTCGCGGCGGCCGCTGATGAAGGCCTATTATCTGTTATGAATGCTACACTGCCTCAAGCCACGGTACGCCATCTGCTGGTGATCGGAATCGGCGGCGTTGCCGTGTTTTGCGCGCTCTGCGTGGCCGCGCTGGTCTCCTGACCAAAACCCTCCTGCACCGCGCGCGGTCCTGATCCGCGCGCGGAGGTCACCGCCCCGCCGCCTAGCGGCCTTACATGCAGGTGACTTCCAAATCTTCAAGCAATTCCAAGGTTTCGAGATCGCCGCAATCTTCCAGCAGCTCGCGTAGCGTTGGCAGATAGTTGTGCAGCACGCGCAAATCGTCGAGCCCCTGCTTGGCGCGTAGTTCATCGCGCTTCTTCGCAAAATAGGCCCAGAACGGATTGTCGGCGGCGTCGATATGGCGCTGCAGCCGCGCCATCACCCGCTGCGATTTGCCTTCCCAATCGGCGTTCTTGAAGCTGACATAGCGATCGAACGGGACGGACATCCGGCACTCCCTAAGACAATAGCGCTGCTCTCAAGCAAACGTTGTGCCAGCGAGCAGGGCGTGCGTAGGGCGGACACTAATCGTGCGCCAATTCGTTAACTTTAAATCGTAATTAACTCAAATCCGCCCTAATGCCGCTGCGCAGTCCTGGCAAAACGCTGTCCGACGTGGTTGCCGAGGGTGTTGCGCAAGTCTGCCTCTTTGCTGCCATTAAACGCTGGTGCAAGGGGGCCATGGATGGGTGGCGTCAAGCGAATGCGTAATTCAACCGGCATGGCGAACACCGCAACGGGCCGCGCACGCGCGTCGCGGCCTTCGAGTCCGTTCAGCCGGATCGGTGTGGTCGCCGTCACCGGCCTGGTGCTGGCCTGTGCCAGCGCCGTCTATTCCAACGTCTTCAGCAGCGGCGCTTATCCCAGCGTGGGCGGTTTTGAGGATCGTTTCTCGGCCGCTCCCGTGCCGACCACCAATCTCTCCGCCGCCAGCCATGTCGTCGCCAAGACGCAGGGACGGCCGCATGTCGCGCTGGCGAGCCTCGCCCCGGCCTCCGCTCCCATGCAGGACATCGTCGCTGTAGCGCCCGCTGAGCCGGCTCAAGAGCCTTCGCGCGCCGGCCTGTCCCGCGAAGAATTCGCCGCCCGCTTTGCGCCGCGCTCTGTTTCGGTGGCGCCGGCTCCGGTGCCCGAGGCCGCTCCGCAGGTGGCTGCCGCGCCGCAACCGGCACGGCAACAGGTCGCCGCTCTGGTGCCGCTGCCGTCGGCGCGGCCGAGCGAGGCGTCGGCGCAGGTCGCCGCCCGCGGCAGCGACAAGGGGCCGTCGCTGCGTGAGATCGCCCAGGCTAACCGCCAGGCCAGCATTGCCGCCAACAACGCGCCCAGCAAGGCGGCCAGCATTTTTGAAAAACTGTTCGGCAAGTCGGAGCCGCTCGGCGCCGTGCTGGCCTTTGCCTCGCCCGATGGCGGCGTGCTCAGCGATGGCCGCGACGCGCCGCAAAATACCGGCCGCTATGACCGCTTCACCGCGGTGTACGACATCTCGGCGCGCAAGGTGTATCTGCCAGACGGCACGCAGCTCGAAGCCCATTCCGGCCTCGGCGCCCGGATGGACGATCCGCGCTATGTGCACGAGCGGATGCGTGGCGCCACCCCGCCGCATCTCTATGACCTGTCGATGCGTGAAGCGCTGTTCCACGGCGTCGAGGCGATCCGCCTCAACCCGGTTGGCGGCGCGGGCGCGATCCACGGCCGCACCGGCTTGCTGGCGCACACCTACATGCTCGGCCCGCGCGGCGACAGCAATGGCTGCGTGTCGTTCAAGGACTACCAAGCCTTCCTGCGCGCCTTCAAGAACCAGCAGATCAAGCGGCTCGCGGTGGTCGCCAGCCTCGACTAACACCGGCAATCCTCACTTTTGCTTCGTCATGCCCGCGCTGTCGCGGGCATTGGCGTTTTTTGAGGCTTAGCTGCGCCGCGTTTGCATGGGGCCTGCCGCGTTCAATGCTGATTGCGTTCAGACAACGGCGCGCTAGGCTGATCACGCCCGCGGCCGATGGCTGCGGCTGATAGCGAGGGAGGACCGATCATGGACGACCTCATTCGCAGCCTGACGGCGCTGCATACCAGCCTGATCGATGCCCGCAGCGGCTACCAAGAAGGGCTGAAGGACGCGCACGGCCAAGGGCTGACGCCGCTGTTCACCGAACTGATCGCGCAACATGACCAGGATGCCGAGGCGATCGCCGCGCAGCTGCAGCGCCTTGGTGCGCCGCCCGGCGAGGGCGGTTCCTATATGGGCATGCTCGATCGCGCGGTGATGAAGCTGACCTCGCTGGTCATCAATCTCGATGACAAGATTTTGCCGAACCTGATCGATGGCGAGCAGACTGTGCTGGCTCATTACGATCAGGCGATTGCGGCGTCATCGCCCAGCAATGCCGAATATCCGGTCCTGACGGCGCAGCGCGCGGCGCTGGTGCAGCGGATCGATGCGATGACGGCGCGGGCAGGGCAGGCGAGCTGAGCGCCTTGCAGCGACGCGCAGCGGCTGTGCGCGCAGTCAGCCGTGGGGCGACTGCGCTGTGCTTAGAGCGCTTCATGTTTAGCCAGAAGCGTATCAGGCAGCGAGGAGGCTTTGCTCCAGAGTCGTCGGGATGGACGCCACGCGCCCTCTTATCCCTCCGCCTTGCGGGGAGGGTGGACGGCCCGATGCCGATCGGGCCGGACGGGTGGGGGGCATCGGGTGAGCGGTCCGTCTGCGAGCAAAGCCAGTTGGCGTCGCGCGCGATGCGGTCGTCGAACCGGGCGGCGTCGAAGGCATCGAACCAAGCGCGAAACCGCGCCAGATCGCCGGGGGCGAGCGCTGCGATGGCTTTTTCGATGTCTTCGACGCTGCTCATCGGTGGAGATTAGCAGTTTGTGTGGGAGCGAGAAGTCGGAAGCGGCAGGGACGGTCGGCAAGCGCGGAATGACCGACGGAGGCGGCAGAGCGCAAGAGCGAAGCGTCTTGAGCACGCACGGCGCCTGCAGGATACGGCCCGGGAATCCCCAACGATTCCCTCAAGGCATGAAACGCTCTAGGAATGCACCTACGATGCGACCAGAGGTTGATGTCGTCGCGTGCGACAATTTTCGCGCTACCCAACGCTGCAAATTGGGATCAAACTGTCCTAACCATCACTCACATGTCTGATGGCTTCGACAACCTAATCTGAAAGGAGATTCGAAATGGGTCTCCGTGTATGGAATTTCAACGTCTTCTGTGACTACGCGACTCCTGACAAATACTCGGCGGTCGAGTTGCACATGGAACTGCCGATCCCACACGAGGACTTGCAGAAAGTTCAAGGCTGGCTTGGCCAAGGCGAGTGGGAAGCTGCCGAAAGCTATCTGGCGAGCAAGTACCCTCAGCACCGCGCTCTCTTGAGCGAGTGGCTCGCCGCGAGCAAGGCGCGTAATGAGGGCGCCTCAACGCCGGTCAAGCTCGCAGCTGTAGGCTGATTGGCATTGCCTTGAACGCTATTGAGCAAGGCATCGAGAAGACCAAATCGAGAGGTTTGGTATGGGCGGCCGTTACCCGTTTTGTAACGGTCGCCCTATTCTTCGATGCGCTGGCTCCGCTATTTCCTCAGATTGCCGCTAGTCATAGTCTATCAGACAACTTCTTTCAGGCTCTACTGGGAGGTTGTTACATTGCCTTTGCATGCTCACAACTGGCATCCGTTCCCGTAATTCGCGTCATTGGTCTCTATCGCACCTCGGCTCTTTCATGCATTTTCCTAGGTCTTGCCACTGCTCTGATTTTTATCAATGAGAATGCTCATCTCTTCGCGGCTGTCTTCATCTCTATGTTCGCAGTGAACAGTATCGGATCAAATGCAACCCGCGTAGTCTTACGAGACGCAACATCGGATGATGGATATAAGAGGCTACTCGCCTGGGCTAGCGGCGCGGTTGAAATCATGCAAATCGCAATGCCCCTCGTAGCCGGGGTATTGGTGGCCGCTTTCGGATGGCGCTGGGCTTTGGTAGCTCTTGTTGCGCCTGTGGTCATCGCTGGAGTCTGGATTGAAATCGTTGACCGAGGACAACTGGGGAGAGAGGATCGCATAAGATCGGACGCTTCCACGTCATCCGAAGGCTCAAGCTGGAAAGCCGTCTTGGCAAGGCCAGCCTTCATTATCCCAACTCTCATCGCGGCTTCATTCCAAGTGGCATTCAGCCCGCTCAGCGCCCGCCTGCCCTTCATCCTGAGCAATGAAGCGGAACTTTCCCCCGCGATGGTAGGCCTCGTCTTATCTCTGGCGAGCGGCGTGGTCGCCTTAGGTTTTTTCGTGAGCGGCTATTTGGTGGCTCATCTATCGAGCGAAAATCTAATACAGGTAGGAATAGCACTAATGACCGCCGGCCTCGCGTTCATGAGTGTTGGCTACATCTGGCACGTCTACTACACAATCTCTGGCATCATCCTTCTGCAAGCGGCGTTTGGATTCATAATTACCCCCTGTTCTGGCGATGCCTTGAACACACATGGACAACACAGGCCAATAGCCTCGGCTGTATTTGGCTTTGTACAGCCTATGGCTGGTGGTTTTTCCGTGGCAATGACTGGAGTGCTCGGGTTACCTCAAATCGGAGGTTCGATTGGCCTGACCGTTGTTTCAATCGGACTAATATTCATTACTATTATTGTTGCGCGTGGACAACGCCAAGCCAAAGATCATTGATCGGCAGTGCTTGCTCATCGATGATGCTACGGCAAATACCTCAAGCGAAATAATAGGTGTTTTGGGATTTCTGCGAGTGACCTCCAGAAATTATGGAGGACATGCGGATCTTCCTTAGTTTTCATGGCGCTGACGCGATCCCGTCCATTGACAAGGCTCACCTTGCGACCTTGCCGCCAAAGTCAAAAGTCCTGGACTTGGGATGTGGCGCCGGGATTCCTATCGCCGAACGATTGTGCCTCGCTGGTCACGCAGTGACTGGGGTGGACAGTTCTGCTCGGCAAATTGAGATCGCGAGGGAGCGAGTTTGCCGCGCCACTTTCCTGCAAAGCGATATGATGACGGTGGACTTGCCCGTCTCGTCAATTGATGGGGGTGCGGCGTTCTATTCGATCACGCACGTTGCGGCGACTGAGCAAGGGTTACTGTTGAGCCGAATTGGCGAATGGCTGAAACCGGCCGGGGTGTTTGTCGGCAGTTTTGGTACCGGGAGTGCGCATGACTGGGTGGGCAAATGGCTCGGCACAGAGATGTTCTTTAGTCACAACAGCGATGCGGTAACGTTCGATTTCGTGCGCCAGGCCGGTCTTCAGATGGTTCGCGCGGAGGTGGTTCAACAAGACAATGAAGATGCCCGTTTCCTATGGATCGTTGCTCGCAAGATGAATTGACTGATGGCGCGGGTCGGCCTTGAGCAGGGCGAAACTCTTGTCGGCGAGGTCGCGGATCGGCGCGGGGAGGCGGCGATAGGCCGACCAGAATTCCGGGCTGGCGAAATGCCTCACAGCTCGCGGGTTTGGCCGTCGCGGTGGTCGCTCAGCGCTCGCTCCGCCAGCGCGTCGAGCTTGCCGGAGGCGGCGTCGAAGGCATCGAACCAGGCGCGAAACCGCGCCAGATCGCCGGGGGCGAGCGCTGCGATGGCTTTTCGATGTCTTCGACGCTGCTCATCGGCGCAGATTAGCAGTATTGCGATTTATCGAAAAGTGGCTCTGGATGCCGCTGCTGCGGCGCGACAGGCTCTATCTTCGCTGCGGTGCTGCAAGTTGCGATGACGCACCGCCCGTCGCGATCCCGGGTCTGCGAAGCAGCACTGCGTGCTGCATCGCGCCCGGGATGACGAGATAATATCACCCAAACAAAAAGCCCGGGATTGCTCCCGGGCTTCGTTGTGTTTGCGATCGAAGGTGGCTGGATCAGAAATCCATGCCGCCCATGCCGCCGCCCGGAGGCATGGCGGGACCGCCGGCGTTCTTCTTCGGCAGCTCGGCCACCATCGCTTCGGTGGTGATCAGCAGCGAAGCCACCGAGGCGGCGTTCTGGATCGCGGTGCGCACAACCTTGGTCGGGTCGATGATGCCCTTCTTCACCAGGTCGGCATATTCGCCGGACTGGCTGTCGAAGCCGTAGTTGTACTGCTCCTTCTCCAGGACCTTACCGACGATCACCGAGCCGTCTTCGCCGGCGTTGATGGCGATCTGACGGGCCGGGGCGGACAGGGCGCGGCGCACGATCTCGACGCCGGTCTTCTGGTCGTCGTTCTTGGTCTTGAGGCCCTTGAGCTGCTCGGCCGCACGCAGCAGCGCGACGCCGCCGCCCGGAACGATGCCTTCCTCGACCGCAGCGCGGGTGGCGTGCATCGCGTCATCAACGCGATCCTTACGCTCCTTCACTTCGACCTCGGTCGCGCCACCGACGCGGATCACCGCGACGCCGCCGGCGAGCTTGGCCAGACGCTCCTGCAGCTTCTCACGGTCGTAGTCCGAGGTGGTCTCCTCGATCTGCGCCTTGATCTGCGCGACGCGGGCTTCGATGTCGGCCTTCTTGCCGGCGCCGTTGACGATCGTGGTGTTTTCCTTGTCGATCATCACCTTCTTGGCGCGACCCAGCATCTGCAGGGTGACGTTTTCCAGCTTGATGCCGAGGTCTTCCGAGATCGCCTGGCCGCCGGTCAGGATCGCGATGTCCTGCAGCATGGCCTTGCGGCGGTCGCCGAAGCCCGGAGCCTTGACGGCCGCGACCTTGAGGCCGCCGCGCAGGCGGTTGACCACCAGGGTGGCGAGCGCTTCGCCTTCAACGTCTTCCGCAACGATCAAGAGCGGCTTGCCGGTCTGCACCACGGCCTCGAGCAGCGGCAGCAGCTCGTTCAGCGACGACAGCTTCTTCTCGTTGATGAGGATGTAGGGGTCTTCCAGCTCAACGCGCATCTTGTCGGCGTTGGTGATGAAGTAGGGCGAGATGTAGCCGCGGTCGAACTGCATGCCCTCGACGACGTCGAGTTCGGTTTCCAGCGACTTGGCTTCCTCGACGGTGATCACACCCTCGTTGCCGACCTTCTTCATGGCGTCGGCCAGGAACTTGCCGATCTCCGCGTCGCCATTGGCCGAAATGGTGCCGACCTGGGCGATCTCGTCGTTCGAGGTGACCTTCTTGGAGTTTTTGACGAGGTCGGCGACCACGGCTTCCACCGCGAGGTCGATACCGCGCTTCAGGTCCATCGGGTTCATGCCGGCGGCAACGGCCTTGGCGCCTTCACGCACGATCGCCTGGGCCAGCACGGTCGCGGTGGTGGTGCCGTCACCCGCAGCGTCAGCCGACTTCGAGGCGACTTCGCGCACCATCTGCGCGCCCATGTTCTCGAACTTGTCGTCGAGCTCGATGTCCTTGGCGACGGTGACGCCGTCCTTGGTGATGCGCGGCGCGCCGAACGACTTGTCGAGCACGACGTTGCGGCCCTTCGGGCCAAGGGTGACCTTGACGGCGTTGGCGAGGATGTCGACGCCGCGCAGCATGCGGTCGCGGGCGTCAACGCCGAACTTTACTTCTTTAGCGGACATGGTTGTTTCCCTGATGAAATTGCGTTTGTCCCATCATCCTGAGCGCGGGGCGGGTGCCGGCCGCGCCTCCAAGGGCGAGGGGAACGGTGATCAGTGGACGGATGTTCGACCTGCGAGCCGTGGCCCGGCCGGTCGAACGGCGCAGGCTTAGGCAGCCTTCTTCTTGCTGCCGGCGTCGGTCAGCACGCCCAGGATGTCGCTCTCCTTCATGATCAGGAGTTCCTGGCCGTCGATCTTCACCTCGGTGCCGGACCACTTGCCGAACAGCACGCGGTCGCCAACCTGGATGTCGATCGGGATCAGCTTGCCGGTTTCGTCGCGGCCGCCCGGGCCAACGGCGACGACTTCGCCCTGCGAGGGCTTTTCCTTGGCGCTGTCAGGGATGATGATACCACCGGCGGTCTTCTCTTCGGCGTCGATGCGCTTGACCACGACGCGGTCGTGAAGCGGACGGAAGTTCATACAAGTCCTCCTAAGTTTCTGAAGTTATTCATGAAAGTGAATATAGCAGTCGCGCGGACAGAGTGCCAGCGCGCGTGGCCAGGACATAGGGCAGCGCATTCGGTTCAACAAGGGTCTGGCCCAAAAAAATTGGCACTCATCTGGAACGATTGCTAACGGCGCGGAAAGCGGCGGCTGAAGATCGCTGCCCAGGCTGTTAGCAGTCGGCGTAAGTCGCTGCTAATGCTCATGAATTCAACGGAACGTTAAATTTTTAGGCTTGAGATCAAGCGTTGTCGTGCGTCAGGATTTTCATGCAAGCAAAGGAGGTTGGCATGAGTTCGGTGGACGGCGTTTCCAGCGACTTTCGCAAGATGGTGCTGGGTTATGGGTTGACCACGGCGGAGATCTTGTACCGCCGGCCGGATCGCGATTGGCTGCTGCAGAGCTATGTCTGGCAGCAATACGACCTGTATCCGCATTTCCCGGCGCTGAAAGAGTTTCTCAGTTTTTGGGAAAGCAAGCTGGACGGCAAGCTGTTCGCCGTGACGGTCGCCCACTCCAAGCTGGTCAAGCCGGCCGAAATGCGCGCCGTGGACGGCGTGTTCCGGCTGCATTGACGGCGGTGCCGGCCGGCGCCTGATGCGCCGGTCGGGTGTTTTCGGACGAAGTTAGGGCCAGGTCAGCACGCCGACCACGGCGCCGATCAGGCAGGTGGTCAGGGTGCCGGACACCAGCGATTTCAGGCCGAGGCTGGCGATTTCCTCGCGCCGCTCCGGCGCCATCGCGCCAAGGCCGCCGATCATGATGCCGAGGCTGCCGAAATTGGCAAAGCCGCACATCGCATACAGCATGATCAGCTTGGAGCGCGGATCGAGCGCGTCGGCCGGCAATTTTGCAAAATCGAGATAGGCGATCAGCTCGTTGAGCACGGTCTTGATGCCCATCAGCGAGCCGGCGGTGACCGCCTGCTGCCAGGGCAGGCCGAGCAGCCAGCACACCGGCGCCATCACATAGCCAAGCAGCCGTTGCAGCGTGACCGGCTCGCCGCCCAGGTTCGGCAGCAGACCGAGCCCGGCATTGAGCAGGTACACCAGCGCTACCAGCACGATCAGCATCGCCACGATATGCAGCAGCAGTTCCAGGCCAGCCACGGTGCCCTTGGAAATCGCGTCCATGGTGCCGTGGCATTCGGCGGCGGGATCGACGCTGCCGCCGGTGCGATAGGTTCCGGTTTCGGGAACCATGATCAGGCTGATCAGGATCGCCGCCGGCGCACCGATCACCGAGGCGATCACGAAATGCGCGGCGGCATCGGGGATCACCGGCGCCAGCAGCGTGGCATAGAGCGCCAGCACCGTGCCGGCGATGCCGGCCATGCCGCCAGTCATTACCAAGAACAGCTCGCTGCGGGTCAGCTTGGCGAGATAGGGCCGGATGAACAGCGGCGCTTCGACCATGCCCAGAAACACATTGGCGGCGGTCGACAGTCCGACCGCGCCGCCGACCCCAAGTGTGCGGCCGAGCAGCCAGGACAGGCCGCGCACGATCGGCGGCAGGATGCGCCAGTAGAACAACAGCGTGGTCAGCACGCTCATCACCAGCACGATCGGCAGCGCCTGCAGGGCCAGGATGAAGGTGGCATTGGGATTGGTGACGTCGAACGGCAGCGCGCCGCCGCCGAGATAGCCGAACACAAAGCTGGTGCCGGCGCGGGTCGCGCTGGAGATCGCCCCGACCGCGTCGTTGACCACGTCAAAGGCATGGGCCACGCCCGGCAGCTTGAGCAGCACGAGCGCGGTGGCAAACGTCGCCAGCACGCCGATCGCGACCTGTCGGAACGACACCGCACCACGGTTTTCGCCGAACGACCACGCAATCATGAGCAAAGCGAAAACGCCGAACGCAGACTGTAGTTGAAGCATGATCACCCCAAAACCCTTGCGACGAGTAGGCCACCGCGGCGTGCGAAGCAAGTCAGCCGAAATGCTGTGGTGTCGTAGTGGGGAGGGCGGCCGGCGGCGGGCCCTGGGTTAATCGGTGGTGAATGAAATCGGGTGTTTCCGTAGGGATCATTCACGCACCAGTTATTGGTCTGTTCTATAGCCTTGAGCTCACGCGTCGGGCACACAGATGGCTGTTGTCAGGGATTTTGTCGCCAACCTATTCCGTCGTCTGAAGGGCGGTCCTGCGCTATTGGTGCGGCTGCTGCGACCTTATGCCAGCCTGCTGGTGGCGGCCTCGGTGATCGGCACGGTGTGGGCCGGCATTCTGTACAGCATTTCGGTCGAGCGCGCCCGCACCGAGCGCGCGGTGCTGAAGGACAACAACAATCTTGCCCGGGTGTTCGAGGAGCAGATCATCCGCTCGATCAAGGCGGCCGACCAGACCCTGCTCTATGTCCGCGACTCCTATTCCAAGAACCCCGACCGCTTCGACATGTCACTGTGGTCGAAGAACAGCCAGTTTCTCTCGGACTTCTCATTCCAGGTGGTGGTGATCGGCAAGGACGGCATCATGCTGGCCAGCAATATCGATCCCAATCTCAAGGGCGTCGATCTGCATGATCGCGAACATTTCCGGGTCCATGCCGATGGCACCGACGACTTCCTGTTCATCAGCAAGCCTGTGTTCGGTCGCGTCTCCAACAAATGGTCGATCCAGCTGACGCGCCGCATCATCCTGCAGGACGGCTCGTTCGGCGGCGTGGTGGTGGTGTCGCTCGATCCGGATTATCTGGCGCGGTTCTATGGCTCGGTCGAGATCGGCAAAAAAGGCGCGGTCACTGTGGTCGGGCTGGACGGCATCGTTCGCGCCCGCGGCGCCTCGGGTACGGCGGTGATCGGGACATCGATCCGCAATGGCCGGCTGATGTCGGAACTGGCGGCGCAGCGCCGCAGCGGAACGTTCACCGCGCCGAGTGCGTTCGACGGCATTGAGCGCGTCTATTCGTTCCGCCAAGTCGCCGATTATCCGCTGGTTGTCACCGTCGGCCAGGCCATTGACGAAGTGTTCGCCACCTATCGCAGCGACCGCGACAAGAACCTGATGGTCGGCGCGCTGCTGACTTTGGTGATTGTTGTGGTGTCGGCGCTGATCATCCGCTACCAGACGGGGCTCGCCAAATCCCGCGATGCCGCCGAGCGTGGCACCCGGGCGCGCTCGGAATTTTTGGCGATGATGAGCCACGAAATCCGTACGCCGATGAATGGCGTGATCGGACTAGCCGACCTGCTGGTGACCGCCAACCTGCCGCCCGAGCAGAAGAAGATCGCGATCACGCTGCGCGAGTCCGCCGACTATCTGCTGCAACTGCTCAACGACGTGCTGGATTTCTCAAAGCTCGACGCGCACCGGCTGGAAATCGAGCGCGTCGAATTCAACCTGCATCGCTCGGTACAGGCCACCATCGACCTGCTGTCGCCGCGCGCTCATGAAAAGGGCCTGACGCTGACCGCGAGCTTCGGGCCGAGCGTGCCCGAGCTTATCCGCGGCGATCAGGCCCGGATTCGCCAGGTGCTGTTCAATCTGGTCGGCAACGCCATCAAATTCACCGAAACCGGCTCGGTGAAGGTCATGGTCGAAGCCGCGCCCGCCGGCCTTGCGCCAGCGAGACTGGTGTTCAAGGTGATCGATACCGGCGTCGGTATTCCCCGGGAGGCATTCGGCCTGCTGTTTCGCGAATTCTCGCAGGCCGATAGCTCGATTTCGCGGCGCTTTGGCGGCACCGGCCTTGGCCTTGCGATCTGCAAGCGGCTGGTAACGTGCATGGGCGGCGAGATCTCGGTGCAGAGCACGGTCGGCCAGGGCAGCACGTTCCAGTTCTCGGTGCCGATCGAGCCAATCATCGAAGAGGATATCGCGGCACGCGGCGATCAGCCCGCCGCCGCCTATGTCGATGAGGCGCAGCCCGAGGCGGCCGCGATCACACCGCCGCTGCGGGTGCTGGTCGCCGAAGACAACGTCACCAATCAGTTCGTGATCCGCAAACTTTTGGAAAGCCTCGGCCACGAGGCTGATCTGGTCGACAATGGCGTGCATGCGCTCGAAGCCGTTCAGAACCACCATTACGATCTGGTGCTGATGGACATCATGATGCCGGATATGGACGGGCTGGCCGCGACCCGCGCCATCCGCCGGCTGCCGCCGCCGCTGCGCGATATCTACATCGTGGCGCTGACCGCCAATGCCAGCGCCCAGGACCGTCTCACCTGTCTGGCCGCGGGCATGAATGATTTCGTCAGCAAGCCGGTGACGGGAAAACCGCTCGCCGCGGCGTTGCAGCGTGCCACCGCGGCCATGCAGCACGAGCGAATGATCGCATGACCACGCCCGATCTCGCGCAAGACGAAGCGGCAGAAACAGGAGCGAGTTGAATGATCGGCGATGTGATTGAGATCGAGCGCGTCAAATACATGCTGGCGCGCTCCGGCCTGGGCGAGGCCGCGCCCGAGCAGCAACAACTGACCGATCCCATGCTTGCGGTCACCGACGCGCCGTCGATCGTGAGCGAGCTGCCTGAAGGTGAGACCGCACAGGCCGCGTCACTGCAGCCGTTCGAGCGCAGGCTTTTCGGCTTGAAGCCAATGGTCGGGATCGGCCGGGTGCATGAGCGCTGCGAAGCCGGCTAGTTGCCTAAGCACGGCGAGGCGTGTGCTCAGCCGCGCCCGACAAACGGCATCTGGCTGGCCATCACCGTCATGAACAGCACGTTGGCGTCGAGCGGCCGGGTTGCCATATAGACCAGCGCTTCGGCGACATTGCTGACATCCATCCGTGGCTCAATCAGCGTGTCGCCCGACGGCTGCAAAATGCCGGCTGCCATCCGTTCGGTCATCTCGGTGGCGGCATTGCCGATGTCGATCTGGCCGCAGGCGATATCATAGGCGCGGCCATCGAGCGCGGTGGCTTTGGTCAGGCCGGTGATGGCGTGTTTAGTCGCGGTGTAGGCCGCCGAGAACGGCCGCGGCGCGTGCGCCGAGATCGAGCCGTTGTTGATGATGCGGCCGCCGCGCGGGCTCTGCTGCTTCATGATGCGGAACGCATGCTGGCTGCACAGAAACGGCGCGGTCAGATTGGTATCAACCACCGCCTGCCACTGCGCCAGCGACACATCCTCGAACGGTAGCGGCGGCGCGCCGATCCCGGCATTGTTGAACAGCAGATCGAGCCGGCCAAAGGTCGCGACCGTGCGCTCGAACAGCGCGGCGATCGAGGCCGGATCGGTCATATCGGCCGGCACCACCAGCGTGCGGCCGCCGGCGGCGCTGGCGGCCTCTGCGGTGTCGTTGAGCGTTTCGATGCGGCGCCCGGTCAGCACCACGATGAAGCCGACCTTGATCAGCGCCAGCGCGCAGGCGCGGCCGATGCCCGAGCCGGCGCCGGTGACGATCGCGATTTTGTTGGTGTTGGCCGTCATGCTCTTGATCGCTAGCTCGCGCGCGCCGCTCAGGCTGCGTTCAGCTCGCGCAGCATGTAGCAGGCTTCGGCGTCATAGCTTGCCAGTTTGTCGGCCAACGCCTGATCCTGCAATGGGCTAAAACCCTGGCGCCGCCAGAACGAGGACGAGTTGTTGACCGCCACCAGCGAGAGGTTGCGATGCTGCTGCGCGCTCGCGTGCTGCACCAGCCTGGTGACGATGCGGGGGCCGGCCCCCAGGCCGCGCGCCTGCGGCAGCAGTGCCAGATCGTGCAGATAATAGGTCGAGGCCGGCGCGGGCAGGGTGCCGAGCATGATGTTGAGTGCGGGCGGCTGCCCAAGATGCCAGGGGTGGCTGATCATGTAGCCGAGCGGTCCGGACTGGCTGTCGAGGATGAAGCAGCCGTCGGGATAGAGCGTCAGCCGTTCGGCAAACACCGCGTCATCCTCAGGGTATGCGACATGTACGCGCGCGGCGATGCTGGCCACGGCGCCGAGGTCGCCTTCGGTCATGGCGCGCCAGGTGGCGGAAGATTGCGGCGGAGTGGAATTTGCGGGAGTGTCGGTCATGGTCGGTGATTTCGGGGACAGGAACTAAGCGCCCGGCGGCCTGCAAGGCTGCTCCGGGAACGGCAGGCCACACGCGGATCGGCATTGTGGCGCGACCCAGAACCTAGCAGCTCTCAGCTCGCGATGGCCACCGCAAATCGTCGCTGCGGCAATCAGCTCTGCGACTGGGTTTTGTAGGGCGGCAGCGGGATGTTTTTGTGCGCGGCGCGCAGCGCCGCCGACCAGCGTGAGCGCAGATCGTGGAAATAGGGCTCGCCGGCTTCGACGCGGTGATGCAGATCGGCATCGCACACGCCATCACGCACCACCAGCACGTCGAGCGGCAGGCCGACGCCGAGATTGGAGCGCATGGTCGAGTCCATCGAGATCAGCCCGGTCTTGAGCGCCTCATAGAGCTCGATATCGTAGTGCATGGCGCGGTCCAGCACCGGCTTGCCGTATTTGTGCTCGCCGATTTGCAAGTACGGCGTATCGATGGTGCATTCGATGAAGTTGCCGGCCGGATAGACCATGAACAGCCGCATCTTCTCGCCCTTGATCTGGCCGCCGAACAGAAACGACACCTCGGCCAAAATGTCCTCGGCGCGCAGGGCCGGGCCTTCGGTGGCGTTGATATGGCGGATGGCGCGGCCGATGCGCTGCGCGGCCTTGAACATGCTGGGGGCGTTCATCAGCGTTTCCGGCTCGCCCTCGGGGGAGTCGGGCAGGCCTTCATTCAGCGTGCTGAGCACCGATTGGCTGATCGCGAGATTGCCGGCGGCGGCCACCGCCAAGATCCGCTCGCCCGGCTTGCTGAATACGTGCAGCTTGCGGAACGTCGAGACGTTGTCGAGCCCGGCATTGGTCCGGGTGTCGGCAATCATCACCAGCCCTTCGCGCACCAGCAATCCGCAACAATAGGTCATCGAAAATCCCCCGATCTGCGGCGCGTTGCTACACAGCTGCGGCGCGGACGGCAACAATCACTTCGCGAAGAGAGCGGCCAATCACCTCAGGACCCGGGTGTGATTCGGCCGACCGACCGGCTCGACCTTGACCTCGACCGCCAGTGTTTCAGTGCCGCCGCCAAAACGGGTGCCGCGCACCGGGGCCGCGCCGAGATAATCGAGGCCGACCGCAAACCGGGCATGGGCCTCGGTGGTGCAGATCGCATTGGCCGGATCGAACCCGACCCAGCCGAGGCTCGGGATATAGGCCTCGGCCCAGGCATGGCCGGCTTCCTGATGGACGATGCCGTCGGCACGCAGGAAATGACCGGCGACATAGCGCGCCGGCACGCCGCCCCGGCGCGCGCAGGCGATGAAAATATGGGCGTAATCCTGACAGACGCCGCGTTTCAGGGCAAAGGCCTCGGCAGCCGACGTGCCGCTATGGGTCGGGTCGGTGTCGAAGGTGACGATCTCATTGATCTTCTTCATCAGCGCGTGCAGGAAACCGAGCACGTCGTCGCCGAAATCGCCGCGCAGTTCCTGTGCCAGCCGGGTCATGGCCGGGCTCGCCTCGGTGAGCGCGGTCGAGCGCAAAAACAGGCTGGGCGGGAACCGCTCATCGGTTCCCTTGAGCACGCCGCCAGTGTCCGAGGTCTCGATCAGCCCCTCGACATGAATGGCGAGATCGGCGATCGGCCCATGGCTGAGCACATGGGTCAGGTTGCCGAACGCATCGATATGGCTGTCGAGCTTGGTATCGCTCGAGGTTTCGATCTGCCAGCGCACGACATATTGGCCGTCGTGGCTGCTCGGCGACATCCGCAGCACCTGGATCACCCCCGAAGCCGGCGGCTCGTAGCGATAAGTGGTCGAGTGAGCGATACGTAAGCGCATCTTATCAAGGGTCCGGCGGCGTGAGATCGGTCAGGTCAGGTATTGTCGGGCGATGATTTCGCCAAGCCGGGCGTTATCTGCAATAAACTCCTGGATGAATTCGTGCACGCCACGCTGGAAAATGTCTTCAATTTGACTCTGTTCCAGCCTGTTGCGAATGCCGCGCGCATGGCGCTGTGCCGCGCCGTGCCGGCCATAGGCGACGCCGATCTGGTCGAGATTGGTGACCAAATTCTCGTAGCACGAGGCCAGTGAGCGCGGCAGCGAGTCGTTCAGGATCAGCAGATCGGCGATCAGCCAGGGTTGCAGGGTCTGACGATAGACCCAGTGATAGGCGGTGAGCGCCGACACCGAACGCAGGATCGACGACCACTGATAGTAATCGAGTGGCCCGCCGATATGTTCCTGGTCCGGCAGCAGCAAATGATATTTCACGTCGAGAATGCGCGCGGTGTTGTCGGCGCGTTCCAGATGCAGGCCGAGCCGCGAGAACCAATAGGCGTCGTTGCGCAGCATGGTGCGATAGGCGCAGCCATCAAAGCGCAGCGAGGTTTCCTGCACGAAACGCAGGAACCTTGAGATGTCTTCGCGGCTGACCGCGCCGGAACTCCAGGATTCGCGCAACTCGATCCAGGCGCCGTTGATGGCGTCCCACATCTCGCCGGTCAGCGCGGTGCGCACCGCGCGGGCGTTGAGCCGGGCGTTCTGGATGCAGTTGCGGATCGACGACGGATTGTCTTCCGAGAACGACAGATATTCGACGACGTTGCGCTCATTGGCTTCGTCGTAATGTTGGTGGAAACTCGAGGACACGCCGACCGTGAGCAGCGCGCTTTCCCACTCATTGGTATGGCCGATATAGGTGCTCGGCAATGAGGTCAGCCGCTGCGTGGCTTCGATCGAGCGGGCGACATATTCGGCGCGCTCGACATAGCGCGCCAGCCAGAACAGGTTTTCAGCAGTGCGGGACAGCATGGTCGTTCCTTTCCCGCGCGGCGCGGGAGAGCGGAGCCCAAAGCCGCACGCCGCGGCCGAGGTGGCGGGAGCCGCAAGCCGGCGCTGCGGCGCGTGACCGATAGCGGGGGCCGGGGGCCTGACTAATCATCGAGAATCCATGTGTCCTTGGTGCCGCCGCCCTGGCTGGAATTGACCACCAGCGAACCTTCTTGCAGTGCGACCCGGGTCAGACCACCGGGCACCACGGTGATGTCGTCCCTGCCGCTGAGTACGAACGGCCGCAGATCGACATGGCGCGGCGCCAGCCCGCTGGCGGTGCAGGTCGGGCAGGTCGAGAGCGCCAGCGTCGGCTGGGCGATGAAACCATCGGGCTCGCGCTTCAGCTTGTCGCGGAACGCTTCGATGGTGGCTTTGCTGGAGGCCGGGCCGATCAACATGCCGTAGCCGCCCGAACCGTGCACTTCCTTGACCACCAGTTCGTCGAGATGGTCGAGCACATAAGCAAGGTCGGCGGGCTCGCGGCAGCGCCAGGTCGGCACGTTCTTCAGGATCGGTTCTTCGTCGAGATAGAAGCGCACGATGTCCGGCATGTAGCTGTACACCGCCTTGTCATCGGCGATGCCGGTGCCGACCGCATTGGCGAGCGTGACCTTGCCGGCCATATAGGCCGACATCAGCCCCGGCACGCCGAGCGCCGAATCCGGTCGGAAGGTGAGCGGATCGATAAAATCGTCATCGACGCGGCGATAGATGACGTCGACCCGCTTCAGACCCTCGGTGGTACGCATGAACACTTCGTCATTGCGCACTACGAGGTCGCGCCCCTCGACCAATTCGACGCCAAGCTTGTCGGCGAGAAAACTGTGCTCGAAATAGGCGGAGTTGTAGATGCCGGGCGTCAGCAGCGCCACGGTCGGCTCGGTGGTGGCGGAATGCGGCGCCACCGAGCGCAGCGCCGATAACAGCGCGTCCGGATAGTCTTCGACCGGCGCGATGCGGTGGCGCGCGAACAGGTCTGGAAACAGCCGCATCATGATCTCGCGGTTTTCCAGCATGTAGGACACGCCAGACGGCGTGCGCGCATTGTCTTCCAGCACGTAAAAATCGTCGGCGTCGATCCGCACCACGTCGATGCCGGCAATGTGCACATAGACGTTGTGCGGCACGTCGAGCTGATTCATCTCCGGGCGGAACACCGGATTCTGGAAGATCAAATCTTCCGGAATGCGGCCGGCGCGCAGGATGTCGCGCTCATGGTAGATGTCGCGCAGAAACAGATTGAGCGCGCGCACGCGCTGCTTCAATCCGGTCTCGAGCCGCGCCCATTCCTTGCCGGACAGGATGCGCGGGATCACGTCGAATGGGATCAGCCGTTCCTGGGCGGCGGCGTCGCCATAAACCGCGAAAGTGATGCCGATTCGGCGAAACAGCAGCTCTGCCTCGTGTCGCCGGTATTCCAAAGCGTCAGGCGGCGTTTCGCTTAGCCAACGGGATAGCTCCTGATAGGCTTGGCGAATATCGCCGTTACCGCCATTCATTTCGTCGAACGCAACTGCCATGCTCGTCGCTTGTCTCGCGATGGTGCGAGGAAAAGTCCCCGAGTTCAGCTTAGCAAGTGGCGGGCCAGCGGCAATATGCCTCCGGACTGCGCATTTCGCCGCGGAACGCCTGCTCATGCTCAGAAAAGCGACCGAACCCTGCACAAATTAATGGCAGGGCCTCGTGGAATGATGGTGGGCCGTGCTAAGCGAGGCAGCAGAAATAGTTGTGCTGGAGGCCCCATGACCGAAATCGTTACGGCTGGCGTTCTGGTGATCGGCGACGAGATCTTGTCGGGCCGCACCAAGGATCAGAACATCGGCTTCATCGCCGAATACCTGACCAATATCGGCATTGATCTGCGCGAGGTGCGGGTGGTCGCCGATGACGAGGCGGTGATCATCGAGGCGCTCGACGCGCTGCGCGCGCGCTACCATTATGTGTTCACCACCGGCGGCATCGGTCCGACCCATGACGACGTCACCGCCGACGCGGTCGCCAAGGCGTTCGGGGTCGGCATCGATCACCATCCCGAGGTGGTGGCGCGCTTCCGCGAGCGCTTTACCGAGGCCGAACTCAACGAAGCGCGGCTGCGCATGACCCGGATTCCGGACGGCGCCGAGCTGATCCAGAGCGCGACCATCCTGGCGCCCGGCTTCAAGATCGGCAATGTCATCGTGCTGGCCGGGGTGCCGTCGATCATGCAGGCGATGATGGACATCGTGTCGCCCAAGCTGAAATCGGGCGCGCGCATGCTGTCCGAGACCATTCGCGCCAATGCGCGCGAGGGCGATATCGGCGGGCCGCTGCGCGCACTGGCCGAGGCTCATCCCGAGGCGATCATCGGCAGCTATCCGTTCCTGGACGAGGACCGCAAGCCCAACACCAACCTGGTGGTGCGTTCGCGCGACCCCGAGCAGCTGCGGGTCGCGGTCGCGGCGGTCAAGGACATGCTGACCAAGCTGCACACACCGCATTGAGGTTGGTGCGGCAAATGCCGTATGCCTTGCTGGCGAGCGACGCGGCGCCGCGTCGCTGCCAGCCAAAGCGCGATCGGGGAGCAAACACATGACGGCAAGCGATCTCAGCAAGCAGGATCGGACAGGGCGGCCGTTTCCGGTGTCGTGGGACCAGTTTCACCGCGACTGCCGGGCGCTGACTTGGCGGTTGAACGAGGTCGGGCCGTTCAAGGCGGTGATCGCGATCACCCGCGGCGGATTGGTGCCGGCGGCGATCGTGGCGCGCGAACTCGGCATCCGCGTGATCGATACCGTGTGCATTGCCTCCTATGATCACGACAAGCAGGAAGCGTTGCAGTTGCTAAAACCGATCTCCGCCGACATCGTCGCGCTCGGCGCTGGCACCGGCGAGGGCGTGCTGATCGTCGATGATCTGGTCGACACCGGCGCCACCGCGCGCGTGGTGCGCGACATGATGCCGGCGGCGCATTTCGCCACCGTCTATGCCAAGCCGCTCGGCCGGCCGCTGGTCGATACCTTCATCACCGAAGTCTCGCAGGACACCTGGATCTATTTTCCGTGGGATCTCGGGTTGTCGTTCCAGCCGCCGATGAAGGACGGCGCCGGCTAGCGTCGTCGTTTCGGCGCGCGCACGGCGCGGGAGTCCTGGTTGCCTGGCCTTGCGCCCGCCATCACGGGAGGAGCGCCGATGCCGCTGCAAAACCGCGTGCTGCCGACCGGTGAGATCGTGGCGCTGCCGCTGCGCGGCCTGTTCACCGGCAATCGCGGCATCATCCATGATCCTGAGACAAAAACGCTGCTGGCGCGGCGCTGGAGCAGCAAGGCCTGGATCATCTGCGTTTGCGAGTTTCAAGGCCGGCGCCGCGATGTGATGGCGACCCGCAGCTGGACCGAGCTGTTCTTTCTGGACGAGGCGACCGCGATGGCCGCCGGCCATCGGCCCTGTTTCTATTGCCGGCGTCCGGCCGCAACCGCATTCGCAGCGGCCTGGGCGCGCGCGCATCATTCGCCCCATGAACGCCAGCCGCGCGCCAGCGCCAAAGAGATCGATGCCGTGCTGCATCAGCAGCGGCTGCAGGACGGCGCGCCGCGCCGCCATCCGCTGCCGGCCGCGCTTCCGGCATTGCCGGACGGCGCCATGGTGTTGGCCCCCACCAGCGGCACCAGCTTTGTGATCGTGCAGGGCCGGGCGCTGCAATGGCATTCGGATGGCTATCGGCCTGCATCACCGATCGACGCCGCCGAGCTGCAATTGTTGACGCCGCCAGCGACGCTGCGCGCGCTAGCGGCCGGCTATCGCCCGGTGCTGCATCCCAGCGCCGGGGCTGATCGATAGGCGTCAGCCGGGCGTGAGGTGACAAGGCGCGCGGGCGCGGTCTAGGATTGACGAAATCCACCAAGAGGGATGGTCAGGGGAGCGGCATGATCGATCTTTATTACGCGCCGACGCCAAATGGCTGGAAGATTTCGATCATGCTGGAGGAATGCGGGCTGCCATACCGCGTGATCCCGGTCGAGCTGGGGCGCGGCGACCAGCACCAGCCGGACTATCTCAAGCTCAATCCGAATGGCCGCATGCCGGTGATCGTCGATCAGGCGCCGGCCGATGGCGGGCCGCCGCTGCCGGTGTTCGAAAGCGGCGCGATCCTGATTTATCTGGCGGAAAAAACCGGACGCTTTCTGCCGGCCGAGCCGCGCGCCCGGCTCGACGTGCTGCAATGGCTGATGTGGCAGATGGGTGGGCTTGGTCCGATGCTCGGCCAGAACGGTCATTTCTTGCTGTACGCGCCCGAACAGATACCTTACGCGATCGATCGCTATGGCCGCGAGGCGCGGCGGCTCTACCGCGTGCTCGACGGCCACCTGGAAGGTCGCGACCACATCGCCGGCGACTACTCGATCGCCGACATGGCGTGCTTTCCCTGGATCATGACGCACAAGGCGCAGGGCCTGACGCTCGATGATTTCCCGAACCTGAAACGCTGGTACGCGCTGCTGCGGGCCCGGCCGCAATTGCAGGCCGGGCTGGCGCTCGGCAAGGAGGAGCGCAGGCCGATGGACGAGCAGGCCCGCAAGATCATGTTCGGCGTCGACCAGCCTGCCTATGCCGACGCGCAGGCGCAGCAGCAGCAATGATCGGCAAGCGCGCTGTCGCGCGGCGCGAACAACAACAAATCAGGAGGAACCGCCGATGATCGAATTCTTCTTCGATATTTCCAGCCCCTGGACGTATCTTGCGTTCCACAACATCCAGCCGCTCGCCAAAGAGTTTGACGAGGAGATTGAGTGGCGGCCGATCCTGGTCGGCGGCATCTTCAACACCATCAATCCCAGCGTCTATGAAATGCGCAAAACGCCAGTGCCGGCCAAGGCGATCTATATGCTGAAAGACCTTGGCGACTGGGCGCGCTCGGCCGGGCTCGCCATCAAGATGCCGCCCTCGGTGTTTCCGGTGAACAGCGTCAAGGCGATGCGCGGCTGTCTGTGGTTGCTGCGTGAGCAGCGCGCTGTGATGGTGCCATTTGCGACCGCGGCTTTTGCGAGTTACTGGGGCGATGACCGCGACATTTCCCAGGATGCGGTGCTGGCCGAGATTTGTGCGCGGGTCGGCGTCGACCCGCAGGCGTTGTTGGCCGGCATCGCCGAACAATCGATCAAGGATCAGCTCAAAGCCAACACCGATGACGTGATCGCGCGTGGCGGCTTTGGTTCGCCGACCATCTTTGTCGATAAGACCGACATGTATTTCGGCAATGACCGGCTGCCGCTGATCCGCGAAGTGCTGGCGCGGCGCCGCGCCCATGCCGCATCGAGCGCCGCCTGATGCCGCTTTCGGTGGTGTGCCATGCGCTCGGCGCACCGGAGACGCTGCGGCTGGAACAGTTGCCGCGGCCTGATCTGCGGCCCGGCGAAGTGCGGATCGCGGTCCATGCCGCGGGTATCAATTTCCCCGACATTTTGATGTGCGCCGGCGACTATCAGTTCAAACCTCCGCTGCCATTCGTGCCGGGCGTCGAGGTCGCGGGCGAGGTGATCGAGATCGCTGAGCCAGCGGCGGCGAAGCTTGCCATTGGCGCCAGGGTAATCGCCAAAATGCGCCTTGGCGGCTATGCCGAGGAGGTGGTGGTTGACGCGCGCAACCTGTCGCCCTGGCCCGCGACGTTCGATGCCGCCGAGGCCGCGACCTATCTCGCCGGCCACGGCACCGCCTATCACGCGCTGGTGGAGCGGGCGCGGCTAGAGGCCGGCGAATGGCTGCTGGTGCATGGCGCTGGCGGCGGCGTTGGTCTTGCGGCGGTCGAGCTTGGCAAGGTGCTCGGCGCCCAAGTGATCGCCACGGCCTCCAGCGACGACAAGCTCGAAGCGGCGCGCCGCCGCGGCGCCGATGATCTGATCCGCTATGATCGCGAACCGTTTCGCGACGCCGTGAAACGGCTGACCGATGGCCGCGGCGTTGACGTGGTGTTCGATCCGGTCGGCGGCGAGGTGTTTGAACAAAGCCTGCGCTGCATCGCCTTTGGCGCGCGGCTGTTGGTGGTCGGTTTCACCGGCGGCATCGGCGTGGCGCGCACCAATCTGGTGCTGATCAAGGGCGCGAGCGTGCTCGGCGTGCGTGCCGGGGAATCGGCGCGGCGCGATCCGGCGCTCGGTGCCGCAAGGCAGGCGGCGCTTGATCAATTGGCAGCGCAGGGCCAACTGCGGCCGCATGTCTCGCACCGGCTGCCGCTCGCGCGCTTTGCCGAGGCGATGCGGCTGATCACCGACCGCAAAGCGATCGGCCGCGTCGCGCTGATGATGCGCTGATGATGCGCTGATGGGCTGCGCTGCTGCTGCGAGGGGATCGTGCAAGGTGCGGCGCGCCGCTGCAACACACGTCGCAATCCGTTCGCGGGGCGGTGCGGAGCGCTTTGCTTTGCGCGGCCGCCTCGATTATGGAGAGAACCGGGACCGGGGGGCGCCAGCGCGGCGGCCGGCCGGGCCTGTGACCGGCGCGGGCGTGGCGGAATCGGTAGACGCAAGGGACTTAAAATCCCTCGATGGCCTCATCGTGCGGGTTCGAGTCCCGCCGCCCGCACCAGCCGGCCTCATTGCGGTCATTCGGCCGTGGCCAATAGAGCGTTTTCGAGCGAAGTGGATGCCGTTTCGCGTCAAGAAAATGCGTCAGAACATAAAGTTAGAGCTTCGGTCAGAACCGAAGCTCTAACCGACCGCAACAGACGACGAGCAGCAAGCATGACCGAACGGCCGCATCTTTCCCAAGTTCCGAACCGGGCTTTTCTGGCCGGCGCGCTGCTGCTCTCCGTGGCGCTTGGCGGCTGTGCCGGGCTTGGCGATTCTGCGGTGTCGGCGGCGTTTGTCGATCCGGCGCGCTATGACCTCTATGACTGCCAGCAGCTCGAGACCGAGCGCAAATCGCTGGCGAGCCAGCGCAAGCAGATCAACGATCTGATCGCCAAGGCCGAGACCGGGGCGGGCGGCGCGGTGGTCGCGGAAGTGGCCTACCGCAACAGCTACATTTCGGTGCAGGCGCAATCAAAACTGGCCGACGAAGTCTGGGCCCGCAACAAATGCGACCGGCCGTCGGCCGAGGCGATGCCGGCGCCGCCGCCGATGGGCGCGCGCGCGCCGCTGCGCTCCGGCAGCGCGGTTTATTGACCGCCTTCAGCTTCAGCGGCGGCCGTCAGTCCTCGCTGCGCCAATCATAGATCCAGCGTTGCCGCGCCATCAGCCGCTGGCCGAGCAGCCGCATCGCCACATCGCGCGCCAGCGCCATCGGGCCGTGCAGATGATAGATCGCGCCATTGCGCCGCGCCGTGGCCTGCACGCGGCCGACCCGGGGCTGGCGCAGCCGGGCGTAGCGCTGCAGCGCCTGCGCGGCATGGTCAGCGTTGCTGACGCCGTCAAGACATGACGCCAAAACCGCGGCGTCTTCGATCGCCATGCCCGCGCCCTGGGCTGCAAATGGCAGCATGCCGTGGGAGGCATCGCCGAGCAGCGCCACCGAGCCTTGGCTCCACACCCCGCCATCCGCCATCGTGAACAGCGCCCAGCGCCGCCAGCCATCAGCGCAGCCAATCAGCTGCCGGGCCGAGGCTGACCAGAGCGGTTCAGCGAACTGCGCCATGATTTCCGAAGGATCGCCGGGCGCGCTCCAGCCGGGCCGGTTCCAGCTGCCGGCGACAATGGCAACAATGTTGACCCGACGGCCGCCCGAGATCGGGTAGGCGACGATATGGGCGTTCTCGCCCAGCCAGAGCCGCACATCCTTGGAGATCAGATCGGCCGGCAGTCGCGCTGCGTCGATCGTGCTGCGCCAGGCGATCAGGCCGCTGAAGCGCGGCTGGGCCTGCGGAAACAGCTGCTGGCGCACCGCCGACCAGATACCATCGGCGCCGATCAGCGCCAGCGCGGTGTGTTGGCAGCGGTCGAAGCCGCCGCGATCGACAACGATGACGCCGTCATCACATGACGACACCTCATCGAAGCGGCGGCCGAGTTGCAGTTCGATCGCCGGATGGGCACGGACCTGCGCCGCCAGCGCCGCTTGCAGATCGGCACGGTGCAGCACCCAATAAGGATAGTCGTCGCGCGGCTGCGCCTCTGCGCCAAATTTCAGCCGCGCCAGCGTGTCGCCGGTGCGGGCGCTGAGCATCGACACCGCTTCCGGCGCCAGCGCGACCGCATCGAGTGCGGAGCGCAAGCCGAGCTTGGCGAGAATGTGGCTAGCATTCGGGGAGATCTGCAGACCGGCGCCGACTTCTTCCAGTCGTTCCGCCTTTTCCAGCAGCACAACGCGAAAGCCCTTGCCGGCCAGCGTCAATGCTGCGGTCAATCCTCCGATCCCCGCACCAGCGATAACGATGGTGCGTTCAACCCCCATCGACGATTAGGCGACTTTATCTTTCAGCACACACTCGGGCGGCCGGGCTTCGCCGGGCGCAAGGTCGGGTGAGTAGCGATACAGCGTCGAGCAATAGGGGCAGATGATCTCGCTGTCGTTACCGAGATCAAGAAAGACATGGGGATGATCGAAGGGCGGATTGGCCCCCACGCACATGAACTCCCGGGACCCAATTTCGATCATCGGCACGCCGGCATCGTTGTGAAAGTGAGGGACGACGTGATCGGACATGATCTCTACCTTGTGGTCGCGACGAACGAAGACAGCATGGCGCGAGCACCATACTGTTCAGGGTTCTTGATTCCTAGAGCGGCCGGCGGCCAGTAGCCTGGGCGAAATTCGACACAATCCGATGCCCGTGGAGAAGCCCTCCTTTCGTCGGGGAAGATGTGTCCGAAAGACGACGCGAATCACGGTGAGACATGAGGTTTTGTGAAACGGCGCAGTGACGGAACGGAATTGCGTTCGCCGGAACTGTTATTTGCGTTTCTGTCGTGGTGGCCGGATTTCGCCGTCTATCACAACACTGTGCTGAGTGCGCAGGTTAGTCCTGCATCAGCGGCCGGGCTGCGAACAACATTACATTTCCACCGAGCACACTCTGCCGCTGGACTGTTCTGTTGCCGCACCGCGGCATCCGATCAGCACAGCATCAACAGATAGTTGAATCGAGGCCCGTTGGGGCTGGGGAACGTACGAGCCTGCACTGATCGGCGGCGCTGCTAGCAGGGCTTGGTGCATGGCGCGCCTTCCTGCAGCGCGCTGGCGGCGGCGCGACAGCCGGGCTAGAACCGCGCGTCTTGCCGCGTGCGGCACGCGCTCACTTCGATGGACGGACTGAATGCCGAGCTTTCACAACGGCCGCGTTGAAATTGCCTATCTTGACGAAGGCGAGGGCGAGCCGATCGTGCTGGTGCATGGCTTTGCCTCCAACAAGGAGGTCAACTGGGTCTATCCGACCTGGGTGTCCGAATTGAAGAAGCATGGCCGCCGCGTGATCGCGTTCGACAATCGCGGCCATGGCCAGTCCAGCAAGTTGTATGATCCGGACGAGTATCAGATCAGCACGATGGCCGGCGATCTTGGGGCGTTGCTCGATCATCTGGCGATCGAGCGCGCCGACGTGATGGGCTATTCGATGGGCGCGCGCATCACCGCCTATGTCGCGCGCCGCCAGCCGGCGCGGCTGCGCTCGGCGATTCTCGGTGGTTTGGGCATTGGTCTGGTGCAAGGCGGCGGGCCCGGAGAAAACGTCGCAGCGGCGCTGGAAGCGCCGTCGTTCGCCGATGTCACCGATCCGGTCGGGCGCACCTTTCGCGCCTTTGCCGAACAGACGCGCTCTGATCGGGCCGCGCTGGCCGCGTGCCTGCGTGGCTCGCGGCAATTGATGAGTGCCGCGGAGGTTGCCGAGATTCGCGTGCCGCTGCTGATCGCAGTCGGCAGCACCGACGACATCGCCGGTTCAGCCACGGCGCTGCAGCAGCTGATTCCTGGGTCGCAGGTGCTCGATATTCCGCGCCGCGATCACATGCGCGCGGTTGGCGACCGGGTCTATAAGGAGGGCGTGCTCGCCTTCCTGGCAAACAGGCCCTGAGGCCGAAAACGTTCGCGCGCGGCAAACCAGCGCGCGACCACGATCAGCACCACAAAGGTCGACAGCCACACCATGCGCGCGCCGTAGCGGTCGTGCGGACCGGACACCACGCCGCAGATGAAGGCGTTGCCGAGCAGCGCCAACGCAACGGTGCCGGCCAGCAGCGTGACGTCGTCGAGCCGGCGCCGCCAAGTGGCGTGGCCGAGGATCGTCAGCAATAGCAGCATCGAGCCGAGCGCCACCGGCACGTGCACGGTGTTCACCGCGGCGAAGTTGATGTCCCAATGCTGCTGCCGGGCGTTGCGCATCGCCCGCGCCTGATCCGGCAGATAGCGCTCAATGATGCCGTAAGTGTGCGGCAGCCAGCCATTGGTGCCTTCGCCGGTCGCGACCTGGGTGAGCTGCTGCAAGGTCGCGATCAGCGCGGCCTTGGCCTGCCACAGCGGATAGGCTTTCAGCGCGTTGACAGCGATGAAGCGCATCTCGTCGTCCATGCCCTCGAACCGGCCGAGGGTGTTGAACATGCTGTTGCCCCACAGGAAGTCGTCGGCGGTGGCCGGCAGCTCGTTGCGATAGGGGCAGAGCTTCAGCTTGACCTGGTCGCAGTGGTCATTGAGGTAACGCGCGACAATGCCATCCTGCAGCATGCGGCCAAAGGTGACGCCGGCCCCGCCAGGCGTCCAGGCCAGCTTGCCGGACAGGGCGAAATTGGCCGCCAGCAGCATCGCCGCCGACACCGCCACGGCCGCAAAACCGCGCGCAATGCCGGCCCAGCTCAGGCGGGCGCCCAGAAATGGCTTGAACAGCAGCGCGGCGAGGCACAGCCCGAGCAGCACGCCGAACGTGCCGGTATGGGTGGCGGCCGCGAACGCGGTGAAGGCAAACAGCAGCAGTTTTTCCAGCCACGAGGTCCGCTCGCTGAAGGCGACCAGCAGCACCAGGGTCAGCACCGACAGCCCGGCAAAGATGTCGGTCAGCAGCATGCTGGCCAGCCAGGGCAGCGCGGTGGTGGCAATCAGCGTCAGCCCGATCGCCAGCCGGCGGAAATGGGTGGTGACCCCGAACACGCGCAGCGTGGTCCACAGCACCCACAGCGTGGCTACCGCCTGCATCGCCAGGTTGGTCCAGAACTGCCAGGGCTCGCCGAAATGCAGATACAGGCCGAACACCGTGGAGCGGCTCGGCACCAGATAGCCTTCGTACCAGCGCGCCAGATAGCCGCCGGTGTCATATTGCAGCAGAGGGTATCCATTCCACAGCGCCGGTGCGAGCAGCAGCAATGGGATGGCAATGGTGGCAACGGACGGAATTGCAACCGATCCCACGCGGAGGCGGGCGGTGGTGGTGGCGGTGCTATCACTCATGCGTGAGGTATCCTGCCGATTTCCGAAGGTCTGACAAGGCCGCAGTCCACAATCATGCCAGCGATACCGCTTGAAATAGGGCGGTTCGGGGCTACGTCTGCCTACGGTTCAGCCTGTCTGGGGGCTCGTTGCAGAGAAACTGTTAGTCGTCAATCATTTAACTTGAATGAACGCGATTGGCGGCAACAGCAAGGCAGGACAAGGCGTCCGATGCCGTGCTAAAGTCGAATATTCCCACTGGGAAATCGTGAGAAACAGCATGTCGATCCCCCTGGTCCAGCCGCAAAATGCCAGACTTTCCATTGTCGATCCGATCTGGGAGCGGGTGCGCTCCGAGGCGGAGGACATTGTGCGGCGTGAGCCCGAACTGGCTTCCTTCATTTATGCCTCGGTGCTCCATCATGAGCGCCTGGAGGACGCGGTGGTGCATCGCGTGTCTGAACGGCTCGATCATGGTGCGCTGTCCGGTGATCTGGTCCGCCAGACGTTTGAAGAAGCGCTGCGCGATCAGCCCGATCTCGGCAACGCCTTCCGCGCTGATCTGGTGGCGGTGTATGACCGCGATCCGGCGACCGCGCGCTTCATTGACGCACTGCTATACTTTAAGGGTTTTCACGCGCTGCAGAGCCACCGGCTTGCGCATTGGCTGTTCCACAAGGGACGCAAGGATTTCGCGTACTATCTGCAGAGCCGCTCCTCAGAGGTGTTCCAGACCGATATCAATCCGGCGGCCAAGATCGGCCGCGGCATCTTCCTCGATCACGCCACGGGCCTCGTGGTCGGCGAGACCGCGGTGATCGAAGATGACGTATCGATCCTGCATGGCGTCACGCTCGGCGGTACCGGCAAGGAGCATGAGGACCGTCATCCAAAGATCCGTCATGGCGTGATGATCGGCGCCGGCGCGAAAATTCTCGGCAATATCGAAGTTGGTCATTGCGCGCGCATCGCGGCGGGCTCGGTGGTGGTGAAAGAGGTGCCGCACAACGTCACCGTGGCCGGGGTGCCGGCGAAGGTGGTGGGCGAGGCCGGCTGTGCCGAACCGTCACGCACCATGGACCAGATGCTCACCGAACCGGGACTTTAACGCTATCGGGTTTTCCACGGCGCCCGCGCCAAAATGACTGGCAGCGGGCGCGATCACGGACTAAGCATCCGCCAGCACAATCGCATTGGAGATCTCCGTGGACGTTCAGGAAGTCAGAAAGCTCGACGCTTACCTCAAACGGGTGTTCGGCAACCCGAAGATCCGCGTGGTGCCGCGGCCGAAAAAGGAAGACTCGGCCGAGGTTTATATCGGCGAAGAGTTCATCGGCGTGCTGTTCGTCGACGACGAGGATGACGATCGCTCGTATCAGTTCCAGATGGCAATTCTGGAAGACGATCTGGCCGACGCCGAGTAACACCACCACGATGCGCTGCGGTGATCGCCGATGCGATTGCCGCAGCGTGCTGTCGCAATACGTGCTGTCGCAATAACAGTGTCTCGATAATAATCGCTGCGCCTTGTTCGAAGTGCAGCGTGCTGTCTCAGTTCAGAACAGGCCTGCGCTGCGCGCGATCGCCGCCATCATTTTCCTTACGCATTTGATCCGAAAAAAGCGCGGCGCGGCGTTGCGAGCAGCGTTGCCGTGCGGCGATCGCAACCTTGCCGGCTGGCCGCTCAGTGCTGCCGATGAACGCTCGACACCCGTGACGTCAGCCGATCGATCGCGGTTGCGACCTCGCGCCACTGCGTCAGCCATTGCCGCGGAAAGCGGAAGGTCAGGTCGGCACCGCCGACACGGCGTTCGCTGAGGCAGCTGCCCGGCGTCATGCCGTCGCGGGTACAGCGCGCCGCCAGGTCAGGATCAGTGCCGATGAAAAGGTCTTCGTCGGCATAAGGCGTGCCGGCGCGAAAGGTCTGCCGGCTGAGACCATCGGCGTCGGTCGCCGGCTGACCCGGCGCAAAATAGCGCGGGTAGATGGTGCGCAGCCGCTGTTCCGGCGACAGCGCGTCGTTATGCGCCGCGATCGACAAAAAGATCCGTTCAGGGAGCCGCGTCTGATCGGCGGTTTCCGTGGTGACGTGCTTGGGCTTGTCCGGTGGCTGCAGCGATGGATAGTCGAAGTTCAGATCGACGCGCTCCTGCGGACCGGCGTGCTTTTGCACTTTGATGCGGAACGCTGCGGTCGGCACGTTGAACAGCGTGCCGCCGATGCTGAGCGGCGTCTCGCCCGGGCCGTCGACGGTCTCGACATGCCAGGTCGGCCGCAGCAGGTGATAGATGATCGCGATCGCCGCACAGGCGATCACCACCGAGGCGATCAGCGGCCAGCGCTGGCCGTGAGCGGGCTTGCGGTGAGGGGCAGCGGTGCGAGCGGAAGATGCCAAAGCGGGACTGACCAACAGCAAAGAGCAGACGAATCAGGGGCGACTATCGCACGCGGGCGCGCGCAGCCGAACGGTTTTGGGCTGATCGCTGGCTGCAATTGCCGGCGCGGCATTAACCCTTTCTTAAGGATAGGGTGGCGGCCGGGGCGGCGTTCTGCGATTCAAGCACCGGGACGGTCGTGGAGCGAGGAAAGCCCGATGTCGCCGGAGACACTGAATCACTTGCTGTCACTGATGATTGGCTTTGCGTTGGCCGGCGCTTTGGTCAGCGCCTATCAAGCATTTGCGCAGCGCCAGGCGAGCTTTGGCCTGCTGGAGGACCGCGCTTCTCCGCGCGCCTTTGCCGCGGTGCCGTTTTTGGCTTTCGCCGCGCCGTTCATCATCATGCGTAACACGCTGCGGGTCGACCGCTGCGAGCGCCGCCGCTTTGAATTCGTGATGCTGGCGACGGTGCTGGCCGGGTTTTGGAGCATGATGTCCGGCACCGTGGTGGTGATGGTGCTGCGGGCGCTCGGGCTGTTGGGTTAGAGCTTCTTCGGTTCTGATGGAATCGGAACCGAAGCTCTGACTGGATGTTCTGACGCGTTTTCTTGACGCGAACCGGTGTCCACTTCGCTCGAAAACGCGACAAGCTGCGCGCGCGTACCGTCTTGCATCTGGCGGGGCTTGGTGTAGCCAGGGGGCAGCGTTTCTCCGACCGCAGGACCCCTTGGCATGGCGATCTATGAACTCGACGGGCAGGGCCCGGAACTGCCCGCTGACCAGGACTATTTCGTCGCCGACTCGGCGGCTGTGATCGGCAAGGTTCGGCTCGGGCAGGGCGCCAATATCTGGTTCGGCGCGGTGCTGCGCGGCGACAATGAGTGGATCGCGATCGGCGACGGCTCCAACATTCAGGACAACGCCACCTGCCACACCGACCCGGGCTTCCCGCTGACGGTCGGGCGCAATTGCGTGATCGGCCACAACGTCATTCTGCACGGCTGCACCGTCGAGGACGACGTGCTGGTCGGCATGGGCGCGGTGGTGATGAATGGCGCCAAGCTGGCGCGCGGCTGTGTGGTCGGCGCGGGCGCGGTGATCACCGAGGGCAAGCAGTTCCCGGAGCGTTCGCTGATCATCGGCGCGCCGGCGCGTGCGATCCGCACGCTGGAGCCGGAGCAGGTTGCCGCCATGACCGCGGGCGCCGGGTTCTACGTCGCCAACGGCCAGCGCTATCGCAAGAGCCTGAAGAAGATCGGCTGAACCACGCACGCTGCGCTCGTCATCGCTCGCGGTAGCTAGAGCGATGGCGGCTAATTGCATTACATCGCGTTCCAGCAGAATTCCGTGTCGCGGTTTTGCGTTGAGCAAAGCTCGGCGCGTGAGCGCGCGTCAACGAGAGGGCACCGCTGCTGATCGCTGCGCCGCGAGCATTGGTTCATCAAGCGACGCGGCGTGCGCCAAGCGATGAGACGTGCGCTCAGCGCGCCGCTTCCGTTTTCCAATTTGAATGAGCTGCCGGCCGTAGTCGGTGACAAGCTTTGCCCGGCGCCAAGCGCTTGGTGGTGCGCGACGCTCATTCGCTGCGCGCCGCGGTGGCGCGTGCTCATCTGCACAAAGAAAAGCCCCCCGGCGGGGCATCGCCGGGGGGCACTTGGAGGTTTACAGAAGAAGGAGCGAACTCCTTATCGGTAAGGACCTCAGAAGTTCCGCTGAGCGCGGATCACGCCGGACCAGGTGTCCTGATCCTTGAGTTCGTAGGTCTGACCGGTGGGCTTGGTACCACCCGCATTCACCGCAGTGGTCACGCCCGAGTAGTTCTGGTCGAGCTTGGTCCACATCACTTCGCCGGTGAAGGTCAGGTTCTTGACCGGGGTCCAGGCGGTGCGGGTACCGATCTGGATGATGTTGAAGTCCGGGCTACCGACAACGCCGGTGCCGACCTTGCTCTGCAGAGCCTGGGTGTACCAAGCCTTGCCCTGGCTGCTGTATTCCAGCGAGCTGTACGAACCGAAGATCGAGGTCGCCCAGTTCTGGTTCCAGTTGTGGTTGAAGGCGCCGCGGATGCCCCAGGCCTTAGTGGTTTCGATGCCGCCGTTGGTGGCGAAGATGCCGTCCGCCGCCGCACCGAAGCCGACGCTCTGGTAGGCGAGGCCGCTGCCACCGAACATCGAGAAGGTGTTCACGGTGGTGCCGCCGATCACGTAACGCGAAGCGCCGTCAGCATAGACCGCGTCGACGTTGATGCTGTCGCCAGCGCCGGTCGGCAGGTTCTTCAGCGACAACGCGGCCATCACCGCATAGCCCCACTTGTCACCCGGGTGGCCGGTCGACTCGTCGGTCGGCACATAGTACGAGGCACGCACCTGGTGCGCAGCCGCCGCGACCTGGAACAGGCCCCAGGCCTGGTCGACCCGAACCTGGCCGACGATGTCCGGAACCTGGACGCCGGCGTAGTTGTTCACGCCCGAGCCGAGACCCGCGAGGTAAGAAGCGGCATCGCCCGCGTAAGCAGCGCCAACGCCGTTGACGTTGAACAGCTGCGACTGACGATAGCGCGACTGGTCTTCCAGCGAGATCGCCGCCGACACGCCGTTACCGAACTGCGCGGTGTACGAAATCTGGTTGATGCCGGTCGAGGTGTCGTCGCCGCCGAGCAGGTTCGAGGTGATGTTGCCCGGGGTGCCGTTCCACGGCGCCGAGAACTGCGACACCGCCTTACCGAAAGTGAAGCCGGCGAACTGCACGAAGGCAAAGAACACGCCGACATCGCCGCCAGCGATGGTCGAGGTGCTGCTGCCCGAAGTCCAGGTGAACACCGCGTCAAAATAGGTGCGCACCACGCCATATTCGGTGGCGGTGCGGGTGTCGAGGTTGACGCTCTGACGGGTGCGGAAGATGTAGTCGTTCTTCAGGCGGTTGTCCTGGCCGGCGGCGCCGCTCCAGGCCGGGGTACCGGTCATGCCGGAGGCGTTGAACGCCACTTCGGCGCGGGTGTAGCCGCCCAGCTTGATGCAGGTGTCGGTGCCGGGGATGTAATAGAAGCCTGCGCCATACAGCGAGCAGACCTTCACATACTCGACCGCCTTGGCCTTGAGCGGGAGATCCGCCGCCTGAGCGCCAGCAGTGGCGAGCATGGTCGCCGCGGTGCCGAGCATGAGGCCCTTAACAAAATTCATATCAAACCTCCAAGTTTGCTTGATGGATCAGCATCGCAGCGACAGCGCCGGCGATGGCTGATCCTCGGTCCCGTTCAGAAAGCTGACGACTTGCCTCGCGTGAGAGCTTTTTGGTCTGAAACGGAGCGACTTCGAGGTGCCCCCCTCCGTCTGCATCGGGGAACTTACCGGCGGGTTTTGGTGAAGGAAACTATAAAACATAGTGAGCTAATGTGTTTCCAGAGTTTTGTTGTTTTCAGGCAACAGTGCCATCCCCTTGTCATAAATGGTCAAAATGGTTCAGAGTGGGCGACAAGTGAGCACCAGGCTGTCTGTTTTTGCTTTGACTTCCGGCTGCGGGCAGGCTCGGCTATAAAGAGAAAAAATCGACTGTTGATCGATCAAGGGCTGGAACGGGCCTGTTGTCGAAATTGGCAGTTGGGGGGATATTCGGTGGAGGGATAGGCGATGCCGAGTAGGCACAACGCCTCACGCGACGATTTGACCGGACATGATCCGGAGCCGGCCGGTGAAACGGCCAAGGGCGACGACGCCATGCCCGATCCCCACCGCGATTACGGTCTGTCCCATCAGATCATTTGGGACTTTGTGGCGATCAGCAATCATCTGGAAGACATCCGGCGATCCTGGGCCAAGCTGTTCGGCATCAGCGGCTCGCAATGGCTGATCGTGATGGCGATCAATGATCTCGACCAAGGGGGCGGTGTGTCGGTCGGTGAGGTGTCCGCCAAGATCCACGCGGTGTCGACCTTCGTCACCACTCAGACCAAAATCCTGGAAAAGCTTGGCCTGGTGATCCGGCAAACCTCCACGGCCGATGGCCGGGTGGTGCTGATGTCGCTGTCGCCATTGGCGCGCCAGCAGATCGCCGACCTGTCGGCGCGCTGGGAGGCGCTGCACGCCTTCATCTTCCGCGACTTCGACGCCCAATCGATGAGCGATGTCAAGGATAAGCTCGAGATGCTGAAAAAGCGCGCCAAGATCGCGGTGGCGCGGGTCTCCGATGGCATCTGACGCAAGTCGCTAGTTCCAGCCGTTTTGAGAAAAGCGGATGGAGGTTGGTGCTGCTGCTTTTGCGGGCGGCGGTAGCTGATTGCAACCACGTGTTGATTGCGCGCAAGGCGCGTGTTGTTGCTCGGCGCATCCTCCGCATGTGTTGCCGCAGGAGGTTTTCGATGACCCGATTATTTCTCACGATATCGTCCGCTGCTTTGGTGTGTGGCGTCAGCGCTGCCTCCGTGGCAGCGAAAACCTGTGAAGCCCCGATCAAGACCGGCGGGACCTGTGTTGCGACCTGTCCCGATGGCTGCGGCGTTCATGTCAAGAACAAGCCGGCTGCCGGTGAAGATCCGTGTTCGCGCTATTGTTTTGGGAGCGACGGCCGGCAGATCGACAATGTCGTGTTCGACAAGTCCGGCCGCGCTGTCAATCTGTTCGCGGCGCCAACGGCGCCACAACCTCAACCGCAACCTGTCGCGCCGCCGGCACCGCCGACGACCCAGTGCGACGGCGGCCCGTTCAACGAGAACTGCACGGTCAAGGCTGTTCCGCGCATCTGATGCCTCTGATGCTTCGGCGATCAGCTTGGCTGTGCAATCGACCACGGCAGTTGCTGTTCAAGCGTCCCGTCAGCTCGCTTTGGCCCCTCCAAAAGCGATGCGGCCAGCCCTTGGGGGAAGGCTGGCCGCCACGATCCGGTCTGGGACGGGGAGGGGTGGGGTGACCGGGTCGCGTTTCTCCTATTGTTACCTGCGCGGCGCGCTGGCGGTGGCGATCGCCGGGCGGGCATCGCCCAGTGCGACCCAGGTGTTGGGATCGCTCTGCGACTGCCGCTTCACGAAGCGATAGCCAGTCTCGGTCCAGGCCACGATGTCCTCGTTCTGGTTGTCGAGCACGAACTCGCCCTTGTCGCTCTTGACGGTCAGCACGGCGTGGCCGTCGCCCTTCTTGTCGCGCACCACGGTGATCAGCAGCGCCTCGCGAGGCCAGCCGGCATCGATCAACAGCTTGCGCTTCAGCAACACGTAGTCTTCGCAATCGCCATAACCGTCGGTCGGCAGCGACCACTTTTCGATCACGCCCCAATGCTCAGCATCGGTGATCGGCTTGATCGTCTCGTTCACGTAGCGATTGACGCGAACCAAATCCTTCCAGGCGGTCTGCGACATCACCACGTCGCGGGCCTGGCTCGTGCCATTCGGACACTCGGTCGGATTCTCAGAACAAAATTCCACCCAGCCGATCGGCGCGCGAGCGGTCTCACCCAGGCTCGCATACATCACCCGCTCTGAAGCAACGGACTTGGACGCTGTCAGGACGAGCGCTGCAATCGCAACCACCGTCCCAAAACTCCTGCTCAAACCCATTGTGGCCCCCGCACTTTTATGGGGACCATCATTTGCACAAACGGCTTGCGTGGCCGCTAAGTACCGCAAGTACAATTGAGAGAAATATCAATCAAATACGAAACTATATTTGAACCCTACTTGAAACGAATTTGCTTCAAATTGGATCGATCGCCATTTGATTCAAATTGTATCTTTAACCAGTAAACGCCCGCCGGATCGGCGGCGTCGCAGTGGCGCCGCGGTGACGTTAACTTTTGCGGGGGGTGCAAACGGCGGCGCGCCGTCCGCCCCGCGGCCGGCGCAACGCCTTCAAAGGGCGGCAGAATGGGATTTTGGGTGCCGCGGCGCTTTACTGCGCGGTAACGCTGTTTTCCAGCGTCTCGGCGAGTTGCTCGTGGATGAACTCGAGCGCGAAGCCTTCTTCGAGATGGCGGACCACCCGGGCGTGGACCCGGCCCAGCACCACCCGCGAGCGCAGCGGCGGCCGGAACTCGGCCGCGATCGCCGCGCCGGAGCGGGACATGTCGATGATCCGGCAATTGTGGCGGCTGCCGTCTTCCAGCATCAAGGTCGCCGCCGGGTTGCGCGGCACGATACGGTCGTGGCGGCGGTCTTCCGGCAGATTGAGGATGTCGCGGTTGGCGAGCCAGGTTAGCTGCGCCGCCAGCTTGTCGCGCTTGCGCGGCGTGGCGCCGACCGTCATCGCAAAGCCGTTGTCGATGATCCGGGTGATCTTGCCCTCGACGCGGCCGATGTGATCGAGATAGGCGATCACGCGATCGCCGACATTGCCGATGCCCGGCGCCAGCATTGCCAGGCCGCCGGGCGACATATTGATCACTTGGCAGGGGAACTCGCGGCGGTCAGGCAGCATATAGCGCCCGAGCAGGTGCACCTTGACGCGCTGAAAGCGGCGGCGCTCCTCGGTTCCCGGAAACAACGCTTTCTGTTCGGCCAACGCCATGCTGTCACCCGTTAGCCGGTACCACCCTTGGTCGCAAGCTAGAGCACGCAAGGTTAACACTGCGTTAGCAAGACTGGCACAGTCAATCCGCGTGTCGCGCCGATGATGTTGATGTGCTTACAAGAAATGATCCCGGGCCGCCGCGTTGCGCAGGGCGATAGAACGAGGTCGCTTAGCGGACGCGTTCATACACGGTCAGGCCGCGCGCCACCGCCAGCCGATGGATATTGCGACGGCGCACCGGCGGCTGCAGCACCCGCCAGGAGGTCAGCACCAGATCGCCGATCGGACTGCGCACCGGATGCAGCGGGGTCAGCAGCCCGGTCAGGCTGGCCGGGGTATAGGGCCGGGGATTGAACGGCAGCAGCAGCATTTCCAACGGCGTGATGCTGCCGTCCTCGGCTTCGCCGCTGACGCCGGCGACGGTCGGCAGCAGGTCTTCGGCGACCACCGCCACCAGATCCTGCACGGCATCCTGGTTCTTGGGGGCGAACAGCGCCGCAAAAGCCTCGTCTTTGACGTCGCGGCCGAGCAGGGCGCACACCCTCGTGCCCGCGACCCGGAACGGCAGACCGGCTTCCGGCCGGTAAGCCAGCACAAAACTGTCGCCCAGCAGTGCCCGCACCGCTCCCGGCTCGAATTGGGTACGGTCCGGCGCCTTGGCAGTGCCGCGCTGGTCGTCCCAATAGGCGTATAACGCCCGGCTCGACGGATGCTTCATACGCAAATCCTGACCCGCATTTGGCGCTGCTGGGACAGTTCTGTCCCGCTTTAGAGCAGCGCCGATCTACAACCTGTTGTGCGTGACCAGACCTGCATCGTCTATGCCGTGGGGCTCCCCCTTGGCAGTTAACCCCGGATTTGTATCGTTAACCGTAGGTTAACTAGCCGCTTGCCGGCATCAGCGGCTCTGCTACGGTGGCCGCACTCCAGGCCGCCGATCGCCAGATTGTCGGTTGTATTTACAGGGCAGGCTTCAAAGCAGAACGGCCGAGTGGGACTTCGTTCCTAAAACAGGCCGGCGTCGTTCAAGGGAGGAAGTTCTCAGCTTCCTCCCTTTTTCTTTTCCTTTGGGCCCGGTTCCACGGTCGTTTAGCGTTCTGTCTGTCACGCCCTGATTCGCCGTGGCGCGGCTTGCACCGCGTCGCCAACGCGCTTATTGGGGCCCCATCGCTCACCCGAGCCCCTCCAGCGCAGGCATCTCCTTTGCACACCGCCCCTTCGTCGCGCGAACCGATCTTGACGCTGCCGGGCGCGCTTAGCGCCTATATTCTGCTGCTGGCCGTGATCCATTTGCGGATGCTGCTGCCGCCGGAATATGACAATTGGGCGACCGAGGCTTTCGGGTTCATTCCGCAGCGCTATGGCGACACGCTGCTCGACACGCCGTTCGCGGGCGGCGAGGGTGCCAAGATTTGGTCGTTCGTCAGCTATTCGCTGCTGCACGCCAATTTCAGCCACATCGCCTTCAACGTGCTGTGGCTGCTGCCGTTCGGCAGCGCGGTGGCGCGGCGTTTTGGGCCGGCGCGGTTCTTCATGTTCATGGCGGTGACCGCGGTCGCCGGCGCGTTCGCGCATCTGTTCACCCATCCGCATGACGTCGCTCCGATGGTCGGGGCTTCGGCGGCGGTGTCCGGGGCGATGGCAGCGGCCATTCGCTTCGCGTTCGTTCAGGGCGGCTTCCTGTCGTTCCGGCTTGGCGATGATGCCGACGAGGCGGCGCGTGTGCCGGCCCAGCCGCTCAGTGAGGCGCTGCGCGACCCGCGCGTCTTGGCGTTCCTGGCGGTGTGGTTCGGCATCAACATCGTGTTTGGGGTCGGCTCGATCGCGGTCGGCACCGAAGGTGCCAGCGTGGCCTGGCAGGCGCATATCGGCGGCTTCTTTGCCGGCCTGCTGCTGTTCTCGCTGTTCGACCCGGTGCCGCAGGACAACGCCGGCGCCACCCGGTAACGAACGCGTTCGGCGGTTTGGTATTACCTTGCGCGCCTCCGCCGCTTGATCCATGATCGTTACGTGAAGCGTTGAGAGCAGGCCGCCGCTGGCGGCCCATGCAGGCTGCGGCGGTGCGCCGGACCTGGTCTGGCGGCCCCGGCCGATTGATGGAACGCGGTCCAGTTAGCAGTCCCAAAGTCACGAGCGCCCGCCAAGGGCGCCAGCAGCCATGGGAGGCAACACATGACGGTACGCGCAATTCTCGAAGCCAAAGGACGGCAGATCGTGGCGATCGAGCCGGATACGCTGCTCGCGTCAGCGGCCAAGGTGCTGGCCGATCGCCGCATCGGCGCGGTGCTGGTGCTGAGCCGAGGGCGGCTGCAGGGCATCTTGTCGGAGCGCGACGTGGTGCGCAGCATCGGCGAATTCGGCGCCGCGGTGCTGACGCTGCCGGTCAGCGCGGTGATGACCCGCAATGTTGTGAGCTGCCGGCAGACCGATACGGTCGGCTCGATCATGGAACTGATGACCAACCGCAAATTCCGCCATCTGCCGGTGGTCGAGAATGGCGAGATCATCGGCGTGATCTCGATCGGCGACATCGTCAAATCGCGGCTGCGCGAATTCGAAAACGAACAGCAGGCGCTGCAGGACTACATCAAGACCGCCTGATCGCTGGCCGTCAGACGTGTCCTCGGCAAGCTTGATCCCCGGATGGCGCTGCGCTGATCCGGGCTACCTGCTGCCTGTTGCGTGCGCACGCCGCCGCGCGCGGGCGGCGATCGGCGCTGGTATCACCCCTCACCAATCCGCCCGACCGGTTTTTCCGGAGCGATTGACTCGATCGCTTCCTGGATCGACTCGATGGCGCGTTCCGCGGCGCGGGTGCCGTGCGCCATCAATTCATCGGCGCGGTGGAAGTCGAACCAGCCGATCTTGCCGACCCGCGGCGAGATCAGAAGGTCAGGGGGATCGCCGGCCAGCCGGGCGCGGGTGATGCGGTCCTGCATGATGTTGAAGGCATCGACCATCACGGTGGAGATGCCGGGGCGCTCCGGGGTGCCAAAGATCTCGCGCTTGACGATCCATTCCGGCGAGAAGAACCGGCCGATGCCGCGCTTCGGCGCCGGGGTTTCTGCGGCGGGCTCGCTGTCTTCCAGGGCTGGGCCTTGGGAACCATGGGAGAAGATGGTGGTGCCGTGGCCGACCACATCGCTCGACACGTTGGCGGCGATCACGATCTCGGCGCCGAGCGCCCGCGCCGCCGACACTGGCACCGGGTTGACCAGCGCGCCGTCCACCAGCCAGCGGTCGCCGACCAGCACCGGGGCAAAGATGCCGGGCAGGGCATAGGAAGCGCGGATCGCATCGACCAGCCGGCCCTGGGTCAGCCAGATTTCGTGGCCGGTGCGCACCTCGGTGGCGACGCTGGCGAATTTCACCGGCAGATCGGCGATCTGCACCGGGCCGATGGTGTTTTCGAGCTGGGTCGCCAGCTTCTCGCCGCCGATCAGCCCGGAACCGTTCAGCCGGATGTCGAGATAGCCAAAAATGTTGCGCGGCTGCAGGCTGCGTGCCCAATCCTCCAGCGCGTCGAGATGGCCCGCGGCATAGGAGCCGCCGACCACCGCGCCGATCGAGGTGCCAACCACCACGTCAGGCACGATTCCGGCGGCGAGCAGCGTGCGCAAAATCCCGATATGGGCAAAACCGCGGGCGGCGCCGCCGCCGAGCGCCAGCCCGATCACCGGCCGCCGGATGCTGCCGAGCCCGATCTTGTCCCGGCCAGCGGCCGGCTGTTGGCCTCGTCCGATCAGATTTTCCAGCATCGCAGTCTCCTCGTCACGCATTGCACCCTTTGAGATAATCGCAAAATCTCGCCGTTCCATGACGCTCAGCGTCCCATGATGCGCTGCCGCGATCCCGCACTGGCCCCGGGCGGCTCGTGCCGTTGGGCACCAGTTCAGCCGAGATCGCGCGACATAGGCTTGAATTTGCCGCGTTTTCAGTGAAAACCATCGATATGATCGGAAGCGACAAAGCTGACTCAGATTCCAGGCGCGGCGCAGCTGGGCGCATGGCTGTTTTGGCATTGTTGTGCGTGTTTGGCGTGACAACGACCGCGCAGGCGCAATTGTTCAGCGATCGGCCGCCGCCGATTCCCCCGGCCGCGGTTCCGGAAGCGCCGTCGGGCGGAGCCGTCAGCCTCGCGCCGCCGTCCGGGCCGGCCGCCGCGCCCAGCCTGCCGCCGCCCTTGGTGCAGCCTCCCGTTGCCGCGGTGACGCCGCCGGCGATCTCGCCTTTGCCGACCCCGGCGGTGTCCGGGCCGCCGCAAGGGGTGTTGGCGCTCAGCGCCCGCTATGGCAAGGACCTGCCGGTGATCAATAGCGGCCTGGTGTGGCGGGTCTATTCGGACCGGCCCGATGAAACCGGCGCCTTCAAGCTGGTCCGCGAGGACCGCAACGCCACGCCCAACATCGTGCTGACCCCGGGCAGCTATGTGGTGCACGTTTCCCATGGTCTGGTGAGCGCGGTGCGCCCGGTGACCATCAAGTCCGACACCGACCGCGAAACCTTCCTGCTGCCGGCAGGCGGGCTGCGGATCGAAGGCCGGGTCGGCAGCAGCAAGATTCCGCCAAACCAGATTTCGTTCAGCGTGTTCAAGGGCAGCCAGTTTGAAGGCGGCGAGCGCGCGCCGGTGGTGCAATCGGTAGTTGCCGGCGACGTGGTGCTGCTGCCGGAAGGCACCTACTACATCATCTCCAATTATGGCGACGCCAACTCCTCGGTGCGCTCCGACATCCGCGTGCAGGCCGGCAAGCTGACCGACGTCACGGTGACGCACCGCGCCGCGGTGATCACGCTGAAACTGGTCGGCGAGCAGGGCGGCGAAGCGCTTGCCAACACAGCTTGGTCGGTGCTGACGCCCGGCGGCGATACCGTGAAGGAATCGATCGGCGCGTTCCCGCGCGTGGTGCTGTCGGAAGGCCAATACCGCGCCATTGCCAAGAACGAAGGCAAGATGTTTGAGCGCACCTTCAACGTCGTCAACGGCGTTGACGGCGAGGTCGAAGTGATCGCGCGCTAAGCGTAACCTTGCTGTCAGCCGTGCTTCATCGCACTGTCATGGTCGCTAACGGCAACTAACCATCGTCCCACTTAAAAGCGTCATAATCGCCTGCGGCCGGGCGATCACGATAAAATTACACGCGACGTTAAGCAGCGCGGTTTTCGGTGCGGCATCTGTAGTTGTTAGTTGCACTGCGAGGAAACGTGACGACCGTCAGCGCGTCATCCCAAAATCCGGACATTCAGTTTGGCAGTGATCTCGCCGTCTTGCAGCGCAAGTGGCAAGCGGCTGTGCTGCCGGGGCAGGGCCTGCCCGGCTATGAGGAAGTGATGCTGGGCAGCCTCGGGCGGCTTGCCGATCATATCGCGCTGCTGAAAGTGGACGGTGACGACCTCGAATTGTCGCGTACCGGCCGCTATGTGCAGAGCTGGGTCGGCCATGATCGCTGGAATGTGCCGCTCAGCGACGTGCCGCCCGATTGCGCGCTGGCCTTGGCGCAGGTGGCCCGCAACGCGCTGCAGAACCAGCGCCCGCATCTGGCGGTGGCGAGCTGCGTGCGCGATGGGCTGGTGCAGAAATATGAACTGCTGGCATTGCCGACCGCGTCGCGCTGGGGCGGCACGCTGATCGGCGTCTATGTCAACGAGCAGGGCCGGCGCTACCATCTGCTCGACTCGATTTTCACCACCACCGACGACGGCATTCTGTCGCTGGCGGCGATCCGCGACCATCAGCAGCGCAGCAGCGATTTTCATATCGTGCATCTCAATCCGTCGGCGGCGCGGCTGTTGGGGCAGCCGGCGCAGGCGTTGCTGTGGAGCCGGCTGCGCGCCGGCAGTCATCTGCTGGCGTCCACGGCCGTGATCGAATGGCTGCGCCAGGTGATCGACGGCCACATTAACAGCAAGCTGGAGATCGACTCCGATCAGCGCAGCTTGTCGCTCAGCGCCACCGCCTGCGGCGATATGCTGTCGGTCACCATGTCCGATGTCACCTCGCTCAAGCGCCGCGAGGCGTCGTTCCGGCTGCTATTCGACCACAACCCGATGCCGATGTTGGTGATCGATCCCGGCAACCTGGCATTTCTCAAGGTCAATGACGCCGCGATCGCTCACTATGGCTACAGCCGCGATGAGTTTCTCGGCATGAGGGTGCCGGAGATCTGGCCGCTCGATGAGCGTGAAGCCCATCTCAATGCGTTGCAGCAGGCCGGCGACAATTACCTGATCGATCGCAATTGGCGTCACCTCAAGGCCGACGGCACCGAGATTGAAATCGTGGCATTCGGCCGCCGGGTCGCCTTTGAAGGGCAGGATGGCTATCTGGTCGCGATCGTCGATGTCACCGAGCGCCGCAAGGCCGAAGCGCGCATCGCCTATATGGCGCAACATGACGCGCTCACCGGGCTGCACAACCGGGAAGCCAATCAGCAGCGCTTGCAAAACCTGTTGGAGTTGCGCGCGCCCGACAGCCATGTCGCGGTGCTGTGTGTCGATCTCGATCTGTTCAAGAACGTCAACGACGCCTTTGGTCATCCGATCGGCGACCGGCTGCTGCAAATGGTGGCCGAGCGGCTACGCCAGCAGATCAGCGGCCGCAATCTGGTGGCACGGCTCGGCGGCGATGAATTCGTGATCGTGCTGGCGCAGATCGCATCGCCCAATGAGGCCAGCGATGTTGCGACCGCGCTGATCGAACGGCTGAGCGTGCCATACACGATCGACGGGCTTGACGTGGTGATCGGTGCCTCGATCGGCATCGCGTTGTCGCCGAGCGACGGCGGCACCGCCGACGAGCTATTGCGCAATGCCGACATGGCGCTCGACCGCGCCAAGGACAGCGGCGGCAACTGCCATCACTTCTTCGAGCCGGAAATGGACCGGCTGGCGCAGCGCCGCTGTGACCTCGAAATCGATCTGCGCCGTGCTTTTGCCAGCGGCCAGTTCGAGCTGCACTATCAGCCGCTGATCGGGCTGGCGGAGGGCCGGATCGCCGGCTTTGAGGCGCTGCTGCGCTGGCGCCACCCCGAGCGCGGCATGATCTCGCCGGCCGAGTTCGTGCCGGTCGCCGAAGATATCGGCTTGATCGTCGGCATCGGCGAATGGGTGCTGCGCCAGGCCTGCGCGGAAGCGGCGAGCTGGCCGGAGCCGGTCAAAGTCGCGGTCAATCTGTCGCCGGTCCAGTTCCGCAGCCGCCATCTGGTGCAGGCGGTGCTCAGCGCGCTGGCGCAGTCCGGGCTGCCGGCCAGCCGGCTCGAACTCGAAATCACCGAAACGGTGTTTTTGGCCGACACCGAGGCCAATCTGGCGACGCTGCATCAGCTACGCGATCTCGGCGTGCGCATCTCGATGGATGATTTCGGCACCGGCTATTCCAGCCTGAGCTATCTGCGCAGTTTTCCGTTCGACAAGATCAAGATCGACCGCTCATTCGTGCAGGATCTGGCGCATCGCCCGGATTGTCTGGCGATCGTGCGCGCCATTTCCGGGCTCGGCCGCAGCCTGAATATCACCACCACCGCCGAGGGCGTGGAGAGTGCCGAGCAGCTCGATTGGCTGCGCGCTGAAGGCTGCAATGAGGGCCAGGGGTTTTTGTTCAGCCCGGCGCGGCCGGGCGCCGAAGTCGCGGCGCTGCTGGCGCAGTTTGGCGGGCAGAGGCCGCGCGCGGCTGAAACTGAACAGGAGACTGAACAGCAGGCTGAACAGTATTGTTCCTCCCCACCGCTGGCGTGCGAGGGGAGGAAAAACGTCGCTTAGAACCGGGTGACGATCTCGGCGAGGTCCGGGCGCGGCCGGTCTTCCAAAGCCGCGCTGCGGCTGCCGATATGGATGAAGCCGGCGAGCTTTTCCTCGGGCCGCAGGCCGAGGCCGGTCAGCACGTCGCGGTCATAGGCGATCCAGCCGGACATCCAGGCGGCGCCATAGCCGAGCGCGCTGGCGGCGGCGACGATGTTCATGGCGCTGGCGCCGGCCGACAATTCCTGCTCCCACTGCGGCACCTTGGGATGCGATTTCGGCACGGACACCACGGCAATCACCAGCGGTGCGTCCATCATGCGCTTGCGCTCGGCGGCGATGTCGGCCTCGGTCGCGTCCGGGTGCTTTTGCGAAAACACCCGCGCGATCACCTCGCCAGCGCGGGCGCGGCCGTCACCCTCGAACACGATGAAGCGCCACGGCGCCAGCTTGCCGTGATCGGGCACCCGCGCGCCGATGGTGAGGATGGTGTCGAGTTCGGCCGCGGACGGGCCGGGGCCGGTCATTTCGCGCGGCTTCACCGAGCGGCGGGTCTTCATGAATTCGATGATGTCGGACATGGGGTCTCCGGAGCAGCGGCGACGCCGCGGCGCGCTGGCGTCGAAGGGAAGGGCAGCGCCAGCGCCGCGGGGGCGCTGGCAGTCGCCGCCGGCGGTCAGGCCGGCGGCTTGCGGTTGCGGGGCGGGGTCAGCTCGGCGCGCGCCAGCAGGTCGCGGCCGAGGTCTTGGAGGATTTCGCGGGTGGCGAGGAACAGGCTGTGGCCGCGCTCGGTCTCGATGGCGAGCGCCACCAGCGCCGGATCATCCGGATGCGGGATCAGTTGATAGGCCCGGATCGGATAGGCCGGCAGCTGCTGTTCGTCGACGACCTCGCTCACGCCTCGCTCCTCGCGCGCTTGACGTCGGGCGGGGTTGCCTCGTCAACCAAGGCGGCGATCGCCTCATCGAGCGGCAGGATGGTCTGGCCATCGCTGCCGAGCCGGCGGATCGAGACGGTGTGGTTCTCGGCTTCCTTCTTGCCGACCACCAGCAGCGCCGGGATCTTGGCCAGCGAATGCTCGCGCACCTTGTAGTTGATCTTCTCGTTGCGCAGATCGATCTCGACCCGCAGCCCGGCCTTGCGGGCCGCGGCGGCGACCACCTTGGCGTAGTCGTCACCCTCCGAGGTGATGGTGGTGACCATCACCTGCAGCGGCGCCAGCCACAGCGGGAAGTGACCGGCAAAGTGCTCGATCAGAATGCCGGTGAAGCGCTCCATCGAGCCGCAGATCGCGCGGTGCACCATGATCGGCGTCTTCTTGGCGCCGTCGGCGTCGATATAAAACGCGCCGAACCGTTCTGGCAGGTTGAAGTCGACCTGGGTGGTGCCGCATTGCCAATCGCGGCCGATCGCATCGCGCAGCACATATTCGAACTTCGGCCCGTAGAACGCGCCTTCGCCGGGATTGATCGCGGTCTTGATGCGGCCGCCCGACTTGGCCTCGATCTCGGCGAGCACGGTGGCCATCACCCGCTCGGCGTGATCCCAGCTTTCATCGCTACCCACCCGCTTTTCCGGACGGGTCGACAATTTGACGACGATGTCGCCAAAGCCGAAGTCGGAATAGGTCGACAGGATCAGCTCGTTGATCTTCAGGCATTCCTCGGCGAGCTGCGCCTCGGTGCAGAACACATGGGCGTCGTCCTGGGTAAAACCGCGCACCCGCATCAGGCCGTGCATGGCGCCCGACGCCTCATAGCGATGCACCACGCCGAACTCGGCGAGCCGCAGCGGCAGATCGCGATAGCTCTTCAGGCCATGCTTGAAGATCTGCAGATGGCCCGGGCAGTTCATCGGCTTGAGCACGAACCAGCGCTTGTCTTCGGCCTCTTCGCCGGCGGACTGCGCCGCGAACATGTTCTCGCGGTACCACTCCCAGTGCCCCGAAGTCTCCCACAGCACCTTGTCGAGAATCTGCGGCGCGTTGACCTCGGCATAATCGCCATCCAGCCGGCGGCGCATATAGGACACCAGCGACTGGAATAGGGTCCAGCCCTTCGGGTGCCAGAACACCACGCCCGGGCCTTCTTCCTGGAAGTGGAACAGGTCGAGCTCGCGGCCGAGCCGGCGGTGGTCGCGCTTTTCGGCTTCCTCGATCTGCTTGAGATAGGCGTCGAGGTCGTCCTGCTTGGCGAAGGCGGTGCCGTAGATGCGGGTCAGCATCGGATTGTTGCTGTCGCCGCGCCAATAGGCGCCGGCCACCTTCATCAGCTTGAAGGCGGTGCCGATCTTGCCGGTCGAAGCCATATGCGGACCGCGGCACAGATCGAACCAGTCGCCCTGCTTATAGATCTTGATGCTCTGGTCGGCCGGGATCGCTTCCAGCAGCTCGACCTTGAAGCGCTCGTCCTTGTCCTCGAACACCTTGCGGGTATCGTCGCGGGTCCATTCCTCCTTGGTGAAGGGCTGGTCGCGCGCGATGATCTCGCGCATCTTCTTCTCGATCGCCGGAAAGTCTTCGGGTGTGAACGGCTCGTTGCGGAAGAAGTCGTAGTAGAAGCCGTTCTCGATCACCGGGCCGATCGTGACCTGGGTACCCGGCCACAGCGTCTGCACCGCTTCCGCCATCACATGGGCGGCGTCATGCCGGATCAGCTCCAGCGCGCGCGGGTCGTCGCGCGACACGAATTCCAGCCGGGCGTCCTGGACGATCGGATCGGTGAGGTCGGTCAGCACGCCATCCAGCGCCATCACCACGGTTCGTTTCGCCAGCGACGGCGAGATGCTCTTGGCAATCTCAAGGCCGGTGGTGCCGTACGGAAACTCGCGGGTATTGCCGTCAGGGAAGGTGACGGTGATCTTGGGCGGCTGGGTGACCGGCTTCAGATTGCTGAGGGTGAATTGAAAGCCCTGGGCGGGCGCAGACTTGTCAGGCATGGAGCTCTCCTCTGGCTCACTCCTGCGAACGAACGCAGGTAAGCGTAAGGCTGTGGTATAGCAGCGGAATTGGGCGTTGCAACGGTGGCCGTGCCGAGGCTGCCTTGCGAACAGGATGGGGATCGGCCATGCGGGCGGGGTGGATCGCGTTGGCAGCTGGAGGGCTGGCGCTGGCTGGCTGCCAGTCGCTGCCGGCCACGGGTTGCCTGCCGCCGGCGCAACCGATGGCCGCGGCCGAGCTGGTGTTCGGCCGCAATATCGGCGACCGGCTCGGGGTCAGCGAGGCCGATTTTGCCCGCTTTGCTGGCGCGCAGATCGCGCCGCGCTTCCCCGGTTTCACCGTGCTGGACAGTGTGGGGCAATGGCGCGACCCGGCGCGCGGCCGGCTGGTGCGCGAACCCGGCAAGCTGGTGATGATTGCGTTCCCCGATCGGCCGGAAGCGCGGGCGGCGCTCGCCGACATCGCCGAGGCCTATAAGCGCCAGTTTTTGCAGCAATCGGTGCTGGTCGCGGTGCGGCCGGCCTGCGTCAGTTTTTGACGGCCGCCGCCAAGCCCGTGAGCGAGGGTTGAAGTCTTCGGCCGACGTTACGGGGTGCCATCATTGACCCCGCGCCAGCGGGCATAGCGCCAGGGCAGATACCAGCGCGCCCCGGCCGGCAGTTGCTGCGGCACGTTGTCGATCCCCGATGTGCCCCAGGGCTGGCAGCGCAGCAGCCGCGCCAAGGTCATCCAGCCGCCGGCCCATAGACCGTAACGCCCGATCGCCTCGTCGCCATAGACCGAGCAGCTCGGCAGATGCCGGCAATTATAGCCGACCAGCGGCGACAGCGTGTGCCGATAGACCCAGATCGCGCCGCGGCCAGCATTGCGGGGCAGGTTGAGCAGCGCGCGCGCGCAGTCCGGACAGGGCAGGGAGATTTTCATAACAGGTAACATAAAACCCTAAATGCTGGGCTGCGGCGCCCGCGATACGGAGCATTACTTACGGCGGCCTACTGGCCACAGTGCTGAAATATCGCACATATTTGCCCCCAGCACAGCAAAAGTCCTATGGACCGCGCACCCCGCCACAGATACCTTTAGCGCACTTGCGTAACAGGTGAGACGTGTGGGGCGGGGCCGTCGCTCGAGGCCGGGCGGCAGGAAGGATGCGACTTGAAGCGCGTGACGATCCTCAGGTTTCTCGGCAAGGCGATGCTGGGCGCGGTGCTGCTGCGGATCGGCTTTGCGCTGGTCCTTCCAGACGCCGGCAGCTCGGCCCAGGCGGGCGCGATTCTCGAAGAACGCAAACTGCCGATGCGGTTTGGCTGGGTGAACTGCGAGCCGAACTGCCGCGGCTGGATCAGCGCGGTCGGCGTGGTCACCGCCGACACGCCGCGCGATTTCGAGCAATTTGCCCGCGACCGCGATCTGCAGGGCTCAACCGTGGTGCTCGATTCCAGCGGCGGTTCGGTCAATGACGCCATCACCTTGGGACGGCGCTGGCGGGCGCTCGGCCTGAAAACCACGGTCGGCCTGTCGATCGAGGCACCGGCGCCGGGCGGCGGCGGTTCGGCGCGGGTGGTGCCGGAGGCCTATTGCGAATCGATGTGCGTGTTCCTGCTGCTGTCGGGCTCGACGCGCTATGTGCCCGAGCAGGCCAAGGTGCGGGTCCACCAGATCTGGATGGGCGACCGCGCCGACAATGCCCGCGCCGCCAGCTACAGCGCTCAGGACATGACCGTGGTCGAGCGCGATATCGGCCGGCTGGCCAAATATACCTTTGAGATGGGCGCGACCGGCGACCTGCTGGCGCTGGCGCTGAGCGTGCCGCCCTGGGAGGAGCTGTATCGGCTGTCGCCGCAGGAATTGCGGCTGACCCGGCTGATCACCACCGATGCGCCCGGCGATCTGCTGCTGCCGCGCCCGGCTGACGATCTGGTCGCCGAGCTGCCGGCCAAGCCGCATCAGGATCGCGCGCCGCAGGATGGCGCCGCGCCGCACGATCTGCTGCTTGGCACCTCGAAGGCGACCAAGACCGCCTCGGCCCAGCCGCACGGGGAGATGGCGGCGCCGCAGCCGCCGCGCTGAGCGGCCGCGCTCGTTCAGGCGATTGTTCAGCCTGCTCGACGGCGTTTGAGCTGTTGGCGTTAAGTGGCGGCGCTGCCTGCTTTTTCGGTCGCTTGCGAGGCCGGGGACGCTTTGGCCTCGATCTGGCTGATCGCGTCTACCACCGCATCAAAAGTCAGTAGCGTTGAGGCGTGCCGCGCCTTGTAATCGCGCACCGGCTCGAGCAGCGCGACATCGGCCCATTTGCCTTCGGGCGGGGCGCCATTTTCTTTCAGCATTTTGCGAACTGTTTCGCGCAACTCTCTCAGCTCGCTCGATTTTGATCCGACCACATGGCGCGCCATGATCGACGATGACGCCTGGCCGAGCGCGCAGGCCTTCACTTCATGGGCGAAGTCGGTGACCACGTCGCCGTCCATCTTCAGGTCGACCTTGACCGTGGAGCCGCACAGTTTGGAATGCGCGGTGGCGCTGGCATCGGGGGCGGCAAGCCGGCCCAGCCGCGGAATATTGCCGGCCAATTCGATGATGCGTTGATTATAGATGTCGTTCAGCATCGATTGCCACACACTCTCATTTTCGCCCTTGGCGGAACTGTTCCCGACCCTATATAGGGCGAGATATCGCGAATGTCAGAGCACTCTGCGACACCGGCGATCCGGAGGGCGTGGTAGGATTCGGCGCGATATGCGGTGGGGTTTCAGGCGCCCGGCGGCCTTGCTGCCACGTCTGCCCGGTGACACCTCCGGCCTGGCGGCCGGTCGAACGGAGTGGAGATGGACGCGGTGATCAAGCCCCTGCGCGGCGGCAAGCCGAGTGATGAGCCGACTGATTTTCGGGCACCTGAACTGGACCCTTCTGATTTCCTCGATGCGGCGGTACTGCCTGATCAGCCTCGCCCGACTCGCGAGGAGGCCGAAGCCGCGGTCAAGACGCTGCTCGCCTATATCGGCGAGAACACCGAGCGCGAAGGGCTGGTCGATACGCCGCGCCGTGTGATCGAGGCCTATGACGAGCTGTTTCAGGGCTACCACCAGTGCCCGGCCGAGGTGCTGAACCGCACTTTTGGCGAGACCGCGGGCTATGACGATTTCGTGCTGATCCGCGACATGTATTTCACCTCGCATTGCGAGCATCACGTCATGCCGTTCTACGGCCAGGCGCACATCGCCTATACCCCGGTCGAGCGGGTGGTTGGCCTGTCGAAACTGGCGCGGCTGGTCGATGTGTTCGCGCGGCGGTTGCAGACCCAGGAGCATCTGACCGCGCAGATCGCCGCCGCGGTCGATGAGGTGCTAAAACCGCGCGGCGTCGCGGTGTTGGTCGAGGCCGAGCATACCTGCATGTCGGTGCGCGGCATCGCCAAGCGCGGCGCCAAAACCTTCACCACCCGTTTCACCGGCGTGTTCCGCGACAATCCCGCAGAACAGGCCCGGTTCCTGTCGATGGTCCGCAGCTAGAGCTTCGGTTCTGATAGAATCAGAACCGAAGCTCTAACTTTATGTTTTGACGCGTTTTCTTGACGCGAACCGGAATCCACTTCGCTGGAAAACGCTATAAGCTATCTGCCGACCCGAGGACTGCCCATGTCTGCCTCAACCCACGCCGCCGATATCGAGGAGGGCAGCGCGCTGCGCCCGAAATTCGACGCGGCCGGCCTTGTCACCTGCGTCACCACCGATGCCAGCGGCGAATTGCTGATGGTGGCGTTCATGAACGAGGAAGCGCTGAACAAGACCATCGCCACCGGCGAGGCTTGGTATTATTCGCGCTCGCGCGCCCGGCTGTGGCGCAAGGGCGAAAGCTCCGGCCATGTGCAGAAGGTGCTGGAGCTGCGCATCGATTGCGATCAGGACGCGGTGTGGCTGCGGGTCGAGCAAGGCGGCGGCGCGGCCTGCCATACCGGGCGGCGCTCCTGCTTCTATCGCCGCATCGACCGTGACGATGCCGGCGCGCCGGTGCTGACGCCGGTCGACGCCGAGCGGCTGTTCGATCCCGCCAAGGTCTATCGCTGAGCTGCCGGCCAACCGCTAGACTAGGGCGCGAACCGGCCAATCCGATATTTCGGCAACAGCTGGTCGGCCTCGCGCGAATGCGGCCGGCCGCGCGTTTTGGTGGCGTAGGCGTCGCTCGCTTCCTTGCCGCACCAGGCTTCGATGATCTGCGGCCGCGAAGGATGATCGGGCAAATAGCCCGTGATGTCATAGACCGCGCCATTGATCGCCATCCAGCAGCTTTGCGGCGTGGCGTGTTGTGCCAGCTCCGCCGCGCCAATCGCGCGATCGGGCATGCTTGGCGCCGCGGGCGGCTGCGCGATCGGCGCCGACAGGCTGCCGATCCAGAAGCCGAGCACGGCCAGCCAGAACACCGCGGTCGAGGTCAGAAACAGGCGCTGCATCATCGAAACTCGTATTTCTCGGAATGAAGTTGGCGCGCGCCGACGCCGCGGCGGCGCAGCATCGCACGCGCGCCTTTGATCAGACCCGGTGGTCCGCACAGATAGCATTCGACGCCCGAGAGCTGCGCGGTCTGCGGCAAGAGTCGCTTGAGATCGGGCAGCGCATCGCCGGTGGCCTCAAGTTGCAGCGTCAGCCGGGGATCCGCAGTGGCGCAGGCCTTGAGCTCGTCCAAAAATGCGGCGTCGCTCTCGTGGCGATAGAGATAAAGCAGCGTGGTCGGCGCCGGTACCGGACCGGCGCGCAGCAGACCGATGAACGGCGTGATGCCGATGCCGCCCGCCACCCATAATTGCGGTGCCGCGCCATGATGAGCAAACACGCTGTCAAAACCGCCGATGATGCGCGCCGCGACGCCGCGCGGCATGGTCAGCATCTGCCGCGTGCAATCGCCGAGCGCTTTGACCGCGATGCGCAGCATGTCGCCCCGCTCGACCGAGCTGACCGTGAACGGATGGAATTCGCCGCAGCCGCGATAGTTCGGGCCGCGATAGAACGCCACCAGCAGAAACTGCCCCGGCGCCACGGCCAAGGGCTGCCCGAGCGGCCGCAGCGCGATTTCGACCGATTGCTCGGTGAGCGGCTGCACCTCGGCCACGATGTAGGGCCGGGCGGCGAGGCCGAGATCGCCGCGCAGCGCGCGCCAGCCGACGATCAGTGCCACCACCGCGATGATCGGCAGCACCGGCTCGTCGATGCCGAGCAGCACCAGATGAATGAGCCCGAGCAGCACGCCGATCGCGAGCCCGGCATGGAGCCAGCGCCACACACCGTAGGACAGTTTTTTGCTAAACGCGGTCGCGAGGCCGACCATCAAGACCACCAGCCCGAGCCAGCCGGTCCACACCGGCCAGCCGCCATCGAACGCCGACAGCGTCTGCCAGGCGAAGCTCGGCGAGGTCGCAAGGCCATTGGCGGCGAGCGCGAGCGGATGGATCAGCAGCAGCACATAAGCGAGCACGCCGGTGGTGTGATGCCAGCGATACATGCGCTCCAGCCCGCCGAGCCAATCGGCGAGCCGCGGCTCGCGCAGCATCAACAGCAGGCTGACCATGAGCAGCCCGCCGCCGAGCCAGCCGGCCACGATGCCGGCAGCGCGCAGCGGTGCCAGTTCGCTTGGAAACGCCCACCAGGCAAAACCCAGCGGCACCGCCAGCGTCAGCAGCGGAATCGACAGCCAGCGCAGCAGACCCGGCAGGCGGCGCGGCGCCATCACGGCTGGTCCGGATTGGGTTTCAGGCGATCGCAGAAGTTCCGGCCCGACTCCGGCAGCTTCAGGCCGCGCGCCGCGGCGCGTTGCTGCATCAGCTGGTGATGCTCGGTGCGATAGGCGAGGCAGGCCTGATAATCAGTGAAACCGCGCACCCGCGCCTGATGCGCGATGCGCTCATCCGGGCTCATCAGATCCCAGCCGCGGGTATTGCCTTGATCGGCCCGCCAGGGGCCGGCGCCGGCAACGGCAGCTGTTGCCAGCAGGAGGCTTGCCGTCAAAATGGTGACTTGCGCTGTCCGCATCATCGCTCCGGATCGTTATCCGGCCTGCTCGGCATGACAGCAATCTAGCGCGCTGATGCGGAATGTCACCCGCGGCGGGCACAGACGAGCCCCGCCGCCAGTTCAGTGCTGCGGCGATTACGCCAGCCGGTTGGCGACGTCCTCCGCCGATGCCTTGATGCCGTTCGGATCGGCAATGGTGTCGATGAAATCGACCGCGGCGGAGCGCAGCTTGCCGTCCTGCAGTGAGATCACCCCCGACAGCGACTGAATGTTGATCGTTCGAATATTGTAGCGGGTCCAAGCGTCAGACTGCTGCTTGCTGCCGAGCTGGCCCTTCTCCTTGTTGTAGAGATCGAGCGCGGTCTGCGCCGCCTTCAGCGCATTGAGCGCTGAAATCTCCTTCAGCTCCTTGGCGAGAGCAGGATCGTCCCGGAACAGCTCTTCGATCTTCTCCTTCCAGGGGCCTTCCGATGTGACATTGCCGAATTTGTCGACCTTGAGCCGCACGGCGTCGTCGAGATTGACGTTTATCTTCGCAAACGCCTTGCTCAGTTTTTCGGCCAGCGCGTCGGAGCGCTTCTGCAGCCGCTCCTCGAAGGTCATCGACAGATCCTTCTGGAGCTGAAGCAGCGCCTTGGCCTGATCCGACAACTCGACAGTGTCCGAGTTAGTTACCTGTGCCGTAGCAGTGGTGGCGGCAGTGGCCGGGCTGCCTTTCGCGGCGGTCGCGGCGATCGGGAGCGGGCTGCGGGACAGCGCGCCGCTGGTGGTGTTGGCAATGCTGGTCATGGCGTCCTCGCTCGATGGTTGTCAGAAGCGTTACTCGCAACCTTATCTGGCGCCCGCGCGTATTAATACGCGGTTAAGGCGATCTCCAAGTTGCTGATTTTGGCTCGACAATGCCGGCATTAACGGTGCGTTAACCATAACTAACCACATTGCCGAGTCATAGGCGCCATTGCGCCGCCAGCGTCCGAGCGGCCGTCTCGCGCGGGAGCGGGGACACAGATGTCGGTCGAAGCAGCAAATCTCTCAACTACCGCGCTGACACCGGCGCGCGCGCAGGTCGCCGGTGCGATCAAGAACGCCGCTGGCCAGACCGGCACCAGCTTTTCCTATCTGCTCGCCACCGCGAAAATGGAATCGGATTTCAATCCGACCGCGACCGCGACCACCTCCAGTGCCAAAGGTCTGTTTCAGTTCATCGAACAGACCTGGCTCGGCACCGTGAAAGAAGCGGGCGCGCACTTTGGCTACGGCCAATATGCCGATGCGATCAGCCGCACGCCGTCCGGCGGCTATACGGTGGCCGACCCAGCCGCGCGCGCAGAGATTCTCAAGCTGCGCGACGATCCGGTGGCGTCCTCGGCGATGGCCGGGGTGCTGACTCAGTCCAACAGTTTTAAGCTGACCGGCGAGATCGGCCGCCGCCCGAGCGATGCCGAACTCTACATGGCGCATTTCATGGGCGTCGGCGGCGCCGCCAAGCTGATCAACAGCGCCGAGAGCAATCCCGGCATGCCCGGCGCGGCGCTGTTTCCCAATGCCGCCGCCGCCAATCAGTCGATCTTTTACGACCGCAGCGGCAATGCCCGCAGCGTGTCGCAAGTCTATGCCGAGCTGACCTCGCGCTATGATCGCGCGGTCAATGCATCGTCCACGCAAAACGCGATCGCTGCCAACGGAACGCTGCCGGCGATGGCGAGCAGTTTTGCGCCGGTCGCCTCAGAGGTCACGGTGGCCGACAACGCCGCGTTCCTGTCGAGACTTCCCGATCTACGCTCCGGCACCAATGCCACGGCGGTGCCGTCGACCAGCACGGCAACGCCGGTCGCGGCGCGTAGCACATCGCCAGAGCCGATCTTCCGCTCGCTGTACCAGGGCGGGGAGCGCGACCAGCCGGTGTCAAATGCAGTGCAGGAATTGTGGGGCAATCGCGCTTCGCTCACCACGACCGCCAACAGCACTAGCGCTGATGGATTGGCACAGCAGCCGACGCTGCGCGCGCCGCAGCCGCTTGATCTGTTCAGCGATCGCTCCGGCACTTTCAGCGGTTAGTCGTCATCTGATGGACCTTCGCGCGTGATCATCACGCGCGGGCTCTTGCATTCGGCGCGAATCTTCAACACGTGGCATCGTTAACGAAACGGCAACAAAGCCAAACGTTTATGGTGAACCCTTTGTTAAGCGTCATGGTTTATGGTGTGTGAATGAGAGGTGGCAGCGTCGTGTTGCTACAGCCCGTTGCGTCAGTTCACCCATGATCGTTCGGCAGTTCATCAGTTGGATCCGTACGGCTTCGGCGGGCGAACGCGCAGAAGCCACGCGCGCCTTGGCGCGGGCCTGGCTAATCTCCGATCTGTCTGACGAGGACCGCGCTGCCGCCGAAGGCGCGCTGTTGATGCTGCTCGACGATCGCTCGCCGCTGGTGCGACAAGCGATGGCCGAAGTATTTGCGCAGAGCGCCGACGCGCCACCCGCGGTGGTGCGCGCGCTGTCGGTGGATCAGCCCGCGGTCGCACTGCCTGTCCTGGAATTCTCGCCGCTGCTGATCGACGCCGATCTGGTCGATATCGTCGCCACTGGCAGCTCCGAAGTGCAGTGCGCGGTGGCGCGCCGCGCGGGGTTGCCTGCGCCGGTCGGCGCCGCGATCGCCGAGGTCGGCAGTGCCGCGGCGGCACTCGAACTGATCGAAAATCCGCACGCGGAACTGGCGCCGTTTTCCTGGGATCGCATTGTCGAACGCCACGGCCATCTCGCCGCGATCCGCGAGGCGATGCTGGTGCTGGACGATCTGCCATCGGCGACGCGGATGGCGCTGGTCACCAAGCTGTCCGACACGTTGACGCAGTTCGTGGTGGCGCGGCGTTGGCTCAGCGCGGAGCGTGCCGAGCGCCTGATGGATGAAACGCGCGATCGCTCGATCATGCTGGTGGCGTCGCGCTCGCATGAAGACGATATGCTGGCCTTGATGCGGCATCTGCGCGCCACCGGCCATCTCACCGCTGGCCTCATTCTGCGCGCGCTGCTGTCCGGCAATCTCGATCTGTTCAGCCATGCGCTCGCCGAGCTCGCCGATCTGCCCTGCGCGCGGGTGATGGCGCTGGTGCATGATGGCGCCAGTGCCAGCCTGAAAGCGCTGCTGAAGCGCGCCGGTCTGCCGGAAGCCACCCATGCCGCGTTCCGCGCGGCGCTGGAAGCGATCCGGGAAATCGGCTTCGTTGATAGCGAAAGCGGCGCCGCCGGCCTGCAACGGCGCATGGTCGAGCGGGTGCTGACCCGCTGCGAAACCGACGCCGCGGTTGCTGATCCGCTGCTGATCCTGCTGCGCCGCTTCGCCACCGAGTCGGCGCGCGAAGAGGCCAGCCGGTTCTGCGGTGAATTGCTAGCAGAGGATACGCTGGCTGAGCAAGAACAGCGTTGGATGGTCGCCTAATTCAACGACACGTGGTTGGTCACGCCCGCGCCCTGGTCGCGGGTGCACATGCTCTGAAATATGGAAGACCAAAGACGTCGATGGCCGGGACGAGCCCGGCCATAACGATTGAACCAGCCGCTATTCGGAGATTAGTCCGCATTCGGAGATTAGTCCGCCGGCACGATGCTCGGCGCCAGAATCGCTTCCAGATGTTCTGGGCGATCGTGATTGACGGCGGCGAGATACTCGTCGGCGACCGCGCGCAGCCTGCGGCTCAGCTCCTGCTGCACACCGAATTTGTCGATACGGGCGTGCTCGCGCACGATCGCCTGAATCGCCTTGACGTGGTTGTCGATCAGCTCGGTCGGAACTTTGGTGAGATCAGGCGCGTGTTCGATGATGCGGCACAGGCTGTCGGCGGCGGCAGCGGCGGTCGGATAGCCGAAGGTCGCCGCTTCGCCCTTGATGTCATGGGAGGCGCGAAACAATTCCTCGCGCGTGGTCTTGGTAAAGCCGTGCTGCTGCACATTGACGTAAGCGTCGGCGAGTCGCTGGCACTCGATCGCCATCCAGTCGCGAAACTCGCTTGATAGTTCGGCCAGCGCCTGTTCGGCGCGCGCGATCGGATCGTCGTGCTCGTCGCCGCCGATGCGTAGCGCGCCGCGCAGCGGATTGGGCTGGGTGATCACCTGGTGGGTGGCGAAGGTCTGCACCTGCAGCTCGGTTTTTTTGGCTTTGGCCATGGCGGTGGTTATCCCGTGACTCGGGCTTTATCGAGCAGCGAGGGTTGGTGAATGGTCTCGGCTTCGCCGCCGGAGCGGCGCTCAGGACCGATATAGGTATTGGCGTTGGGATTGCGACGGCGATCAGGCCCAAAGTAATTACGGGTCTTGATGAACGGCCGGGGATTGGCCACGCAATTGAGCACGCGCTGATAGAGGCCCTTGGCCGAAATCGGCTTGGCCAAAAACTCCGTGACGCCAGCGTCGCGCGCCAGCGTCACGCGGCGCTTTTCCGAATGCGCGGTCAGCATGATGATCGGCGCGAACGGATTGCCCTTGGTGTCCGGCTGCCGGATCATCTGCGACAATTCCAGCCCGTCAAAAATCGGCATCGCCCAGTCGGTGATCACGATGTCGGGTGCGTACAGGCTGTACATTTCCAGCGCGGTCGCGCCGTCCTCGGCCTCATAGACTTCACGCGCGCCAAACGAATGCAGCAGCGTGCGCAGGATGCGGCGCATATGCGGATTGTCGTCGCAGACCAGGAATCGAAGTTTGTTGAAGTCGATGCGAAACATGGTTCGGCCTTGGCGCGCGCCCGGGCAGGGCCGGTATACTCGCCATTAACGATAGGCAAGCGTCGTTAACGAAGCGTTGCGCGGCGGCACGATCGGCCGCGTCTCGTTCGCACTGCTAACCAGTTGTTAACCAAAGGGCGGCGGCTACGGGCCGAACTGCTCGCGCAAGATCCGTTCTTCCAGGCTGTGGCCGGGATCGAACAGCATCCGCATCGAGATCTTCTTGTCAGAGATCACCTCGACGCGGCGCACGTTGCGCGCTTCGTCATGATCGGCGACCGCCGCGACCGGGCGCTTGTCGCCCTCCAGCACCTCGATCACCACAAACGCGCTATTGGGCAGCAGCGCGCCGCGCCAGCGCCGCGGCCTGAACGGGCAGATCGGCGTCAAGGCCAGCAATTGCGCGTTGATCGGCAGGATCGGCCCTTGCGCCGACAGATTGTAGGCGGTGGAGCCAGCCGGAGTGGCGACCATCACGCCGTCCGCGACCAGCTCGGACATGCGCTCGCGCTCGTCGATCAGGATGCGCAGCCGCGCGGCCTGATGGGTCTGGCGGAACAGCGCCACTTCATTGATGGCGTGGTGGATGTGCACCTCGCCATTGACGTCGGTGGCGCGCATCAACAGCGGATGGATCACGGTGTCGCGTGCCGCGGCCAGCCGGCCACGGAGATCGACCGCGCTGTATTCGTTCATCAGGAAGCCGACCGTGCCGCGATGCATGCCGTAGATCGGCTTGCCGGTGCGCATATGGTCGTGCAGCGTCTGCAGCATCAAGCCGTCGCCGCCCAGCGCCACGATCACGTCGGCGTCGGCCGGCTCGACATTGCCATAGGCATCGATCAGCTGCGCCAGCGCCGTTTGCGCCTCTGCGCCGGGACTCGCGACGAAGGCGATCCGGGAGTAGCGCGAGGGATGAGTCATTGGGAGCAGCCTTTGCGAGCGGCGGCGAGGGGTAGAACGCTGCCGTGCTCTATACGACCTGCCGGGCGATTGTCGAGACGGTAGTCGGTCGCGTGCCGGCGTCGTGCCCGGCGCAGTGCGACCGCTGGTCGCTACCGTCGTTGGCAATTCACTTTGTCCGTGTGACGGTCTATGACGGCCAAAAGGGGCAAACGACGCGGGTTCTGTGGTGAAAGTGGCATTTCCGACCTTCCGTCATGCGATGCTGGGCCCGGCCGCGTTGCTGGCGTTGGCGCTTGCAGGCTGCGGCGCCGGCAGCGGTCTGACGGTGCCGACCGAAGGCGCGAACCAGCCGTTTCCGCAAAATTTCCGGGCCGAGCTGCTGGCGTTCTATAAAACCTATCTCACCAATCCGGTCGGCGTGCGCGAAGCGGCGCTGGCCGAGCCGGTGTTGCGCAAGGTCGGCGGCCGGCCGCGTTATGTCGCCTGCGTGCGTTACAATGCGCGCCAGTCCGACGGCCGGCTGCGCGGTTTGCAGGAGCAGGCGGTGGTGTTCGTCGATGGCCGGCTCGACCGCGCGGTCGACGACACCGAGGAACTGTGCGGCGGCGTCAGCTACGCCCCGTTTGCCGATCTCGAGAAATTGACGCGCTGAGCGCCAGCCGGACCGGCGCGCGGCGCAAAATCCTCCAAAGCGCAAAATCGTCACGGCGGTGAACCTTCCGGGCCGTGAAGCAACCAAATCAAAGACAGGTTGTTGTGTGACTCGTCCATAGCCGCCGTTCCGTGAGGCGGCAGCTGGCGTGGTCAAGCGTGAAGGGGAGCCCGATGACGAAGCTTCTGCTCGGTGCAGCCGCTGCGCTGATGCTGGCGGCTCCGGCGTTGGCGGCCGATCTGCCGCGCCCCACCGCCGCCGCCCCGGCCTCGGCGCCGGAGGCGGTTTACAACTGGACCGGCTTTTATGTCGGCGGCCAGCTCGGCGGTGCCTTCGCCGGCAGCGACACCATTGTCGGCAGCGACGGCCGGTTGCTGGCCGGCGTGCAGGGCGGTGCCGACTTTAATTTTGCGCGCAACTGGGTGATCGGCGTCGAGGCGCAATATAGCTGGCTGCCGAGCAACAGCAGCGGCAGTCTGCTGTATCCCGGCGGCACGCTGCTGACCGAGGACACCAGCGGTATCGGCTCGGTGACCGGCCGGCTCGGCTATAGCTGGGGCCCGGCGCTGCTCTATGGCAAGGGCGGCTATGCGTTCCGCGACAACAGTTTGAGCGCGAGCGTCGCCGGCGTGGCGCAGCCGATCACCGCCAGTGGCAATAAGCGCGATGGCTACACCATCGGCGGCGGCCTGGAATATCTGTTTGCGCCGAACTGGTCGGCCAAGGTCGAGTATCAGTACTACAATTTCGGCAACACCACGGTGAGCAGCGGTCCGGCCGAACTGGTCGGCACCAACATCCGTAACGACGAACACACCGTCAAAGCCGGCGTGAACTATCGCTTCGGCTGGGGCGGGCCGCCGGTCACGAGGTACTAACGCGCATCTCATCAGCCCCCTGCATCAGCAGGCTTTGGCCTGAACCTGTCACGGCACGCGCTCGAGTTACGTGCTGAGCTTGGGAGCGGGCAGGCGGCTACTGCCAGGGCTGGTGGCGGTTGGAAGCGAGAATCAAACGTAAACGAGTTCTGAATCTGCAAAAAAATAAGCTGCGGGACTCTTGACACCGAATCGCCCGATCATCTGCAGGCAATGAACACGATCTCACCAAACTATCCCAACGGACTGGCCGCAGGTCTGGCGCTTGGACTGTTTGCGGCCTGTATCGTCAATGTGCTGGCGCTTTGGTCGCTGGTGTAACAGCGCGGCCAGCGCGGGGTGCCCTCGGGCGGCCTGCCATCTGCCGCGTTGGCTCAATGCGCGCCGAACCAGGCACGATGCTGTCGCGGCGAGATGCGCCGCGGCACAAGCGGGCGTTCAGTCCGTGATCAGGTAGAGAAAGCAGGAGATCCCGGCGGCGTAGCTGATGGTCAGCGTCACCAGGATTTTCATCAAGCGCCGGTAGCTCTGCGCGCCTGCCGAGTCCTGACCTGTCATGAACTCGTGAAGAATGTGCCGCTGCATGGGAGCCTCCGTAGGTGCGCCATGGAATCAGCGGCGCGAGTCGCCGTCAAGGGCGCCGTCTCGCGCTGCACGCGGCGGTCGCAGAGGCTGGGCCGGGGAGATGGTTTTCCACACGCCGATAGAGCTGCCGTTTGGTCATAAAGCTCTGAACGGTAGGAAGTATCCGATTCTTATCAACAGTTTTTCCACATCTATGAATGATGCGGCCGAGCCGCCATGCAGAGGCTATCGGCGAGGACTTGCTTTAGTGGAGATGCACCGAGGCTACTTCCTCGGACGTCGCAGGAATGCAGTGATGCTGACGCTGATTGCAGTACTGCCGCCAATGACCGCTGCGGTAATGAATGCACCCTCCGCAATGGCGAAGGCGACGACGCCAAACACGATGATTGCGAAAAGTCCGGCCAAGAACTGCCCAATGTGGGTGTCGCGGACAATCAAACGTGCATCGCGATCTTCCAAGGTGTGCCTGTGCTCGGCCTCTTTCTCGAACTGGTCGATGATCCTGGCCGCTGAACCTGGAACAATTCGATCAAACTCCTCCAGTGCTCCTGGAGGAGGCAAAGGGACCTTGCCAGCCGGCGATCGTGGTCCTCTGATGCATGACGGTTTTTGACTGCTGGTTAGGCTGGGTCGTGTCCGCCGGAGAATTGGAGGGCTTTCTACTGCGCCGACTCACGTTCTTTGACTTTCCTGACCGCGCGCTCCATGTCGCCGCCCAGCCGAGCCCAATCGCCACGAAGAGCTTCGGCGGCGGTTTTTCGTGGTGCCGGCTTGCGACGCTCGGACATCGTAAGAGTGCCCATTTGCGCAATGCCCTGCACGAAACTGTCGGCTACGCGACCGGCTGCTGCACGGATGGTCTTGGTCACAAGTCTCTCCCTGAGATGGAGCTATTCGTAGCAAACCATAGCATCAAGGCATAGTTTCGATTTGGTAGCGCGCGGAAGGGTCACATAGACAGGCGTGACGGGGGCTGGTCCTGTCAGACGTCTTTTTGGCAAGCTGGTCGTGAAAGTCTAATTATTGCAAATAGATAAATGGTGCCGGCGGAGAGGATCGAACTCCCGACCTTCGGTTTACAAAACCGCTGCACTACCGCTGTGCTACGCCGGCGCGCCCGCACAGCTAGCAGCGTACTGCGCTGCCGACAAGACGCTGGCCGGGATTTGTGCCGGCGGGGCCGCTTGAGGCCGTCGGTGGGCGGCCGCATCCCTGCGCCAGCAGCATTATCGCCCATCGGCCACGTTTCGCCACAGCGACCGCGGCGGTGCCCAGCCACGGCCCGTTAGCCTTACCGGCAGGTCGTTCGCGCCCCTTAACGCATCTTGAGCTGATTGCGGCTACCATCCGCGGGGCATGAGGAGACTGTGATGCGGGCAGCGCTGACGGTGGCGGTGTGGATCGGCTCGGCGCTCGGCGCAGCCGCGCTGGAGAGCGGTCCGCAGATCGTGATTCCCGGTCGGCCCGGCGTGCCGATCATCATCAACGGCCGCGATGCCTCTTACGCCGTGATCGAAGGCGATTGGGGGCTGGCGCGCGGCAATAAGGTGCAGCCCACCATCTATGGCGGCCGGCGCGTGCCGCCGCTCAATGTCGGCCATTACTATCCGGGTGCCACCGGCGAACAGGTCGGCTATGGCCGCCTTGAAATCGAGCCGCCGGAAAACCGCAAGCTGCCGAAACCGGCCGAGAGTTTTCACCAGTCATGGTCGGCAGAATCGGCGCCGCCGATGCCGCAGCCGATGGTCGAACCGCCGCCGGTGATCCTGGCGCCGGAGCTGCCAGGGCCGCGGCGTGATTTTCGGCCGCGCAACTGAACCAGCACCACCATGACCGACAGGAGAGAGTACATGCGTCAGACCCTCGTTTCAGGACTGGTGGCCGTAGCCGCGCTGTTCGCCGTGTCGGCGACACCGGCCGAGGCCTGCGGCGGCTGGTATGCGTCCGGCTGCGCGCCGTGCGGCGGCTATGTCGCGGCGCCGATGCCATGCGGCGGCGTGGGCTATGGTTATGGCTACGGCTATGGCGGCGGTTACTACGGCTATGTCGAATACGAACGGCTGCCCGATCCGTCGCCGCAATATTTCTATGTCAATCAGGGCCCGGTCTATTCCGGCCCGGGCATGTTCGCGCCGGCGCCGTATTATCGTGAGGCCACGGTGTCGCGCTGGGGCTATGGCTACCGCCATCACCATCGCTATCATCACCGGCACGTGCACGGCCATCGCCATGGCTACGCGCCGCGCTATGGCCATGCCCCGCGCCACGGTGCCTATCGCGCCGCGCCGCGCTACCATCGCTAACCGGTCACGCGAGACGCTGGCGGAGCGCGCTGCGCTCACGCTGGCAGCGTGGTTCCGAAAGCGCGCGGAACAGACTGCCGACCAGCGCCGGGCGTTGCTCGCCCGGCACCCAGAGCGCGAAATCCTGGCCGCCGTCGTCGCGGGGCGCCTGCCGCAGCGTCGCTTCGGCGCCAAAGAACGCCGGTCCCTTGATCCATAGATCGAGCTGGCGCGGCGGCGCGCCGGTTGCGGCAAGATGCGACAGACACTGCGCTGCGACGCGCTGCGGATGCGGGAAGGCGCCGCCAAAACCCATGCGATGCGCGTAGCGCGCGTTGAGATGCATTGGGTTGTAGTCGCCGGTGAGGCGGCAGAATTCCCAGCGCCGGCCGTTGTCGATACGCCATTGCGCCACCGGCGGCGCTGATGGGTCGAGCGTCGGCGAGGTCGAAGGCGCACCGTGCGCTTCGCCATGGCTGAGCGGCGCGCCAAACCGGCCGCGATAATAGACCGTGACGATGCTGTCCCACACCACCGCGCCGCGCTGCTGCAGTCGAGTGTGTAGATCGACCTCAAGCCCCTTGGCATGCACCCGCCAGGCGCAGGCTTGCACGCTCAGTTCCGACGGCTCATCGAGTAGAAGTGGGCCGAGCAGCCGCAGCCGGTTGCGAAACTGCAGCGCGCGCCAGATCGCGAGCGGCCAGCGCGGATGGGTCAGCAGCGCCATCGTCAGCCGAAAGCCGGTGATATGCGGCGCGAGTAGCAGCAGCGCATCATCGTGATTGAACTCGCCAGCGCCGGCGAAATCGCGCAGCCTCGCCATGGTTCGCGAACTGATCCGGTAGTCCTGCCAGATGAACTGGCTGTCCGGGCAGCCGCGCTCGGCGCGCCAGCCCGGGGAAGGCCACAGCGCCTTGGGCATGAAACGCAGGGTCGCCGGACGGCTGGCAAATATTTCGCGATGCGGATTCATGGGCGGCGAGCTGTGGCTGGCAAGGGGCTATGAGGCGTTGCGGCCGGATCGCCGCACGCGATGTGCCTTGATAGGCGAAACCATTTTGGGGTCAATGATCTTGCTAATCAGGCGAGGGCGGTGCCGCGCCGTCATTGGCTGCCTGCGCTTGATCTTGTCCGCACGCGCACGTTAGATCGATGCGCAAGTGTCGATCCTGATGCCGATCGAGAGCGCTGCCACAGGGAGTTTGATGCCGCCGATGATGTTGGTGATGCACAGCGATCGGCGACAGCGCCGAGCAACACGGCAACGGCTGGGCTCATGAGCGGTTTGCGCGCGTTTCTCGATCCACGCTCGATCGCCGTGATCGGCGCGTCCGACAATCCGCACAAGATCGGCGGCCGGCCGATCCATTATCTCGGCAAGTTCGGGTTCAAGGGCGCAGTCTATCCGATCAATCCGAGCCGGCCGGAAATCCAGGGGCGCCGCAGCTATGGCTCGCTGGCTGATCTGCCGGAAGCGCCGGACCTGGCGATCGTGGCGGTGGCTGGCGATACAGCCGTCAGCACCGTGGAGGACTGCGCCGCGCGCGGTGTCAAAGCCGTGGTGGTGATGGCGTCCGGGTTCGGCGAGGTCGACCCGGTCGCCGGCAAGGCCAAAGAGCAGCGCATGACGGCGGCGGCGCGCCAGGCTGGCATGCGCATCGTTGGGCCGAACACCCAGGGGCTGGCCAATTTCGGCTCCGGCACCATTGTCTCGTTCTCGACGCTGTTCACCGAATTCGATCGCGCTGGTGGCCATGTCGCGATGCTGAGCCAGTCCGGCGCGCTGTCGACCGCGCCGGTCAGCTTTCTGCTGCGCAAGGGCATCGGCGTGCGCCACTGCCATGCCACCGGCAATGATTGCGACGTCTCGGTTGGCGAATTGGCCTGTGCGGTCGCCGAAGACCCCGAGGTGAAACTGCTGCTGCTCTATCTGGAGAGCATTCCGGACGCGCGGCATCTTGAGCAACTGGCCGCGATCGCGCGCGAGCGCGATCTGCCGATCATTGCGCTGAAATCCGGACGCAGCGTCGCCGGCCAGCGCGCCGCGCAGTCGCATACCGGGGCGCTCGCCAATGAGGACCGGGTGGTCGATGCCTTTTTGGCCCATCACGGCATCTGGCGCGCGCCCGATATCCGCGGCTTGGTGGAAGCGAGCGAATTGTATCTGAAAGGCTGGCAACCGACCGGCCGCCGGCTGGTGGCGGTGTCGAATTCCGGCGCGGTGTGCGTGCTGACCGCCGATGCCGCCAGCGAGGTCGGCATGCCGATGGCCGAGCTGGCGCCGCACATTGATCAGCAATTGAAAGCGATCCTGCCGAGCTTTGCCACCGCCGCCAATCCGATCGATCTCACGGCCGCGATGCTGTCCAACGACCGGCTGTTCGGTGAAATCCTGCCTGTGCTGGCCGCCGATCCGGGCGCCGACGCCTTTGTGATCGGCCTGCCCGTGCTCGGCCAGGGCTATGACATTGCCGGGATTGCCGAGGATAGCGCGGCCCTTGCCCGGCAGACCGGCAAACCGGTGCTGATGGCTTCGACGCAGCCCGCTATCGCGCGGCAGTTTGCGGAGCGCGGCATCGCCGTGTTCCCGACCGAAGTCGAGGCGGTCACGGCGCTGCACCAGTTTGTGGCGCATCGCGAGCTGATGGCCAAAGCCGCCGCGCGCCGCACCAGCAGCAGGGGCGAGGCGCCGCGGCAGCCGGCGGCGCAGGCGATGGTGATGCTGAATGAGGCCGACAGCCTGGCGCTGCTGGCGCAGCACGGCCTTGCGGTGGTGCCGCATCGTCTGTGCCGGTCGCCAAGCGAGGTCGCCGCGGCCGTTGCGGCGATCGGAACGCCGGTGGTGGTGAAAGGCTGCTCGGCCGACATCGCCCACAAATCGGAACTGGGCTTGGTGCGGCTCAATGTCGGGGACGAGGCGGCGGCGTGCCAGGCCTTTGCCGCCATGGAGGCCATCATTCGCGCGCAAGGCGCGCGCTTTGACGGCGTGATCGTCGCCGCGATGGCGCAGGGCCGCCGTGAATTGATGATCGGCGCGCATCGCGATCCGGTGTTCGGGCCGGTGGTGGTGGTCGGCGATGGCGGCAAATATGTCGAGGTGCTGCGCGACACCGCGCTGCTGTTGCCACCGTTCGGTTCGGACGAAGTGAACGAGGCGCTGCACAGTCTGCGGATCGCGCCGCTGTTTGCCGGCGTGCGCGGCGAGCCAGCGATGGATACCGAGGCGCTGGCGCGCGCGGTGGTCGCGATCGGCCGATTGATGATCGCGCAAGCCGACGTGATGTCGGTCGATCTCAATCCGGTGCTGATCAACGATGCCGGAGCGGGCGTGGTGGTGGTTGATGCGGTGGTGTTTCGCGCTGCGGAACAGGTGCGGGCTGACTGATAGCAGTGGCCCCGGCAAAGCCGCTGCTGTCGCTACGATCGTGGTGCGATCAGGCTGCTATCAGCGCCGCCGCCATAAAACACTTACTTCCAAAGTACGAAGTGTTCAGTATTAGAGGTCGCTGACCGGCTGTTGCTCGCATGAGCCGCGTGTCAGGGATTCCAAGGACATTGCCCGGCGTATGCCCAATTAACTATCAGCATACGATCGCAAGCGGCAGCAGCGCTGCGCCGTGCAAAGGGTGATTCGTGTAGTCCGCGGCGCGCAAATACGCGGCGATCGCCAGCAATGGATCGCAGAACTGATCGCAGCACGAGGCAGTTTGTCGCGCGGCGGAGGTGCTGACTGCAACTGTGGCGCGAGCCAACGCAGCGGAATTTGATGTAATCGCGCGTCGGCCTCGGCGCTGTAGATCGGCCGCTCAGGTGGCGATGATCGCCACTAACTGCCCTTCGGCAACCACGTCATCAAGCTGTATCAAGAGGCTGGTGAGCGTGCCGCCTTGCGGCGCGGCAACCGGAATTTCCATTTTCATCGCTTCAACAAAAGCGATGTCGTCACCTTCGCTGACCACGTCGCCGACGGCAATCGGCAGCGCGCATACCCGGCCGGCGACCTCTGTGACGATCTTGATATCTGGCATGTCATACTCCATTCGCTGCGGAACAGCTGCAACCCAGGGCAGCAGCGCTTGCCCAGCTGACCGCATGACGTAGAGGAATTGGGCTATGCGTTCTTGCGAGTGATGTTGTTCACTCACATGGCCTGATGTAGCGTTCTGTTCAAGCGGAATTCTATTCCGTTCTGCGGAATTGAGGGTGGTGCGGTGGACAGTCTCGGGGCTGAGCGGTGCAAACTCCCTCCAATAATATTGGATCAAGAAAATGGGACGACGCTCGGAACGTTTAACTAACAAAGGACTGATTTCGGGGGAGGACAGCGGGGCGAGCGATGTTATCCAGGTGGTGTCTCGAGCGTTCGACGTGCTGCGTTGCTTTGGAAGCCATGAGGTTCGACTTGGTAATCTGGAAATTTCCAATCGTTGCGGGCTGCCACGTTCAACCGTGTCGCGCTTGACGCATACGCTGACCCGGATGGGTCATCTGGTTTACTTGCCGCGCGATCAGAAATACCGGATCGGCCCCAGCGCGGTGGCGATGAGCGCATCGATGATGTGCGGGTTGCAGCTTCGTCATCTGATCCGGATCCGTTTGCAGGAAACCGCCGAGCAGATCCCGGGCACAGTCGGCTTCGTCATCCCGGATCGCTTTCATCTCGTCTATCTGGAATTCGCCCGTTCGGCGCAGGCGCTCGGTCTGCATTCCATGACCGGCAGCCGGATCGCCATCACCCGGACCGCCGCCGGCCATGCCTATACCGCCGCCCTTGATCCGGACGTCGCCGCGGCTCTGATCCGCGACATGGAACGCGACATTCCGCATGACGCCGCGGTGCTGCGCGATCGCATCGATGGCAACCGCGCGATGCTGCGCGAGCGCGGTTATGTCACCGCCTGCGGGCTGTGGAGCCCGCATATCAACGGCATCGCCATGCCGCTGTGGTCGCCGCAATATCAGACCTATGTCGCGGTCACGATCGGGCTGTTGTCGGCGATGTATGACGAGCAGCGGATGCATGATGAAGTGGCGCCGCTGCTGCTCAAGCTCGGTGCCGATATCAGCAAGCTGATCCAGAATGCCGATATCGGCTTTTATGATGATGGCAGCGAGCTGACGCCGCGGCCGGCGATGGCGCATAAGAAACCGAACGGGAGCAGCAATGACCTGGAAGCCGGAACTCGACGAGCTGGCTCGCCGCGAGGCGTTCGCGCGGCAGATGGGCGGCGTCGACAAGGTCAAGCGCCAGCATGACCAGGGGCGGCTGACGGTCCGCGAGCGGATCGACGGGCTGATCGACAGCGGCAGTTTCCACGAGATCGGCGCGGTTTCCGGCATCGGCGACTATGACGCCGATGGCGAACTGCGCGACGTCACGCCGGCGAACTGCATCTTTGGCCGTGCCAAAATCGATGGCCGGCCAGTGGTGGTGGTCGGCGACGATTTTACGGTGCGCGGCGGCTCGGCCGATGCCTCGATCCATCACAAGCCGCAGATGGCCGAGGAGATGGCGCACGATTTCCGGCTGCCGATCATCCGGGTGATCGAAGGCTCGGGCGGCGGCGGCTCGGTGAAAACCATCGAGACCAAGGGCGCCGCCAATTTGCCGGGCGGCATCGGCGGCACCGAATGGTTCTGGTACACGACCGGCAATATGGCGCAGGTGCCGGTGGTGGCGCTTGGGCTCGGCTCGGTGGCCGGGCTTGGCGCGGCGCGGCTCGCCGCCAGCCATTATTCGGTGATGACCAAGAATTCGGCGATGTTTGTCGCCGGTCCCCCGGTGGTAGCGCGGCTTGGCCAGAATCTCGACAAGCAACAACTGGGCGGCTGGGAAATCCAGACCCGGTCCGGCGCGGTCGATCATGCGGTCGAGACCGAGCAGGAGGCGTTCGAATGCGCGCGCCGGTTCCTGTCCTATTTGCCGTCCTCGGTGCACGAATTGCCGCCGACGCTGCCTTGCGAAGATGATCCGGAGCGAGCCGAGGAGGCGCTCTTGAAGGCGGTGCCGCGCAATCGCCGGCAAGTCTATAAGATGCGACCGATCATCGAAGCGGTGGTCGATAAGGGCTCGTTCTTCGAGATGGGCCAGAATTTCGGCCGCTCGATTATCGCGGGCCTGGCGCGGCTGCAGGGCCGCGCGGTGCTTCTGCTCGCCTCCGATCCGTATCACTATGGTGGCTCCTGGACCGCGGAGACCTGCCAAAAGGTGGTGCGCTATGTCGATCTCGCCGAAACATTCCATCTGCCGATTGTCTATCTGATGGATTGCCCCGGTTTCATGATCGGGCTCGAGGCGGAGAAGGCGGCGACCATCCGCCTCGGCATGCGGGCGATGGCGGCGGTCAACCAGACCACGGTGCCGTGGTGCACCATCATCGTGCGCAACTGCTTTGGCGTGGCCGGCGTGGTGCATCAGCCGGCGGCGCGGCACTCGCTGCGCTATGCCTGGCCGTCGGCCTATTGGGGCTCGCTGCCGCTGGAAGGCGGCATTGAGGCGGCCTATCGCGCCGAGATCGAGGCGGCGGACGATCCGGCTGCCAAGCTCAAGGAAATCGAGGAGCGGCTCAACAAGCTGCGCTCACCGTTCCGCTCGGCCGAAAAATTCTGGGTCGAGGAGATCATCGATCCGCGCAAAACCCGCGCGCTGCTGTGCGAATTCGCGCGGCTCGCCGAGCCGCTGCGCACGCCGGGCGTCGCGACGTCGATGCGTATCAGGCCATAATATCCAGTCATTGCGAGCGTAGCGAAGCAATCCAGGTGCCGGGCACTGGGTTTCTGGATTGCTTCGTCGCTGCGCTCCTCGCAATGACGCTTCAACCTAATCTAAGCCGCTGCGGGCTTGTGCTGCTTGGCAATCAACAGCGCGATGCTGGCGGCGATCAGACACAGCGCACCGGCGGCGAAGAATGCCGGCAGATAGCTCATCCACACGGTGCGTGACAGACCGGCCGCAAAAGCCGCGGTGGCGGCGCCGAGCTGATGGCCGCAAAATACCCAGCCGAACACCAGATTGGCGCGCTCGGCGCCAAAATTCTGCGCGGTCAGGCGCACGGTTGGCGGCACGGTGGCGATCCAATCCAGGCCGTAGAACAGCGCGAACAGTGACAGGCCGTAGAACGTAAAATCGCTGAACGGCAGGAACAGCAGCGATAGCCCGCGCAGCCCGTAGTACCAGAACAGCAGCCAGCGATTGTCGTAACGGTCCGACAGCCAGCCCGACAGAATGGTGCCGACGAAATCGAAAATCCCCATCGCCGCCAGCAGCCCGGCGGCCTGCACCTGCGGAATGCCGAAATCGGCGCAGAGCGGAATGAGGTGCACCTGGATCAGCCCATTGGTCGAGGCGCCGCAGATGAAGAAGGTTGCGAACAGAATCCAGAACACCGGCTTGCGCGAGGCGTCGCGTAGCGCCCCCAGCGCCGCGCTGGTGATCGGGCCATGCGGCGTCGGCACGGCGGCGGGCGGCAGATCGCCGCGTTCGCCATAGGCGCGCAGCCCGAGATCGCTCGGCCGGTCGCGCATCAACAGCAGCACCGCAATGGCCGCGACCGCGAGCGCGCCGCATAGCAGCAGCAGCGCCACCCGCCAGCCGAAGCTTTCGGTCAGCGTCGCCAAAATCGGCAGGAACACCAGCTGCCCGGTGGCGACGCTGGCGGTGAGAATGCCGACCACCAGGCCGCGCCGTTCGGAAAACCAGCGCGCCGCCACGGTGGCGCCAAGCACCAGCGCGGTCAGCCCGGTGCCGATCCCGACCGCAACGCCCCACAGCGCGATCAGTTGCCAGACTTGCGTCATGCCGATCGAGGCGATCAGGCTGGTGGCGATGATCAATTGCCCGGCGAGCGCGATATTGCGCAGCCCGTAGCGGTTCATCAGCGCCGCGGCGAACGGCGCCATCAGCCCGAACAGGATGAAGCGGATCGACAGCGCCGAGGAAATCTCGGCCGCGCTCCAGCCGAATTCCTGCTGCAGCGGCACGATGAACACGCCCGGCGCGCCCACGGCGCCGGCCGAGACCAGCGCGGTGAGGAAAGTTACCGCCACCATCACCCAGCCATAGTGAATGTCGCGGCGGCTGAGCAGTGCGGCGAGCCGGGAAGAAAGCATGCCTGGTCCTGTGCGAGCGCGCGGCGTCGGCCGCCCGCTATGTTTGGATGATAACCATCATATGATGGCGCATTGCTTTTGCAATTGCTTATCGTGCACACAACGCTGTGACAGACAAGGTCCGGCGGCAGGGCCCCTGATCGGCCAGCTGACGAAGCGGGGCGGTGGTGATCAGGGGCAGGGGCGCGCAGCGACGGGCGGCCGCCGGGACGACCATTGACAAGCCGGCCCGAAGGGTAGGGGAGAACGAAAGACATTCCGGTGAGAGCAGGGCTGGACAAAACGTGTCGAACGCAGCTTCGACGTACCTGCTACCAGCGCGGTCCGTATCAAGGGGGAGCGATCAGCTGAGGTGGTGAAGAATGGCGCACGCCATACTAATTGAGCTGATCAGCGAGGCCGATCGAAAGGGGCTCTGCGTCAAAATGACGATAGCGAGAATGAGTAGGTTCCATGATAGGAATCATCATTCTTTAAAGGGATGGATCGCCGATGCGGTACTCAAAAGAACACAAGAACGCCACCCACGATCGCATTGTCCGCAAGGCGTCGATGCGCCTGCGCGAAAAGGGCATTCACGGCGTCGGCGTCGCCGAGCTGATGAAAGACGCCGGGCTGACCCATGGCGGCTTCTACTCGCATTTTGAATCGCGCGAAGCGTTGATGGTGGAAGCCGTCACCTACGCGATGGACCGCTCGATGGCGAGCTGGCGCGAGCTCACCGATGATCTGCCCCCGTCGCAGCGGCTGGCGGTGATCGCCGATGCCTATCTCAGCAAGCAGCACCGCGACGATCCGGGGCGCGGCTGTGCGGTGCTGGCGGTCGGCGCGGAGATCGCCCGCGAAACCGCCAAGACGCGCCGGGCTTTTGCCGCCAAGGTGACGGCCATGATCGAGATGCTGGCGGAGCAGATGGAAGGCGTGCCGGCCAAGCAGGCGCGTCAGCAGGCGTCCGCGATGCTGGCCTCGATGGTTGGCACCTTGCTGCTGGCGCGCGTCACCGGCGCGGGCGAATTGTCGGACGAGATCCTGGCCGCCGGGCGCGCCGCGTTGCCGGTGGTGCCGGCGTCGCCGCGTCGCGGCGGCTCGGTGACGGTTAGCGGTTCCCGGGCGGCGTTCGCAGCCAAGGCCGAGGCCGGAGCCGCGCGGCCCGCGGTGAAGGGCAAAGCTGCCAGCAAGCCGGGAGTCCGCCGGGCCGCCGCCAGCAAGACGATTGCCAGCAAGACGATTGCCAGCAAAGCGATCGCCGGCAAGGTGGCCAGCAAGGTCGCCGCCAATAAGGTGGCCGTAGCTGCCAGCAAACCAGCTGCCAATAAGGCCTTGGCCAGCAAAGCGCGCACCGCGCGCCGCAGCAGCAATGGGACGGTCTCCAGTCAACAGCGTTGACCTGCCGCCTATTCAACGTTTGGCGGTTTGCCGCCCCTGAGGGACGGCGATAAGCTGCTAACAGGATTGCGTGCGGGGCCTCTTCCCAAACGCGCCAAAGCCTGTTCAAAGACTATGCAAATCTAAGCTTACCCGGAGGAAACGCATGCGCTCGATTGGGCATTTTATTGCTGGCCGTGAAGTGGCTGGAACGTCAGGACGGTTCGCCGACGTGTTCGAACCGATGACCGGCGAGGTCCAGGCCAAGGTCGCGCTGGCAACCAAGGCCGAGCTGCGTGCCGCCGTCGAGAATGCCAAGGCCGCGCAGCGCGACTGGGCGGCCACCAATCCGCAGCGCCGCGCGCGCGTGCTGATGAAGTTCCTGGAACTGGTGCAGCGCGACTATGACAAGCTCGCCGAGCTTTTGGCGCGCGAGCATGGCAAGACCATTCCGGACGCCAAGGGTGACATCCAGCGCGGTCTTGAAGTCGTTGAATTTGCTTGCGGAATTCCGCATCTGATGAAGGGCGAATACACCGAGGGCGCCGGCCCCGGCATCGACATCTATTCGATGCGCCAGCCGCTCGGCGTGGTCGCCGGCATCACCCCGTTCAACTTCCCGGCGATGATCCCGATGTGGAAGTTCGCCCCGGCGCTGGCCTGCGGCAATGCCTTCATCTTGAAGCCGTCGGAGCGCGACCCCGGGGTGCCGATGGCGCTGGCGGCGCTGCTGATCGAAGCCGGGCTGCCGGCCGGCGTGCTCAACGTCGTCAATGGCGACAAGGAAGCGGTCGACGCGATCCTGGACGATCCGGATATCCGCGCCGTCGGTTTCGTCGGCTCCTCGCCGATCGCGCAGTACATCTATGAGCGCGCCGCGGCCACCGGCAAGCGCGCGCAGTGCTTTGGCGGCGCCAAGAACCACGCCATCATCATGCCCGATGCCGATCTCGACCAGACCGTCGATGCGCTGATCGGCGCCGGCTATGGTTCGGCCGGCGAGCGCTGCATGGCGATCTCGGTGGCGGTGCCGGTCGGCAAGGCCACCGCCGATGCGCTGATGGAGAAGCTGATCCCGCGCGTCGAGAAGCTGAAGATCGGGCCCTCGACCGATCCGTCCGCGGATTTCGGTCCGCTGGTGACGCGCGAAGCGCTGGAGCGGGTCAAGAACTACGTCGAGATCGGCGTCAAGGAAGGCGCGACGCTGGCGGTCGATGGCCGCGGCTTCAAGATGCAAGGCTATGAAAACGGGTTCTACATGGGCGGCTGTCTGTTCGACAACGTCACCCGCGACATGCGCATCTACAAGGAAGAGATTTTTGGGCCGGTACTGTGCGTCGCGCGCGCCCACGACTACGCTGAAGCGCTGGCGCTGCCGTCCGAGCATGATTACGGCAACGGCGTTGCGATCTTCACCCGCGACGGCGACGCGGCGCGCGACTTCGCGGCCAAGGTCAATGTCGGCATGGTCGGCATCAACGTGCCGATCCCGGTTCCGATCGCGTACTACACTTTTGGCGGCTGGAAGCGTTCGGGCTTCGGTGACCTCAACCAGCACGGCCCGGATTCGGTGCGCTTCTACACCAAGACCAAGACCGTGACCTCGCGCTGGCCTTCGGGTGTCAAGGAAGGCGCCGAGTTCGTCATCCCGACCATGAAGTAAGCGCGGACGCGATGCAGTTCACGCTCAATGACGATCAGCGCGCCATACGAGATATGGCGCGCGACTTCGCCGCGGAGAAGATCGCCCCGCACGCGCTCGCGTGGGACGAAGAGAAGCATCTGCCGCTCGACGTGATCCGGGAAGCGGCGGCGCTCGGCATCGGCGGCATCTATATCAACGACGATGTCGGCGGCAGCGCCATGACGCGGTTTGACGCCGCGCTGATCTTCGAGGCGTTGGCCACCGGCTGCCCGGCGGTGTCGGCTTTCATCTCGATCCACAACATGGCGGCGTGGATGATCGATCGCTACGGCGACGACGCCCAGCGCCAGAAATGGCTACCCAAGCTGTGTACCATGGAGTGGGTGGCGAGCTATTGCCTCACCGAGCCAGGCTCGGGCTCGGATGCCGCGGCGCTGCGCACCCGCGCGGTGCGCGACGGCGATGACTATGTGCTCAACGGCCAAAAGCAGTTCATTTCAGGCGCCGGCAGCAACGACCTCTATGTCGTGATGGCGCGTACCGGCAGCGAGGGCGCCTCGGGCATCTCGACGCTGGTGGTGGAGCGCGACACGCCCGGCCTGTCGTTCGGCGCCAATGAGCGCAAGATGGGCTGGAACGCGCAGCCGACCCGCTCGGTGATTTTTGAGAATGTCCGGGTGCCGGTCGAGAACCGGCTCGGCGATGAGGGCATCGGCTTCAAGATCGCGATGGCCGGGCTCGATGGCGGCCGGCTTAACATCGCGGCGTGCTCGCTCGGCGGCGCGCAGGCGGCGCTCGACAAGACGCTGAACTACATGCGCGAGCGCAAGGCGTTCGGCAAGCGGCTCGACGAGTTCCAGGCGCTGCAATTCCGGCTCGCCGACATGGCAACCGAACTGGAAGCGGCGCGCACCTTTCTGTGGCGCGCGGCCGCGGCGCTCGACCGCAAGGACCATGATGCCTCGACGCTGTGCGCGATGGCCAAGCGCTTTGGCACCGATGTCGGGTTCAACGTCGCCAATGAGGCGCTGCAATTGCACGGCGGCTACGGCTATCTCAGCGAATACGGCATCGAGAAGATCGTGCGCGATCTGCGCGTGCACCAGATTCTCGAAGGCACCAATGAAATCATGCGTCTGATCGTGGCGCGGAAATTGATCGAGGGCGCGCGATGAGTGAGACCATCACTGTGGATCAGGCCGAGGGCGATCTGATCGCGCGGCGCGAGGGCGCGGCCGGCGTGCTGCGGCTGAACCGGCCCAAGGCCATCAACGCGCTGACGCTGGAAATGACCCGCGTGATCGAGGGCGCGATGGCGTCATTCGCCGCTGATCCTGAGGTGGCTTTGGTGCTGATCGAAGGCGCCGGCGAGCGCGGGCTGTGCGCGGGCGGCGACATTGTCGGGCTCTATCACAGTGCGCGCCAGGGCGGCGATCTCGGCCCGGTGTTTTGGCGCGAGGAGTACATCGTCAACGCCAACATCGCCAAATATCCAAAGCCGTATGTTGCGTTCATGGACGGCTTGGTGATGGGCGGCGGCGTCGGTCTGTCGGCCCATGGCAGCCACCGCATCGTCACCGATCGCACCAAGATCGCGATGCCGGAAGTTGGCATCGGCTTCTTTCCCGATGTCGGCGGCACCTGGCTGTTGTCGCGCGCGCCGGGCGAGGTCGGCACCTATTTCGGCCTGACCGGCGAAATCATGAATGGCAGTGACGCGATCTATGCCGGCTTCGCCGACGCGCTGGTGCCGGCCGCGAATTGGCCGGAGCTGCGCGCCGCCTTGACCGCGGCGCCGGCGAATGCCTCGGCGCAGCAGGTGCGCGACATCATCGGCCGCTTTGCGGTCACGACCGAGCCCGGCACCGCGCGGCGCCACCGTGCGGCGATCGACCGGCTGTTCGCGCATGACAGCATCGAAGCGATCGCCGCGGCGCTCGAGGCCGACGGATCGGAATTTGCGCAAGGCGCGCTGAAAGCGCTGCGCAGCAAATCGCCGACCAGCCTGAAGGTGACGCTGCGGCTGCTGCGGCAGGCGCGTCAGGCGCCGTCGCTGGAAGCGTGCCTGATCCACGAATATCGCGCCGCGCTGCAAGTGTTCGCCAGCGCCGAATTCATCGAGGGCGTGCGCGCCGCGGTGATCGACAAGGACCGGCAGCCGAAATGGCAGCCGGCGCGGATCGAAGATGTCGATGATGAAATTGTCGGGCGCTACTTCGCCCATCGGGGAGCCAACGAGCTGACATTCCCGACCTAACCAACGCGCAAAGCAGAACAGACGAGGGCAGGAAATGACCAACATCGCATTCATCGGTCTCGGCAATATGGGTGGGCCGATGGCCGCCAATCTGGTGAAGGCCGGCCATCAGGTGCGTGGCTTCGATCTGGTCGAAGCTTCGCGCGAGGCGGCCAAGGCCGACGGCGTCACCATCGCGGCGAGCGCCGTTGAGGCGGTCAGCGGCGCCGAGGTGATCGTCACCATGCTGCCGGCCGGTAAGCATGTGCTGGCGGTGTGGACCGAGGTGCTGCCGCACATCGCCAAGGGCGCGCTGCTGATCGACTGCTCGACCATCGACGTTGCCAGCGCGGTCGCCGCGCATCAGCTTGCGCAGCAGCAGGGCGTGCACTCGGTCGATGCGCCGGTGTCGGGCGGCACGGGCGGCGCCAAGGGCGCGACGCTGACCTTCATGGCCGGCGGCGAGGCCGCGGCGTTCGAGGCCGCCAAGCCGGTGCTCGACAAGATGGGCAAGAAGATCGTGCATTGCGGCGCTGCCGGCGCAGGCCAGGCCGCGAAAATCTGCAACAACATGCTGCTCGGCATTTCGATGATCGGCGTCAGCGAAGCTTTTACGCTCGCCGAAAAGCTCGGCCTGTCGCATCAGGCGCTGTTCGACGTCGCCTCGACCTCTTCAGGGCAGTGCTGGTCGCTGACCAGCTATTGCCCGGTGCCGGGTCCGGTGCCGACCTCGCCGGCCAACAACAGCTACAAGCCGGGCTTCGCCGCGTCCTTGATGCTCAAGGACCTAAAATTGTCGCAGGACGCGGCGCATAGCAGCGGCGCGGTGACGCCGCTCGGCGCCCATGCCGCCGAACTCTATGCCGAGTTCGAACAGGCCGGCCATGATGGTGCGGACTTCTCCGGCATCATCAATTTCCTGCGCGAGCGCGCGGCCAAGTAATCGTCTTCGTCATTGCGCGGAGCGATCTAGACCGCGCCAATGCGTGGCTGGATTGCTTCGTCGCTTCGCTCCTCGCAATGACGAGGTGAGTGTTTTGAATCGGCATTGGCCCTATTTCGAGGTGTCGCCATGACCACATTCCAGCAAGCCCGCGCCTTTCTGCTCGAACATCGCACTGATTACGCCAAGGCCGTCGCCGAATTCCGCTGGCCCGACCCGATCGATTTCAACTGGGCGCTCGACTGGTTCGACGCCGAACTGGCGAGCAAGCCGGGTAGCCGCGACCAGACCGCGCTGTGGATCGTCGAGGCCGCCACCGGCAACGAAACGAAGCACAGTTTTGCGGAGCTGTCGCGCCGCTCTAATCAGGTCGCCAATTTCCTGCGCGCGCAGGGCCTGCAGCGCGGCGATCATCTGCTGTTGCTGCTCGGCAATGTGGTGCCGCTGTGGGAAACCATGCTGGCGGCGATCAAGCTCGGCGTGATCGTGATCCCGGCGACCACGCTGCTGACACCGGAAGAACTGCGCGACCGGCTCGATCGCGGCGCCGCCAAGCTGGTGGTGGCAGCGCAGGATCAGGTCGCGAAGTTCGATGGCCTTGGCGATAGCTCGTTGCAGCGCGTGGTGGTCGGCGGCGGCGTGGCGCCCGGTTGGACGCCGTTCGAGCAGACCGCGGACTATCCCGAGACCTTTGTGCCGGATGGGCCGACCCGGCCCGATGATCCGATGCTGCTGTACTTCACCTCCGGCACCACCGCGAAGCCAAAACTGGTGCGGCACAGCCAGCGCAGCTATCCGGTCGGCGCGCTGTCGACCATGTTCTGGCTCGGGCTGCAGCCCGGCGACGTGCATCTCAACATCTCGTCGCCCGGCTGGGCCAAGCACGCCTGGAGCTGCTTCTTTGCGCCCTGGAACGCCGGCGCCACGGTGTTCGTGGTCAATCAGCCGCGCTTTGAGGCCAAGAGTCTGCTCGCCACCATGGTCCGCTGCGGCGTCACCACGCTATGCGCGCCGCCGACCGTGTGGCGGCTGTTCATTCAGGAGCCGCTTGCGGAGTACAAGGTTGCGCTGCGCGAAGTGTGCGGCGCTGGCGAGCCGCTCAATCCGGAAGTGATCGATCAGGTGCGTGCCGCCTGGGGGCTGACGATCCGCGACGGCTATGGCCAGACCGAAACCACGGCGATGATCGGCAATTCGCCCGGGCAGCCGATCAAGATCGGCTCGATGGGCCGGCCGCTGCCGGGCTACAGCATCGCGATCACCGATGTCGATGGCCAGCCGGCCAAGGAAGGCGAGGTGACGCTGCTGCTCGGCGCCGCGCGGCCCGCCGGCCTGATGCAGGGCTATCAGGGCGAGGGCGGCAAACTGTCCGGAACCGATGGCGAGGTCTATCGCAGCGGCGACGTGGTGTTTTGCGACGACGATGGTTATCTCACCTTCGTCGGCCGCTCCGATGACGTGTTCAAATCCTCCGACTACCGCATCAGCCCGTTCGAGCTGGAAAGCGTGCTGCTGGAACACGAGGCGGTGGCTGAGGCCGCGGTGGTGCCGACGCCGGACCCGATCCGGCTGGCGATTCCAAAGGCCTATGTGATCCTGACCTCGGGCCATGAGCCGAGCCGCGAGCTGGCGCTGTCGGTGTATCAGCATCTGCAGGCGCGGCTGTCGCCGTTCAAGCGCATCCGGCGCATCGAGTTCGTCACCGAACTGCCGAAAACCATTTCGGGCAAGATCCGCCGCGTGCATCTGCGCCGGCTCGAGCACGACAACAACCACGCTGATGCCGCGCGCGGCGTCGAATTCCGCGAGGAGGAGTTTGCCGAGCTGCAAAGCACCCGCAGCACGGCACGCTAGAGCAGGCCACGGAACTACACGCAAAAATCGCTTGGCGTGCAGCCGTGTCCCGTGGAATGTGCGCCGCAATAACAATGATTGCGGTGGAGGCGATATGAGTGCGGTGGTGGAGCGTGACGTCTATCTCGGCCTGGTCGGCCAGGAGATCGGCGTATCTTCGTGGCATGTGGTGGATCAGCAGCGCATCGACGTGTTCGCCGATGCCACCGAGGATCACCAGTTCATCCATGTCGATGCCGAGCGCGCCAAGCGCGAAACGCCGTTCGGCGGCACCATCGCCCATGGCTTTCTGACGCTGTCGCTGCTCAGCGTGTTTTCCTACGAAGCGATGCCGACCATTGCCGGCACCGTGATGGGCGTGAATTACGGCTTTGACAAAGTGCGGTTCCTGTCGCCGGTGCGCGCTGGCGCAAGGGTGCGCGGCCGCTTCACGCTCGCGGAAGCAAATCTGCGCAAGCCGACCGAGCTGCTGACGCGCTCCACCATCACCGTCGAAATCGAAGGCGAGCCGAAGCCGGCGCTGGTCGCCGACTGGCTCGGCCTGATCTATCTGGCTCCGCAAGCCATCCCCGCTTGAACCTGCAGGACACGCACATGACGATCAGATTTGACGGACGAGTGGCCATTGTCACCGGCGCGGGCAACGGGCTCGGCCGGGCTCACGCGCTGGGCCTCGCGGCGCGCGGCGCCAAGGTGGTGGTCAATGATTTCGGCGGCGCGCGCGACGGCACCGGCGGCTCGATGACCGCGGCGGAAACCGTGGTCGAGGAGATCCGCAAGGCCGGCGGCATCGCGATCGCCGACGGCGCCGACGTCTCCAATTTCGAGCAGGTCAAGGCGATGGTCGACAAGGCCACCGCCGAGTGGGGTGCGGTCGATATCCTGTGCGCCAATGCCGGCATTTTGCGCGACAAATCGTTCGCCAAGATGGAGCTGGCCGATTTCGCCAAGGTGCTCGACGTGCATCTGGTCGGCAGCTTCTATTGCTGCAAGGCGGTGTGGGACGGGATGCGCGAGCGCAACTATGGCCGCATCGTGCTCACCACCTCATCCTCGGGCATGTATGGCAATTTCGGCCAGGCCAATTACGGCGCGGCCAAAGCCGGCATGATCGGCCTGATGAATGTGCTGGCCGCGGAAGGCCGCAAGACCGATATCCGCGTCAACACCATCTCGCCGACCGCGGCTACCCGCATGACCGAAGAACTGCTGCCGCCGCAGGCGCTGGCGCTGATGAAGCCGGACGCGATCACCCCAGCGGTGCTGTATCTGCTCAGCCAAGACGCGCCGACCCGCACCATCATGGGCGCCGGGGCCGGCTCGTTCGCGGTGGTCAAGCTTTTGGAAAGCGAAGGCCTCAATCTTCCGGAAGACCAGTGGACCCCGGACGCGATCGCCGCGCATTTTGCGGAGATTTCCGACATGTCGAAGGCGCAGGCGCTGGAAGGCGCGTTCCAGCAGACCCAGAAATACGTGGCGCAGGCCGCCGCGCGGCTCGGCCTCAAGATGTGAGGCGCTGCCGCGGCCTGAGGCTCGCCGCGGCATCTCCACGCTCTCGCTGTCATCCCGGGGCGCGCGCAGCGCGCACCCGGGATCTCGTTATTGCCCGCGCCGGATTCCGGGTTCGCGAGCTGTCGCTCGCGCCCCGGAACGACGGCCGCAAACGGTGTGCTGCCCGCATTCCGGAATGACGGATTGCAGTCCGGGCGCGATTGAACCATTGCTACGGCTGATCGTGAGCCCGGTGATACCAGCGGTTCCCAAAAATGGTCCGTCATGCCCGCGCTTGTCGCGGGTATCCACGTCTTAACCGACGTGCAGGATCAAAGACGTGGATGGCCGGGACGAGCCCGGCCATGACGGGGAGGTGCGTATCACTAGCCGTTGGTATGGACCGTGACAGAATCTGACATCATCGACGTCGCCATCATTGGCGCGGGCCCGGCCGGCCTGATGGCGGCCGAGGTCGCCGCAGAGGGCGGCGCGCGCGTCACCATTTTTGACGGCATGGCGGCGCCGGGCCGCAAATTGCTGCTGGCCGGGCGCGGTGGCCTCAACCTGACCCATAGCGAGCCACTGGCGACGTTTCTCACGCGCTATGGCGCGGCGGCCGACTGGCTGACGCCGGCGATCACGGCGTTTCCGTCCGACGCGCTGCGCGCCTGGTGCGATGGCCTCGGGCAGCCGACCTTTGTCGGCAGCAGCGGCCGGGTGTTTCCGCAAGCGATGAAAGCCTCGCCGCTGCTGCGCGCCTGGCTGAGCCGGCTGGCCGGGCTCGGCGTCACGCTCCACTTAAAACACCGCTGGCACGGCTGGCGCGACGACGGCGCGCTGCTGTTCTCGACCCCGGCAGGCGAGCAGGCGGTGACGGCGCGCGCCAGCGTGCTGGCGCTTGGCGGCGCGAGCTGGCCGCGACTTGGCTCCGATGGCGGCTGGGTCCCATTGCTCGCCGCCAAAGGCATCGGGGCCGCGCCGCTGAAACCGGCCAATTGCGGCTTTGTGGTCGGCTGGTCGGAGCTGCTGCGCGAGCGTTTTGCCGGGCAACCGCTCAAGGGCGTCGACGTTCGCTTTGGCGAGCGGCGGCTGCGCGGCGAAGCCATGATCACCCGCGATGGCTTGCAGGGCGGCGCGATCTACGCGCTGTCAGCAGCGCTGCGCGACGCGATCGATCAGAACGGCGAGGCGACGCTGCATCTTGCGTTGCGGCCCGATGTGCCGACCGCGCAGCTTGCGTCAAAACTGGCCGCGCCGCGCGGCAAACAATCGCTGGCGACGTTTTTGCGCAAGGCGGCGCAATTGTCGCCGCAGGCGATCGCGCTGCTGCAAGAGGCCGCGCATCGGCTGAAGCGGCCGCTGGCATCTTTCGCGCCGGGCGAGCTTGCTGCATTGATCAATGATCTGCCGCTGCGGCTGGTCGCGACCGAGCCGATCGAACGCGCGATCTCAAGCGCCGGCGGCATTGGCCGCGAGCAATGCGACGATGATTTCATGCTGCGGCGGCTGCCGGGTGTGTTCGTGGCCGGCGAGATGCTGGATTGGGAAGCGCCGACCGGCGGCTATCTGCTCACCGCTTGCTTTGCCACCGGCGCTGCCGCCGGGCGCGGCGTGCTGCGCTATCTCGCCGGGAAGTGAGCGGCGCGGGCGGCGTTACCGCGACGATGATCCGAACCAGTGATCCGTCATGCCCGCGCTTGTCGCTTGTATCCACGTCTTAACAGCGCTGCAGCAGCAAAACGTGGATGGCCGGGACGAGCCCGGCCATGACGTGTAGAGCGGTTGGTGTCAAGGTCTATTGTTACTACGAGCCCTCGATTTCCTCGCGCAGCATTTCCAGTTCCAGCCAGCGATGCTCGGCCTCGTGCAGCGCTTCGTGGGCCTTGGCGATTGCCGCCGACACCTTGTCGAATTTGGCGCGGTCGCGGGCAAAGAGCTGCGGATCATCGAGCGCGCGCTGCAGCTCGGCAATTTCGGCTTCCAGCTTGGCGATGGTTTTCGGCAGCGTTTCCAGCGCGTGCTTTTCGTTAAAACTGAGCTTGCGCTTCGGTGCCGGTGCGGCGGCCTTGGTGTCGGTCCTGTCCGCCTTGGCGGCATCGCTTTTGGCGGCGGTGCCCTTGACCGCTTCGCGCGTCAGATCAGCGCCGCGCTGCGCCAGCATGTCGGAATAGCCGCCGGCATATTCGATCCAGCGGCCATTGCCTTCCGGCACGATCACCGAGGTCACGACGCGATCGAGAAAATCGCGGTCGTGGCTGACCAGGATCACCGTGCCCTCATAGTCGCCGAGCATTTCCTCGAGCACGTCGAGCGTTTCCAGATCGAGATCGTTGGTCGGCTCGTCGAGCACCAACAGGTTCGACGGCTTGGCCAGCGCCCGCGCCAGCATCACCCGGCCGCGCTCGCCGCCGGACAGCGCCTCCAGCGGGGTGCGCGCCTGCTGCTGCGCGAACAGAAAGTCCTTCATGTAGCCGATCACATGACGCGGCTTGCCGCCGACCATCACGGTGTCGCCGCGGCCGCCGGTCAGGGCTTCGCTGAGCGTCGATTTCGGATCGAGGCTGTCGCGGCTCTGATCGAGCGTCGCCATTTCCAGATTGGTGCCGAGCCGGATCGTGCCGGAATCCGGCGCGCTGACGCCGGTCAGCAGATTGATCAGCGTGGTCTTGCCGGCGCCGTTCGGGCCGACGATGCCGATCCGGTCGCCGCGCTGAATGCGGATCGAAAAATCGTCGACGATGGTGCGGCCGTCATAGCTGCGGCTCACCGACTTGGCTTCGATCACCAGTTTTCCGGATTTGTCGGCCTCGACGGCCGCCATCGCGGCATTGCCGACGCTGCCGCGATAATTGCGGCGCTCGCTGCGCAGCGCGTGCAGATTGGCGAGCCGCTTGACGTTGCGCTTGCGCCGGCCGGACACGCCGTAGCGCAGCCAATGTTCCTCGGCGACGATCTTGCGATCGAGCTTGTGCTGTTCGCGTTCTTCCTCGGCGAGCAGATCGTCGCGCCATTGCTCGAAGGCGGCAAAGCCGCGGTCGATCTGCCGCACTGTGCCGCGATCAAGCCAGGCGGTGGCGCGCGACAGATTGGTCAGGAAGCGGCGGTCGTGGCTGATGATCATCAGCGCCGCCTTGCGCGCGGCGAGGTCGTTTTCCAGCCATTCGATGGTGGTGAGATCGAGATGGTTGGTCGGCTCATCGAGCAGCAGAATGTCGGGATCAGGCGCCAGAATGCGCGCCAGCGCCGCGCGCCGCGCTTCGCCGCCCGACAGATGCGCGGGATTTTCATCACCATGCAGGCCGAGCTGTTCGAGGAGGTAAGTGGCCTTGTAGTGGTCGTCGCCCGGCGCCAGCCCAGCCTCGACATAGGCGAGCGTGGTCGCAAAGCTGGAAAAATCCGGCTCCTGCGGCAGATAGCGCACCGTGGCGCCCGGCTGCACAAAGCGGCTGCCATGGTCGGGCTGCACCAGCCCGGCCACGATTTTCAGCAGCGTCGATTTGCCCGAGCCGTTGCGGCCGATCAGGCAGAACCGATCGCCAGCGGACACGGTCAGTTCGACGCCGGCGAGCAGCGGCGCGCCGCCAAAAGTCAGCGCGATGTCTTTCAGTTGAATCAGCGGAGGCGCCATAACGGGTCTGGTGTCGCTCAGGTGTGCGGTTGATCGGCCCGCGCGCGCTGCAGGCGGCGGATGGTGGCGTCGAGCGTCGACAGGAAGGTAGAGCGGTCGCGCGGCGAAAAGGCGCGCGGTCCGCCGGTGACTTCGCCGGATGAGCGCAGCTCGGTCATCAGATTGCGCACCGCCAGCGTCATGCCGATCGACTCTTCGGAATATGGCTTGCCGTTCGGCGCGATCACGGTGGCGCCGGCTTTGACGCAGCGATCGGCGAGCGGGATGTCGGCGGTGATCACGATGTCGCTCGGCCCGACCCGGGCGGCGATCCAGTCGTCGGCGGCATCCATGCCGTGGCCGGCGGCAATGCGCTCAACCAGCGGATCATGCGGCACCCAGATGAAACCGCCAGCGACGATGCTGACCGGCACCCCATGCCGGAACGCCACTTTGTAGATTTCGTCTTTGACCGGACAGGCGTCGGCGTCAACATAGATGCGAATGGCGGTGGTCACGGCAGGTTCCGGTTATGGCGGCAGAAGAGGGCAGGCGGTCGCGACTGCTGCCGTAGCATTCCGCCGCCCGATCAACAACGCTCGGGGCAGGTCGTGGTGTTGATCATTGGCAGGGCAGAGCCCGGGCTTCAGCCGCGCCGCCAGGCAGTAACGCGCACGTCATCGGCGGGATCGAGCAGCGTAACCTCGTGCGGTGACAGCCCATGCGCCGCGAGCAGCTGTTCCGGGGTTTGCGCCGGCACGCCCGGAAAGCACGGCTCGCCGCCGGGCAGGCGCACGCGCGGCGCCTGCGACAGCCAGAACGTGTCGTACCGATCGAAGAACAGTGCGAAGATTTCCGGCCCGCCGATGATCGCGGCGGTGCCGGCGGTGACGCCAGCCTGCGCGCAGGCGTCGTCAAACGACGCACCGGCCGGGTTCCAGAGCGTGGCGTTCGGGTTGCTCGGATCGGGCGTCAGCGCCGCCACTTTGCGGGTGGCGATGATGCGGCGGCGGCGCGGCGAGTTCGGCTGATCCTCAAACGAATTGCGGCCGTGCACGATCAGATCGGCACGCTCGAGCGCGTCATTGAAGAAGCGCTGATCGCCCGGGAATTTCAGCGATTCCGGCATCAGGCCCGCCGCATCCGCGAGCATGCCGTCCGCGGACACGATCACATAGCCTTCGATCGCCAGCTTTGATGACTGCGACTTCACCACCTCGACGACAGGTCCCAAAACTGTGCGCGAGGATTATTCGGCAACGGTCTGCACCACGCTCGACACCGGGCGCGCCGACACGGTCGGTAGCTTGCTGTCCTTGGCGAGCGACTCGTCATAGGAGGCGATGGTCTGCAGCTGCGCCTTGGCGCGCATATGCACCACTTTGTAGCCGCCAGCCTTCAGCTTGCGCAGCAGCTGAGGCAGCGCCTCGGCCGTGTGCTTTTGGAAATCATGCATCAAGATGATGCCCTTGCCGTTCTTGTCGAGCTTGCCCATCACGGTCTCGACGATCTTGTCGGCGTTTTTGGCGCGGAAGTCGAATGAATCAACGTCGCAGGAGTAGATCGCGACATTGCGGTTGCCGAGATAGGTGACCATGGTCGGCGGGTGCTGCAGCGCCGGGAACCGGAAGAATGGCGCCGGCGCGCCGCCGATCGCCCATTTCACTGCGCTATAGCCCTTTTCGATCTCGTCGATCTGCTGCTGTTCGGACAGCTTCTTGTTGTTGAGATTGGCGTGCGACCAAGTATGCGCGCCGACCGTGTGACCGGCGGTGGCGACCTGTTTGAGAATTTCCGGGTAGTAGGTGGCGTGCTTGCCGATCGGGAAGAAGATCGCCTTGGTGCATTCTTCGCCGAGTGCTTTGAGCACGGCCGGGGTGTTGACCGGCCAGGGGCCGTCATCGAAGGTCAGCACCACTTCCTTGTCGCGCAAGAAATCGAGCTGCTTGAAATGCTCGAAGCCGAAGCCTGGGCCGCCGGTGGTGTCGATCTCGACCACCCGGCCGACGCCGAGTGCATCGGGATTGGCGCAGGTGTTCTTGATGGCCGCAGGGGCGGCGGGAGCCGGGGCCGCCGCTGGCGCAGCGGCCGCGGCAGGTGGTGTCGGTGCGGAACCAGCGCTGCGCGACGTTGCCGGCTGCGCTGAGCTTTGTGCCCATGCAGCCACCACCACGCCAGCCGAGACAGCACCCGCAATCAGCAGTCCTGCCGCAACGCGCATCGACTTCTCCTTCGTTCGACTCCCGATATTCCCCTGGCGAGAATCATGGTCTCGTCTCGCCTGTATTTTTGAAGCCTAGTGGTTGCCGCGCCGGTCCGGCAACGGGTTTTTTCCCACCGCTTGCCTTGGCAACTGCAACACTCGTCTGCCTGCGCTGCGCCGCGATCGCGGCTTCAGCGCAGCGGAATGATAAAGCCCGTGCCGGCGCCGGTTTCGCCGCTGGCAATGCCGTGATCGGAGACGATCAGCGAAGCGCCGGTGGACAGTTCCGCGGCAATCCTGGCCATCGCCTCTGCTGGAATTTTCAAGCGATCAAGCGCCTCGGCCGCGCTGTTCGGCTGTGGCTTGGCTTTGACGTCGGCAGCGGCCTCGGCCTTGCGACGCCGGCTGGCGCGGCTGTCATCGTTCGCCTCGGCCTGGCGCGCGGTCTGCGGCATCGACACCACCGACCACGAGATCGCGTTGCCATTGTCCTTGTCGAGCCGCGCGGTGAACACGTGGGTGCCGAGCGGGCGGTCGCTGGCGGTGATTTCGACCGGCACGTCGAACAGCGGCGCAAACTCCTGGCGCACATAGAGCCGCGAATCCTTGCCGCTGATGAAGGCGGCGATCTGGCCGCTGCGCTTGGGCGCCGGTGCGGTCTCAGGCTTGGCTGCGGCATCGGTGCCGGGCGCGGCCGGTTTGGCCTCCGCCTCCGCAGCAGCGCCAGCAGCCGGCTTGGTCTCGGCAGCGGCGTCGGCTTTGCTGGCCTCGGCCTTATTGGTCTCAGCCTTGTTGGTCTCGGTCTTGTTCGCCTCAGCCTTGTTGCTCTCAGCCTTATTGGCGTCGGCCTTGCCGGCGTCCGCTTGGCTGTCGGTGCCGCTCTCGGCCTTGGCGGGCGGCGCGGCCTCCTTCGCGGCCGCTGGCTCAGCGGCGGGCGCGCCGGCGTCGGAGGCGGTCGGCGTCGCGCTGGTCAGGCTGCCGGCGTCAGCGGTGCGAATCTGCGCGCGCGGCGCGGCGGTCGGCTCGCTGCTCGGATTGAGCGCAGGCCGCAGATTGAGGTCGGATGGCGGTGCGGCCACAGCTTCGCCAGCATCAGCGCGTGCCGCATCAAGGCGGCCATCTTCCGGGGCGACGGCGTTCTGGGTCGGCGCCGGCTTCTGCGCCACCAGGGTCGGATGGCTGAACGGCTCCGGCGCCACTTCGCCGGGCGTGATCACCACGCGCGAGCCCATGCGCGTCCAGTTCCAGAGCTTCATGGCAAAGCTCATCGGCATGCGGATGCAGCCATGCGACGCCGGATAGCCGGGCAGTGCGCCGGCATGCAGCGCGACCCCGGACCAGGTGATGCGCTGCATGTAAGGCATCGGCGCGCCGCTGTAGAGATTGGAGCGGTGGAACTTGTTTTTTTGGATGATGCTGAACACGCCCATCGGCGTGGAATGGCCGCGCATGCCGGTCGACACCGGCGTCTCCGCGAACAGGCCGTTGGCGTCGTACACCTTCATCGACTGGTGCGCGAGCGACACCGAGATCACCAGCGGCCCTTGCGGCTTGCTGGCCTGCTTGTGCTGCTGCTCGAGCTTGCGATCGATGGTGGGATAGGTCTTTGCACGGCGCTTGGGCGGAGGCGGCGGCGCCGGTTCGTCGTGATAATAGCCGACGTCGGAATCAGGCCAGAACAGCGATCCGAATGCGTCCGCCGTGCTGGTGGTGGCAATCAGGCCCGCCGCAGCCGCCATCACGGCCAGCGGCGTTGCTGAGTTGAAGCGGAGCGTGCAAATTGTTCTGAATCCATGGTGCCAGGCCACGAAATGTCCTCGAATACCGTCGCCGATTGCGGAATCGCTGGGTAGTGTGCGGGGCTGGTCGGCCGTTCACAAGGCTGCCGTCACTCTTCAGCCCATTTTGTTTCAACAGTACCAGAAAAGCCTCACATCTCGTTAATGCCCATAGCGCGAATCGTCGCTCTTTCGGGACGAGATCGCCACTTTAGATAGGCACCACAATGTTGACGGAGACATCGATGACTTTCCGCGATACTCGGCCCTCACGCTTGAAGATCTGGACGCTCGCCGCGCTCGCCGGCGTCTTGCTGACCGGATCGGTGGCGAGCGCCGCCGATGAGCCGGATCTGATCTTTCGTCGCTCGACCGTGTTCAAATGGCTGAGCCCGAACGACAAGCTCGCCACTTACGCCGTCGACGACCCGGAAGTGCAGGGCGTCGCCTGCCATTTCACCGTGCCGGAGCGCGGCGGTTTTAAGGGTTGGCTTGGGCTTGCCGAAGAAGTGTCGGACATCTCGCTGTCGTGCCGGCAGGTCGGTCCGATCAAGTTCAGCGACAAGCTGGAGCAGGGCGACGACATGTTCCGCAAGCGCCGCTCGCTGTTCTTCAAGAAAATGCAGATCGTGCGCGGCTGCGACACCAAGCGCAACGTGCTGGTATACATGGTGTACTCGGACCGCATCATCGAAGGTTCGCCGAAGAACTCGACCTCGTCGGTGCCGATCATGCCGTGGGGGGCCGACACCGAAGTCGCCAAGTGCGGCGACTATTTTAAGTAAGCGGGTTGCCGCTGCTGGCCTGCATGCGCCGCATTGTCGCTGGCGGATGCAGGCCAGGCCGCGCTGCCAGCGCGTCGCCACCGGCCTGCACGAGCCGCGAATCAGTCGCGATCATGGCGATCGCCATCGTCGCGACGATGATGTGGCCAGCGCTGTGTTTCATCGCAGGCGCGCGCATGAAACATTTCATGGTGATAACGAAACCGTTTTTCTTGACTATGAAGCGCTGCTGAAACACCGATTGCGTATCTGCGAAATCATGCAGCGGTAGTTTGGCTGCGACCCGTGACAGGTGATGGCCTGATGCGAGCAGTGAAGCCTATTTCACGTGAACGCGGTGCCTTGTCTCCTGATTGCTGTGGTTGCCGGCAGAGCACCGGCAGCAACGGTTTGGGGTGGGGACGGCACGACATGGCGCGGCGCGGACCATCGCGCGGTGCCAGCCGATGTCGAAGCGGTGAGGGCGTGATGCAGGTGGATGCGCGTCGATGATGCTTCGCAGTGTGGTGTTCGCCAGCATAGTGGTTGCGTTCTGCGCTCCGGCGCATGCCGAATCGAACAACCGGCCGCCGATGCCGGCTCAGCCAAAACTCCAGCTCCATAGCTGGTCGCTGAAACCCACCGATCGCCGCATCGAATTCATCCGCGCCTGCACCACCCACATGTCCGGACGCTGGGCGCACCCGCAACAAGTGTGCGGCTGCCTGCATGATCACGCCGTCGCGGTGGTGGAGGATGCCGATTTGCGCGAAGCGCTGCTGCGCGGCATCGGCGAGACCGGCGTGCCGCGGATCGAGGTCGATTGGGTGCCGCCTTCGAAGCAGCCGCTGATCGCGCCGACCTTCACCCAGATCGCGCGCCCGACCATGCAGTGCATGTTCGACCCGCTGACCTGACGGACATTGCCTCGCCGGGGGCTCGACACGCGAGCCGGGGGCCGCTGAGAGCTTTGTCGGTTCGGATGGAATCAGAGCCGAAGCGCTCTCATTTGGTTTTCTGACGCGCTGGCCCCGTCATTGCAAGCGCAGCGAAGCAATCCAGCACTCCAATAAGCGTCACTCATGGATTGCTTCGTCGGCTGCGCCGCCTCGCAATTGTGCAATGACGAAACACGTCCAGCTCGAACACACTGTGCACCCCTGCGGGCGCCTCGGTTGACCACTTGGCCGGCGTCGCTCAGCTCATTGGCACCGTCATGTCAAAGCGCAGGCCACCGGCCGTGTTAGCCCAGATGCCGTCGCCGTGCATGCGCTCGCATAGCGATTGAATCAGCCGCATCCCCACCTTGCCGTCGCGCATCATGTCGAAATCGTCAGGAAAGCCGGGGCCGTCGTCCTGGTAGCTGAAGCGCAGCAGGTCGGGGCGTGGCCGGCTGCAGACCATCGTCACCCGGCATGGCTCGTTCGCCGAGCTGGCATGTTTCAGCGAATTGGAAATCAGTTCGGCGGTGAGCAGCCCGAGCGGCAGCGCCACGCGGAACGGCACCAGATGTTCGGGGCGGCAATCGACGATGAACTCGGTCGGCTGCGGCGCCAGCGCCTGTGCGCTGTTACGGCACACCTGTTGTAGGTAGCTGCTGAGTTGCACGCCGCCCGTCATCGATTCGATCAGCAGGTTGTGCAGCGCACCGACGGCGTCGATGCGATCGGCGATCTCCAATAGCGCCGCCTGCGGGTCGGAAAGATCGGCCTTGAAGGCACGCAGCCGGATCACGCCGCTGATCATTGTCAGGCTCTTGGCGATCCGATAATCGGCTTCGCCGCGCAGATTGAATCGGGGCGCGTCGCCGCGCTTGGATGAGGATGCCTGAAACGCCATGGCTGCACCTCCGCAAAGGAATCCGCGTAATTGCAAGCCTGAGAACAGTTACTTCCGCGCGCGTCGTCAACCAAGGAAACTACGAGTTTCGCTGCGGGCGTGCCAATAGCACTACCAAAGTCCTTCAGCCGCGCAGGGCGAAGGTTGATGAGGACGGTTGCTGTGCTGGGCGCTGGCGTCGCAGCTCTCTGTGAGCGTAGTTACTATTTTCTCACGACGCGCGGCACGCACTTGCTGCTGCGGGCAACGCCATCTGGAGTGAGGGTGGTGCCGGTGACTTCCTTGATCTGGCCGGTCGGGCACGAGCCGTCATCGACCTGAATGCGCTGACCAAGCCGAAGGCTGACGATGTCGCTCTCGCGCGACACCACCTGAGCCTGCGCGGCCATGCTGAACGCGGTGACGCCGACAGCTGCCAGCAGCACGGCGCGGATCGAGAACAAACGAGAGTGAGTCATGATGGAACCGTTCAACAACAATGGAACCGGTAGCGCGGCGGCGCCGCGATCCCAGGCAAACAGGATTTGATTTGCATGCTAACGATCCGGTCCCGATTCTCAAAGCCGCGGGCCCGGAATCGCCTGCGATCGCCGCGCGGCGTGCAGCGCCATTTGCCGCGATCCCATCAATAGCTGCGTGCTGGCGCCGGCTTTGGCCGGGGCAGGTGGCTGCGCCGCGAGGAGGGAACCATGAGGCCGCTTGAGACCATCAAGTCGTTTCCGCTGCCTTTCGCCACCTTGATGGGGGTGACTTTCACCGAGGCGTCGCCGGAACGGGTAGTCGCCAGCCTGTTGGTGCGGGACGATCTGTGCACGGTCGGCCAGATCCTGCATGGCGGCGCGGCGATGGCGCTGGCCGACAGCGTCGGCGCGGCGGCGACCGTGCTCAATCTGCCGGCCGATGCCAAGGGCACCGCCACGCTGGAAAGCAAGACCAACTTCATCGGCCCGGCGCCCATGGGTGTCACTGTCTACGCGGTTGCCACCCCGGTGCATCGCGGGCGCCGGACTCAGGTCTGGCAGACCCGAATCGAGACCGACGAGGGCGGTCTGGTGGCGGTGGTAACCCAGACCCAGATGGTGCTGTAAAGCCCAGAGAATGTCGCATCGCAATACCCACAAAACGGGTATCAGGATATAGTGCAACCGGCCGCTGCAGGGCGGGTCGGATTACGGTACCGGCCGGCCTTGATCTATCTTAAGTACCGCTTAACGCTACGATTCTAACCTTGCAAAACCTAGGTTTCGCAACAGGGCACATAGGGGCCTGATCGACACGCATAACCAATGATCTTGTGTTATATGGTGCATCGCACAATATAGGTCACCGAGGGCCAGGACGCCTCAGGCCTGCCGCGAGGAGCGTTGATGCAATGAGCGACGTTGGTACTGGTCAGACGCCTGCCAAATGCCGGGTCAGGTCGCTGATCAATCAGGAACTCCCTTTGTTGAAAGACCACCTGATGCGGCTCGATTCCGAGAGCCGCCGGGACCGGTTCAACGGCTATGCCGATCAAGGTTTCGTCGAGAACTACACCGCCAAATGCGCGGGCGACGGCACCATCATCATGGCCTATTTCGCCGAGGATGGCGCCGTGCACGCGGCCGCCGAACTCCATCAGCCGGACTTGTCGTCGGACTCGTTGCCGGAACTCGCCTTCAGCGTCGAATCGCATTTGCGGCGCAAAGGGGTGGGCAGCATCCTGTTCAAGAAGCTGATCGCGGTCGCTACCGAGCTCGGCTACGAGAGGGCGCGTATCACCACCGGTTCCCAGAACCAGGCGATGCGGGCGCTGGCCAACAAGTTCGGCGCGCATCTGACGTTCCGTCAGGGCGAGTCGACCGGCGTGATCGAGCTGCATCCCAACATCGATGCACCGAGCTTCACCAATCCGCAGCCCGAACCGCTGCGCAACGATGTACCGCCCGATGCCGCGACCGCGCTGATCGATTTCAATCAGACCTGCTGGAAGCTGTTTCTGACGATGTCGGGGGCGAGCAAGCCGGCGTGATCAAGGCGGCGCACGCGCCGTCGCTCCGCTAGATGCCGCCGACATTGCAGATGCCATAGCTCAAACAAAAAGCGCGCTGGCCATGTCAGCGCGCTTTTTCTTTGAAGCTGATCTTGCTGATCGCTGATAGCGAAGGCGAACTACCCAACCCGCTTGTCGAGCGACGCGAAACGGCGCGTGACGCGGCGTTCCACCACCACCGAGCGCTGAGCGCCCTGTTCACCGGCGATCACGCGCGTGGTACGCGCGGCGACACGGCTGGCTTTCCGCACTTCGTTCTGCACGTCTTCGATCGGCAGTCCCATCAGCGACGCGGCGATTTCAGCCTGATGAGTGGGATCATCAGTGATGCCCATCGCAGCGAAGATGGCTTCCTCCAGTGTCGGCGGGTCGCGCCGCACACGTCGAACGCCATATTTCGTATTCCAATCACCGCTCATCGCGCCGGGCCTATTTTGTGTTGCGTGCTGACTAGCGGAAGCCTTGCGGCGGCTCAATGAGTTATATGGCCGCGGCGCTTCACGCGGGTCGTATCTGCCCGCATCGTCCCAGAGGCGCGTTGCGCCAGATCAATGTGGACTATTCAATCCACTGGCGCGTCAAAATTGCCCGCAAAGGTTGCGCGGCGGTTCGCTACGTGATGTCGCAGCGCGCGGTTGTGAACACGCGCGCTCACGATCTGAAGATGGTGAGACCCAGCACCAACAGCAGCAGGAAGACCGCTAAAAATACGTAGAACAGGATGCGGGCGAGATCGGCGGAGGCCGCGGAAATCCCGGTGAAGCCGAGGATGCCGGCGACCACGGAAATTACGAAGAAGATCAGCGCCCACTTCAAGATCGTCATCAAAGCCTCCGGCAATGCTTGCGCTGCGACTGAACGGAAGCGCGCTGCAATAGTTCCCTTGCTGGCACCGCCGCGACGTCGCTTGGCGCATCATTGTCGCCGGGCAGCGGGCGTCGTTTGCCAATTAGTAACGATGTTTGTGATGGTCGCCGCGGCCATCGATCTTGCGAACAACAACGCGGCAGCGAGGAGGAGGCTTATGGAACGGCTGTTGGAAGTTGTGGCCAATCTCCATACGGAACGGCTGCTGGAACTGTCGGGCACTGTGTTGCCGCATCTGACGGCGTTGCTGATCGCCTATGTGCTGGCGCTGCCGATCGGCTGGAATCGCGAGCGCGCCGAACGCAGCGCCGGTCTGCGCACGTTTCCGCTGGTGGCGCTGGCAACTTGCGGCGTGGTGCAGGCCACCGAGACCGTGCTGAACGGTCATCCCGAGGGCACCGCCCGGATCATCGAAGGGCTGATGACCGGCATGGGCTTCATCGGTGGCGGTGCGATTTTGAAGACCGACAACGCGGTTCACGGCACGGCCACCGCCGCCAGCCTGTGGGCGACCGGCGCCACCGGCGCGGCGGTCGGTCTCGGCGCGTATGATGTCGCGGTGGTGGTGTCGCTACTGACGTTTCTGACGCTGTCGGCGCTGGTGCCGTTCAAGAAGGAGGGCAATGGCGACGATGACAAGCCGCCCGCGCGGGGCCGTGGCGATCAGCAGCAGGACCGCGCGAACTGAGCGATCTGGTGGCGACGATTAGTTGCTGGGCCGGTTGCGGCGCAGCCGCGCGATTACGCCGGCTGCGACCTGCATGCTGGTGCCGATCAGCCAGAGCGCCGCAATCAGCAGCACGATGCCGATCCACAGCCGCTCATCGACCACGATCAGATACACCGACAGCACCGCGGTCAGCGCCGCGAAGAAAGTGCCGGCTGCGCTCAGCAGTTCGACCGTATCGGTCTTGGCAGCGTGCTGTTCGGCGATCGCCGGATCAGGCTTATGCAGCGGCGGCGGCAGATCGACGCCGAGATAGAAGCCGAGGCCGCCATACACGGTCATGGCGAGCGCGGCGATGCCGGCACCCATGTCGATATTGGCGCGGATCATCAGCGCGGCGACGAACAGGCCGCACGAGGCGCCAGCCATCGCGAGGCCGCTGCGCTCAAATACATGAGCCCATTTGCTGACGGTGGAACGATTGTCCCAGGTTGCATGGCGCTTGGTCATGTATTCAGATTAGCAGGTTTCACGGCGCCGTTCACCTGCTTGCTGAGCATTTGCCGCAATGATCTTCGTCGGTATACCGATGCGGGGCAAGACGTGCTTCCTGCTGACGCCGGGGCCGGTCTCGGCTAAATGCAGCGGCTCCGTGCCGAAGACAGATGAGAGGTTTGCGATGCGCCGTTCCATTCCCCTGATGCTGGCCGCCATGATCAGTTCGGCCGTGACGGCGCAAGCTTGGTGGCTGACGCCGGCGGCGGCGCAATCGGCGGATCTGGTGCTATGCGATCGGCTCGCCGCCGATCCGACCGACCCGGACAAGCCGGCCGATGTTCGCGGGGTGGGCGAGGTCGCGGCCGGCGATGTCGCGACCGCGATCAAATTCTGCAAGACGGCATCGGCCAGCTCGCGCCGCGCGCTCTATCAGCTCGGCCGCGCCTATGCCGCCAATGGCCAGGGTGCCGAGGCGATCGCGGCGTTCCGCAAGGCGGCCGACAAGGGCAGCAGCGCGGCGATGGTTGAACTCGGTGTTGCCTATGCCACCGGCGCCGGCGTCGCCAGGGATGAAGCCGCCGCCCGGCAGATGCTGGAGCGGGCCGCCAATGCCGGCAATCCGCGCGGCATCAGCAATCTGGCGGCGCTATCGGGCGGCGGTGCGCCGGCCGATCCGGCGCGCGCCCGCACGCTGCTGCAGAAGGCGGCCGAGAGCAACGCCGAGGCGCAGTATCAGCTCGGGCTGCTGCTGGCGGAAGGCCAGGGCGGCCCCAAGGACGAGGTGGGCGCGCGGGCGCTGTTCGAAAAGGCCGCGGCGCAGAACCACCCGGGCGCGCTCGAGCGCATGGGCGCATTCGCGCAGGCCGGGCGCGGCGGACCGCAGGATAGCGCGGCCGCCAAGGCCTACTATCAGCGCGCCGCCGATGCCGGCAATGAAGCGGCCAAGGCGGCGCTGAAGCGCGCCGACTGCCCCTATACGCTGAAAGACAAGCGCGGCAACGTGGTCAGCAATCTCTGCTTCTGACGATCGCCGAGGTTCTGACCGGCGCGGCGCTTGCGGCCGCGCCCACGCCACACGTCGAGATTAGGTGATATCGCGGTCGAGATAGCGCGCCTGCAGCTCGCGGCGCTCTGAGGGACCGACGCCGAGGCCTTCGGCGAGATAGTTTTCCAGATCGCCAAAATCCTCGCGCACCGCGGCGAATGCGGCATCGAGGAACGAGGTCTCGACCGAGACCAGCACCGCCTTGATATCATCCGGCAGCGGGATGCTCTTGTCGGTGACCGGATCGAGCCGATAGAACTGATTGGTGAGCAGATAGTCAGTCACCACCAGCTCATGCGCAACGCCGAGCGCGCTCAGCACCATCGCGCAGGCAAAGCCGGTGCGGTCCTTGCCGGCGGTGCAGTGGATCACCAGCGGCGCGTGATCTTCGAGCAGATGCGTCATCAACTGCCGGAATGCCGGCGTGTTGTTGCGGACATAGTCGCGATAGGAGTCACGCATCATTTCCGCAGCGTCGTCGGCGGTCAGCGGCTGGCCGGAGGCGACATGCGAGGTCAGCGCGCTATAGATCGCCGGCTCGATCGGCAGCGAATGCACCTCAATATCGTCGACGCAGCACAGTGTCGGCAAGCGCTCCGACACACCGCGCAGGTCGAATGCGGTTTTGACGCCGAGCGTGCGGATCTGCGCGATGTCGGTCTCGGTCAGCAGACCAAGATGATTGGAGCGGAACAATTGCCGCCAGCGCACCGGTCGGCCGTTGGCGCCAGGATAGCCGCCAAGATCGCGGAAGTTGCAGGCGCCAGTGAGAGCGAGATGTCGGGATACAGAATCGTGCATGGCGGGCAGTTTAGCCGGGCCGGGTGGCGAAGCCATGACGCAATTGCGCGCGGCTCACGCCAGCCCGAGCGAGAACGCCAGCGTGCCGATGGTGGCGTGCGACAGGATCAGCGGCCACAGGTTGCGCATTTTTAGATAGGCGGTGCCCCACACCAGACCGAGCAGGAAGGTGTTGAGCAGCAGCAGGCCGTCGCCATAGGCGATGTGGATCAGCGAAAACATCGCCGACGAATACAGCACATAGGCAAGACCCGAGATTTGCAGCCGGTCGGTCATCAGTTTGGGGATGGCGCGGCACACCAGTTCCTGACACGGGCTCGACACCAGCACATAGAACGGCGCGAACGACAGCCAGTCGGGCGGTTTGCGGGTGAAGGCGAACAGCTGGGTCTGCAGCAGCATGATCGCGATCAGCCCGACCGTCAGCACCGCGGCGGCGATCCAATGGGCGCGCAGCAGCGGCGGCGCCAGCCCGAGTTCGGCGGCCGAGCAGCCGCTCCACAGGCACAGCGCCACGCACAGCGCCGACACGCCGAGCAGCGCGTGCATGCGGTATTCGAACGGCAGCGCGCCGCCTTGAATGGCAAGGCCGGGGATGGCGAGCAGGGCTGCAAATCCGATCAGCGGGGCGACCGGCCGGGCTTGGCGGAGAAGCGACATGATCGCCCATAACGACCGAGCGCGACGTTTGGTTCCGCTTCCGGCTCAGTAGCCGCCGACCCCGCCGCCGATGCTGGTGGCGCCGCCGAGCTTGATGCAGGTGTCGGAGCCGGCCATCCGAACAAAACCGGGGCCGAACACCGCGCACGGATTGCTGGCCGCGGGACGCTGCGGTTGTTGCTGCGCGGGGCGCTCGCGCGGCGGCGGGCGCTGCGGCTCGGCGAGCGCGGCCGACGCGGCGACCACGCACAGCATGGCAAGGGCAAGCCAGGGGAGGGAGCGAACCGTCATGGTGAAATCCTGGCCCCGCCAGTTGAGCAACGATAGCGCGCCGTGCGCGGCGCCTGCTGGCGCTGTGCTGCGGCGGCGCGCGGCGATCATCCGGTCAGCGCTTCGGTGCGCGCCGGCCAATGCGGGCCGTGGCGATACTGCATCGCTTCGGCCAGCGGCAGCGTGAACCGGAAGATGGTGCCGCCGCCCGGATTGGGCTCGGTGCGGATCGAGCCGCCATGGGCCTGCACGATGGTCTGCGAGATCGACAGGCCGACGCCCATGCCCTCGGCCTTGGTGGTCGAGAACGGCTGAAAGATCCGCTCGGCGATGCTGGCGTCGAGGCCCGGGCCGCAATCGGCGATCACCACCTCGACCATGTCGGCTTCGAGCGGGCCGCTGCCGACGAACAGCTTGCGCTCGCTCTGATCACGCATCGCCTCGAATGCGTTGCGGATCAGGTTCAGGAACACCTGCTGCAGCTGCACCTTGTCGACCATCACCAGGTCGACCGTGGGATCGAGATTGCGCGTCACCTCGACCGGGCGGTCGCGCGAGATCACCGAGGCCAGCGCCAGCGCGTCATCGACAATGGCGCGCAGGCTTTCCGGGGTGCGCTCGGTCTCGCCGCGGCCGACGAAGTCGCGCAGCCGTTGGATCACCGCGCCGGCGCGCAGCGCCTGCTGGGCCGCCTTGTCGAGCGCCGAGCCGATCTTGGCCGCTTCCGGATGCGAGCTCTGATCCAGCATGCGCCGCGAGCCGCGCAGATAATTGGTGACGGCAGCGAGCGGCTGGTTGAGCTCATGCGCCAGCGCGCTGGTCATGCCGCCCATGGTGCCGAGCCGGGCGACCCGCAACAGCTCGGCTTGCAGCCGCTGCAGCCGCAGATCGGATTCCCGCTCGCGCGACAGCGCCCGCTGGTGTTCCAGCAGGAACGCGGTGATGGCCGCGCCGGCGACCGCCAGGATCAGCAGACAGGCGGTGATCAGTGCGGCGTTGAACGTTTCGGAATCGAGCTGCGATTGCCGTTGCATCAGCCGCGCCTGCTCACCACGCATCATGGTCGACAGCATGGTCTCGATGCGCTCGGTGAGCGGTTCGATGCGGGTCTGTTCCAGAATGTCGAGCGCCTGCGGCAGTTTTGCAGGGCCGAGGTCAACCGCGGCCTGCATCTGCGTGATGCGCATCACCGCGACCGCGCGCAGCGCATCGACGCTGGCGACCTGATCACCATTGTCGGACACCAGCGCCCGCAGGCTTTCGAACCGCGACACCAGCTGATCGCGGGTGCGGCCGAAATCGGCGGCGTAGGCATCGATTCCGGTCAGCAGAAAGGCGCGCTCGTTCGATTCCGCTTCCAGCACCGCCTGCTGGATGCCGGCGACCGCGGAGATCACGTCATTGGTGTGCTGCACCCAGGAAAAGCTCTCGCGCAGGCGTACCAGGTTGGACACCAGGACGCTGGCAATGACAATGAATAGCAGTAGTGTCGCCACCAGCAGGCCCGGCGCCAACACTCCGACGGACATTAGTGTTTTCCGAGCCATTCCTGCCCACAGTACCTGTACCCTGCGCTTTTACTGGTCGCTGCCTTGCGCTTCAAGCGCAGCGCTCGCAGAGCGGCAGCGCCAAAATGGGGACGGGCACTAAGCAGCGGGTCGGTTCGCGGTGCGGGGCGGCGGGGAACCGGCTGCACGGACAGTTTGGCCGACGAATGGTCTCATCCGCCGATCGGCTTCACGCTTGCGGTGGCATTGCGCCGGACCAACAGCCAGGCACCGAGCGCGAACGCGCCGGCGCCTGCGGCGGTGAGGCTCTGCTCCAGCCAGTGCAATGACAGCGTCTTGGGCTCGATGCGCGCGATCCGTTGCAGGGCAAACACCATCGCAAAATTCGCCAGAAACAGCGGTGCCAGCCATAGCGCCTGCCGGCGCCAGGATTCGCGCAGCAACAGCAGCGTCAGCGAGAGATTGGCGACACTGGCCAAGATCATCAGCGGCAAGAACCAGCCGCGCTCCAGCGCCAGGCCTAAACTGCGATAGACCGCGATACCGTAACCGGCGCCAATCAGCACCAGCGCCGGTAGCCAGGGCGATGGCCGCGCCGGCGTGCTGCGCGCGGCGTGCCACAAAGCACAGGCGAGCAGAGTGAAGCCCGGCGCCATCAGCGGAAACAGCGCATTGGCCAGCCACGGCAGATCGGGGCCGCCGAGCGCCAGGATCAGTTTCCAGGCGGCCTTGCTGAGCCCCGCCAGCACCACCAGCGCGGTGCCGATCAGCGCCATGCGCGCATCGCTCTGCGACAATTCGCGCACCAGCCGCGCAACGCACAGCAAGGCGAGCGCGGTGAACAGCACCGGCGCAAAATTGGCGAGCGCGAGGTCAAGCCCGAACGCGGGCAGAGCCAGGGGCGAGGATGTCATGCGCGGCAGTGTAGCGTGCCAGCAGCGCCCGACAAGCGGCCCGCCCTCGGCAGTTCGCTGTAGTCGGCATCATGCGGGGAGTGATCTGGGGTAGGTGGTAGATCAACTCGTGACCCTGTAGAGCGCAATAGCGCAGCGTATTGCGCCGCTCGGGGCTTGATAGCGGATCACGCTACCCGCATCCGACCTGCGGGCTGGTCTGACAGCTATCTGTAGCCCGGATGGCCATACGGTGGGCAGGGCGCATTCAAGACGTGACCCATCATGCAGCGAAAAGGACGTCGGACGCTGCAGCGTATCGCGCTTGGAACGCGAATGAGTGTCAGCCCCCCGTCAAGACGCGCTCATCCCGTATTGTTATGATCTACAACGACATTTCTCGTTTGGACGTCCGCTTATTTCAACCTGCAGCAGGTCATAGGAGAAATTGCACCTCATTCAACCGAATTCTCATTCGCCGATGTCTCTGCGTACTTCTGTCTCAAAGTTGACCAAAAGATCAGCCTGTTGGGATTAGTGTTGGACGCCAAGATAATTATTTGGGACGCGCTACGCAGCGGCGAGGTCGTGGCGGATTATCGATTAAGTTTCCGAAAATAAACAAATTATACTCTGACGCGGCCGCGATAGGCGATGACCTGGACAACGAGCGATGACCATTGTTTGGAAGGCTTCGTACGAAATCGATAACGGCATTGTCGACGCCGATCACAAGGCGATCATCGCAGGCATCAACGAAATCCGCGGTCTTCTGGACCAGGAAATCACGTCCGCAAAGTTGATCGAAACAATCCGCGAATTGCGAGCGTTGGCCCTCGCCCATTTTGGGCGGGAAGAACAGCTGCAGGAACTGCTGTTCTTCGCAAATCAGGAAACGCATCACCTCGAACACGTGCAACTGATCGCGGAGCTTGATCAGGTTATTGACGGTCTGAGCACCATTGCCGATACGCTGCCTAGCGCAGCTCGTTTTCGATTAAAGGGCTTTTTCCATCGTTGGATCCTCGGTCATATTCTGACGTCTGACCTTGAAATGCAGCCTTATCTGTCGGGGGCCAAGAGCCCGACCGAAGGTTCGGAAGTGTAAAGCAAGTGAAGCCATGTCGATCAAAACAGCTCAACGGATCAAAGCCGTCACAGACACTCCAGAAAGAGCAAAGCGCCTGAAAGCCGCGCTACAATCTTGCGTCAAAGTCGACCACCTGAATCTCGCGCAGGCGAATGCCGCACGTTCGCCAGCAGACGACCTGATCATTTGGGCCGATTTGAAGGCAGTGGATACGATCTTTGCGATCCGAGGCCTGATCGATATGCATCGCGACGTGGAGCGTCGCTTCTTCGTCATTGACGATCTGAGCCACCTCGCGTCAGCGCAAGCCTATGCATTGGGCGCGACCCACGTACTGATGGCCGATCGTTCGTTGAGCGCATTGCCGACGTTTTTCATTCAACCGAGTTCCTTGATTGCTGAGGGCTCGATTGAGGAGGCCGTTCTCGGCAGCATTCAAGAGCTCAAGAATGCCACCATGGCGTTCGCGAGTGGCGGCGAAGTCGATGTCGCCAGCCTTGAGAGCTGTGCCGATCCGACGATTAGCGCGCTGACGCAAAACGGCATTTCCGGGTGGCTCGACGTCGTTCGTGGTCACCACGAGGCGACTTATCAGCATGCGCTGCTGGTCACCGGCGTTCTGGTCGATTTTGGCATTAGCCTGGGGCTTCGTCCGGCCGATCTGCGGACGCTCCATCTGGCGGCTATGTTACATGACATCGGCAAGGCCAAAATCCCGATCGGCATTCTCGATAAGCCGGGCCGTCTGGCAGACACCGAGCGAGCGATCATTGAACTCCATCCGGTGATTGCTTTCGAGGCGCTCAAGCGCAATTCGCGCGTGCCGCCAGAAGTGCTCGACGCGGTCCGGCATCATCATGAGTATCTCGACGGCACAGGGTATCCGGATCGATTGTCGGGAGCACAGATCAGCGACATCGCGCGGATGACCACCATCGCCGATATCTTTGGCGCGCTGATCGAGGAGCGGCAGTATAAAGCAGCGATGCCGCGCGAACAGGCCTATGGCGTGCTGCGCCAGATGACCACGCGGCTCGAAGGAGCGCTGGTCGGTGCTTTCGAAGCGGTCGCGCTGGAACGGTAGTTTAGCGCACGCCGCTCACGCACGACCGATCAATGAAATCGCGCGCTGCGTGAACCGCGCAGCGCGGCGCCGATGATCAGCTCTAAGCGTAGGGCGAGAACGGATTGCGATTCTCGTCGACCTTCAGCGCTCGCCCGACCGGCGGCAGCGCGCGCTGCGGGCACGAGGGACGCTCGCAGATTCTGCAACCGGCGCCGATCGGGGTCGCTGCGGAGGGGCTACTGAGATCGAGTCCATCCGAATAGACCAAGCGGCCAGCGTGCTGCCAATCGCAGCCGAGCGCGACCGCGAAGGTTTTACGCGGCGTGTGATAGCCGCCCTGATCGTGCGAGACCGTTCTGGCAATCCACAGATAGGTTCGTTCGTCCGGCATCCTTGCCAGTTGGGTCAAGATCCTGCCCGGGTGCGAAAACGCCTCATAGACATTCCACAGCGGGCAGGTGCCACCGGTGCGCGAGAAGTGGAAGTCGGTCGCCGATTGACGCTTTGAGATGTTGCCGGCGCGATCCACGCGGATGAAAAAGAACGGCACCCCGCGCGCGCCGGCGCGCTGCAGCGTGCTGAGACGATGGCAGGTGGTCTCGTAGCCGACGCCGAAGTGCTGGCCGATGAGGTCGATGTCGTAGCGGAAAGCCTCGGCTTTGGCGCGGAAGGCCTCGTAGGGCAGCAGCAGCGCGCCGGCAAAGTAGTTGGCAAGGCCTATACGGGTGAGCCGACGCGAAGCTTCGTCGGCAAAGGGCGTCGCTGCGACCTGGCCGTCAATCGTCTCGCGGTGCTCGAGAAACGCGATCTGCGTCGCCATCTGAAACGCTTGCTGGCCGGGCTGCAGACGCGCCGATAGCCACAGAATGCGCGCCTCGCGGTCGAACGCGCGCTGCGCATCCTGTTGCGGATCGAGCGGCTCGGCCAGCTTGACGCGGACGCCGTGGCGCGATGACAGGTGCTGGGTGAGGGTGGCGGCGATTTCCTGCATCGGCCGGCCGGGGCCTGGAGCGGTACGTTCGGCGGCCTCGTCGAGTTCGGCGATGTAGTTGTGCCGCGCATAGAAGAAATCCCGCACTTCCTCGAACGGAGTTGAGACCGCCGATCGGGGAGGCTCCTGGCGATCGTCGCCGAGGCGCGCTGCAAGTGCCACCGATTGTTCGAGCGTGCGGTGATAGTGGCGATACAGCGTCACCAGCGCGCGGCCGGCCGCTGGCATGTTGGACGCCAGTTCTCGTATCTCGGCGTGAGTGATGCTCTCACCGATGACCGGATCGGCGAGCGCTTCCTTCAGGTCGGCCGTCAGCCGTGATTCGTCATCTTCCGAGAACAGTTGCACGTCGATGCCGAATGCGGCGTTCAGTTTTAGCAGCACGGGCACCGTGAGCGGCCGCTGATTGTTCTCGATCTGATTCAAGTAGCTCGGCGATACGCCGACCGCCGCGGCCAGCGCCTGTTGCGTCATCCTGCGCTGCTCGCGCAGACGCTTCAATCGCACACCTACAAACGCCTTCTTCATCACGCCTCCGCCGGCCGTTGTTCGCAAACTTTGCAAGCTGTCGCCGCGTCCTTTGCAAATCTACGCAAGTTCAGTGGTTTACGAATGCCGGTGTTCGCCAATAATCCGAACCACACGCCAAGACAAGAACGCCGGAGGGTTGGCCATGAATGTGCAAGGATCATTTGCACCGGCAGATACGCGCCTGATCGAGATGATTTTCCCGGAACAGGCCAATCACTACGGCACATTGTTCGGAGGCAACGCGCTGAGCCTGATGGGCAAAGCCGCCTTCGTCGCGGCCACGCGCCGCGCCCGCAAGCCGATCGTGATGGCGCGATCGGAGAAGATCGAATTCCACGTCCCGGTTCGCGTCGGCGACATGGTCGAGTTGAGAGCGCGCGTCGTCCGGGTCGGGCGTTCATCGATGACGGTGGTCGTCGATGTCATCTCAGAGGGCCTGCTGACCGGCGACCGGCGGCTGGCGGTTCAAGGCTCGTTCGAGATGGTTGCCGTCGATCAGAACGGCAAACCGACCCCGGTGGAAACCGCAACGTCCATTACGTTTGCTGAGGAGACCCTGTCGTGAAACTGCATTCCGTCCGCACCCGCAAATCGGCCGACCATCTGCCGCGCACCGAGCAACTGGCGTGGAAGATCGCCGAAGTGGCCGCCGATCCGGTCGCGGTCGAGCCCGAGGTTGTGGAGATGATCGGCAACCGCATCATCGACAACGCCGCCGTGGCCGCGGCGTCGCTGGCACGGCGCCCGGTCGCGAGCGCGCGTGCGCAGGCCGTGGCGCATCCGTTCCAGCCGGGCGCGACGGTGTTTGGGCTGCCGCTCGATCGCCGCGTCTCGCCAGAGTGGGCCGCCTGGGCCAATGGCGTGGCGGTGCGTGAACTCGATTTCCACGACACTTATCTCGCCGCCGATTATTCGCACCCCGGCGACAACATTCCGCCGATCCTGGCGGTGGCGCAGCATTGCGGCCTGGGTGGCGCAGCGTTGGTGCGCGGCTTGGCCACCGGCTACGAAATCCAGGTCGATCTCGTCACCGGCATCTGCCTGCACGAGCACAAGATCGATCACATCGCCCATCTTGGTCCCTCGGCCGCGGCGGGCATCGGCGCGGCGCTCGGGCTGGCGCCAGAGATCATCTATCAGGCCGTGCAGCAGGCGCTACACGTCACCACCACCACGCGGCAGTCGCGCAAGGGTGAGATTTCCAGCTGGAAAGCCTTCGCGCCGGCATTTGCGGGCAAAATGGCGGTCGAGGCGGTGGATCGCGTGATGCGCGGCGAGGGCGCGCCGTCGCCGGCCTGGGAAGGCGAGGACGGCTTTATTGCCTGGATGCTCGGTGGCCCGAATGCCGAGTACCGCGTGCCGCTGCCGGAAAAGGGTGAGCCGAAGCGCGCCATTCTCGACACCTATACCAAGGAACATTCGGCCGAGTATCAGAGCCAGGCGCTGATCGATCTGGCGCGGCGCATGGGGCCGGTGCTGCGCGAGCGGACGCCGGACCTGTCCAAGGTGCGTAGCATCGTCATTCACACCAGCCATCACACCCATTATGTGATCGGCACCGGCGCCAACGATCCGCAGAAAATGGATCCAAAAGCGAGCCGCGAGACGCTCGACCATTCGATCATGTACATCTTCGCAGTGGCGCTCGAGGATGGTGGCTGGCATCACGAGCGCTCCTATGCGCCCGAGCGCGCGGCAAAACCGGCCACGGTCGCGCTGTGGCACAAGATCGCGACCGTCGAAGATCCGGAATGGACGCGGCGCTACCATAGTCAAGATCCCAAGGAGAAAGCGTTCGGCGCGCGCGTCGTCATCGCGCTGGAGGACGGCTCGACCATCGAAGACGAAATCGCGGTGGCGGACGCCCATCCGCTTGGGCGCCGCCCGTTTGCCCGGCCGCAATATGTCGCCAAGTTCCGCGCCTTGGCGGACGGCATCATCACGCAAGCCGAACAGGACCGCTTCCTCGAACTGATCGACCGCCTGCCGACGCTGACCCCGGATGAACTCGGCAGCTTGAGCTTCGCGGTCGAGCCCAGCCGCCTCGGGTCGGTGCCGCGCCGCGGCATCTTCGATCGGTCTTAGACCGCGACAATCACACTCATCGTGAAAAAATAGGAGGAGACCATGACTGAACACGCTGCCGCGCGTCACAGCGCTCCGCCAAAGAAGTCCGTGGCGCTGTCGGGTGTCATCGCCGGCAACACGGCGCTGTGCACCGTGGGCCGCACCGGCAACGACCTGCATTATCGCGGCTACGACATCTTGGACGTCGCCGAGACCTGCGAGTTCGAGGAGGTGGCCCATCTGTTGGTGCACGGCACCTTGCCGACCGTGGCGGAGCTTGCCGCCTACAAGGCGAGGCTCAAGAACCGCCGCGGCCTGCCGGCCGCGGTGCGGCACGCGCTGGAGGCGCTGCCCGCCGCCGCGCATCCGATGGATGTGATGCGCTCAGGCGTGTCCGCGTTCGGCTGCGTGCTGCCGGAAGCGCATGACCTCAACATCCCCGGCGCGCGCGACATCGCGGACCGGCTGCTGGCGTCACTGGGATCGATGCTGCTGTACTGGTATCACTTCGCGCATAGCGGGCGGCGCATCGAGGTCGAGACCGACGATGACAGCATCGGTGGCCATTTCCTGCATCTGTTGCATGGCGGCGTGCCCCACGAAACGCATGTCCGCGCGATGCACACCTCGCTCAATCTCTATGCCGAGCATGAGTTCAATGCGTCGACCTTTACGGCGCGCTGTATCACCGGCACCGGCGCCGATTTCTACTCGGCGGTCGCCGGAGCGATCGGTGCGCTGCGCGGCCCCAAGCATGGCGGTGCCAACGAGGCTGCATTCGAGGTCCAGAAGCGCTACGCCACGCCCGAGGAAGCGGAAGCCGATATCGAGCGGCGGGTCGCCGCCAAGGAAGTGGTGATCGGCTTTGGCCATCCGGTCTATACCATTGCCGACCCGCGCAACCGGGTGATCAAGGAAGTCGCCCGTCGTCTGTCGGTGGAAACCGGCTCCATGAAGATGTTCCAGATCGCCGAGCGCATTGAAGCGGTGATGCACCGCTCCAAGAAGATGTTCGCCAATCTCGATTGGTTCAGTGCGGTGTCCTATCACGCCATGGGCGTGCCGACCTCGCTGTTCACGCCGCTGTTCGTGATTGCGCGCACCGCCGGCTGGGGTGCCCATATCATTGAGCAGCGCCAGGACAACAAGATCATCCGTCCGACCGCTAACTATGTCGGCCCGGAGAACAAGATTTTCGTGCCTATCGAACAGCGCGGCGGACCGGCTCCCGCTGTCCGCGTCGCGTGAGGAAATGCCAATGCCCTATCTCGTCGCTTCTGATCTTCCCAGCGAGCCCGCTGGCATTCGCTTCCGCGCTCTGGTCGAGCGCGGCGGCATCGCCAAGATCCCGGGCGCTCACAACGGCATGGCGGCGCTGCAGGCGCGGGCCGCAGGCTTTGAGGCGCTCTATCTGTCCGGCGCAGCCATGACGGCATCGATGGGGCTGCCGGATCTCGGCATGATCACCGTCGATGAGGTGGCGTTCTTCGTGCGTCAGGTGGCCCGCGCCAGCGGGCTGCCGACTCTCGTGGATGGCGACACCGGCTATGGCGAAGCCTTGAACGTCATGCATATGGTGCGCACGTTCGAGGACGCCGGCGCGGGAGCGGTTCATATCGAAGATCAGCTGCTGCCGAAGAAATGCGGGCATTTGAACGACAAGAAGCTCGCCGACGCGCGCGACATGGCGGCCAAGGTCGCCGCGGCGGTGAAGGCGCGCCGGCATCTCTATGTGATCGCGCGCACCGATGCAGCGGCGCGCGAAGGCATCGAAGGTGCCGTGGCACGTGCCAAACTCTATGTGGAGGCGGGAGCGGACGCGATTTTCCCCGAAGCACTGACCTCGCCGGAAATGCTGCGCGAGTTCGCCGCAAGGATGCCCGGCGTGCCGCTGCTTGCCAACATGACCGAGTTTGGCCGGACTCCCTTCTTCACCGCGGATGAGTTTCAGCAGATGGGCTACCGGATGGTGATCTGGCCGGTGTCGTCGCTGCGCGTCGCCAACAAGGCGCAGCAGAAGCTCTATGCCACCTTGCAACGTGACGGCAGCACCAAGGCGATGCTGGACGAGATGCAGACCCGGGCCGAGCTGTATGACGTCTTGCAACTCGAACGCTTTGAAGCGCTCGACGCCTCCATCATCCGAACGGTGATCCCACAACAGAATCCAGACTAGACCGAGGCAGGCGGTCGGCCTGCGCGCCGAGGAAGACTGATGGATACGCTAGGGCGTCCAAAGCTCAGTTGCCCCTGTGACCAAAGCAAGGTGTTGCTGCATTGCTGCTGCGCACCTTGCGCTGGAGAAGTGATCGAGACGCTGCTCTGGTCACAGATCGATCACACGATCTTCTTTTACAATCCCAACATTCATCCGCGCCGCGAGTATTTTAACCGCAAGGCCGAGCTGCAGCGTTTCGCGATTGCGCACGGCATTCCGTTTGTCGATTTCGACTATGATTCGTCGGTGTGGTTTGCGCGCGTGCGCGGCCTGGAAGCCGAGCCGGAGCGCGGCGCGCGTTGTTCGATCTGCTTCGATCTCCGCCTTGAGCAAACCGCGCGCTACGCGCATGCCAATAATTTTCCGGTGATTGCGACATCGCTTGGTATTTCGCGTTGGAAGAATATCAATCAGGTCGATGCCAGCGGCCAGCGGGCGGTAGCGGATTATCCAGGTTTGATTTACTGGGGGCATAACTGGCGTAAACGAGGCGGCGCAGACCGATCTCAGAATCTGGCAAAACAACAGGGGTTCTATCGACAAGACTATTGCGGCTGCACCTATTCGCGACGGCGCTCGAAAGTGACGTCGGACGTGCGTAGTCAGTTGATAGTCACGTGAGGCAATGCTTGACAGCGTATCGCCGCACGCCCAATAGTGCGCGACGCCGAGGTCTGCGGATCGATTGATCCGGAGCTAAGAGGGAAGCCGGTGCAACACCGGCGCTGCCCCCGCAACTGTAAGCGGCGAGCCGACGTTCTCGAGTGCCACTGGGAGTGATCCCGGGAAGGTTGAACGAAGGCCGCGACCCGCGAGCCAGGAGACCTGCCTCGACGAACTAAACGTCCTCGGGCGGGGTGCCCCGGTGGTGCGCATTGTGGCCCCGTCGTCATCGCGGCTTTGGGGATCTCACGTCGCGTCGCTAAGGCCTTGCCCCCAAAAATGGGGTTAAGCCGTGTCTGCTACCACAATCTCTGCTACCACAATCTCTGGTACCAAAATCTCTGCCACCACAGTCCGGTCGACTGTTCCGGTTGCCACACTCGGCACGCCGCGCATCGGCCCTCGGCGCGAGTTGAAGACCGCGCTCGAAAGCTACTGGTCTGGCAAGTCGACCGAAGCCGATCTGCTCAAAACGGCCGCGGTTTTGCGGGCCGCAAATTGGGCACGCCAGAAGGCGATGGGTGTCACGGTGATCCCGTCGAACGATTTTACGTTCTACGACCACGTGCTGGACACCAGCATCATGGTCGGCGCAATTCCGGAAATCTATGGCTGGAACGGCGGCGCGGTGTCGCTGGCCACCACTTTCGCGATGGCGCGCGGCTGCCAGGGGAAGGCCGAGCAGGACGGCGCGCCCACACAAGGCGTTCCCGCACAGGAGATGACCAAGTGGTTCGACACCAACTATCACTACATGGTGCCGGAACTGGTCGCCGATCAACGTTTCCAACTGTCGTCGCTGAAGGCGCTGGAGGAATATCGCGAGGCTAAGGCGCTCGGCTACGACACCAGGCCCGTGCTGCTCGGTCCGGTCACATTCCTCAAGCTCAGCAAGAGCAAGGATCCGGCGCTGAAGCCGCTGTCGCTGCTTCCGAAGCTGGTCCCGGTCTATCTCGATATCCTGCGCCGCTTGCATGATGAGGGCGCACAGTGGGTTCAACTGGATGAACCGGCGCTGGTGCTCGATCTCGACGACGCCGCACGCGCGGCGTTCCGCGATGCCTATGCACAGATCGCGCAGGCGTTGCCGGATCTCAAGATCATGCTGACCAGCTATTTTGGCGATCTCGGCGACAATCTCGATACCGCGCTGTCATTGCCGGTGGCGGGGCTGCATGTCGATCTGGTGCGCGCACCTTCGCAGATTTATGAAGTCGTGACGCGCGCGCCCGATGATCTGGTGTTGTCGCTCGGCGTGATCGACGGGCGCAACATCTGGCGCGCCGATCTTGGCGAGCTGCTCGATCGGATCGAGCCGATCGCCACGCAGCGTGGCGTGGATCGCGTGCAGGTGGCGCCATCGTGCTCGCTGCTGCACGTGCCGATCGATCTTGAGCTTGAGACCGATCTCGATCCCGATCTCAAGAGCTGGCTGTCGTTTGCGATTCAGAAGATGGGCGAATTGTCGGCGCTCGGCTGTGCGCTCAGCCAAGGGAGGGGCGTGGTGCAGGCGGAGCTGGACGCTTCGGCCAAGGCCGCTCATGCGCGGCGCAGTTCGCCGAAAGTCCATAGTCCGGCTGTAACCGGCCGCACCGCCGCCATCACCCGCGAGATGATGAAGCGCACCAGCAGCTTTGCGACCCGGGCGGCTTTGCAGCGCAAGCGGCTTGGGCTGCCGCCATTTCCGACCACCACGATCGGATCATTCCCGCAAACCGCGAAGGTGCGTAAGGCACGCTCGGACTACGCCAAGGGCATCATCTCGGAAGGTGACTATCACGACTTTCTGCGCGAGGAGACCGCGCGCACCGTGCGCTGGCAAGAGACGATCGGGCTCGACGTGCTGGTGCATGGCGAATTCGAGCGCAACGACATGGTGCAGTATTTTGGCGAGCAGCTGTCCGGCTTCGCCTTCACCAAGGAAGGCTGGGTGCAGAGCTATGGCTCGCGCTGCGTGCGACCGCCGATCCTGTTCGGCGACGTGTCGCGCCCGGAGCCGATGACGGTCAACTGGTGGACCTATGCGCAGTCGCTCACTAACAAACCGATGAAGGGCATGCTGACCGGGCCGGTGACGATCCTGAACTGGTCGTTCGTTCGTGACGACGTGCCGCGCAGCACGGCGTGCCGGCAGATCGCGCTGGCGATCCGCGACGAGGTGTTTGATCTCGAGCGGGCAGGGGCCAGGATGATTCAGATCGACGAGGCGGCGCTACGCGAGGGATTGCCGCTGCGTCGCTCGGAATGGAAGACCTATCTTGATTGGGCGGTCGAAAGCTTCCGCGTGGCGTCGTCGGGTGTCAGGGACGAGACCCAGATCCACACCCATATGTGCTACTCTGAGTTCAATGACATCATCGACGCGATCGCGGCGATGGATGCCGATGTGATCTCGATCGAGACGTCGCGCTCCAAGATGGAACTGCTGGAAGCGTTCAAGACCTACAAATATCCCAATGAGATCGGCCCTGGCGTGTACGACATCCACTCGCCGCGCGTGCCTTCGGTCGAGGAAATGACCAACTTACTCAAACTGGCGCGTCAGCGATTGTCCGATGCGCAGTTGTGGGTCAATCCCGATTGCGGCTTGAAAACCCGCGGCTGGAAGGAAGTCGAGGGCGCGTTGGTCAACATGGTCGACGCGGCGCGGCAGATCCGCCAGATCAGTGCTGGAAAAAGCGGACTGCACTGATTGAGCGTGATCTGACTCGCCGTGTTCGGGGAGGCCTCTGGCCGTCAACCAGAGGCCTCCTATCTCTCGCCAGCAGTTGACCGGCAGGCGACGTGGGTGATGGTCTCTACAGCGGTGCCTTGCCTCGGTCCCCAAACTTTCGAAAATGTAGCCGAGGGCGAGAGTCTTCCACCCGTGCGTAGGGCGCAATAGAGACGCGTATTGTGCCGTTGGCGCTGATCGGCGGACTACGCGATGCTCAACAGCAATACGGGCTTGTGTATTGCTCCGCCGCCTACGCATCCCGTCAGCTTACGGAATAAGCAAGAGGCTTCCGGTCGTACGACCGGCTTCCAGATCGGATTGGGCCTGCGCGGCATCGGCCAAAGGATACTTGCGGCCGATTTCTGCGGATACGCCCTTATGCATCATTTCGAGCAAGGCCGCGGCCGCCTGACGATAGGTCGGCAGATCGGCGGCATAAGCCATCACACTCGGCCGGGCGAGCGATAGCGAACGGATGGGGCCGATGTCCTCGAGCGCAAGCGGCGGAATTGGCCCGGCTGCCTGACCAATGCTTGCGACTGTCCCGAAGCGCCGGGTGCAGGCCAGACTTTTGAGCAGCGTATCGCCACCGATTCCGTCGATAGCGAAATCCACGCCAACGCCGTGGGTCAGCGATCCGACCTCCGACACAAGATCGGCGTCACGCCCGACTATGACGTGGTCCGCGCCATAGGATCGCGCGATGTCCGCCTTTGCGGCCGATCCGGCCGTGCCGATCACTGTAGCCCCAAGATGCTTCGCCCAACGCACGAGGATCGACCCCAGGCCGCCAGCAGCCCCGTGGATAAGCAAGGTCGTTCCCCGCTCGACGGTGTAGGTGCGGGTTAGCAGCATATGAGCTGTCAGCCCTTTGAGCATCGACGCCGCCGCGATGTGAAACTCAAGATCCTCCGGTAGCTTGATGAGCCGCGAAACCGGCAAAGAGCGCGCCGTTGCGTAGGCGCCGACTGGCCCACCCGCATAGGCGACACGATCCCCGATAGCAAAGCCGGTGACGCCTTCGCCAACGGCTTCGATCATCCCGGCGGCCTCAACGCCGAGGATGGCGGGCAGAGAGAGCGGATAAAGGCCGGTGCGGTGATAGATGTCGATGAAGTTCACCCCGACAGCAAGGTGCCGGACGCGAACCATGCCGGCGGCAGGTTGTTCCGATGGAAGCTGCGCGACTTCAAGGTTCTCGGCACCGCCGATGGCGATCATCCGCACGATAGTCTCTCGTTCGGGGGGGCTCATACGTTGACCCCCTTCATGCCTTCCGCCGTGTAGCGCTCTCCGGAAACGGGCAGGCTGGACAGAGCCTGTTCGAGAATGGTGCGCGCCGTCTCGTTGAGCGTGATCGCGGCGGCGGCGACATTTTCTTCGAGATACTTGATCCGCTTGGTGCCGGGAATCGGCACGATGTCGTCGCCCTTCGCCAGCAACCATGCCAATGCCACCTGCGCCGGGGTGCAGTTCTGTTCGGCTGCGATACCGCGCACGAGTTCGACCAGCGCGCCATTGATGGCGGCATTGTCCGGCGCGAAGCGCGGCAGGCTGGCGCGGAAATCACCATCCTCGAATTGCGATCCGGCCTGAAAGCGTCCGGTGAGAAACCCGCGTCCAAGCGGAGAATAGGCGACGAAGCCGATGCCCAGTTCCCGGCAGGTCGGCAGGATTTCGGATTCCACGTCGCGGGTCCAGAGTGAGTATTCGGTCTGCACCGCCGTTACCGGATGGACAGCATGAGCGTGGCGCAGCGTCTCGGCGCTGACCTCGCAAAGCCCGATATGACCGATCTTGCCCTCGCGTTTCAGCGCGGCCAGCGCTTCCATCGTCTCCTCGATGGGACGTTCGCGGTCGATGCGATGGACGTAATAGAGGTCGATCTGTTCCACCCCGAGCCGCTTGAGCGAGGCTTCACAAGCGCGGCGCACATAGTCGGCGCTGTTGTCGATGGTGCGGGTGTATTCGCCAGGCTTCCGCACGATGCCGAACTTGGTGGCGATCTTCACGTTCGCGCCGGTCTCGGCGAGGAAGCGGCCGATCAGTTCCTCGTTATGGTGCGGGCCATAGGTGTCGGCGGTATCAAAAAAGTCGATGCCGAGATCAACCGCCCGCCGCAGGACCGTCAAGGATTCTGCGTCGTCGCGTGGGCCATAGAACTCACTCATTCCCATACACCCGAGACCGATGGTGGATACCGAAAGATCAGGGCTGAGCATTCGATGTTGCATTGCTTTGTTCCTTGTTTGCGCAGGCTAAAGATGGCTTTCTTTTTTGATGAAGAAAGCTGCCAAAAGCCGTAATCCGATTTCCGAAATCGGAAAGCATGACGTAACCCGCCTGCGATGGGACGACGCGCGCGTATTCCTCGCCATTGCACGCTGCGGATCACTAAGTGGTGCGGCGGCGAATCTCGGGGCCGGTCTCGCCACTGTTTCGCGCCAGATCGAACGGCTCGAAGCCGCGCTCGGCCTGAAGCTTTTCAGCCGTCACCAGAATGGCTACCGGCTGACCGATGACGGCGCGGCGCTTCTGGAGCGCGCCGAAGCGCTGGAACAGGCGGCTGATGCCTTTACCGAAGGATCGGCCGCGCAGACTGAGATCGCAGGGCGCGTCCGGCTGGCTACGGCCGAGACGCTGGCGAACCACATCATCATCCCGGCCATGCCGAAGCTGACCAGCCAGTATCCCGATCTGACGCTTGAAGTCGTCACTGATGTTCAGACGGTCAACCTGCATCGGCGTGATGCCGACCTTGCTGTCCGACTGATCAAACCCCAACGCGGAAATGTCACGATCCGGCGTCTCGGAACGCTTGGCTTCGGTCTTTATGCTTCGCGGGCCTATGCCGTGCAGAGACACGAAACAGCACGGCTTGAGACCGACCGTTTCATTACATGGTGCGAGACTTACGCTCATCTTCCCGCCGCGCAATGGATCGAGCGTGCGCTGCGCGGGCATCCGCCGGTTCTGGCGACCACCACTATGTCGGCGCAGCTATCGGCGGCAATCGCAGGCGTCGGCCTTGCCGTGTTGCCGCATTTCCTCGGGCGGCAGAATGATCTCGTTTGCCTGCAAGCCGACATCGGCATCGACCAGGAAATCTGGCTCGCCGTCCATTCCGATTTGGCGCAGTCGCGTCGGGTCCGCGTGGTCAGCGAGTTTCTTGTCGAACTGGTGCGGGAAAACCGGACAGCTCTCGAAACGCCTGCGTGATGGCTACGGCGGGGGTGCCATCATGCCAGCGGAACGCAGTAAACGGCACCATTTCCCCAATCCGCCGAAATGAGGTCGCCCGATGGGGACACGGTAAGCCCAACGGGACTCAACAGGCCGTCAGCGAGTAGGGCGGTGCGGCCGTCATCAAAAACTTCGTGTATCGCCGTCCCCCCATAGTCGACCACGAAGCGCGTAGGACGCAATAGCGAAGCGTATTGCGCCGTTGGCGCTGATCGGCGGATAACGCTGCGCTCAGCCGCCCTACGGGCTGCGGGCTATTTCGCCAGTACCGACCAGGTCGAATGGATGGTCGGAGCCGACTCTATCGGTGCTTATCTAGCGGATCTGCTTGTCTGATGCTCCGCGCGGGCTTGTCAAAGCGCCGGCCAAGCCCGCGCCGGTCTCGACGTAGGTGTTGATGCGGGCCTTGTCGCACCCGCCGCGGGTGCCGAGTAAACGTCAAGCTCGGCGTCTGCCGCCCGCGCAGGGGCCGGCGTGGTCTATGCGGTGCGATCGATCCCGCCGCGTCCGCCGGCCTGCAGCGCGTAGGGCGCAATAGCGCGGCGTAGTGTGCCCTTGGCGCCGGATTACGCTTCGCTCATCCGCCCTAAGAGCTACGAGCTGAACAGTTATCTGTAGCCCGGAGGAAGCGCAGCGTAATCCGGGGAGATTGTGCTCCGCCTCGACGCCAGTCCCGGATTGCGCTGCGCTCCATTCGGGCTACACTTGCTTGCGCCGTTCGACGACGACAGCGGCAAGCGTAAGGGAGAGCGCCACATTGGAGGTGGCCAAGCCCGCCTACGTCGCTCGCTGTTTGCTGCGGCGCTGCCGGCCTCCTTCCGCTGGAACAAGGCCCTGTGCGCGCTCTACGCCCGCCTCAAAACCCGAGGCTATGCGCACAATTACGCCCTCGTCGCCTGCGCTCGAAAGCTCATCATCTACGCAAACACCGTCGTCCAGCGCGGCTCGCCATGGGTCGAAAACCACACCGCGCTCTAATGGTTGCTACGATCTTTAAAGATAATTTGTAGCCCGGATGAAGCGCAGCGTAATCCGGGGAGATTGTGCTGCGCCTCGACGCCGGTCCCGGATTTCGCTGCGCTCCATCCGGG
>NZ_QJTI01000001.1:158453-362661 GCF_003217325.1 Rhodopseudomonas faecalis
TAAAGATAATTTGTAGCCCGGATGAAGCGCAGCGTAATCCGGGGAGATTGTGCTGCGCCTCGACGCCGGTCCCGGATTTCGCTGCGCTCCATCCGGGCTACGCTTGCTGCCGCACGATCCGCTCTCGACCACGCGGCGTCCGGCGGGCATTCTTGTGAATGTTCATCCGGTCCTCCTCCGGGAAAGCATGAAGCATCAGCAACTTCAGCTTGCTCGGTCAGGACCGGGTGGACAACCTATTGAAAGCTCAATCGTCGCTGTTTGATGGTCTCGCGCTTGATCCTTTCGCGTTCGAGGAGAATGGTGTTGCCGCGTCCGAAGTTGACGTCGGCGGGGGTGAGGTTCTTCAGGCTCTCGTGGTAGCGCTGGTGGTTGTGACCTTGCCCCCAAGTTTTATCCAGGTCTGAGTTCGTTCGGGCGGTTGGATGTGCCCATCTGGGCGGTGGCGGGAGCTGGCGCGGAGCTTTCGATATAGCGCAGCGCCAGATCCCGACGCGGATTGCCGGTGGCGGCGAACTCCGATGGCGTCTGCCACCCGAGCTGTGAGTGCGGTCGTGCATCATTGTAGTCGGCTCGCCAGCACCGGAGCGCGACGCAGGCCTGGGCGAGCGAGGTGAACAGCGTTTCGTTCAGCAGTTCATCCCGCAGGCGGCCATTGAAGCTCTCGATGAAGGCGTTTGGCATGGGTTTTCCCGGCGCAATGTAGTGCCAGGCGACACGGCTCTGATCGGCCCATGTCAGGATGGCATTGCTGGTGAACTCGCTGCCATTGTCGCTCACCACCATCTTGGGCTTGCCGCGCTCGGCGACCAGCCGGTCCAGTTCTCGTGCGATCCGGGCGCCCGAGAGCGAGGTGTCGGCCACCAGCGCCAGGCACTCGCGGGTGCAGTCGTCGACCACAGTCAGAATGCGGAAGCGTCGACCATCGGTCATCTGATCCGACACGAAGTCGAGCAACCAGCGCTCATTCGGGAGCACCGGCACGGTCATAGGTGCTCGTGTGCCGAGGGCCCGCTTGCGGCCACCCCTGCGGCGTACTGTGAGCTTCTCCTCACGGTACAGACGGAACAGCTTCTTGTGATTGACCAGGTAGCCCTCACGCTTGAGCAGGACGTGGAGGCGCCGATAGCCAAAGCGCCGGCGCTCATGGGCGATCTCCCTCATACGTTGGCGCAGCCCGGCATCATCGCTCCGGCTCGTCTGATATCTGGCTGTCATGCGGTAGCAGCCGATGGCTTTACACGCCCGCCGCTCGGTCATCTCGTAGGTGGTCACGAGATGACCGACAGCTTCCCGCTTGGCGACGGGCGTTACCATTAATGGGATGGTCCGCCTCGCCCTCCTGCCGCATCATGAGGCTGTTAGACCGAAGGAGGTTGCAATGCCAAAATGCAATGTGCAGCGCCGAGCGGCTGCCTACGGAATTGACATTGGCAAGAACATATTTCACGTCGTCGGCCTCGGAAGCGATGGCGTCCCAGTCCAGAAGGTTCGTTTCCGACGCGACACACTGCTGCAGTTCTTCGAGCGAGCCGCCCCGGCGATCGTGGGCATGGAATCGTGCGCCGGCTCTCAGTGGCTCGCCAGGAAGATACAGGCGCTCGGGCATAAGGTGCGCTTGATCCCAGCACAATTTGTGAAGCCCTACGTCAAATCGAACAAGAGCGACATCATCGACGCGGAGGCAATCGCTGAGGCAGCCACTCGACCGACGATGCGATTCGCTGCACTAAAGAGCGAGGAACAAGCCGATCTTCAGGCTTTGCACCGGGTCCGGGACCAGATGATCGGAACGAGAACGCGTCTGATCAATCAGATGCGGGCCTTCTGCCTTGAATACGGCATCGCTCTACGCCAGGGCGCAGGTCAGTTCAAAGTTGATCTTCCACTGGTTCTCGAGGATCAATCAAACGACCTTTCGCCGGCAATGCGTAAGCTGATCGCTGAGTTGTTCAGCGATCTGCGCCAATTGGAGAAGCGGATTAGTGACGTCACACGCGAGATCGAGGCGATTGCCAGTCGCGAGGATGTGGCTCGACGGCTCATGACGATCCCCGGCATTGGAGCCTTGGGAGCAACCGCACTTCTGGCGGCCGTTGGTTGCGGACGACAATTCCAGAAGGCTCGCGACCTGGCTGCTTGGCTGGGGCTTGTCCCTCGAGAATACTCGACCGGCGGGAAGCAAAGGCTTCTCGGCATCAGCAAGCGAGGAAACCGCTATGTTCGCAAACTTCTCGTGCATGGCGCGCGTTCGTGCTTTCGGCACCTCGATCGAACAAAAGATCGATTGGGGAGCTGGTTGGATGGCCTTCAGGCTCGGATGCATCCCAACAAAGCTGTCGTCGCACTTGCCGCTAAGATTGCCCGGATCGTCTGGGTTGTCCTGACTAAGCCTGGAGCGCTCTACGAACGTAGAGATCCTGCGTTCACCTAACGCTCCTGGCTCGATTGCAAGGCTCGGGAATGGTGATGACGAAACAGTGGATCAACATGCCGTAAGTCCTGTGCAAAAAAGCGGGCTTCGTGCCCGAACCATTTATTGGGAACGGCGTGTGCGAATCTCATCATGGCCTGGCTGCAACAGCAGTCCACTCGCGAGAGGCCGGATACATTTATGCAACTGGAATCGTCATTTGCGATGTCGCGCAGCCCTTGCATGGACGAGGCGGACCATACATTCTTTCCCAGAAGATCCTTCAGGGCGGCATTGTCCAGCATGGCGTCCGCCAACAGCCGCTTGAGCCGCGTGTTCTCGTCCTCCAGCGCCTTCAGCCGCTTGGCCTCCGACACGTCCATTCCGCCGAATTTGGCCTTCCACTTGGCGCTTTTCGGCGGATTACGCTACGCTAATCCACCTACGAGCTTGAAAGATAATTTGTAGCCCGGATGAAGCGCAGCGTAATCCGGGGAGATTGTGCTGCGCCTCGACGCCGGTCCCGGATTTCGCTGCGCTCCATCCGGGCTACAGCTTTCTGCCGAGTTGATCAAATAGCGGACGCGTTATGACCCGACCCGCTCACTTTGGCGGGTGACGTCGCCCCGTCCTGCAAGCAGGCCTGCGACGGATATGTCCTCGTCGAGCTCGTCCCAGTGCAGCCCGACGCGGCTAATCTCGACATTGGTGCGCTGCGATGGCGTTGCGTGCAGCAGGCGAGGGAACCAAGCCAGCGGAATTCCCAAGGTGCGGCCGTCGCTGAGCGCAACCCACATCACGTCGTCGTCGAATTTAACGCTGGTCGCCGAAATGCTCATGCCAAGCCCTTGGGATCAACGAGTGTAGGGCGCAATAGCGCAGCGTATTGCGCCGCCGCGCGGTGTAGGGCGGATTACGCTTCGCTGATCCGCCCTACGGGCTATCGAGCAAATCAGGACTTTAGAAGCTGCCTGTCATTCAATCTCGACGGCAATTGCAGTGCATATTCCCCCATTTGTAGGGTGAAAATCCACGGAACACGCCGTTATAACGAGGAGCAAATCCGTTTCGGCGCGCAACACCACATTGCCTCCAGGTGGATTGTTTGAGGCCAGGACTTCCAAGCGTCCATTTGGTTGAGGCGATGAGTTCTGGAAGAAGTTCACCGGGTCCGGTACAATAGCAGGCTCTATCCCGGCTTCGTGCACCGCTGCCAGCAGATTGTCCCGACAATTCGGATGACCCGACAGTCCGGCTCGCTCGTACAACCCAGGATTGCAGGCCGGGAACAGCGTGTCATGTAGGCTAGGGGAATTGTTCTCGACCAGCGTCAACAATCGCTCGGCACGCTCGCTGTAAAAACATTCGCCGGCAATCGGGAAGAGGCGTTCGGTAATGTCGCGGGTCTGCGACGTGCTGAGCCAATCCAGTCCGCCGCTGGTGGTGAAAGCCCACATATCCGCCACTTGCTGTCCTTCGGGATCGATCACGCGGACATGCTGCCCTTGCCTGACACGGAATCCTCGCCCGGACTGAGGTGGAACAACAAAGTGGCGGAGTGAATTCACGATGATCTACCTCCAGCCGCGAAGGTGTCGCCGGTCGGGCGATCGCGTCGGCCATATTCGAACGCCTGATGGCTCACAATGTCCATCAGCGTCGGTCGCGGAAATCTGCACAGCACGTAGGGCGCAATAGCGCAGCGCATTGCGCCGCCGCGTGGTGAATGGCGGAATACGCTCCGCTATTCCGCCCTACGGGCTTACCCGACCCACAGAAACACGAAATTGGGTTGGACCGAAAGACGGCCGCGTTTCTGGTCTACAGGGCGCGCACCTGATCGGAGACAAGCTTTGGGACTCGCTTCCTTTCCTGAATGACCTCGCGCGATTTGGAATCGGGCCCAATAGTCTCTCGAACGGATCTCTTCTTCCAGAGACCCAACGCGGCGGGGCGGTCTTATACCAAGGGCGCCGCTCTCTGACTCATTTGTGAACGCGAGCCCGGCGCCGATCTGATTCGATGGCGCGGGGAGGATTCGCTCGATGCCATCAGCGGTGCCATTGCGAACGGACTTTTCGGCCGGCGAGCTTCGGCGATTGGCGAAGCGGTCGAAGGACAACAACCAAAGTCGTCGGCTGTTGTCTCTTGCGGCGGTTTTGGACGGGATGAACCGCACCGACGCAGTGCATGGCCGGGAGCAGACACCGTGTAGGATGGGTTGAGCCCTTGCGAAACCCATCGTCCCGAACGCCCGTGCATCGGTAGGATGATTGAGCTCTTGCGAAACCCATCAGCCGCGCAGGTTCGTATCGATGGGTTTCGCAAGGGCTCAACCCATCCTACGTGCTGACCTGCAAACTGCCAGAATAGGTATCTGTAGCCCGGATTTCGCTTCGCTCCATCCCGGCTGCGCTGGCTGGCGGTTGGGGTTCATTGTTGGGCGGGTGAGCGGCGGGAGCCAGCGCGGAGCCATCAGCATAGCGCAGACGTTTAGGGCGCAATAGCGCAGCGTATTGCGCCGCTTAGCGATTGGCGGATTACGCTGCGCTAATCCGCTACGGGCTCTAAATTCGATCAGTCAAACATCTTGTAGGAGTAAGAATATTTTGCTCGTTTTTCGTCATTACTGAGTTGACGATAGAAAGCGGGAAAATTGCTCATTGCGTGCTTCAAGGCGTCCAGCTTATAGGGAATGTGTACAACTGCAGCGCAGTCTCGAATAATTGCAGGACAAAGATCTGAGTCTTGGCCATTCTTTTTGTTGAGGTTCGCAGCAATAATGGGCACCCCGAGTTCTAGCGCTAGCTCCAGTTCCCAGCGCACGTACTTGTATAGATTCTTTGTTTTCTGCCCAACCAAGACCACAACTGCCTTTGACTGACACATTCTTTCTCGCAATTTAGACTTGACATAGTGCTCTCCCTGCGCCCGAGAAGTCATGTTGTCGAGGTCGTGTGCGTCATTGTATTCAAAGTCGATGTTTTTGTTTGCCTTCCATCCCTTTATGTAACCGTAAGCCCACATGTCATTGTCGCCGTCGAATACGATGTAAGCCGTTTCTGTCACTTGATGTATTCCTCAGTCGGATTGTCTTGCGATCCACAGTGTGTGCTCGCGAGAAAATGCTTTCTCCGCGTCGTTCACAAATTCAGAAAATTCCGCGTCTGTTGAGATCGCGTCGGTCTGCATTTTGATGAGGCCAATTTCATGGGCGGTAACAGTATAGGCGGCTGCTAATTCGTTAAACTTCTTGATCTGCATCCAGCCAACCACGGAGGCTGCGATCACAATCAAAGGCTCGATTGGCCAATACAGCCATTCCGGCGCAGCGATACGTCCCAATGCGAGCGCACAGGCCGATACATATACGCATGCACTCACGGCGACCCAGAGGGTCGCCCCCTTCTTGTTGCGTGTCGCTTTTCGAGTGTACCACTCTCTTTGATCAGCAATTCGATTCTTGATGTAGTAAGCTAAGCGATCTTGCATTGTCATTGAGCGGATTTTCCGCATTCCGTCGGTAATCTGGTCGTTGCCAGACCAATCACTAGTGATCTTCTCGGCAGTTGTTCGGTTCTGGGCAAAAATCGAATGAAGCTGATTTCGAAGTTCGGCCTTAGCTTGTTGCTCGTCGCCAGATAGGTGATCGAATGGTGCCGCATGCATAACATAGCGCCAAGTTAAAGTTTTCACGCTTTCGGCGAGTGCGCGGCACCGATACCAGTCTTGCTCTGGCTTGCGCAGTGCCCTTGTGAGCAATACCGCCAAGCCAATCAGGAAAATCATAGCATACGAAAAATAGTACCAAACTCCGTTCAGAAAATTCATGGAGAATACTGCGGCTAGGAAGAGTGCGGCATATTCAACTCTTACCAACAGCAGGAACTGCGATTGAAACTTGTTTGAGGCGTCATCTGAGCACAAGAAGAGAGCCGGATAGTCGGTATCGGTCATTCGGTCTCCGAACTTAGAGTAGGCGCTTGTTGAAATGAACGGGCATGCTATCTGCTTATACGATCGGCTTACTGCGGCTAGTGCTTACGATCCCTCGGAGGGATCGGGTCGTTTCCATAGCTGTCGCTGTCCTGAATGCGGCCGTTGCGCCCATGTTCGACTAGCTCGGTTTGTCGGTCTCGCGCTAACTCCCTTCCTCTGCCCATGGCATCGGACTTGCGCTCAAAATGGCCGCTTGATCTTTCTGATCCCTCGCGCCGGATGTCCCAGCCACCACGATCGCCATTTGGTACCACATGATAATCGCGCTTCGCCATGTTCGGCTCCTATTGCTGCATCTGATATCGTTCATGATATGTTCTGTAATGTGAAGGGCGGCGAGTAGTCGCCGCCCTTCAACCTGTGGACTAGTAGCTCAGCTGCACCCCGTCGTGCTTCCGCAGGTATCGCACTTCATGCAGGTGCCGTTGCGCACCAGCGTGAAGTTGCCGCACTCCGAGCACATCTCGCCCTCATAGCCCTTGGCCTTCGCTTCCGCGCGGCGTTCGGCCTTGGAGGGCGCGGCTTGTTCGCGCACCTGCGTGGTTTTGCCCCGCTGCAGCGCTTCGAGCTTTTCGGTCGGCGACAGATCGTGCTCGGCTTCCTGCTTCAACGCCGTGGTGCCTTCGATCTGATCGGCGACGCGCGCGCTGCTGTGGCTGCCGCCCAGCGAGGTGACGTTGGCGGTCGAGACGCTGCGCGTGGTCTCGGCGCCGGAGGGCTGGCGCATCACCACCAGATTATCGGTGCGCGAGCGGGTCAGGCCCTTCGACAGATATTTGGTGGCCGAGGCCGGGGCAGGGGCGGTGCCATCGGGGGTCTTGCCCTCGGCGATGCCGCGGCCGAGCGCATCAAAACCGCTCTCGGTCGGATCGACATGGGCGAGGTCGAAGCGGCCCATATAGCTCACCGCCAGCTCACGGAACACGTAGTCCAGGATCGAAGTGGCGTATTTGATCGAGTCGTTGCCCTGCACCGGGCCGGCGGGCTCGAAGCGGGTGAAGGTGAAGGCATCGACATATTCCTCGAGCGGCACGCCATATTGCAGGCCGAGCGACACCGCGATCGCGAAATTGTTGATGAAGGAGCGCAGCGCCGCGCCTTCCTTGTGCATGTCGATAAAGATCTCGCCGAGCCGGCCGTCATCATACTCGCCGGTGCGCAAATAGACCTTGTGGCCGCCGACCACCGCCTTCTGGGTATAACCCTTGCGGCGATCGGGCATGCGCTCGCGTTCGCGCATCACCACGATGCGCTCGACCAGGCGCTCCACCACCTTTTCGGAGACGTGGGCGGCGCGCGCCGCCATCGGCTTCTCCAAAAACGCCTCGAGCGCGTCGTCTTCGTCCTCATCGTCGCTGATCAGCTGCGCGTTGAGCGGCTGCGACAGCTTTGAGCCGTCGCGATACAGCGCGTTGGCTTTCAGCGCCAGCTTCCACGACAGCATGTAGGCCGACTTGCAGTCTTCGACCGTGGCGTCGTTCGGCATGTTGATGGTCTTGCTGATCGCGCCGGAGATGAACGGCTGCGCCGCCGCCATCATGCGGATGTGGCTTTCCACCGACAGATAGCGCTTGCCGATCTTGCCGCACGGATTGGCGCAGTCGAACACCGCATAGTGTTCAGGCTTGAGATGCGGCGCGCCTTCCACGGTCATGGCACCGCAGATGTGGATGTTGGCGGCGTCGATCTCGCGCTTGCTAAAGCCGAGCGCGGCGAGCAGGTCGAAATTCGGCTGCGCCATCGCTTCGGCGTCGATTTTCAGCGTGTCCTTGAGGAAGTCCTCGCCAAAAGTCCACTTGTTGAAGGCGAACTTGATGTCGAACGCGGTCGGCAGCGCCTTTTCGACCTTGGCGAGCGCGTCGTCATCAAAGCCCTTGGCTTTCAGCGTGCTGTGGTTGATCGCCGGGGCATTGGCGAGCGAGCCGTGGCCGACCGCATAGGCTTCGATCTCGGCGATCTGGTGCTCGGGATAGCCCAGCACCCGCAGCGCCGCCGGCACCGCGCGGTTGATGATCTTGAAGTAGCCGCCGCCGGCCAGCTTCTTGAACTTCACCAGCGCGAAGTCGGGTTCGATGCCGGTGGTGTCGCAGTCCATGACGAGGCCAATGGTGCCGGTCGGCGCCAGCACGGTGACCTGGGCGTTGCGATAGCCATGCTCTTCGCCGAGCGCCAGCGCCTTGTCCCAGGCGGCCTTGGCGTGCTCGATCACCTGCGGCTGCGGGCAGGATTCGTGGTCGAGCGGCACCGGATTGACGGCGAGCGCTTCATAGCAGCGCGCTTCGCCATGGGCGGCGCGGCGATGATTGCGGATCACCCGCAGCATGTGCTCGGCGTTCTTCTTGTAGCCGGGGAAGGGGCCAAGCTTCTGCGCCATCTCGGCCGAGGTGGCGTAGGCGGTGCCGGTCATGATCGCGGCAATGCCGCCGCACAGCGCGCGGCCTTCCTTGGAGTCGTAGGACAGGCCCATCGACATCAACAGGCCGCCGATATTGGCAAAGCCGAGACCCAGGGTGCGGAATTCGTAGGACAGTTCGGCGATCTGCTTTGACGGGAACTGGGCCATCAGCACCGAGATTTCCAGCACGACGGTCCACAGCCGGCACAGATGCTCGAACGCATCAATGTCAAAGCGGTTCTGCTCGGTGTCATAGAGCGCCAGCAGATTGGCCGAGGCCAGGTTGCAGGCGGTGTCGTCCAAAAACATGTATTCCGAGCACGGATTGGACGCACGGATCTCGCCGGACGCCTTGCAGGTGTGCCAGTCGTTCATGGTGGTGTTGAAGTGCAGGCCGGGATCGGCGCTGGCCCAGGCGGCGTAGCCGATCTTGTCCCACAGATCGCGCGCCTTCAGCGTCTTCACCACCTTCTTGGTGGTGCGGCCGGTCAGATTCCAATCGCCATCGGTTTCCACCGCGCGCAGGAAGTCGTCCTTGAGCGATACCGAATTATTGGAGTTCTGGCCCGAGACGGTGAGATAGGCCTCGGAGTCCCAGTCGGTGTCATAGGTCGGGAAGTCGAGATCCTTAAAACCCTGCTTGGCGAACTGGATCACGCGCTTGATCATGTTGTCGGACACCAGCGCGCGGCGGGCGAGCTTGATCTCGCGGCGCAGCGCCGGGTTCTTCTCCGGATCAAAGCAATCGTCGCCCGAGCCCTGGCAGTTGACGCAGGCCTTCAGCACCGCCTTGAGGTGTTTTTGGTTGATCTTGGAGCCGGTCACCAGTGCGGCGACCTTCTGCTCCTCTTTCACCTTCCAGTCGATATAGGCCTCGATATCGGGGTGATCGACATCGACCACCACCATCTTGGCGGCGCGGCGGGTGGTGCCGCCCGACTTGATGGCGCCGGCAGCGCGGTCGCCGATCTTGAGGAAGCTCATCAGGCCGGACGAGCGGCCGCCGCCCGACAGGCGTTCACCTTCGCCACGAAGGCGCGAAAAATTGGAGCCGGTGCCGGAGCCATACTTGAACAGCCGGGCTTCGCGCACCCACAGGTCCATGATGCCGCCCTCGTTGACGAGGTCGTCCTCGATGCCCTGGATGAAGCAGGCATGCGGCTGCGGATGCTCATAGGCCGACTTGGAGCGGGTCAGCTTGCCGGTCTTGTAATCGACGTAATAGTGGCCCTGGCCGGGGCCATCGACGCCGTAAGCCCAGTGCAGGCCGGTGTTGAACCATTGCGGCGAATTCGGCGCGACCATCTGCTTGGCGAGCATGAAGCGCAGCTCGTCGAAGAAGGCGCGGGCGGAGTCCTCAGACTCGAAATAGTCGCCCTTCCAGCCCCAATAGGTCCAGCAGCCGGCGAGGCGGTCAAACACCTGCTTGGCGGAAATCTCGCTAATATAGCGCTCGTTCTCCGGCAGCTTGGCGAGCGCCTCGGTGTCCGGCACCGAACGCCACAGCCAGGACGGCACGGTCTCTTCTTCGACCTTCTTCAGCCGCGCAGCGACGCCAGCCTTACGGAAATATTTTTGCGCCAGCACGTCGGAGGCGACCTGCGACCAGCCCTCGGGCACTTCCACATTGTCGAGCCGGAACACCACGGAGCCGTCCGGATTGCGAATCTCGCTGGTGGTCAGCCGAAACGCAATCTCCGCATAGGGAGACTGGCCGTCCTTGGTGTAGCGCCGTTCGATTCGCATGGTCTTGCCCCGTTCTCGTTGCCGTCTCCGCCTTAGGCGCGCCGGCGATTTCGTCATATGCAGGCGTTGGCCCGCGGCGGCCGGGTGGTCCCGGTCCTGTTTACTCTGCGCCTGACCCTGGGCCGGCGATGCCGGCAGGGTCCTGCTTCTTCAACGCCTCGCTACTGGTTCAGACCGTTATTCGGTCTGGATTCGCTGAGCTCGCCCATCGGATCGCGCCGGTCGGCCTAAGCCCAGCTGTGAGCCCAACGTGTCAGCCCGGTTCGAGCCCCGTTTGGGTCCATGAAACAGGCACAGATGCGCCGTCCTCCGTTACCTCTATGGTTGACGGAGCTGGCGTTCTGGGCCCGTTATGGAAACGTCCGGCGGGACTGAAGAAACAACGGCGCCGAACGAGCCAAACCTAGGCCGACTCCTTTGTGCCCGTCAAGGATTAGTGCGGGTCTCTAAACGAAACACTAAATGTGGTGGAAAATGGGGATGGTTGCAGGCCGGCGCCGGTTCCTGACCGCTCAAGTATCAGTGAGTCCGCCGTGTTTTTGAAGGGAAAAAGCGGCTCGGAACGGTAGCGGGCCATGCTGCACCCGATGTTCACAGGGCCGGTATTGGAGCCCGCGACGGGCTTGCTTTGCGGCGACTCATATGTCTTCGTTGCAACAGTCCGCCGGTAATTAGTTGCGGCACAAAAAGCCGGCCGACCAGCGCTGTTGCGAGGCATGTGCTGCTGGCGGCGGCCCGTCGCCGTGGATAACTCGACGTCCGGCCAATTGCGCCTAAAAAAGCCATAGGGTTTCTGGAACAAGCGTGCGGCCGCCGGCGTTGCCGCCGGTTGCGCGCCAGACAGATCTCCGTCGGGGACTTAAAAATCTTGAGCCAGAACGATCCCACCAATTCCGCGCTCGCCGCGATTGCCAGCATTTTTGGACCGTCGCGGCGGGTTCCTGCCGAACAAGCGACGGCGCCGGAAGGCGACGCCCGCCAGGCGGAGGAGGCGGCCGCGCCGCCGAGCGCGTCAGGCGGCACCGACGAGCCGCAGGCTGCGTCCGAGCTTTCCGAGGCCAGCAGCGACGATAAGGTTGAAACCGAAGCCGCCGCCGAGCAGCCGGAGCAGGACGCCGAAGCCTCTAACGAACAGGCCGAGGCTGACGAGAGCGCCGGCGACGAGGCTGACGCTGACCAAGCTGCCGCTGACGATAGCGATGCCGGACCGGTTGCCGAGGGCGATCAGCCGGCCGAGGCCGAGCAGGCCGCTCAGCCGAGCGAGGAGGCCGAACCGGCGCAGGACGAGTCAGTGGCCAGCGAGCCGGCTGCGGTCGCGGCGCCCATGGTGCCGATGTCGGATGAGGAGATCGACGGCTATTCGCGCTCCGGTCCGGGACCGCTCGATTCGCTGCGCTTCAAATGGACCGCGCGGCGCGACGAGGACGGCGCGTTCTTTGTCGATGAAACCATCGGCTTTGCGTCGCGGCCGATCAGCACCGGCCCGCTGCCGCGCGAGCAGGTGATCGCCTTCATCGACCAGCGCGCCCAAGAGGCGCAGGAGCGCTTTGACGCGCTGCGCAGCGAGATGATCCGCCCGTCGGCCGAGCGGCAACAGCAGGCCGAGCGCCACTATGAAGATGTGGACGGCGAGGGCTGATCAAGCCCACGCCTCCGACCGCTTCTCCATTGAAGGCCGCCATTTCAGTTCGCTGACGCGAGATGGGTGGCGGCCGTCCGCACGACACCTGTGCCGCTTGAAGGACGTCATACCCGCGACCAGCGCGGGCATGACGAGGGCTGGTTCGGCGTCAGCTATTTGATCTTGGAGAACGCCTGCGAGATTTTGCTCCAGGTGCGCTCATAGACCGCCGCGGTTTCGCCAAGCCCACTCTTCAACGCATCCCAGGTCTCGTCGCCGGCCGCTGACAGCTGGGTGAGTTTGGGGCCGAGGGTCTTTTCGGCTTCCTCGGTCCAGCGTCGCAGCGCCGATTCGACATCCTTGCGGCCCTGATCGACCGCGGCCGCGGCGTTGCTGTGCATGGCCTGCATCGCCGCCTGCACCGATTGCCGCTGCGCTTCGGCGCGGGCCGCCAGCGTCTCCTTGACCAGGTTGGCCTGATCGCCGGAGGTCGCCAAAAACTTCTGGAACGCCAATTCCACCTCGGTCCATTGCGCCGACACCGCCTGCAGCGCGGCGTCGGTCACCTGCTTGGAGGCGCCAAGATCGGCCGACAGTTCGTCGACCTTGGTTTTGAAGGCGTCTTGAGCGGTGCGTAGCTGCGCCAGCGCCTCAGCGCTTTGGGCACTGGCGCTGTCGGCAAGCTTGCCGACCGCTTCCTCGACCTTGGCGAGGGTGGCGGCCGATTCATCGAGCTTCTGCTTGGTCCATTCCAGATAGGCTTGGGTGAGATCGGGGGTCGACATGGCAGCTTCCTTTCGAGTTGCGCCGGCAGCGTGGTTGCCGCGGCGGATGACGAGAAGCAGTCCGCTCTGGTTCATCCGGGGCCGGAGTGGCCGCCGCAAACCAGCGCATCGCATCAATGGCGGGGAGGCGGGCATTGCGCGGCTCCCCAGCCGAGTGCCCCAGCATGACAGCGCGCCATGACCGGAACTTGGCAAAATGCCGCCGCCGATCATCAATCGCGCCGATCTGTGTTGGCCGGAGCCGCTGCGGCTTGGTCGCGAGCGATCCCAGTGCTGGGCTGGATGATGTTACCTTTAGCTTGAGTGGTGGTGACGTTCGGGCGGCCCTGTGCTGCGCGACCGCAGCCAAGATCGTGGCCATGCTACGCGCCTAGCAACTAACCGCAAGATCAACGGCGGTGACGATGAATCACATCGGAGCCATGGCGGCTTGGCCGATTGTCGCAGGCCACGAAAACACCATGAAAAAAGGCGCCCCAGGTGACCAGGGCGCCTTGATCCATTGCGAGACGCGGCAAAAGCCGCGCCGCGATCAGTACGAGTAGTACATCTCGAACTCGACCGGGTGCGGGGTCATTTCGAACCGCGCCACTTCGCTCATCTTCAGTTCGATGAAGGCGTCGATGAAGTCGTCGTCGAACACGCCGCCGACCTTGAGGAAGGCGCGATCCTTGTCGAGGTTTTCGAGGGCTTCACGCAGGCTGCCGCACACGGTCGGGATCTGCTTCAGCTCTTCCTTCGGCAGGTCGTACAGATCCTTGTCCATCGCCGGACCCGGATCGATCTTGTTCTTGATGCCGTCGAGACCGGCCATCAGCATCGCGGCGAAGGCGAGATACGGGTTGGCCATCGGGTCCGGGAAGCGGACTTCGACGCGCTTGGCCTTCGGCGAGGTGGTGTAGGGGATGCGGCACGAGGCCGAGCGGTTGCGCGCCGAGTAGGCGAGCAGCACCGGCGCTTCATAGCCCGGGACCAGACGCTTGTAGGAGTTGGTCGACGGGTTGGTGAAGGCGTTGATGGCCTTGGCGTGCTTGATGATACCGCCGATGTAGTACAGGCAGGTTTCCGACAGGTCGGCATACTTGTTGCCGGCGAAGGTCGGCTTGCCATCCTTCCAGATCGACTGGTGCACGTGCATGCCCGAGCCGTTGTCGCCATAGACCGGCTTCGGCATGAAGGTCGCGGTCTTGCCGTAGATGTGGGCGACCTGATGGATGCAGTACTTATAAACCTGCATCTGGTCGGCCATGTAGGTCAGGGTGTCGAACTTCATGCCGAGCTCGTGCTGGGCCGAAGCGACTTCGTGGTGATGCTTCTCGACCTTGACGCCCATCTTGGCCATGGCGCCGAGCATTTCCGAGCGCATGTCCTGCACCGAGTCCTGCGGCGGAACCGGGAAGTAGCCGCCCTTGGTGCGGATGCGGTGACCGAGGTTGCCGCCTTCATATTCAGTGTCGGAGTTGGTCGGCAGCTCCGAGGAGTCGAGCTTGAAGCCGGTGTTGTACGGAGAGGCTGAATAGCGCACGTCGTCGAACACGAAGAATTCGGCTTCCGGACCGACATAGACCGCGTCGCCGATGCCCATCGCCTTGACCTGAGCTTCCGCCTTCTTGGCGATGCCGCGCGGGTCGCGGTTGTAGGGTTCGCCGGTCGACGGCTCGAGAATGTCGCAGGTCAGGACCATGGTGGTCTCTGCGAAGAACGGGTCGATGCAGGCGGTGGTGGGGTCCGGCATCAGCGTCATGTCGGACTCGTTGATCGCCTTCCAGCCGGCGATCGAGGAGCCGTCGAACATGGTGCCTTCAGTGAAGATCTCTTCGTTGATCATGCTGACGTCGAAGGTGACGTGCTGCCACTTGCCCCGCGGGTCGGTGAAGCGCAGATCGACGTACTTCACGTCGTTGTCCTGGATGGACTGCAGGACTTCTTTAGCGGTCGTCATGGGTACCCCTTGTGTCGCTAGTCGTAAAAGATCGGCAACCGATGCTGGCCGCCAGGGTGATGGGTTCGGTGGGTGGCTAGGGTTAGATCGCGTCGAGGCCCGATTCACCGGTCCTGATGCGGATCGCTTCTTCGATGGTGGAGACGAAAATCTTGCCGTCGCCGATGCGGCCGGTCTGGGCGGCGCGTCGGATCGCGTCGATCGCCTTCTCGACCAGATCGTCCGCGATTACGATTTCGATCTTCACCTTGGGCAAAAAGTCGACGATGTACTCGGCGCCGCGATAGAGTTCCGCGTGCCCTTTCTGCCGGCCGAAGCCTTTGGCCTCAGTGACGGTAATGCCCTGCAGACCAACTTCCTGCAGCGCCTCCTTCACCTCGTCCAGCTTGAACGGCTTGATGATGGCTTCGATTTTCTTCACCTCTGTCCTCCGGCACTTCCGACATCACATGGTAGACGGCCGTTCGCACGGCCGGTTGAACTGCGCAAGCTCCGCGCACCAGATCGATAGCTCTTGCTGATCGGCCGGTTGAAAGCTGCGAGTCGGCCGGACGATGGCATTGCGCAATCGCGGCGGTCGGACCCACTTTCATGTTTGCCGGTAGGCACCACAGTCTGAAACATGCCCCCATGTAAGCAGGGTCTGTGCCAACTCGACGAAAACGCCAATCTTCAAGGATTATCAGATCGTTAATGTGGCCTAAACCTATATCAAGGCAAACCTCGCGCTGGGATAGCTGCCCACTCAAGGTGCGAAAAGATTAAAAAGTATGCATGCTTCCGATCGCAACCTGCGGCACTTTGCCTGAGGTTAGGGCGTTTGTTGAGCTTGAATGATGGAAATCCTCAGTATTCCCGAGATGCAGCGCGCCGACCTGTTGACGATTGCCAACGGGTCATCGGGCTTTGCGCTGATGCTGGCGGCAGGGCGGGCGGTTGCCAGCGCCGCCAATGACCTGGTCGAAGAGGGCCCGATCCTGGTGGTGGTCGGCGCCGGCAATAATGGCGGTGACGGTCTGATCGCCGCCACCGAACTGATGGCGATGGGCCGAGAGGTCTCGGTGATCATGCTCGGCGATCGCGAGGCGCTCAAGGGCGACGCGGCGCTGGCGGCGCGGGAATGGAAGGGGCCGGTGTTCCCATTCCATCCGCAGGCGATCCGGCAGCCGGCGCTGATCATCGACGCACTGTTCGGCGCCGGCCTGAACCGGCCGGTGAAGGGCGACGCGCTGGCGGTGATCGAGGCGATCAATGCTTCCGGCGCGCCGGTGCTGTCGATCGACCTGCCGAGCGGCATCAACGGCACCACCGGCATGGTGATGGGCGTGGCGGTGCGCGCGGTCGAGACCGTGACCTTCTTCCGGCGCAAGCCCGGCCATCTGCTGCTGCCCGGCCGGCTGCATTGCGGCCGGGTGCGGGTGGCCGACATCGGCATCGACGACGCCGTGCTCGATGAGATCAAGCCGCTCACCTTCGAGAACTGCGTGGCGTTGTGGCAGAGCGCCTTTCCGGTGCCGCGCATCGATGGCCATAAATATGGCCGCGGCCATGCGGTGGTGCTGTCGGGCGGGCTGGCGGCGACCGGCGCCGCGCGGCTGGCGGCGCGGGGCGCGTTGCGCGGCGGCGCCGGGCTGGTGACGGTGGCATCGCCGCGCGATGCGCTGGCGGTCAATGCCGCGGCGCTGACCGCCATCATGATTCGCGCGATCGACACCGCAGTCGAATTCGAGACGCTGCTGTCCGACCGCCGCTTCAATGCCTGCGTGATCGGCCCGGGGCTCGGCGTCGGCTACCGCACCCGCGAATTGGTGCAGGCGGCGCTGGCGGCGCCGTGCCGCTCGGTGCTCGACGCCGATGCGCTCACCAGCTTTGCCGATGCGCCGGACCGGCTGTTCGAGGCGATCCGCGCCGCGGGTGCCGAGCTGGTGCTGACCCCGCACGAGGGCGAGTTCCCGCGGCTGTTCAGCGACATGAGCAACAAGAACCCGCTGCGCTCCAAGCTGGAGCGGGTGCGGGTTGCCGCCGAGCGCTCCGGTGCGGTGGTGTTGCTCAAGGGACCCGATACCGTGGTGGCGGCGCCCGATGGCCGGGCCGCGATCGCCTGCAACGCGCCGCCGTGGCTGGCGACCGCGGGTGCTGGTGACGTGCTGTCCGGCATGATCGCGGCGCTGCTGGCCCAGCATGTGCCTACTTTCGAGGCCGCCTGCATCGGCGCCTGGATGCATGGCGAGGCCGGCGGCGAGGCCGGGCCGGGGCTGATCGCCGAGGATCTGCCCGAAGTGCTGCCGGCGGTGTTTCGGCGGCTCTATGACGAGTTCGGCATCGACTATTGAGCGGTGCCGGCCGTCATCATTCGACGGCGTAGCTGCGCAGGAGCCGCGGCGCCGACCATTGCGCGGCCATCGCCTCCAGCAGCCAGCGTCCCGGCTGCTCGGCGGCGAACGCGATTCGCTCGGTCTGCTGCGCGCCGATCGTGAGCGTATCGAGCCAAAACGGCTTCCAGCCGTCATCGAGCCGATCCAGCAGCCGGAACCAGTGGCCGTGCAGGTGAAACACCATCGGCTGCGGGCCGGGATTGCTGAGCGCCAGCACCGCGACCCGGTCGGGCTTGAGCTTGAAGGCTGGCGCGGTGGCGGCGGTGAGGTCGGCCGGCCGCCTCCAGTCCGGGCCGCCGAGCGGTAACTCGACCCGCAGTGCCGATTTCAGATCAAGACGCTCAGGTAAGCCATTGGATGGCAACGGTCCAAGCGGGGCAGCGGGCGCCGCGCGCAGCGCCGGTTCGGCGCCATAGACCAGCCTGCCGAGCGGCCGGGCGCTGCTGCCGTCATGCAGCAGGATCACCGCCTCCGAGCCCGGAGGCCGCAACGCATCGACCATTGCATCGACCCGCGAACCCGGCGCCAGCACCACTTGGCCGGCGCGGGCCACAAACGGCTCGGCCGGCTGGCCGTCCACCGCCATCACCCGCAGATCGTGATCGGCGATTTTGAGCGCTATCACAGAGCGATGGCAGCCATTGATAAAGCGAAGTCGCAGGCGCTGGCCGCTGCGCACCGGCAGCTCGAAGCCCAGTCTGCCATTCAACAGCAGCAGTGAGCTGGCTGGGACGGCGTCGCGGCCCGGCGCCAGAGCGCGGCCATCGCCATCGAGCCGGACGTCCTCGATCAGCAGCACCTCGTCGCGATCGACCGCGACCGGCTCGCGCTCAGCCACTACCAAGGCGCGTACCGGCATCGGTGCCGAATCATCGCCCCACAGCCGCAGGTCGCACAGCCCGGTGCCGGCATGGCGCAGTTTGAGCGGAAAACTGGCGCGCGCCCCGGGCGCGGCCGGTTGCCGCGCCAGCAGCGGCTCGGCGCCGGCGGTGCCGCCGCCGCGGATCGAGAGCAGCGCCGGGGTGGGCAGGGCATTGGCCAGGCTGACCGCAACTTCATCGCCGCGCTGGAACCGCAGGGCGCCGTCGCCACCCGCGCCGATCAGGGTGGCGAGTGCGGTATCTGGTAGCCCCGGACGCAGCGCGCGCGCGCCGATTTGCGCGGTCAGCTCGAGCGGTCGCGGCGCCTGGGCCAGTGCGCCGGGCGCGGCGCTGGCCAAGAAGCCGGTGGCGGCGAGCCCGGTCAGTAGCCGGCGGCGGGTCAGAGCGAGGTCAGGGGCGGTCATCCCCGATCCGGACCATTTTCGCGCGGTTCTGTCCAGCGCGACCCGCGCCCTCAAGATGCCGCAGTCGATGGCTTTTTTGTTGCCGCGAACGCCAAAAGCCATGTTATAAGCCGCCGCCTGCGGCATCGCGGCCGGACATGATGCTCCTCGCGGGCGTGGCGGAACTGGTAGACGCGCTGGATTTAGGTTCCAGTGACGAAAGTTGTGGGGGTTCGAGTCCCTCCGCCCGCACCAAACGCTTTTGCGTTAGCGCATGACGAATTTCCGGAGGACGTATTCGCAAGGATATGTGCCGCCAAACCACCGATGCAGGCGCTGCCGTGCATCGACTACATTGACGAATCCCGGTCTTCGGCCGGGTTAAGCGGGAAGAAGATTGACGCCATGCAGGTCAAGGAAACCGTCGCTGACGGGTTGAAGCGCGAATACCAGGTCACCATTGCGGCCAGCGACATCAGCGGCAAGGTCGATGCCCGGCTCGACGAGCTTAAGGACAAGGTGCGCCTGAACGGCTTCCGTCCGGGCAAGGTGCCGGTTGCTCACCTGAAGCGGATGTATGGCCGCTCGGTGACCGCCGAGACCCTCGAGAAGCTGATTCGCGACAGCAACGATCAGATCTTCACCGAGCGTGGCTTCCGTCTCGCCACCGAGCCGAAGATCACCATGCCGACCGAGCCGCAGGAAATCGAGGACGTGCTCGCCGGCAAGGCCGACCTGAACTACTCCGTGGCGATCGAAGTGGTGCCGACCATCGAACTGGCTGACTTCAAGACCATCTCGGTTGAGAAGCCGGTGGCCGAGGTCAGCGACAGCGACGTCGATGACGCCATCAAGCGCATCGTCGATGCCAACCGCAGCTATGCCGACAAGGGCGAGGGCGCCAAGGCCGAGAGCGGCGACCGCGTCACCGTGTCGTTCAAGGGCACCATCGACGGCACCCCGTTCGAAGGCGGCTCCGCCGAGGGTATTCCGGTGGTGATCGGCTCCGGCACCTTCATTCCGGGCTTTGAAGATCAGCTGATCGGCATGGCGGTCGGCGAGACCCGGGTCGTGAAGTCGACCTTCCCGGAAAACTATGCCAGCGCCGAGCTGGCCGGTAAGGCCGCCGAATTCGAGACCACCGCGACGCTGGTGGAAGCGCCGAAGGACACCGTGGTCGACGACGAATTCGCCAAGTCGCTCGGCATGGAATCGCTCGACAAGCTCAAGGAAGCCGCGCGCGCGCGGCTCGCCGCCGAATATGCCGGCGCCACCCGCATGCGCGTGAAGCGTCAGCTGCTCGACAAGCTCGACGAAGCCCACAAGTTCGATGCCCCGCCGTCGCTGGTGGAGCAGGAATTCGAGCTGATGTGGCGCTCGATCAAGGCCGAGATGGAATCGACCGGCAAGACCTTTGAGAGCGAAGGTTCGACCGAGGAAGCTTCCAAGGAAGAGTACCGCAAGATCGCCGATCGCCGCGTGCGGCTCGGCCTGGTGCTGTCCGAGATCGGCGAGAAGAACAAGATCCAGGTCTCCGACGACGAGGTCGGTCGTGCGGTGATGCAGCGCGCCCGCCAGGTGCCGGGCCGCGAGAGGGAAGTCTGGGAATACTACCGCAAGTCCCCCGAAGCGCTCGCGCAGCTGCGCGCGCCGATCTTCGAGGACAAGGTGGTGGACTTCATTCTCGAACTGGCCACCGTCACCGAGAAGACGGTGTCGCGCGAGGAGCTGTACAAGGACGACGACGCCGACAAGTCGGCGGCCTAAGTTCGCGATGGCGGGCCGCCTCCGTCACGGATGCGGCCTGACCTCATCGATTTGCATTGGTCACGAAAGGGCCGGCGCCGCGCGTCGGCCCTTTTTTGTCGCCCGGCGCTGTCCATGATCGTCCCGGCTATCCTTGGGGTGCGAATCAGGGCCAACTTGCGGTGGATAGAGTGGTCCGCGCGCGGGATGGCTTTACCGCTCGTTAGGGCGAGTCGGCCGATGGTTCCCGCGCGTTGACCGGCTTTGCCGCGGCGGCCTTGTCGCTGGCGATCCGGTCCATATCTGTGTGTCTTGTCTAGCAGTCCTGCATCACGGGACGCGCTGCCAATGCCGGCCCGGCGCAGTGGGTTTGGCGGCGTGCGTCCGACAACCTTCAGGTGAATTTATGCGCGATCCGGTGGAAACCTACATGAACCTGGTGCCGATGGTGGTCGAGCAGACCAACCGCGGCGAACGGGCCTACGACATCTTCTCGCGCCTGCTGAAGGAGCGCATCATCTTCGTGACCGGCCCGGTCGAAGACGGCATGTCCACTTTGATCGTGGCGCAGCTCTTGTTCCTGGAAGCCGAGAATCCCAAGAAGGAAATCTCGATGTACATCAACTCGCCGGGCGGGGTGGTGACCTCGGGTCTGGCGATCTACGACACCATGCAGTTCATCCGGCCGCCGGTATCGACGCTGTGCACCGGCCAGGCCGCTTCGATGGGTTCGCTGCTGCTCGCCGCCGGCGAGAAGGACATGCGGTTCGCGCTGCCGAATGCCCGCATCATGGTGCATCAGCCCTCCGGTGGCTTCCAGGGCCAGGCCACCGACATCATGCTGCACGCCCAGGAAATTCTGAGCCTGAAGAAGCGGTTGAACGAGATCTACGTCAAGCACACCGGCCAGACCTACAAGGCGATCGAGGACGCGCTGGAGCGCGACAAGTTCCTGACCTCCGAGATGGCTCGCGATTTCGGCCTGGTCGACAAGGTGATCGACAAGCGCGCCGAGGAGCCGGCGCCGACGAAGGCACCGTAAAAATGGCTGCACCTCGTGTCAGCACGAGGTGCGCCGAGCGAACCGCAGGTTGATGCTGCATGCCGCGGCCAGCCGCACGAGAGTTCCACAATCGTGCGGTTGCAGTTCAGTGGCAGACGCACAACGCGACCCTGATTTCCCAGATCGAGGGTCGCGCAATCGCCGCAAATCACGCTATTGTCACGCCTTGGTGGCATCCGGCTGATTAGCGAATTCTTGATAGTCGGATGACACCATGGTTGGCTCAAGCGGTTCGACTGAGTTGTTTGGGGGATGCGTAATGGCCGTAAATGGCGCGGCAAGCTGAACCGGGGGTCTTTTTTGGTGCGGTTCTTGCTCCAATTCTAGGCAGCCTTAAGCTTCCAGAATTGGGCGAACGGCGGAAAAGATCGGACGGCGGACGGAGATATACATGAGTAAGGTCGGCACGAGCGACTCCAAGAATACGCTGTACTGCTCGTTCTGCGGAAAGAGCCAGCACGAAGTCCGCAAGCTGATTGCAGGGCCCACCGTATTCATCTGCGACGAATGCGTTGAGCTGTGCATGGACATCATTCGCGAGGAAAACAAATCCTCGCTGGTGAAGTCGCGCGACGGCATCCCGACCCCGAAGGAAATCTGCAAGGTCCTCGACGACTACGTGATTGGCCAGAGCCACGCCAAGAAGGTGCTGTCGGTCGCGGTGCACAATCACTACAAGCGGCTCAATCACCAGACCAAGCACAACGACGTCGAGCTTGCGAAGTCGAACATCCTGCTGATCGGTCCGACCGGCTCGGGCAAGACGCTGCTGGCGCAGACGCTGGCGCGCATTCTCGACGTGCCGTTCACGATGGCCGACGCCACCACGCTGACCGAAGCCGGTTATGTTGGTGAGGATGTCGAGAACATCATCCTCAAGCTGCTGCAGGCGGCCGACTACAATGTCGAGCGCGCGCAGCGTGGCATTGTCTACATCGACGAAATCGACAAGATTTCGCGCAAATCCGACAATCCGTCGATCACCCGTGATGTATCGGGCGAGGGCGTGCAGCAGGCGCTCCTGAAGATCATGGAAGGCACGGTTGCGTCGGTGCCGCCGCAGGGTGGCCGCAAGCATCCGCAGCAGGAGTTTTTGCAGGTCGACACCACCAACATCCTGTTCATCTGCGGTGGTGCGTTCGCGGGCCTCGAGAAGATCATCTCTTCGCGCGGCCGGACCACCTCGATCGGCTTCGCCGCGCAGGTGCTGGCGCCTGAAGATCGCCGCACCGGCGAAATCTTCCGGCATGTCGAGCCCGAGGATCTGCTGAAATACGGCCTGATCCCGGAATTCGTCGGTCGTCTGCCGGTGGTGGCGACGCTCGAGGATCTTGACGAGAACTCGCTCAAGAAGATCCTCACCGATCCGAAGAACGCGCTGGTCAAGCAGTATCAGCGGCTGTTCGAGATGGAGAACATCGAACTCACCTTCGCCGACGAGGCGCTCGGTGCAGTGGCGCGCAAGGCGATCGAACGCAAGACCGGCGCGCGCGGCCTGCGCTCGATCCTGGAAGCGATCTTGCTGGAAACGATGTTCGACCTTCCGGGTCTGGAAGGCGTCGAGGAAGTGGTGATCTCGCGCGAAGTCGTCGAGGGCACCGCGCGGCCGCTCTACATCTACGCGGATCGCTCCGATCGCGCCGCCGAGACCAGCGCCAGCGCCTGATCGCGCGGCGCCAGAGCAAGATTGATCGCGGGACTCGCGCAAGCGAGGGCCCGCGATTTTTTTGCTGCGGAACGGCCGTTTTCGCTTGGAACTTGACCGTGGATAACGCGGTCTTAAGCGCGTTGTCCGGGCCGCCGCCATCGCCGCGACGCATTGTTCGCACACCGATAACGATTGAAGTAACCGCCAACAGGCAGCGGCTTGACACCTATCGGGGGGATCGCCACCTTATGCGTTGGCGACTTTCAAACTAGTCGGATTCGCCATCTCGATACCGGAAACGTGGAGCCTGATGCGGCCGAACCGACCGGACCACCTCAGCACCTTGTGGCAGTGGCGCGTTGTTGCGGGCTGCGAGCAGGGGGGCGCAGCAAAAGGAATGGGCCATGACCGCTTCCAAACCCCGGCCGACGATCGTCCACGGAGAGAGCCACGCCTATCCGGTGTTGCCACTGCGCGACATCGTCGTGTTTCCGCACATGATCGTCCCGCTGTTCGTCGGCCGCGAAAAGTCGATCCGTGCGCTCGAAGAGGTGATGAAGAGCGATGCGCTGATCATGCTCGCGACGCAGAAGAATGCGTCCGACGATGATCCGGCGCCGGACTCGATCTATGAGATCGGCACGCTGGCGAGCGTGCTGCAGCTTTTGAAGCTGCCCGACGGCACCGTGAAGGTGCTGGTCGAAGGCCTCGAGCGCGCCAAGGTCGAGAACTACACCGACCGTTCCGAATACTACGAAGCCACCGCCGTGGCGCTCGCCGACACCGATGCTACTTCGGTCGAGGCCGAGGCGCTGGCGCGCTCCGTGGTGTCGGACTTCGAGAGCTACGTGAAGCTCAACAAGAAGATTTCGGCCGAGGTGGTCGGCGTCGTGCAGGCGATCACTGATTTCGCCAAGCTCGGCGACACCGTCGCTTCGCATCTCGCCGTGAAGATCGCCGATCGGCAGAGCATTTTGGAGACGCTGTCGGTGACGCAGCGGCTCGAGAAGGTGCTCGGCCTGATGGAGAGCGAAATCTCGGTGCTGCAGGTCGAGAAGCGCATCCGCTCGCGCGTCAAGCGCCAGATGGAGAAGACCCAGCGCGAGTACTATCTCAACGAGCAGATGAAGGCGATCCAGAAGGAGCTCGGCGACGACGAAGGTCGCGACGAGCTGGCCGATCTGGAAGAGAAGATCGCCAAGACCAAGCTCTCCAAGGAAGCGCGCGAGAAGGCGCAGCACGAGCTCAAAAAGCTGCGGCAGATGTCGCCGATGTCGGCCGAAGCCACCGTGGTGCGCAACTATCTCGATTGGCTGCTGTCGATCCCGTGGAACAAGAAGTCCAAGGTCAAGAAGGACCTGGCCTCGGCGCAGGAAGTGCTCGACAGCGATCACTATGGCCTCGAGAAGGTCAAAGAACGCATCATCGAGTATCTGGCGGTGCAGAGCCGCGCCAATAAGCTGACCGGCCCGATCCTGTGCCTGGTCGGCCCCCCCGGCGTCGGCAAGACCTCGCTCGGCAAGTCGATCGCCAAGGCCACGGGGCGCGAGTTCGTGCGCGTGTCGCTCGGCGGCGTGCGCGACGAAGCGGAGATCCGCGGTCATCGCCGCACCTATATCGGCTCGATGCCTGGCAAGATCATCCAGTCGATGCGCAAAGCGAAGACCTCGAACCCGCTGTTCCTGCTCGATGAGATCGACAAGATGGGCGCCGATTTCCGCGGCGATCCGTCCTCGGCGCTGCTCGAGGTGCTCGATCCGGAGCAGAACACCACGTTCAACGACCACTATCTCGAGGTCGACTACGATCTGTCGAACGTGATGTTCATCACCACGGCGAACACCCTGAACATTCCGGGGCCGCTGATGGATCGTATGGAGATCATCCGCATCGCCGGCTACACCGAGAATGAGAAGGTGGAGATCGCGCGTAAGCACCTGATCCCGAGCGCGCTCACCAAGCACGGTCTCGCCGAGAAGGAGTGGTCGATCGACGACGAGGCGTTGCTGCTGATCATCCGCCGCTACACCCGGGAAGCCGGCGTGCGTAATCTCGAGCGCGAAATCTCCACACTGGCCCGCAAGGCGGTGAAGGAGCTGATGCTTTCGAAGAAGAAGGAAGTGAAGGTCACCGAGAAGTCGGTCGAAGACTTCCTCGGCATCCCGAAATTCCGCTACGGCGAGATCGAAAGCGACGATCAGGTCGGCGTGGTCACGGGTCTGGCCTGGACCGATGTCGGCGGCGAGCTGCTGACCATCGAAAGCGTGATGATGCCCGGCAAGGGCCGCATGACGGTCACCGGCAATCTTCGCGATGTGATGAAGGAGTCGATCCAGGCGGCGGCGTCTTATGTGCGCTCGCGGGCGATCACCTTCGGCATCGAGCCGCCGTTGTTCGAGAAGCGCGACATCCACGTGCACGTGCCGGAGGGGGCGACCCCGAAGGACGGCCCGTCGGCTGGCGTGGCGATGGCCACCACCATCGTCTCGGTGCTGACCGGCATTCCGATCCGCCGCGACATCGCCATGACCGGCGAGATCACGTTGCGCGGCCGGGTGCTGCCGATCGGCGGTCTTAAGGAGAAGCTGCTGGCGGCCGCGCGTGGCGGCATCAAGACGGTGCTGATCCCGGAGGACAACGCCAAGGATCTCACCGAGATCTCGGATGCCATCAAGGGCGGGCTGACCATCATCCCGGTGGCGCGCATGGACGATGTCATTCCCCATGCTCTGGTGCGCAAGCCGGTGCCGATCGTCTGGGAAGAGCCGACCACGGTCGCCGCCGCCCCGGATGCCGCCGACGAAGCCGGTGGCGGTCTGACCGCGCACTGAGGCCAAGCCGCACAATCATTGCGACGGCGCTCCGCAAGGGGCGCCGTTTGCTTTTGGGGGATGGCAGACAACACTGAAGGGGATGGTGGGCGGCGAGAGATTCGAACTCCCGACCCTCTCGGTGTAAACGAGATGCTCTAACCAGCTGAGCTAGCCGCCCGATTGGCGTTATCTACCCGTTGGCTGGTGTCTGCGCAAGGCGACCGCGCCGGTCCACAAGGCGAGCTTGCGCAGCCGCCACAGCCGCCGTCCTCCGCCGCAGGTCAAACCGCCTCCGAGGCCGGTTTGGTTTTCTTGCGATTGCTGATGCGCTGCAGCACCGTGAAAAACGCCGGCACGAACAGCACCGCGAGCCCGGTCGAGGCCAGCATGCCGGCCACCACGGCGATGCCGAGCGACACCCGCGCGCCGGCGCCGGCGCCCGAGGCGAAGGCCAGCGGCAACATGCCGAGGATGAAGGCGAATGACGTCATCAGGATCGGCCGGAACCGCAGCCGTGCCGCCTCGACCGCGGCTTCGGCCGCGCTCATGCCCTCCTGGCATTTTTCGCGGGCATATTCGACGATCAGAATCGCATTTTTGGCGATAGCACGCGGCCCTTTTTCACCGCTTCGCCGTCGGAATAATCGACGCTTTCGAGAAAGCCCTGGACGCGCGCTTCAAGATCGATGGTGGCAACGGCAGCGGTGTTGCCGGTGAACTCGGCATAGAGCGTGACGGCCGATTTGTCGGGTGGCCACCGCGACTTTAGCCGGCGGCGGCGCCGCGTATTTGTTTGGCCCCTTGCATACCGACAGCATCAAGGGCGCACATCACAACAGCGACGCTCCCCGTCGCTGTTACAGACGGTAGCGAGGCAAGGCGTCCCTGATCATCTCATGATCTCCATCATGTCGTGCGCTTAGCCAAGCTCGACGTGGAACTCAGAGCTGATAGCAACGGCGATTGATACCAGCCACTCCGAACGTCGTGGCCGGGCTCGTCCCGGCCATCCACGTCTCTGATCTTGCAGCGATTTTATGACGTTGGTACCCGCGACCGCGCAGGTATGACGGTCATTGATACGACCCGGTGGTATGATGCCCTCGTGCTGGTCCAACGGCTGAAACAAAAACCACCCACGCCGCATCACCTTCGGCATCAGCCGTGTGCTGAAGACGGCGATGGTGGGGCGCCGCCAGCTGCGTAGCCCGACAGGGAGGCTGAGCCGGATCAGGCCGTGCTATCGCGCGAAGTGGAGGCCCGTTTGTGCCAAGAGAGCGCGCTAAGGAAACGAGGCAGAGCGTCAAAGTGGCAGCGTCGGTTCTGATGGCATCAGAACCGAGCGAGCCTAGCCGCGCTCCGCCCAGATCATCGCCAGATGCACGATGGTCTCGGCGGCCTTTTCCATGTCCTGGCGGCTGACCCATTCCAGCCGGGAGTGGAACGCGTGTTCGCCGGCGAAAACATTGGGGCAGGGCAGCCCCATGAATGACAGCCGCGAGCCGTCGGTGCCGCCGCGAATGCTGCTGCGCACCGGGGTGAGCCCGGCGCGGCGGATCGCTTCCAGCGCGTAATCGACCACTTCGGGGTGGCGATCGAGCACTTCTTTCATGTTGCGATATTGCGGCTTGATCTCGAGCTTGGCGCTTGAGCGCGGATAATCGCGCATCACTTCGTCGATGATCCGCTGCAACAGCGCGGCCTTGTCGCGCAATCCCTGTTCGCTGAAGTCGCGCACGATCAGGCTGAGCGTGGCATTTTCCAGCGTGCCGCTGATGCCGACCGGATGCAGAAAACCGTCACGGCCCTCGGTGGTCTCCGGCGAACAATGATGCTTGGGCAGCCGTTCGACGATCGCGGCGGCGATCTTGATGGCGTGCTCCATCTTGCCCTTGGCGAAGCCGGGATGGGCGCTGACGCCGTCGATATTGATCACCGCGGCATCGGCCGAAAATGTCTCGTCCTCGAGATGGCCGACGGTCTCGCCATCGATGGTGTAGGCGAAGTCGGCGCCGAGCTTGCGCAGATCGACATTATCGACGCCGCGGCCGATCTCTTCGTCGGGCGTGAACAACAGCCGAATCGGGCCGTGCTTGAGCTGTGGATTGCTGAGCAGAATCTCCGCCGCATCCATGATCGCGGCGATGCCGGCCTTGTTGTCGGCGCCGAGCAGCGTGGTGCCGTCGCTGGTGATGATGTCGTGGCCGATCTGGTCGGCAAGGGCAGGGTGCTCGTTGAACCGGATCACCTGGCTCGGATCGCCAGCCAGCACGATATCGCCGCCCTGATAATTGTGGACTATCTGCGGTTTCACGCCCGCGCCGGAGCAATCCGGCGAAGTGTCCATATGGGCGCAGAAGCAGATCACCGGCACCGGCTGGTCGGTGGTGGCCGGCAGCGTGGCATAGACATAGCCATGACGATCGAGCTCGGCGTCGATAACGCCGAGCTCGCGCAGTTCACGCACCAGCAAAGCGCCGAGCACGGTCTGTTTGGCCGTGGACGGGCAGCTCTGCGAGGTGGGGTCGGACTGGGTGTCGATCGTGACGTAGCGCAGAAAACGCTCGGTGACCCGATGGTGACAATCGAAGCGACGAAACGCCGTCGCTGCGCCTGACAAGGTCATGAACTCCTCGCATCGCTGCTGTGCGACTGTACTTGCGGTCGCCACAGCGCCGTCAGTCACTGATCCGAATTCAGATCGCTTCTTTCAGTTCCTTAGCGGGGCGGAACGCCACCTTCTTGCTGGCCTTGATTTCGATCGGCTCGCCGGTGGCCGGATTGCGGCCGGTGCGGGCGGCGCTGGTGCGCACCTGCAAGATGCCGAGGCCGACGATGCGAATCCGCTCGCCATCCTGGAGATGCTTGGTGATGCGGCCGACCATGTCGGTGAGAATCTCTTCGGACTTTTTCTTCGAGAGTTCGTGATCTTCGGCCAGCGCGGCAGCCAAATGCTTCAACGTGATGGTTGCGGGGGTTGCAGCTTTTTCGGTCGCATTTTTCGCCATAGGGCCTCCAGAGTCATGCTGTCGAAAGAAACCCAATCATATCAGGCCTGAAGCGATTCGATATGGCGCCGCTGCACCACGGCGCAGCAAGCCGACGCTATTTGACAATTCGCGGTGCAATAAAAGCTGCACAAAGTGTGCACTGACTGCTTGACTTGCGGCCGCGCGCGCTTTAATTCCCACCCACCTGCGGGGCGCAGACCACGCGGGAGTAGCTCAGTTGGTTAGAGCGCCGGCCTGTCACGCCGGAGGTCGCGGGTTCGAGCCCCGTCTCTCGCGCCACTTCGATGGTTTCTCCATCGGTGGCCCACACAACGCCTCTAACCCTTCTCACACATCTTCAATAACTCGATCGCAGCTTGCGCTTGTTCGTGCGCATTGCAGATGACGACGGCTGCCGCGCTGCGCGCATCAGCCGTGGTTTCGTTTATTGCTGTGCAACGATCGCGCTGGCGACGGGTTGTCCACATTATAGGTGTTAGACGGAGCTGCTCCGCGCATCAGGCGCGCGCGGCGATTGTCATGGGTCGGCGCTGATTGCGGCGCCCTACAGCCCGGTCGCTTGAATGCGACGTGTGGCTTCCCACGTCACTCAAAGAACGTCATGCTGAAGCTGGATTTCAGTGCGGGCGTTTTGGCGTGCCAGGATGGCCGAACGAGCGCGGGATTGGCGCAGGGCCGTGACGTGAGGGCGGGGCGAGACTGAATGTCGCATCTAGTTTGACAATGGAGTGGGGCAGGCTCTCGCTACTTTGTTACCGTTCCACAGATATTGCATTGCAGTTCTTGGTTGTGTGCGTGTGCGAACAAAAAGCGTAAGCGTTAGAGATTCACTTGTATGTTCGGGGGTTGTGGCATTTGGCGCTGCATCGTGGCCGCCAAGTCCGCTAAACTGAAAGGGAACCGCGCGCCGCGCGCGTCTTGCCACCCCTGCTGCGCTGCGCTAAGGCTCAGAATAATTCAAATCAACGAATCTGCGGCGTGGTTTGCCGCAGGATAGGGATCGCCGATGAGCGGCATCTTGCCGAATTATCTTCCGATCGTGATCTTCATCATGGTCGCGGCGGGGTTGAGTCTGGCGCTTCTGGTCGCCCCCTTCATCGTCGCCTACCAGCAGCCAGACCCCGAAAAGCTGTCTGCTTATGAATGCGGATTCAGCGCTTTCAGCGATGCCCGGATGAAGTTCGATGTTCGCTTCTATCTGGTCGCCATTCTGTTCATCATCTTTGATCTCGAGGTCGCGTTCCTGTTCCCGTGGGCGGTGGCGTTTGGCAAGCTCGGGGCCACCGGCTTCTGGTCGATGATGGTGTTCCTTGGCGTGCTGACCGTCGGGTTTGCTTACGAATGGAAGAAGGGCGCGCTGGAATGGGATTGAATCCAGGTTCCGCCAAGCTGGCCTCGCAGCCGCTGATTGCGCCGTCCCCGACCGGGGTGCTCGACCCGCGTACCGGCCTTCCGGTCGGCGCCGACGACCGCTTCTTCGTCGAGGTCAATAATGAGCTGTCCGACAAGGGCTTCTTCGTCGCCGCCGCCGATGACCTGATCACCTGGGCGCGAACCGGCTCGCTGATGTGGATGACGTTCGGTCTCGCCTGCTGCGCGGTCGAAATGATGCAGATGTCGATGCCGCGCTACGACGCCGAGCGCTTTGGCTTTGCGCCGCGCGCTTCGCCGCGCCAGTCCGACGTCATGATCGTTGCCGGCACGCTGACCAACAAGATGGCGCCTGCGCTGCGCAAGGTCTATGACCAGATGCCGGAGCCGCGTTACGTGATCTCGATGGGGTCATGCGCCAATGGCGGCGGCTATTATCATTATTCGTATGCCGTGGTTCGCGGCTGCGACCGGATCGTGCCGATCGACATCTATGTGCCAGGGTGTCCGCCCACTGCGGAAGCCCTGCTGTATGGCGTGATGCTGCTGCAGAAGAAGATCCGCCGCACTGGAACCATTGAACGCTAGGGCGCAGGCTATGGATGACAACAGGCTCGACGCCTTGGGGCAGATGATCGTCGCCGCGTTGCCGGGTTGCGCGATCGGCCACGAATTGGCGTTCGGCGAGCTGACCGTCACGATCTATGCCGAGAAGGTGATCGAGGTGGCGCGCTTCCTGCGCGATGACGCGCGCTGCCGCTTCATCAGCCCGATCGACGTCACCGCGGTCGACTATCCCGGCCGGGCCAATCGCTTCGATCTGGTCTACCATCTGCTGTCGCCGACCTTGAACACCCGGATCAGGCTGCGCGCCGAGGCCAATGAGAACAGCCTGGTGCCGTCGCTGATTGAGTTGTTCCCTGGCGTCGATTGGTTCGAGCGCGAGGTCTACGACCTCTACGGCGTGATCTTCACCGGCCATCCGGACATGCGCCGCATCCTGACCGATTACGGTTTTGACGGTCACCCGCTGCGCAAGGACTTTCCGCTCTCGGGCTTCGTCGAGGTGCGCTACGACGACGACCAGAAGCGTGTCGTGTACGAGCCGGTGCGGCTCAATCAGGAATTCCGCAAGTTCGATTTTCTCTCGCCGTGGGAGGGCGCGGACTATCCGCTGCCGGGGGACGAGAAGAGAAGCGAATAGCGAATTGGCGAATGGCGAATAGTTCAAACGAAACAGGAGGGCTGCGATAGAGATCAGTTCATACCGGGATCTCAAGGTTTGGCAGGAAGCTATGACGCTGGCGGAACGGGTCTACCGTTTGACGGCGAGTTTCCCCAAAGACGAGGTCTACGGCATGACCAGCCAGATTCGTCGTGCGGCCGTATCGATTGCGGCCAATATCGCCGAAGGGCATGGCCGCGAACACAGCGGATCGTTCATTCAATTTCTTCGGATCGCTCAGGGGTCGCTGAAAGAGTTGGAAACGCATCTGATGCTCTCGTCGCGGGTCGGATTTGTTCCGGCCGTCGAGGTTGAGCCGTTGTTGAGGCAGTGCGACGAACTCGGGCGGATGTTGAGGTCACTGATCCGATCGATCCAGCGCAGGCAGACCGATGATTGAATACGGTTTCGACTACTCGCTACTCGCTACTCGCTACTCGCCCTTTGGCGCTCTCGCGCCTGTTGTGGAATTCGATCATGCCTGAAGGCGCGCTGCGCAATTTCACCATCAATTTCGGGCCGCAGCATCCGGCGGCGCACGGCGTGCTGCGCCTGGTGCTGGAGCTGGACGGCGAAGTGGTCGAGCGGGTCGATCCGCATATCGGGCTCTTGCATCGCGGCACGGAGAAGCTGATCGAGCACAAGACCTATCTGCAGGCGATCCCGTATTTCGATCGGCTCGACTACGTCGCGCCGATGAATCAGGAACACGCGTTCTGTATGGCGGCCGAGCGGCTGCTCGGCATCACCGTGCCGCGCCGCGCTCAGCTGATCCGGGTGCTGTATTCCGAGATCGGCCGCATCCTGTCGCATCTGCTCAACGTCACCACCCAGGCGATGGACGTTGGCGCGCTCACCCCGCCGCTGTGGGGCTTTGAAGAACGCGAAAAGCTGATGGTGTTTTACGAGCGTGCCTCCGGCAGCCGGATGCATGCCGCGTATTTCCGGATCGGCGGTGTGCATCAAGACCTGCCGCCGCAGCTGATCGACGACATCGCGGCGTGGTGCGAGGCATTTCCGCAGGTGATCGACGATCTCGACCGGCTGCTGACCAACAACCGCATTTTCAAGCAGCGCAATGTCGACATCGGCGTCGTCACGCTGGCGCAAGCCTGGGAATGGGGCTTCTCCGGGGTCATGGTGCGCGGCTCGGGCGCCGCTTGGGATTTGCGCAAGGCTCAGCCCTACGAATGCTATGCCGAAATGAGCTTTGATATTCCCATCGGCAAGAACGGCGACTGCTACGACCGCTACTTGATTCGTATGGAGGAAATGCGGCAGTCGGTGCGCATCATGAAGCAGTGCATCGCCAAGCTGCGCGCGCCGGACGGGCAGGGCCCGGTGGCGATCGAGGATCACAAGATTTTCCCGCCGCGGCGTGGCGAGATGAAGCGCTCGATGGAAGCGCTGATCCATCACTTCAAGCTCTACACCGAAGGTTTCCGCGTGCCAGCCGGCCAGGTCTATGCCGCGGTCGAAGCGCCCAAGGGCGAGTTCGGCGTCTATCTGGTCTCGGACGGCACCAACAAGCCCTATCGCTGCAAGATCCGCGCGCCGGGCTTTGCCCATCTGCAGGCGATGGACTTCATGTGCCGCGGCCATCTGCTCGCCGACGTCTCGGCCATTCTCGGATCGCTGGACATCGTGTTCGGGGAGGTCGATCGGTGATCGCCCGCCCGCTTAACCAATTCGATCGCGCCTCGTGCCGGCTGAACGCCGCGGCCGGGCGGCGCGTGCAATGAGAGATTGAACCACGATGGCTGTCCGACGTTTGGCACCCAAAGAACTGCAGCCGGCGAGTTTTGCGTTCACGGACGAAAACCTCGCCTGGGCCAAGCAGCAGATCGCGAAATATCCGGAAGGCCGGCAGGCTTCCGCGGTGATCGCGATCCTGTGGCGCGCGCAGGAACAGCTCGGCGGCTGGGTGTCGGAAGCGGCGATCCGGGCGGTCGCCGATCTGTTGCAGATGCCGCATATCCGGGTTTTGGAGATCGCGACCTTTTACACGATGTTCCAGCTCAGCCCGGTCGGCCGCAAAGCCCATGTGCAGGTGTGCGGCACCACGCCCTGCCGGCTGCGCGGCGCCGAGGACATCATCAAGGTTTGCCAGCACCGCATTCACCACGAGCCCGGGCAGCTGTCGGCCGACGGCAATTATAGCTGGGAAGAGGTCGAGTGCCTCGGCGCCTGCGTCAACGCGCCGATGGTGATGATCGGCAAGGATACGTATGAGGACCTCACTCCCGACAATTTCGGCAAGGTGCTGGATGGTTTTGAGAGCGGCCAGCCGCCGCATCCGGGCCCGCAGGGGGGGCGGCAGTTTGCTGCGCCCGAAGGTGGGCCGCGGGTTTTGAAGGACATCGATGTGCTCGACGCCGGGCACGGCGCGGTGCAGGAGCCGGTGCTGACCGACGCCGAACCGAAGATGGCGGGCGAAGCTGCCAACGTGCAGGAACGCCCATCGCCGAAGCCGCCGATGGACGATGCGACCAGGAAGGACAGGTGATGATGGGCACGCCGCTGTGTCCCGCACCAAACAGTGTGGTGGGGCCATGAACAACCTGCGTTACATTCTGCTGCACGCGGTTGCGGCCGGTACCTTCATCTTCTTGTTGCAGCACTACGCGCTGAGCGCGACGCTGGAATCCAGCCTGGTATGGGCGCTGACCTTCGGCGGATGCGCCGCGGGTCTGGCTTACATGCAAACCAAGCGCTGATCGGGAGAGGCGCCAGCCATGCTCGACGACAAGGACCGCATCTTCCGCAATCTCTACGGCCTGCATGATTGGGGGCTTGCCGGGGCGCGGCGTCGCGGCGGCTGGGACGGCACCAAAGCGATCATCGACAAGGGCCGCGACTGGATCATCAACGAGATGAAGGCGTCCGGGCTGCGCGGCCGCGGCGGCGCCGGCTTCCCGACCGGCATGAAATGGTCGTTCATGCCCAAGGAAAGCACTGATGGCCGGCCGAGCTATCTGGTGGTCAATGCCGACGAGTCCGAGCCGGGCACCTGCAAAGACCGCGAGATCATGCGCCATGATCCGCATACGCTGATCGAAGGCTGTCTGCTTGCCAGTTTCGCGATGGGCGCGCACACCGCCTATATCTATGTGCGCGGCGAATTTATTCGCGAGCGCGAGCATCTGCAGGCGGCGATCGATCAGGCCTATGAGGCCAAGCTGATCGGCAAGGACAACGTCCACGGCTGGCCGTTCGACCTGTACGTTACCCACGGCGCCGGCGCCTATATCTGCGGCGAAGAAACCGCGCTGCTGGAAAGCCTGGAAGGCAAGAAGGGCCAGCCGCGGCTCAAGCCGCCGTTCCCGGCCAATGTCGGCCTGTTCGGCTGCCCGACCACCGTCAACAATGTGGAGTCGATCGCGGTCGCGCCGGCCATTCTGCGCCGCGGCGCCGCCTGGTTCGCCTCGATCGGCCGGCCCAACAATGTCGGCACCAAGCTGTTCGGCATCTCCGGCCACGTCAACACGCCGTGCGTGGTCGAAGAGGCGATGAGCATTCCGTTCCGCGAGCTGATTGAAAAGCATGGCGGCGGCATCCGCGGCGGCTGGGACAATCTGCTCGCCATCATTCCGGGTGGCGCGTCCTGTCCGCTGATCCCGGCGGCGGATTGCGAAAACCTGATCATGGATTTCGACGGCACCCGCGCGGTGAAATCGTCGTTCGGCACCGCCGGCGTGATCGTGATGGACAAGTCCACCGACGTGATCGCCGCGATCGCGCGCATCTCCTACTTCTTCAAGCATGAGAGCTGCGGCCAGTGTACGCCGTGCCGCGAGGGCACCGGCTGGATGTGGCGGGTGCTATCGCGCATGGTCGAAGGCCGCGCCCATCGCCGCGAGATCGACATGCTGCTCGAAGTTACCAAGCAGGTCGAAGGCCACACCATCTGCGCGCTCGGCGACGCGGCGGCATGGCCGATCCAGGGCCTGATCCGCGCCTTCCGGCCGGAAATCGAGCGCCGGATCGACGATTTTTCGCGCAAGGCGCGGCTCGACGATCAGGGCGTGCTCGATCCGGTCGAGATGGCGGCGGCGGAGTAGGGCGATGGTAACTGAAACAAACAGCAGCTCTCTCGTCGCGCGGCGCGCTTGGCGCGGCGCCGGGAGCGGCCGGCTGAGTTCATTGCGCTGATGATGAAAGCGACCGAAACGAAATGATCAAGCTGATCGTCGACGGCAAGGAAATCGAGGTCCCGCCGGACTACACGCTGATGCAGGCTTGCGAAGCCGCCGGCGCCGAGATTCCGCGGTTCTGTTACCATGAGCGGCTGTCGATCGCCGGCAATTGCCGGATGTGTCTGGTCGAAGTGAAGGGCACGCCAAAACCGGTGGCGAGCTGCGCCTGGGGCGTGCGCGATTGCCGTCCGGGTCCGAAGGGCGAGCCGCCGGAAATCTCCACCAAGTCGCCGATGGTGAAGAAGGCGCGCGAAGGGGTGATGGAGTTTCTGCTCATCAACCATCCGCTCGACTGTCCGATCTGCGACCAGGGCGGCGAATGCGATCTGCAGGACCAGGCGATGGGCTATGGTGTCGACACCAGCCGGTTCGCCGAAAACAAGCGTGCGGTCGAAGACAAATATCTCGGCGTCTTGATCAAGACCTCGATGACGCGCTGCATCCAGTGCACCCGCTGCGTGCGCTTTGCGTCCGAGATCTGCGGCGTGCCGGAAATCGGCGCGATCGGCCGCGGCGAGAATATGGAGATCACCACCTATCTGGAAAGCGCGCTCACCTCGGAGCTGCAGGGCAATCTCGCGGACATCTGCCCGGTCGGCGCGCTGACCTCAAAGCCCTACGCCTTTTCGGCGCGTCCCTGGGAGCTGACCAAAACTCAGTCCGTGGACGTGATGGACGCGCTCGGCTGCGCGATCCGGGTTGATACCCGCGGCCGCGAGGTGATGCGCATTCTGCCGCGCGTCAATGACGCGGTGAACGAGGAATGGATTTCCGACAAGAGCCGCCATGTGGTCGATGGGCTGCGCACCCAGCGGCTCGACCGGCCCTATGTCCGCGATGGCGGCAAGCTGCGCCCGGCGAGCTGGCAGGAGGCGTTCGACGCCATCGCCGCCAAGATCGGCACCAGCAAGGGCAAGCGCATCGGCGCGATCGCCGGCGATCTCGCCGCGGTCGAAGAGATGTTCGCGGCCAAGGACCTGCTGTCGCGGCTTGGCTCGGCGAATGTTGCGACCCAGCTCAGCGACGCCTTTGTGCCGCAGGCCGGGCGCGCCGGCTATCTGTTCAACCCGACCATCGCCGGCATCGAGCAGGCCGACGCGCTGTTGATCGTCGGCAGCAATCCGCGCCGCGAGGCCGCGGTGCTCAATGCCCGGATTCGCAAGCGCTGGCGTACCGGCCAGCTCAAGATCGCGCTGATCGGAGAGCCGGCCGAGCTGACCTATCGTTACGAGCATCTCGGCGCCGGTCCGGAGACGCTCCAGGCGGTCGCCGCCGGTTCGCATCCGTTTGCCGAGGTTCTGAAGGGCGCCAAGAATCCGATCGTGCTGGTCGGAGCTGGCGCCACCGCGCGGCCCGATGGCGCCGCGGTGCTGGCGCTGGCGGCCAAGCTCGCCGATCAGGTCGGGGCCATCAAGGACGGCTGGAACGGCTTTGCGGTGCTGCACAGCGCGGCCTCGACGGTCGGCGCGCTCGAGATCGGCTTTGTGCCGGGCGAGGGCGCCCTGAATGCGGCGCAGATGACCGCGTCCGGTGGGCTCGACGTGCTGTTCCTGCTCGGCGCAGACGAAGTGCGGGTGCCGGACGGGGTGTTCGTGGTCTATCTCGGCACCCATGGCGACCGCGGCGCCCATCGCGCCGACGTGATCCTGCCCGGCGCCGCCTATACCGAAAAGTCCGGCATCTACGTCAATACCGAGGGCCGGGTGCAGATGGCGGCGCGCGCCGCATTCCCGCCGGGCGATGCCCGCGAGGACTGGGCGATCCTGCGCGCACTGTCGCAGGCGCTTGGCCATACGCTCGGCTATGACTCGCTGGCGGCGCTGCGCAAGACGATGTTTGCCGCCGTGCCGCAGCTGATGCGCATCGACCAGATCACGCCGGCTGACGGCGCCGCGATCGCGGCGCTGGCGGCGCGTGGCGGCGAGCCGGCCAAGGCGCCGCTCGTGTGTCCGATCCAGGATTTTTACATGACCAACCCGATCGCCCGGGCATCGGCGGTGATGGCGGAATGTTCGCGCCTCGCCGCCGGTCGGATGCCGGCGGCAGCGGAGTGAGCGCAGGCTGATGGCTGATTTCTGGACCAACTATCTGCTGCCGTTCCTGATCGTGGTCGGCCAGAGTTTTCTGCTGATCACGGTGCTGCTCATCGTGATCGCCTACATTCTGCTCGCCGACCGCAAGATCTGGGCGGCGGTGCAGATCCGGCGTGGTCCGAACGTGGTCGGGCCGTGGGGGTTGCTGCAATCCTTCGCGGACCTTTTAAAATTCGTGTTCAAGGAGCCGATGATCCCATCGGGCGCCAATAAGGGCGTGTTCCTGCTGGCGCCGCTGATCACCTGTATTCTGGCACTGGCGACCTGGGCGGTGATCCCGGTCAATGCCGGCTGGGTGATCGCCGACATCAATGTCGGCGTGCTGTACATTCTGGCGGTGTCGTCGCTGTCGGTGTACGGCATCATCATGGCCGGCTGGGCCTCGAACTCGAAATACCCGTTCCTGGCCGCGCTGCGCTCGGCCGCGCAGATGGTGTCCTACGAGGTCTCGATCGGCTTTGTGATCGTGTGCGTGCTTTTGTGCGTCGGCTCGCTCAATCTGACCGCGATCGTGGAAGCACAAAACACCAAATACGGCATGCTCGGCTGGTATTGGCTACCGCTGTTCCCGGTGTTCGTGATCTTCTATGTCTCGGCGCTGGCCGAAACCAACCGGCCGCCGTTCGATCTGGTCGAGGCGGAGTCCGAGCTGGTCGCCGGCTTCATGGTCGAATATTCGTCGACCCCGTATCTGCTGTTCATGCTCGGCGAATACGTCGCCATCACCACGATGTGCGCGCTCGGCGCGATCATGTTTTTGGGCGGCTGGCTGCCGCCGCTGCCTTACGCGCCGTTCACCCTGGTGCCGGGGGTGATCTGGTTCCTGCTCAAAGCGTTCTTCATGTTCTTCCTGTTCGCGATGGCGAAGGCGATCGTGCCGCGCTACCGCTACGACCAGCTGATGCGTCTGGGCTGGAAGGTGTTTTTGCCGCTGTCGCTGGTGATGGTCGTGATCGTCGCCGCGGTGCTGCAGTTCGCGGGGCTTGCGCCGAAATGAGGTGGTCATGAGTCTGAACACTGCCGCTCGCTCGCTGCTGCTGACGGAGTTCGTTTCGGCGTTCTTCCTGGCGATGCGCTATTTCTTCAAGCCGAAGCCGACGCTGAATTACCCGTTCGAGAAGGGGCCGATCTCGCCGCGTTTCCGCGGCGAGCATGCGCTGCGCCGGTATCCGAATGGTGAGGAACGCTGCATCGCCTGCAAGCTGTGCGAAGCGGTGTGCCCGGCGCAGGCCATCACCATCGAGGCCGGTCCGCGCCGTAACGACGGCACGCGCCGCACGGTGCGCTACGACATCGATATGGTGAAATGCATCTATTGCGGGCTGTGCCAGGAGGCTTGCCCGGTCGACGCCATTGTCGAGGGGCCGAACTTCGAGTTCGCCACCGAGACCCGCGAGGAGTTGTATTATGACAAGGCGAAGCTGCTCGCCAATGGCGATCGCTGGGAGCGGGAAATCGCCAAGCATATTCGACTCGACGCGCCTTACCGATGAGATGAAGGCATGACGCTTCCTGACCTGTTCTTCTATCTCTACGCCGGGGTGTGCGTAGCCTCCGCGGTGATGGTGATCGTGGCCCGCAACCCGGTGCACGCGGTGCTGTTCCTGATCCTGGTGTTCGTCAATTCCGCCGGGCTGTTCATGCTGATGGGGGCGGAGTTCCTCGCGCTGATCCTGGTGATCGTCTATGTCGGCGCGGTCGCGGTGCTGTTCCTGTTCGTCATCATGATGCTGGACATCGATTTCAAACAGCTGCGCCAGGGCTTTTTGCGCTATCTGCCGTTCGGCATGCTGGTCGGCCTGGTGTTTCTGGCCGAGCTGCTGCTTTTGGCTGGCGGCTGGGTGGTGCGACCGACCGTGGTTAAGAACGTCACGGCGCCGATCCCGACCGATATCGGCAACACCGAGGCGCTCGGCCTCGTGCTGTACACGACCTACATCCATTACTTCCAGATCGCCGGCGTGGTGCTGCTGGTGTCGATGATCGGTGCGATCGTGCTGACCATGCGGCATCGTTCCAGCGTGAAGCGGCAGAATATCGCCGCGCAGAACGCCCGCAGCCCGGAGACGGCGATTGCGGTGCGCAAGGTGACGTCGGGGCAGGGGCTCCGCGAACAGGACTCGGCGGAGTGGGTGCAATGACGGTCGGCTTGGGACACTACCTTTCGGTCGCGGCGATCCTGTTCACCATCGGTACGCTCGGAATCTTCCTCAATCGCCGCAACGTCATCATCATCCTGATGTCGATCGAGTTGATGCTGCTCGCGGTCAACATCAACCTGATCGCGTTCTCGGCCTTCCTGAATGACCTCGTCGGCCAGGTGTTCGCGCTGCTGGTGCTGACCGTGGCCGCCGCAGAAGCGGCGATCGGGCTCGCAGTGCTGGTGGTCTATTTCCGCAATCGCGGCTCGATCGCGGTGCAAGACATCAACCTGATGAAGGGCTAGTCGGCAGATGATTCAGGCCATCGTCTTCCTGCCGCTGATCGGTGCGCTGATCGCAGGTGCGATCGCGTTGATCGGCGCCCATGCCCGCCATCCGAGCGGTGACACCGTCGATCACGACGGCCATGGCGGCCATGCCCATGGCAACGACGCGCCGCTGGTGGTGCACACCTCGTATGACGAGGCCCCGCAGGTCTCGCCGATGGGCCCGGACGATCGCGGCCATCACGTGCTGCCGCTGGAATTGCAGGCGGCTGGCTCGCGCGCGGCCGAATGGATCACCACCGGCCTGCTGATGGTCGCGGCGGCGCTGTCCTGGCTGACCTTGGTCGATATCGGCTTCATGCATCACGACGCGATCCGGGTCACGGTGCTGCCCTGGATCAATTCCGGCGAATTGCAGGTGGCGTGGGCGCTGCGCGTCGATACCTTGACCGCGGTGATGCTGGTGGTGGTCAACACCGTGTCGGCGCTCGTGCACCTTTATTCGATCGGCTACATGCAAGACGATCCGCACCGGCCGCGGTTCTTCGGCTATCTGTCGCTGTTCACCTTCACCATGCTGATGCTGGTGACCGCCGACAATCTGGTGCAGATGTTCTTCGGCTGGGAAGGAGTCGGTCTCGCCAGCTATCTGCTGATCGGCTTCTGGTATCAGCGCCCCTCGGCCAATGCCGCGGCGATCAAGGCGTTCGTCGTCAATCGCGTCGGCGATTTCGGCTTCCTGCTCGGCATCTGCACGGTGTTCTTCCTGGTCGGCTCGACCGACTTCGAGACCATCTTTGCCGCGGCGCCGGGCCTGACCGGCCGCACCATCGACTTCTTCGGCCTCAACGTCGATGCGCTGACGCTGGCCTGCCTGCTGCTGTTCATGGGCGCGATGGGCAAGTCGGCGCAGTTCCTGCTGCACACCTGGCTGCCGGACGCGATGGAAGGCCCGACCCCGGTGTCGGCGCTGATCCATGCCGCGACCATGGTCACCGCCGGCGTGTTCATGGTGGCGCGGTTGTCGCCGCTGTTCGAACTGTCGCCGGTGGCGCAGAACGTGGTGCTGTTCTTCGGCGCCACCACCGCCTTCTTCGGGGCCACCGTTGGCCTGGTGCAGAACGACATCAAGCGGATCGTCGCTTACTCGACCTGTTCGCAGCTCGGTTACATGTTCGTGGCGATGGGCACCGGCGCCTATTCGGTCGGCATGTTCCATCTGTTCACCCACGCGTTCTTCAAGGCGCTGTTGTTCTTGGGGGCCGGCTCGGTGATTCACGCCATGCATCACGAGCAGGACATCCGCCACATGGGCGGGCTCTGGAACCGGATTCCGTTCACCTATGTGGCGATGGTGATCGGCACGCTGGCGCTGACCGGCTTCCCGCTGACCGCCGGCTATTTCTCGAAGGACGCCATCATCGAGGCGGCGTTTGCCTCGGGCAACAGCATGGCGTTCTACGCCTTCCTGATGACCGTGATCGCCGCCGGCCTGACCTCGTTCTATTCCTGGCGGCTGGTGTTCAAGACCTTCCACGGCACGCCGCATGACCGCGCCCACTACACCGCGGCCCATGAGAGCCCGGTCTCGATGCTGATCCCGCTGGGCGTGCTCGCGGCCGGCTCATTCCTGGCGGGCTTCCCGTTCAAGGAGCTGTTCGCGGGCCACGGCGTCGCCGAGTTCTTCCGCGACTCGCTGAAGGTCAATCCGCAGATCCTCGAGGCCATGCATCACGTGCCGGCAGCGGTGGCCTATGCGCCGACCGCAATGATGATTCTGGGCTTCCTGGTGTCGTGGATGTTCTATGTCAGCAGCCCGAACATGCCGGTCGATCTCGCGAACCGGATGCCGCGGCTCTACAATTTCCTGCTCAACAAATGGTACTTCGACGAGGCCTATGACGCGATCTTCGTCCGTCCGGCCAAGCGCTTTGGCCGCTTCCTGTGGAAGGCCGGTGACGGCGCGATCATCGACGGGCTCGGGCCGGACGGCATCACCGCGCGCGTGCTCGACGTCACCCGCGGCGTGGTGCGGCTGCAGACCGGCTATCTGTACCACTACGCCTTCGCGATGCTGATCGGCGTTGCCGGTCTGATCACTTGGTTCTTGCTCGGCTCGGGGAGCCACTGATGACGGCCTCCATCATGACTTGGCCCATTCTGTCGGTCGTCACCTTCCTGCCGGTGGTCGGTGCGCTGGCGATCTATGTGATCCGCGGCAGCGAGGAGACCGGGGCGCGCAACGCGCGCTGGATCGCGCTGTGGACCACCGTGATCACCTTTGCGGTGTCGCTGATCCTGGTGCAGCGCTTTGATCCGAGCTCGCCGGAATTCCAGTTCGTGGAGAAGGCGCCCTGGCTCGCCGCCGGCATCGGCTATCACATGGGCGTCGATGGCATCTCGCTGCCGCTGGTGATCCTGACCACCGCGCTGATGCCGTTCTGCATCATCGCCAGCTGGAAGTCGGTGACGCTGCGGGTGCGCGAATACATGATGGCGTTTCTGATCCTGGAAACGCTGATGGTCGGCACCTTCTCGGCGCTCGATCTGGTGCTGTTCTATCTGTTCTTTGAAGGCAGCCTGATCCCGATGTTCCTGATCATCGGGGTGTGGGGCGGCCCGCGCCGGGTGTATGCCACCTTCAAATTCTTCCTCTACACCTTGCTCGGCTCGGTGTTGATGCTGCTGGCGATCATCGCGCTCTATCTGCAGGTCGGCACCACCGACATTCCGACGCTGCTGCACAGCAATCTGCCGCGCAATCTGCAGACCTGGGCGTGGCTGGCATTCTTCGCCTCGTTCGCGGTCAAGATGCCGATGTGGCCGGTGCACACCTGGCTGCCGGACGCCCACGTCGAAGCGCCGACCGCGGGCTCGGTGGTGCTGGCCGCGATCCTGCTGAAGATGGGCGGCTATGGTTTCCTGCGGTTCTCGCTGCCGATGTTCCCGCTGGCGTCGGCCGACTTCGCGCCGCTGATCTTCACGCTGTCGGTGATCGCGATCGTCTACACCTCGCTGGTGGCGCTGATGCAGGAGGACATCAAGAAGCTGATTGCCTACTCTTCGGTGGCGCATATGGGCTTCGTCACCATGGGCATCTTTGCCGGCACCACCCAGGGCATCGCCGGCGGCGTGTTCCAGATGGTGTCGCACGGCATCGTGTCGGGCGCGCTGTTCCTGTGCGTCGGCGTGGTCTACGACCGCATGCACACCCGCGAGATCGCCGCCTATGGCGGGCTCGTCAACCGCATGCCGCTCTATGCGATGGTGTTCATGGTGTTCACCATGGCCAATGTCGGGCTGCCCGGCACCTCTGGCTTCATCGGCGAATTTTTGACGCTGCTCGGCACGTTCCGCGTCAACATCCCGACCGCGACCGTGGCCACGCTCGGCATCATCCTGTCGGCGTCCTATGCGCTGTGGCTGTACCGCAAGGTGGTGTTCGGCGCGATGGTCAAGCCGTCGTTGGCGTCCATCAAGGATCTGACCTGGCGGGAAGGGGTGACGCTGGCGCCGCTGGTGGTGCTGACCATTCTGTTCGGAGTCTATCCGAAGCCGGTGCTCGACATGTCGGCCGCCTCGGTCAATCTCCTCGTCCAAAACTATGCATCTGCGCTGACGGCCGTGAAGGCTGCCGCGCTGCTGCCATGAACGCTGCAGTTCAGGATCGCACGCCATGACATTCGAGATCGCCGGCTACCAACTGCTCCCGGTGCTGCCGGAACTGCTGCTGCTGACGGGCGGCATGGTGCTGCTGATGATCGGCGCCTATGGCGGCCAGCGCACCACGGGGCTGGTCACCGGGCTGGCGGTGCTGCTGCTCGGCGCCACCGGCGCCGCGGTGCTGATGCTGCCGGCCGGACGGCTGGAGACCTTTGGCGGCAGCTTCGTGCTCGACGATTTTGCGCGCTTCATGAAGGTGCTGGCGCTCGGCGCCTCGGCGATCACCCTGATTCTGTCGCGTGAATTCCTGTCGGACCCGTCACGGCGCATCTTCGAGTTTGCCGTGCTGGTGGTGCTGTCGTCGGCCGGCATGATGGTGCTGATCTCGGCCGGCGACCTGATCATGGTCTATCTCGGCCTCGAATTGATGAGTCTCGCGCTCTACGTGGTCGCGGCCAGCAATCGCGAGGACCCGAAATCCAACGAAGCCGGCATGAAGTATTTTGTGCTCGGCGCGCTGTCGTCCGGCATGCTGCTGTATGGCGCCTCGTTGGTTTATGGCTTCACCGGCACGGTCAGTTTTGCCGGCATCGCGGCCGCGGCCAAGGATGGCAGCGTCGGGCTGGTGTTCGGCCTGGTGTTTCTGCTGGCTGGCCTGTGCTTCAAAGTTTCGGCGGTGCCGTTCCACATGTGGACGCCCGACGTCTATGAGGGCGCGCCGACCCCGGTGACCGCGTTCTTCGCCTCGGCGCCCAAGGTCGCGGGCGTGGCGGTGTTCGTGCGGGTGGTGCTGACCGCGTTCCCCGACGTGCTGCAGCAGTGGCAGCAGATCGTGGTGTTCGTCGCGATCGCCTCGATGGCGCTCGGCTCGTTCGGCGCGATCGGCCAGAAGAACATCAAGCGGCTGATGGCCTATTCGGCGATCGCCCATATCGGCTTTGCGCTGGTCGGGCTGTCGGCCGGCACTGCTGAAGGCGCTCAGGGCGTGCTGGTCTATATCGCCATCTATGTGGTGATGACGCTCGGCGGGTTCTCGGTGATCCTGGCGATGCGTCGCAATGGCCAGGCCGTGGAACAGATCAGCGACTTCGCCGGCCTGTCGCGCACCAATCCGCAGCTTGCCTTCTTCTTCGGGATGCTGATGTTCTCGCTGGCCGGCATCCCGCCGCTCGCGGGCTTCTTCGCCAAGTTCTACGTGTTCCTGGCAGCGGTGAAGGCCGGCCTGATCGCGCTGGCGGTGATCGGCGTCATCACCAGCGTGGTGGGCGCCTATTACTATCTGGCGATCGTCAAGGTGATGTATTTCGACCCGCCGAAAACCGCGATCGATCCGGTGCGGTTCGAGGTCGGCGGCGTGGCAGCGGCGGCGGGTCTGCTCAATCTGCTGTACTTCGTTTATCCGGGGCCGCTGGTCAGTGCCGCGGGCGTTGCGGCCAAGTCGCTGTTCTAGGATGACGCTCGCGCTCGGAGTGAGGGCGCAGGCCGCCGGCACGAGGCTGGCCTGTTTCGACCAGCTTGGCTCGACCAATGCCGAGGCGGCGGCAAGGGCTAGGGCCGGCGAGGTTGGTCCGATCTGGTTCGTCACCACCGAACAGACCGCGGGACGGGGCCGCCGACAGCGGCCCTGGATCGCGCCGCGCGGCAATCTCGCCGCCAGTCTGCTGGAAGTGATCGATGTCAGCCCAGGGATGGCGGCGACGCTCGGCTTTGCCGCCGGGCTGGCGCTTGAGTCGGCGCTGCAGGCGGTCACCGCGCATTATATCGCCAGCTACGCGGTGCCGCTGGCCATCGATTACCGGCTGAAATGGCCCAATGACGTGCTCGCCAATGGCAACAAGCTCGGCGGCATTCTGCTGGAGGCCGAGAACATGGCCGATGGCCGCCTGGCGGTGGTGGTCGGGATCGGCACCAACATCGTCGCGCATCCGACCGGCACCCCGTATCCTGCTACCTCGCTGCATGCGTTGGGGCTGCAGGTCAGCGCCGAACAGGTGTTTGCGGCGCTGTCGGACAGCTGGACCGAGCTGCGCGGGCTTTGGGACAATGGCCGCGGATTTGCCGAAATCCGAAGGCTTTGGCTGCAGCGCGCCAAGGGTTTGGGCGAGCCGGTCTCGATCCGCACTGGCACAACCGTGATAGAAGGCCTATTCGACTGCATCGATGAGGCAGGCTGCCTGATCGTCAGGACGCCTGAAGGCCGACGGATTCCGATCGCCGCGGGCGACGTGCATTTTGGTTCGACGGCCTCCGCGGGAGCTTCTTAATGGCACGACCGGATGAACTCACCTTCGTTCCCCTCGGGGGCGTCGGTGAGATCGGCATGAATTTGTATCTTTACGGGATCGGCAAGGGGCCTCAGCGCAGCTGGCTCGCCGTCGATCTCGGGGTGTCGTTCGGCGATGAGGAGCACCTGCCGGGCATCGATCTGATCATGGCCGACATCGCGTTTCTGGAAAAGGAGCGCAAGAATCTGGTCGGCCTGGTGCTGACCCACGCCCATGAAGACCATTTTGGCGCCATTCTCGATCTGTGGCCGCGGCTGCAATGCCCGATCTACGCCACGCCGTTCTCAGCCGCGCTGTTTCAAGCGAAATGCGAAGCCGAGCGTGAGCCGCCCAAAATTCCAGTGACGGTGGTGCCCTCGGGCGGCCGTGTCGATGTCGGCCCGTTCAATGTCGAATTCGTGCCGGTGGCGCATTCGATCCCGGAATCGCATGCGCTCGCGATCCGCACCACCGCGGGCCTGGTGCTGCACACCGGCGACTGGAAGATCGACCGCACGCCGATCATCGGCGCGCCGACCGACGAAAAGCGGCTGCGCGAACTCGGCGACGAGGGCGTGCTGGCCCTGATCGGCGATTCCACCAATGCGGTGCGCGACGGCTGTTCGCCGTCCGAGTCCGAAGTGGCACGCACCATCGCCGAACTGGTGAAGGCCGCCAAAGGCCGCGTTGCGGTCACGACCTTTGCCTCCAATGTCGGGCGGCTGCGTGCCATCGCCGATGCCGCGCGCGAAGCGGAGCGCGAGGTGGTGGTGGTCGGCCGCGCCATGGAACGCCTGGTGCAGGTGGCGCGCGAGACCGGCTATTTCGACGGCGTGCAGAATTTCCGCAGCGCCGAGTATTATGGACACTTTCCGGCCGACAAGGTGCTGGCGCTGTGCACCGGCAGCCAGGGCGAGCCGCGCGCGGCGCTGGCGCGCATCGTCAATGACGATCACCCGCAGGTGACGCTGAACCGCGGCGACTGCGTGATCTTCTCGTCGCGCACCATTCCCGGCAATGAGAAGTCGGTCGGCCGCATCATCAACGGTCTGGTCGAGCTCGGCGTCGAAGTGATCACCGACCGCACCCATCTCGTCCATGTGTCCGGCCATCCGCGCCGCGATGAAATGCGCGAACTGCTGTCCTGGGTGCGGCCGCAACTGGTGATTCCGGTGCATGGCGAGGCGCTGCATCTGCACGAACACGCCAAGCTGGCGCGCGCAGCCGGCGTGCCCAAAGTGCTGATCTGCGGCAATGGCGATCTGGTGCGGCTCGGCCCCGGCGATCCGTCGATCATCGGCGAGATTCCGGTCGGCCGGCTCTACAAAGACGGTTCGATCCTGGAACAAGAGAGTTCGCGCGCGGTTGTCGAGCGCCGGAAAATGGCATTCTCCGGCTGCGTCTTCATTGCGCTGGCGCTCACCGACAAGGGCGAACTGGCCGACGATCCCGAAGTCGATTTGGTCGGCATTCCGGAAAAGAACGCCAACGGCGAAGTGCTCGACGATCTGGTGTTCGAGGCGGTGCAGGCGACTTTTGAGACGCTGCCGCGCGCCCGCCGCCGTGATCCCGATGCGGTCGCCGAAGCGGTGCGCCGTGCGGTGCGCGCCGCCGTGAATGCCGAGTGGGGCAAGAAGCCGCTGTGCTTCGTGCACGTATTGACGGTTTGACTTCTAACAATTTGAAACAGACGGAAGATGGAGAAAGCCATGCTGGGGCGGTTGAATCACGTTGCGATCGCGGTGAAGGACGCGGAGAAGGCCGCCAAGATCTATGGCGTCGGCTTCAATGCCGAGATTTCGGCGCCGGTGTCGCTGCCGGACCACGGCGTCATCACCGTGTTCGTGACGCTGCCCAACACCAAGATCGAATTCGTGCAGCCGCTCGGTGAGACTTCGCCGATCGCCAAGTTCTTGGAGCGCAATGCCGACGGCGGCATTCATCACGTCTGCTACGAAGTGCCGGACATCATCGAGGCGCGCGATCGGCTGATCAAGGAAGGCGCGCGGGTGCTCGGCGATGGCACGCCCAAGATCGGCGCCCATGGCAAGCCGGTGCTGTTCTTCCATCCCAAGGACTTTTCCGGCGCCTTGGTCGAGATCGAGCAAGCCTAATCGATGACAAGCATCAGCACCGCCCTCGCGATCTACTTCGTGCTGTGGTGGGTGGTGCTGTTTGCCATTCTGCCGTTCGGGGTGCGCAGCCAGTCCGAACAGGGGCAGCGGGCGCCGGGCACTGATCCCGGCGCGCCGGTCAAAGCGCAGATGCTGCGCAAGCTGCTGTGGACCACGCTGATCTCGGCACTGATCTATGCCGCCGCCGCGCTCGCCTATCGCGCCGGCTACCTCGATATCGATCGATTATCAAAGCTGTTCGGCCTGCCGCTGAACTAGCAACTACGCGCCAAGATTATTGATCGTGCTGATCCATCCGCATGTCATGGCCGGGCTCCGTCCCGGCCATCCACGTCTTTGATCTTGAAACGCTTTCAAGACGTGGGTGCCCGCGACAAGCGCGGGTATGACGAGGCATTGGTGGAAACTGTTAGATAACAGCATCGTTGACACCGGCTGCGCCCCAAAAAAAAGAGCAGGGTGTCAACCCTGCCCGGACATCCATCCATCCCTAACTCCCGCCATTCTCATTGTTATTGAGGCGGGCGACGCAATTGTTGTGCGCCAGGGTTCCTCCCGAGACTTGGACCACCAGACCGCCGGTTGGTTCCTGCGGCCTGAGACCTAAGTGGTAACCGATCCAATCGGCATTGTCATCATCGGCAGCAAGCTTCGTTTAAGATTCACCGCTCTGACGCAATGATCGTTTGTTTGCGCTCAGAGGTTGTGAGTGCGGTCCTCGATTGCATCGAAGCGAAAGCACATGGTATCCGTTTGCAAACGGAGGGCTGTGACCCCGATGCGCCGTTGGTTGCGACCGATCCTGCCTGTTGCGGCGATCGCCCTGTGGCTGCAGCTGCTGGCGCCGGTGATGGCGTGCCAGGCGGTGGCGAACGCCGCCGCTGATCCAATCAGCTTCGCAGAGCTATGCGGCGCGCAGCATTTTAGCCGGCTCGCGCCATTTGATCGCGATACTGGTCCGCCGTCATCTAATCCTGCTTCTTCCAGCGACCATGCCTGCTGCGCGTTCTGCGCCGCCAGCCATAGCGGCGCGCTGCCGGTTGATCCCGCGCGCGAGGGCGCGGCGGTGCTGTGGTTGGGCGGTGAGCAACAACAGTGGTTGTCTTCGCCGCCGCGATGGTCGCGCGGTGAGCAAGGGTCCGCGAACCGGGCGAGGGCGCCGCCGCACGCGCTGGCCTGAGCGGCGTCGCAGCAGGCTTGCGGCGGCGCTCGCCATCGCCGGGGCGTGGATCGGCTTTCACCAATCCACATCGCCTACCGGCGCTTCGTCACCCGCTTTCCGCGCGCAATTGCGCATCCGTTTTGGGAGATCATCATGTCGACCCTGTTCCGCTCCATCGCCGGCGCCGTGCTGCTGCTGGCCTCGAGTTACGCCGCTGGCGCTGCCGAAATCAAAGCCGGCGATCTTGTCATCACCGAACCCTGGAGCCGCGCCACCCCGGCCGGCGCCAAGGTCGCCGGAGGTTTTCTGACCATCGAGAACAAGGGCACCGCGCCCGACCGGCTGCTCAGCGGCTCGGCGGCGGTCGCCGGTAAGTTCGAGGTGCACGAGATGCGCATGGAGGAGGGCGTGATGAAAATGCGCCCGCTCGACAACGGCCTCGAGATCGCGCCCGGCAAGACCGTCAAGCTGGTGCCTGGCGGCTATCATCTGATGCTGATGGATCTGCACCAGCCGCTCAAGGAAGGCGAGAGCGTGCCGGTGACGCTGCAATTCGAGAAGGCCGGCACCGTGCAATTGACGCTCGATGTGCAGGCGGTCGGCGCCAAGGCGCCGGCGGGGGCGGCGGCCGATCACGGCGGCCATCAGATGGCCCCGGGCCATTCGATGGCGAAATAGCCGTAAACCCAGCCCGATCGGGCGGCGTGCCGCGGGGCATGCCGCCCGGCATGGCAGATGCGAACCCAGTGCCGAAGCGCCGCTGCGGCCGCCCTTGTGTTTTGCCGCTCAATCCGGTTTGACTGCCGCCTGACCTCAATTCCACCGATTCTCGAGTAACCCCATGCGATTGTCGCGCTATTTCCTGCCGATCCTCAAGGAAACCCCCAAGGAGGCCGAGATCGTCTCGCACCGCCTGATGCTGCGCGCCGGCATGCTGCGGCAGGAGGCGTCCGGCATTTATGCCTGGCTGCCGCTCGGGCATCGGGTGCTGAAGAAGATCGAGCAGATCGTGCGCGAGGAGCAGAACCGCGCCGGCGCGATCGAACTGTTGATGCCGACGCTGCAGCTCGCCGATCTGTGGCGCGAGAGCGGCCGCTATGACGCCTATGGTCCGGAAATGCTGCGCATCACCGACCGCCACAAGCGCGAACTGCTGTACGGGCCGACCAACGAGGAAATGATCACCGAGATCTTCCGCGCCTATGTGAAGTCCTACAAGAACCTGCCGCTCAACCTGTACCACATCCAGTGGAAGTTCCGCGACGAGCAGCGTCCGCGCTTTGGCGTGATGCGCGGCCGCGAATTCCTGATGAAGGACGCTTACTCGTTCGATCTCGACGAGGCCGGCGCGCGCCGCGCCTATAACAAGATGTTCGTCGCCTATCTTCGGACCTTTGCCCGCATGGGGCTGAAGGCGATCCCGATGCGCGCCGAGACCGGCCCGATCGGCGGCGACCTCAGCCATGAATTCATCGTGCTGGCCGACACCGGCGAATCCGGCGTGTTCTGCGATCGCGATGTGCTCGATCTGCCGGTGCCGGGCGAGGACGTCGATTATGACGGCGACCTGACCCCGATCATCAAGCAGTGGACCTCGGTCTATGCCGCCACCGAAGACGTCCATGACGCCGAGCGTTTTGAGCGCGAGGTGCCGCAGGAGCGGCGCTTGAACACCCGCGGCATCGAGGTCGGCCAGATCTTCTATTTCGGCACCAAATATTCCGAGCCTATGAAGGCGCTGGTCGCCGGCCCGGACGGCGCCGAGGTGCCGATCCATGGCGGCTCCTATGGCGTTGGCGTGTCGCGGCTCTTGGGCGCAATCATCGAGGCCTGCCACGACGAGAACGGCATCAAGTGGCCGGAGGCGGTGGCGCCGTTCCGCGTGGCGATCCTCAACCTCAAGCAAGGCGATGCTGCCACCGATGGCGCCTGCGAGCAGCTCTATCGCGAGCTGTCGGCCAAGGGCGTCGATGTGCTTTACGACGACACCGATCAGCGCGCGGGCGCGAAATTCGCCACCGCCGATCTGATCGGCATTCCGTGGCAGGTGCTGGTCGGGCCGAAGGGGCTGGCCGAGGGCACCGTCGAATTGAAGCGTCGCGCCGATGGCACGCGCTGCAATGTTGCGCTCGCCGAAGCCGTCGCACGTCTGACGCAGTGAACACTTATCCACCGCGGGCGGGCGGTGGCGGGAACGGCGCGGCCAGAATAAGCCCGAATCGTGTGAGATTCGGGCTATGGATGAAGCCATGAGCGACCCAGTTCGTACCCCTCCCTTTGCGCCATTCGAATGGCTGTTGTCCGGCCGCTATCTGCGGGCGCGGCGCAAGGAGGGATTCATCTCGGTGATTGCCGGGTTTTCGTTCGTCGGCATCATGCTCGGCGTCGCGACCCTGATCATCGTGATGGCGGTGATGAACGGCTTCCGTAAGGAGCTGCTCGACAAGATCCTCGGCCTCAACGGCCATCTGCTGGTGCAGCCGCTGGAAAGCCCGCTCACCGACTGGAAGGACGTCGCCGACCGCATCAACGGCGTCACCGGCATCCGGCTGGCGGCGCCGGTGGTCGATGGTCAGGCGCTGGCGTCCTCGCCATTCAACGCCTCGGGCGTGTTCGTGCGCGGCATCCGCGCCGACGACCTCAATAATCTGACCTCGATCGCCAAAAATATCCGGCAAGGCACGCTGGAGGGCTTTGATCAGGGGCAGGGCGTCGCGATCGGCCGCCGGCTCGCCGATCAATTGTCGCTGCATGCCGGCGACAGCGTCACGCTGGTGGCGCCGCGCGGCGCGGTGACGCCGATGGGCACCACCCCGCGCATCAAGCCGTACAAGGTCGCGGCGGTGTTCGAGATCGGCATGTCGGAATACGACTCGACCTTCGTGTTCATGCCGCTCGCCGAAGCGCAGGCCTATTTTAACCGCTCGTCCGACGTCACCGCGATCGAGGTCTACACCTCCAATCCGGACCGGATCGACATGTTCCGCAAGGCGGTGACCGAGTCGGCCGGCCGCCCGGTGTTTCTGGTCGATTGGCGGCAGCGCAATTCCACGTTCTTCAATGCGCTCCAGGTCGAGCGCAACGTGATGTTCCTGATCCTGACGTTGATCGTGCTGGTGGCGGCGCTCAACATCGTGTCCGGTCTGATCATGCTGGTGAAGGACAAGGGCTCCGACATCGCCATTCTGCGCACCATGGGCGCCTCGCAAGGGGCGATCATGCGGGTGTTCCTGATCACGGGCGCCGCGATCGGTGTGGTCGGCACGCTGACCGGCTTCATCGTCGGGCTGGTGGTCTGCCTGAATATCGAGTCGATCCGGCAGTTCGTGTCCTGGCTGACCAATACCGAACTGTTTTCGCCCGAACTGTATTTCCTCTCGAAGCTGCCTGCCGAGATCGACGTCGGCGAGACCAGCGCGGTGGTGATCATGGCGTTGACGTTGTCGTTCCTGGCGACCCTGTATCCATCCTGGCGCGCGGCGCGGCTCGATCCGGTCGAAGCGCTGCGTTACGAATGAGCGTGCCGATGGAGGAAGTTGCCGAAGAGGTGCCGGTCGTTTATCTGCACGACATCAAGCGGCAATACGTGCAGGGCGAGTCGGTGCTGACCATTTTGGGCGGCGCCAAGCTGGCGCTGTGGGCCGGGCAGTCGGTGGCGCTGGTGGCGCCGTCGGGCTCGGGCAAATCGACGCTGCTGCATATCGCCGGGCTGCTCGAACATCCCGACGAGGGCGAGGTCTATATCGGCGGCACCGCCACCTCCGGGCTGAGCGATGCTGAACGCACCCAGATCCGCCGCACCGACATCGGCTTTGTCTATCAGTCGCACCGGCTGCTGCCGGAATTCTCGGCGCTGGAAAACGTGATGCTGCCGCAGATGATCCGCGGCCTGAAACGGTCCGAGACCGTGTCGCGCTCCAAGGAAATTCTTGGTTATCTCGGGCTTGGCGATCGCATCACCCATCGTCCGGCCGAGCTGTCGGGCGGCGAACAGCAGCGCGTCGCGATCGCCCGCGCGGTCGCCAATGCGCCGCGGGTGCTGCTGGCCGACGAGCCGACCGGCAATCTCGATCCGCACACCGCCGACCATGTGTTCCAGGCGTTGATGCAATTGGTGCGCGCCACCCAGGTGGCGATGCTGATCGCGACCCACAATATGGAGCTCGCGCATCGCATGGATCGACGGGTGTCGATCCAGGACGGTCAGGTCATCGAACTCGATTGAGCGCGCCCACCGCGCGGGCCAGTCTCGCGCGGGCAGGGCGTCTAGCTAGCTGCGCTGGCGGCTAGCGCTGCTGATGGCGTCTGGCGCGCGGCTGTTGCGGCGGCGTGTAGAACGGATTGACCATGCAGGCCGCGGCGCGGCCGGTGGCCGACGGCCGGCATTGCTCCATCGAAATGTAGCTGCAATCGTCATAGGTGATCGGGCCATAGACGTGCAGACAATAGGGCGCCGAGCTTTGCGCCGACGCCTCGGCCGCGACCAGCAGCGCGGCCGAACAACTGATCAGGGCTAGTCCAACGCGGCGCATCACGGCCTCCTGCATCAGAACCTCCTGTTGGCGCGTGGCGAAGGTGCGCGCGCCCGGCGGCAGGGCCGGTGTTACAGCTTCGGTTCTGACGTCATCAGAACGAAGCCGTAACTTTATGCTCTGATGCGTTTTCGTGACGCGAACCGGGATCCACTTCGCTCGACAACGCCATCGGCCGGCCGTGCGGCTCAGTCGCGGGTGCGGCGCACCTTCTTTTTGTAGGTGCGGCGCTGAGGCGGTTCTTCATATTTGTAGAACGGGTTGACGTCGCAATAGGCGTAGCGCCCCGAGGCGCTGGCCTGGCACTGGGCATAGCTGGTGTAGCTGCAGTCACCGAGCGGGGCCAAATATTCCCGGGCTTTTAGGCAAAACGGGTAGTCCCGGGCCTGCGCCGGGCTCGCGGCATCAACAGCCGCAACCGCGCTCAGCGCCAGCAATGACAGAAACGCACGCCGCATCTGGTCCTCCATTCGGCCACCGCCGACTCCATGTTCCGCAAAGACCAAGCCGCGATTGCCGTGCCGCGTCAACTCGGTTGCATGCACGAGGTTCGCTGGTGTGGCCCCCAGCGCACAGCGTGTCATTCACCATGTCGGATGCCAACCGGGGCGACGCTAGTGATGCTGTGAGAAAGGGCGCTTGACTTCTAGAACAAATGTGGAACACTGTTCATGTTACGTTCTCTTGGCGGGAGGAAGCCATGCTGAAGACGTTCATTGAAGAAGCCGCGGCCCTGACCTCGATCGTGTTGTTCGTCGGCATGATTGCCGTCTGGGCCCAAGTCATTCCCCAGCTCTAATTCAAATTCCTGCAGCTTGAAGGTCCCGAGTCGGGTCGCATAGCTCTGCCCTGTGAACGGGTGCAGCGCTGTGGTACGGGGCCAGTTCTGGGCATTCGCGCTTGGCCCCCGACGCTGCTGGCCCGTTTTGAGCGGGCTGGCAGCGGCTGGGGAAAAGCCAGGCAGCGGCCGCGCCAGGCGGCCTGGCCGGGGCGACGGCCGTGGACTTGGGCGGGACGGCGACGCACCATCCAGGTCCCGAGTCGGGGCGCCCCCCGCCGTTGCGTGGCTCCCCGCGGGGCGCGCTGGTGCCCCGATCGCGTTTTGGTTCCCGCTTGTCGGATTGTTGCTGCGTCATGTCCTCTGCCGGTTTCATTCACCTGCATGTCCATTCGGCTTTTTCGCTGCTGAAAGGCTCGATCAAGGTCCAGAAGCTGGCCGAGCTCGCCAAGGCGGATCACCAGCCGGCGCTGGCGCTGACCGACACCGACAACATGTTCGGCGCTTTGGAGTTTTCCGAGAAGCTCGCGGGCTATGGCATTCAGCCGATCATCGGCTGCGAGCTCGCGATCGATTTCGGCGACATCGATCCCAACGCCCGCACCCCGCTGGCGTCGGCGCCGTCGCGGATCGTGCTGCTGGCGGCGCGCGAAGCCGGCTATCTCAGCCTGATGAAGCTCAATTCGCGGGCGTTTTTGGAAACGCCGGTCAATCAGGCGCCGCACATCAAGGTCGACTGGCTCAAGGGCGAGACCGAGGGCGTGATCGCGCTCACCGGCGGTCCGGACGGCTCGATCGCACAGGCGCTGGCGTTCGACCATGCCGATCTCGCCGCGCAGCGCTGCGACCGGCTGGCGGAGCTGTTTGGCGACCGGCTCTATATCGAGCTGCAGCGTCATGGCGTCGATGCCGAACGGCGCGTCGAGCCGGGCCTGATCGATCTGGCCTATGCCAAAGGGCTGCCGCTGGTCGCGACCAACGAGCCGTATTTCGCCAGCACCGATGATTACGAAGCCCATGACGCGCTGCTGTGCATCGCCGGCGGCAAGCTGATCGCCGAAACCGACCGGCTGCAGCTCACGCCTGATCACCGTTTCAAAACCCGCGCTGAAATGGCGGTGCTGTTCGCCGATCTGCCCGAAGCGCTGGCGTCCACCGTCGAGATCGCCGAGCGCTGTGCCTATCGGCCGCGCACCCGCAAGCCGATTCTGCCGCTGTTTACCGTCGGCGCCGGCGATCATGCCGCCGACGCCGCCAGCGCCGAGGCCGAGGAACTGCGCGGCCAGGCCGAGCGCGGCCTTGTCAAGCGGCTGGAGGTGCATGGCCTCGCGCAGGGCGCCAGCGAAGAGGACTATCGCGCGCGACTGGCATTCGAGCTCGACGTCATCAGCCGCATGAAATACGCCGGCTACTTCCTGATCGTGTCGGACTTCATCAAATGGGCCAAGCAGCACGGCATTCCGGTCGGGCCGGGCCGTGGTTCGGGCGCCGGCTCGCTGGTCGCTTACGCGCTGACCATTACCGACCTTGATCCGATCCGCTTTGGCCTGCTGTTCGAGCGCTTCCTCAATCCGGAACGCGTCTCGATGCCGGACTTCGATATCGACTTCTGCCAGGATCGCCGCGGCGAAGTGATCGAATATGTGCAGCAGCGTTACGGCCGCGATCAGGTCGCGCAGATCATCACCTTTGGAACGCTGCAGGCGCGCGGCGTGCTGCGCGACGTCGGCCGCGTGCTGCAAATGCCCTATGGCCAGGTCGATAAGCTCACCAAGCTGGTGCCGCAAAACCCGGCCGCGCCGGTGACGCTCAAGCAGGCGATCGAGGGCGAACCGAAGCTGCAGGCGTTCCGCGACGAAGACCCGGTGGTGGCGCGTGCTTTCGACATCGCGCAGCGGCTCGAAGGCCTCAATCGCCACGCCTCGACCCACGCCGCCGGCATCGTGATCGGCGACCGGCCGCTCTCGGAATTGGTGCCGCTCTATCGCGATCCGAAATCGGACATGCCGGTCACCCAGTTCAACATGAAATGGGTGGAGCCGGCCGGGCTGGTGAAGTTCGACTTCCTCGGCCTGAAGACGCTCACCGTGCTCGACGTTGCGGTCAAACTGCTCAAGCAGCGCAACATCCATGTCGAACTGCCAAAAGTGCCGCTCGACGATCCCGATACTTTTGCGATGCTGACGCGCGGCGATGTGGTCGGCGTGTTCCAGCTGGAAAGTCAGGGCATGCGGCGCGCGCTGATCGATATGCGCCCCGACCGTTTTGAAGACATCATCGCGCTGGTGGCGCTGTATCGCCCGGGCCCGATGGCGAACATTCCGACCTATTGCGCCCGCAAACATGGCGAGGAGGAGCCGGAATATCTGCATCCGATCCTGGAGCCGATCCTGAAGGAGACGTTCGGCGTCATCATCTATCAGGAGCAGGTGATGCAGATCGCGCAGGTGATGGCCGGCTACTCGCTCGGCGACGCCGACCTGTTGCGCCGCGCCATGGGTAAGAAAATCCGCGCCGAGATGGATAAGCAGCGCGCGATCTTTGTCGCAGGCGCGGTCAAGAACGGCGTCGCCAAGGATGCCGCCGACACCATTTTCGACTTGCTCGCCAAATTCGCCGACTACGGCTTCAACAAGAGCCACGCCGCGGCCTATGCGCTGGTGTCGTATCACACCGCCTATATGAAGGCACATTATCCGGTGGAGTTCTTGGCGGCGTCGATGACGCTGGAAATCCACAACACCGACAAGCTGTCGGAATTCCGTTCCGAGGCGCAGCGGCTGGGGATCAAGGTCGAACCGCCGTCGATCAACCGTTCCGGCCCGACCTTCGAGGTTGCCGACAACACCATCTTCTACGCGCTCGCCGGTTTGAAGGGCGTCGGCCACCACGCGGTCGAGCAGATCGTGGAGGGGCGGCAGGGCGGCAAGTTCAGCTCGCTCGCCGACTTCGCCGCCAAGGTCAATCCGCGCGCCATCAACAAGCGCCTGGTCGAATGTCTGGCGGCGGCCGGCGCCTTTGACGAGATCAATCGCAACCGTGCCGCGGTGTTCGCCGGCGCCGAGGCGATCATCGCCGCCTGCCAGCGCCATAACGAGGCCAAGGAGCTCGGGCAGAGCGACATGTTCGGCGGTATGTCGGACGCGCCGAGCATCATGCTGCCGCAGGTCGAGCCGTGGTTGCCGGCCGAGCGGCTGCGCCGCGAATATGATGCGATCGGCTTCTTTCTGTCCGGCCATCCGCTCGACGATTATGCCACCGCGCTAAAACGGCTGCGGGTGCAGAGCTGGGCGGATTTCTGCAAGGCGGTGAAAGCCGGCGCCACCGCCGGCAAGGTCGCCGCAACCGTGGTGACGCGCCAGGAGCGCCGTACCAAGACCGGCAATAAGATGGGCATTTTGGGCCTGTCCGACCCGACCGGCCATTTCGAGGCGGTGCTGTTTTCCGAAGCGCTGGCCCAGTTCCGCGAGATTCTGGAGCCGGGCGCGGCGGTGTTGCTGCAGCTCGGCGCCGAGCTGCAGGGCGACGACGTGCGCGCCCGGATTCTGCAGGCCGATCCGCTCGATGACGCCGCCGCCAAGACCCAGAAGGGGCTGCGGGTGTTTTTGCGCGATACCAAGCCGCTGGAATCGATCGCCAAGCGGCTGCAATCGCCCGAGGCCGCGGCCAGCCCGACCCCGGCGTTCGGCCGGCGCGGCGGCAGCAATGGCGATGGCGACGTCACCTTGGTGATGATGATCGACCTGGAAACCGAGGTCGAAGTGAAGCTGCCGGGCCGCTACCGGGTGTCGCCGCAGATCGCCGGCGCGCTGAAAGCGGTGACCGGCGTGGTCGACGTTCAGACGGTGTAGGACCGGGCCTTGGCCTGCCGGGCCCTCGGACGACCGGTCCGCGCTCGGCCGCCGGCAGGCCGTCCGGACGGGGGGCTGTCGCCTGGTGTCGGCTTCGCTTGGATTGAACGACAGAGCAGGCCGCTGTCTGCCAAAGGCGGCCGGTTGGCTACGCCTGGTTGTCGCGCGGAGTGTTTTGGATGCCGTAGGCGAGGGCCGGGGCTCTGACCGGGCCTGATGATTCCGTGCGCGCCAAGCCTCTGCCGATCATTGAGGCGTTGACGCCCGCTGCCGGTAATTTGAGCTTTCAGGATAAACTAAACGGTTTAGTTTTGCGGTGATGCCGCGCATTCCGAGGGCGCGGCCAATCCGCGCGACCTCAGCTTGGCTTCGCCAACCACGATGATCTGTCCGAGCTCGTCGAGCGGGGGCGCGGCAAGGCGCTTCTTGCCAGCGAGGACGGGGCCAAGACCTTTGTTGTCGCCTAAAAATTGCTCGGCCGGGTGCTGGTGCAGCATCGCCGGGACGAGCTATTGAAGGATTTGGCCGGCTTGTTCGGCAGCTCCATAAAGACGTTGAAAACCGCGCCTTAGTGCGGCCCGGCGCGGCCCGCTGCGGCATCGGGGCGGGCAGGGCAAATGCTCGATTTTCTTGCTTCTTCCCAGAATCCGGCTATACAGCGCGGCATCTCACACGGAAACATGGCTCAAAAGGCCGTCCGGTGGCTGCCGGATCGCAGGTCATCCTGTTGGTTCGGCTGCTCACAGCGTTTCCGGAGGAACCAACCGGAGAATAGAAAATGGCACTTCCTGAATTCACCATGCGTCAGCTGCTCGAAGCCGGCGTGCATTTCGGCCACCAGTCGCATCGCTGGAACCCGAAGATGGCGGACTACATTTTTGGTAGCCGCAACAACATCCACATCATCGACCTCGCGCAGACCGTGCCGTTGCTGCACCGTGCGCTGCAGGCGGTGAGCGACACCGTTGCCAAGGGTGGCCGCGTGCTGTTCGTCGGCACCAAGCGTCAGGCTCAGGACGTGGTGGCGGAAGCCGCGAAGCGTTCGGCGCAGTACTATGTGAACTCGCGCTGGCTCGGCGGCACGCTGACCAACTGGAAGACCATTTCGGCCTCGATCAAGCGCCTGCGCTTCCTCGACGAAGTGCTGAATTCGGGCGACGCCGCTGCCTACACCAAGAAGGAGCGGCTGACGCTGCAGCGCGAGCGCGACAAGCTCGACCGCTCGCTCGGTGGTATCCGCGACATGGGTGGTCTGCCGGACCTGATCTTCGTGATCGACACCAACAAGGAAGACATCGCGATCCAGGAAGCCCAGCGGCTCAACATCCCGGTGGCGGCGATCGTCGATACCAATTGCGACCCGAAGGGCATCACCTATCTGGTTCCGGGCAATGACGACGCTGGCCGCGCCCTGTCGCTTTATTGCGATCTGGTGGCTCGTGCGGTGATCGACGGCCTGTCGCGCGCCCAGGGCGAAGCCGGCTTCGACGTCGGTGCTGCGGTCCGCCCGCTGCGCGAGGACCTGCCGGCCGTGACCGAGTCCGGCTTCCAGGGTCTTGCTGGTCCGCGCGGCGTTGCCGACGATCTCAAGAAGCTGACCGGCGTGTCCGGCGCGATCGAGAAGAAGCTCAACGACCTCGGCATCTTCCACTACTGGCAGCTCGCCGAACTCAATCACGATACCGCTTACAAGATCGGCGAAGAAGTCGGTCTGCCGAGCCGTGCCGACGCCTGGGTGGCGCAGGCCAAGGCGCTCACTGAAGCTGAGTAACTCGTGCGTTGCGGCCGGGACATCCGGCCGCAACGTTTCGACGGCACATTCTATTTTTGATTCCTGATCGCGGACCGCGGCGGCGATGGGCTGTTTCGCGGCCGCTCTGGCAGGCAAAGGACGTTAACAATGGCGACGATTACTGCGGCGATGGTTAAGGAGCTCCGTGAGACCACGGGCGCTGGCATGATGGATTGCAAGCAGGCGCTGTCGGAGAACGACGGTGACATGCAGGCTGCGATCGACTGGCTGCGCAAGAAGGGCCTTTCCAAGGCTGCCAAGAAGGCGGGCCGTGTCGCTGCGGAAGGTCTGATCGGTGCTTTGACCGACGGCAACAAGGGCGTGCTGGTCGAGGTCAACTCCGAGACCGACTTCGTGGCGCGCAACGATCAGTTCCAGGGTCTGGTCAAGATGATCGCGCAGGTCGCGCTCAAGGTCGGCGCCGACGTCGACGCGATCAGCGCCGCGCCGGTTGGTTCCGCGACCGTTGCCAATGCGGTTGCCGACGCGATCGCCACCATCGGTGAAAACATGACGCTGCGCCGCGCCGCTTCGCTGGAAGTCGCCAACGGCGTGGTCGGCAGCTACGTCCACGGTGCGGTGGTCGATGGCGCTGGCAAGCTCGGCGTGCTGGTTGCTCTCGAGTCGACCGGCAAGACCGACGAGCTGGCCGTGCTGGCCCGTCAGATCGCGATGCACGTCGCCGCTGCCAACCCGCAGTCGCTCGACGCCGCCACCCTCGATCCGGAAGTGGTGCGCCGCGAAAAGGACGTGCTTGCCGACAAGTATCGTCAGCAGGGCAAGCCGGAAGCCATGATCGAGAAGATCGTCGAGTCCGGTCTGAAGACCTACTACAAGGAAGCTTGCTTGCTCGATCAGGCCTTCATCCACGACACCGGCAAGTCGGTGGCGCAGGCGGTGAAGGAAGCCGAAGGCAAGGTTGGCGCGCCGATCAAGCTGGCCGCGTTCGTGCGTTATGCGCTCGGCGAGGGCATTGAGAAGCAGACCACCGACTTCGCCGCGGAAGTGGCGGCGGCCAGCGGCCAGAAGTAAGCGCCGCGATTGGCTTACGGTCTCCCGGCCGTCCGGCCGGGAGTACGAACTCGATAACGGAGCGATGGCATCATGAGTCAGCCGGTCTATCATCGGGTGGTGGTCAAGATCTCCGGCGAGTATCTCGCCGGTGATCAGTCGTTCGGCATTCATCAGCCGACGATCGATCGGGTCGCGACCGACCTGATCGAGGCACAGCACCGCGGCGTCGAGGTTGCGGTAGTGGTCGGCGGCGGCAACATTTTCCGCGGCGTGGAAGTATCATCCCGCGGTGTGTCGCGCCCGACCGGCGACACCATGGGCATGCTGGCCACAGTGATGAACTGCCTGGCGCTGGAAGCTGCGATCGAGCGGCGCGGCGTCTCGGCCCGGACCTTGTCGTCCATGGTGATGCCGCAGGTCTGCGAGCTGTTCACCCGCGCCACCGCCCATCGTTATTTGTCCGAACGCCGTATCGTGCTGCTGGGTGGCGGTACCGGTAATCCGTATTTCACCACGGATACCACGGCGGTATTGCGTGCCGCTGAGATCGGCGCGCAGGCGGTGCTGAAAGCCACCAATGTCGATGGCGTCTATAGCGCCGATCCCAAGAAGGATCCGACCGCGCGCCGGTTCGATCGGTTGACGCATTCGCAGGCGCTGGAAGGCGGCTACAAGGTGATGGACGCAACCGCTTTCGCGCTTGCCCGTGACACCTCGCTGCCTATCATCGTGTTTTCAATTGCCGAGCCGGGTTCGGTTGGGGCGATTTTGAGCGGCGGCGGGCGGGGCACCATCGTCGCTGGATAGCGCAGGGCGTCGCCGGAGTTCGTCGGGATTATCAAGAGTTTTGGAAAAAGAAGGGGCAGTCATGCCGACCGACAGTTTCGACATCAATGACTTGAAACGCCGCATGCAGGGCGCGACCCAGTCGCTCAAGCATGAATTGGGGGGATTGCGCACCGGCCGCGCCTCGGCCTCAATGCTCGAACCGATTCAGGTGGACGCCTATGGCAGCCACATGCCGCTCAATCAGGTGGCCACCATCAGCGTGCCGGAGCCGCGGCTGCTGTCGGTTCAGGTCTGGGACCGCTCGATGGTGAAGGCGGTCGAAAAGGCGATCGTTGATTCCAATCTCGGCCTGAGCCCGGCCACCGAGGGCCAGGTGGTGCGGCTGCGGGTTCCGGAGCTCAATGAGGAGCGCCGTAAGGAGCTGGTCAAGGTTGCTCACAAATACGCCGAAGCGGCGCGGGTCGCGGTGCGCCACGTCCGCCGCGACGGCCTCGACACTTTGAAGAAGCTCGAGAAGAACCACGAGATTTCTGAAGACGATCAGGAGCGTCTGGCGCAAGATGTCCAGAAGGCGACGGATGCGACGATTCACGAAGTCGATCAGCTGCTCGCGGTCAAGGAAAAGGAAATCCTGACCGTCTAAGACCGCTGCGGTCGCCCGGCGCCGAGCTGGGCGGCCCTAGCTCGTTTGACTGAATTGACGTAGTTGCGGCAAACGGGAAGCCTCTTTGCGGACCACGCTTTAGGATACGGCCTATGTCGAACGCCGCCGCGCCGCTGCAGGGACGATCGGACAGTTCTGATCTGCCGTTGCATGTGGCGATCATCATGGATGGCAATGGCCGCTGGGCGGCGGCGCGCGGGTTGCCGCGGGCCGAAGGCCATCGTCGTGGTGTTGAGGCTTTGCGGCGGGTGGTACGAGCGGCCCGCGAGCTTGGGGTGCAATACCTCACAATCTTCTCGTTTAGTTCTGAGAACTGGTCGCGGCCGGCGAGCGAGATCGTCGATCTGTTCGGGCTGCTGCGCCGCTTCATCCGCAACGATCTGGCGTCACTGCATCGCGACGGCGTGCGGGTCCGGGTGATCGGCGAGCGCGAGGGCCTTGAGCCCGATCTGTGCGCGCTGCTGACCGAGGCCGAGGAGTTGACGCGCGGCAATAGCAAGCTGCATCTGGTGGTCGCCTTCAATTACGGCTCGCGCAAGGAAATCGCCAATGCCGCGCAGCGGCTGGCGCGCGAGGTTGCCGAGGGCAAGCGCGACTGGAGCAGCATCGATCCGGACGCGCTCGGCCGCTATCTCGACGCGCCGGAAATTCCCGATCCCGATCTGATTATCCGCACCAGCGGGGAACAGCGGCTCTCCAACTTTTTGATGTGGCAGGCCGCCTATAGCGAACTTGTGTTCGTGCCGATTCACTGGCCTGATTTCGACAAGGCCGCGCTCGAGGGCGCAATGGCCGAATATTCCCGCCGCGAGCGCCGGTTCGGCGGTCTGGCCGCGAAGACAGGGTCGTGATTCTGTGAGCGATAATTCGAGGGCGCCGGCAGCTGCCGGCGACAGCGGCACGCGCAATCTGGTGACGCGCGCCGTCACCGCGCTGGTGCTGGCACCACTGGCGATTGGCATCGTCTATGCGGGCGGCTGGTTCTGGACCGTGCTGGTCACCGCGGTTTCCGTCGGCATTTTTATCGAATGGCTGATGATCGTCGGCGCACGCGACAACCTGCGGGTGTTGGGCGCGGGCGTCGGCGCGTTGGCGATCACCGGGCTGTGCCTGGGGTTTGAGCGCTATGACGGCGCGCTGCCGTTTGCGCTGCTAGGCCTGGTGGTGGTCGGCTATCTCGGCGGCGAGCAGCGGCGCTGGACCGCTTCCGGCTATTTCTATGCCGTGGCGGCCTTGCTGGCCTCGGTGCTGGTGCGCGCTGACGCCGAATGGGGTTTTGCGGCGTTGATGCTGGTGCTGCTGGTGGTGTGGGCTGCCGATATTGGCGGCTATTTCGCCGGCCGTACCCTGGGAGGTCCGAAATTGTGGCCGCGGGTCAGCCCCAAGAAGACCTGGGCCGGCGCGATTGGCGGCTTTGTGCTCGGGCTTTGCGTTGCATCAGGGTTCGCGGTGCTGGGCTATGGCAATTGGGGGCCATTGCTGGCTTTGGCGGCTTTGCTGTCGGTGGTGTCGCAGCTCGGCGACCTGTTCGAATCGGCGGTCAAGCGCCAGTTCGGGGTCAAGGATTCCAGCCAGATCATCCCGGGCCATGGCGGCCTGATGGACCGGCTGGACGGTTATGTCGCGGCGGTCGTCGCTGCGGCTTTGTTCGGCGTGGCGCGGGGCGGCATCGAAGGCGCCGGCCGTGGCCTGATGATGTGGTGATGAGATGAGTGCTGTTCCATTGCGAAACGATAAGCCGGCGACCCACGGCGTGCGTAAAGTCACGGTCCTAGGCGCCACCGGCTCGATCGGCGACAGCACCATGGATCTGCTGCGCGCCTCGCCCGAGCGCTATCAGGTCGAGGCCCTGACCGCGAACAGCAATGTCGAGGGGTTGGCCAAGCTCGCGATCGAGTTCAACGCCCGGTTCGCCGCGGTGGCCGATCCGGCCAAGCTTGGCGAGCTGCGCGCCGCGCTCGACGGCACCGGGATTGCCTGCGGGGCAGGGGAACAGGCGGTGATCGAGGCCGCGGCCCGGCCGTCCGACTGGGTGATGGCGGCGGTCGCCGGGGCGGCCGGCCTGAAACCGGCGCTGGCCGCGGTTGACCGCGGCGCCACCGTGGCGCTCGCCAACAAGGAATGTCTGGTGTGTGCCGGCGAGTTCTTCATGGAGCGCGCCGCCGCGGCCAATGCCTGCATCCTGCCGGCCGATTCCGAGCATAACGCGCTGTTCCAGGCGCTGGCCTCTGGCAATCGCGACGAGCTGACCAAGGTGATCATCACCGCCTCGGGCGGTCCGTTCCGCACCTGGGCCGCCGCCGATATCGAGCAGGCGACGCTGGCGCAGGCGCTCAAGCACCCGAACTGGAGCATGGGCCAGAAGATCACCATCGATTCGGCGTCGATGATGAACAAGGGCCTGGAGGTGATCGAGGCGTCCTGGCTGTTCGCGCTGACGCCCGACGAGATCGAAGTGGTGGTGCATCCGCAGTCGATCATCCACGGCATGGTGGAATTCTCCGACCGTTCGGTGGTGGCGCAGCTCGGCGCCCCGGATATGCGCATTCCGATCGCGCACTGCCTGGGCTGGCCGGAGCGAATCATCGGCCGCGCCGCGCCGCTCGATCTGACCAAAATCGGCCAATTGACCTTCGAGGCCCCGGATTTCGTCCGGTTCCCCGGTCTGCGGCTGGCTTATGACGCGCTGCGCGCCGGCAACGGCGCCACCACGGTCTACAATGCCGCCAACGAGATCGCGGTCGCGGCGTTTGTGAAGGAGCAGATCCGGTTCGGCGCAATCGCCCGGCTGGTTGAGGAAACCCTCAATTCCTGGATCCGGTCCGGCAATCTGGCGCCGCTGAGCTCGGCGGACGAGGCGATTGCCGTTGACCATAAAGCGAGAAATCTCGCTGCCAGCCTCTTGCCACAAATTGCCGCAAAGGCATCTTAAGTCTTTCGCGTGGGGCTTCTGGCCCAAATAGGGGATTCGGATGCCTGATTTCTTGGCCAATGGCTTCAGTTTTCTGAGTCACGGGGTGGTCGGTTACGCCATCCCGTTTCTGTTCGTTCTGACCATTGTCGTGTTCTTCCACGAGCTCGGGCACTTCCTGGTGGCGCGCTGGGCCGGGGTGCGGGTGCTGACCTTCTCGCTCGGTTTTGGCCCGGAGCTGATCGGCTTCAACGACAAGCACGGCACGCGCTGGAAGATTTCTGCAATCCCGCTAGGCGGTTACGTCAAGTTCTTCGGAGATGACAGCGAGGCGTCGACGCCGTCGGCGGCGCTCGCCGCCATGACAGCCGACGAGCGCAAGTCGAGCTTCCACCACAAGAAAGTCGGTCCGCGCGCCGCCATTGTCGCCGCTGGTCCGATCGCCAATTTCCTGCTGGCGATTCTGATCTTCGCCGCGCTGTTCACCATCAATGGCCGGCCGATCACCACGGCCCGAGTCGATAAGGTGTTGCCGGAAAGCGCCGCCGCGGTGGCCGGCTTCCAATCCGGTGACGTCGTGGTCGCGATCAACGGCAGTAAGGTCGATAGCTTCAGCGAAATGCAGCGCACGGTGTCCAGCGAGGCCGGTCGCGAACTGGCCTTCACCGTCAAGCGCGGTGAGGACACCCTGGAATTGAAGGCGACCCCGCAGCTCAAGGAGATCAAGGACTCGTTCGGCAATGTGCACCGGGTCGGCATTCTCGGCATCAGTCGCTCCAACAATCCGGGCGACGTGACCAACGAAAAGATCAATCCTGCGACCGCCTTGGTGCTCGGCGCCAAGGAGACCTGGTTCGTGGTCGACCGTACGCTGGCCTATATCGGCGGTATTTTCACCGGGCGTGAGGCGGCCGACCAGCTCGGCGGGCCATTGCGAATCGCCCAGATTTCCGGCCAGGTCGCGACATTCGGGCTGTCACCGCTGCTGCACTTAGCGGCGGTGCTGTCGGTGTCGATCGGTCTTCTCAACCTGTTTCCGGTGCCGCTGCTCGATGGCGGTCACCTGGTATTCTACGCTGTGGAGGCAATCCGCGGCCGCCCGCTGTCCGAGCGGGCCCAGGAAATGGGGTTCCGGATCGGTTTGGGGCTGGTTTTGATGCTGATGGTGTTCGCAACTTATAATGACATCTTGCATCTGGCAGCATCATAGGGTGCGATTCGAAGCCGTGGCCAATGGGCAACGTCTTGGATTGAAATTGAAATCGCACTGCGAATGGGCGTTTGCCGGAGAGGCAAAAACGTCTACAAGCAGTTCGAAGTGAAGGAATCTGCCGGGCTGCGGGGGCGCTGTTCGGTACTGGAATGACGGGGCGCGGTGCGCATGAAGGTTGGTATGCGAGTGTTTCGGGCAGGTTTGGCCGCTGCCCTAGTGGTTTGCGCCGTTCCGATGGCGGCCACGGTCACCTCCGTGCTGGCGTCGGTGCCGGCAGCGGCTCAGAGCGCCAGTTCGATCGTGGTTGAAGGTAACCGCCGCGTCGAGGTGGAGACCATTCGTTCTTACTTTAGGGCCGGCCCCGGTGGTCGGCTCGACCAGGGGCGGATTGACGACGGTCTGAAAGCGCTGATCGAGACCGGTCTGTTCCAGGACGTGCGCATCAATCAGGCCGGTGGCCGGTTGGTGGTCACTGTGGTGGAAAACCCGGTGATCGGCCGCGTGGCGTTCGAGGGCAACAAGAAGATCAAGGACGAGCAGCTCACCGCTGAGGTGCAGTCCAAGGCGCGCGGAACGCTGTCGCGGCCGCTGGTGCAGGCCGACGCGCTGCGCATTGCCGAAATCTATCGCCGGTCCGGCCGTTATGACGTGCAGGTCACGCCGGAAATCATCGAGCAGCCCAATAACCGCGTCGATCTGATCTTCACCATCAATGAGGGGTCGAAGACCGGCGTGCGCTCGATCGAGTTCGTCGGCAACAAGGCGTTCTCGTCCTACCGCCTCAAGGACGTCATCAAGACCCGTGAGTCGAACTTCCTGAGCTTCCTGGCCTCCGGTGACCTGTATGATCCGGATCGTGTCGAAGCCGACCGCGACCTGATTCGTCGCTTCTACCTGAAGAACGGCTATGCCGACGTGCAGGTGGTGGCGGCTCTCACCGAATACGACCCGGAGAAGAAGGGCTTCTTGGTCACCTTCAAGATCGAAGAAGGCCAGCAGTACCGGGTGTCGTCGGTCGATTTCCAGACCACGATTCCGACCCTCGAAGCCAACTCGCTGCGCGGCTATTCCCGCGTCTCGGTCGGCTCGGTGTACAACGCCGAGGCGCTTGAGAAGTCGGTCGAAGAAATGACCATCGAAGCCTCGCGGCGCGGCTATTCGTTCGCCACCGTGCGGCCGCGCGGCGACCGTAACTTCGATAACCATACCGTCTCGATCGTGTTCTCGATCGAGGAGGGGCAGCGCAGCTACATCGAGCGTATCGACGTGCGCGGCAACACCCGCACCCGCGATTACGTCATTCGTCGTGAGTTCGATCTGTCGGAAGGCGATGCCTATAACCGCGCCCTGGTCGATCGCGCCGAGCGCCGCCTGAAGAACCTCGACTTCTTCAAGAGCGTGAAGATCGTCACCGAGCCGGGCTCCTCGAGCGACCGCGTGGTGCTGATCGTCGATATCGAAGAAAAGTCGACCGGCGACTTCTCGGTGTCGGGCGGCTACTCGACCAGCGACGGTGCCTTGGCGGAAGTCTCGGTGTCGGAGCGTAACCTGCTGGGCCGCGGTCTGTTCGCCAAGGCCACCGTCGGCTACGGCCAGTATTCGCGCGGCTACTCGCTGTCATTCGTCGAACCGTATCTGCTCGACTATCGGGTGGCGCTGGGCCTCGACCTCTATCAGCGCCAGCAGCTTCGGAATAGCTACATTTCCTACACCACCAAGACGCTCGGCTTCAGCCCGCGGCTCGGTTTCGGCCTGCGTGAAGATCTGGCGCTGCAAGTGCGCTATTCGATCTACCAGCAGGAAATCACGCTGCCGTCGAACCTGAACAATTGTAACAACTACGGTTCTGACGCCTTCAAGACACCGGCTGAATTGAATAGGCTTGGTTTCGGAGCTTCCCCGGAGTTTGATCCGAACAATGCGTCAACATGGGGTTGTTTGTCAGATGGCGAAGCCTCGCTGCCGGTGCGCCGCGAGTTGTCGAACGGCAAGACGCTGACCTCGGCGATCGGTTACACGCTGACCTACAACACGCTGGACAATAACAAGAACCCGACCGACGGCTTCCTGGTGGAGCTGCGTCAGGACTATGCCGGCGTGGGTGGCGACGTCACCTATCTGAAGTCCGCGATCGACGCCAAGTACTACACCCCGGTCGTGTCGGACATCGTCGGTATCGTGCGTGGTCAGGCCGGAACGTTGACCAAGATCGGCAGCGACGACATTCGCATGCTCGACCACTTCAAGATGGGTCCGAATCTGGTTCGCGGCTTTGCCCCGAACGGCATTGGCCCGCGCGACCTCAGCTACTATGCGCTCACCAATTATGGCGACGCGCTGGGCGGCACCAATTATTGGGGCGCTTCGGTCGAATTGCAGATGCCGTTCTGGTTCCTGCCGAAGGAAGTCGGGATCAAGGGCGCGATCTATGCCGACGCCGGTTCGCTGTGGGGCTACAAGGGCCCGACCTCGTGGCTTGCCACCGGCGAAGTCAATGGCGCGGGTTGCACCCCGGCAACCAAGGGCTCGGTCGGCACCTGCTCGGGTCTGCAGTATGACGACAGCAATCTGGTCCGCAGCTCGGTTGGTATCGGTCTGATCTGGGCCTCGCCGTTCGGTCCGCTGCGCTTCGACTACGCTGTTCCGATCAGCAAGGGTCAGTACGACCGCGTGCAGGAGTTCAGGTTCGGCGGCGGTACCTCGTTCTGAGCCTGAATTGCGGGCCGGACCGCGACGGACTGATGACGCAACCTGTATTCTTCAAGACATCCCCTTCGTTGACGTTGGCAGAGATTGCCGCGTTGACGAAGGCGGAACTGCTCGATCCTTCCCAAGGCGAGCTGGTGATTCGTGGTGCCGCCTCGCTTAATGAGGCGGGCCCGATGCACCTGACCTTCTTTGAAAACCTGCGTTATGCCGACCAACTGGCGAGCACCCATGCCGGTGCCTGTCTGGTCAGCTCGCGGTTCGAAGGGCAGGTGCCGTCCCATGTGGCGGTGCTGCGCGCCAAAAAGCCGTTCCAGGCTTTTGTCGCCTATTGCTCGCACATCCATAGCGACACGCTGCGGCCGACCAGTTGGTTCGACCAGAGCGGCATCGCCTCAACCGCGGTGGTGCATGAGACCGCCCGGCTGGAAGACGAAGTCACGATTGATCCGCTGGCGGTGATCGGCCCTGAGGTCGAGATCGGCTCGGGCACCATCATCGGCTCCGGCGCCGTGATCGGGCCGGGGGTCAAGATCGGCCGCGACTGCAATATTGGCGCCGGTTCAACCATCCAGGCGTCATTGATCGGCAACAATGTGCTGATCCATCCGGGCTGTCATATCGGCCAGGACGGCTATGGATTTACCTTTGTCGGCGGCCGTCACGTCAAGGTGCCGCAGGCCGGGCGCGTCATCATTCAAAATGATGTCGAGATCGGCGCTGGCACGTCGATCGATCGTGGCAGTCTGCGCGACACCATGATCGGCGAGGGCACCAAGATCGATAATCAGGTCCAGATCGGCCACAACGTGTCGATCGGACGCCATTGTCTGCTAGCCGCCCATTGCGGGTTGGCGGGCAGCCTGACCTTGGAAGATTACGTCGCACTTGGCGCCAAGGTCGGGATTAACAATCACGTCGTTGTCGGCGAAGGCGCTCAGGTTGCGGCCATGAGCGGCATCAAAGACAGCATTCCTCCCGGCGCGCGCTGGGGCGGCATGTTTGCGCGGCCGACTCGGCAATGGCTGCGTGAAATGTTGACGCTCGAGCGCTTGGCGCAAGAGGGAGTTAGCGGTGGTCCGGATTCCAAGCGCGATCCCGACCCGGAGGAGCGCAATTAATATGGGACCCGGCGTCAATATCGACTGTGTCGACATCAACCAGATCCTGAAGACCCTGCCGCATCGTTACCCGTTCCTGCTGATCGACCGGGTGATCAATATCCGCGACGACTATAGCGGCGTCGGCATCAAGAACGTGTCGGTGACCGATCCGGCGTTCCAGGGGCATTTCCCGGAGCGCCCGGTCTATCCCGGCGTGCTGATGATCGAGGGCATGGCGCAGACCGCCGGCGTGATCGGCATCCTGTCGGTGGTCGGCACCGAGAAGCCGCGCGCGGTGTATTTCCTCACCATCGACAAGTGCAAGTTCCGCAAGCCGGTGATGCCGGGTGATACCGTCGAGTATCACATGAGCAGCATCGGTCGGCGCAAGACGATGTGGTGGTTCCACGGTGAGGCCAAGGTCAATGGTGCGGTCGTCGCGGAAGCCGACGTCGGCGCCATGCTGACCGACTGACCGGGCAGATGAGCAACATCGATCCCAGCGCGCGCGTCGAAGATGGCGCCGTGATCGGCGCCGACACCGTGATCGGTCCGTATTGCATCGTCGGCCGCGACGCCGTGATCGGGGCCGGCTGCCGGTTGCTGTCTCATGTCATCGTCGACGGCCACACCACGATCGGCGATGGCACCACGGTGCATCCGTTCGCCTCGCTCGGCACGCCGCCGCAATCGATCGGCTATAAGGGCGAGCCGACCAAGCTGGTGGTCGGCAGCGGCTGCACCATCCGCGAGAACGTCACCATCAACCGCGGCACGGTCGGTGGCGGCGGCATCACCACGGTCGGCGATCGCGGCTACTTCATGATTGGCAGCCACATCGCCCATGACTGCCACGTCGGCAATGACGTGATCTTCGCCAACACCGCGACGCTCGGCGGCCATTGCGAGATCGGCGACTTCACCTTCATCGGCGGCGTCACCGCTCTGCAGCAGTTCACCCGGGTCGGCCCGCAGGTGATGATCGGCGGCATGAGCGGGCTGCGCGACGACGTCATCCCCTATGGCCTGGTCAACGGCATCTATGCCCGGCTGTCCGGCCTGAACATCGTCGGCATGCGCCGGCGCAAGATCACCAAGGCCCGGCTGGCGGTGATCCGCTCGTTCTTCCGTGAACTGTTCCTCACCGAGGGGCAGTTTGCCGAGCGCCTGGAGCGGGTGCGGCCGCGCGCCGGTGAAGACCCGGCGATCGCCGAGATTCTGGCTTTCATTGATGACCGCAAGCGCCGGCGGCGGCTGTGCATGGCGCGCAACGACGACGTCGTGCTCGATTAGCCAAGGAGCCACCGCGCGATGACCGGGGTTCCGCAGATCCGCTCCCCCCTTGGTGTGATCGCGGGCGGCGGTGTGCTGCCCTTTGCGGTCGCCGATTCCCTTTCCGCGCGGGGCATTACCCCGGTTCTGTTCGCGCTGCAGGGCTCGTGCGATCCGGCGCGGGTCGAAGCTTATCGTCATCACTGGCTGGCGATGGGCGCGTTCGGCAAGCTGTTGCGGCTGCTGCGCGCCGAGGGCTGCCAGGATCTGGTGTTCATCGGCAATCTGGTGCGGCCATCGATCGCCGAGCTGCGGCTCGATTGGGGCGCGATCAAAGTGCTGCCGGCGGTGCTGGCGGCCTATCGCGGCGGCGACGACCATCTGCTCACCGGCGTCGGCCGGCTGTTTGAACACTACGGTTTCCGGCTGCTCGGGTTGAAGCAGGTCGCACCCGACCTGCTGATGCCGGAGGGCGCGCTGACCCGCGCCCGCCCGGATGACCGTGCGCAGGCCGATATCACCAAGGGCCGCGCGGTGCTGGCGGCGCTCAGCCCATTCGATATCGGCCAGGGCTGCGTGGTGATCGACGGCCATGTGGTGGCGGTCGAGGACACCGGCGGCACCGACAGCCTGCTGCGGCGGGTGGCGCAGCTGCGCGAGGAGCGCCGGCTGCGCACCAAGCCCGGGCGAGGGGTGCTGGTGAAGGCGCCCAAAACCGGGCAGGATCTGCGCTTTGATTTGCCGGCGCTCGGTCCGACCACCATTGACGGCCTGATCGCGGCGCAGCTCGGCGGCGTCGCCGTGGTGGCTGGGCACACCGTGGTGGCCGAGCCGCAGACCATGGTCGCCAGCGCCGATCGCGGCGGACTGTTCATCACCGGACTTGCCCCATGACCGCCAGCGCTGCCCCCACGATTTACCTGATTGCCACCGAGGAGTCGGGCGACCGGCTCGGCGCCCATCTGATGCAGGCGCTGCGCCAGCAGCTCGGCGAGGTGCAGTTCGTGGGCATCGGCGGGCACGGCATGGCGCGCCAGGGGCTGCGCTCGCTGTTTCCGATCGAGGAATTGTCGATTATCGGCTTTGCGGCCGTGGTGCAGCGGCTGCCGATGATTCTGCGCCGGATTCGTGAGGCGGCCGATGCGGTGATCGCCGCGTCGCCGGATGTTTTCGTGATCATCGACAGTCCGGATTTCACCCACCGCGTGGCGCGGCGGGTGCGGGCGCAGGCGCCCTCGATCCCGATCATCAACTACGTCTCGCCGACCGTGTGGGCCTGGCGGCCGGGCCGGGCGCGCGCGATGCGCGGCTATGTCGATCACGTGCTGGCGCTGCTGCCATTCGAGCCGGCCGAGTATCGCCGCTTGGACGGTCCGCCCTGCAGCTATGTCGGCCATCCGCTCACCGAACAGCTCGACTCGCTCCGCCCCAACGAGGCCGAGCGCGCGCAGCGCGACGCCGAGCCGCCGACCTTGCTGGTGCTGCCGGGCAGCCGGCGCAGCGAAATCCGGCATCACAGCGCGGTGTTCGGCGCGGCGCTTGAACTGTTACGTGAGCAAGGCGTGGCGTTTACCCCGGTGCTGCCGACCACACCGCATCTCGAAAGCCTGGTGCGCGAGGCGGTCGAAAGCTGGCCGGTGAAGCCGGCGATTCTGGTCGGCGAAGTGGATAAGCGCGCGGCGTTTCGCACCGCGCGCGCGGCACTGGCCAAGTCCGGTACCGTCACGCTGGAGCTGGCGATCGCCGGGGTGCCGATGGTCACCGCCTATCGCGCCGGTGCGCTGGAAATCTGGATCGCGCGCCGCGTGGTGCGCCCGGGCACGGTGATCCTGGCCAATCTGGTGATCGGCGAGGACGTGATCCCCGAGTTCATCCAGGAAGACTGCACGGCCGACAAGCTGGCTGCGGCGCTGCGCGAGGTGATCGCCGACACGCCATCCCGGCGCCGGCAGCTCGATGGCTTTGCCAAGATCGATGGCATCATGTCGACCGGCGGCCGCGATCCCAGCGCCTGCGCGGCCGAGATCGTGATTGCGGCGCTGCGCAACAGCGCCGCGGCCTGAGCCGCCGGCGATCGCCGAGCCTCACCCAACCAAACCTCATCAAGCCGAAACGACAACGACCCGCGCGAGGCGGGCCGTCCAATGCTGTGCACGATTGATCAGAGACGATCAAACGCGATCGGACATCGCCACGTAGTCGCGCTTGGTGGCGCCGGTGAACAGCTGGCGCGGCCGGCCGATCTTCTGCTGCGGATCTTCGATCATCTCGCTCCACTGGCTGATCCAGCCAACCGTGCGCGCCACCGCAAACAGCACGGTGAACATGTCGGTCGGGAAGCCCATCGCCTTCAGCGTGATGCCCGAATAGAAGTCGACATTCGGATACAGCTTGCGGTCGATGAAGTACTGGTCGCTGAGCGCGATCTTCTCCAGCTCCATCGCGACCTTGAGCAGCGGGTCGCCGTGGTGGCCGGTTTCCGCCAGCACCTCATGGCAGGTCTGCTGCATGATCTTGGCGCGCGGATCGTAGTTCTTATAGACCCGATGGCCAAAGCCCATCAGCCGCGCGGTGTTGTTCTTGTCCTTCACCTTGGCGATGAAGTCCGGAATGTTCTCGACCGTGCCGATTTCCTTCAGCATCGCCAGCGCCGCTTCGTTGGCGCCGCCATGGGCAGGACCCCACAGGCAGGCGATGCCGGCGGCGATGCAGGCGAACGGGTTGGCGCCCGACGAACCGGCGATCCGCACCGTGGAGGTCGAGGCGTTCTGCTCGTGGTCGGCGTGCAGCGTGAAGATCTTGTCGAGCGCGCGCGCCAGCACCGGGTTGACGACGTATTCTTCGCACGGCGTCGCAAAGCACATCCGCAGGAAATTGGCGGCATAGCTCAGCGAGTTCTTCGGATACACGAACGGCTGACCGACCGAATATTTGTAGGCCATCGCCGCCAGCGTCGGAATCTTCGCGATCATGCGGATCGAAGCGATCATCCGCTGGGTCGGATCGTTGATGTCGGTGGAGTCGTGATAGAACGCCGCCAGCGCGCCGACCGCCGCCACCATCACCGCCATCGGGTGGGCGTCGCGGCGGAACGCCTGGAAGAAGCGCGCCATCTGCTCGTGCACCATGTTGTGGCGCGTGACGCGATAGTCGAAATCTTCCTTCTGCGCCTTGGTCGGCAGCTCACCATAGAGCAGCAGGTAGCAGGTCTCGAGGAAGTCGCCCTTTTCGGCGAGCTGGTCGATCGGATAGCCGCGATACCGCAGGATGCCAGCGTCACCGTCGATATAGGTGATCTTGGACTGGCAGCTTGCAGTCGAGGTGAAGCCAGGGTCGTAGGTGAAGTGCCCGGTCTGCGCGTACAGCTTGCTGATGTCGATGACATCTGGGCCCACGGTGCCGCTCAATATCGGGAAATCGTAGCTCTTGCCACCGACCGTGAGCGTTGCGGATTTAGCGTTTGTTGTTGCGTCCATCGTGTGGTCCCCGATGTGATCATGGCTGATACGTTCGGCGTCCCGGCCGTCATCAGCGACGGGCGGGGAACCTAGGCGTCCTACGCAGCTTCGATGCGTAACTCATTGCACTGTGCACTGCAAGACAGACGCAACAAGCAATGGCCGCGTGCTATTCCGAGGTCTGGTCCGCGAGCCGCGCCAGACACTCCTCACGGCCCAGCACCGCCAGCACGTCGAAAATCCCCGGTGAGGTGGTGCGTCCGGTCAGCGCCACGCGCAGCGGCTGCGCCACCGCGCCGAGCTTAAGGCCGTTGGTTTCAGCGAATCCGCGCATCGCCGCTTCGGTGCTCTCGCCGGACCATGCCTCGACGGCCTGCAGCGCGCCATGCAACCGCCCGATCAATTGCCGGGTTTCCGGCGTCAGCAGCGCGCGCGCCTTGGGCTCGATGGTGAGCGGGCGCTCAGCAAGGATGAAGCTCGCGCCATCGATCAGCTCGAGCAGCGTTTTGGCGCGCTCTTTCAGGCCGGGCATGGCGCGCAGCAGCTGCGCGCGCTTGTTATCGTCGATCTTGGCGGCGATCTGCGCGCCATTGGGAATGTAGCGCAGCAGGTTTTCCAGCGAATCGAGCAGCGTCTGGTCGTTGCTATGACGGATGTAATGGCCGTTGAGATTTTCCAGCTTGGCGAAATCGAAACGCGCCGCGGAACGGCCGATCGCCGGCAGATCGAACGCCGCGATCATCTCATCGGTCGAGAAGATTTCCTGGTCGCCATGGCCCCAGCCGAGCCGCACCAGATAATTGCGCAATGCGACCGGCAGATAGCCCATGCTGCGATAGGCATCGACGCCGAGCGCGCCATGGCGCTTCGACAGTTTCGAGCCGTCCGGGCCGTGAATCAGCGGAATGTGTGCCATCACCGGGATCTCCCAGCCGAGCGCGTCGTAAATCTGCTTCTGGCGGGCGGCGTTGATCAGATGATCGTCGCCGCGGATCACATGCGTCACGCCCATGTCATGGTCGTCGACCACCACCGCGAGCATATAGGTCGGCGTACCGTCGCTGCGCAGCAGCACCAGGTCGTCGAGATTATCGTTCTGCCAGACCACGCGGCCCTGCACTTGGTCTTCGATCACCGTCTCGCCGGTCAGCGGCGCTTTTAGGCGGATGGTCGGCTTGACGCCGGCCGGGGCTTCGGACGGATCGCGGTCCCGCCACAGCCCGTTGTAGAACCGGGTGCGGCCCTCGGCACGGGCCGCCTCGCGCATCTGCGTCAGCTCCTCGGCGCTCGCATAACAGCGATAGGCCGTGCCACGCTCCAGCATCTGCTCGACCACCTCGCGGTGCCGGGCGGCGTTGGAGAACTGGTAGACAACATCGCCGTCCCAATCGAGTTCCAGCCATTTCAGGCCGTCGAGAATGGCGTCGATCGCCGCCTGGGTGGAGCGCTCGCGGTCGGTGTCCTCGATCCGCAGCAGCATCTTGCCGCCCAGCTTCTTGGCGTACAGCCAGTTGAACAGCGCGGTGCGGGCACCGCCGATGTGGAGAAAGCCGGTGGGCGAGGGCGCGAAGCGGGTGACGACGGGACGGGTCATTCAGATCTGCGATGATTGGAAAGGGGGCCGAAGGGCGACGAGCGGTGTATAGCAGGAACGCGGCATAAACAAAGCGCCGGATCGGCCCTGCGGGGTTGGCGCGGCGCTGCGGATTTGGCACATAGCCAGGAAACGGATTTGCAGGATTCCCCGATGACGATGGCAGAGGCAGCGACGGCCGAGGCGGGTCGCGATTTCATTCGCGATATCATTCAGGCCGATCTCGACTCCAAGAAGCACACCCAGATTGTGACGCGCTTTCCGCCGGAGCCGAATGGCTACCTGCATATCGGCCATGCCAAGTCGATCGCCCTGAATTTCGGCATTGCCCAGGAGTTTGCCGGGCGCTGCCACCTTCGGTTCGACGATACCAATCCGACCAAGGAAGAGCAGGAATATATCGATTCCATCCAGGCCGACGTGCGCTGGCTCGGCTTCGATTGGGGCGGCCACCTCTATTACGCCTCGGACTATTTCGAGCAGCTCTATCAGTGGGCCGAGCTGCTGATCCAGAACGGGCTGGCCTATGTCGACGACCAGTCCCAGGAGGAAATCCGGGTCAATCGCGGCACGCTGACCGAGCCCGGCAAGAACAGCCCGTTCCGCGACCGTTCGGTCGAAGAGAATCTCGACCTGTTCCGGCGCATGAAGGCCGGGGAATTCCAGAATGGCGCGCGGGTGCTGCGCGCCAAGATCGACATGGCCGCGGGCAATATCAATCTGCGCGATCCGGTGCTGTATCGCATCCTGCACGCCCATCATCCGCGCACCGGGCAGGCCTGGTCGATCTATCCGAGCTACGACTATGCCCACGGCCAGTCGGACGCGATCGAGGGCATCACCCACTCGATCTGTACCCTGGAATTCGAAGATCACCGGCCGCTTTATGAGTGGCTGCTCGATAAGCTGCCGGTGCCCGCCAAGCCGCGGCAGTATGAATTCGCGCGGCTCAATCTCACCTACACGCTGCTGTCGAAGCGGGTGCTGACCGAGCTGGTGCGCGGCGGCCACGTCAATGGCTGGGACGATCCGCGTATGCCGACCATCGCCGGGCTGCGTCGCCGCGGCGTGCCGCCGGCCGCGGTGCGCGAGTTCGTCAAGCGGATCGGCGTCGCCAAGGCCAACAGCGTGGTCGATGTCGGCATGCTGGAATTCTGCATTCGCGAAGAATTGAACCGCACCGCGCCGCGGCGCATGGCGGTGCTGCGGCCGCTCAAGGTGGTGATTGAAAACTATCCGGAAGGCCAGAGCGAACAGATCGAGGCGGTCAACCATCCGGACGATCCGGCGGCCGGCACGCGCACGCTGCATTTCGGCCGCGAGATCTATATCGAGCGCGACGATTTCATGGAGAATCCGCCCAAAAAGTTCTTCCGGCTGTCGCCCGGCAACGAGGTGCGGCTGCGCTACGGCTATTTCATCACCTGCCGCGAGGTGGTGAAGGATGCCGCTGGCGAGATCGTCGAGCTGCGCTGCAGCTACGATCCGGCCACGCGCGGCGGCAACGCCCCGGACGGCCGCAAGGTCAAGGCGACCATGCACTGGCTGTCGGCGCAGGACGCGGTGCCCGCCGAAATCCGCATCTATAATCAGCTGTTCCAAAAGCCCGCGCCCGAGGCGGCCAATTTCGCGGCCGACCTCAATCCGCAGTCGCTGGAAGTGCTGACCGGTGCTTTGGTCGAGCCGTCGGTGGCGGCCGCCACCTCGGCCGAGCCGATGCAGTTCGAGCGTCAGGGCTATTTTGTGCGCGACCGTGATTCCAGTGCTGACCGGCTGGTGTTCAACCGCACGATCGGACTGCGCGACACCTTTGCCAAGGAAGTGGCGAAGGGCTAGTTCCTCTCGCGAAAGTTGCGGAGCGCCGCGCTTTGCCGCATCCTTGACGGGCACAGGCTCGTTGAGGGGCGCGCGGCGTGGAGCAGGGCGGCAGCCGGGCAAAGGTGCGGACCTGGCCGGCTGGCGCTAGCATTACGACAGCGCGGCTCGGTGCGCTGCGCCCGCATGGCGAGGCGCTGTGGGATTGGCTGCGCGGCTGCGTCCAAGCCGAGCGCGGGCCGGGGCGGCTATTGCCCTGGCTGCCGGTGGCGCTCGGCGCCGGCATCGCGCTGTATTTTACCGCCGATCATGAACCGATCGCGTTTGTCGCGGCGCTGACCGCGCTCGCCCTGGCCGCGGTCGCCTTTGCGCTGCGCCACCACGCGCTGTTTGCGCTCGCGGTGCTGATCGCGGCGGTCGCCGCCGGCTTTACCGTGGCCGCGCTCAAGACGGCGCGAGTCGCGCATCCGGTGCTGGCGCAGCCTTTGTTCGGCGTCGCGCTAAAAGGCTTTGTCGAGGGCCGCGAGCAGCGCGAGCGCAGCGACCGCTTCGTGTTGCGCATCACCCATATGGAGGCGCCGCGTAGCACCTCCAGCTTGCAGCGGGTGCGGCTGTCGGTGCGCAAGGGCACCGCGCCGGCCGCTGGCAGCTTTGTCGAGCTGAAGGCACGGCTGACGCCGCCGATGGCGCCGCTGCAACCCGGTGGCTATGATTTCGCGCGCGACCTGTATTTTCAGGGTATCGGCGCCACCGGCTGGGTGCTGGGCGCGGTCACGGTCAAGCCTGCCCCGGAGAGCGGCGGCTTGGCGCTGCGCTATGCTGCGACGTTGCAGGGCATCCGCGACGCCATCGATGCGCGGATTCGCATTGTGCTGGAGGGCGATCGCCGCGCCATCGCCACCGCACTCCTGACCGGGCGGCGCGATGCCATTTCGGCGCCAGTCAACGACGCGATGTTCATCTCGGGCCTCGGCCATGTGCTGTCGATCTCCGGCTATCACATGGCGGTGGTGGCGGGCGTGGTGTTCTTTGCGGTGCGGGCGCTGCTCGCGCTGCTGCCGGCGCTGACGGTGTGGGGTCCGATCAAGAAATACGCGGCCGGCGCCGCGCTCGCCGCCGCCGCGTTCTATCTGGCGCTTTCCGGCGCCGAGGTCGCGACCCAGCGCTCATTTCTGATGACCGCGGTGGTGCTGATCGCCATGATGGTCGACCGGCAGGCAATCACCTTTCGGACCCTGGCGATCGCGGCACTGATCGTGCTGCTGCTGGCGCCGGAAGCGCTGGTCCATCCCAGCTTTCAGATGTCGTTCGCGGCGACGCTGGGCCTGGTGGCACTGGTGCAGCTCGGCCTGCCGGCGTTGTTCGCCAGTCCCGACCAATCCGGCACCGCGCGTGCCGCGCTGTGGGGCGCGCGCGAGATCGCGTTGCTGGCGCTGGCCTCGCTGGTCGCTGGGCTCGCGACGCTGCCTTACGCCGCCTATCACTTCCACCGCGTCACCGCCTATGGCGTGCTCGCCAATCTGCTGGCGATGCCGGTGGTGTCGGCGCTGGTGATGCCAGCCGGGCTGCTTGGCCTGGTCGCGATGCCGTTCGGCTTCGATACGGTGTTTTGGCGGATCATGGCGATCGGCATCGAGTGGCTGGTGCTGGTGGCGCAGGGCGTCGCGGCGCTGCCGGGCGCGGTCGGCCCGATCGCTGCGTTCGGCGTCGGACCGCTGCTAGTGGTGACGCTTGGCCTCGTTACGCTCACGCTGCAGCGCTCGGCGCTGCGCTATCTTGGCGTCGTGCTGATTGTGCTCGCGGTGCCATGGGCGCTCGCCGCCGAGCGTCCTGACATCGTGATCGGCGGCGATGGCCGGCAGGTCGCGGTGCGCGGCGCAGATGGCCGGCTGCGGCTGTTGCAGGACGGCCAGCATGGCTTTCTGCAAAAAGTCTGGCTCGCCGCCGATGGCGATGGCCGCAGCGCGAGTGAGCCGTCGCTGGGGGCGGGCGTGTCGTGCGATCGCGATGGCTGCGTCACGGCGCTGGCTGATGGCCGGCTGGTGGCGCTGTCGAAAACGCCCGAGGCGGTCGCCGAGGATTGCCACAAGGCGGCGGTGCTGGTGACCCGGCATCCGGCGCCGGAGGGCTGCGCCGCTTATGTGATCGAGGCCGACACGCTGCGCCGCACCGGGGCGCAGCGCCTGCGCAGCGTAGGCACGTCCTGGCAGGCGAGCGTGGTGCATCCGCCTGAACGCGATCGGCCCTGGGCACCGCGGGCGCCATTGTCCGCGATCAGCAGCGCGCGCACCAAACATCCCGCCGATCGCTCGACCGCGAGCAGCGCGGAACGCGAGCCGCGTAGCCCCACAGCGCAGGGCGAGCGGGCTGCATCCCAGCGCCCATCGCCGCGCTCGCAACTATCTCCGGCGGCGCGTACGCCCGCATCGCCGCCAGTGGATGACGACGAGCCGGATTAATTGGCTCGCGAGGGCGCCGCTTAGTACTTGCGGTACAGCCCGATCAGCTTGCCCTGAATCCGCACCCGGTTCGGCGGCAGAATCCGCACCTCATAGGCCTGATTGGCCGGCTCGAGCGCGATCGACGCGCCGCGGCGGCGGAAGCGCTTGAGCGTGGCTTCTTCCTCGTCGATCAGCGCCACCACGATGTCGCCGGTGTTGGCGTTGTCGTTCTTCTGGATCAGCGCCATGTCGCCATCCAGAATCCCGGCCTCCACCATGGAATCACCGCGCACTTCCAGCGCGTAATGCTCACCGGCGCCGAGCATGTCGGGCGGCACGCTGATGGTGTGGCTGCGGGTCTGTAGCGCCTCGATCGGAGTACCTGCCGCAATGCGGCCCATCACCGGCACCGCGACGCTGCGATCAGAATCGTCGTCCGATCCGATCGGCGAGGGCGGTCGCACCTTGCCGAGATGGCCCTCGATCACGCTCGGAGTAAAGCCGCGTCGCCCCTGGCCGGCGCCGCTGACGCCAAAATCCGGCAGCTTGATCACCTCGATGGCGCGGGCGCGGTTCGGCAGCCGGCGGATGAAGCCGCGCTCCTCGAGCGCCGTGATCAGCCGGTGGATGCCGGATTTCGAGCGCAGATCGAGCGCCTCCTTCATCTCGTCGAACGAGGGCGGCACGCCGCTCTCCTTCAGCCGTTCATTGATGAAGCGTAACAGTTCAAATTGTTTGCGCGTGAGCATGCGAGCGGTCCCAGATCAGACGCCCAAAGCCGGGCGGCGCGGGTCGAGGCAGTGGAATCGCCTCGAAAACAAATCATGAACGGACACTATCTGTTCGGTATGTGTTCCGCAACAGGTTAATTTCAGGTCAAGAAATCGCGCGCTCGCTACAATGGAAGTTTAATGATCCGGCACGGCGCGCCGGCGTCGGCCGCGTGCGCAAAAGGCGGGCGGATCACCAGCGCCTGCGCCGAGGCCAGCTGGCTGAGCAGCGAGGAATCTTGGCGCTCGACCGGGGTCGCGACCAGCCGGCCCATAGCGTCGTAATCGAGCGAGGCGCGCAGATAATCCTCGCGGCCGTCATTGCCGCCCACCGCGCGGCCCAGCACGGCGCTTTCGCCGATATGGGCGACATCGCGCCGGCCGGACAGCGCCCGGATCAGCGGCACCAGGAACAGGAACGCGCACACATAGGACGATACCGGATTGCCGGGCAGGCCGATCACCCGCAGTCCGCCGAGCGTGCCGTGCATCATCGGCTTGCCGGGCCGCATCGCGATCTTCCAGAACGACATCGCCACGCCCTCGGCCTCAAGCGAGCGCAGCACCATGTCGTGATCTCCGGCCGAGGCGCCGCCGGTGGTGACCAGAATGTCGACATCAAGCTCGCGGGCACGGCGGATCGCGGCGGTGGTCGATTCCAGCGTATCGGCGGCGATGCCAAGATCGATGGTGTCGGCGCCTTCATCACGCGCCAGCGCATGCAGCGCAAAGCCGTTGGCGTAGAGGATCTGGCCGGGGCCGGGGCAGGTGCCCGGCATCACCAGCTCATCGCCGGTGGCGAGCATCGCGATCTTGGGCCGGCGGCGCAGCGGCAATTTTGCGTGGTTCATCGAGGCCGCCAGCGCCAGATCGCGGTCGGACAGGCGGGTGCCAGCGCGCAGCAGCACGTCGTCTTGGTGAAAATCGATGCCGGCCGGGCGGATGTGATGGCCGTGCCGGGCCGCGACGTTCAGGATCACTTGGTCGCCGTCGCGCGTGGTGTCCTCCTGGATCACGACGCTATCGGCGCCGTCCGGCACCACGCCGCCGGTGAAGATCCGCATCGTTTCGCCGGCCTCAAGGCGCTGCTCAGCCGGCTGTCCCGCGGCGACTTCGCCGATCACGGTCAGCCGCGCGCCGGGTTGTGCGGCATCGGCGGCGCGGATCGCATAGCCGTCCATCGCCGACATCGGCAGCGGCGGCTGGGTGCGGGTGGCGGAAAGATCGCGCGCCAGCACGCGGCGATGGCCGCTGGCGAGCGGCACCCATTCCTCAACGAGCGGTGCAGCGTCCGCAAGAATCGCGGCCAACGCATCGGCTACCGGCATCAGAGACATCGCACCACTCCGCCATCCTCCGCCCCTAGTCGCGTTTCATGATTGTGACGCGGAGCAATCCGGCTTTACGGGCCAGGGCAGGGTTCTGCAAGCGGCGAACCGACGCAATCGGATGGGGCGCCTTCGTCGAAATCAGGATTGCATCGCCGCCACGGCCCCGCGTAAGAGCAGGCCCAATAGTCCAGGTCGCGTAGGAGCGAAACCGATGCAGCAACATGATATGACCAAATGGATGTTCCGCGCCGTCTTGGTGCTGGGAGCCATCGGCTTTGTGACGCTGTACAGCGTCCGCCACGACTGGTCGAAGGGCTGGATGCCGTCGATGACCCCCGACTATCAGCCGATCAGCGAGTCGGCCGCTGACACCAGCTCGGCCGAGAGCAGCGAAGCCGCTGTTCGGGCGCCCGCGGCTGCTCCGGCCGCCGCGCCGCGCGCCGGCGAGCCGCCGCGCTGCCAGCCGTTCGGCCGCACCGCCCGCGGCGAACTGGTCTATTCGATCGACTGCGAGCAGATCCCGCGCCGGTAATCGCGCTCGGGATCAAGCCCTGCACAACGAGGGTTCGGTTCTGATGTCATCAGAACCGAACAGGCGCCAAGGCGCCGTCAACCATCGGGTCGTATCAATGACCGTCATACCCGCGCTTGTCGCGGGTATCCACGTCTTAAAATCGCTGCAAGATCATAGACGTCATGGCCGGGACGAGCCCGGCCATGACGTGCGGAGGGGTTGGTATCAATCGCCGTTGGTGTCACTCGGCCGGCCGCTGCTGGCGGAGCGACCGGCTGATCCGTTCGACGATCGGATCGAATTTGGCCTTGTCGGCCTGCGGATAGCTGATGTCGACGCAGTGGATGGTGCCGTCCTCGCGGCCGGCGAAATTGCAGCGTTGATAATAGATTTCCTCGCCGCGCCGGCCGGACAGCGCATAAAACTGCGCGGTCACCCGCCGAAAACTTGCTTCAGCACCATCACCATATTTGTCGAGATAGGCCTGCGGCGTATCGGCTTCGACATTGTGCGCGCCATAGACTGACAGCCGGGCGCGGCCGTCGCGGCTGCGGAAGGTGCGGCCGTCATTATTGGTGGGCGCCGGATCGCGCTCGCTGAACAGATCGGCCGGATAATCGACCTGCGTGCCGAACCTGGCGTTCTGGTAGGTCGACCAGGCGCTCGCCGTCTCTGCCGGAGGCGTTGCGGTCGCCTGTGCGGCGGCGGCACTATTGGTGCGTTCGGCGGCGCAGGCCAGCAACGGCGCGATCGCTTTGGGGCTGAACTGATAGATCGCGACCACGTTATTGATCTTGGCATCGGCGCGCGATTGCACCACCACGAACTCGCCGCGTGCCGCCGCGACCATCTGCAGAAATTCGCGTGGGTTCTGCTCGGCGATCAGCGTGAAGTCTGAGCGATCCTGGCGCGGGACGACAAAGGTCACCGGGCCGCCGAACTCCTTGATCGGAGCGTAGTCGTCGGCGCTGGTCGATTTGCCGGCGAACACTTTGAGCGGTGGCTGCGGCGTCGCCTCGCGCTCGTCGGGCGCTTCCAGCCGGATGAAAGCGCGTGTGCCGGACACGCCGATGTCGAGCTGATGCGAGGAGCCTTGCTCGCGCACATAGCAGGCCACAAGACCGCTGTCGGTCCGTCCGACCTCGACCTTGGCGGCGTGGTCGTAGCGCGCGATTTTGCGCAGCACGCCGATCGGGTCGTCGGCCGCCACAGCGGCGAGTGGCATGCTGATGGCAAGCGCCAGCAGCTGCGACAACAATAGCGACGACAACTGGTGGCAACGGCGCGGCATGGAGCACCCAACTCGCTGATCGTTTGCGATGGCATGGTTCGGCCGGCGCTGTGTCGCGGCATTGATGTGCGTCAACGGTATTTCGGCGGCGAGCCACCAGGGGGGGCTACTATCGTCGGCGCCTCAAGGCAGTTCCGGGGCGCCGTGGCTCTGCTAGGATCATCGTCATCTCTTGCTCCGGAGCTGCCTATGATTGATCGCCGTCATCTGGTCCGCATGGCGCTGGCCGCAGCCTTGCTGACTTCGGCCGCCCTATTGCCCCCGAACTTTGCGCGCGCCGAGGAGGGGGGCTATCAGCGCTTCGTGCCGCTGCTGGTCGAGCCATCAGGCTGGGAAGGCGGCAAGCCCGAGGGCATGACCATGGAAGTGAGCGGCGCCTCGATGGTGACGGCCTCGCGCAACTACCAGCGCGGCGAGTCGCATTTCGACGCGCAGATCATCACCGGGCCCGCGGCGCAGGTCGCGCTCGCCGCCACCAGCGCTGATATGAAGATCGAAAGCGGCGAGGGTCGCATGGTCAGCGACGCGATCGACGGCTTTCGGGTGATGCGCACCTACACGTTCAGCGACAAATCGGGCGGCATTGTCGTGGCGCTCGGCGAGCGCGCGCTGTTCAGCCTGTCGTTCTCCGGCATCGATGATGTCGAAGCGCTGGCGATCGCCAAACGTTTCGATTGGAAGGCGATGCAGGCGATCAGCAGCAAATAGCCAGTGGTCCCATGGGCGGCCATGTGTGACGCCATTGAACCGACTGCGGATCACCATTGAATCGATAGCGGATCAAATGCGCTGATTCGCGCGTTGCGAGTGTGATGAGGTGCATCCGGCCATGGCGGGCGATCGGTGCAGATTGAGCAATAATGACCGTTTGATGGGTCCTGTGAGTTGCGTGTTGCCGCGCAGCAAGTGAAGCGTGCGTAGTTGGCCCCATGAGGGTGGTTGGCATTTGACCGCGATTAGCTGGCGCGTAATATTGCGACCTGTTGACACAGGCTGGTGCCAATAGACGACGCTAGATCGTTTTGGAGACGGCGACAGGAAAGGCCAAGGCTATGATGATCAGGAAATCGGGCAGTCGAGCCCACAAGATGGTGACGCGCGTGCTCGCCACCACCGTGATGCTGGGGATGTATGCGTTCGGCATGATCGCCACCACGGGGCTCGCGATCACGGCTGGCACCACGCCGGCCTATGCCCAGCGCGGTCGTGGCCGTGGCGGCGGGCGTGGCTGGGGCGGTGGCCGCGGCCGTGGTTGGGGTGGCTCCGGCGCTGGTGCAGCGATCGGGCTTGGTATCGGCGCGGCGGTGATCGGCGGCGCGATCGCTGCGCAGGAGGCCGAGCGGGCGGCGGCGGCCCAGAATGCGGCCGATTACTGCATGCGCCGGTTCCGTTCGTATGATCCCGAGAGCGGCACCTATGTCGGCCGCGACGGCGTGCGCCGTCCGTGCCCTTAACCACGCGCACGCTTGCCGCGGGCGCTACAGTCCAAGCTGATCAAGCGCCCGCGCGATATCGGTACTAGCTGACACCTGAATAGCGATCAGGCCGTGCGATTGCGCGGCCTGAACGTTTTCGAGCAGGTCGTCGAAGAACACCATGCGCGACGGCGCGACGCCGGTCGCGGCCATCACGTGCTGATAGGCGGCGGCGCTCGGTTTGCGGTGGCCGATCTCCGAGGACAGAAACACCTCGCGAAAGTGCCGCAGCACGCTGCCATAGGTCTTGGTGAAGTACGCAACATGCGCCGGATTGGTGTTGGATAGCGCGTACAGCGGCAAGTGCCGCGCGGCGCGCGCCAGCTGCTGTTCGATCCCCGGCATCTCGCCGACGAAAACCGCATTCCAGCCTTGCAGCAATTGCGCATCGCTGAGCGGTACGCCGAGACGGCGTCGCAAACTGTCGAAGAACCCAGCCTGGTCGAGCGCGCCGCATTCGTGGCGGTGATACTCGTCATCGAGCACGAAACGATCGACCAGATCGGCCGGCGCGCAGCCGGCATGGCCGGCCCAGACCTTGAGCACGCGCTCGAAATCGATGTCGAGCACCACGCGGCCAAGATCGAACAGCAGCGCATCGGCGCTGCCCGGATTGAGTTGCGGGAGCATGGCGGCGCTGTAGCGCAGCGGCCGCTGTTCGACAAGCTCACGACGGCATGGAAACACCGCATCAAGCCCGGATGCGCGAGCGGTCCGCCGCTATTAAACCGCTGGTAATGCGCCATCGATCTAATGGCGGCGATGCCCCGGTCGCATGCTCCGCGCCAGTGGAGACGGCAGCGCCGGGCATCGGAGTGAGCGATGCGTATTGAGACCTGGACGAAACGGACCGACTTCGCGCCGGTGATGCGGCTGCGTTTGATGATCGGCCGTGCTCCGGTCCTGGTCGGTTAGGCGCAGCCATGTCGCTCGGTCGGCCTGGGAGCAAAAAGAAAGTCGGTCAGGACGAGGGCGGTGGTGGCCACGGCGCCGGCTGGTACGTCAGCTTTGCCGACCTGATGGGCCTGATGACCAGCTTCTTCGTGATGATCGTGTCGTTCTCGCACCAGGACGAGACCAAGCTGCAGATCGTGGCCGGATCGATGCGCGAGGCGTTCGGCGTGCAGCAGGAGTCGCGCTATTCCGGCATTCTGGAAGCCGACGGGGTGCCGACCCGTGGCCAGGTCAAGAACGTCAAGCCGGTGGTGCCGGAACAGTCGTCGCCGACCCCGAACCAGGACGATGGCGGCGCGCAAGGCGGCGCCGGCAAGATCGCCAAAGCCGAACGCGACTTTGCGGTGGCGTCGGCCAGCCTGCGTCAGGCGCTGCAGGACATGCCGGAGCTCGCGGAAATCTCCAAAAACGTGATGTTCGAGGAGACCAGGGAAGGGCTGAACCTGCAGATCGTCGATCAGGAGGGCCGGCCGATGTTCCCGGAGGGTTCGCCAGAGCCCTATGAGCGCACCCGGCGGTTGATCGAGCGGTTGGCCGGGCCGCTGCGCTCCACCGCGCTGCGCATCACCTTGGTCGGCCACACCGCGTCCTCGGCGCCCCCGGACAGCGATTATGACGGCTTTGATCTGTCGTGGCAGCGCGCCAATGCGGTCCGGCAGATCTTGAAGCGCCAGGGGCTGCCGATCAGTAATGTGCTGTCGGTGTCGGGCAAGGCCGACAGTGAACCCTTGTTCCCCGATCATCCCGGGCTGGCCGCCAATCGCCGCGTCACCATCACTTTGCTGCGCGAGAACCCGCCGCTGCCGCCCGGATTGACGCCGTAAGGCGAATTGCCGCATTCGGTGGCCAAGGCTAGTCGGCTGATCCGGTCGCCGGTATCTGGACGGCCTACCGACGGGGGACCTGACCATGTGGCGCACAGCATTGCTCGCGGCGGCTTTCGGCCTTGGGGCCGGCCTGGCGGAGGCCGAGGTATCCGACGACGTGGTGCGCATCGGCGTGCTCAACGACATTTCCGGCGTGTTTCAGGACACCAACGGCCTTGGCTCGGTCGAGGCGGCCCGGATGGCGGCCGAGGACTTTGCCGGCGGCGGCAAGGGCATCAAGGTCGAGATCGTCTATGCCGACCATCAGAACAAGGTCGATGTCGGCGCGGCGATCGCGCGGCGCTGGCTCGATATCGACAAGGTCGACGCCATTGTCGACGTGCCGAACTCCTCGGTCGGGCTCGCGGTCAACGCGCTGCTGCGCGGCACCAGGATGACCTTTTTGGCTTCCACCACCGGCACGTCCGAGCTGCACGGCAAGCAGTGCTCGCCCAACACCATCCAATGGGTCAACGACACCTGGGCCAGCGGCAACGCCACCGCGGCGGCGACCATGATGCGCGGCGGCCGCGACTGGTATTTCGTCACGGTGAACTACGCGCTCGGGCAGGGCATGGAAGCCGAGGCCACCCGCTATATCGAGGCCCATGGCGGCAAGGTGCTGGGCTCGGCCCGCCATCCGCTCGGCACCTCGGATTTCGCCGCGCTGCTGCTGCAGGCGCAGACCTCGGGCGCCAAGGTGATCGGGCTGGCCAATGCCGGCGCCGACGCGCTCAATGCCGTCAAACAGGCCGGCGAATTCGGCATCCGCGACAGCGGCCAGACGCTGGTCGCGTTCATGCTGCTGATCAACGACGTGCACGCCATGGGGCTGCCGGTGGCGCAGCGACTGTTGCTGACCGAGAGCTTTTATTGGGACCTCAATGACGACACCAGGGCGTTTGCCGCGCGCTTTGCGCAGCGCCCGGGCATGAACGGCAAGATGCCGAGCGGCAACCAGGCCGGTGTTTACGCCGCGACCTTGGCCTATCTGAACGCGGTTGCCGCCACCGGCAGCGATGACGCCCAGCAGGTGGTGCCGCAGATGAAGACCCTCAAGGGCACGGACAAACTGTTCGGCGAGATCGAGATCCGCGCCGATGGCCGCGTCACCCACCCGATCTATCTGTTTGAGGTCAAAACGCCGGCGGAATCGAAATATCCCTATGATTACTACAAGCTGCTCACCACCATTCCCGGCGAGCAGGCGTTTCGGCCGCTGCGCGAGGGCCAGTGCCCGCTGGTGACGCCGCACGACTAGACAGGTTGATGCGAATGATTGGCGACTAGGTTCGCCTGTCAGCCAAATTACGCCAGATGCTACCGGCGCGAGTCTGCAATTGGATTCACGGAATGGTTGCGATTGGCTGGTACTAAAAGATCCCGAGACGGCAACACCAGCGACCGTGACGGGACTCAACATGGCCTATGGCGACCGGAAGTCTCCGCGCATCGCGTTTAGCAACGCCATTGATGCAACGTTGATTAGTATTGATGGCACCTGCCAGCACGCCTGCCTGGTGTTCGATATTTCCGACAGCGGCGCCAAGCTTGGACTCCCCGCCGAAGACAGCCGGTTCGAACTGCAGGAGTTTTTCCTGCTGCTGTCAACGCGCGGCGTTGTGCATCGCCGCTGCCGGCTGGTGCGGCGCTATGGCAACGAGATCGGCGTCGCCTTCATCCGCAGCCAGCCCAAGCGCTGACCGGCGCGCCACGCCGGCTCAGCGCGCGTGAACGCGGCGGCGCCACAGCGGCTTGATCAGTTCCAGGATCAGCAGCACCGCCACCGCCGAGCCGGCGGTGAGGGCGAGATCGTCGGGATGCAGCGGCCCGAATTTGAACAGGTCGCTCGCCGCAGGCCAGAGCAGCGACAGAGTCAGCGTGATGCTGACCACGGCGAGCACCACCAGCAGCACCGGGCTCGGCCGGCGCAGCGCCGCCCATAGCGAGGAGCTGAACGAGCGGTTGACCAGGATCAGCCCGATGATCGACAGCACCAGCGCAAAGAATGTCAGCGCGCGCAGCTCATCCTCGGCCATCGCCTGATACTTGCCGATCGCATAGACGCCGCCGACCAGCGCGAAGGCGAGTAGTCCTTGGGTCAGGCCCCAGCCGATCAACCCGCCGGAAAACAGCGGCTGCTGCGGATCGCGCGGCGGCCGCTGCATGGTGTCCTTCTCGTCGCCTTCGGCCTCGAACACCAGCGAGCACACCGGGTCGATGATCATCTCCAGAAACGCGATGTGGATCGGGCCGAGCAGGATCGGAAAGCCGAGTAGCAGCGGAAACAGCGCCAGCCCCGCGATCGGCACATGCACCGCCAGGATGAAGCCCATTGCTTTGCGCAGATTGTCATAGATGCGCCGGCCAAGCCGCACCGCGCGCACGATCGAGGCGAAATCATCATCGAGCAGCACGATCGAGGATGCCTCGCGCGCGACGTCGGTGCCGCGTCCGCCCATGGCAATGCCGATATGGGCGGCCTTTAGCGACGGCGCGTCATTGACGCCATCGCCGGTCATCGCCACCACCTCGCAATGGGCTTTCAGCGCCTCGACGATGCGCAGCTTCTGCTGCGGCATGATCCGTGCGAACACGGTGGCGGTGCGCAGCCGCTGCTGCAATTCGGCATCGTCCATGCGGCTGAGTTGATCGCCGCTGATGCAATCATCGGCATCGAGCCCGGCCTGCCGGGCGATCGCCACCGCGGTCGCCGGATAGTCGCCGGTGATCATCACCACGCGGATGCCGGCCGACCGGCAATCGGCCACGGCCTCGGTCACCGACTCGCGCAGCGGATCGGCGAGCCCGACCAGGCCGAGAAACTCGAACGAAAACTCACGCTGCGAGTCCGGCCAATGGTCGCCGCGGTGGCTGGCGTGGGCGACGCCGAGCACGCGCAAGCCGGCGCGCGCCATGTCATCGAGCTGAAGCGCCAAGGCGGCGCGGCGGCCCTCATCAAGATGGCACAGCGCGGCAATCGCTTCCGGCGCGCCCTTGGCGGCGATCTGATAGCTGCCATCGCCGAGCGGCCAGGCTTGCGACATCGCCAAGAGATCGGGCCGCAGCCCATAGCTGTGCGCCGGCTTATGCGCCTGGTGCCAGCTCAGCACGTCGGGATCGAGGCCCTGCTTGGCCAGGGTGTGAAATGCCACGTCCATCGGATCGAACGGCTTTGGTGGCGCGGCGCGCAGCCCGGCGTGCAGCAGCGTGATGAACGGGTCTGGCAAGGCGCGGTTGAACGCGTCCGTGCCGGCCATGTCGCCGTCCGGCAGCCGCAGCTCGACAATGGTCATCTTGTTCTGGGTCAAGGTGCCGGTCTTGTCGGTGCACAGCACGGTGGCGGCGCCGAGCGTTTCGATCGCCGCGGCGCGCCGCGTCAGCACCCGGGCCTGCGAAATCCGCCATGCGCCCATCGCGAGAAACACTGTCAGCACCACCGGGAATTCTTCCGGCAGCATCGACATGCCGATGGTGATGCCGGCCAGCACCGCGTCGAGCCAGCCGCCGCGCAGCGTGCCATACAGCACCACGGCGAGCACGCTGACCGCGCCGCCAACCAGGCCGAACACCCGCACCAGCTTGCGGGTCTGAGCCTGCAGCCGCGGCGCTTCTGTCTTCAGGCCGCCGAGTGACTGGCCGATCTTGCCGATCTCGCTGTGGCGGCCGATCGCGGTGGTTTCGGCAAGCCCGGTGCCGCGTACCACCAGCGCGCCGGCAAACACGTAAGGCAGATCATCGCCGCCGGGATGCTGCGGCGCGTCCGCTTTGGCATGATCGCGCGCGAGCTTGCGCACCGGCACCGACTCGCCGGTCAAAAGCGACTCGTCGGTCTGCATGTCGTCGGCTTCGATCAGCACGGCGTCGGCCGGCACGCGGTCGCCTTCCGCCAGCAGCAACAGGTCGCCGCGCACCACATCGCGCCCGGCGATGCGCTGCCGCTCACCATCGCGGATCACCAATGCGCGCGGGCTGGTGAGGTCGCGCAGCGCCTCCAGCACGCGCTCGGTGCGGCTCTCCTGCACCACGGTGATGATCACCGACAGGCTGGCGAACACCAGCAGGATCAGCGCTTCCTTGAGATCGCCGAGCGCCATGTACACCAGGCCGCCGCCGATCAGCAGCGCCAGCATCGGCTCCCGGATCACTTCCAGCACGATGCGCAGCGGCGTGCGGCGTTCTGGCTGCGGCAGCTCGTTAAAACCCTCGCTGGCCTGCCGCGCGCGCACTTCGGCTTCGGTCAGACCGCGAAGCCGCGGCCGCGCTTCGGCGAGATCGTGCATAACCCATCCTGTTGGCAGATGACGGGAGATGGCCGGCGTGGGCACCAGCTATGATGCTGGGACCATACCGCCGGTTATTGCGTCGCATCAACCAACAGCGATGTGACATTGCTATGTGACAGGGAGGCAGCTAGGGCAGGGCGCTGCGCCGGCCGGGCTTGGCCGCCGACACCGCGACGCTGAGATCACGCACCATGCCATTGCGCTCGATTTTGAGCGCAACCGCGTTGCCGAGCACGGTCAGGCCGATCCGGTTGCGTAGTTGCGTGGCGCTGCGCACCGGCACGCCATCGGCCGCGATCACCACATCGCCGCGGCGCAGCCCGGCGTCGTCGGCAGGCGAGCCGGGCACCACTTCGGCAATCAACGCGCCCTCGGTGCGTTGCAGCCGGGCGCCGGGCTCGGGTTCGAGATCGCGCACCGCAATGCCGATCTGGCCGCGGCGCACTTCGCCATAAGCGACCAGCTGTTCCATCACTTGGCGCGCCATGTTGATCGGCACCGCAAAGCCGATGCCGACATTGCCGCCGGCCGGCGACAGGATCGCGGTATTGATGCCGATCAGCTGGCCGCGCAGATCGACCAGCGCACCGCCGGAATTGCCGGGATTGATTGGCGCATCGGTCTGGATGAAATCCTCATAGCCCTGTTTGCTGAGCCCGGCGCGGCCGAGCGCGCTGACAATGCCGGAGGTGACGGTCTGGCCTAAGCTGAACGGATTGCCGATCGCGATCACATAGTCGCCGACCTCGAGCCGGTCGCTGTCGCCAAGCGGGATTGCTTTGAGATTGTCGGGGTTTTGGATGCGCAGCACCGCGATGTCGGTGGCCGGATCGCGCCCGACCAGCTTGGCATTGAAGCGCCGGCCGTCGCGGGTGGTTACTTGGGCGCTGGCGATCTGCGCCACCACGTGATTAGCGGTCAGCACCAGCCCGCGCTGGGCATCGACGATCACGCCGGAGCCCGCGGCTTGCACTTCCTTTTCGAGCTGCCGCGGCACATCGAAGAACTCGCGGAATAGCGGGTCGCGATACAGCGGATTGTCTTCCTTGACGCGGCCGCGCACCGAAATGTTGACCACCGAGGGCGCGGTGTCGCGCACCAGCGGCGCCAGCGTCGGGACGCGGGCATTGGCGTTGTCGGAAAACGCTGATAGCGGCGCCGGGGCGATCAGCAGCGCCAGCGCGATCATGATGCAGTGAAACAAGCGGAGCGCTGCGCGCACGGGAGCAGTGGTGTTCGGCATTGCGGGATCAGAATGTCGAGCAAAGGATGGTTGCAAGCCCACGCCCCGGCGGCGGCGAGCGCGGCCGGGGCGGTGAGGACGACGATCAGTGAGCGCCGTTGATGGCGATCCGCCGCGATTTCGGCGAACTCGGCTCGGTCTTCGGCAAGGTCACAGTCAGCAGGCCGTTCTTGAAGTCGGCGCTGACTTTGTCTTCCGCGATCGCGGCATCGATCGGAATCCGCCGTTCAAAGCGGCCATAATAGTGCTCGCTGAACTGCTTGGCCTTGTCCTCGGTATGCGAGGTCCGTTCGCCGCGCAGCGTCAGGTAACCGTCATCGAGCAGCACCTCGATGTCCTTGTCCTCCAGGCCCGGAACCTCGGCCGCGATACGGATGTCCTGGTCGGTCTCGGTGATTTCCAGTTTCGGCCAGCTCGAGCCAAAGGCGGTGAGCTGGTTTGAGGCAGGCATGTCGAAGCCGCGAAACACGTCATCGAACAGCCGGTTCATCTCGCGATGCAAGGAAAGCAGCGGATGCTGAGACAGCAGCGGTTGCTGATCACCTTCAAAGCGGCTCGGCTGGTTGCTGCTCCGTCCCCAGGGAATGATGCTGCGCATGTTCATTGGAGCCTCCGTCATCCAATTACGAAAACGCTGTAACGCGCTGAGGCGGCGTTACGCTCCCCGCGCCATGCGGGGCGCATCAGCAATTTGGGAGCAGCGACGACGGTTTCAATGCCGCGTTGCACACGCGATTCAAAAAAATCGATCAGTACACACTTGAAGGTAGCAAACGCCGTTGCATATCTATCAGCGTCCCGTCTTGAAAGTCGCCATTCGGGAGGTGTTGATGCAACTCATCAGCCTGCAACAGCGCAATTTGTGTAAAACACCATCGTCTGTGCACCATCTGGTGATCGAGCCTGGAGGTGGAGATGATCACGATCCGCCGCCGTCCGGCGGCCTCGCGATCCATCTGCGCGATCTGCGGTTCGATCCGCCGGTGATTGTCGATGCACTGGCGCGCTGGGCGGCCTGAACGGCCGCTCAGTCTGCGTGCGGCGGCGCCCGGTAGTCGCCGGATTTGCCGCCGCGCTTTTCAACGAGGCGAATGCCGTCGATCACCACGTCGCGCTGCACCGCCTTGATCATGTCGTACAGCGTCAGGCACGCCACCGACACCGCGGTCAGCGCTTCCATCTCGACGCCGGTCGGGCCGGTGACCTGCACAGTGGCGCGGACATGGCAGCCGGGCAGCGCCGCGTCCGGCTCGATCTCAACGGCGACCTTGGATAGCAGCAGCGGATGGCATAGCGGGATCAGCTCGGCGGTGCGTTTGGCCGCCATGATGCCGGCGATCCGCGCGGTGCCGAGCACGTCGCCCTTCTTGGCATTGCCGCTCAGGATCAGTTCGAGCGTGGCGGGCGTCATCAGCACCCGGCCTTCGGCGACCGCGACCCGTTCGGTGGCGGCCTTATCGGACACATCGACCATTCGCGCCTCGCCGTGCTGACCAAGATGGGTCAGATGGGGCGGGGCGGGCGGGTCGTGCGCCATGTTCGATCGGTTCCGGTTAGTTGGTTCCGCTCAGTGGGTGCCGGTCGGCGGCAGCGCGTCGCGGCTGAGCAGCGCGCGCGTGGCGGCGGTGACATCCTGCTGCCGCATCAGGCTCTCGCCGACCAGGAAGGTGGCGATGCCGACCCGCTCCAGCCGGGCGAGATCGGCCGGCACAAAGATGCCGCTCTCGCCGACCATGACGCGGTCTTTCGGGATCATCGGCGCCAGCCGCTCGCTGGTGGCGAGCGTAACCTCAAAGCTGCGCAGATTGCGGTTGTTGACGCCGATCATCGGCGATTTCAGCCGCAAGGCGCGGTTGAGTTCGTCCTCGTCGTGGATCTCGATCAGCACGTCCATGCCGAGCGCGATCGCGGCGTCCTCGATGTCCTTGGCGATGGCATCGTCGAGCGCCGCCATGATGATCAAAATGCAGTCGGCGCCATGGGCGCGCGCTTCCACCACCTGATAGGTGTCGTACAGAAAATCCTTGCGCAGCACCGGCAGCGACACCGCCGCGCGCGCCGCCACCAGATAATCAAGATGGCCCTGGAACGACGGCGTGTCGGTCAGCACCGACAGGCAGGCCGCGCCGCCTTGCTCATAGGCTTTGGCCAGCGCCGGCGGATCGAAATCAGTGCGGATCAGCCCCTTGGACGGCGATGCCTTCTTGACCTCGGCGATCAGCGCGTAGTCGCCGCCGGCGAGTTTGCGGCGGATCGCGTTCAAAAAGCCGCGCGGCGCCGGCGCCGCCTTGGCGGCGGCCTCGAGCTCGGCGAGCGGCCGCGCGCGCTTGGCGGCGGCGATTTCCTCGCGCTTATAGGCTTCGATCTTCTTAAGGATGTCGGACACGGCTATTGCTCACGCCAGGGAGTTGGAGACCGCGATCAGCTTGGACAGCCGCGCGGCGGCGGCGCCGCTGTCGATCGATTGCGTGCCGAGCGCGACCGCGTCCTTCAGGTTGCTGGCCCGGCCGGCGATGATCAGCGCGGCTGCGGCGTTCAGCAGCGCCACGTCGCGGTACGGGCCGGGCGTGCCGAGCAGCACCGCCTTCAGTGCCGCGGCATTGGCATTGGCGTCGCCGCCCTTGAGCGATTCCGGCGCGGCGCGCGTCAGGCCGGCTTCTTCCGGGGTGATTTCAAAGGTCTTGATCTCGCCGCCTTCGAGCGCGGCCACGAAGGTCGGGCCGGAGATGGTGATCTCGTCGAGCCCGTCGGAGCCGTGCACCACCCAGGCCGATTCCGAGCCAAGGTTTTTCAGCACCTGCGCCAGCGGTTGCACCCATTGCCGGGAAAACACCCCGACCATCTGGCGCTTGACGCCGGCCGGGTTGGAGAGCGGGCCGAGCAGGTTGAAGATGGTGCGGGTCGCGAGCTCCACCCGGGTCGGGCCGACGTTCTTCATCGCCGGATGATGGGTCGGCGCGAACATGAAGCCGATCCCGGCGTCGGCGATGCAGCGGCCGACCTGCTCGGGAGTGATGTCGATCTTGACGCCGAGCGAGGCCAGCACGTCGGCGGCGCCGGAGCGCGACGACAGCGCGCGGTTGCCGTGCTTGGCGACCGTGACGCCGCAGCCTGCGACGATGAACGAGGCGCAGGTCGAGACATTGACCGAGCCGGAACCGTCGCCGCCGGTGCCGACCACGTCGACCGCATCCGCCGGGGCGGTGACGGTCAGCATCTTGTCGCGCATCGCCGCGACCGCGCCGGTGATCTCATCGACGGTCTCGCCGCGGACCCGCAAACCCATCAGCAGCGCGCCCATCTGCGACGGCGTGGCCTCGCCGGACATCATCGCGTCGAAGGCGCTGGCCGATTCGTCGCGCGACAGCGTCGCCCCGGTGGCGACCTTTCCGATAATGCTTTTGAAGTCGATCATCGTTGGCTTTCAGACTGGCAGAGGGGAGCGTTGCGGGCGGTTAGTTGGCGGCGGCGGCGCCGGTGGCCTGGGCCACGGCGGCGTCGTTGATCGAGGTGCCGAGATCGCCTTCCAGCTTGGCGACGTACTGCGCGAGCAGTTCGTCATCGAGCCGGCGCTCCAGGTTTTCCTTGAGCTGCTGGTTCTCGGCGGCGTTGGCATCGACCGGCGGCACGCTGATGTCGGTGACGCGGAACACGATCCATTCGCCGCCGGCACTGGCGGGCGCCTGGCCGCTGCCATCCTTGGCGGTGCGGAACGCGGCCTGCACCACGCTGGCGGGCACGCCGGGCAGGGTGGCGTCGCGCTTGAAGCCGGTGGCCTGTTCGACCTTGAGGCCGGCCGCGGCAGCGGCGTCGGCCATGGAGGTGCCGCCATTCAGCTTCTGCACCATTTCGGCAGCCAGGCTGCTCAGCTTGCGGCCGACCTGTTCGTCGCGCCAGCGCGCTTCGACCTGGGCCTTGACCTCGTCGAGCGACCGCTCGCGCGACGGCGTCACGCCGCTGACGTCGAACCAGACATAGCCGCCGCCAAAGCTGATGGCATCGTTGTCGACGCCGACATCGCTGGCAAACACCGCCGGGGTCAGTTCCAGCCCCTGCGGGATCGACACCGGGGTGCCTTCCGGCGAACGGCCGGAGCGGTCCATGGCCTCGATGGTGACGGCTTTCAGGCCGAGCTTCTGCGCCACTTCGGTGATGCTGGAGCCGCCGCCACGGGCGTCTTCGATCTGGTTGTGCAGGTCGGCGATCGCGGCGCGGGCGCGGTCGACCGCGACGTCGCGCTTCAGATCGGCGACGACGCTGTCAAAGCTCGGCGCGCTGCCAGCCTCGATCTTGCCGACCTTGACCAGCGCGGTGCCGAACCGGCCGGTGACCGGCTGGCTGACCTCGCCGGAGCCGAGCGTGAACGCCGCGCTGGCGACCGCCGGGTCGAGAATGCCGGCCTTGGTGACGAGGCCAAGGTCAATATCGGCGGCGCTGAAGCCGCGGTCCTTGGCGATGTCCTCAAACGAGGTGCCCTCGGCGATCTTGGCGCGCGCCGCCTTGGCGTCGTCGGCGCTCGGGAACACGATCTGCCAGACCTGACGCTTCTCGGGAGTCGAGAACTTGTCGCGCTGCTGCTCGAACACCTTCTTGGCGTCCTCGTCGGACACGGTGATGGTTTTGGCGAATTCCGCCGGGGTCAGCACCAGGAACGACACCTTGCGATATTCGGGCGCGCGGAACTGGTTCTTGTGGTCGGCGTAATAGGCCGCCAGCGTCTCGGCCGAGGGCGGCTCGATGGTGCCCGCCTGGCCTTGGCCGAGCTTTACGTAATCGATGCTGCGCTGCTCGTTCTGATAGCGGATCAGCGCGTCGAGCAAGGTCGCGGACGGCGCAAGGCCGGAGGTCAGGGTGCCGGCGATCTGGCGGCGCAGCGACACCTTACGCTGTTCGGCGATGTAGCGCGCTTCGCTGTAGCCGAACTGGCGCAGCAACTGGATGAAGCGGCCCTGATCGAAGCTGCCATTGGCGCCCTTGAAGCTCGGGTCGGTCAAAATGGTGCGCATGGTCTCGGCGTCGGACTGGCCGAGCCCGCGGCGGCGCGCGTCCTCATCGAGTGCGGCTTCCGCGACCGCCTGCTGCAGCACCTGTCGGTCGATGCCGAAGGCGCGCGCCTGGTCGGAGGTCAGCGGCTTGCCGAACTGGCGGCCAATCTGCTGCAGCCGCTCGGTATAAAGCTGGCGGAACTGTTCGGTGGAAATCTCGGTGCTGCCGATCTTGGCGAGCGTCGATTGTCCGAAGCCTTTGAAAATGTCGGCGATGCCCCAGACCGCGAAGCTGAGAATCAGCACGCCCATCACCGCGCTCATGATGGTCTTGCCGATCCAGTTCGATGACGCGTTGCGAATTCCTCGAAGCATAGGTCCACTTTAATTTAGCAGGAGGGAGCCGGAAGCCGGCGGACGCGACCACCCATGGTCGTTTCCAGCTTGATAATCCACCATAAAGACGCGGTCTGCGCGTCGCAACCGTGCCGGACAACCGCGGCGGCGGCGCGGCGTGCTGCGAAGGTCGCAGGCTGCCGAGCTCCCTAAGCGCGCTGGAAAGCCGCGACCAGGGCGGTTGGTCGCAGCAGTCGCCCTTGAGCGGGGAAACGGGCTCTGCTAGCGCAAGGCTCCCTTGCCTGCGAGACAACGAGATGACCGCTGCCATTCGCCCGCTGATTGCCGGAAACTGGAAGATGAACGGCCTGAAGGCCCAACTCGCCGAATTTGAGGCGATGCTTGTCGGCGCGCCGGCGCTGGCCGGGCGCGCGGATCTGTTGATCTGCCCGCCGGCGACCCTGGTGCTGCTGTTCGGGCAAAAGCTCGGCATCGGCTCGCGCGGCTTCGCGCTCGGTGCCCAGGATTGCCACGTCAACGTCTCGGGCGCCCATACCGGCGACATTTCGGCGGAGATGCTGGCGGATGCCGGCGCCACCGCGATCATTGTCGGCCATTCCGAGCGCCGCGCCGATCATGGCGAAACCGACGCGACCGTGCGCGCCAAGGCGGAAGCGGCCTGGCGTGCCGGCGTCTCCGCGATCATCTGCGTCGGCGAGACCCAGGACGAGCGCGACGCCGGCCAGACCCTCGATGTGGTCGGCCGCCAGCTCGCCGGCTCGCTGCCCGATGGCTGCACCGCCCACAATACCGTGGTGGCCTATGAGCCGGTGTGGGCGATCGGCACCGGCCGCACGCCGACCACCGCCGATGTCGAGCAGGTGCACCGCTTTATCCGCGACCGGCTCACTGAGCGCTTCAACGGCGAGGGCGCCGAGATTCGCATCCTGTATGGCGGCTCGGTAAAACCCTCGAACGCCGCCGAACTGATGGCGGTGCCGGAGGTTAACGGTGCCCTGGTAGGTGGTGCCAGCCTGAAGGCGGCGGATTTCCTTGCGATCGCCGCTGGCTGCCCCTAGCTGTTCGAGAAATGCTGAATTGCAGTCCGGCCGGTGCCAGGTGGTCTTGGCAATCCGGCCGGCGATCGTGTAGACACCGCAGCTTCAAGACCCCGCAAGCCTGAAACGGGCCGGCTGCCGGCGTTCCTGGGCTTGTGACGGAAGGCAAAGATGCAAACTGTCATTATCGTTCTCCACCTGATGATCGTCGCCACGTTGATCGTGGCGGTGCTGTTGCAGAAGTCCGAAGGCGGTGGCCTGGGAATTGGCGGCGGCGGCGGTGGAGGGGGCTTCATGTCCAGCCGCGGCACGGCCAATCTCTTGACCCGCACCACCGCGATCCTGGCGGCGGGGTTCTTCATCACCAGCCTGACGCTGTCCTGGCTGGCGAGCTATGACCGTAAGCCGGCCTCGGTGATCAATCAGGTTCCGGCCAGCCAGACCCAGCCGGGAGCGCCGGTCGCGCCGGTGTCCGAAGGTGGTGGTCTGCTCGATACGCTGAAGAAGCAAGACCAGCAGGAATCGCAGCCGGCGCCGGCCGCTCCGGAACCGCCGCGTTCGCAGTAAGCATGGCCGACATGTTGCGTGCGACTTGCCGGAAATTCTGAAGAACTTCCGGCAAGTATTTAGTTTTTCGTCCGATTTTAAGTCACCCACAGCGCACCTGACGGCCAGCTGATGGTTGCGATTCGCTTTGGCGAATCGGTGCGGTAGCGTTAAAGGTTAAGTCCCATGGCGCGGTACATCTTCATCACCGGCGGCGTGGTTTCCTCGCTCGGCAAAGGTTTGGCATCAGCGGCACTCGGTGCGCTGCTGCAGGCGCGTGGCTACAAGGTCCGGCTGCGCAAGCTCGACCCCTATATCAATCTCGATCCGGGAACGATGTCGCCGTATCAGCACGGCGAAGTGTTCGTGACCGACGATGGCGCCGAGACCGACCTCGATCTCGGCCATTACGAGCGGTTCACCGGCCGTCCCGCCACCCGGCAGGACAACATCACCACCGGCCGCATCTATCAGAACATCATCACCAAGGAGCGGCGCGGCGACTATCTCGGCGCCACCATCCAGGTGGTGCCGCACGTCACCAACGCCATCAAGGAATTCATCCTGGACGGCAATGACGGCTATGATTTCGTGCTGGTCGAGATCGGCGGCACGGTCGGCGACATCGAGGGCCTGCCGTTCTTCGAGGCGATCCGCCAGATCAAGAACGATCTGCCGCGCGGCGACGTGGTCTATATCCATTTGACGCTGCTGCCGTTCATTCCGTCGGCCGGCGAACTGAAGACCAAGCCGACCCAGCATTCGGTCAAGGAGCTGCGCTCGATCGGCATCCAGCCGGACATCCTGTTGTGCCGCACCGACCGGCCGATTCCGGTCGAGGAGCGCCGCAAGCTCGGGCTGTTCTGCAATGTCCGGGAAAGTGCCGTGATCGAGGCGCGCGACGTCGACAATATCTATGCGGTGCCGGAGGCCTATCACGAGGCCGGGCTCGACGATGAGGTGCTGGCGGCGTTCGGCATCGCCACCAAGGACGAGCCCAATCTCAGCCGCTGGCACGTCATCAACGAGCGCATCCGCAATCCGGAAGGCCAGGTCACGATCGCCGTGGTCGGCAAATATACCGGCATGAAGGACGCCTATAAATCGCTGATCGAGGCGCTGTCGCATGGCGGCATCGCCAACAAGGTCAAGGTCAATCTCGACTGGATCGAGAGCGAGGTGTTCGAGAACGAGGACCCGGCGCCGCTGCTCGAGCACGTCAACGGCATCATGGTTCCGGGCGGCTTTGGCCAGCGCGGCGCCGAGGGCAAGATCCGCGCGGCGCAATTCGCGCGCGAGCGCAAGGTGCCGTATTTCGGCATCTGCTTTGGCATGCAGATGGCGGTGATCGAGGCGGCGCGTAATCTCGCCGGCATCACCGAGGCCAATTCCACCGAATTCGGCCCGACCAACGAACCGCTGGTCGGCCTGATGACCGAATGGGTGCGCGGCAACCAGACCGAACGGCGTTCGCAGGCCGGCGATCTCGGCGGCACCATGCGGCTTGGCGCCTATCCGGCGATGCTGGAGCGGGGCAGCCGGGTGTCGCACATCTATGGCGACGCGCTGGAAATCTCCGAGCGCCACCGCCATCGCTACGAGGTCAACACCGCCTATAAGGACCGGCTCGAACAGCACGGGCTGCGGTTCTCCGGCATGTCGCCGGACGGGGTGCTGCCGGAAATCGTCGAATACCAGGATCACCCCTGGTTCATCGGCGTTCAGTTCCATCCCGAGCTGAAATCGCGGCCGTTCGAGCCGCACCCGCTGTTCTCGTCGTTCATCGGCGCGGCGGTGGTGCAGAGCCGGCTGGTCTGAGCGCTTTTCGGCATGGCCGCCGACACTGGCGGTTCGCCGTGCCGACACGCTATAACGCCGCACGAAAAAGGGCGAAGTTCGCCGTCGCTCACGACGGCCGAACGGCGTCTGCTTTAAACGACTGTCTCTGAGCTTGTCTAATGTCGCGCGGTCTCGACCATATCGTTCATGCCGTGCACGACCTTGAAGCCGTGGCCGCATTCTACGCCCGCGCCGGCTTTACGGTCGGCGCACGCAACCAGCACCCCTGGGGCACCCACAACCGGATCGTGCAGCTTCCCGGGTTTTTCATCGAGCTGTTGACGCTGGCTGAGCCGGACAAGATCGTGGCCCATGGCGCGCGCGGCTTCTCGTTCGGCGCGTTTCAGCGCGATTATCTCTCTGGCGGCCAAGGGCTGTCGATGCTGCTGCTGCAAAGCACGGACGCCGCCGCGGATGCGGCCGCTTTTGCCGCCGCTGGAATCGGCGATTTCGACACCTTTGGCTTTGCCCGCGAGGGGCAGGGGCCGGACGGCAACCCGGTACAGCTCGGCTTTTCGCTGGCCTTTGCCGCTGATCCCGACTCGCCGCGCGCCGGCTTTGGCTGCTGCCGTCACCATCACCCCGAACAATTCTGGAATCCGGCGCGGCAGCAGCACGCCAATGGCGTTGCCGAGCTGCAGGCGGTGCTGCTGATCGCCGACAATCCCACCGATCACCACATCTTTCTGAGCGCGCTCACCGGGCAGCGCGACCTGCATTCCAATTCGGTCGGCGTCAGCGCCGCCACCCCGAACGGCGTGATCGAAATTCTGGAGCCGATCTCGCTGCGCGATCAGCTCGGCGTCACGCTGGAAGCGGAGGGCGCGGGCATGACCTTCGCCGGGCTGCGCTTTGGCGTTGATGACATTGAGGCCTGCGCCGCGCTGCTTGAGGCCGCCGCCGTGCCGTACACCAAGCACCGCGGCTGGCTGGTGGTCGCGCCCGAACAGGCATTTGGCGCGACCCTGGTATTTGCGCCGCGCCGCCAACCGTAATTGCCGCGTCCATTATCCAACCCGCTTAGCTGCAAGGAAGCCGATATTGACCCGTCCGCAAGCCGCCCCCGTCGTCACCGCAGGTTCGGTGTCTTTTGGCAATGCGCTGCCGCTGGCGATCATCGCCGGCCCGTGCCAGCTCGAAAGCCGGGCGCATGCGCTGGAAGTGGCGAGCGCGCTCAAGGAGATCGCGGCGCGGCTCGGCATCGGCCTGGTCTTCAAGACCTCGTTCGACAAGGCCAACCGCACCAGCGCCAGCGCCGCGCGTGGCGTCGGCCTTACTGACGCGCTGCCGGTGTTTGCCGAAATCCGCGATACGTTGCAGCTGCCGGTGCTGACCGACGTGCACGAGCCGGAGCAATGCGCGATCGCCGCGCAGGCGGTCGATGTGCTGCAGATCCCGGCGTTTCTGTGCCGGCAGACCGATCTGCTGCTGGCGGCGGCGGCAACCGGCAAGGTGGTCAACGTCAAGAAGGGCCAGTTTCTGGCGCCCTGGGACATGACCAATGTCGTCAACAAGCTGACCAGCGCCGGCAATCCCAACGTGCTGGTCACCGAGCGTGGCGTGTCGTTCGGCTACAACACGCTGGTGTCGGACATGCGCGCGCTGCCGATCATGGCGCAAAACACCGGCGCGCCGGTGATCTTTGACGCCACTCATTCGGTGCAGCAGCCGGGCGGCCAGGGCAGCTCGTCGGGCGGCGAACGCAAATTCGTGCCGGTGCTGGCGCGCGCCGCGGTCGCGGTCGGCGTTGCCGGCGTATTCATCGAGACCCATCCCGATCCCGACCATGCGCCGTCCGATGGCCCCAATATGGTGCCGCTGCGCGAGTTCGAGGGCTTGGTGCGCACGCTGATGGAATTCGACGCGCTCGCCAAGAAGCACGAGGCTGCCGCCGCAACGCTCTGACGCCGCTGCACGGAAGCCGAGAATCGCCGCTACAATGGGTCGCGGCGCGGGAACGAATCGCGCCGGCAAAGTGTCTGTCTCAAAAGTTCGGGGACAGCGATCAGTGGGGCATGGCGTGACGAAGGAACGGACCACCGGGCGGCACGCCTTGGCACGACCGCGGGCGAAGATCGCGGCGCTGGCCGCATTGTCGGCGATTCTGACGCTAATGGTGCCGAGCGGCGATGCGCTGGCCAAGCGGGCAAAGCCTGCGCCGGTTGAGGCGACCGCGCCGCGCGTCGCCGGCGAGCCGATCATGGCGATCGTCTCGATCGCCTCGCAGCAGGTCACGCTGTACGACGCCGAGGGCTGGATTTTGCGCGCGCCGGTGTCGACCGGCACCTCCGGGCGGGAAACCCCGGCCGGCGTGTTTGCGATCCTTGAAAAACGCAAGGACCACCGCTCCAGCATGTATGATGATGCCTGGATGCCCAACATGCAGCGCATCACCTGGAACGGCATCGCGATGCATGGCGGGCCGCTGCCGGGCTATGCCGCCTCGCATGGCTGCGTGCGGCTGCCTTACGGTTTTGCCGAAAAGCTGTTCGATAAGACAAGGATCGGCATGCGGGTGATCGTATCGCCCAATGATGCCGAGCCGGTCGCGATCGACCATCCCGCGCTGCTGAAGCCTGATCCGGCCGCGATCGCGACCATTCCGGCGCGCGCCGACACGCTGACCCGCGAGGCCGAGGAAGCCGCCAAGGTCGCGGACGAGGCCAAGAAGGCCGCCAAGGCCGCGGCGCGCGACGTGGCGCCGCTGAAATCATCGCTGCGCGCGCTGGAGCGCGCCAAATCCCGCGCCGATGCCGAACTGGCCCGCGCCGACCGCGTGCTGGCGAAGGCCTCGACCGACGAGGCCAAGGCGCGCGCCGAAGCCGCGCAGCAGAGCGCCGCGCAGCGTGCCGGGGAGGCAGCGGCCAAGCTCGCCGCGGCTAACGCCGATGCCGAGGCCAAGCGCGCGTTGGCGGAGGCCACCAAGGAGGCCGCCAAGGCCGCCGAGGCCAAGAAGAGTGAGGCGGCCAAGCTCGCCAGCGACGCAAGGCTCGCCGGGGAGCCGGTGTCGATCTACATCAGCCGCGCCACCAACAAGCTCTATGTCCGCCGCAACACCCATAAGCCGGCCCCGGATGGCGGCGGCGAGGTGTTCGACGCCACCATCGAAGTGCCGGTCACGATCCGCGATCCGGACCGGCCGATCGGCACCCATGTATTCACGGCGATGGCCAAGAGTGACGCCGGCCTGCGCTGGAGCGCGGTCACCATCGATGGCGCCGACGATGCCAAAGCCGCGCTCGATCGCATCACCATGCCGCCGGAGGTGCTGGCGCGGATCGGCCCGACCGCCTTGCCGCGCAGCTCGATCGTGATTTCCGACGAGCCGCTCAGCGCCGAAACCAATTATCGCACCGAGTTTGTCGCGGTGCTGAGCCATCAGCCGCAGGGCGGATTCATCACCCGCAAGCCGACGCCCAATGTGATGGTGGCGGATGGCGACGAGAGCTGGGACGGCGGCTTCGGTTCGTTCTTCTTCCCGAGCGGGCCCGAGTCGCGCGAGCTGCGCCAGCGCCGCAGCCGTGGCTATCCCGCTCAGCCGCTGCCCTGGCAGGCCTGGTAGCGGACGCACTTCAACCCATTATCGGCCCGGCCGTGCGCGGCCGGGCGTGGGCAGAGGGTTATACTGTCAGATTGTTTTAATGACCGTCATGCCCGCGCTTGTCGCGTGTATCCACGTCTTAAAATCCCAGCAAGATCAAAGACGTGGATGGCCGGGACGAGCCCGGCCATGACGTGCGGAGTGGTTGGTATCAATCGCCGTTGGTATTAGCCGCGGCCGCGATAGGGCTGCACGCCTTGCTCCGGCACCCACAGTCCCTTGGGAATTCGGCCGGTCTGCCAGAACACGTCGATCGGGATGCCGCCGCGCGGATACCAATAGCCACCGATCCGCAGCCATTTCGGCTTGATTTCCTGGGCAATGCGCTTGCCGATCGCCACGGTGCAATCCTCATGGAACGCGCCGTGATTGCGGAACGCGGCGAGATAGAGCTTGAGCGACTTCGATTCCAGCAGCCAGGCGCCCGGGGCGTAATCGATCACCAGATGGGCGAAATCGGGCTGGCCGGTAACCGGGCACAGCGAGGTGAACTCCGGCGCCGTGAAGCGCGCCAGATAATCGGTGTCGCGCTGCGGGTTCGGCACACGGTCGAGCCGGGCTGCCTCGGGCGTTGTCGGCCATTCGACCTCGTGTCCGAGCTGCAATTCGGGCGTGGCGGCGGCGGCCGGTTGGCGCGGGGAGCGGCGGGGCGTTTTCGGCATCGGTTTCCGTTCGGCTGAGGGCAGAGGCGCTGCACGGGCGGCATGGCGGGCTGCCATGGCGGCCAGCGGCGTTCACCGCACTCTTAGCCAATCGGGGAAGCTCGGTCACGCGGCCTTTTCCCGGGGCGGTCCATGCTGTAGAAGCTGCCGCAATTCCCATCCCTACAAGCATTCCGAAGGGCTATCATGACTGCCATTGTCGACATTATTGGCCGCGAAATCCTCGACAGCCGCGGCAATCCCACCGTCGAAGTCGACGTGGTGCTGGAAGACGGTTCGGTCGGCCGCGCTGCGGTGCCGTCCGGCGCCTCGACCGGCGCGCATGAGGCGGTCGAGCTGCGCGATGGCGACAAGGCGCGCTATCTCGGCAAGGGCGTGCAGAAGGCGGTGGAAGCCGTCAATGGCGAGCTGTTCGACGCGCTCGGCGGCATGGATGCCGAACAGCAGGTGCAGATCGATCAGATCATGATCGACCTCGACGGCACCCCGAACAAGGCCCGGCTCGGCGCCAACGCCATCCTCGGCGTGTCGCTGGCGGTCGCCAAGGCGGCGGCGGAATCCTACAACATGCCGCTGTATCGCTATGTCGGCGGCACCTCGGCGCGGCTGCTGCCGGTGCCGATGATGAATATCGTCAATGGCGGCGTGCACGCCGACAATCCGATCGATTTCCAGGAATTCATGATCATGCCGGTCGGCGCCGAGAGCTTCGCTGAAGCGCTGCGCTGCGGCTCGGAAATCTTCCACACCCTCAAGAGCGAGCTGAAGAAGGCCGGCCACAACACCAATGTCGGCGACGAGGGCGGCTTTGCGCCGAACCTGCCGTCGGCCGATGCCGCGCTCGACTTCGTGATGGCCGCGATCAGCAAGGCCGGCTACACCCCCGGCGGCGACGTGATGCTGGCGCTGGACTGCGCCGCCACCGAGTTCTTCAAGGACGGCGCTTACGTCTATGGCGGCGAGAACAAGACCCGCTCGCGCGCCGAGCAGGTGCAGTATCTGGCTGACCTCGTGTCGCGCTATCCGATCGTCTCGATCGAAGACGGCATGAGCGAAGACGACATGGACGGCTGGAAGGCGCTGACCGACGCGATCGGCTCCAAGTGCCAGCTGGTCGGCGACGATCTGTTCGTCACCAACGTCGCCCGGCTCGCTGACGGCATCAAGGCCGGCCGCGCCAACTCGATCCTGATCAAGGTCAACCAGATCGGCACCCTGACCGAGACCCTGGCGGCCGTGGAAATGGCGCACAAGGCGGCCTACACCGCGGTGATGTCGCATCGCTCGGGCGAGACCGAGGATTCCACCATCGCCGACCTCGCGGTCGCCACCAATTGCGGGCAGATCAAGACCGGTTCGCTGGCGCGCGCCGACCGCACCGCCAAGTACAACCAGCTGCTGCGCATCGAGCAGGAGCTCGGCAGCCAGGCGTGCTACGGCGGCCGTGCCGCGCTCAAGGCGCTGCGCTAAATCCAACGACGACGGCATTCCGGGGCGCTCGCGATCGCGCGCGACCCTGGAATGACGTCTTTCGCAACGATCGACAGCGATTCCGGGTTCGACCGCCGCTGATGCGGCGGCCGCCCCGGAATGACTGAATGACAAAAGACTGAATGACAAAAGACGGTGTGGCGATCAGCGTTCCGCGGTCGCCAGCTTGGCGCCAAGCGCCACAAAGGCAGCGGCAAAGCCGCGCCGCATCCAGGTCAAGACCCGCGGCCGCGCAATGATGTGATCGCGCACCGACGCCGCAAACAGCCCGTAAATCGCAAACACCACGAAGGTCAGCGCCATGAATGCCGCGCTCAGCGTCAGCATTTGCGGCAGCGGCTCGGTTTCGCCGGCGGGAATGAACTGCGGCAGGAACGCCAAAAAGAAGATCGACAGTTTTGGATTGAGGATGTTGATCAGCACGCCGGTGATGGTGACGTCGAGCACCGATTGCTCGCGCAGCTCGCGCTCGATCTTGAGCGGCCCGTGTTCGCGCAGCGTCATCCAGGCCATATAGAGCAGATAAGCGACGCCGAGATATTTGAACGCCTGGAACGCCACCGCGCTGGTATGCAGCAGCGCGGCGAGGCCGAGAATGGCCGCCGCCATATGCGGCACGATGCCGATCGTGCAGGCGAAGGCCGCGACCACGCTGGCCTTGGCGCCGCGCGATAGCCCGGCGGCCAGCGTGTACAGCGCGCCGGTGCCCGGCGAGGCAATCACGATCAGCGACGTAATCAGGAATTCTGGACTCACGGCGGCTGTCCTCGGCGGAGCGGCGATCGGCGTGCCACTATGGCGGCGGCCTGGCCAGGGCACAAGGCGAGCTAAGCCGCTGCGCCGTGCGGCCAAATGCGGCTGCGGCTGGCGAACGTTAGCGTGCCATTAACCGCGTTGTCGCATGGTCAGGCATGGTCTCCCGCACCCGCCTCAAATCGTTGCTCACCGGGCTCGCGCTCTATGCGATCGCAGCCGCCGTGATCGGCTATTTCGGTTCCAACGCTTATACGGGAAAATACGGGCTCAATGCCCGCCAGGAGCTTGATCAGGAGATCATCGCGCTGACTTCCGAATTGGAGCGTCTGAAAAAGGAGCGCGCCGAGGGCGAAAAGCGAGTCGCGCTGCTGCGCTCCGATCGGCTCGACCCCGACATGCTCGACCAGCGCGTGCGTTTTCAGCTCGACTATGCACACCCGAACGACCTGGTGCGCATCCTGCCGTCGAAATGACGTCGTAAGTTTCAAAATCGCGCAAGAACTATCACGAAAGTTTCACGTTACGCTGCGTTGCGACATGATGGCTGCGCGGGCGTGATGCAATCCTTTTGCTGCGTCATTAGTTAGGCTAGAGATAGTCGCAACTAACAAGCATTGGATTGAATCGCCATGCCCGCATCGAAGAAGCGTGACGTGCCAGCCAGGGACGAGGCGTCGCAGACCGGCAGCGGCACGCGCCGGCCGGTGAGCGAATTCAGCCGCGAGCAGGAGCTGCGCGCGCTGCGCGACATGCTGCTGATCCGCCGCTTCGAGGAGAAGGCCGGCCAGCTCTATGGCATGGGCGCGATCGGCGGCTTCTGCCATCTCTATATCGGCCAGGAAGCGATCGTGGTCGGCATGCAGATGGTGCTGAAAGAAGGCGATCAGGTCATCACCGGCTATCGCGATCATGGCCATATGCTGGCGTGCGGCATGGATGCCAATGGCGTGATGGCGGAACTGACCGGGCGCCGCGGCGGCTACTCCAAAGGCAAGGGCGGCTCGATGCACATGTTCAGCCTCGAGAAGCACTTTTATGGCGGCCACGGTATCGTCGGCGCGCAGGTGTCGCTCGGCACCGGGCTCGCCTTCGCCAATCGCTATCGCGGCAATGACAATGTCTGTCTGGCCTATTTTGGCGACGGCGCCGCCAATCAGGGCCAAGTCTATGAGAGTTTTAACATGGCGGCGCTGTGGAAGCTGCCGGTGGTCTATGTGATCGAGAACAACCGCTATGCGATGGGCACGTCGGTGACGCGCTCCTCGGCGCAGACCGATTTTTCCAAGCGCGGCCTGTCGTTCAACATTCCCGGCGAACAGGTCGACGGCATGGATGTCCGCGCCGTGCATGAGGCTGGTTCGCGTGCGGTGGCGCATTGCCGCGCCGGCAACGGCCCCTACATCCTGGAGATGCAGACCTATCGCTATCGCGGCCACTCGATGTCCGACCCCGCCAAATATCGGACGCGCGAGGAGGTCGATAAGATCCGCAACGACCAGGACCCGATCGAACAGGTGCGGCAGCGTTTGCTGGCCATGAAGATGACCGAGGACGATTTGAAGGCGATCGATGCCGAGGTGCGCACCATCGTCAACGCCTCGGCCGAATTCGCCCAGCACGATCCCGAGCCCGATGCCTCGGAACTCTACACCGACGTTTATCGCTAATCCTGCGCCACGCTGGCAGTGATCCGGAGCAACCATGGTCATTCAAGTTCTGATGCCCGCGCTGTCCCCGACCATGGAGCGGGGCAACCTGTCGAAATGGCTCAAGAAGGAAGGCGAGCCGGTGAAGTCCGGCGACGTGATCGCCGAGATCGAGACCGACAAGGCCACGATGGAAGTCGAGGCCGCTGACGACGGCACGCTCGGCAAAATCCTGGTGCCGGCAGGCACGCATGACGTCGCGGTCAACACGCCGATCGCCACCATTGTCGGCGACAACGACAGCGCCGATCAGGCGGCCTCCGCCGCGCCTGAGGAGCGCGCCAAGGAAGAAGCGCCGCCGCGCCCTGAGCCCGTTGCTACCAAGGCTGATGCGGCGCCCACGGCGCCGGCCGCGCCGGCGCTGCGCGATCCCGACATTCCCGAAGGCACTGAGATGGTAACGGTCACGTTGCGCGAAGCGCTGCGCGATGCGATGGCCGAGGAGATGCGCCGCGACGCCGATGTGTTCGTGATGGGCGAGGAAGTTGCCGAATATCAGGGCGCCTATAAGGTCACGCAGGGGCTGCTGCAGGAATTCGGCAATAAGCGCGTGATCGACACGCCAATCACCGAGCACGGCTTTGCCGGCATCGGGGTCGGCGCGGCGTTCGCCGGGCTTAAACCGATCGTCGAATTCATGACCTTCAACTTCGCGATGCAGGCGATCGACCAGATCATCAATTCGGCGGCGAAGACGCTGTACATGTCCGGCGGCCAGATGGGCTGCTCGATCGTGTTTCGTGGGCCTAATGGCGCGGCCTCGCGCGTCGCCGCGCAGCACAGCCAGGATTATTCGGCCTGGTACTCACACATCCCAGGGCTGAAAGTGGTCGCGCCTTATTCGGCTGCTGATGCCAAGGGTCTGCTGAAAGCCGCGATCCGCGATCCCAATCCGGTGGTGTTCCTCGAGCATGAGATGCTGTACGGGCAATCCGGCGAGGTGCCCAAACTCGACGACTACGTGGTGCCGATCGGCAAGGCCAGGATCGCGCGCGCCGGCCGTGATGTCACGCTGATCGCCTGGTCGCATGGCATGACCTATGCGCTGAAGGCGGCGGATCAACTCGCCAGCGAAGGCATCGACGCAGAAGTGATCGATCTGCGCACGCTGCGGCCGCTCGACACCGACACGCTGATCGCTTCGGTGCAGAAGACCGGGCGCGCGGTGGTGATCGAGGAGGGCTGGCAGCAGAACGGCGTCGGTGCGGAAATCGCCGCGCGGCTAATGGAGCATGCGTTCGATTATCTCGACGCGCCGGTGAAGCGGGTATCCGGCAAGGACGTGCCGATGCCCTATGCCGCCAATCTTGAAAAGCTGGCCTTGCCCAGCGTGGCCGAGGTGGTCGAAGCCGCCAAAGCCGTTTGCTATCGGTGATACATGTCTGGACCTCGTGAACAACCACTGCCGCCCGATGTGATCGGCCGCGATGATGCGGTCGAGGTGCTGCGCGCCTTCGTCGTCGATGGCGGGCTGTCGATCGCTTTCACAAGGGCTTTTGAGGAGCCGGATATGTGGGGCATGTTGCTGGTCGATATCGCCCGCCATGCCGCGCGCGCGTTCTCGCGCGAAACTGATTTGTCGGAGCAGGAAGCGCTGGCGCGGATTGTCGATATGTTCCAGGCCGAGCTGGCGCGGCCATCCGATCTCGGCGAAACCTCGTCGCGCACGCAGTAAGGTCATCCGCTCATGCCGATCAACATCCTGATGCCCGCGCTGTCGCCGACCATGGAGCGCGGCAATCTCGCCAAATGGCTGAAGAAGGAAGGCGATGCGGTGAAATCCGGCGACGTGATCGCCGAGATCGAGACCGACAAGGCCACCATGGAGGTCGAGGCAGTCGATGATGGCACCATCGCCAAAATCCTGGTGCCGGAAGGCACCCATGACGTCGCGGTCAATGACGTGATCGCGGTGCTGGCCGGCGAGGGCGAGGATGTCAAAGCGGCGGGAGCGGCCAAACCGCAGAGCGCGGCGCCGCGCGCTGCGGCAGTGCCTGCCGCGCCATCGCATCAGGAAGCCCATCCCTCGGCCGCGACCAGCGCCACGGAGCGCACGGCGCCCGCTGCGCCCGTTGCAGCGGCAGCCGCGCATGGCGAAGGCCGGGTGTTTGCCTCGCCGCTGGCGCGGCGTTTGGCGCAGCAGGCCGGCATCGATCTTGGCCGCATCAATGGTTCGGGTCCCCATGGCCGGGTGATCGCGCGCGACGTCGAGCAAGCGCAGGCGGGCGGCGCGCTGAAAACTGCGCCCGCGGCGCAGCCGGCTTTGTCAGCGCCGCCGTCGCTGTCGGATCAGCAGATCCGCGCTCTGTTCAAGGACGGCAGCTATGACGAACAGCCGCATGACAGCCTACGCAAGATCATCGCGCAGCGGCTGGTGCAGGCCAAGCAGACCATTCCGCATTTCTATCTGACCATCGAGTGCAATCTCGATCGGCTCTTGGCGGCGCGCGAACAGATCAACGCGCAGGCGCCGAAGGACAAGGATGGCAAGCCCGCTTACAAGCTGTCGGTCAATGATTTCGTCATCAAGGCGCTGGCGCTGGCGTTGCAGCGCGTGCCCGATGCCAACGTCACTTGGACCGAAGGCGCGCTACTCAAGCATCGCAGTTCCGATGTCGGCGTGGCGGTCGCGATCCCCGGCGGCCTGATCACGCCGGTGGTACGCGATGCCCATCAAAAGTCGCTGTCGGCGATCTCGCGCGAGATGAAGGATTTTGCGGCGCGGGCGCGCAATCGCCGGCTGAAGCCGGAGGAGTATCAAGGCGGCTCGACCGCGGTCTCCAATCTCGGCATGTACGGCATCAAGGATTTTTCGGCGGTGATCAATCCGCCGCAGGCGACCATTCTGGCGGTCGGCGCGGGCGAGCAGCGCGCCGTGGTGGTCGATGGCAAGATCGAGATCGCCAATATGATGAGCGTCACGCTATCGACTGATCACCGCGCGGTCGATGGCGCGCTCGGCGCCGAGCTTTTGGGCGCGTTCAAGCTCTTGATCGAAAACCCTGTGATGATGGTGGTGTGAACGTCCTTACCCTCTCCCACAAGGGGAGAGGGGAAGAAGAGCGAGTAGTTATGACCGACACTTCCTTCGACGTGATCATCATCGGCTCCGGTCCCGGCGGCTATGTCGCGGCGATCCGCGCGGCGCAGCTCGGCCTCAAAACCGCGATCGTCGAAAAATCCTATCTCGGCGGCATCTGCCTGAACTGGGGCTGCATCCCGACCAAGGCGCTGCTGCGCTCGGCCGAGATTTATCGCGCCATGCAGCACGCCAAGGATTATGGCCTGGGCGCCGACAATGTCCGGTTCGATCTCAAGGCGGTGGTGGCGCGCTCGCGCGGGGTGTCGAAGCGGCTGAATGATGGCGTCGGCTTCCTGATGAAGAAGAACAAGATCACGGTGATCTGGGGCGCAGCATCGATCGATGCGCCCGGCGAGATCACGGTGACGGCCGCCAAGAGCGAGCCGCCGAAGGGCGCACTGCGCGAGGGCCGCTACCGCGCCAAACACATCATCATCGCCACCGGCGCGCGGCCGCGGGTGCTGCCGGGGCTGGAGCCCGACGGCGACCGGGTGTGGAGCTATTTTGAAGCGATGGTGCCCGAAACGCTGCCGAAATCGCTGCTGGTGATCGGCTCGGGCGCGATCGGCATCGAGTTCGCCTCGTTCTACCGCGCCATGGGCAGTGAGGTGACGGTGGTCGAAGTGCTGCCGCAGATCCTGCCGGTGGAAGATGCCGAGATCGCTGCGCTCGCCCGCAAACAGTTTGAAAAGCAGGGCATCAAGATTCTGACCGGCGCCAAGGTCAGCAAGCTCGACAAGAAGCCAGGCAGCGTGGTCGCCACCATCGACAGCGGCGACGGCAAGCAACAGACCGCGACCTTTGAGCGGGTGATCTCGGCGGTGGGCGTGGTCGGCAATGTCGAACAGCTCGGGCTCGACAAGCTCGGCGTTCAAATCCAAGGCGGCACCATCGTTGCCGATGGTGTTGGCCGCACCAATATCCCAGGCATCTATGCGATCGGGGACGTCACCGGGCCGCCGATGCTGGCGCACAAGGCCGAGCATCAGGGCGTGATCTGCGTCGAGGCCATCAAGGGCCTGCATCCGCATCCGCTCGACAAGGGTCTGATCCCGGGCTGCACCTATTGCCACCCGCAGATCGCCTCGGTCGGCCTGACCGAAGCGAAAGCCAGGGAGCAGGGGCGCGACATCAAGGTCGGTCGTTTCCCGTTTGCCGGCAATGGCAAGGCGATTGCACTCGGCGAGGATCAGGGGCTGATCAAGGTGATCTTCGATAAGGCGACCGGGCGGCTGCTCGGCGCTCACATGATCGGCGCGGAGGTCACCGAGCTGATCCAGGGCTATGTGGTCGCCATGAATCTCGAGACCACGGAAGCCGAGCTGATGCACACCGTCTTTCCGCATCCGACGCTGTCGGAGATGATGAAGGAAGCGGTGCTCGACGCCTATGGCCAGGCGCTGAACGTCTGAACGTTCGCGCCTGAATTGCGCCGGGCGGCATTTGGGCCGCTTTGGGCGTGGTAACTCGGCAACTTATGTGGCGACACCGCAACAGTCTGGCGACTTTTGAGCGCGATCACACCCGGCTCTTGCTTGCGCCGCTTTTTGGCCACACCCCTCTATGAGATCATCCTTGGTAGTCAATTTGGCGCGGCACCTGTGCTGGCGATGGAAAATCCATCCGCCTGCCATCGGGCAGACAGGACAGCGCCGGGAAACACGATCGCGATGGATCACAGGGGCACCAGCACGGCACAGACGATCGACCGTCGACAGACGGCCGGTGCGAGCTATGCGTCGCCGGCTGGTCGCGCCCATCACGGCGCGGTGGAAATCGCAAATTGGTTATGCGCTGCCTCGGATTTGCAGAACCCTGGCCGTGATCTTGCCAAAGAGCTTGGCGACACTGCTGCCATCGCAAGACTGACGACATCCTTCGATCAGTGCGACCGGCCCGCGGGCCTCGTCTCGGTCAGCGGCCGGCACCAAGCAGCAGAAGGCTTGCTGAACGTGACCGGTGTTTCGATTGCTCACCCGATCTACCCAAGCCTTCCTCCACGCACAGCCGGCGTTGCACACGATCGCTACGAGCGCGCGCCCTCGAATTGCGTGGACCCGCTTAACATAAAATTGACCGCGGTCGCAGCCGCTGCCGAGGCGACCGCACAAAAGCCTCGAACGACAAACCATTCGTCAGCTTGGCTGTGGAACGTTACCCCGCCAGGTAGCGTGGCAGTTGATGGCGTGGTGACCCATCCGGGCAGTTGGTACGAGTACAGTGATGCGGGTATTTGAGCGTCTCATTCCGGTGGTGGTGCTGGGCGTCCTGGTCGGGGCGCCGGTGATGGCCTTTGAGGGCACGCCGCTGGTCGGCGGTGACGCCGCCATTCCGGTGGCGACCACCCAGCCCGGCACTGTGGTGACCATGAACAAGGCCGCCGCGTCCGCCAGCCCGACCACCTCGCTGACCGCTCTGCAATACGCTGCCGAGGGCGGCCATCCGGTGGCGCAGTGGAAGCTCGGCCGCATGTATGCGATCGGCGATGGCGTCGCGCAGGACGATCTGGTCGCGTTCGAGTATTTTAGCCGGATCGCCAACGCCCATGCCGAGGACAGCCCGTCGGCGCCGCAGGCCGCCATTGTCGCCAACGCGTTCGTCGCGCTCGGGCGGTATTATCTTGGCGGCATTCCCAATTCCAAAGTGAAGGCCGACGCTGAACGCGCCCGCGAGATGTTCTCGTATGCCGCGTCCTATTTCGGCAACGCCGACGCCCAATATGACCTCGCCCGGCTGTATCTGAACGGCATCGGCACCCCGCGCGACTCGCGCTATGGCGTGCGCTGGCTCGGCTTGGCCGCGCAGAAGGGCCAGCACCAGGCGCAGGCCTTGCTCGGCCAGATGTTGTTCAATGGCGAGCAGCTGCCGCGCCAGGCGGCACGCGGCCTGATGTGGCTGACGCTGGCCCGCGATGCCGCTGCGGCGGACGAGGGCTGGATCAAGGACAGCTACGCCAAGGCCTTCGCCAAGGCCTCCGATGACGAGCGCGCCATGGCGCTGCAGATGCTCGAACATTGGGTGCAGGGCCGCCGCGACTGAGGTCGTCGCGACCAAGATCTTCGCGACTATGCCGCGACTGAGGTCGCCAGTCGCGCGCCGCTCTAATCCTGACCAATCCCATCGTTCGCTGAGCGAAGCCTATTTGGTGGCAAAATCCAGGTCGGCCCACACCGGCACGTGGTCGGACGGCTTTTCCCAGGCGCGGACGTGCTTGTCGATGCCGACCGCGCTCAGCCGGTCTGCGGCCTGCGGCGACAGCAGCAGATGGTCGATGCGCAGCCCCCAGTTCTTCTGGAACGCGCCGGCCTGATAATCCCAGAACGTGTATTGCCCCGGCGCATCGCTCACCGCGCGTAGCGCGTCGGTCATGCCGAGCCCGAGCAGCGTCTGATAACTGGCGCGGGTTTCCGGCTTGAACAGCGCGTCATTGATCCAGGCCGTCGGCTGATAGACGTCGGCCGCGGCCGGAATGACGTTGAAGTCGCCGGCCAGGATCAGCGGCTCCTCAGCGCGCAGCCGTTCCTTGGTGAAGTCAATAAGCCGCGACATCCATTTCAGCTTGTAGGGATATTTGTCGCTCTCGACCGGGTTGCCATTGGGCAGATACAGGCAGGCGACCCGCACCACGCGGCCATCGAGCGACACCACGCCTTCCAGGAACCTGGCGTGCAGATCGTCGTCATCGCCAGCCAGCCGAGGCTTTGTTTCATCGAACGGCAGCTTCGACAGCAGCGCCACGCCGTTAAATGTCTTTTGGCCGTGCGTCACCACATTGTAGCCGAGCGCCTCGATCGGCTCGCGCGGGAACGCTTCATCGACGCATTTGATTTCCTGCAGGCAGACGATGTCCGGATCGCGCTCGCGCAGCCAGGCCAAGAGATGATCCAGCCGTTGGCGGACCGAGTTCACGTTCCAGGTGGCGATGCGCATGGGAGTTCATTACCGCAATTTTAGCTGCCGGCGCATATCATGAATACCGGCGCTATGCTAAGCCGAATGACAATTTTGAAGCGGTCCGAGAAGCACCGCGCCAGGGCAGGACAGGCGGCGATCGTCGTCGTTCGGTGACGCGAGGCGGCATGAGACAACGCAAATTGCTGATGGTTGTTGGCGCGCTGGCAGTGCTGGCGCTCGGCTCCTATTGGGGCTGGTCGAGCTGGAACAGCCGCAGCGTCAACGCCGCCGCGCCGCCGCGCGCGCGCATGGTGTCGGTGGAAACCGCGCTGGCGCAGCGGCGCCCGGTGCCGATCGATGTCGACGCGATCGGCATTGTCACCCCGATCTCCAGCGTCGCCCTCAAAGCCCGGCTGGAAACCACCATCATCGGCGTGCATTTTCAGGACGGCGCCAGGGTCGAGCAGGGCGATCTGTTGTTCACGCTCGACTCCCGGCAGATCGATGCTCAGATCGAGCAGGCCGAGGGCGTTTTGGCGCGCGACACCGCGCAGCTCGCCGCCGCGCGCCGCGACGCGCGGCGCTTTACCGAGCTGATCGGCAAGGGCGCCACCACCCAGGTCAATCTCGACAACGCCAACACCCAGGCCGACATTTTGGCCGGCACCATTCAGTCCGACCAATCGGCGCTCGACAATCTCAAGGTGCAGAAGAGTTTTACCCTGATCCGTGCGCCGTTCGCCGGGCGAATTAGTGCCGCCAATGTCAAGGTCGGCAATTTCGTGCGGCCGGCCGACACCTCGCCGCTCGCCACCATCAATCAGATGGCGCCGGTGTACGTCACCTTTGCGGTGCCGCAGCGCGTGCTCGCCGATCTGCGCGAGGCGATGGCGTCCGGCACCACGCAAGTGGTCGCCACCATTCCCGGCAATGGCCGCTCGGAAAGCGGCAAGATGGCGATGGTCGAAAACACCGTCGATGCCGCGACCGGCATGGTGACGGTGCGGGGCATCATGGACAATGCCAGCGAGACGCTGTGGCCGGGCACGCTGGTCAACACCAAGCTGACGATCCGCACCGAAACCGCGGTGGTGGTGCCGACCGTGGCGGTGCAGCGCAGCCAGACCGGCAATTTCGTGTTCGTGATCCGCGACGGCGCCGCCCATGTGCAGCCGGTCAAGGTCGATCGCACTTATCAAGGGCTGTCGGTGATCAGCGAAGGGCTGTCCGGCGGCGAGGAGGCGGTGGTCGACGGCCAGCTGTTGCTGTCGCAAGGCACCAAGGTGACGACGCGCAACCGCAAAGCCGGGGTGTGATCGATGACGCTGTCGGAGCTGTGCATCCGTCGCCCGGTGATGACCACGCTGCTAACGGCGTCGATCATCGCTTTCGGCATTTTCGGGTTCCGACTGCTGCCGGTGTCGGCGCTGCCCAAGGTCGATTTCCCCACCATTGCGGTGACGGCGACGCTGCCCGGCGCCTCGGCCGATACCATGGCCGCGTCGGTGGCCGGCGTGATCGAGCGCCAGCTCTCGACCATCGCCGGCATTTCGTCGATGACCTCGAGTTCCTCGCAGGGCACCAGCGTCATCACCATTCAATTCGATCTCGACCGCAGCATTGATGCCGCCGCGCTCGACGTGCAGACCGCGTTGACCATCGCGCAGCGCCGATTGCCGGTGGAGATGAAAAACCCGCCGAGCTTCCGCAAGGTCAATCCGGCGGAATTCCCGGTGCTGTTCATCGCGCTGTCGTCGGGGACATTGCCGCTCTCGACCGTCAATGAATATGGCTCGATCACCATCGGCCAGGCGCTGTCGCAGGTCTCCGGCGTGGCGCAGGTCACGATCTACGGCGAGCAGAAATTCGCGATCCGTGTGCAGGCCGATCCGGAAATCGCCGCGGCGCGCGGGCTGTCGCTCGACGATATTCGCGCCGCGGTGTCGGCCGCCAATTCCTCGACCCCGGTCGGCACGCTCAATGGGCCGAAGCAGGACGTCGCGCTGCAGGCGTCCGGGCAGATGGACAAGGCCGAGGACTATCGCCAGATCGTGGTCGCCTGGCGCAGCGGCTCGCCCGTCAAGCTGGACGAAGTGGCCCGGATCTATGACAGCGTCGAAAACGACAAGATCGCCACCTGGTTCAACGGCGAACGCGCGATCGTGCTGGCGATCCAGAAGCAGCCCGACGCCAACACGGTCGCGGTGGTCGATGCGGTGCGCTCAAAACTGCCGTCGCTGCGCGCCCAGGTGCCGCCCTCGATCAACATGCAGGTGTTGATGGATCGCTCGATCTCGGTGCGGCAATCGGTGGCTGATGTCGAGCACACGCTGCTGATCGCGGTGGCGCTGGTGATCCTGGTGATCTTTTTGTTCCTGCGCTCGGCGTCGGCGACCTTCATTCCGGCGCTGGCGGTGCCGATCTCGCTGATCGGTACCTGCGCGGTGATGTATATGCTCGACTTCTCCATCAACAACATGACGCTGCTGGCGCTGACGCTGTCGGTCGGCTTTGTGGTCGATGACGCGATCGTCATGCTGGAAAACATCGTCCGCCATATCGAGCATGGCATGCGGCCATTCGAGGCGGCGCTGAAAGGCGCGCGCGAGATCGGCTTCACCATCATCTCGATCACCTTTTCGCTGATCGCGGTGTTCATCCCGGTGCTGCTGATGGGCGGCATCGTCGGCCGCGTGTTCCGCGAATTCGCCGTCACCATTTCGGTGGCGATCCTGGTGTCGGGCTTTGTGTCGCTGACGCTGACGCCGATGTTGTGCGCCCGGCTGCTGCGCGCTCATGACCCGGCGCATCGCCAGAACTGGCTGCTGCGCCAGTTCGAGCGCATGTTCGCAGGGTGGCTGCGCGGCTATGAATGGGCGCTCGACAAAGTGCTGGCGCACAAATTCCTGATGCTGCTGGCGACGCTCGCGACGCTTGGCGGCACGGTCTATCTGTACATGATCGTGCCCAAAGGGTTCTTTCCGCAGGAAGACACCGGCTTTCTGATCGGCGTCACCGAGGCGGCGACCGACACTTCGTTTGAGGCCATGAAGGAACGCCAGCAGGCGCTGACCGCGCTGCTGCGCAAGGACCCGGCGGTCGACTACATCAACTCCACGGTTGGCGCCGGCGGGCCAAACAGCACCGCCAATTACGGCCGGCTGTTTGTCGGGCTGAAACCGCTCGACCAGCGTGAGCCGGTGAGCGCGGTGGTGGCGCGGCTGCGCCAGCAGGCCGCGCAGGTGCCGGGCCTGCAGGTGTTCTTCCAGAGCATCCAGAATCTCAATATCGGCGGCCGGATTTCCAAGAGCCAATATCAATACGTGATGCAGAGCGGCGACACCGAAGCGCTGTATCGGTTGGCGCCGGAGATGCGCGACCGGATCGCGCAGGTGCCGGGGCTGCAAGACGTCACCACTGATTTGTACATCAAGAACCCGCAGATGACGGTGGAGATCGACCGCGAAAAAGCCGCGGTCTATGGCATCACCGTCGAGCAGGTGCGCAATCAGCTCTACAACGCCTATGGTACGCGGCAGGTCGGCACCATCTACACGCCGTCCAATGACTATCAGATCATTTTGGAGGTGCTGCCGCAGTTCAAGGTCGATCCCTCCGACCTCTCCAAGCTCTATATGAAGGCCGCCAACGGCAAGACCATTCCGATGGATGTGGTGGCCAAGCTAGTGCCGACCGTCGGGCCGCTACAGATCAACCATCAGGGTCAGCAGCCGGCGGTGACGATCTCGTTCAACCTCGCGCCGAACTACTCACTGGGCTATGCGGTCGATCAGATCACCGCGATCGAGCAGGCGGCGCGGCTGCCGGTGACGATCGCCACCGGCTTTTCCGGCACCGCTCAGGTGTTTCAGGACAGTCTGCGCGGGCAGGGCGTGCTGATCCTGGCGGCGGTGTTCGCGGCGTTCGTGATCCTCGGCATTTTGTACGAGAGCTTCATCCATCCGATCACCATCATCTCCGGGCTGCCCTCGGCCGGCATCGGTGCGATCCTGACCCTGATGCTGTTCAACATGGAGCTGTCGGTGATCGCGATGATCGGCATCGTGATGCTGGTCGGCATCGTCAAGAAGAACGCCATCATGATGGTGGATTTCGCGCTGGAGCGGCGCCGCTTCGGCCTTGGTGCCGAGCAGGCGATCCGCGAAGCGGCGCTGCTGCGCTTTCGGCCGATCATGATGACCACTTTTGCCGCGATTTTCGGCACGCTGCCGATCGCGCTTGGCGCCGGCGCCGGCACCGAACTGCGTCAGCCGCTCGGCGTCGCGGTGGTCGGCGGCCTGTTCGTGTCGCAGCTGTTGACGCTGTTCATCACGCCGGTGGTCTATATCTATCTCGACGGCATTGATCGCCGGCTCAAGCGGCGGCTCGAGCCGCAATCGGAGCCGGACCAGCGGCCGCGCATCGCCGCGGCCGAGTAAGGCGGCTGCTTGCCGGTTAGATCGAGAAGCTTGTGCCGCAGCCGCAGGACGCGGTGGCGTTTGGGTTGTTGACCCGGAACGAGGCGCCGATCAGGTCATCGACAAAGTCGAGCTCGGCACCGCTCAGGAACGGCGCCGAGGCGGCATCGACCAGCACCACAGCGCCGTCGCGCGTGATCACGAGATCGTCGGCGGCCTTTGTGCGATCGACATCGAATTTGTACTGAAAGCCCGAGCAGCCGCCGCCTTCGACGCTGATGCGCAGCATGGCGCCGTCGCCTTCGCCGCGTAGAATTTCGCCGATCCGCCGCGCCGCGCGCTCGCTGATGGTGACGCTGGGCATCATCAAGGGCTCCTTGTCGTTTCAGCGCGGCAAAACGTTGGAATGCGCCGCTCGACATAGTTAAGTGCGGCGCAGACGGGAATCAATCGCGGAAGGAACGGATCGGGTGATGCAAGCAATGACGGCCGACCGGGCACCCTATGCGTGCGATCCGGAGTTGAGCCGCGGCCGGCGCCATGACGAACCGCCGAGCCGCACCCGCAGCCCATTCCGCCGCGATTGTGACCGGGTGATCCACTCGACCGCGTTTCGCCGGCTCAAACACAAGACCCAGGTGTTCGTGTTTCATGAGGGCGATCATTACCGCACCCGGCTGACCCATTCGCTCGAAGTGGCGCAGATCGCGCGCGCCATCGCCCGGCAATTGCGGCTTGATGAAGATCTCACCGAAGCGCTGGCGTTGGCCCACGACCTCGGTCACCCGCCATTCGGCCATGCCGGCGAGCGCGCGCTCGACGCCTGTCTGCGCGATCATGGCGGTTTTGACCACAATGCGCAGAGCCTGCGCGTGGTCACCGCGCTCGAACATCGCTACCCGACCTTTGACGGCCTCAATCTCAGCTGGGAGACGCTGGAGGGCATCGTCAAGCACAATGGTCCGCTGATCGAACGGGACGGCACCCCGCTTGGGCATTATCGCGAGCGCGGCGTGCCGCTCGGCATTGTCGAATTCAACCGCGATTTCGATCTCGACTTGTGGAGCTTTGCCTCGCTGGAGGCGCAGGTTGCCGGCATCGCCGACGACATCGCCTATGACGCCCACGACATCGATGACGGGCTGCGCGCCGGCCTGTTCCGGCTCGACGATCTGCGCGAGATCCCGCTGCTCGCCGAGATGCTGGCCGCGATCGACGCCCGCTATCCGCACCTTGATCCGGTGCGCCGCGCCGCCGAGCTGGTGCGCGAGCTGATCTCGTGCCTGATCGGGGCGGCGGTCGGCGAGGCGCAGCGCCGCCTTGAGCGGCTTCAGCCGCGCTCGGCCGCCGAGGTGCGCGGCGCAAACGAGGCGATGATCGCTTTTCCGCCAGAGATCGCCGCGGCTGAAAAGATGATCAAGCGCTTCCTCTGGACCCGTATGTACCGCGCCGAGCGGGTGATGACGGTGATGCGCGATGCCGAGACGGTGGTCACCGAGCTGTTCCAGCGCTATTGCGACGATCCGGGGGCGCTGCCGCCAGACTGGCTGCCGGCCTGCGGCCCGATCGCCGAATGCGAGGCCGACCGGCTGCGCCGCATCCGCAATTTCATCGCCGGCATGACCGACCCGTACGCCCTGACCGAGCACCGCCGGCTCTTTGACACAACTCCGGATTTGCGTTAGGCGGCGGGCCTCTCCGCGCCTTGCCTGGCCGAGCTGCGACTCGCCGGCAATCCGCCGAACGCCGCAGGCGGTCGGTGCCGAATGGCGGCCTTGTGCCGGCCGTCAGGCGCGGCCATCCAGCCGGACTGCTCCGGCGCTAGCTCTGGTATCATGTGATTCCCATGGTCAATTCTCCGTCCTCGCCGCATCTGTTCGCCCTCATTCTCGGCCGGGTTCAGGCTGTCTGCGAGGCGCTGGCCGCCGAGGGGGCGCTGCCCGCCGGTCTCGATCTGTCGCGCGTGGTGGTCGAGCCGCCCAAGGACCCGACCCATGGCGACATGGCGACCAATGCCGCGATGGTGCTGGCCAAGGAAGCCAAGGCCAAGCCGCGCGATCTCGCCGAGCAGATCGCCGCCAAACTGCGCGCCGAGCCGATGGTGGCCAAGGTCGAGATCGCCGGGCCGGGCTTCATCAATCTGACGCTGCAGACCAAGGTCTGGACCGATGAGCTGCGCGCGGTGCTGGCGCAGGGCTCGGCCTATGGCCGCAGCGCGATCGGCGGCGGCCACAAGGTCAATGTCGAGTACGTGTCGGCCAATCCGACCGGCCCGATGCATGTCGGCCACTGCCGCGGCGCGGTGTTTGGCGATGCGCTCGCCAATCTGCTCGCCTTCGCCGGCTATGACGTCACCCGCGAATATTACATCAACGACGCTGGCGCCCAGGTCGATGTGCTCGGGCGCTCGGCGTTCCTGCGCTACCAGGAAGCGCTCGGCGAGGAGATCGGCGAGATTCCGGAGGGGCTTTATCCCGGCGATTACCTCAAGCCGGTCGGTGAGGCGCTGAAGGCCGAGCATGGCGACCGGCTGCGCACGATGCCGGAGGCCGAATGGCTGCCGATCGCGCGCGCCAAGGCGATTGCCATGATGATGGACATGATCCGTGCCGATCTGGCCGCGCTCAACATCAGCCATGAGGAGTTTTTCTCAGAACGCTCACTGATCGAGGGCGGCACCGACCGCGTCGCCGAGACCATCGCGTTCCTGCGCGCCAAGGGCGACGTCTATGAAGGCCGGCTGCCGCCGCCCAAGGGCGCCCCGGTCGATGACTATGAAGACCGCGAGCAGACCCTGTTCCGCGCCACCGCCTATGGCGACGACGTCGATCGGCCGCTGCTGAAGTCGAACGGCTCCTACACCTATTTCGCTTCGGACATCGCCTATCACAAGACCAAGTTCGACCGCGGCTATCGCACCATGGTCGACGTCTGGGGCGCCGATCACGGCGGTTACATCAAGCGCGTGCAGGCGGCGATCAAGGCGGTGACCGCCGGGCAGGGCGTGCTCGACGTCAAGATCGTGCAGCTGGTCAAGCTGCTGCGCAATGGCGAGCCGGTGAAGATGTCGAAGCGCGCCGGCGACTTCGTCACGCTGCGCGAGGTGGTCAAAGAGGTCGGCTGCGACGCCACCCGCTTCATGATGCTGTTCCGCAAGAACGACGCGCTGCTCGATTTCGACCTCGCCAAGGTGATCGAGCAGTCCAAGGACAACGCGGTGTTTTACGTGCAATACGGCCATGCCCGCGGCCATTCAGTGTTCCGCAATGCCGTCGAAGTGATTCCGGATTTGCCCGAGGAGCCGGCCGCGCGCATCGCCTTCCTGCGCGATGCCGAGGTCGAGCGGCTGACCGACAGCGCCGAACTCGATCTGTTGCGCCGGCTTGCGCTCTATCCGCGCATCGTCGAAGCGGCGGCGCAGGCGCATGAGCCGCACCGCATCGCTTTCTATCTGTACGAGCTCGCCAGTGAATTCCACGCGCTGTGGACGCGCGGTCGCGACCTGCCTCATTTACGCTTCATTATCAATAATGATGCACTGATAACCAAGGCGCGATTGGCATTGGTCCAAGGCGCCGTTTCGGTTCTCGCATCAGGACTCGCCGTGCTCGGCGTCGATGCGCCCACCGAGATGCGTTAGGCGAAGCAGCCAGTCACGTCGGGGATGCGTGACAGCTTGGTTTGAATCGGCGGTTGTTTCGCTTTTGGGGTGGGGTGGCTGCTTTCCCGCAGGGGATGCGATATCGCAATGGCTGAACGCTATCAGGACAGGTCCTTCCAGGGTGACGATCGCTATGGTCGCGGTCGTGATGCCGCGCCCGAAAGTGATCCGCTCGCGGAGCTGGCCCGTCTGATCGGCCAGACCGATCCGTTCTCCGGTCAGCAGCGCCAGCAGCCCAATATGGCGCCGCCGCCGGCCGCCGACAGCTATCGCGCGCCGCCGCAGCCCACCGTGCCGCCGCAGCCGTCCTATGAGGATGAGCAGCCGCCGATGCCGTCCTGGCTGCGCCATCGCAGCCGCGACACCGGCTTCCGGGCGCACGAGCCGGAAGCTCCGGCTATGCAGGCGCCCGCCGCGCCCGAACCCTATCGCGCGCCGCAGGTCTATCAGCCTGAATCGTACCAACCACAATCCTATCAGCCGGACACTTATCAGCCGGACACTTATCAGCAGGGCGGTTATCAGCAGAGCGGCTACCAAGCCGATCCCTATCAGGCTGATCCCTATCAGGCCTCGTCCTACCGGCAGGAACCGTCCTTTCCCGGGCAGGCTGCCGCGCAACCGGCCGCGCCCGCCGATTTCTCGCGCTATGACGACGCGCTGTACGGCCAGATGCCGTCGCAAGGCTATGTCGATCCGTTGCAGGAGACCGCAGCCTATTCTGATCCGTCCTATAATTTCGGCAACGGTTATGACGAGCCGGAGCAGAAGCCGCGCCGCGGCGGCATGCTGACGGTCGCGGCTGTGATCGCGCTGGCGGTGGTCGGCACCGGCGGTGCATTTGCCTATCGCACTTTCATGGGATCGCCGCGCTCGGGCGAACCGCCGATCATCAAGGCCGAGCCCGGTCCCACCAAGGTGGTGCCGCCGTCGGCGGCCGAGGCGGGTAAGCCGATCCAGGATCGGCTGGCGTCCGGCGGCTCCAACACCGAGATGCTGATTTCCCGCGAGGAGCAGCCGCAGGACCCGAGCAAATACGGCTCGCGCGTGGTGCTACCTCCGCTCACCCAAAACAACAATCCGCCGACCCCGGCCAGCGTTGCGCCCGCCAACAAGCCGCTCGCGGCCGTGCCGAGCAGTGCCTCGGCCTCCGGCGAGGAGCCGCGCAAGATCAAGACCGTGCCGGTGCGGCCCGATCAGGCTGATGCGGCGGCCGGACGGCCGGCGCAGCGTGCCGCCGCTGCCGCACCCGCGGCGCCGTCGCCGAACGCCACCCGCACGCCGCCGCCGCCGGTCGCCAATGCCAATGCCTCGACCGGCGCGCCGCTGTCGCTGGCGCCGCAGCCTGGCAGCCGCGTGGCTGCCACCGCGCCGACTGCCCAGCCTGAGGTGGCGGGCGGCTATGTGGTGCAGGTGTCCTCGCAGCGCAGCGCGGCCGACGCCCAGGCGTCGTTCCGAGCGCTGCAGAACAAGTACCCGTCGGTGCTCGGCTCGCGCACCCCGTTGATCAAGCGCGCCGATCTGGGCGACAAGGGCGTCTATTACCGCGCCATGATCGGCCCGTTCGGCAGCTCCGATGATGCCGCCCGGTTCTGCGGCAGCCTGCGTTCGGCGGGCGGACAGTGCGTCGTCCAAAGAAATTAACGGCCGTTTCCTTGACCCGGATGCGCTGAGCGGGCTAATCGGCCCGAGATGGACAGGCGCGCATTCATTTCCGGTATTTCCGGAACGTCACTGACTGCCGAGGAACGCGAGTTCATCCGGTCAGCTTCGCCATGGGGTTTTATCCTCTTTAAGCGAAACGTCGACAATCCTTCACAAGTGTCTGATCTTGTGAAGGAACTGCGTGCAACGCTCGAAGACGATCAGGCGCCGGTTCTGATCGATCAGGAAGGCGGGCGGGTGCAGCGCCTCGGGCCGCCGCATTGGCCGAGCTATCCGGCCGGGGCGGTGTTCAGCGCGCTCTATGACATCGACAGCCAATTGGGCCTGTCCGCCGCCTGGCTGAGCGCGCGGCTGATTGCCGCCGACCTGTCCGAACTCGGCATTACCGTCGACTGCCTGCCGCTCGCCGACCTGCCGGTGCCGGGCGCCGATGCGGTGATTGGCGACCGTGCCTATGGCACCGATCCCGCCAAGGTCGCGGCGATCGCGCGTTCGGTCGCCGACGGGCTGGCACAGGGCGGCGTGCTGCCGGTGCTCAAGCATATTCCCGGTCATGGCCGCGCCACCGCTGACAGCCATTTGCGGCTGCCGGTGGTCGAGACGCCGGAGCTGGAACTGGAACAGACCGATTTTGCCGCGTTCCAGCCGCTGGCCGACTTGCCGATGGCGATGACCGCCCATGTTGTGTTCAACGCGCTCGATCCCGCCCAACCGGCGACCACTTCTGCGACCATTATCGATCGCGTGATTCGCGGCCTGATCGGGTTCCAGGGGCTTCTGATGAGCGACGACGTCTCGATGAATGCTCTCAGCGGCAGCATTGCCGAGCGTAGCCGCGCCAGCCTGGCCGCGGGCTGCGACCTCGTGCTGCACTGCAATGGCCGGCTCGACGAAATGCGCGAAGTCGCCGCTGCGGCGCCGCTGCTTACCGGCGATGCCGCGGCACGGGCCCATGCGGCGCTGGCGGCGCGGCACGTGCCGGAACCGTTCGACCGGCTTGAGGCGCGCGCTGAACTCGATGAGTTGATCAGCCGGGTCGGAGCCGGGGCATGACCGCCGAAATCCTGTCGTTTGAAACCGGCCGGCCGACCCAACCGGCGGCGGAGCTGCCGGACGACGAACCGGCGCTGGTGGTCGATGTCGAAGGCTATGAAGGCCCGCTCGACCTGCTGCTGGCTTTGGCGCGGCAACAGAAGGTCGATCTGCACAAGATCTCGATCCTGGCGCTCGCCGACCAATATCTGCAATTCGTCGAAGCGGCCCGCAAAATCCGGCTGGAACTGGCCGCCGACTATTTGGTGATGGCGGCGTGGCTGGCGTTTTTGAAATCGCGGCTGCTGCTGCCCGAGCCGCCGAGCGCCGAGGGCCCGAGCGCCGAGGAAATGGCGACCGCGCTCGCCAACCGGCTGCGCCGGCTGGAAGCGATCCGCGAGGCCGCCAACCGGCTGATGACAAGGCCGCAATTGCAGCGCGACGTATTTGCGCGCGGCTGCCCGGAAGCCATCGCCGAGATCAAGCATCCGCGTTTTACCGCGACCTTGTACGACCTGTTGTCGGCCTATGCCTCGCAGCGCCAGCGCTCGGTGATTGCCAAGGTGCATCTGGCGCGCCGGACCGTGTGGTCGCTCGCCGAAGCGCGCGCCACGCTGGAGCGGCTGGTTGGCGCTACCGAGGATTGGAGCCGGCTGGATTCGTACCTGTTGGACTACGTCGTCGATCCCACTCAAAAAGCTACCGTCTTTGCCTCGAGCTTCGCCGCTGCGCTGGAGCTGGTGCGTGAGGGGCAGCTTGAGTTGCACCAGTCGGAGCCTTTTGCGCCGCTTTATTTCCGCAAGCGGTCATCGCCGCCGGTGGAGGCGCTGGCCGAGCCGGACGTGTCGGTAGAGTAAGTGGAAGAAGGAGACCGAGCCATGGCCAGTCTGGCAGAACAGCGCGTGATCGAGCTGGAGGATATGCCGACCGAGCCGGAGGCGCAGGCCCGGCCCGAGGAGCTGCGTCTGCTGGAAGCTCTGTTGTTCGCTTCGGCCGAGCCGCTCGATCAAGCCGCGCTCGCCAAGCGCATGCCCGAAGGCGTCGATATCAAGAAGGCGCTGCTGCAGCTGCAGGCCGACTATGCGCCGCGCGGCGTCAATCTGGTGCGTGTCGCCAACAAATGGTCGTTCCGCACCGCTGGCGATCTCGCCTGGATGATGACCCGCGAGAGCACAGAGACCCGCAAGCTGTCGCGCGCCGCGATCGAGATGCTGGCGATCATCGCCTATCATCAGCCGGTGACCCGTGCCGAAATCGAAGAAATCCGCGGCGTCGTCACCTCCAAGGGCACGCTCGACGTGCTGCTCGAAACCGGCTGGGTCAAGCCGCGTGGCCGGCGCAAGACGCCGGGACGGCCGCTGACCTTTGGCACCACCGATGCGTTCCTGGCACAGTTCAGCCTGGAGAGCCTGAACGATCTGCCGGGCCTGGAAGAGCTGAAGGGCACCGGGCTGCTCGATTCGCGGCTGCCGACCGGCTTCAGCGTGCCGGTGCCGTCCGACGATCCGGCGCTGCGCGAGGACGAAGACCCGCTCGAGCCCGGCGATCTCGATCTGGCGCTGGCGCCTGTTCCCGATGCGGAACCGGAAGCGACCGAAGCCGGGGAAGCCACCGAGGCGGCGGTGCAGGACGCCGCGCCCTCTGAGACTGCTGCTGAAGCGGAGGCTGAGACCGGGGCGGTGGTTGAGGCTGTCGTTGAGGCTTACGTCGAGGTTGAGGCTGAGGTTGAGGTGATGGAGGAGGTCGAAGCCGTATCCTCCGAAACGGTCACCTTGGAAGAAACCATGGCCTCGGAAACGGTGTCCGACGAGGCACCGGAAGACGATGCCGAATCGGCCCCGGAAACGACCGCCGAGGACGGCGAGCCAAGCGGCCAATGACGCACTTGGCCGCTTCCGCCTGGCGGCTTAAATCCTTGTTTTCGTAGTCTGCTAAGCCTAGGTTCGCACAAGATCGGCCGGCTGTACCGGCGTCACGACTTTGGAGGAAGGCACGATGGGGTCGATGAGTATCTGGCACTGGATCGTCGTGATCGTAGTGGTGCTGCTGTTGTTCGGTCGCGGCAAGATTTCCGACCTGATGGGCGACGTCGCGCAGGGCATCAAGTCCTTTAAGAAGGGCATGCAAGACGATGACAAGGCTGACGAAAAGAGCGAGCCCGTGAAGTCGATCGACCACGCGGGGACGCCGTCTTCGACGCAGCGTTCCGACGTCGGCAGCAAGGCCGTCTAAGGCCATCAGGGTGCGGCAGGCCGTGGCGGGCGACGCCACGGCGGCCAGTCAAGAATACGCGGACTGCGGCTGAGCCGGGGGCGGGCGGCATCGCGCGTGAGCGGAAGCAGTCATGTTCGACATCAGCTGGACTGAACTGATGGTGATCGGCGTGGTGGCGCTGATCGCCATCGGCCCCAAAGAGTTGCCGGGCGTGCTGCGGACGGTCGGGCAGTGGGCTGGCAAAGCGCGCCGCATGGCCGGCGAGTTTCAGGGCCAGTTCCGCGAAGCGATGCGCGAAGCCGAAATGGCTGAGCTGAAGAAGTCGTTCGACGAGGTGAAGTCGGCGACCACCGCCTTTACTGACAACAATCCGCTGACCTCGCTGCAAAAGGATGTCACCGCGGCGTTGAGCACCACGTCGCCGGCCGCCACCAGCCTGCCGGCGCCGGCCGCGGCGGAGCAGATCGCGGCCGAAACGCTGGCGGCCGTCGAGGCTCATGCCGTGCAGAACGCCGTGATGGCGCCGTTGGCGATTGTGCCAGAGGCCGCGGCGATCGCGTCCACCACCGCGACGGCGAGCGAGCCGGCTCCCACGGCTGGCAATGCAGCCGCAGGCCCGGTCAGCCATGATCAGGCTGCGACGGGGCAGGCTGCCAAGGAACAGGTCAAGGATCAGGTTAAGGATCAGGCCAAGGACCCGACCGCGTCATGAGCGCCGAAGATATCGAGGCCAGCAAAGCGCCGTTGATGGACCATTTGATCGAGCTGCGCGCGCGGCTGATCAAGGCGCTGATCGGCTTTGCCGTGGCATTTGTGGTCTGCTTCTTCTTCGCCAAGCAGATTTATAACGTGCTGGTCTGGCCGTTCGTGTGGATCGCGGGGCCGGAAAACTCGAAATTCATCTACACCGCGCTGCTCGAATATTTTCTGACCCAGTTGAAGCTGGCGATGTTCGGCGCTGGTTTCATCTCGTTCCCGATCATCGCCACCCAGATCTACAAATTCGTGGCGCCCGGGCTCTACAAGCACGAGCGCAACGCCTTCGTGCCGTATCTGATCGCCACGCCGGGGTTCTTCGCGCTCGGCACGCTGGTGGTGTATTTTGTGGTGCTGCCGATGCTGATCCGGTTCTCGCTGGGCATGCAGCAGATGGGCGACGCCGAGAGCGCGCAGATCGCGCTGTTGCCCAAGGTCGGCGAATATCTGTCCTTGATGATGTCGCTGATCTTCGCGTTCGGCATCGCCTTCCAGCTGCCGGTGATCCTGACCTTGCTCGGCCGGATCGGCATCATCACCTCGCAGCAGCTCCGCGAGAAGCGGCGTTATTTCATCGTCGGCGCCTTTGTGATCGCCGCGGTGCTGACCCCGCCGGACGTGATCAGCCAGGCTTCGCTCGCGATCCCGCTGATGATATTGTTCGAGGGCGCGATCTATTCGGTGGCGATGGTCGAGAAGAAACGCGCCGCCGCCGCGCAAAGCGACGCCGCCGCGTCCGATCCCAAACCCGCGGAATAGGGCGCTCTGTCATGTAACGGCGGCCGGGAGACCACCCGGCCAGCTTTGCCGCCCGTGCGGCGCCGCCTCCTTGCCTTGAATGTTCCAAAGCGCGGCTATTCGGGGTAGTGGATGCGCGCTGTCGAACCTTCCGAATCCGTCGATCAGCTTGCGATCAGCTTGCCTGCCAGGACCCGCCCCATGCACGACATCAAATCGATCCGCGATAACCCGCAAGCCTTTGACGCCGCCTTCACCCGGCGCGGGCTGTCGCCGATCGCGGACAGCCTGATCAAGCTCGACGAGACAAGGCGCGCCGCCATTCTGGCGGCCGAGCAGGCGCAGGCGCGCCGCAACGCCGCCTCAAAAGAGATCGGCGAGGCCAAGAAGGCCAAGGACAATGCCCGCGCCGACGCGCTGATGGCCGAGGTCGCCGAGCTGAAGACCACCATGCCGGCGCTCGATGAGGCGGTGAAGCAGGCCGAGGCGGCGCTCAATAAGGCGCTGTCGGAAATTCCCAATCTGCCGCTGCCCGAGGTGCCGAAGGGCGCCGACGAGCACGGCAATGTGGTGCGCAGCCATTTTGGCAAGCCGAACGAGTATGGCTTTGCGCCCAAACCGCATTTCGAGCTCGGCGAAGCGCTCGGCATGATGGATTTTGAGGCCGCCGCGAAATTGTCGGGCGCGCGTTTTGTGGTGCTGAAGCAGGGCCTGGCCCGGCTGGAGCGCGCCATCGGCCAGTTCTTCCTCGACGTCCACACCGGCGAGCATGGCTATACCGAGGTCAATCCGCCGCTGCTGGTCAAGGATGACGCGATGTTCGGCACCGCGCAGCTGCCAAAATTTCGTGAGGACCAGTACTTTCCGATCGATGGCGAAGCATTTGCGGAAGTAGAACAGTTCATCAAAGGCGAAGGACGATTTGAGTTTGATTCAGTCGAGTTCCAAAAAGACATTGAAGCCGTCAATAGACTTCTAAACCGGCTGAACTCTCTTGGCTTTGATCGTGAGGTAGTCCGAGCAACAGCCGATCGCGCGAGATTTCAGTTGGAGAGGAATGTTGATGACGAGAAATACTGGAAGAAGATAGTCATTCCCTCGAGGGAAGAATATGGACAGGCTCGTCGTTGGCTGATCCCGACCGCCGAAGTGCCTCTCACCAACCTCGTGCGTGAATCGATCCTTGATGAGCGTGAGCTGCCGCTGCGCATGACCGCGCTGACGCCGTGCTTCCGCGCCGAGGCCGGTGCCGCCGGCCGCGATACCCGCGGCATGATCCGCCAGCATCAGTTCACCAAGGTCGAGCTGGTGTCGGTGACCACGCCCGAACAGTCCAAGGACGAGCACGAGCGCATGCTGGCCTGCGCCGAGGAAGTGCTGCGCCGGCTCGGGCTGCATTACCGGGTGATGACGCTGTGCACCGGCGACATGGGCTTTGCCTCGCAAAAAACCTACGACATCGAAGTGTGGATGCCGGGCCAGGGTGAGGGCGGCGCCTATCGCGAAATCTCGTCCTGCTCGGTGTGCGGTGATTTCCAGGCGCGGCGCATGAATGCCCGCTCGCGTGGGCCGGACGGCAAGCCGCGCTTCGTGCACACGCTGAACGGCTCGGGTACCGCCGTCGGCCGGGCGCTGATCGCGGTGATCGAGAACTATCAACAGGAGGACGGCTCGATCGCCGTGCCGGACGTGCTGCAGCCCTATATGGGCGGGCTGAATGTCATCGCCAAAAACTGACAATCTGCAGCCCGCCACGCCGGCGTGGCGAATCAGCACCCGCATTCCTAGGATCGTGCCGTGGCCCGGCCGATCCATGGTCAAGCATGTCTTCTCCGCGTTTCGTGCTCCAGGTTCGGCGCGCCTTTACGAAGCTGGGGGGAAGTTCGTGATGCGCACGACACTGGTGGTTGGTTTGGCTGTGATCGCTCTGGCGCTGGCCGGATGCGGCGAGAAATCGGGCAATAGCAAGGGCGACAGTTCGCTGCTCAGCGGGCTCGGAGGCTCGCCCGCTAAAGAAGGACCGCCGGGCCCGATGGGCCCGCAAGGCCCCGCGGGACCGCCTGGTCCGGCGGGGGCGTCGCTCCGCACCGCGACCTCGACCTCCTGTGCCTCAAATGGCTGTCCGCTGTCGTGCAGCGCCGATGAGGTGCTGGTGTCGGCGTTGTGCGTGGGCGCCACCGGGGTTCGGCTCAGCGACAACATGCAGCTCGATCGCGAGGGCGCGCTCACGGTGCGCTGCGGCTCGACCTCGACCAGCCTGATCCTGAGCTGCGCCAAAAAGTAATGGGCGTCACGCGCGGCTGGCACCGACCAGCTTGCAGCGGCCGCGGGTGGTGACGACGTTGATATGCCCGACCAGCACATTGGCAAAGGTCTCGCGGCTACGCGCCTCGATCACCTCGGGCAGCACCCGCCGCCGCGTCGTGACATAGCCGTCGCGGCCGCGGAACGCGCACAGGATTTCGACGTCCTTGATGGCGTATTGGTGCCGGTTGCGCACCGTGACGGTGGCAAACACCCGCGCGCCGAGCCCGCTGCGTTTCAGCGATTGCCGCACCAGCCGGACTTGCGACAGCGGCACCGCCGCCATCGCAGCCTGCGGCTCGACCGGCTCGGGCTGGAGCGCGGGAGCATTGACGGCGCTGGCAATGGTGGCCGGAGCGGGCGCCGGTTCGGCCTGCAGCCGGGCCGCGCGGTCGCCGGAGCCGGCCCACAGCAGCGCGGTCATCATGATCACCAGCGCAGCGATCAGCACGATTTTGCGGGCTGAGATCGACATCGCGTCGCCTTACCGTCCTTCCGTTTTGGCTGGACCGAGCCGCAGCTCGACGTCGCGGGGAGCGGCGGTTCTGCCTGGGGCTGACAACAAAACGGGGGCGGGGCGGGAAGGTTCCCTTGGCGTGCCGTGCCTCGTGGTCGCAACAGGCCCCCTGTGACAGAGCGAAGTCGGAATGGTAAGAGCCGCTGCGGCTGGCCAACGGAGTGCGGCCGGCGCGGTTCAGTGGAGGCGAATGCGAGAATGCGGATTCTGTGCACCAACGACGATGGCGTTCATGCGCCCGGCTTGCAGATCGTAGAACAGATCGCGCGGGCGCTGTCCGACGATGTGTGGGTGGTGGCGCCGGAGCTTGATCAGTCCGGGGTGTCGCATTCCTTGTCGCTCAACGATCCGCTGCGGCTGCGCGAGATCGGACCGCGCCATTTTGCGGTGCGCGGCACGCCGACCGACTGCGTGATCATGGGCGCGCGCTACATTCTCGGCGACAAGGGGCCGGATCTGGTGCTGTCGGGCGTCAATAAGGGGCGCAACGTCGCCGAAGACGTCGTGTATTCCGGCACCATCGCCGGCGCGCTCGAAGGCACCATTCTCGGCCTGCCGTCCTTCGCGCTGTCGCAGGAGTTTTCGCACGAGACCCGTGCCGCGCCGATCTGGGAGACCGCGCTGGTGCATGGCCCCAAGATTCTGCGCCGGGCGATCGAGGCGGGCGTGCCGAAAAACACCGTGATCAACGTCAACTTCCCGTCCTGCGCGCCCGATCAGGTCGCCGGCGTGATGGTGACCCGCCAGGGCAAGCGCAATCAAAACTTCCTGCGCGTCGACGAGCGTCATGACGGTCGCGGCAATCCTTACTTCTGGATCGGCTTTGAGCGGGTCGCCGCGGAAGCTTCGCCAGCCGAAGGCACCGACATCGCCGCGCTGGCCGCGCGCTATATCTCGGTGACGCCGCTCAAGCTCGATCGCACCGACGACGGCTTTTCGGAAACGCTGCGGCAGACGCTGGGCTAAACGAAGCCGGCCGCTAGGCGGCGAGGTTCTTCAGCGTGTTGGCGAGGAGGTCGGCGAGCGCCTCGATCTGAAACGGTTTTTGCAGTGCCGGGCGGTCGCGGTGTTCGGCCGGCACGCCCTGCACGCCGTAGCCGGTGGCGAAGATGAAGGGGCGATTGCGCGCCTTGATCAGGTCGGCGACCGGCGAGATCACCTTGCCGTTGACGTTGACGTCCAGGATCGCGATGTCGAAATCAGTGGTTTCGGCGAGCCGCAGCGCCTCGCTCAATTCGCCGGTCTCGGCGGCGATGCGATAGCCCAGCTCCTCGAGCATGTCGGCCACCATCATCCGGATCATCGCCTCGTCTTCGACCAGAAACACGGAGCCCGGCTGCATCGTCGTCATGATCGGTCCTTCACCCATTCCGGCAACTCTACGCTTCCGGAAAAGACATGATTTCGGAAATGATACGCCAAAAGCTGATCGCAGCGAGACCACTGGGTTTGATACCATCATGTTGGCAAATAAGCCGATGGGAGGCAATGTCAACATTGGCAACGTCGACCTTGCAGCGCATGTTCCGACACAGGAACTGATCGTGGCCCTTTCGATCCTCTGATAGCTGCGAGACCACCATGTCGTTCGTCGGACCGCCGCCCCCCGAAAAGATGATGTTTCAGCTTAACTTGCGCCGTCGCGGCATCAGCGACCAGGCGGTGCTGCGAGCGATGGATGATGTGCCGCGCGATCTGTTTGTCGCGCCGCCGCATCGCGACGAGGCCTGGCGCGACACCGCGCTGCCGATCGAGTGCGGCCAGACCATCAGCCAGCCTTTCGTGGTCGCCTATATGACCGAGCAATTGCAGCTGCAGCGCGACCACAGGGTGCTCGAAATTGGCACAGGGTCTGGTTACCAGGCCGCAGTGCTGTCGCGGCTGTGCCGCCAGGTGCTGACGCTGGAGCGCTTCAAAACCCTGGCCGACACCGCCCGCGCCCGGCTCGAACGGCTGGAGTGCCATAATGTCGAGGTCCGGGTCGGCGATGGCTTTGACGTGCCGAAAGAGGCCGGGCTGTTCGACCGCATTCTGGTGACCGCGGCCATGGAGCAGGTGCCGGAGCCGCTGCTGGCACGGCTTGATCTCGACGGTATCCTGTTAGCCCCAGTCGGCCCGCAAAGCGGCGCCCAGAACCTGGTCAAATTCCGCAAATCGAAGGGCGGAATGGAGCGTAAAGAGCTGGTGGCGGTGCGGTTTGTACCGGCGCTGCCGGGCATCGCGCGCGAGCTGTAAGCGCGATTTCGGAGCGTCCGAACGCGCCGATTTTGGCTGCGGAAAACTGCTGAGAACCTGCAATTTGCCGGCAGGGTTAAACGCTTGGTAACTGAACAGGTGTTTAACTGAAAAGGTAAATTCTGTTGCGTAAAGAGTGAGTAACCATGTCCCGCGTCGTCGCGTTGCTTTGCTCGCGCCGGGTCCCGCAGTTTGCGGTGCTGGCGTTGATGTCCGTCGGATTCAGTGGCTGCAGCGCGGACATGCAGTCCCGGCTTTCACAGCATCCGTTTCAGGACTCGACAGGCTCGGTAGCGCAACAGCCCGCGCCGCAGCGTGAGTTGCCGCAATATGCGCGGCCGCATTACCAGGCTCAGCCGCAATACCAGGCTCAGCCGCAGTATCAGCCCCATTATCAGCAGCCGCAGTATCAGGCGCAGCCCTTGCCGCCGCCGATCTCGTCGCCGCAGAGCTATCCGAGCGCCCCGGCGCAGCGCCCTTACGCGGCGGCGCCAGCCCCGGCCTATCCGCCGGCAGCGGGTGGACGCGGCGTTGCGGCCTATGCGCCGCCCGCGGCGGCGCCCGCCGACATGGTGACGGGCACGACCGCACGCGCCGGCGCCAACCGCGCGCCGGTGGCGGGCACCACCATCATCGTCGGCACCAGCGATTCCCTGGAAACTCTGGCGCGGCGCTACAACGTCTCGACCGCGGCGATCCTGCAGGCCAATGGCTATCGCGGCCCGCGCGTGCTGCAGCCCGGCCAGCAGCTGATCATCCCGAACCGTGCGGCCCTGGCGGCCCCGGCCGCGCCGGCTCCGGCTGTTGCGGCGGCGCCGGCACCGGCCCCCATGGCGGGCCGTCCGGTCGCGGCGGCGGGCAGCGTCCATATCGTCAATCCCGGCGACAGCCTGATCGGCATCGCGCGGCGCCATAAGATTTCGCCGGCTGAATTGGCGCAGGCCAATGGCCTCGCAATCAGCTCGCCGCTCAAGGTCGGTACCCGCCTGAACGTCCCGGCACCGGGCGCCCGGATGGCCGCGGCTCAGCCCGCCCAGATGGCCGCGCCGGCTCCGGCGCCCGCCGCCGTGGCTGCCCCGGTTGCCGCTGCGGCGCCGGTGACCATGGCCGCCGCCATGCCGGCCGAACCGCCGCAGAAGGCGCGGCTGGCGAGCACCGCCACCCCCGCTGAAGCGCCGGTCGCTGAAACGCCGGTGAAATCTGCCGAAGCCACCGGCGCGCTGCCTGGCTTCCGCTGGCCGGTGCGTGGCCGGGTGATTGCCGGCTATGGCGCCAAGACCAATGGCAAGCAGAATGACGGCATCAACCTTGCGGTGCCGGAGGGCACGCCGGTCAAGGCCGCCGAGGATGGCGTGGTCGCCTATGCCGGCAACGAGCTGAAGGGCTACGGCAATCTGGTGCTGATCCGGCACAGCAACGGCTATGTCACCGCCTATGCGCACGCTTCCGAGCTGCTCGTGAAGCGCGGCGAAACCATCAAGCGCGGCCAGACCATTGCCAAATCCGGCCAGAGCGGCGAAGTGGCGTCACCGCAGCTGCACTTCGAGATCCGCAAGGGCTCGACCCCGGTCGATCCGCTGCAGTTCCTGAACGGCGCGTAAGCCGTACAGCCGACCCAGAAACGCGAAATGCCCGGGCCTGTCCCGGGCGTTTTCTTGTAGGTAGGGCCGGCGCCCTTGTTTGTGCGGCGTGGGCGCTGAAAATCAGCGTTCTCGTTCGTCCTCGGTCAGGCCGCGCTGCATCGCCGCTTGCGCCGCGGCGCGGTGGTCCGGGGTGATGTTGTTGGCCACGAGACGGATCGCGGTCGCTAGTACCGCAGCGTCATCGGCAAAGCCCAGGAACGGCATGATGTCGGCGACAAAGTCGAACGGCAGCACGAAATAGGCCAGCGCGCCCAGCAGCGCGACCTGGACATGGCGCGGCGTGGTGCGATCGAACGCGCAGTAATAGGCGGCGAGCAGATCCTCGGCGAACGGCAGTTTCACCACCATCCGCTTCAGTTTCAGCCAGAAACGGCGCCGCAGTTCCTCGGGGTGCTCGGCGAGGCGGTCGGCCGGCTCGAAGCCGACGCTATGCTCTGACGTGTTCATGCGGTTGGCTCACCATCTGCTGGTTGCGTTGCCTAAAAAAGTTCACGCGCGCCTCGCGCTGCCGGGAACCGCCCTGGTCGCGGCCGTGACTCCCGATATAGGTACGCTTCAGTTGATTGCATCAGGCCGGCGAAACTGCGGCAGCGACCGCGTCGATGGCGCGCGCCAGCTCAATGTCGCGGTTGGTCAGCCCGCCGGCATCGTGGGTGGTCAGCGTGATCTCGACGCGATTGTAGACGTTGCGCCAGTCGGGATGATGGTCGTGCTGCGCTGCAATCAACGCGACGCGCGTCATGAAGCCAAACGCGGCATCGAAGCCGGAAAAAGTCAGCGTGCGCGCGATCGCTTCGCGGTCCGGCAGTTCGCGCCACTCCGGCAGCATCTCCAGCGCGGCGCGGCGCGCCGCCACGGTTAGCCGTTCGGTCATAGTTCTCTCCCTGATGATCGCGCTGTCATGGCGCCATGTTATCGATTGTTGCCACATTAGCGCGATAGACGCTTTGAGACCCTGGTGACCATCCGAGGCGCTTCAGCCGAAAAATCGCTACCCAAGCCACCCTGGGTGAGGGCACAATTGAATTCGAGCTTTCGACGACCTCCGTCCCAGCCCGATGCGGCCGGCCCTGATTTGGTGGGGGCGATGACACCGACGCCTGTACGCTCCAGACGCCGTAAAGCGGTGTTTATTATCCTCGCCGCGGTTCTGGCCGGCATCGGGGCGTTGCTGAGCGGCTATTACTTCACCATGCGGCCGGTGCCGCTGCGCATCGCGGTCGGGCCGCCCAGCTCCGATGACGTGCGCGTGGTGCAGGCTTTGGCGCAGGCGTTTTCGCGCGACAACACGGGTGTGCGACTGAAGCTGGTGGTCGCCGATGGCGCGCTCGGCAGCGCCAATGCGCTCGCCACCGGCAAGGCTGATCTCGCGGTGATCCGCGGCGACCTCCAAGTGCCCAAGGAAGCCCAGGCGGTCGCGGTGTTGCGCAAGAACGTGGCGGTGCTGTGGGTGCCGCCGCGTGCGAAGGGCGATCGCAGGAAAGGCGCCAAGATCACCAAGATCGCGCAGATCGCCGACAAGCGGATCGGCATCATCGGCCGCACCCAGGCCAACGTTAATTTGCTCAAGGTGGTGCTGCAGCAATACGGCATCGATGCCAGCAAGCTCGACATCGTGCAGTTCTCGACCACCGAGCTCGCTGACGCGATCAAGGATCACAAGGTCGACGTGTTCATGGCGGCCGGGCCGATCAACAGCAAGATCACCGCTGATGCGATCGCGGAATCCTCGCGCGGCGGCACGCCGGCTTTTCTGGCGATCGATGCTGCGGAGGCGATCGCGCAAAACCACCCGATGTATGAGTCCGCCGAAATCCCGGCAGGCGCGTTTGGCGGCTCGCCGCCGCGCCCGGATGAGGAAGTGAAGACCATCAGCTTCGCCCATCATATCGTCGCCCGCAAATCGCTGCCGGAATCGACCGTTTCTTCTTTCACCAAGCAGCTGTTCGCGGTGCGGCAGTCGCTGATGAACGATTTTCCGCTGGCGGCGAAGATCGAAACGCCGGACACCGACAAGGACGCGGCGATCCCGGCGCATCCGGGAGCCGCGGCGTTTGTCGATGGCGAAGAGAAGACCTTTCTGGATCGCTACAGCGATTACATCTGGTGGTCGCTGATGGCGGTGTCCGCGCTCGGCTCGGTCGGCGCCTGGCTTGCGAGCTATCTGCGCAAGGATGAGCGCAACACCAATTCGACCTTGCGCGAGCGGCTGCTCGACATGATCGCGGCGGCGCGCAAGTCGGACACCATGGATGAGCTGGACGCGCTGCAGGCCGAGGCCGACGACATTTTGCGGGACACCCTGACGTGTTTCGAGAACGGTGCGATCGAGGAGGGCACCTTGACCGCCTTCAATATCGCGCTCGAGCAGTTCCACAACGCGGTTGCTGATCGCAAGGCGCTGCTGCTGACCCCGCCATTCACGCCGGTGCGGCCGCAGCGGCCCCAGGTGGTGTGAGCCTGCAAGCCGGGCGGTTTGGGGCCAAAAGCGCAGTGGTGCCGGCTGGTTACGGGCCGGGGCGCGACCGATCGATTACCCGGCGCGCGGCGGCCGCGGGGCGGACAGAAGCGGGTTGGGCAGGGGTGATGGGCAGGTATTGTGGCTCTAAGGGCGGATTGGCACCATCCCTGCATTGTGTTTTTGCAGTTTTCCGCTATATTGCGCCGCAACGCGTAGAGTGCCCGGCCCGGTGCGGCCGGGCTTGCTTTTTCGGGACTGCCTGAGATCGGCTCGGGGTGTCCGGGCGCGTTTCAGGCAAGGTTGAAAGCAAGCGCGCCTTAGAGCGTGCCACGGCGTTCGCCGATTGCGCTGACGGGCATCTGGCCGATCAACATTTGACATAAGAAGCACGCATGAAACTTCGCAACATTGCCATTATCGCCCACGTTGACCACGGCAAAACCACGCTGGTCGACAAGCTTCTGCAGCAGTCCGGTACTTATCGCGAGAACCAGCGCACCGTGGAACGGGCGATGGACTCCAACGATCTCGAGCGCGAGCGCGGCATTACCATTCTCGCCAAGTGCACCTCGGTGATGTGGAAAGACACCCGCATCAACATCGTCGACACCCCCGGCCACGCCGATTTCGGCGGCGAGGTGGAACGCATTCTGTCGATGGTCGATGGCGTGATCGTGCTGGTCGACGCCGCCGAAGGCCCGATGCCGCAGACCAAATTCGTGGTCGGCAAGGCGCTCAAGCTCGGCCTCAAGCCGATCGTGGCGATCAACAAGGTCGATCGTCCGGATGCGCGCATCACCGAAGTGGTCAATGAAGTGTTCGACCTGTTCGCGGCGCTCGACGCCACTGACGAGCAGCTCGATTTCCCGATTCTGTACGGTTCGGGCAAGAATGGCTGGATGGCCGAAAGCCCGGATGCGGCGCACGATGTCGGCATGCAGCCGCTGTTCGACCTGGTGCTCAAGCATGTGGCGCCGCCGACCGTCGAGCAGGGCCCGTTCCGCATGCTCGGCACTATCCTGGAAGCCAATCCCTATCTCGGCCGCATCATCACCGGCCGCGTCGCCTCCGGCACCGTGAAGCCGAACCAGAGCATCAAGGTGCTGTCGCGCGACGGCAAGCTGGTGGAAACCGGCCGCATCAGCAAGGTGCTGGCGTTCCGCGGCTTGGAACGCACCGCGATCGACGAAGCCGAAGCGGGCGACATCATCGCGATTGCCGGTCTGCCGAAGGGCACGGTCGCCGATACGTTCTGCGATCCTTCGGTTGACGCGCCGCTGCAGGCGCAGCCGATCGATCCGCCGACCGTGTCGATGTCGTTCATCGTCAACAACTCGCCGCTCGCCGGCACGGAAGGTGACAAGGTCACCAGCCGTCTGATCCGCGATCGTCTGCTGCGCGAGGCCGAAGGCAACGTCGCGCTGCGCGTCGTGGAATCCGCTGAGAAGGACGCGATGGAAGTGTCCGGCCGCGGCGAATTGCAGCTCGCGATCCTGATCGAGACCATGCGCCGCGAAGGCTTTGAACTGAGCGTGTCGCGTCCGCGCGTGGTGCTCAGCAAGGATGAAGACGGCCAGCTGCTCGAGCCGGTCGAAGAAGTAGTGATCGACGTCGACGAGGAATTTTCCGGCGTCGTGGTGCAGAAGATGAGCGAGCGCAAGGCTGAGCTGATCGAGATGCGCCCGTCCGGCGGCAATCGTCTCCGTCTGGTGTTTTACGCGCCGACCCGCGGCTTGATTGGTTATCAGGGTGAACTGATGACCGACACCAAGGGCACCGCGATCATGAACCGGCTGTTCCACAACTACCTGCCGTATAAGGGCGAGATCCAGGGCCGCCGCAATGGCGTGCTGATCTCCAACGATCAGGGCGAGGCGGTCGCTTACGCGATGTGGAAGCTGGAAGATCGCGGCCCGATGATGATTGAGCCGGGTTGGAAGGTCTACAAGGGCATGATCGTCGGCGAGCACACCCGCGACAACGACCTTGAGATCAACGTGCTCAAGGGCAAGCAGCTCAACAACATCCGCACCACCTCGAAGGACGAAGCGGTGCGGCTGACCCCGCCGATCCGGATGACGCTGGAAAAGGCGCTCGCCTATATCGAGGACGACGAGCTGGTCGAGATTACGCCGAAGTCGATCCGGCTGCGCAAGCGCCTGCTCGACGCCAACGACCGCAAGCGCGCCGAAAAGAGCAAGGTCGCGTAAGCGCGCACCTTCCAAGCACTGCCAAAAACAGCCGGGGGCCATGACATGGTCTCCGGCTGTAGCCGTTGGACATTCGCCGCGGCCCGGGCCATGGTGGCCTGATGCCGGCCGTGTCGTGACCGCCTGCGCGCGGACAACGTCGGGCCAGGCTGACCCACACGCTGCCCCGCTTGAGGAAACAACTCATGCTCAGATTTCACCGCGCGCAGTTGGTGGCGATCGCCGCCGCTGCGTTTCTCTCTGCCGGCGCGATCGTCGCGCCGGTTCACTCCGCCTTGGCGCAATCCGCAGGACAGAAACAGAAAATGACTACCGCTTCAGGACTCGTGATCGAAGACATTCAGGTCGGCACCGGCGCCTCGCCGAAGCCCGGCCAGATCTGCGTGATGCACTACACCGGCTGGTTGTACGTCAATGGCGAGAAGGGCAAGAAGTTCGACTCCTCGGTTGATCGCAACGAGCCGTTCCAGTTTCCGATCGGCCGCGGCCGCGTGATCGCTGGTTGGGACGAGGGCGTTGCCACCATGCAGGTCGGCGGCAAGCGCACCCTGATCATTCCGCCCGAGCTCGGCTATGGCGCGCGCGGCGCCGGCGGCGTGATCCCGCCGAATGCCACCTTGATCTTCGAGGTCGAGCTGCTCGGCATCAAGGGCTGAGCTGATTGCGTTACTGACCGGGTCGCATGCGCAGCCCGGTCAGGTTTGCCGTTTGGTCCATTCTAAATAATTGATAGTTATACCAACGGCTCCTACCATTGACTCGTCATGCCCGCGCTTGTCGCTGGCATCCACGTCTTGAAAGCGCTGCAAGAACAGAGATGTGGATGGCCGGGACGAAGCCTGGCCATGACGTGCGGATGGGTTGGTATCAATTTCCGTTGGTATTAGTTGATATTCCGCCGGGCGCGAAAACGCGGAAGTAATCGGTTGCCGAACTGGTAGTAAAGTGCCGCGGCATGCGCGATCGGTAGCGATCGATGTGAAGCTTGAGCTGGTTTGGTTGTCGCTCGCTTCACTCACAACACTGCTCAAAACGGGAATGTTGGCAGGCTGCAAGCTGGACTGAATCTAGCTGCGCTAACCGTTGCGTGTACCGGGTTTCCGCGCAACTGCTTGGCGATGAATCGATGCTTGTTGCTTTCCGTGAAGCGGGGTGTACTTAGTTGTTAGCAAGTGAGCGTGATCCAAAAATGTTCGCGGTACGACGTGACGCATTCTGAGCAGCCAGATGATCAGCAGCAGGTTCGCACTTGCGAGAAGTGCAGCCAAGTGATGGTGCGTCTTGGCGAAATCCGCCGCTCCCTGCAGAGCACCATGTGCGTCTATCGCTGCTACAACTGCAATAATGTGGTGGTTGAGCTGAAATAGCGCGCGACCTGCCGGCGCCCGGAACGCGGCAAAAGCTCAGTAAAATACCGATCGGGAAGAGGTGTGGGGCGGCCTGCTGAGCGCTTCGTTCAGCGCGATGTCAGGCGATTTTCAACCGAATCCAGCGGGTCGGTGCTGGAGGCGACCACCACCAGGTGATGGTCGCATAGCCCGCACTGAAATGTGCGCGCTTCAAAACCATCCGACAGCAGATGGACCCGCTTAACGGCGAGCTGTGCATGACAGCGAAAGCAGAGCGGAGTCCGATCGACCATTATCAAACCTGCGACATGAAGAATGTAGTCGTAGACCATCATCAGTTGTTGGTCAAAGGAGGAGAGTGATTATTAGTTGTGCACTCTGCTGCAAACGAGCTAATCGGTCTGCTGTGCCGGGTCGCTCAGCTAACTAATGGAGCTTTCATCCGTCTGTTGCGGACGGGACGCCATGCGCGTGATTCGGGATGCGGCGCTAACAATGCAGGCGAGCAGGGCGTTGATCGCTTCCCCAAAAAACAAACCCCGGAACACAAATGCGTTCCGGGGTTGCATGAAGCTGGAAAGCTTCACAGCTCGGATGAGCTGGATTAGCCAACCTTGACCGACGACTCGATCGCGGCAGCCTTGCCGTTCCAGTACTTCGAGAACCAGGTGGTCTTCGACAGGAGAGCGGCGTGCACGAGGATCGCGATCACAGCGACGCTGCCCAGGAAGAGCGGCAGACCGACGGTCGGCTTAACGACAGTCCAAATACGACCTTGATTCATGGTCCGAGCTCCTTAGTGCAGCCAGGGGGTGTAAACGAAGGCGAGGAAGTGAGCGAAGATCGCCACGGCGCCGAACACGCGGGTGCCGTCGATTACGTGCTTGTGGAGCTCTTCGGACTCCTCGACCGTCAGACCGGTCAGCGACTTTTCAGCCATTTTGGAACCTCATTATAATGAGTGTGTGACTTGATCTAAGAACCGAAGCCCTCGATCGCCGGCAACCTTAGCGGCGTCAGCCGCGACGACATTGCGCAGGAACAATTTTTGGTGAGGTCGGCGTGATTATTGGTGAGGTATCGGGTTGCAGATAGTGCCGTTTGAACCCTGCCGGCGTGCTGCGAATAGAGTTTAAACCCAAGTAGACACTGTCATTTTGCGAGCAGGTCGAAACGCTGCAAAGCGCTCGTCAACCTTGGGCGGGGTCGAATTTTCACTGTCCGGTTCATGCCGGACAAAAGCCTATTTTGGGGAGGCGGAGCCATTTTGCGGGATCTTGAGCCCCGAATCGCCGTTTCGCGATTCGCGTTCTGCAAGGCAAGGCGTCGGCACCAAGGCGCATGACGAGGCCGCTTCGCTCAGCAGCACGGGAGGCAAGGCGTTCCTCCTACCCGTTGAAGGGCGTGCCGAGGTCAGCGGGCGGTCCGGCGTCGTGATCCTTGCAGACCATGATCCGAGCGCAGCCGGTACACTTGAACACGCCGATCCTGGGGCGCAGGCCAGATCGTGGGAGATCCGCCACCAGATGCGTCGTCTCCCCGCACTCGCTGCATCGAGGCGGCCGTCCCGCGTCGTTACCGGTCATGAGACAACTCCGAAGCAATTTGCTTTTAGACTCGCGACGTCCGATTAAAATCGTGACGTTGCGTGTTCCTCGCATTCACATTTGTGAATGATTGCGTGTCGGAAGTGCGATCGGGGAATCGTCTTTGCCCATTCTTCATGGGGCCTTGCGTCGTTGCCGCGTGCATGGGGGCATCGTCGCCCACGGGCCGAACCGGGGGTGGCAAGCGTTGCGCTTGCATCGTGGCGTTGGGCCTGAGCCATTTGAGAAGAGCAGGGCTGGGCCCCGCGCCCTTGTTGTCGGTCGCTGGGGCCAGCCTGGGCTTCCTCCGGGATCACGGATCGGCCCTGATCCTGCCGTTTCCTGACCGAATCAGGGCGCGAACCGCGGCTCAGCTTGTGCTGGGGGGGCTTAAAAACCGACCGCATGACCAATGTTCCGCCACCCCATTGGTTGCTATTTCGCGCGACCGAAACGCGCCGGCCGTTATCGGCTCGGCTCCGTGTCGGTGACAGCGGTTGCTCGGTACGCGCGGCGGATCGCTTCGGCGGCATCCTTGGTCTGATGGGGCGCTGCTGGTCTCACGTGCAATTCCGCCGCATGCGGCGTCGCCGCCTACCTCATCGCCAACGACATTCCGCAGCTTGTGCGTGTCACGGAGTTGACCGTTCGGAAGTGATCTGGCGACCGTGACCTTGCCCCAATTTTATCCAGCGGCGAGTTCGGTCCTGGCTGTTGAGTTGCCCTGCTGGGCGGGTGGCGCAGCGGGAGCTGGCGCGCAGCCCTCGGCATAGCGTAGCACCAGATCCCGTCGCGGATGGGTGAAGGCGAATTCGGCCGGCGTCCGCCATCCGAGGCGGGAGTGTGGATGGGTTTGATTGTAATCGGCCCGCCAACGTCCGACGGAAGAGCGTCTCCTCAAGGGCGAGCAACACGCGGTGCTATCGTGGGCTGGCATGTAGTCCCTCACTCCCAGACGAAGCAAAGATCTTCGCGAAATGCGAAGCGTTCGATGTGGCTCATGACGACCTCCTGGAAGGTCGTCATGGTGGCTGCATCGATCGCGGTCAGATCAATCAACAAAGTGTCGGGCGTAGCGGTCAGCCGGGCCTCTCCGAGCGGCAAAGAAATCCGGGCCTGGGTCGGATCGAATTCGGTTTCGAATTTGTGCGCCCAATGCTTGCAGAGTTGCTGAAGATAGCGGCTGGCGTTGGTTGTGGGCACGGCGGCGTGGGTCGTATGCTGGCTGGAGGTCGAGGATGAGGTCATGCACGATCTCGATTGTTGCTTGATTGTGACGAACGGCTCAGGCGGGCGACGCCTGAGTTGTTTCGCGTTGTTTGGGCGGCGTCGCCGAACCGCGCGCCGCACGATCGATGTTTAGAAATTGAACGTCGCCGACACCATGTAAGTGCGAGGTGCGCCGACGGCGAGATAGCCGCGGGCCGCCGACAGATAGTAGGCCGTATCCGCCACGTTCTCGACCGTCGCGCGCAGCACGGCCGGCTTGCCGTTCGGGGCGATGAAGGTGTAGCGGGCGCCGAGGTCGACCCGCGTCCAGTCGGACACGGTCTGCGTGTTGGCCTGATCGTAGAACACGTCGGCCGCGTGGATCACGCGGCCGGTGAGGGTGACGTCCGGGGCCATCCAGGACGGCAGATCGTATTCGCCGTAAAGCGTCAGCGAGGTCGTCGGCACACCGGGGACGTCGTTGCCGTTGTAGCGGCCGCCGATGGTCGATACCAGCTTGGCATCGATCACCGCGATGCCGCCGAGCAGGCGGACGCCCTTGAACGGCTCGCCGAAGATGTTGAATTCGGCGCCACGGTTGCGCTGCAGCCCGTCGACCGAGAAGATTCTGGTGGTGGGGTCGGTGTAGGCGCTGGGCTGCTCGATCTGGAATAGTGAGGCCGTCAACGCGACGAAACCGAAATCATACTTGGCGCCGACCTCCTGTTGCTTGCTCACCGTCGGCGGGAATACCGTGTTGGGGTTGCGCGCCGTTGCGGGGGCAGTCGGCCCCGCGTCGAGCGCTTCGATATAGTTTGCGTAGATCGATAGCTCGTCCGTCGCGCGGATCACGGCGCCGACGGCGGGGCTGAAGCGGGCTTCGTTATAGTAGGAGGAGCGGGTTCCCTGCGTTGGCCCCGCGGCCGTGACGAAGCCGCTCAGCGCGATGTCCTGCCAGCGACCGCCAAGGGTCAGGAGCAGCCGGTCGTTGAACAGCGACAGCGTATCCGACACTGCCACGCTGCGAGCGGTCAGCCGCGACAGCAGCGGCCGGTCGTCGGACTGCGCAAAACCGCTGGTCTGAAACGCCCCCGGACGCGGACGCACCGGATTGTAGATATTGGTCACATAGCTGTACGGCGTGAAGCCGAGCGTGCCGCCGCGATACAGCTCGTTGTTGGCCTCGACCGCCGAGACGTTGAGCTGGTGGCCGATTACGCCGGTCCTGAACTTCGAGCGCAGCCCGATCTCGCCGGTGTAGCCCTGTAGCTCTTGCGGCTGGACTGCGAGCGTGTTGGTCGCCGTGCCGTTGAAATTGGTGATGCGGTAGGACGAAGTAAGGAAGTCTTCGTTGTAGATGCTGCCGCCACCGGCGAGATACAGCGTGGTATCCGGCAGAATGTCGTATTCGGCGCGGCCAGCGATCATCTTGTAGCGGCTGTCGATGTACTCGTCCTTGCTTGCGGTGTTGATGCGGCCGTTCGGCGCGGGCGGGATGACAATGTTCGGTGCCGCCGAGTTGAACAGCGACGTTGGCGCATTGATGTGCTGGACCGAGCTGTTGAGGTCGAGCGAGGCGCGGAAGTTCTCGCTGCGATAATCGAGGCCGAGCGAGGCGACGCCGACCTCGACCGAGTTGAGGTCGAGCGGCGTGTCGCCATTGCGGTAGGAGCCGTTGAAGCGAACGCCCCATTCCTTGAGGTCGCCGAAGCGGCGGCCGACATCGAGGTGATTCCAGATCTGGGAGTCGCTCATCCAGCCGGTCGTCAGGCGCGTCAGCGGTTCGTCGCCGGCCCGCTTCGGGATCAAGTTGATCGTGCCGCCGACCCGGGCGGTGCCGCCGCTGAGCAGCGCGCTCGGGCCTTTCAGGATCTCGATTCGCTCGATGCCCTCGAGGAAGTTTCGCCGCGGATTGGCGAGATAGAACAACCCGTCATAGGCGGTGTCGAGGTTGGTTACCGAGAAGCCGCGGATGAAGAACGAGTCGCGCTCGCTGAACGGTGGGGCGTCGTTGCGCACCGACGGATCGTTCGACACCACGTCCGCGATACTCCGCGCCTGCTGATCCTCCATCAGCTTGGAGGTGAAGCTGGTGATGTTGAACGGCGCCGAGAAGATGGAAGTGTTGCCGAGCAGGCCGAGGCGTGCACCGCTGCCGACCTGACCACCGGCATAGGGAACCGGCGGCTGTCCGATCGTTCCGGTTTGTGGCACGCCGGGCGTGGGGAACACCGTCGGCGGCGCCTCGGTCTGCCGCGCCCGGATCTCGATCGGCGGCAGGCTCGTCGAACGCGACGACGACGTTTGCGCCAGAGCGCCGTCGGCAAGCGGCATCACACCGAAACCAGAAATGACCAGAGCGATCTGACCAACTGTCTTTCTCATCAATGTCTCCGAGATGTTGTTCGTTGAATGTCGTGGAGAGCTACCGTTGCGCTGCGGGACTGCGGGCGATCGGCCGCAATCTGCGGCCACGGTTCGCGGCTGCGTCGAGCGGCGCCTCGAGGCCGAATGCGAAGTAAGACGAGGCAATTCATCGCAGTCGCGCCATGCAATGGGCGTCGACGAACTCACCCTCTCGAAAGCTGGCGGCCTTGTGCGTGCCCTCGATCGCGAAGCCGAACTTCGCGTACAGCGCCAGCGCTGCGACATTGTCAGTGAACACCGTCATCTCCAGCCGTTTGATGTTCAGCCAGTTGTCGGCGGTGTCGATCATCGCGGCCAGCAGCTTCGTGCCGACGCCGATGCGGGCGTAGCTCTCGTGAACGCCGATCCAAAATTCAGCGGCGTGGGCGCGGCGCCCGTAAAACGGGCGCAACGCGGACGCACCGACAACGCGTCCATCCACCTCCGCCGAGTAGTTCAGGTCGCGTGGAGACTGTGGCTCCAGCCATTTGGTAATGGTTTCGAACGACTCGTAGGGAAGGGCGAGGGTCCAGAACCGAAAGGCGTGTTGATTGACGATTTCGTAAATGTCGGCCGCATCTTCCCGGCGCATCGCTCGAATGATCACATGCATGTCGTTTTCCATTGCGCGGGCCGGCTAGAACGTCAGCTTGGCGCTGACCAGGTAGGAGCGGCCGGGGTCATAGAGTGGCCGGACGATGCCGCTGCCATATTCGAGTCCGTAAGTGCCGCGCGCCGCATAAGTCTGGTTCAAGAGATTGCGAACATCGCCGCGGAGCGTCAGCGACGGCACGGCGATCGGACGGTGTTCGGCAAAGAGGTTGACCACCTCGTAGCCGTCGAGTCGGCCGATCCCGGTGACGGGATTCAGCAGGCTGTCGTCCTCGAACGCGATCTCGACATCACCGCCGATCGCCAGGCTTAGCGGCGCGAATCTGTGCTCAACCTGAACGGTCAGGATGTCGCCGATCGGCGCGGTTAGGTATTTTCCGAAATAGCTGTCGGCCGGCCTGCCACTGATCGTTGCGTCGGTGCGAACGAACCGCAGGCGAACGAATCCATCGTCCCAAGAGAACGCACTGCCGATGTGAAAGCCTTGGCTTTGCACATCGAAGGCGCGGAGCGCCATGGCGGCGGCCCACAGCGGGACGCGGGCATCCCAGATTCGAGTACGGAATACGCCGCCCTCGATCCGGAACCTCGCAAAGTGCGCGACCAAGCCGGCGGTAGCGTTGTCCGAGGTAACTGAACGCGGCCCGGCGCCGTAGTTCCAGGCCGGGTTCTGGACGTAGTTCTCTGCAAGCGGAACGCCGGCCCAGACGTTGGAGTAACCGGCCTTTGCGGTCAGGTGACTAGTCAGGGCGTGCTCGCCCGATACGTTGCTGCTCAAGCCGTGGTCGCTGGAGCGGAAGCCATTGATGCCGCCGAACTGCTGATGGTCGCCGCGCAGCCCGAAGGACAGCTTGGTGCTGTTTGCGAGTTTCAGGCGGGCTTGGGCATAGGCGCCGACATTGTCGGCGGTCTCAGCAGTTCGATAGGTCTGTTCGATCGACCTGGCGCGGTCACGATAGAAATCGATGCCGGCGACGATGTCGCCGATCGGCAGTGCGAACTTGTTCTCAAGCTTGCCGTTGAGACTGTCAGTTAAGCCTTTGCTGGTGTGGCTGTAGGTGTCTAGCGTGGCACCAGCGTATTGGTCGACCGCGACCTGGGTGCGGTTGTAGCCAAGCACAACGTTCGGATCCCACCACCCCTCTGCAGAGTCATTGGAATAGGTAACGACCGTGTTTTGCCGGTCGAGGGTGTAAGGGCGGACGAGCGGCGTCATCTGCGGGCCGTAGATCTGCACCGCGTTGGCGCGGAATGGCCGGATGGCATCGTCGCGGATCAGCTCGTGACTGATCGACAATCGACGTCCCTCGGCACTCTGATAGGCGAGCTTGCCGAGGCCGCTCAGAACATTGGTCGAGCTGCCGAGCACCTGTTCGTCATTACCGGCTCGGAATTCGCTGCCTTTGCCATAGGTGAATGAGCCAAGCGCCTCGAATCCGCCCTGACGGCTGTAGCTGGTGAGGTTGGTGGTCGAGACATTGCCGTTCAAGTTGAACGTCGACTTGATCGAGCCGCCGAAACCGTCCGCGGCGAGAAAGTCTCGCGCGTCCTTGGTCAAGTAGGCGATTGCGCCGCCGAGCGCGCCGGGACCGGAGTCGGCAGGGGCTACACCGGCATCAACGCGGAGCGCCCTGAGCAGGTTGGGATCGATCATCGTGGTGGCGTTGTGGTGGAATACCTTGTTGTTCTGGCGCGAGCCGTCGATCGAGATCGCCAGATTGGTTTCATCGATGCCCTGAACATAGAGCTTCTGCGACATCGGCAATGACGAGCCGACCACAACGCTTGGTTCGCCGCGGAAGACGCCTCTGAGGTCGGTTGCATTTCGACGTTCGATATCGGCGCTTGTGATATCGATCTCGCTTACGCCGCCGCGCCCGATGCTGGCCTCACTCACGCTGATCGTTTCGATGGCGATGTCGAGCGACGACTCGATGGCGACGGTGCGCGGGCCGGTGAAGCGATAGGTGAGGTTCGAGCCGGAGAGAATTTCGCGTAGCGCGCTTTCGGCGGCGAGCCGGCCGCTGACGGCCGGTGAGGTGCCGCTGATCGCTCCTCCACCCAGCCGAACGACCTGAATCCCTGTTGTCGTCGTGAAATCGGCCAGGGCCGACAACCGGGGCTTGGCGTCGATCCGAAAATCGAACGACGCGACCGCTTGCGGCCGGGCTTCGGACGCGGTCACGAGAAACGCCAACGCACAGAGGGAGGCCCCGCACCTCGATCCGGCGATACTGGCAAATCTTCGCATGGTCTTGACGTCCCCCACGACGTTCGAGGGGTACGCGTTCAAAGCCCTCGCTGATCAACGTGCGTGCGAGGCAAAACCCGTAAAAATAGTGAGAGGCATTATCGATAGATCAGGGTGGCGACTCCAGGCACCGACAAGGTGCGCACGCCAAGGGTGGCGCGCAGCGCCTCCAGCACCGTATCCTGATCGTCGGCGCGAAAAGTACCGGACAGCGTCGTCCGTTCGAGTTGCCGATCGACGATCAGAACGTGACCGGCCGCCATTTTGTCGAGTTCTTTGACCACCTGCGACAGCGGTGCGCGGTCGACGATGATCAGGCCGCGTCGCCAAGCGAATGCCTGATCCGGTTCGATCGCGGCTGGCGTGCCGAGGCGATCGTTCTGGAAAGCGACCCGCTGCCAATCGGTCAGATCGACTTGGAGATCTGCAGTCTGAGGACCTGAGACTGCGACACGGCCGTGTTCGACAGTCACCGTCGCAGCGTCGCGGTCGACTTCGAAGGCGGTGCCGCGGACCAGGACGTCCACCTGTCCCGCGTGGACGGTGAAAGGACGTGCCGCGTCGGCAACGACGTCAAACCAGGCCCTGCCGCGCAACAAGGTAACGACGCGGCGACCGCCGGCCATGTCGCTGTTCAGGGCGGTATCGCCGTCGAGCACCGCCAGCGAGCCATCGGCGAGGCGCACGTCGCGCCGCTCACCAGGGCGCGTGGCCGCATCGGCAAAGGCCCGGTCGATGATGCCGGGATCGCGCCAGACGAAGATCGCGGCAGCCAGCGCCAGCACCGTTGCAGCGGCGGCGAACTTCCCCCCGATTTTTGCCGGTTGGCGGGGGCGCGGAGTCGGGATCGGCGCAGGGGCTTCGCGGTGCCAGCCGGAAGCGGCGAGCCGAGCTGCCGGTTGATCGAGCTCACCCCAGAACTCCCAGACGGCCTGGATCGCTTCAGCATGTGCAGCATTCGCCGCGAGCCAGGTCTGGTAAGCGCGGCGCGTTTCGTTGGACGCGAGAGGATTGTTGAGGCGGACGAACCACTCGGTCGCCTCGTGAAGCGCCCGCTGACGGTCGTCGTTATCCGACGCGGTGGTCATCTCCACGCCATCTCTCGCGAGGCGCACGGCCACAATCGACGTCGCGCGTCTCCAACGCGCGGCCGTCGCCGCGTTCTCGCGTGGGATCGTAGGATGCCGTGTTTCAATGCATCAGGACTTCATAAGTGGTTCAGAACGACCGGCCTGCCGTGATAGCTTTCGACCGGCATCTCATAGCCGAAGATCCGCTGCAAGCTGGTTGTGTTTGCGATCAGCTCCGGAGGGCCGCTCGCAACCACCGCGCCGTGCTTCAGGGCGACGATGTAATCGGCGAAGGTCACCGCCTGATTGATGTCGTGCAGAACGATCACGATGGCTCGCCGCTCGCTGTCGGCGATCTCGCGGAGGCCGCGCATCAGTTCGCGGGCGTAAAACATGTCGAGATTGTTGAGCGGCTCATCCAGCAGCAACCATCGCGTGCCCTGACAGAACGTCATCGCCACCAGCACGAGTTGGCGCTGTCCACCCGACAGCGTGTCGATGAAGCGGTCGGCGAACGACGTAAGATCGAAGCGTTCGAGTGCAGCCTGGGTCAGCGCCCGATCCTCGTCGGTGATGCGGCCGCCATTGTGCGGGAACCGGCCGAAAGCGACCAGCTCACGCACGCGCAGCCGGCTGGCGATCGCCGGGTCTTGCCGCAGGATCGCGAGAGTGCGGGCGAGTATGCGGCTCGGCGTTGCGCCCACCGTCAGCCCGTCGACTGTTATGGTGCCTTGCTGTAATGGCTGAAGCCGCGCGATCAGCGACAGCAGGCTCGATTTGCCGGCACCGTTCGGCCCGATTAGAGCGGTGACGCCGGTCTCCGGAATTTCGAGATTAATGTCTTTCAGGATCGGTGCGCCTTGATGGGCGAGCGAGACATTGTTTACGACGATCATCGCCGGACTCCGTGCAGAAGCATTGCGAGGAACACCAGACCACCGACGAACTCGATGACGACGCCGAGCGTCGAGGCGCCGCCGAGCACATGTTGCAGGATCGTTTGGCCGCCGACCAGCACGATCACCGCCACCAGCGCTGCGGCCGGCAGCAGGATCGCGTGGCGCCGCGTATCGATCAGCCTTTCTCCGAGCGCGACGACGAGCAGGCCGAAGAATGCGACCGGCCCCACGAGCGCGGTCGAGACCGCGACCAGCGCCGCGACCAGCATGATCATGCCCGCAACGACGCGTGGCCATTCAAGGCCGAGACCGGTCGAGACATCGCGGCCGAGCGCCAGCACGTCGAGGACGTGGCGCATCCGCCATACGATGGCGATGCCGACCAGCGTCAGCGCGCAGGCGGCGACCAGAAGCTCGCCGTGGATCCTGTTGAAATTGGCGTAGCTGGCGCTCTGCAGCACCACGAAGTCGTTCGGGTCGATCAGCCGGGCGAGCAGCGACGACAGGCTGCGGAACAGCACGCCGACGGTGACGCCGGTGAGCAACATCAGGATCAGGTCCATGCGCGCCTTGAGCAGCGGCATAAACAGCAGTGCCGCGAGGGTCACCATCACCATGGCTTCGCCGGCGAATTTGAGCCGCGGATCAAGCGTCGCAAAGCCGAGCCCGCCGACGGCGAACACCAGCAGCGACTGGCTGAACACGTAGAGCGCGTCCAGCCCCATGATTGAGGGCGTCAGAATCCGATTGGTCGTCACCGTCTGGAACACCACCGTCGAGACCGCGATCGAGACCGCGACCACGATCAGCGCGAGCAGGCGGACGGCGCGCAGTTCGAGCGCGAACCAAAGGTTTCCGCGCAGCCCGACCGTCATGTAGGCCGCGATCCAGGCGAGCGCGACCAGGCCGAGCGTGGTCAGCACGATCGTCGATCTGTCACGCATGGGACGGCCGGCGCAACAAGAGCCACAGGAAGGATGCCGCGCCGACGACGCCGAGCACGGTGCCGACGGGGATCTCGTAGGGGAAGTGCAGCAGCCGGCCGATGATGTCGCAGGCGAGCACCAGCGCGGCGCCGCTTCCCGCGACCCAGGGGATCAGCGACCGCATGTTGTCGCCGATCAGCCGCGAGACCATGTTGGGGACGACGAGACCGACGAACGGGATCATCCCCACGATGACCACGGTCAGTGCGGTAACGATCGAGATGATCAGCAGCCCGATCTGCATCATGCGGGCGTAATCCAGCCCCAGGCCGACACTGACGTCGCGCCCGAGCGACATCAAAGTGAGGCGGTCGGCGAACGCCCAGGTCACGGCAAGGACCGCGGCCGAGGCCCAGAGTAGTTCGTAGCGGCCGCGCAGCACGCCGGAGAACTCGCCGTTGGTCCAGATCTCGATGAACTGCAGCAGATCGGTGTGCCAGGCCACAAAGGTGACGGCGGCACCGACCACACCGCCGTAAACGAGCCCGAACAGCGGCACCAGAAACGGCTGCGTCGGCGGCAGTCGATGGGCGATCGCAAGGAACAGCGATGTGCCAGCGAGGGCGGTCAGGCTCGCGACCAGTGTCTTGGTGGCGATCGAGGCCGAAGGGAGCAACAGCGCGACCACCAGGATGCCGAGCGCGGCGCTCTGGCCGGTGCCCGCCGTAGTCGGCTCAACGAACCGGTTACGCGCTAGCGTTTGCATCACCAGGCCGGCAATCGCGAGGCCAGCACCGGTCAGGACGGCAGCCAAAGTGCGCGGCAACCGGCTCGCGGCGACGAGATACAGCGCATCGGGATCGCTGAAGACGTCGCGCGGTGCGACTTCGCCAACGCCGACGAAGATGCTGATGACGAACAGCGCGGCCAGCGCCAGCAGCGCGGCCGCACCGATGGAGCGCGAAGCCCCCCGCTCGACTGCGATCATCTCGACTCCGAGAAACCGCGGGTGAGCGCTGCCAGAACGCGGGTCATCGCCTGGATGCCGCCGCCAGCGATATACAGATCGGCCGACGGCAGATAGATCACGCGGCCGCTCTTCCAAGCTCTGGTGTCGCGAACCAGCTCGTTGTCGAGCGTGGCTCGCGCCTGGCTGTCGCTGGCTCCGATCGCCACCGCGCGATCGACCACGATCAACCAGTCCGGATCGGCCTTGCGGACGAACTCGAACGAGACAGCTTCGCCATGGATCGAGGGGGCCATGGTGGTTACCGCAGGCGCGATCTGGAGCGTGCTGTGAATCCAGCCGAATCGCGATCCGAGCCCGAAGGCGGAGATTTTCGGTCCGTTGGTCATCACGATCAGCGCGCGCCCTTTGCCCTCGGCCGCACTGCGCGCCGCGGCGATCGCCGAGTTGAACGTCTCTCTGGCCTCCTCGGCAGCTCGCTCTTTGCCGAACAGCCGGCCGTAGGCCTGAAGGCGGATTTCGGCATCCCGGATCAATTCCTGGCCGTCGATCGTCATGTCGATCGTTGGGGCGATCCGGGCAGTGAACTTCGCCTTAGGCGACGAACGGCCACCGAGAATGATCAAATCCGGCGCGAGCGCGCTGAGTGCTTCGAGATTGGGTTCGAACAGCGTACCGACCACTTCGGCGCCGACAGCGGCAGATTTCAGTTCGGGCAGGAATACCCGATCCGGAACACCGGCGACCTTCACGCCGAGCAGATTGAGCGTATCGAGCGCCGCCATGTCGAACACGGCGACGCGCGAAGGTCTTGCCGGCACTCTGACCATGCCCTGAGCGGTCTGGATCTCGATTGTTTCCGCGGAGGCCAACGCGGGCAGAGCGAGGGCAGTCAGCACGGCGATGATACGGATCAGGTACATGAGTGTCCTTTGGATGAGGCAACGCGACTGGCGACACGAGACTCTGTCAGCCGCACTTGCTGCGCGCCTGTCGAGCCGACGACACCTCTCGTCGACATTGAGCGGGAGAGAATGGCGAGTCGATCCCGGGCCAGCGTTCCGAAGCAATCGTGACCGAACCATTCGAGCGACGCTTCCGAGCCGCACTCATCCGCCAACGCCGCAAGGAAGCAGTCGTACTCCATCGCGCCGTCGAACAGCGGCACCATGCCGTCACGCGAACCTGCAGCGGAGTAGACATTCTCAGGGGCGAACACACCGAGTTCGGTGCGCGATCGAACGTTCTTGAGATGATAATGCCCGATGAACTCGGCGAGCGCGCGGCGCGCCAGGACGGGATCATCGCCACCTTCCCAGACGTGCAGGGCGTCGAAATTGATACCGAGGCCTGGCTGATCTGCAGCCGCCAACAGGCGCAGCGTTGACTCGACATTGTCGGCCAGCGTGTTCGGGTGTGTCTCGACCAACAACCGGATGCCGTGATCTTGGACGATCCCGGCAATCGCACCGATACGGCCGGCCAGCGCTCTGCACTCCTCGCGCGAAAGTTCCGCACTCGGCTTGTTACCGGCGAAAGTACGGATCTTTCGCGCCGACCAATGCTGCGCAATCCGGCAGAGCTGGATGGTCCGGTGGCGAATGTCAGCAACGTCGCCGTCGGTTGGCAGGTAATCGCTCAACATCGGCACCGACAGGCCGTAACTGCGGAGCCAGTCTGACCCGTATTCCGGGTGCGTCTGCATCAGGTTACGCGCATGTGCGCCCCACAGCTCGACGCCGTCGAAGCCGTTGCGTTGTGTCCACTCGACGATCTCGCTGAAGCAGAGCAAGTGATGGCGGAACGTGATGGTGCAGACTGAGAGTTTCATCACCGCACACCGACACGGCGTTTCCGGAGCGTCGCCTGGGGCAGACGTTGGTGGGCGCACCAGGCGACGAATACCTCGTGCAGCTTGGCCTTGATCGCCGTCTCGAGCGCACCCAGTCGGCCCAGCGTCTGATAGATGTCGGCGGCACAGGTGCGATCCGCGGTCTGGGCCAACCGCAGGATCTTCAGATGTAACGCCGGCAGGCCGAGCGCGAGCTCTTCGATCCGGTCGCACCACGGCAGGAACGTGTCGTTCGGCAGCTTCAGCTCTCGCCAGAAAAAGGCGAAGCCGTGTTCGTAAGCCCATTTCCGGATCGACAGCACAGGAAGTTCACGCATCGCATCGCCCAGCGCCTGCAGGCGCACGCCGTTGCGGCTTTCGAGATGAGTGTCGACGATTTCGCGGATGCTGCGGATCAGCGGATTGTCGTCGGATACGAAGCACGCCAGAAAATAGTCGCCGATATCGACGGTGGCCGGCAGTCGCATGGCGCGACGATCGAATATGTAACCACCGGCGACGCTCGGCTGAGCGACGGCGTTGAGGATACGGTCTTTCGCGATCGGCCCCTCCCAGCGGAAATCGGGATCGCGAACCTGCCACGTGTCTGGATCCGCCGCCGTCTCGAGCATCAGATAGTGCGGAAATGGGTTCTGGTTGAACTTGTTTTCCCGCTCCGGCAGATGGAACATGTCCAACATCACCATCACGCTTTCGGTCGGCTGCCGGGCGGTGACCAGACTGACCAGCCTGTCGAGATTTGCCTGCTTGGTCGCCGAATGATCGTACCATTCGGTGACGCGCACGCCGTAGAGCCGCTCGAACCAATGGCAGAAGAAACCGTGGCTGATCTGATCGGTGTGATAGCGCAATTGGAACTTGTCCGAGACAGCGAAGTCGGCGTCCCAGATTCCGAAATACAGCGGACGGTGATCGAGGCCGGCGGCCTTCACCGCGTCGCAGAGACACGACACGACGCAATGCACTTTGATGTCCGGATAGACGTCGGCATGAACGTTGGGAGCGTCTGCCGCCGCTGTATCACCAGCGCCTGAAGAGTGGGAAGCACCGGCTAGCAACTCGACCAGATCGTTCACTGTCTCGATCGCGGTCGCTGCGATTGCCTCTTCGGGGGCGGCAATGCCGTGATCGAGCTCCAGATGCAAAAGCAGGTCCAGCACCAACACCGAGTCGAGGTAGAGGTCCGAATTCAGCCGCGATTGTGGGCTGAATCCGTCCAGGTGTCGGCTGTTCATCCGCTCGTCAAGCACCTGGCGTATCGCGGCTGTGATCTCTTGACGCGTCAAGCTGCGGTCTCCTCGGTCACACACTCGAGGCGTCCTGCGGCGTACAGCGAAGCGATCTCTCGCCGACTGATCTTGCCGTTCGCCTGCCGCGGCAGGCGGGCCAGCCGCACCGTCTCCATTGGGACCTGATGGGCGGCCAGGTTCTTGATACACCAATTGCGCAATGCTGCGGGTGCAATACTGTGCTCGGCGCTGAACGCAACAGCCACCCGCTCCCCCGCGAGTGAATCCTGCAACCGGAACACCACCGCGTCGGTCACACCCGGCATCGCCATCACCACGTCCTCGACCTCCTTCGGATAGACGTTGAGACCAGAGACGTTGATGGTGTCGTCGAGGCGCGCGACGAACACCAGCGTTCCATCGGCTCTTGTGTAGCCGAGATCGGCAGTGCGGATTGCGCGTTCGCCGACGTAGACCACGATCTCTCGCGGCTTATCGGCATCTCCGGCCTCGACACGAAGATGAGGCAACGGCACTCCCATGTCGCCAGATGCCGACAGGTTCGGATTGATCGCGACGCATCCGGCTTCCGAGCAGCCATATTGCTGAAACAGATGCGTCGTCCGAGCGCGGATCGTCATCAGCCACTGGTCGGGCAGTAGCGTTCCGGAGGTCATCGCCGCATGGATCATCTCGCCTTCCGGCAGCAGGCGGGCGATGGCGTGGAGCATGGCGGGCGATGAATACAACAGCGGCCGCCGGGTTTGACGCAGGCGAGCTATAAGATACTTCGGATTGGCCGTGCCGAGAATGTGCGGAATTTGGCTGCGGCGCAGGCTAACCAAAACGCCGCAGATTAGTCCGTAGGAATGCGTGATTGGACATGCGACCAGCGGCGTCATGTCCTGCGGGCCCGCGAAAGTAGTCACATAGCTATCGATCTCGCGATCGATCTCAGCCCAGCTGCGGACGATCCGCTTCGGTTCGCCGGTGGTGCCGGACGTCGTCTGCAACAGGCCACCGGGGCTGGGGCCTTCGCCGCCGAGATCGTCGATGGAGAAATCATCGGTCACCAGCCGGTGGCAACCGAGGTTGATCGCAAGCCGTCGCGCCGCAGCGCGCGGTGTGGACGGATGGATCGGCAGCACACTGGCGTCGGCATCGCGGATAGCGAGCAGCAGTGCCAGGAATTCTGCCGGATCGGACAGGCAGACTGCAAAGCTCAGCTTGGACCGATCGTTGAGGCCCACAGCCTCAGCGGCGCGGGCGCCCATCGCGTTCAGCTGTGCTTGATCGTAGAAACTGTCGCCGACCTGGATCATGCATACTCCCGTGCGATCGGCGCGACGGCCGCAAGTGGATTGGGGACTTTGTGTTGGAGCGCTTCACCCGACAGCCCGAGCTTTCGGGCGAGCAGGCTCTCGATCACAATCTCAGGTGAGCCGAAGCCGAGACAGGCGGCGCGTTCACCGAGGCCGTGCTCGGCGATGTCGGCGGCCAGACGCAACGACACCCGATGCCAGAAAGCGCCCTCGCTGATCCCGTAGAAGCTCTGCACCAGATGCGAGATCTCGGACAGATTGAACACGAACAGGCAATCGACGAACAGGTCGCGCAAGTCCTCCGGTCGCTCCATCCAATAATACTGGTTCGGCAGCGCGCGACGATAACGAGGATCGAGCGTCGGGAAGTCCGGCGCCAGGTTCGGATTGGCTAGGAAGTCCGCCACGAATTCCAGGCTGTCGTGGAAGTCGCGCAGGATCAGACGTTCGGGCCAGCCGTCGCGGTGCACCAGCACCATGTTTTGTCCGTGCGCTTCGGTAGCGATGCCATGGACGACGAGCAGCCGCCACACCGGCAGCACCGCAACTTCGATCAATCGGTCGAGCCATGGCTTGATGCCGTAGCGCTGCAGCCACGGATCGATGAAGGGCAGGCCATCTGATTCGATCGCCATCAGCGCATTGAACGGCACTGCACACTCGCCGTCCGCAAGCTTGCTCTCGACGCTCTCCCGCCAGATTGCGGCGATTTCTCCCCCGAGCGGACCATCGCGATCGACGATCGCGCCGGCGAATTCGCGGAGGATGTCGAGTCGATAGCTGGTTCCGAACAGCGGGTCGCTGTCGAGCACCGCGTCGAGCCAGCGCGACAACTCCGGGGCGGTCGCGACGGAGTGTGCCTCAATGTTGCGGAGTGTCGAGGTGTTGACGATGCCGAGCGATAGCTTGACGCTGCTCCGGCCCGGGCTCTGAGCGTTACCGAGCGTGCGCACCGACTGGCTGGCGCAATACAGATCACCGGCAGCGCCGAGATCGTGAATACGGCCGGCCTGGAGCAGGGGACGCAGGCGGTTGGCCGACAGATCACGCCATTGCCAGGGATGGATTGGCATCAGACCGAAACGTTGCTGTTCGAGACCGAGAGCAGCAGCGTGCGCTGCGATCTCTGCTAGTCCCGCGGCGCCGAGCTCTCGTTTCCAGAACGTCTCTTCCGCGTCCGGCAACGACATATGGAGCAGATCCCGCGTCACCGCGAGCCAGACCAATTGGAAGGCGCCTCCTGCTTCGGGGCCGTAGCGGCGATGGTCATGCTCGTCGAAACCGGTGCGTGACTTGAAGCACGGATGATAGGGGTGCCCTTCGTCGATCGCTGCGTCGAGGGCGGAAAATGACATCCGTCGCCGGTCATGGCGCGGAGCATTGAGCCGATTCCAACGCACCAATGCTTCAGTCTGGGCGAGTTCTTGACCAAGCCGTACGCGTTGTTGCGGGTCTGCGGGAAGGTCCGCCACCGCATCCGCGATTGACGCCTGGTTCCACACACAGCCGGTGCGACACTCAACCGTTCCCGGATCCAGCCGAGGTCGGCCGAAAGCGCCGATCCGGCCGTGCGCTCGCCACGCACGTCCGTTGCAGCGCCATTCAAAGCGGCGAGCCGGACAAGGGGCCAACGCGATTGGTCCGCAAAGGTTTTCATACAAGGCCGCAGCAATGAGCTGGCGCACGACTCGCTCCTCCGGCAGGGCCGGGACGTCACCGGGAAGCGACATGAGCTTCTCCTCTTCGTGCCGCGCGCCGATCGGAAAACAGCGGATTTGGCAACTGCACATAGATCGCGCGGCCGTCTTCGGCTTCTAGCTCGTCGATGTCGAGTATTCGTGTCAGGAGGTTGGCTTTGGCGGAGACGGTCGGGCGATCGAGAATACTGGCGGCGAAGTCGCGCCCGACTCCGTCGAGTTCGTCCGTTAGGCCGCTCAGCCGCTCGCGTAATATGATCAGCAGCGCTTCTTCGTCGATTAGCAGATCCTGACCCATGCGGGCGATCACCGAGTAGATCTGATTGACGATCAGGTAATAGCCGAACCGCTCTTGGATCGCGCGATCGTCGAAATACAAACCGCCAATCTCGGCGGTGTCCGGCACGAGCGCGACCAGCCGATCGCGATGGGCGCTCGACAGGTAGAAGCCCTGATTGTCCCGATAATAGGACGCGGTCGGCAGGCCGGAGGAGACGTCGAGCAGAACGTTCTGTTGATGGGCTTCCAAGGCAACGCCCAGCTCGTCATAGAGCCTGACGAGCGGGTCCAGCGCGCAATCGAGATAGGCTGAGAACCACTGCCGCGAAGCGTTCACCACAGGCAGGCCTTGCTGCGTAGCATGTTCGCGCACCAATAAGTCGAGCCGCGAGCGCGTGCAGGGCGGAGGGTCGGCTGTCAGAGCTGCGATCGTAACGCCCTTGGTCTCGCTGCCCGAAACGAATGGATTCTCGCGGAAGATGACTTCGAACCCACTCTCCGTGCGGCCGGGTAGGGCGAGCGTCAGGTAGGCCGGATCGCGGATCAGCCGGAAGCAAGGATGGCGCGCGAGAAAATCGGTGCGTGCGAACAGCCGAGACATTTCGACGCCGGCCCTCAGCTCCGGCATCCGATTGATCCGCAAGGAGTTGGTGATCCGAACCGGCAGAGAGAATTTCAGCATCCACGGTACATCGGCGCTGTACAGCGTGCGAACCGAGGATGTCGGCGAGAACTCTGCCCCGAACGAGCCGAGGTGGCGGAGCCTGCCTTGTCTGGCGAGTTCCGCGATGTCGGGATCGAGCATCACAGCTTCGGCCTGTAGCGGATGGAGGGGGAGCAGAGCTTCTCCCGGACGCAGCGTTGGGCGGCAGGACGCAGGCAGGAGCGTCTCGAGAATCCCAGAGACGGAAACCTCATCTGTGCTGCCGTGACGTAACAGCGTAGCATCGACGGCAAAGTATGTGAGCTGGAACCGGCCACGATGCTCCGGCGCGTAGGTGGGCTGCTGCCAGTCGGCCATGCCTTGCCGACTCTTTGGTGTCGGATGAAGCCAATGCCCAAACGTCAGGCTTTGTTCGCAATCGATGAAGGTGCGGCCAGTGTGGTCGGATGTCTGCTGCAGGCCGTCGGCGATACACTGATAGCTCGCGAGTACGCGGCCGAGCAGCTCTGCTTCTTCGTTGCGCAGCGATTCCGCCCTTGCAGCGCCCATGCCGGAGTAGCATTCCTGCACCATCAGATAGAGCGCCCGGAGCGGCGCGATTTCGTGCCAGGCGTTCTCTGGCGTTCGGCAAATGTAGACGCGCCCGAAGCGAAGCGGACCGCACAGCGACTCCCGCTCGATTTCGGCGCGTAATGTCGCGGCCGCCATCGGGCAGGACCACTCGATGTACTTCTGCCGTTGCCCGCATTCCGACCGATGTGACGATGGCATCCCGGGATCGATTTCGCGCCGGTAGCAATTGGCAAAACTCTGGAAGGTTGCGCGCTCGGCGATCTCGCGCATGGATCCGTGCATCGATGTGTCTTCCGTAAAGCGGCCCGAACGGCGGGGTCGTATGGTATCAACGATTGACACCCGCCAGACCCGTAATCGTGACCAGCGTCCATAACTTAGAATTCAACCAATCATCGATTGCAAAGACCGTGCGGCGTTGACAGATCCGCGAGGAATGCGGTTAGAAGAATGACCTGAGGTAATGTCTACGAACATCGCTTTCGCTTCGAGTTGTGTCGGCGATGACGTCAGCGACTACGCCGAACGCTTCCCGTTCGGTCGGGGCTGATGCGCTACGATGGGGATTTCATGTCGTCTGCGACAGAGCTGCTCAGTATATTCGGAGCGGAGCAGGGCCAGCTCAAGCGGATGGTGCGTCGCATCACCGGAAATGCGCATACGGCGGAAGACGTCGTCCACGAGACGTTTATCAAGCTGATGAATCGAAAGGTAACCGAAAGGGACGTCGGTCTCGTCGTCACGACCGCACGGAATCTCGCTTGCGATACGATCCGGGCAGAACGCGTTCGCGCCTCTTATGCCAGCAAAGTGTCGTCGGAGCAGTTGCAGACTGGCGTCGTGGACCCTGAAGACGCGGTGGCCAGCCGGTTGGATCTCGACGCTCTGCTGCGTGCGCTACAGACGCTGCCGATGCGCACTCAGCGCATCTTTCTGCTTAGCAAGGTCGATGGCATGACTTACCCCCAGATTGCGCGCAGTCTCAACATTTCAGTCTCTACGGTCGAGAAAGAGATGATCTCCGCACTCGAGTTTTGCCGTACTTGGCGTCAGCGGCGTGAGACCATTTAATCCTCGATCCCGTTCATCCTGGCATTATGCCAGCGTGCGGAAGAGGCGACAGTGTTCGACGGGGCATAACGCGGCCATCGATACCCATTGCGGGACGTCGGTCTGTTTCTCAAGTTGTGGAGCGAATGCGTGCAGCGGCGCCGACCATACGTGAGCACGGAGTTTGCTGGGAATTGCCGATGAGGGAAGAAGCGCTAATACAGCAGGCCGACAGGCTGCCGTAACTCCTGACCGTCCGCAGGCTAATCCAGGTTGAAGTTCGTTCTGGCCCAAGACGAGGACCAGAACCTGAAGCGCAGTCGCTTTTCAGAAGGGCAGATCATCGGGGATTTTGAAGGAGCACGAGTCCGGCGTTGCGGTTGCCGAGCTGTGCCGCAAGCACGGCGGCAGCGATGCCAGCATCGACAAGTGGAGCGCGGCAAGCCGAAGATGGTGGTCAGCGACAACGGCACCGAACTCACCACATCCTGGCTTGGGCCGATGCCGCCCGGATCGAGTGGCATTACATCGCGCCGAGCAAGCCGACGCAGAATGCCTGAACGCCTATCGATTCCTGTTCCTTGCGGACGCCCGGGAAAAATTGGATACTTGACGTAAATTCCATAATGAGGAAACAGCCTCTCGGGTCGACCGGTAATCGACCGCCGATTTTGCTGCCAAACCACGTCGGCGCTACCATCCCGCCAACGTGATCAGATGTGCAAAACTCTAGTTCTGGGTGGTCTAAGGTCCAGTCTGGGGGCGGATCAAGAAAACTCAACAAATGCTCCCCCGGTTTGGGGAGTTGATCGCGCGGTTTAAAGATGAAGCTTGGAATCGTATTTTCTATCCTAATTATCGCAATTGGATCAATTGTCGTTGTTCAGAAGTTCAATCGTCGGGTCCACTACAATCATTGGTCGCCGATTGTCCAGTGGCAATCATATTCGGCTAATAGCTACCAGGGTATCCACGAATGGGTTGATGGCGATTACCCTTACCGTATTGAGATGGTTGACAGAGTCTCAAAAGCATTCCGTAGTGGATATGCCTTCGTTTCAGGAGGTCGGCTTATCCTCCGAGATTTGGCCAACGAAGTGCAGTTTCGGAAGTTTGGAGCGAACTACGTCAAGGAGTATATATTCAAATCAATTAGGCCGCGTCTGATCAATAGGACGCATGAATTTAGTTTTGATTATCATCATGGAGTGCTCAGTGCGTGTCTGATTCTTGGTAGCAAGCAATGCCAGAGAATATCTGTTAAGGGAGGGTCATTTCCTTATGTTTATGCCATCTCTGGAGACAGTGTTCTTGCTATTACTAACTATGCCGACGCTCTTCTTTTTAAGGGAGGTAGGTGGTGTCGGATGGTAATGGAGGACGATGTCTACCGATGTGATGAGTCCCGTCAAGATATGTTGGTTGAACCGAGGAAAATACAATTCTATAGCTCTATTATCTATCAATCGAAGACGCTGATTGGTGAGTGGCCGACCGGGCGTTTATATGAATTTGATGGCGACGTATTGAAGCCGTCAACTTTTACGCCTCCGGCTATTCAAGAGGTTTCACTTCAACGATTGGGCTATGAAGCTCAGTCGATGGCCGAATATTGTGGAGACCTGTTTGTTGGCTATTGGCCAAAGGGGGAAATCTGGAGATTTGATCACAAAGAGGGGGTCTGGGGATTGTTCTTTAGGGCTTTCAGTCCTGAGGTGAATGAGACGTTTATCCCATATGCAGGACGGCCGGATGATGGGTTGGGGGCGGCATTCTTCGGACAACGCGTGACCGCCCTGGTTCCATTCGAGGAATCTCTTTATGTGGCAACGTCGAACTTACGGGAATGGAAAGACGACATAGTTCCGCCGAGTTCTATTCCTGCTGATCGACTTGATGAGTACGGTCGCGTGTATCGTATTTCGCGATACGGCTGTCAAAGTTCTTATCGGTAGTTGTGAGTGACGTTGCCCCTCGGATTTAATTCGGATTGAATTCGGGGCGGTTCAATTCCTGGCCGGAGCAGGATCCGAGAAGATGAAATCAGTCTAACAGAGGGCTTATCGGCCGGGCGATCTCAGGAGCCGCGTACTGCGATTCGCGACTCCTTGAGACACCTGAGCTTCCTCTGCCAAAACTCCTGCGGCTCTTTTCCTGTGATGCCAGGCAAAACGCGCGCAATTCGGCCGATTCCGTCCTTGGCCAGTTCGCCCGCGGTTTCAACATCCTCGAGGACTTGACCAAGACGGGCATCGGCGCGCCGCCAACCCGGACACCTCGCTCTCTGGCCAGTGTGTGGCCCGCGAACTGACTGTGATCGTCGAACGGCATGGCAGGCCGGGCATGATCGTTTCGATCACGGCATCGAGGTCACAACGCTTGCCAGGTGCCAGCCGAACGATGCCGGGCGCCGCCAATGTTGCGAGGGTAATATAGCACCAAAGCCGAGTTTGCGGACAATTTGGCGGACAGCACCCGCAAGCCGCCGCGCCATCTTGGAGCGGTTTTGCGAAATGGAGGCCCGCTCCAGATCAAGACAGTGCCGAGCACGGAATTGTGAGGCATCCACGTTTATTGACTCACCGGTTGATTCGGTTCGCCAAAAGCAGATCAAGCCATTGAAAGCGCTCGCAAATGAGGGGTGGCGATCCCAGCAGGATTCGAACCTGCAACCCGCGGAGTAGAAATCCGCTACTCTATCCAGTTGAGCTATGGGACCGTCGATGCGGTGGCCAATTGGGGCTGCAACCGCAGCCCGTCAACCAGCGAAGCCATTCAGCGAAAGCCGTAGGCGCCACTGTCGAACCATTTAGCGCGAACGGCTGTCAAAGCAAAGTGGCTGCTGCCGTTGTGTTTGGCGCAGCCGGACGCGAAGATGCGCGCCGAAACGAGTCCGGCGCGGCCGGGTGGCCTGAGGCTGGAAGTCGTCACGTCGGTGTCGCTTCCGCGGCCTCGACGTCGCCGCGATCCGGGGCAGGGGGAGTCGACATGAAGATCTGGGTTCGGGCCGTTTCGGTTTGCACCGCCTTTTGCTTGTTGTGTTGCTCCGTCCTGTGGTTCGGCCTGGTCTCGGCCCAAGCCGCCAGCAAAGCGCTGACCCGCGATGATCTTGCGGACGCCGCGATCAAGCTGGAAGCGCAGATCAAGGCCGACGCGGCGGGCACCAGCAAGCCGGCCGCGGCGCTGCGCGCCGATGTCGACGCCGCCTTCAAACGCAACGATCAGCGCACCGCGCTGCAGGCGCTCGGGCAGATCGCGGCGCTGTCGCCGGGCGATGCCAGCAACTGGCTGCGGATGGCGCGCACCATCCTGCTGGTCAAGCCCGCCAACACCAGCGAACAGACCGTGCTGTTGGAGCGCGCCTCGACCGTGGCCTATATCGCCTATCAGCGCGCCGGCAATCGCGGTGAGGAGGCCGAAGCGCTAGCGCTGCTCGGCCGCGCCATGGCGGAGCGGAAATTGTGGCGGCCGGCGCTCGACGCCCTGCGGCTGTCGCTCGACCTGCGCGAGACCGCCGATGTGCGCGGCCAATATGAACGGCTGCGCGACGAATATGGCTTCCGGCTGCTCGACTACACGGTGGATTCGGAATCGGCGACGCCGCGGGTCTGTTTCCAGTTCTCGGAAGACCTCGCCAAGCGCACCGATTTTGCCCCGTTCGTGGCGATGGCCGGCACCGACAAGCCGGCACTGAGTTCCGAAGACAAGCAGCTGTGTGTCGAAGGGCTGAAGCACGGCGAACGCTACAATGTCAGCCTGCGCGTCGGCCTGCCGTCGGCGGTCAAGGAAACGCTGCCGAAATCGGCCGAGTTCAACGTTTATGTGCGCGATCGCAAGCCGTTGGTGCGCTTCACCGGACGCGCCTATGTGCTGCCGCGCACCGGGCAGCGCGGCATCCCGCTGGTCAGCGTCAACACCACCACCGTGACGGTGAAGGTGTTCCGGATCGGCGACCGCAATTTGATCAACACCGTGGTTGGCAGCGATTTTCAGCGCGCGCTGTCGAGCTATGAGCTGTCTGATCTTGGCGGCGAGCGCGGCATGAAAGTGTGGTCCGGCGAGCTCGACACCGCCAGCCCGCTCAATGCCGACGTCACCACCGCGTTTCCGGTCGATCAGGTGCTCGGCGAGCTGCAGCCCGGCGTCTATGTGATGACCGCCGCGCCAAAAGGCCCAGGCTCCGGCTCGGATGAAGATTACGCCTCGCTGGCGACGCAGTGGTTCATCGTCTCCGATCTCGGGCTGACCGCGTTTTCAGGCCATGACGGCATCCATGTGTTCGTCAATTCGCTGGCCTCGACCGAGCCGCTTGGCAAGGCCGAGGTGCGGCTCGTCGCGCGCAACAACGAAATCCTCGCCACCCGCAAGACCGATGACAGCGGCCATGCGCTGTTTGAGTCCGGGCTGGCGCTCGGCGAGGGTGGTCTGTCGCCGGCGATGCTGACGGTTGCCACCGACAAATCGGATTACGCCTTCCTCAGCTTGAAGAGTAACGCCTTCGATCTGTCGGATCGCGGCGTTGCCGGGCGCGCGGTGCCGGCCGGTGCCGACGCCTTCGTCTATGCCGAGCGCGGTGTCTATCGCTCCGGCGAAACCGTGTATCTGACCGCGCTGCTGCGCGACGGCCAGGGCAACGCCATCACCGGCGCGCCGCTGACCCTGGTGGTCGAGCGGCCGGACGGCGTCGAGTTCCGCCGCGCTGTGCTGCCAGACCAGGGCGCTGGCGGCCGCAGCCTGACGCTGCCGCTCAATTCCGCGGTGCCGACCGGCACCTGGCGGGTGCGCGCCTTCACTGACCCGAAGGGCAGCAGCGTCGGCGAGACCACCTTTATGGTCGAAGACTATGTGCCGGATCGGATCGAATTCGAGCTCAGCTCCAAGGATAAGCTGATCAAGCCCGATGCGCCGGCCGAGCTGAAGGTCGAGGGCCGGTTCCTTTATGGCGCGCCAGCCTCCGGCTTGCAGCTCGAAGGCGACCTGTTGGTCGCGCCCGCCAGCGAGCGGCCCGGCTATCCCGGCTATCAGTTTGGCGTCGCCGATGAGGAGACCGCCAGCAACGAGCGCACCCCGATCGAAAATCTGCCGGAAGCCGACGCCCAAGGCGTCGCGACTTTCCCGGTCTCGCTGCCCAAGCCGCCGTCCTCGTCGCGGTCGCAGGAGGCGCAGATTTTTGTCCGCATGAGCGAGGCCGGTGGCCGCGCCGTCGAGCGCAAGCTGGTGCTGCCGGTGGCGCCCAAATCGGCGATGATCGGCGTCAAGCCGCTGTTCGCCGACAAGAACGTTGCCGAAGGCGATAACGCCAATTTCGACGTGGTGTTCGTGGCGCCCGATGGCGGCCAGCTGGCGCGCAGCGGGCTGCGCTATGAGCTGCTCAAGATCGAGTCGCGCTATCAATGGTATCGCCAGAACTCGACCTGGGATTATGAGCCGGTGAAAACCACGCGGCGCGTCGCCGATGGCGATCTCGCCATTGCCGCCGACAAGCCGACGCGGCTGTCGTTCACGCCGCAGCCCGGCCGCTACCGGCTCGACGTCAAATCGACCGATGCCGATGGCCCGATCACCCAGCTGCAATTCGACGTCGGCTGGTACTCGGACGGCTCTGCCGATACGCCGGATCTTTTGGAAACCTCGATCGACAAGCCGCAATACGCCTCCGGCGACACCATGGTGGTGACCGTCAATGCGCGCAGCGCCGGCAAGCTCGCCGTCAATGTGCTCGGCGACCGGCTGCTGCTCACGCAAAGCCTCGACGTCAAGGAAGGGCAGAACCAGGTCAAGCTCACGGTCGGCAAGGATTGGGGCTCGGGCGCGTATCTGGTCGCGACGCTGCGCCGGCCGCTCGATGCCGCCGCGCAGCGCATGCCCGGCCGTGCCATCGGCCTCAAATGGTTCGGGATCGACAAGGCGGCGCGCACGCTGTCGGTGACGCTGTCGCCGCCGGCCTTGGTGCGGCCTTCGAGCAGCCTGCGTTTGCCGGTGAAGCTCGGCGGGCTCAGCCCCGGCGAAGACGCCAAGGTGGTGGTCGCGGCGGTCGATGTCGGCATTCTCAATCTCACCAACTACAAGCCGCCGGCGCCCGATGAGTTCTATCTCGGCCAGCGCCGGCTGACCGCGGAGATCCGCGATCTCTATGGTCAGTTGATCGACGGCATGCAGGGCACGCGCGGCCAGGTGCGCAGCGGCGGTGACAGCGCCGGTGCCGAGCTGCAGGGCAGCCCGCCGACGCAAAAGCCGCTGGCGCTCTATTCCGGCATCGTCACGGTCGGCGCCGATGGCACCGCGACCATCGACTTCGACATTCCCGAATTTGCCGGCACCGCGCGCGTGATGGCGGTGGCATGGACCGCGACCAAGATCGGCCGTGCCAACACCGATGTCACGGTGCGCGACCCGGTGGTGCTGACCACCACTCTGCCGCGCTTCCTGCTCAGTGGTGACAACGGCACGCTGACCTTTGAACTCGACAATGTCGAGGGCGTCGCCGGCGACTACACGCTCGACGTCAGTACTACCGGCCCGGTGAAGATGGCCGGCCAGCCGGCGACCACGCTCAAACTGGCGGCCAAGCAGCGCGCTGTCACGACGCTCGCGCTCGCCGCCAGCGGCGCCGGGCAGGCGCAGGTCGATGTCGCGATCAAGGGGCCAAATGGCCTTGCCTTGCAGCGCCACTACGCGCTCGACGTCAAGCCGGCCACGCAGATTCTGGCGCGGCGTTCGGTGCGCACGCTCGCCAAGGGCGAGAGCCTGACGCTGGGCTCGGACGTGTTTGCCGACTTCGTGGCCGGCACCGGCGCGGTGTCGGTCTCGGTCGGCCTCTCGACCGCGCTCGATGCCGCCACCATCCTGAAAGCGCTCGATCGCTATCCGTTCGGCTGCTCCGAGCAGATTACTAGCCGGGCGCTGCCGCTGCTTTATGTCAACGACCTTGCGGCCGGTGCGCATCTCGCCATGGACAGCACCGTCGATCAGCGCATCAAGGATGCCATCGATCGGCTGCTGGCGCGTCAGGGCTCGAACGGCTCGTTCGGTCTGTGGTCGGCGGGCGGCGATGACGCCTGGCTTGATGCCTATGTCACCGACTTTTTGACCCGCGCCCGCGAAAAGGGTTTTGCGGTGCCGGACCCGCTGTTCAAAAGCGCGCTCGATCGCATCCGCAATGCCGTGGTCAACGCCGCCGAGCCTGAGAAGGATGGCGGCCGCGATCTCGCTTATGGGCTCTATGTGCTGGCGCGCAACGGCGCGGCGCCGATCGGTGATCTGCGCTACCTCGCCGACACCAAGCTGAACGCGATGGCAACGCCGATCGCGAAGGCGCAGCTCGCTGCCGCGCTGGCGCTGGTCGGCGACCGGGTGCGCGCCGAGCGGGTCTATGCCGCAGCGGCCGATAGTCTGGCGCCAAAGCCGACGCTCGAATACGGCCGCACCGATTACGGCTCGCAGCTCCGCGATGCCGCGGCGTTGGTGTCGCTGGCGGGCGAGGGCAATGCGCCGCGCGCCACGCTCACCCAGGCGGTGCAGCGCGTCGAGGCGGCGCGTGGTCTCACCCCTTACACCTCGACCCAGGAGAACGCCTGGCTGGTGCTGGCGGCGCGCGCGCTCGCCAATGAAACGCTGGCGCTCGATCTCAATGGCAGCCCGGTGAAGACCGCGCTGTATCGCAGCTACAAGGCCGCGGAGCTGGCCGGCCAGCCGCTCAAGATCACCAACACCGGCGATGCGCCGCTGCAGGCGGTGATCTCGATGTCGGGGGCCCCGATCACGCCGGAGCCTGCGGTCGCCAATGGCTTTAAGATCGAACGCGGTTACTACACGCTGGAAGGCAAACCGGCCGATCCCAGCAAAGCCAAGCAGAACGACCGCTTTGCGGTGGTGCTGAAAGTCACCGAGGCCAAGCCGGAATACGGCCATATCCTGGTCGCCGACTATCTGCCGGCCGGCTTTGAGATCGACAATCCGCATCTGGTGTCGTCGGGTGACACGGGCACGCTCGATTGGATCGAAGAGGGCGTCGAGCCAGTGCATAGCGAATTCCGCGACGACCGTTTTACGGCGTTCATCGATCGGGCCAGCAATGACAAGGCGGTGTTCACCGTCGCCTATGTGGTGCGCGCGGTGTCGCCCGGCAAATACGTGCTGCCGCAGGCTTATGTCGAGGACATGTACAACCCGTCGCGCTTCGGCCGCACCATCACCGGCGCCGTGGAGGTTCGTTCCGCCAAATGACCGCGCTGGCGACGGGCGAGCAAACGGCCACGCGGCCAGGACGTCGCGCCGTGCGCGTCGTTGTCGCCGGGGCGGTCGTGGCTTTGCTCGGCTTGGCGAGCTGGATCATCGCGCTCGGCCCGCTGCCGCTCGGTGATGCGCAGCAGGTCTCGACCTCGGTGGTCGATCGTCATGGCAAGCTGCTACGCGCCTATGCGATGGCGGATGGCCGCTGGCGCTTGCCGGTTGAGGCCGCGAGCGACGTCGATCCGCGCTATTTGCAAGTGCTGCTGGCCTATGAGGACAAGCGCTTCCATAGCCATGTCGGCGTCGATCCGCTGGCGATCGGCCGCGCGGCGCTGCAGCTTGTCACCGACGGCCACATCGTCTCCGGCGGCTCGACCATCACCATGCAGCTGGCGCGGCTGCTGGAGCCGCGGCGCGAGCGCTCGCTGACCGCCAAGCTGCGGCAGATGGTGCGTGCGCTTGAACTGGAAATTCGGCTCAGCAAGCAGCAGATCCTCGACCTCTATCTGACGCTGGCGCCGTTCGGCGGCAATCTCGAAGGCATCCGCGCCGCCTCCTTGGCCTATTTCGGCAAGGAGCCGAAGCGGCTGACGTTGGCGGAAACAGCGCTGCTGGTGGCGCTGCCGCAATCGCCGGAACGCCGCCGGCTCGACCGTTATCCGGGTGAGGCGAGGGCGGCGCGCGACCGAGTGCTGCAACGGATGGTGCAGCAGGGCGCGCTCTCGGCCGATGATGCCGCGCAGGCCGAGGCCGCGCCGGTCGAGCGGCTGCGCAAGCCGATGCCGATGCTGGCGCCGCACGCCGCCGATCAGGCGATCGCGACGGTCAAGGATATGCCGCTGATCCGGCTGACCATCGATATCGGCTTGCAGCGCGCCTTGGAGGCGCTGGCGCGCGACCGCGCCGCCGCGCTCGGCAGCGATATTTCGGTGGCGATGCTCGCGGTCGATCACACCAGCGGCGAGGTGCTGGCCCATGTCGGCTCGCCTGGTTACTTCGACGAGCGCCGCGCCGGGCAGGTCGATATGACGCGCGCGGTGCGCTCGCCCGGCTCGACGCTCAAGCCTTTCATCTATGGGCTGGCGTTCGAGGACGGCTTTGTGCATCCGGAAAGCCTGATCGACGATCGGCCGATCCGTTTTGGCGTTTATGCGCCCGAAAACTTCGACATGACGTTCCAGGGCACGGTGCCGGTGCGCAAGGCGCTGCAGCTGTCCTTGAACGTGCCGGCGATCGCATTGCTCGACCGGGTCGGGCCAAGCCGGCTGGCGGCGCGGCTCAAGCAGGCCGGTGGGCCGCTGGTGTTGCCGAAGGAGGAGGCGCCGGGGCTCGCGATGGGGCTGGGCGGGGTCGGGGTGCGGCTGCATGATCTGGCGCAGCTCTATGCCGGCATTGCCCGGCTCGGCACGGTGACGCCGCTGCGCGAGCTGGCCGATCATGCCGCGCCGGCCGAGCCGCTGCGGCTGCTCGATCAGGTTGCCGCCTGGCAGGTCGGCCATGTGCTGCTCGGCACGCCGCCGCCCGACAATGCCGTTGCCAACCGGATCGCGTTCAAGACCGGCACCAGCTACGGCTATCGCGACGCCTGGTCGGTCGGTTTTGACGGCCGGCTGACGATCGGGGTCTGGGTCGGGCGGCCCGACGGCGCGCCGGTGCCCGGGCTGGTGGGCCGCACCGCCGCGGCGCCGATTCTGTTCGACGCCTTCGCCCGTACCGGCCGGCTGCCGGCGCCGCTGCCGAAGGCGCCGCGCGGCGCGCTTTTGGCCAGCAATGCCAAGCTGCCCTTGCCGCTGCGCCGGTTCCGGCCGGCCGGGGAATTGCTGCGCACCGGCGATGCCGCGGCGCTGCGCATTCAATTCCCGCTCAATGGCTCACGGATCGAGGCCGCCGGGAATGACGGCGTGCCGTCGCTGCCGATCAAGGTGTCGGGCGGGGTCACCCCGATGACGGTTCTGGTCAATGGGGTGTCGGTCGGGGAGCTCGACAGCCGCCGTCAGCGGCTGCTCAATCAGCCGCAACCCGGCTTCGCCCGGCTCACGGTGCTGGATGCCATGGGCGCCGCGGACACAGTTGTTATCCGAATTCAATAGAGCCCCGGCAACTGGTTGTCCGGCTAGCGGTTTCAGCGTATGCGACACTCATGATCGAGACTTACGCACAACCGCGATTTGCCGCGCCAAAAACGCCCAATAACCGGGTCAATCCCGGCCGGGGTTTGGCGAGCGTGATCGATTTTGTCACCGGCAGCCATGTCCGCGCGGTGGCCTTTCTCGCGCTGGTCGGCTTGTTGTTCATACTGCCCGGCTTCTTTAACATCCCGCCGATCGACCGGGACGAGGCGCGGTTTGCCCAAGCCACCAAACAGATGGTGGAAACCGGCGATTTCGTCGACATCCGTTTCCAGAACGAGGTGCGCTACAAGAAGCCGGTCGGCATCTATTGGCTGCAGGCGGCTGTGGTCGAGACCGCTTCGACCTTGGGGCTGCCGCGCGCCGAGGTGCGGATCTGGCTGTATCGCGTGCCCTCGATGGCCGGCGCCATCGGCGCGGTGCTTTTGACCTATTGGACCGCGCTCGCGTTCGTATCGCGGCGAGGGGCCGTGTTGGCTGCGCTGATCATGTGCAGCTCGATCCTGCTTGGGGTCGAAGCACGGCTCGCCAAGACCGACGCGATGCTGCTGCTGACCGTGATCGCCACCATGGGGGCGATGGCGCGCGCCTATCTGTCCTGGCAGCGCGATGAGGACACCCCGCCCTGGACCGTGCCCGCGGTGTTCTGGACCGCGATTGCCGGCGGCATCCTGCTGAAAGGGCCGCTGATCCTGCTGTTCGTGCTGCTGACGGCCGGCACGCTGGCGGTGCTCGACCGCTCGCTCGCCTGGCTGTGGCGGCTGCGGCCGCTGTTCGGGCTGCCATGGGTGCTGCTTTTGGTGCTGCCCTGGTTCATCGCGATCTTCCTGCGCGCCGGCGACACGTTCTTCTCCGACTCGGTCGGCGGCGACATGCTGAGCAAGATCGCCAGCGGCCAGGAATCCCATGGCGCGCCGCCCGGCCTGTATCTGGCGCTGTTCTGGGTGACCTTCTGGCCCGGCGCGCCGCTGGCGGCGATGGCGGCACCGGCGGTGTGGCGCTCGCGCCGCGAGCCCGGTGCGCAATATCTGCTGGCCTGGCTGCTGCCGGCCTGGATCGTGTTCGAGCTGGTGATCACCAAGCTGCCGCATTATGTGCTGCCGCTCTATCCGGCGATCGCGATCCTGACCGCTGGCGCGCTGGAGCGCCGGGTGCTGTCGCGGTCCTGGCTGACGCGCGGCGCGGCCTGGTGGTTCGCCATTCCGGCGATCGTGCTCACCGTTGCCGTGGTCGGCGCCATCTGGCTGACTAAACAGCCGGCGTTCCTGGCCTGGCCGTTCGTGGCGGTGTCGATGATCCTCGGGCTGCTGGCCTGGCGGCTCTATGAAGACGTGCGCGCCGAGCAGTCGCTGCTCAATGCGGTCGCGTCCGCGCTGTTTCTCAGCATTGCGGTGTACGGCATCGTGATCCCGTCGCTAAAACCGCTGTTCCCGAGCGTCGAGATCGCGCGCGCGCTGCGCAGCGTGGTGTGCGTCGGGCCGAAGGCTGCCGCCTCGGGCTATCAGGAACCGAGCCTCGTGTTCATGACCGGCACCCAGACGCTGCTGACCGACGGCTCCGGTGCCGCCGACTTCCTGCTGCAGGGCAGCTGCCGGTTCGCGCTGGTGGAATCGCGCACCGAACGCGCTTTCGCCGCCCGCGCAGACGCGATCGGGCTGCGCTACAACGTCGCCACCCGAATCGAGGGCTACAACTTCTCGCAGGGCCGGGCGATCTCGGTCGCGGTGTTCCGTTCCGAAGGCACAGAATAGAGGCGGCACAGATGACCCCCGGAGCGCGCGGCGGGCCGCCGTCTTATGTGACTGAGCTCGGCGCGATCGTTGCCGGGGCCTTGCGTCAACTGGTCCGGCAGCCGTCGCATTCGCGCCGTGCTGTCGCGGCGCGCTATTGGGCGCGGCGCATGCTGCTGCTCACCGCGCTGTTGGCGGTGGTGATCGCGGTGCTGATGGTGGCACTCGACGCCACCGAGATCGGCTGGATGCCCCCGCGCGGCACCGCGGCGCTGTGGCCGGTGCGGATCATCACCGATTTCGGCAAATCGGCCTATGTGCTGTGGACGTTGGCGCTACTGCTGCTGGCGCTGGTGCTGATCGCAGCGAAGCTCGGCGCCTGGAGGCGCGTGGTGCTGCTGTCGCTGGCGACGCGCGTGCAGTTCCTGTTTCTGGCGGTGCTGGTGCCGGTGCTGATCGGCGACGTCCTGAAGGGCGTGATCGGCCGCGGCCGGCCGTTCGTCGGCGGCGAGGCCAACGCTTTCAATTTCTCGCACTTCGCCTGGAGCGAAGCCTATGCCAGCCTGCCGTCCGGCCACGCCACCACGGCGTTTGCGCTGGCCTTCGCGGTCTCGGCGCTGTGGCCGCGCACCATGGCATGGATGTTCGGCTATGCGATTCTGATTGCGGTCAGCCGGCTGGTGCTGCTGGCCCATCATCCCAGCGACGTGGTGGCCGGCGCGCTGACCGGCATCATCGGCGCGATGGCGGTGCGCTACTGGTTCGCCGCGCGGCGGCTGGCGTTCACGATCCAGCCAGATGGCCGCATTGTGGCGCTGCCGGGGCCGTCGCTGGATCAGCTCAAAAAGGTTGCCCGCGGGGCTTTCCCCTCATAAAAGCGGGCCACCGCGACCCGCTGTCGCGTCATCCCGCGATACCGCGGGCCTCTGATCCAACCATGAGCGAACCTGTGACCCATTCCGGCGCAACACCTGGCGTGTCGATCGTCGTTCCCGTCCGCAACGAGGCCGACAATGTCGAGCCCTTGATTGCCGAGATCGCCGCTGCCCTCGACGGACGCTGGGCCTACGAGATCATTTATGTCGATGACGGTTCCAGCGATGCCACGCCGCAGCGGCTGGCGGCGCTGCGCGGCCGGCTGCCGCATTTGCGCCAGGTCCGCCACGAGCAGTCATGCGGGCAATCGGCGGCGGTGCGCAGCGGCGTCCGCCATGCGCGCGGCGCGATCGTCGCGACGCTCGACGGCGATGGCCAGAACAATCCGGCATTCCTGCCCGATCTGATCGCGGCGATCGAAAAGGGCGGCGCGCGCGTTGGTCTCGCGGCCGGGCAGCGCGTCGGCCGCAAGGATACGGGTTTTAAAAAGATTCAGTCGCGGATCGCCAATACCGTCCGCAATGGCATTTTGCGCGACGGCACCCGTGACAGCGGTTGCGGGCTGAAAGCGTTCCGCCGCGAGGTGTTTTTGGCGCTGCCGTATTTTGACGGGCTGCACCGCTTTCTGCCGGCGCTGGTGCGCCGCGAGGGTTTTGACATCGTCTATGTCGACGTCGCGGATCGGCCGCGGCTGTCCGGCGTGTCCAACTATGGTTTCTTTGACCGGCTGTGGATCGGCATCATGGATCTGGCCGGCGTGTGGTGGCTGATCAGGCGCAAGAAGGCCACCCCGGTGGTGAGTGAGGTAACGAGCCGTGACTGATCTGTTCAATCTGCTCGGCGCTTACTTGCACGACGTATTCGTCATCAAGTTCGACGGCTGGGTGATCCTCGGCTTTGTCGCGCAGGCGATGTTCACGATGCGCTTCGTGGTGCAGTGGATCGCCTCGGAGCGCGCCCGCAAGAGCGTGATTCCGGTGGCGTTCTGGTTCTTCTCGATCGGGGGCGGCATTCTGCTGCTGATCTATGCGCTGTACCGGCGCGATCCGGTGTTCATCGCCGGTCAGGCGTTCGGCCTGATCGTGTATTTCCGGAACATGTATTTCATCATCTTGCACGGCCGGCAGACCGCGGCCTGATCGCCGCGGTCATCACGCACAGGCTCATTGCGCGGCGGCAAAGGCCGCAAAGCCGCGCTCAAGATCCGCTTTCAGATCCTCGGTGTTTTCCAGGCCGATATGCAGGCGCAGCGCCGGGCCGCCCGGATGCCACTTGGTCGCGGTGCGATAGCTCGCGCAGTCGAACGGGATGATCAGGCTTTCAAAGCCGCCCCAGGAATAGCCCATCCCGAACAGTTGCAGCGCGTTCAGCAGCGCATCGACCGCGCGCTGCGGTGCCGGCTGCAGCACGATGCTGAACAGACCACTGGCGCCGGTGAAATCGCGCTTCCAGATCGCGTGGCCGGGATCGGTTTCCAGCGCCGGATGCAACACGCGCTGTACCTCCGGCCGGGCGCCGAGCCAGCGCGCCATCTCCAGACCCGATTGCTGATGATGGGCGAGCCGCACCGCCAGCGTGCGCAGTCCGCGCAGCGCCAAAAAAGTATCGTCCGGGCCGACGCAGACGCCGAGCGCGCGCACCGCGTCATCAACCAGCGGCCAGGCTTTGCTGTTGGCGGCGATGGTGCCGAACATGATGTCGGAATGGCCGCCGATATATTTGGTGGCGGCCTGGATCGAAATATCGACGCCTTGCTCGAGCGAGCGATGATAAAGCGGCGTCGCCCAAGTGTTGTCATCGATCACCAGCGCGCCGCGCGCATGGGCGATCTCGGCAATCGCCGGGATGTCCGGCATTTCCAGTGATTGCGAGCCGGGCGCCTCGACGAACACCGCGCGGGTGTTGGGACGGAACAGCGCCTCGATGCCGGCGCCGATCAGCGGATCGAAATAGCTGGTCTCGATCCCGAAGCGTTGCAGCAGGCCGTCACAGAACAGCCGGGTCGGGCGATAGACATTGTCACAGACCAGCACATGATCGCCGGTCTTCAGCACCGCCAAAAGGCTGGTCGAGATCGCCGCGACGCCGGAGGGGGCAAGTGCCACCCCGGCACAGGCCGGGCCTTCGAGCGTTGCCAGCGCCTGCTGCAACGCTTTGGTGGTCGGGGTGCCGTGGCGGCCATAGGAGTACTCGCCGCGATGCGCGTGCAAATCCTCGGCGCTCGGATAGAGCACGGTCGAGCCACGCACCACTGGCGGGTTAACAAAACCTTTCTGTGCCGAAGTGTCGCGTCCGGAGGTGACCAGGCTGGTTTCCACGGTAACGGGGCTGCCGCTGGAATCTGATGAGGACATACGATCTGACCAAATGTGTCGCAGGTGGAAGAAGGCCGAAGCGGTCGAAGGCGCGGGCGCGTGCGCAATCTAATAGCAGCCGGGAGAAGATCGCCGTCAACCCCTTGACCCGGAGCCTGAACTCGTTCTGTGATGGGCCCATTCCTATTTGTGTTGCTGCGCATTAAGCGACTGGCTGTGACCTTCGACCGAATCGAATTCCGGCCAGCGAGCTGCTATCGGATCGGCTGCCGGACGGCGCCGGGGCGATTGCCTCGGATGCGCCACGTCAGCGCGAATCACGATAAATGCGTTCTGGACGTCCCTTGAAAGGCCAAACTATGAAACCCGCCATCGTTGCATTTACCTTTGCTGTCGCCGCCGGCCTGTCGCACGCCGCCATGGCACAGCCCACCAAGCCGGGCGTCACCCTCGAGCGCGTTCAGAAGGAAGGTGTCATTTCCTGCGGCGTCAGCCAGGGGCTGCCGGGCTTCTCGACGCCGGACGACAAGGGCAACTGGACCGGCCTTGATGTCGATGTGTGCCGCGCGGTGGCGGCGGCGATCTTCAATGATCCGACCAAGGTCAAGTTTGTGCCGCTGTCGGCCAAGGACCGGTTCACCGCGCTGCAGTCCGGCGAGATCGACCTGTTGTCGCGCAACACCACCTGGACGCTGTCGCGCGACACCTCGCTCGGCGTCAACTTCACCGGCGTCACCTATTATGACGGCCAGGGTTTCATGGTGAAGAAGTCGCTCAAGGTGAACTCGGCGCTGGAACTGAACAGCGCCTCGATCTGCGTGCAGACCGGCACCACCAACGAGCAGAACGTTGCCGATTACTTCAAGGGCAACAACATGAAATATGAGGTGATCGCGTTTGGCACGGCCGACGAATCCCTCAAGGCCTATGAGTCCGGCCGCTGCGACGTGTTCACCTCGGACGTCTCGCAGCTCTATGCGCTGCGGCTGAAGCTGGCCACGCCGGCGGATCATGTCGTGCTGCCGGAAGTGGTGTCCAAGGAACCGCTCGGCCCGCTGGTGCGCCACGGCGATGATCAGTGGTTCGACATTGTCAAGTGGACGCTGTTCGCCACCATCAATGCGGAGGAACTCGGCATCACCCAGAAGAACGTCGAGGACCAGGCCAAGCTCGACAAGCCGGAATTGAAGCGGGTGCTCGGCACCGACGGCAATCTCGGCGAGCAGCTCGGGCTCAGCAACGACTGGGTGGTGCGGATCGTCAAGGCGGTCGGCAATTACGGCGAAATGTTCGATCGCAATGTCGGCGCTGGCTCCAAGCTCGGCATCGCGCGCGGCCTGAACCAACCCTGGAACAAGGGCGGCATTCAGTTCGCGCCGCCGATCCGCTGACCTGAGCGCGCATGACGATCGCGCCCCGTCCACCGCCGGCGCAATGGGGCATTCGGCTTCGCCGAATGCTCGGCGGTCGGTCTGGTTGGGGCGGGCTGCTGTTGCAACTGTTGTTTCTCGTGGCCCTGATCTGGATCGGCTACGAGATCGTCGATAACGCCCGCGGCAATCTCGCCAATCAGCGGATTGCCTCGGGCTTTTCGTTTATGTCGCATACTGCGGGGTTCGGGGTCAGCCAGGCGCTGATCCCCTATAGCGAGGCCGACAGCTACACCCGCGTCTTTCTGGTTGGCCTGGTCAATACGCTCGCGGTGTCGGTGGTCGGCATCGTGTTCGCCACCATTTTGGGCTTTGTGATCGCGCTGTGTCGGCTGTCGCCAAACTGGCTGGTGGCGAGGATCGGCGGCGCCTATGTCGAGCTGGTGCGCAACCTGCCGCTGCTGTTCCAGATCCTGTTTTGGTATCTGGCCGTGCTCGGCACCTTGCCGAACCCGCGGCAGAGCGTGTCGCTGTTCGACACCTTCTTCCTGTCCATTCGCGGCATCGTGGTGCCCCGGCCGATCGGCGAGGCCGGCCTCGGCGCATTCCTGCTGGCGCTGGCGATCGCTGCCGCGGTGGCGATCCTGCTGCCGATCTATGCGCGCCGGCGGCTGTATCGCACCGGGCGCCGGCTGCGGGTCTGGCCGGTGGTACTCGCCACGCTGATCGTGCTGCCGACGCTGGCGATGGCGATCTTCGGCCGTCCGGTCAGCTTTGAGATTCCAGAACTGAAGGGCTTCAATTTCGCCGGCGGCGCGCGGTTGCCGCCGGAATTCGTGGCGCTGACGCTGGCGCTGTCGACCTATACCGCGGCGTTCATCGCCGAGATCGTCAGGGCCGGCATCCAGTCGGTGCCGAAAGGTCAGATGGAGGCGGGGGCGTCGCTCGGCCTGTCGCACGGCACCACGCTGCGGCTGATCGTCATTCCGCAGGCGCTGCGGGTAATCCTGCCGCCTTTGACCAATCAGTATCTCAACCTCACCAAAAACTCGTCGCTGGCGGTAGCGATCGGCTATCCTGACTTGTTCTCGGTGTTTGCCGGCACCACGCTCAGCCAGACCGGGCAGGCGATCGAGATCATCGCCATCACCATGGGCGTCTATCTGCTGCTGTCGCTGATCACCAGCGCGCTGATGAGTTTTTACGCCTGGCGCCTCGGACGGAGTATGGGCCCATGACCGAGCGTCCGAGCTGCGCCTTTGTCGCCGAACAATTGGTGCCGCCGCGCCCGGCGCCGGTGCGGAGCACCGGCATCATCAGCCTGTTTCAAAGCCGGCTGCTCAACTCGCCGACCAACATCCTGCTGACCATCATCAGCGTGCTGCTGCTCTATTACACGCTGGTGCCGAGCATCAAATTCCTGCTGATCGATGCGGTGTGGCAGGGCGAAAGCCGCACCGACTGTTTGGCGCCGGGAGCCGGGCAGGTGGTCGGCGCCTGCTGGCCATTCGTGCAGGCGAAATTCGCGCAGTTCGTCTATGGCTTCTATCCCGAGCCGGAACGCTGGCGCGTCAATCTCACCTTCGCGCTCGGCGCCTTGCTGATGCTGCCGCTGCTAATCCCGCGCGCGCCGGCCAAGGCCGCCAATGCCGCGGTGTTCTTCATTGCATTTCCGGTGCTCGCTTATTTCCTGCTGCATGGCGGCGGGCTGCGCGGCTTCGCGTTGAGCTGGAGCGCCGATGCGCTCGAGGCGCTGGCCGGCTCCTTCGTCGGGGCCGGGCACAAACTCGGCGCCAGTGCCTCCTTCGCCGCGCCGCTCGGCCATGCGATTGCCGCGTTCGGCTCGGCCTTGACGCTAGCGATCGCACCGCTGACCTGGCTGCGCGACCAGATCCAGAGCTCGGCATACGCGCTGTGGATCGATCTCGCCGGCACCGCGGCGATCACGTCGGTGCTGCTGTTCTTGTTGGCGGGCGGCTTCCGCAACGGCTGGGCGGCGTTGCTGCGCAGCGTTGCGGTGTTTGCCGCGATTGCGCTGGTGATGCTGGCGCTGCGGCTCGATCGCGGCGGCCTGCCGGTGGTCGATACCAGGTTGTGGGGCGGGCTATTGGTGACGCTGGTGGTCTCGGTGACTGGCATCGTCGCCTCGCTGCCGATCGGCATTGCGCTGGCGCTGGGCCGGCGTTCGGCGATCCCGCTGATCCGGATTTTTTCCGTGGCATTCATCGAGTTCTGGCGCGGTGTGCCGCTGATCACCGTGCTGTTCTTCGCCACCTATATGCTGCCGCTGTTCCTGCCGGGCAATTTCACCGTGGATGGCCTGGTGCGGGTGCTGATCGGCATCGCGCTATTCGCCGGCGCCTATAATGCCGAGGTGATAAGGGGCGGGTTGCAGGCGATCCCGCGTGGCCAGGTCGAAGCTGCCAGTGCGCTCGGCCTGTCGTATTGGAAGACCAATGGGCTGATCGTGCTGCCGCAGGCGCTGCGTCACGTCATCCCCGGATTGGTGAATTCATTCATCGCGTTGTTCAAGGACACCTCGCTGGTGTCGATCGTGGCGCTGTTCGATCTGCTCGGCCAGTTGCGGGCGTCGCTCGCCGATCCGAACTGGTCGACGCCGACCACGCTGTTCACTGGCTTTGCCTTTACCGGATTCATCTATTTCGTGTTCTGCTTCGGGATGTCGCGCTACTCGCTCTCAGTCGAACATCGGCTGAATGCGCATCGGCGTCACTAATGAGTGAAAATCACAAGATGGCAGCGCAACCGATCGTCAGCATCGCCGGGCTCAACAAATGGTACGGCGATTTCCATGTGCTGCGCGACATCAGCCTTGATGTCGCACGCGGCGAACGGATCGTGATCTGCGGGCCATCCGGCTCCGGCAAATCGACCTTGATCCGCTGCGTCAACGCGCTCGAGGAATTTCAGGAAGGCCGCATCACGGTCGATGGCATCGAGCTTGGCCCCAATCTGCGCCATGTCGATGACATCCGCCGCGAAGTCGGCATGGTGTTCCAGAGCTTCAACCTGTTTCCGCATCTCACGGTGCTGGAGAATTGTACGCTGGCACCGATCTGGGTGCGCAACATCCCCAAGAAGGATGCCGAAGCAACCGCGATGAAATTCTTGGAGCGGGTGCGCATTCCCGATAAGGCCAACAAATATCCCGGGCAGATTTCCGGCGGCCAGCAGCAGCGCGTCGCGATCGCGCGCGCGCTATCGATGAACCCGAAAGTAATGCTGTTCGATGAGCCGACCTCAGCGCTTGACCCGGAGATGGTCAAGGAGGTGCTCGACACCATGGTCGATCTCGCGCAGGAGGGCATGACCATGCTGGTGGTGACCCATGAGATGGGTTTTGCCCGGCAGGTCGCCAACCGCGTGGTGTTCATGGATGCTGGCCAGGTGATCGAGGCCAACGAGCCGCAGGAATTTTTCGCCAATCCGCAGCACACGCGCACCAAGCTGTTTTTGAGCCAGATTTTGCGCTAGGGCACGCGCCATTGTTGCGAGGCGTTACCCCTCTGCGTACGGCACCGCGATATTGCTGCGCTTTTCCAGCCAGTCCGGCACCGGCAGATTCTTGGCGCGCATAAAATCCGGATTGAACAGTTTTGATTGATAGCGGCTGCCATAGTCGCACAGCATGGTCACGATGGTGTGGCCGGGGCCGAGATCGCGCGCCAAACGGATCGCGCCGGCGACATTGACGCCGGACGAGCCGCCCAGGCACAGCCCTTCGTGTTGCAAGAGATCATAGATCAGCGGCACCGACTCCTCGTCCGGGATCTGGTAGGCGCGGTCGATCACCGCGCCGTCGAGATTGGCGGTGATGCGGCCCTGGCCGATGCCTTCGGTGATCGAGGAGCCTTCGGCCTTCAGCGCGCCGTGGGCATAATAGTGATAGAGCGCCGAACCGGGCGGATCGGCGATCGCGACCTGAATATTCGGATTGAGCGCTTTTAGCCCGATCGAAACGCCGGCGAGCGTGCCGCCGGTGCCGACCGCGGACACGAAGCCATCGATTTTGCCATCGGTCTGCCGCCAGATTTCCGGCGCGGTGGTCTCGATATGAGCGTTGCGATTGGCGACGTTGTCGAACTGATTGGCGAAGATCGCGCCGCTCGGCTCGCTGGCCGCGAGCTGCGCGGTCAGCCGGCCGGCCAGCTTGACGTAGTTGTTGGGATTGGCGAACGGCACCGCCGGCACTTCGATCAGCTCGGCGCCGCACAGCCGCAGCATGTCCTTCTTTTCCTGGCTCTGCGTCTGCGGGATCACGATCACGGTGCGGAAGCCGAGCGCGTTCGCGACCAGCGCCAGACCGATGCCGGTGTTGCCCGCGGTGCCTTCCACCACCACGCCGCCCGGCCGCAGCGTGCCGCGCGCGATCGCGTCCTTGATGATGAACAGCGCCGCGCGGTCCTTGACCGACTGGCCGGGATTCATGAACTCGGCTTTGCCGAGAATGGTGCAGCCGGTGAGCTGCGACGCCTGCTTGAGCTTGATCAGCGGCGTGTTGCCGATCGCGGCGATGATGTCGCTGGAGATGGTCATGAATGCGCTGCCCGACCTGGTGCGTGAGAGGGAAGTGAGGTTCACGCACCGCAATCAGGTCATCTGACTTGCTACCGGATATCAGCCGGCTTTGGCGAACACCACTTGGCGGACGTCGATGTTGCCAGACCGGAAACCGGCCTCGCAATAGGCCAAGTAATATTCCCACAATCGCCGGAAGCGCTCGTCAAAGCCCAGTGTTAGCAGGCTCGGCCAGGCCGCGCGGAAATTGTCTCTCCAGGTCGCGAGCGTCTTGGCATAGTCTTCTCCAAAAATCCGCTCACGCACGACGGGAAGTCCAAACTTGTCGCCGAGCGAGCGCAGCACTTGCGGCGAGGGCAACATGCCGCCGGGGAACACGTAGCGCTGAATGAAATCGACCTCGCGGCGATAATTTTGGAAGAATCTGTCCTGAATGGTGATGGCCTGAATGCCGGCGAGCCCGCCGGGTGACAACCGGTCACGCAATTGTGCAAAATACTGCGGCCAGAACTGCTCGCCGACCGCTTCGATCATCTCGATCGAGGCGATGCGGTCATAAAAGCCGCGCTCGTCGCGATAGTCCTGCAGCTTGATCTCGACCTTGTCGGAGAGGCCGGCGTCGAAGATGCGTCGGCTAGCAAATTGGAACTGTTCGCGGCTGATGGTTAGGCCTGTGACTTTGACGTCATAGGTTTTGGCGGCGTATTCGGCAAAGCCGCCCCAGCCGCAACCGATTTCGAGCACGTGGTTGCCGGCGCGCAAATCGATGGCGTCAGCGAGCTTGCGATATTTGTTGAGCTGCGCGGCCGTGAGATCAGTTGTGTGGTCTTCGAAGATCGCCGCGGAGTAGGTCATACTCGGATCGAGCCAAGCGGAATAGAACGCATTGCCGATGTCGTAATGCGCAAAAATGTTTTTGCGCGCCTGGCGCTTGGTGTTGCGGTTGAACCAGTGTCGCACCGCTTGCACCAGCCGCATCACCGGATTGTCGCCCAGCATCGACTGGATCAACTCGTGATTGACGCAGAACAGATACAGGAACTGGGTGAGGTCGGGCGTATCCCAGTCGCGGCGCAGATAGGCTTCGGCGATGCCGATATCGCCACCTTGCACCAGCCGGGTCGCGAAGCCGTAGCCATACAAGGTCATCTGCGCGGCAGGGCCTGGCTCAGCGCCGCCCATGTGCAGCACGCGGCCATCGGGCAGCGTCACCTCCAGCGTTCCGCGTCGTAGTTTGGCGCCAAAGGTCAGCGCGGTGCGCACCATGCGCGGCAGATCGGCGAGTTCATGCTCGACATTGTCGGGCGTCAGCAGGATCGGTTCAGTCATTCGCAACCCACGGACCAAAGGCTCTGAGAGCAATGCTCTCGGGTCGAGGTAATTGGGTCGGCTGGTGGCTGACAGTTGATCGTCGGAACCGTCAACGCCGAAGCCGCCGATGACACGCCGGGCAGACCCGGCGACAACTAACCACGATCAATATAATCATCGCCGCTGCGTGCAGCCAAGCCCGGCGCCGGTGTTGGCAGGGCTGGACGTGGCACCAATCGCGCACCTTTGATCCAAAGCCGCAGCGCTTCCCAATGAATCGCCGCCATCACCTTGAGCGTCAGCAGCGGCACCTTCAGTATGGAGCGCAGCAACGCGCTCGAGGTCAACGCGCGGCGCTCGCCGCAGAAGGTGGCGGCGAGCACCGGACCTTCGGCGCTGGTCTCAAGGATGCGAATCTTCACAGTGTCGCCGGGCGGCACGATGCGGAAGTGATAGCGCATCGCCATCTCGATGAAGGGCGAGACGTAAAAGGTCTTGTCTTGCTGCTGTCGCAAACCAGCCGGGCTGATCTCGCCGGGCTGCACCGGGTGAACATAAGGATGGATGTCGCCAAAAGTGTTGCGCACCTCATAGATGACCAGCACGAGCGCGCCATCGGCGCGGTAGCCAAAATACACCGACAGCGGATTGAACGTGTAACCGAGTAGCCGCGGGTAGCACAGCAGCAGCACCGTGCCGCCGGTCAGGTCGACGCCGTGCTCGGCGGCACAGCGCTGCACATGAGCGCGCAGCGGCGATCCGTCGCGCGGCCCGTGGTCGCGCTCATCAAAACTATAGACCGCACGCCGGTTGACGCCGAACAGCGGGCTGAGCCGATCGGCTTCGGCGAGCCGGTCGAGATCGATCAACAGGCTCATCACGCGGTAGCTGAAGCGATGCGCCATCGGGCGCATTCGGGCGTGCATCACCGGGCCGAAATATAGCGCGGCAGCGGCGGGGCGCTCTGGCATGGCGGTTACTCCGCGGCCTCGGCAATCGGAGCCGGCGTCGCGCGCCACGGCACTGTGGCGCCAAGCGCTTCGGCGACTTTCAGTCCGCTGCGCAGGCCGTCCTCATGGAAACCATAGCCGGTCCAGGCGCCGGCATACCAAGTGTGCCGCTGACCCTGGATATCTTGCAAGCGTTGCTGCGCTGCAAAGGCCGCGCTGTCATACAGCGGATGCTCGCAGAAGAATTCGCCGAACGTCAAGTCCGGGTCGGGCGCGAACGGCGGGTTCAGGCTGACGAATAGCGGCTTGTCATCGGGCAGCGATTGCAGCCGGTTCATCCAATAGGTGACGGCGAGATCGTTGACGCAGTCGCCTTGCCGCGGCCAACGCAGATAGTTCCAGCAGGCCCAGGCGTTGCGGCGCTTGGGCATCAGGCGCGGGTCGCGGTGCAGATAAAGCTGGTTGGGCGAATAGCGGATCCCTCCGAGCACGGTGCGCTCGTGCTCGGAGGGATCGCTGAGCATCGAAAGGGCCTGATCGCTATGGGTGGTGATCACCACATGGTCATAGTGATCGCGGCCGCCCTTGCTGTCGGTGATGGTGACGCCATTGCCAGTCCGTTCGATGCCGGTGACCGCGCAGCCGACACGGATCTGGTCACGGAATGACGCGGTCAGGGCATCGACATAGCGCCGGCTGCCGCCGCGGATCGAGCGCCACACCGGCCGGTCATATTGCAGCAGCCGATGGGTCGAGAAGAAGTCGACGAACCGTTCTGCGGGAAACTGCTCGACCTGCTGCGCCGGGGTCGACCAGATTGACGCGCCCATCGGCGCGAAATAATCGGTGAGCAGCCGCCGCGGGTAGCCGCGCTCGTCAAAATACTGGCCGAGGGTCTTGTCCTTCAGCCGTCCGGCCGCAAGGTCGGCGACGGACTGCTCGTTGAAGGTCAGGATCGCGCGCAGCATGCGCAAGTATGACAGCGACAGCAGGTTGCTGGGCTGGGCGAACAGGCCGCGCGCGGTTTCCCGCCAGCTGGTGCCGCCGCCCATCCATTCAAACCGGCCGCCGTCGGCGCTGACCGAAAAGCTCATGCAGCTCGGCGCGGTTTCGACGCCGAGATGCTGCAACAGCGCGGTGAAGTCGGGGTAGTTTAGCTCGTTATAGACGATGAAGCCGATATCGACCGCGATTGGTGTGCCGTCATAATCGATATCGATGGTATGGCTGTGGCCGCCGGTGCGTAATTCCCGCTCGTAGATGGTGACCGGGTATCGCTTCGACAAAGCCCAAGCCGCAGCGTTGCCGGCGATTCCCGTCCCGATAATGGCGACCCGCATTCCTACCCCCGCCTGTGTTATGTTCGAACTACGGGAACACGGCGGGTTCGGTTTCATAATTCTGGCGGTCGGGTTCCGGCTCATTGGGCGCTGGCCGATTGATGGGGCCGGGAAGATGAAATCTTCGTAAGATTTGGCCCTGTGGTAAACCGCGTCCGCCGTGCTTTGTGCGTCGAATTTGGTATTACTTGCAGGCACTTACCGCGCGGCAGCGGCGTTTGGCGGCCGCACTTGGGCCGGCATGGGGTCTGTCCGTCAGCGGAACGGACCGATAAAATGATATAGGTTGGGCAATTCCTCGAACTGGTCCCGGTAACAGTGTTCAAGAGTTCGTTTGCAAGCATCTCCCGCAGCCCATTGGGGCGGGCGGGGGCATGGCAGGTGGGTGCCGATCAAGGGCCGGGGACTTCGGGCGTATGAGTGCCACCTCATCGCGATCGGGCCGGTTGGTCAGAACGGCGGCGGCGTTGTCATTGGCGCTGAGCGCCGGCGGCTGCCTTTTGACCAACGATTTGCCCGATCCGGCGCTCGATGTGCCGTCTGCCTACAAGGCCGGGCGCCCGGGCGGACCGGATGCCGGGCCGTCGCTCGACTGGTGGCGCGGCTTTCGCTCCGCCGAGCTGACCTCGCTGATGCAGGAGGCGCAGTCGGTCAATCTCGACATCGCCGCGGCCACCGCGCGCATGCGCCAGGCCGACGCCCAGGCCCGCATCACCGGATCGTCGCTGCTGCCGCTGATCAATGGCGATGCTGATGTGATCCGCCGCAAGAACGGCTCGGCCACCAGCGTCAGCACCTACACCACCTCGCTCAGCGCCAGCTATGAAATCGATTTCTGGGGCAAGAACCGCGAGGCGACCATTGCCGCCGAAGAGGGCGCCAACGCCGCCCGGTTCGACCGTGACGTGGTGGCGCTGACCACGCTCGCCAGCGTCGCCAATGCCTATTTCCAGGTGCTGGCCGCGCAGGACCGGATCCGCACCGCCAAGCGCAATATCGCCAGCGCCGAGCGCATCCTGGACGCCATTAAGCAGCGCCAGAATGTCGGCACCAGCAGCGCGCTCGACGTCGCCCAGCAGGAAAGCGTGCTCGCCAATCAGCGCGCCAGCCTGCCGCCGCTGCGGCTGACGCTGGCGCAAAACATCAACACGCTGGCGACGCTGGTCGGCCGGCCGCCGGAAAGTGTTACCATTGCCGGCGGCTCGCTCGATCAGATCGCGGCGCCGCGGGTCAAACCCGGGCTGCCGTCGCAATTGTTGACCCAGCGGCCGGACATCCGCCGCCAGGAAGCGCGGCTGGCGGCGGCGACCGCCAATGTCGGCAGCGCCCGCGCGCAATTGTTTCCGAGCATCCAGCTCACCGGCCAGGGCGGCTATCAGAGTGTGGCGCTGGCGGCGCTGTTCACGCCGCAGGCGGCGTTCACCACCGCGGCCGCCAGCCTGACGCAGCCGATTTTTGACGGCGGCCGGCTGCTGTCCAATCTCGATCTCACCAAGGCGCAGCAGGACGAACTGCTGCAGACCTATCGCAAGACCGTGGTGTCGGCTTTTGCCGACGTCGACAATGCGCTGGAATCGATTCGCCAGAACACGGAACGGCTGCGATTGCAGCGCAAGGTGGTGGAATCGTCGCGTCGCGCCTTCGATCTCGCCGAACAGCAATTGCGCGCCGGCACCGCCGACATCGTCACGGTGCTCAATACCCAGCTGACGCTGTTCTCAGCCGAAGACACGTTGTCGCAAGCGCAGCTGTCGCGGCTGCTCGCCGTTGTCAGCCTGCACCAGGCGCTGGGTGGCGGCTGGGGACCAGGGACAGAAGGAACGGTTGATGCTCTTTAAGCCGCAATCCAAGGAGCAGCCGGAGCAGGAGGCTGCGACGGCAGCCGCGCCGTCGCCCCAGTCCGCCTCAAAGCCGAGGCGCGGGCGGGCGCTGGCGATCACCGCGCTGATCCTCGGCGCCATGGGGCTGGTCGGCTGGTGGGCATTCCAGCCCAAGCAGAGCGGGCCGCGCGGCCGGCCGGACATGGCGGTGCCGGTGTTGGCCGCGAGCGCCAAGGTCGAGGACGTGCCGGTCTATCTCGACGGCGTTGGCGCGGTGCGCGCGCTCAACACCGTGACGGTGCGCGCCCAGGTCGATGGCAAGCTGATCGCGGTGCATTTTAAGGAAGGGCAGGACGTCAAGGCCGGCGACGTGCTCGCCGAAATCGATCCGGCGATCTATCAGGCGCAATACGACCAGGCGGTCGCCAAGAAGGCGCAGGACGAAGCGCAGCTCGCCAATGCCAGGATCGACCTTTCGCGCTATCAGCAGCTCGCGGCCTCGACTGCGGGCTCCAAGCAGCAGGCCGACACCCAGCGCGCCGTGGTGGCGCAGCTGGAAGCCCAGGTGCGCGCCGATCAGGCCGCGATCGACAATGCCGCGGCGACGCTGAGCTATACCAAGATCGTGGCGCCGATTTCCGGCCGTGCCGGTCTGCGGCTGGTCGACAAGGGCAATATCATCCGCGGCGCCGACACCACCGGCATTGTGGTGCTGACCCAGTTGCAGCCGATCGCGGTGCAGTTCAGCCTGCCGCAGCAGCAGATCGTGCGCGTCAACGCTGCGGCCGCCAAGGGGCCGCTCAGCGTCGACGTGTTCGGCAATGACGGCGTCACCGTGGTCGATACCGGCCAGCTGCGCGGCATCGACAACCAGGTCGATCAGACCACCGGCACCGTGAAGCTGAAGGCCGAGTTCCCGAACGAGCGCTTCCAGCTGTGGCCGGGGCAGTTCGTCAATGTCCGCCTCAAGGTCGAGGTGCTGAACCAGGCGCTGGTGGTGCCGAGCTCGGCGGTGCAGCGCGGTCCGGCCGGCACATTCAGCTATGTGATCGGCGCCGAGGACCGGGTCGCGGCGCGGCCGGTGCAGGTGTTGCAGCAGAACGAGACCGAAGCGGTGATCGCCTCGGGCCTGGAGCGCGGCGACCGGGTGGTCACCACCGGCTTTGCCAATCTCGCCGACGGCGCCAAGGTCCGGGTCGGCAATCGCGACCCCGGCTTGAAGCCGGACCTCGCGCCGAAGCAACGCCAGGGCCGCGGCGGTTCGGGCGGGCCGGGCGGCGGCGGCCATTGATGGGAGCGGGGCGGCCATGAGCGTTTCCGCACCCTTCATCCGGCGCCCGATCGCAACCTCGCTGCTCGGCATCGCGCTGATGCTGGGCGGCTTGCTCGGCTATTTCGCAATGCCGGTGTCGGCGCTGCCGCAGGTCGATTTCCCGACCGTGCAGGTCACGACGCAATTGCCGGGCACCAGTCCCGATACGGTGGCGTCGCTGATCACGGCGCCGCTGGAGCGGCAGCTCGGGCAAATCCCGTCGCTGACGGCGATGACCTCGACCAGCTCCTATGGCGTCAGCCAGATCTCGCTGCAATTTGCGCTCGATCGCGACATCGACGGCGCGACCCAGGACGTGCAGGCCGCGATCAACGCCGCCGCCGGCATTTTGCCGAAAAACCTGCCGTATCCACCGATTTACGCCAAGGTCAATCCGGCCGACGCGCCGGTGATGACGCTGGCGCTGACCTCCGACACCGTCTCGATCCGGGCGATGAGTGATCTCGCCGATACGCTATTGGCGCAGCGGCTGGCGCAGGTGTCGGGCGTCGGCCGGGTCAGCGTGCTTGGCGGCTTAAAACCGGCGGTGCGCATCCAGGCCGACCTCGCGCGCCTTGCCGCCTATGGCATCTCGATGGAGGATCTGCGCGCGGCGATCGCCGGCGCCAATGTCTCGGGGCCGAAGGGCTCGCTCGACGGCGCGCAGCAGTCCTACACCATCGCCGCCAATGATCAGATCTCCATTGCCGACGCCTATCGGCCGATCATCGTCGCCTATCGCAATGGCGCCCCGGTCACGATCGGCGACATCGCGCAGATTCTGGACGGCCTCGAAAACGACCGCACCGGCGGCTGGTACAACGGCACGCCTGCGGTGGTGCTCGACATCCAGCGCCAGCCCGGCGCCAATGTCATCGAGGTGGTGCGCCAGATCCAGGAGCTGATCCCCAAATTGCAGCAGGCGGTGCCGGCCGGGGTCAAGCTCACCGTGGTGTCGGACCGCACCGACACCATCCGCGCCTCGGTGCACGACGTGCAGTTCACGCTCGGGCTGGCCGTGGTGCTGGTGACGCTGGTGGTGCTGCTGTTCCTGCGTTCGATGCGCGCCACCATCATCGCCGGCGTGGCGCTGCCGCTGTCGCTGATCACCAGTTTTGGCGTGATGTATTTTGCTGGCTTCAGCCTCGACAATCTGTCGCTGATGGCGCTGACCATCGGCACCGGATTCGTGGTCGACGATGCGATCGTGATGATCGAGAACATCGTGCGCCATATCGAGGACGGCGAAAGCCCGATGCAGGCGGCGTTTGCCGGCGCCCGCGAGATCGGCTTTACCGTGATCTCGCTGACGATGTCGCTGATCGCGGTGTTCATCCCGCTATTGTTCATGTCCGGCCTGATCGGCCGCATGTTCCGCGAATTCGCGCTGACCTTGACCATCGCGGTGGTGACCTCGGCGGTGGTGTCGCTGACCCTGACGCCGATGATGTGCTCGCGGCTGCTGAAGCCGTCGCATCAGGAGCGGCGCGTGCCCGGGCTCGCCACCATCAGCGGCTGGATCGACGCGCTCGCTCGCTATTACCACCGCTCGCTGCTGTGGGTGCTGCAGCGCCAGCGCGCGACCTTGATCCTGACCCTGGTCACGGTCGCGGCCACCTTGATGCTGTATGTGGTCGTGCCCAAGGGCTTCTTGCCGCTACAGGACACCGCGTCAATCACCGCGGTGACCGAAGCCGGCCCCGACGTGTCGCTGGCCGCAATGCGGGATCGCCAGCAGCAGGCCGCGGAAGCCATTCGCGCCGATCCCGACGTGGTCGGCGTGGTGTCGGTGATCGGCGCCGGCTCGGTCAACCCGACCCCCAATGTCGGCCGGCTGGTGATGACGCTGAAGCCGCGCGGCGAGCGCGCCGCCGATATCGGCGAAGTGATCGCGCGGCTGAAACAGCGCGTCGCCGCCATTCCCGGAATCACGGTGTATTTCCAGGCGGTGCAGGATGTGCAGATCTCGACCCAGTCGAGCCGCTCGCAATATCAATACACCCTGACCGGGACCGATAGCGCGCAGGTGTCGGAATGGGCGGGCCGCCTGATCAAGGAGATGCGCGCCGATCCGGTGTTCCGCGACGTCTCGACCGAAGCGCAGGAGGGCGGCTTGCGCGCCGCGCTCGACATCAACCGGCAGCGCGCCGGCCAGCTGGGCGTCAGCCTGCAAAGCATCAACGACACGTTGAACGATGCCTTTGCGCAGCGGCAGATTTCCACCATCTACGGCCAAGCCAATCAGTATCGCGTGGTGCTGGAGGCGATGCCGATCTATCAGCGCGATCCCTCGGTGCTGTCAAAGCTTTATGTGCCGGGCGCGGGCGGCGCGCAGGTGCCGATCTCGGCAGTGGCGGAGCTGAACCGCACCACCGCGCCGTTGGCGATCTCGCACCGCGCCCAGTTCCCGGCGGTGCCGCTCAGCTTCAATCTCGCGCCGGGCGCGGCGCTCGGCGACGCCGTCAAGGCGATCAAGGCGATCGAACAGCGCATCGAGATGCCGGGCAGCATTGTCGGCCTCTATTCGGGTGACGCTGCCGAATTCTCCAAGTCGCTGGCCGGCCAGCCCTGGCTGCTGCTGGCGGCGATCATCACCATCTACATCGTGCTCGGCGTTCTGTACGAGAGCTACGTCCACCCGATCACCATCCTGTCGACGCTGCCTTCGGCCGGCATCGGCGCGATCCTTGCCCTGATGCTGTTCGGCCAGGACCTTTCGGTGATCGGGCTGATCGGCATCATCCTGCTGATGGGCATCGTCAAGAAGAACGCCATCATGATGATCGACTTCGCGCTCGATGCCGAGCGCGAGCAGGGGCTGTCGTCCTATGACGCGATCGTGCAGGCCTGTCTGCTCAGGTTCCGGCCGATCATGATGACCACGCTGGCGGCGCTGTTCGGCGCGCTGCCGCTCGCGATCGAAAGCGGCACCGGCGCCGAACTGCGCTTTCCGCTCGGCATCTCTATCGTCGGCGGCCTGCTGCTGAGCCAGTTGCTGACGCTGTACACCACGCCGGTGATCTATCTGGCGCTCGACCGGCTCAACCGGCGCGTCGAGCGCGCTCTGCCACCGGCCTCGGCCGATGCCGCCGGGACGGCGCGCTGATGGCGTCGCTCTCCGAGCCATTCATTCGTCGTCCGGTCGGAACCACGCTGCTATCGTTTGGCCTGCTGCTGATCGGGCTGGTGGCGTATCGTTTCCTGCCGGTCGCGGCGCTGCCCAATGTAGACTTCCCGATGATCTTCGTCTCGGCGGCGCGTCCGGGGGCGGCGCCGGCCGTGATGGCCGCGACCGTGGCGGCGCCGCTGGAGCGCCGGCTCGGCGAGATCGCCGGCGTTGATCAGATCACCTCGACCAGTTCGCTCGGTCAGACCCGGATACAACTGCAATTCGAGATCGGCCGCGACATCGATCGCGCCGCGCGTGACGTGCAGGCCGCCATCAATGCCGCGATGCGCGATCTGCCAACCGACATGCCGACCATGCCGAAGTTCCGCAAGGCCAACTCGGCGGCGATGCCGGTGTTCATTCTGGCGCTGACCTCGAAAACCATGTCCACCGGCGCGGTCTATGACATCGCCGACACCGTGCTGGCGCAGCGCATCTCGCAAGTGCCCGGCGTCGGCGAGGTCTCGGTGTCCGGCGCCGATCAGCCCGCGGTGCGGATCGCGCTCAATCCGGTGGCGCTGTCCAATGCCGGCATTGCTACCGACGACGTGCGCGCCGCGGTGGTCGCCGCCAATCCGCTGGCGCCGGCTGGCATGTTCGACGGCGCGCTGCAGAGCGAGACGCTGTCGATCAATCGCCAGATGCGCAGCGCCGACGAATTCCGCGACATTGTGGTGAAAAGCGCGAACGGCACCACGCTGCGCCTTGGCGACGTCGCGACCGTCGAGAACGCCACCCGCTCCAGCCGCTCGATAGCCTGGTACAACAAGCAGCCGGCGGTGCTGATCGTGATCACCAAGCAGAGCGCGGCCAATGTCATCGAGACCGTCGACCGCGTCAAAGCGCTGCTGCCGGAACTGAAGCAGTGGATTCCGGCTGGCATCGAGATTTCCACGGTCACGGACCGTACCGGCACCATCCGCGCCAGTGTCGAGGACATGGAATGGACGCTGCTCGCCACCGCGATCCTGGTGATGGTGGTGGTGTTCATGTTCCTGCGGCGCGGCACGCCGACCATCGCCGCTGGGGTATCAGTGCCGCTGGCGCTGGCGGGCACCTGTGCCTGCATGTGGCTGGCGGGCTTTTCGATCAACAATCTGTCGCTGATGGCGCTCGCGATCGCGGTCGGCTTCGTGGTCGACGACGCGATCGTCATGATCGAGAATATGTACCGCAATCTCGAGCGAGGCATGGCGCCGCTGCAGGCCGCGCTCGACGGCGCCAAGCAGATCGGGTTCACGGTGCTGTCGATCAGCCTGTCGCTGGTCGCGGCGTTCACGCCGCTGCTGTTCATGGACGGCGTGGTCGGCCGGCTTTTGCGTGAATTCTCGCTGACGCTGACCTTTGCGATCGCGTTTTCGACCATCGTGTCGCTGACCGTGACGCCGATGATCTGCGCGCATTACATCCGCCGCATCCCGGAGCAGCGCAACAATCTGTTCGACCGCATGGTCGAAGGATCGGTGGCCGCGCTGGTGCGGTTCTATGCCTGGACGCTGGAGGCAGTGCTCAAATTGCCGGCGCTGACCATGCTGGTGTTTTTTGCCACCATCGCGCTGACGGTGACGCTCTACATCAAAACCCCAAAAGGTTATTTCCCGATCGATGATTCCGGTTTCGTGATCGGCTCGACCAGGGCCTCGGCCGACATTTCGTTCCAGGCGATGCGCGATCTGCAGGAAAAGCTCGCTGACATCGTGATGGCCGATCCGGCGGTGCAGAGCGTCGGATCGACGCTCGGCGGCGGGGGCGGGCCGGGCGGCAGCGGCTCCAATCGCGGCACCATGTTCATTGCGCTAAAACCGATGGCGGAGCGCGACGGCGTCTCGACCCAAGCGGTGATCGATCGGCTGCGCCGCAATCTCAATTCGGTCGCCGGCATCCGGCTGTTCATGTTTGCGGCGCAGGATCTGCGCGGCGGCGGAAGGCAGAGCGACTCCGACTATCAATACACGCTGATCAGCCCCGATCTTGATCTGTTGCAGACCTGGGCGCCGCTGGTCGCCAAGCGCATGGAGAGCGTCGAAGGCATCACCGACGTGTCGGCGGATCGCGATCCCGGCGGCCTGCAACTGACGCTCGAGATCGACCGCAAGCGCGCGTCCAGTCTCGGCGTACAGGTGAAGGACATCGATGACGCGCTTAATAACGCGTTCTCGCAGCGCCAGATCGCCACCATCTACACGCAGCGCAACCAATATCAGGTGGTGCTGGAGATCGATCCGCGCTTTCAGAAGGACCCGACCGATCTCGACCGCATCTATGTCGCCGGCGCCGATGGCGCGCAGATTCCGCTATCCGCGGTGGTGCGGTTCAAGCGTGATCTGACCGCGCTGTCGGTCTATCACTCGCAGTCGTTTCCCTCGGTGACGGTGTCGTTCAATCTGCAACCGAACGTGCCGTTGCAGGTCGCGACCAGCAATATCCAGCAGGCGGTCGAGGAGCTGCACATGCCGGAGGGCATTCGCGGCACTTTTGACGGCAATGCCGGCGATTTTGGCAAGACCAGCGGCCGTCAGCCTTTGCTGATCCTCGGCGCGTTCGTGGCGATGTATATCGTGCTTGGCGTGCTCTATGAGAGCTTGGCGCATCCGATCACGATCATTTCGACGCTGCCCTCGGCCGGGCTCGGCGCGCTGCTGGCGCTGCAGCTCACCGATACGCCGCTGACCGTGATCGCCTTTGTCGGCATCATTCTGCTGATCGGCATCGTCAAGAAGAACGGCATCATGATGGTCGATTTCGCGCTGGAGGCTGAACGGCAGCGCGGGCTGCCGTCGGCCGAGGCGATCTTCGAGGCCTGTATCGTCCGGTTCCGGCCGATCCTGATGACGACGCTGGCGGCGGTGTTCGCGGCGATCCCGCTGGTGATCGCGGTTGGGCCCGGCACCGAGCTGCGCCGGCCGCTCGGCATCACCATTATTGGCGGGCTGCTGGCGTCGCAGATTTTGACGCTGTACACGACGCCGGTGATCTACCTGCTGATCGACCGGCTGCGGCAGCGCTGGAGCCGCGCACCGGCCGCCACGACCGCAGGCCAGGGGCCATAGCTGCCGGGCCGCAAAGGCGCAGCGGAGAGTTTGCGATGTCCACCACTCCGGAACACAATCTCGACGCCGCTGCTGAGGTGGCCGACTGCCCGCGCTGCCAGAAGGCGATGCCACTCTGCGTGTGCGACGGCATCACCGCGCTCAGCAACAAGATCGCGGTGCTGATCCTGCAGCATCCGCAGGAGCAGGACCGGGCGCTTGGCACGGCGCGGCTGACGGCGCTGCATCTGGATAATGCCGTGCTGAAAGTCGGCTTGTCGTGGCCGAGCCTCGCCAAAGCGCTCGGGCGGCCGGTCGCCGATCCATCGCGCTGGGCGATTCTCTATCTCGGCTCGGCCAAGGCTGCCGAGCTTGCTGCCGGGCAGGAGCTGGTGGCGCTCGACCGCAAGGGTGAACTGGCCGCCAATCAGAGTGACATTTTGCGCCACATCCAGGGCGTGGTGGTGCTGGATGGCACCTGGAGCCAGGCCAAGGCGCTGTGGTGGCGCAATCCGTGGATGCTGAAATGCCAGCGGGTGATTCTCGGGCCGAAGGCGCCATCGCGCTATGGCCGGCTGCGCCGCGAGCCGCGCCGCGACGGTCTTTCGACCCTGGAAGCGGTCGGGCTGCTGCTCGGGCGGCTGGAAAAGCGCCCCGAACTCGAGCAGGCGCTGCTGGCGAGCTTTGAGCGTATGCTGGCGAGGTTCCGGGAAGTGCAGGCGGTGCGGCCGGATTTGGCGCCGCGCCCGGCGCCGCGCCGTGATCGCCGCCGTCGATAACAGTGACAGCGTCAGTTGATTATCGGCGAGAGGCTGTATAGAAGTCCGGCCATGGGGCCACGTGGCGGAGTGGTTACGCGCCGGTCTGCAAAACCGTTTACTCGGGTTCGATTCCCGACGTGGCCTCCAGAAACCCCGACATTGCCGACATCGACATTTACAAGATCGTCACGGACGCAGCGGTAGCTGACACCGCCATCGCGTCATGGTCGAGCGCGGGCAGGGCGTCCGCTCAGGCGATGAAATCGTCGGGAAACGGCAGCAGCGGCCATTCCAAGCCATTGTCATTGGCGGCGCGCGGCGGCAGCCGGATCACCTGTGCCGACGGCATATTGTCCTGGGTGCTGTCGTCCAAAGCCCAGGCGATATCATCCAACATCTGGTTGTATTCGTACTCGTTCATCACACCGTCCCCCTGATTGAGGGCGAGTGTGACAGAGCGCTGTTGTTGGCCGGTTGCGCCGATTGCTGCAATTTTAGCGAAAATGCCGGATAGCTGCCGCCGCGCCGTCAAATGTTAATCTGGCGTCGCGCGGCGGGGTAGGTATCCTCACTGGCACAGATGGGTGCGGCCATCCTCGCCCTGGAACCAGGTGCCGGGCTGGCAGACAAAGCCATTGCGCCGCGCAAAGCGGTCGTCATAGCCAAAGCGGTCGTCATAATAGGCGTACGGCCCGCCGAACGGCGCGGTTGCGATCGCGCCTGCGGCCCCGAGCGCGCCGCCGACCACGCCTGCCGCCACTTCGCCGGGCCAAAAACCGTAACCTTGCTGGGCCAGCCGGCGCTGTTCGGCCTGACGTTGCTGGTCGCTGACATAGGGCCGGTTATTAGGGCTCCAGCCGGGGCGGGCGACGTTCTGCTGGGCGAAGGCTGCGCTGGTGGCGGAGACGGCAAGCACCGTCGCCGTAACGATCAATCCGATTCGTTTCATGCGGTTGCTCCTGCTTGAGAGCCTGACCAACCGGCGCCCTGGCAAGACGTTCCGAGGCGGCGTGGCGCTCACCGCTCGATCGCGATCTGTTGGCGAGCGCGGTAGACGAGCACCGGGAACGAAGCGGGGCGCTGATCTTTATCTCTCGCGCTGGGTGGCCCTTTCGACATGTGAGGAGATCTTCCATGTGCGATTACAGTCTGAGTGGTGTTGCCTCGAGACCGGCGAAAGTGGCGGAGACGCTGGTTTCGACCGGGTTCGCGCAAACCTCGACCAGGGGGTTTGCGTCAGTGGAGGATGAGGCGGTCGCGGTCTGCATGATGCCGGGCACCGAAATCGCTTTTGCCCATGATGTCCGGGTGCAGCGCACCATCTTCCGCAGCACGGTGCATCAGAAACTGGCCCGGTTCCGCAAGATCAACGAGGATCAGCCCAACCAGCATCACGACGCGCTGGAATTCGCCGATGGCACCGTGGTGCTGGTGAACGATCTTCTCCCCGGGCAGCAGGCCGTGGTGCTGCAGCTGCCGGCCGACGCGGTCGAGCACGGCCAGGAGCCGGAGCGCACGGCGGCGCCTTCACCGGTCGCCGAGCCGGAGCCGGTACGGATCTAGTGGCGCGCTAAAGCCGGTTGCTGAAACCGCAACGTGCGATGCAATGCGGCTGGATCGCAGCCCGATCCGGCCGCTTTGTGATGGGGATTCAATTCCGAACAGGCGAGGCGCGGAATCAGCTGCGGCGGCCCGGCGCGCTCGGGTCCGTGCCATCAGAGGCCGGCGAGTCGCCAGGCGGGCCCTGTAGAGGCCGTCCGATCCCGCTCAATCACCCGTGCCATGCCTGAAATGTCGCCGCTCGCGCCGTCGATCAGCAGCCCGCCGTAATCGGCGGTGCGCACGCCTTCATGCTTCGTCTTATCTGATCGCAGCAAATTCCAGGGAATGAATGCGTTTTTGATGGTTTGCCAAAGCGACGTCGGGCGCCTCCGCACACCGGCGAGGGGTGTCGATGCGGCACAGCTCAGGCGCCGCGCGGCTTCGCTTCAGCCATTGCGTGATCTGCTTGGGATATGTGCTTGGAATATAAATGGCTCCCCGGGCCGGATTCGAACCAGCGACCAACCGGTTAACAGCCGGTTGCTCTACCACTGAGCTACCAGGGAACAGCGCGAAACCTCGTCGCGTGCGGAGCGTATAACAAAGCTCGATCGGCTTGCAAAGAGGGAAGTGACGGTTCCGCGACCGGAATTGTCGACTTTTTCAAAGATTGTTACAAACAATTGGAATATCGAGCAAAAATATTCGAATGACAGCGCTGAAGCAGGCTGTTGAGGGCCGTCTGACCACGGTATTCGCGCCGCCGGCGCCGCTCAGCGGACATTTCCCGTGCGTTTTCGGCGTGAGGGTGCACCAGATTCTCGCCGCGTCCAGTGGCAGGCTCACAGCCTGGCGGTTTGGCGATGCGATTGGGAGGCCGTCATGCACCGCCGATGGTTGCGTCGAGCGTTGCGTTTTCAAATCCCTTGCATCAAACATGGCACGCCTCGGCAAGAAGCCGTGACGATTGCAGGGATTTTTGGGGATGTCGGACTATTCCACCGCCCGCCGCAACATGGTCGACGGGCAGATTCGGCCGAGCAGCGTCACTGACTGGCGCATCATTGATGCGATGCGCGCCGTGCCGCGCGACGGCTTTGTGCCGCCGAGCCTGCGCGACATGTCTTATCTCGACCTCGACCTCAACGTCGCCGGGCCGGGCGAGCCGCAGCGCTGCCTGCTGCGCCCTGCGGTGACCGCGCGGCTGCTGCAGGCCGCCGATCTGCATAGCGATGATCATGTGTTGGTGGTGGGCTGTGCCACCGGCTATCTCGCGGCGCTCGCCGCCAAGCTGGCCAGCCGTGTGACCGCCACCGAGAGCGAGCCGGTGCTGGCCGAACAGGGCCGCGACACGCTCAAGCGCCTCGGCGGCTTCGGCAATATCGAGCTGCAGACCGCGCCGAACGAGCAGGGCGCGCCGGACCGGGCACCGTTCGATGCCATTATCCTGAATGGGGCCACCGAGATCGTGCCGATATCATTATACCAGCAGCTCCGTAATGGCGGGCGTTTGGTGGGAATCTTCGCGCGCAACCAGCCGCCGCGCGCCGAGATCGTGATTCGATCCGAGGACGATTTCGGCAGCCGGGTGCTGTTCGATGCCGCCGCGCCGGTGCTGCCGGGGTTGCAGCGGCCGGTCGAGTTCGCGTTTTGATCTCGCTGCGCGGCCGGAGAACAAAATCAAGTGTGGCCCGAACGACCCAGCGCCACAGCTTTCGTTGGCGGAACAGGCTTCCGGGGTTCCTTCGCGAAAATCGCTAGCATATGGTGACAGAGATGTCTGGGGATGGGGCACGGCTAACTGAGTCCCGGGGTCAATCTCGGTTTGCCATGACCAGCAATGGATTACGCAGGATGGGTGGGTTTCTGAAACTGGCGGCCGGCGTTAGCCTTGTGGCATTGGCGCTGTCGCCACTCGCCGCGGCGCCAGTGTCGGCGGACACCATTGAGGCGGCGTTGGTGCGGGCCTATCAGAGCAATCCGCAGCTCAATGCGCAGCGCGCCTCGGTGC
>NZ_QJTI01000002.1 GCF_003217325.1 Rhodopseudomonas faecalis
CGCCTGCGCTCGCAAACTCCTCATCTACGCAAACACCGTCGTCCAGCGCGGCTCGCCATGGGTCGAAAACCACACCGCGCTCTAATGGTTGCTACGGGCTGATGGCTACAAGGCCGACCTCATCTACGCCATTCTTGCGATGGCCTCCGACAACCGTGGTGATGGAGCGGTCATTGAGGACGTAGTCAGTGATGCGTCGCCGTGTGGCACGTTCTTTCCCTCTCCCCTTGTGGGAGAGGGTGCCTGAGATGCGTAGCATCGAAGGCGGGTGAGGGGACGCATCATGCGTCGAGCCCCCTCATCCGGCGCAGCTGCGCTGCGCCACCTTCTCCCACCAGGGGAGAAGGAAAGGGGGCCGATCGCATTCGCTGTGCTTATCCTTTTGGCATTCGTAGAGCTCGTAGGGATGAGCGAAGCGTCATCCGCCATCACATGCCGTCACATCGACGCTTTTCGGCGGGTTACGCGCTTCGCGCTAACCCGCCCTACAAATCTGTGAAACTCCCGGATTACGCTGCGCTCCATCCGGGCTACGTGTTAGTTGCTACCTCACGCCGCGCGGACGATGTCGCGCACCAAGCCGACGGTTTCCTCGATCATGGCGCTGCTGACATCGAGATGGGTGCAGGCCCGGACCCGGTCGTCCATCATCGCCAGCAGCACGCCTTGGCCGCGCAGCTGGCTGACGAGATCGGGGCCGCTGACGCCGCTGCCGCTGGGATCAAAGAACACCAGATTGGTCTCTGGCTGCCGCACCTCCATGCCGGCGATCTGCGACAGCCCGCTAGCCAGCGCCCGTGCGTTGTCGTGATCGACGGCGAGCCGCTCGACGTGATGATCGAGCGCATACAGCGCCGCCGCCGCGCACACGCCCGCTTGGCGCATCGCGCCGCCGAGCCGCTGCTTCCAGCGCCAGACCTCGTCGATGAAATCGCGGCTGCCGGCCATCGCCGCGCCGATCGGCGCGCCAAGACCCTTGCTGAAATCGATCCACACCGAATCCCAATGCTGCACCATGCGCCTTGGCGCGATGCCGGTGGCGATGGTGGCGTTCAGCAGCCGGGCGCCGTCGATATGGGTATGCAGCTTTGCCGCCTTGCCGGCGATCGCGATCTCGTCGAGCGCGTGCTGCGGCCAGATCGTGCCGCCGCCGAGATTGGCGGTCTGCTCGACGCTGACCATGGTCTGTGGCGGCTGATAGCGGTTGCGCGGATGCAGCGCCGCTTGAAAGGTCGCGAGGCTGAACTGCCCGCCGGGGCCGCGCAGCCCAATGATCTGAAAGCCGCCGAGTGCGGCATGGGCGCCGCCTTCGCGCGACAGGATATGCGCGCTGTCATGGGCCAGAATCTCATCGCCCGGGCGGCACACCGCCAGCGTCGCGGTGACGTTGCACATCGTACCCGAGGGCATGAACACCGCAGATTCCTTGCCGAGCAGCTCGGCCACCCGCTCGCACAGCCGATTGACGGTGGGATCGTCGCCGATCTGTTCGTCGCCGACCTCGGCGCTCGCCATCGCCGCGCGCATCGCCGGCACCGGCCTGGTCTGGGTGTCGGACAACAGGTTGATGTGGATCGGCGGCAGCGAATGGTCGCTCGGTATCGGAGTGTAGGCCATCTGTCCTCAGCGCGGTTGCACCCCCACAACCGATGTAGGAACGAAAAAGGCCCCGGCAAAGCCGGGGCCCGAATTCGTCGGTGTGAATGTTTTCGACCGATTAGCGCGAATAGTATTCGACGATCAGATGCGGCTCCATCTGAACGGCGAACGGCACGTCCGACAGATTGGGGATGCGCACGAACTTCGCGGTCATCTTGTGGTGATCGACTTCGATGTAGTCGGGCACGTCGCGCTCGGCGAGCTGCGAGGCTTCCATCACGATCGCGAGCTGCTTCGAGGATTCCTTGACCTCGATCACGTCGCCGACCTTGACCTTATAGCTGGCGATGTTCACGCGGCGGCCGTTCACCTTGATGTGGCCGTGGTTGATGAACTGGCGCGCGGCGAACATGGTGGCGGCGAACTTGGCGCGATACACCACGGCGTCGAGGCGGCGCTCGAGCAGGCCGATCAGGTTCTCGCCCGAGTCACCCTTCAGACGGGTCGCTTCCACGTAGATGGCGTGGAACTGACGCTCGGAAATGTTGGCGTAATAGCCCTTGAGCTTCTGCTTGGCGCGCAGCTGAACGCCGAAGTCGGAGAGCTTGCCCTTGCGGCGCTGGCCGTGCTGGCCGGGGCCGTATTCGCGGCGATTCACCGGGCTCTTCGGACGACCCCAGATGTTCTCGCCCATACGGCGGTCAATTTTGTACTTCGCTTCACTGCGCTTTGTCATCGCGTCCTCTAAGATGCTGATAATGGTGAGGAAACGCGCCCTCCTACGCTCAGGGCCAAGGCCCCTTGCCGACAGGTCTCTCCTTAAAGCTTAAGGGGAGGACCACGGGTCGCGAAACGCAACGCGGGCCGAAATCGGCCCGCGTTGCAGCGTCGTTCTAGGCGGTCGCGGCGCGGGAGTCAATTCGGCAACGGGGCACTCAGGCGGTCGCGCCGCGCGCCGCTCTGATCATTCGCTGAGACCATGCGCTGGTCAGCCTTGGGCGCTTCGGCATGGCCCCGCCAAACGCCGGCCCGCAATTCGTCGGCGATGGCGCCGTTCAGTACCGCTTCGAGCTTGGTCAGGGTGGTGGCGATCATCGCCGCGTCGGTGACGCGGTGATCCCAGCGGATGATCACCTCCATGCGGTCGTCAGGCTCCAACCGTCCATAGCTGATCAGATAGGGGCCCGGGCTGAGCGCGTGCAGCGAGCCGGTGCCGAACGCCGACACTGAAGTGATGCCGTAGCTACCGGCATAATTGGCATGCTGCCGGCCGCTGTTGAGGCCGAACGCCCAGGCCAGCCGCCGGATCGGCAGCGGCAGCCGCGTCAGCCGCATCATCCGCCGAAATGCTGGCACATCCTTGATGGGGGCGGTCTGGGCGTGCCGGATCTCGGCATCGACCTGCGCCAGCGTCAGTTCATCGGCGGCGCTGATCTTTTGCATCAGCACGCAGTCCTCGCCGTCTTCACGGCGGGCTATGGCGATCATGCCGACGCTCTGCGGCAGCTCGTAGAAATGCGCCCAGGGCCATTTGATGAACAGGGTGCGCAGGATCGGCTGATCGCGCGCCACCAGGCAGAACGCTTTGGCAAAGATCGCCGCCCAGCCCGGGCGCACCGCCGCCGCGCGATGCGCTTCGGCAAGAACGCTAAGGTCGAGATGCCGCTGCAGGGTAATCAGCGGCACGCGCTGCGAGGCGCGCATCAGATCAATGATGAAGCGCCGCGGTAGCGACACCTTCTTCATCTTGCCGCGCATCTGTCACCGCTCCAAGCCAGGCACGCCCACGCGCTCAAGGCGCCGGCGAGGACAGCGGCTTGGTCTTGTCGACCACCCACACCGCCATCACCTTGGCGTTCTTGTCGCCATGGACCTTGGCGTCGTGCACCACGCCCGCCGGGATGGCGTAGGAATCGCCGGCCTTGAGATGCTTGTCGGGCTGACCGTCGATGCTCATCACCGCTTCGCCTTCCAGCAGATAGCCGGTCTCGATGCCGGGATGGGTGTGACGGCCGATGCTGCCGCCGACCGGCAATTCGGCCAGACCGCTGACAGTGACATAGCCATCAGGGAACTCGACCTTCTGCAGCGGCGTGCGCTTCACGCCAGGCTGCTGTGCCAGCGCAACGCCGGCGAAGGTCACGATCGTGGCCGCAAACACCAAAAAAATGCGCTTCATTTGAGCAATTCCTCTCTCCGGCACACTAGAGCATTTTGCGGTTCAGATAAAATCGGCCCCGGATGCCCCAGATTGTTTCCGTGTTGTCAGACGCTTGGTGCGTTCTCTTGGCGCGAACCGGACCGGGTCCGCTCAAAATGGCTTTAGCAGTGCAATCCGGCTTGCGGAAGCCGTTGGTTGCTGTGCGGTGCCACAAGCCGCTCGCCGAAGAACGGCAGCAGGATGCGCGCCGGCGGCGGCTGCCGGCCCGAGGTCATGATCATCGCGGCGCTGGCCTGCGGGGCGCAGCCGGCGACCCCGTTGAGCAGATTGGCGACGCGGCGCGCGATCGCCGGCGCCGGGTCGATCCATTCCACCGGCCAGGGCGCGAGTGCGATCAGCCGCTGGCGCAGCAGCGGGTAATGGGTGCAGGCCAGCACCACGGTGTCGGTGCGCGGTCCAGCCTCGGAAGCGGCGATGAAGCACGGCGCGATTTCGGCGCGGATCAGCTCATCGGCGACCGGATCACCGCCGAGCGAGGCTTCGGCGAGCGACGCCAGATGCGCGGAGCCGACCAGCGTTACCGCGCAATCCTTGGCGAAATCGCGAATCAGCGCCTTGGTGTATTCGCGCTGCACCGTGCCGCGGGTGCCGAGCACCGACACCTGTTTGCTGACCGAGCGGGCGCAGGCCGGCTTGATCGCCGGTACCGTGCCGACGAATGGCACGCGATAGGCGGCGCGCAGATGCGCCAGCACCAGGGTTGAAGCGGTATTGCAGGCGATCACCACCAGATCGGGGGCATGCCGGTCGATCAGCTCGCCGATCAACGGCACCACGCGGCCGATGATGGCGTCTTCGCTGTGTTGGCCGTAGGGGAAAAAGGCGTCGTCGGCGACGTAGACGTAGTTGGCATCCTGCCGGGCCCTGACCACCTCGCGCAGCACCGTGAGGCCGCCCAGCCCGGAGTCGAACACCAGAATGGTTGGAATGACCGACATCCTGAAAATTTATTGCAATGTTGTTACCAGCGGGTTGCAGTCTGCTGTGAGCCCGGAGCGTGGTCAGAATAGGGCATTTTGCCGTCAGACCGGCTGTAACGGTTGATGAGGGCCGTCCGGCAGCGTGATCTCGATCTGATCGCCGGGGCGCACCTCGCCGCTGCTATGCACAATCGCCATCACCCCGGCCTTGCGGATCAGGTTGCCATCGGCGTCGCGGTCGAGCAAAGCGTGCATCAAGCCGCTCTGAAACTGGTCGATCTGCACGCAGGGATTACGCAGCCCGGTGATCTCCACCACCGCGCTGTCGCCGATCGCAAGCTTGGTGCCGGTCGGCAGCGCCAATAGCGCGATGCCGGAAGTGGTGATGTTCTCGCCCAGATCGGCGGGCGCGACGGCAAATCCCTTGGCGCGCACCTCGTCGAATAGCTCGGCATGGATCAGATGTACCTGGCGCAGATTGGGCAGCGTCGGGTCCTTGCGCACCCGCGAGCGGTGCTTGACCGTGACGCCGCGATGGCCGTCGCCATCGACGCCGAGCCCGGCGCTCAGATGGATGCTGAGGCACGGGGTTTTGCTAAAATGATGGCCGGGCCGCGCGGCCACGGCCACCACGCGGGGCCCAGTCAGGTCATTGGTCATCGAATGCAGCCATCACGGTTTCGATCGGCAAAAACAGCGTCCGGCTGTCGGCCGGGTATTCGATAAACTCGGCGCAGCGCAGATAAAAGCGTTTTGCCGCGTCATCTTTGGCGTGGACCAGCACGGCGCCAATGCCGATGCTCTGCGCGGCCAGCGCGATCCGGCGCAGCCCGTCCGCGAGCAGATCGGCGCCGAGCCCTTGGCCGGCATGATCGCGGCTGACCGCCAGCCGACCGATCACCGACACCGGGATGGTGCTAGGCGCAGCCTTGCGCTGAACCGCGCCGGCCGAGATGCAGAAATAACCGACGACTTGCGCACCCTCGCACACGACGTAAGTGCGCGAAAACCGGCTTTCGTTTTTCAGCGCACGCTGGCGCAGCCAGTCGTTCAGCACAGGCTCGCCGCAATCAAAGGCGGACAGGTCATGCGCCGCGGTCAGCGGCTGCGGCGCCGAATAGCGGCAAGGCGTGCGCCCGCCGCCTAACTCTTCTGCCATGACGGCACTCGGCGCAGCAGCGTGCGCAGTTTCGGTCCGGGGGCCGGCGGATGGTCGAGCGCGTGCATGAACGCGTCGTAGCGCTCGGCATCGAGCATGAACAGCCGCTGATCGAGCAGCACGTCGATTGCCTCGCGCCGTGCGCTGTCGATCATGAATTCGGTGCGGGTCTTGCCGAGGACTGCCGCCGCATCATCGATCAGCTGGCGGGTCTGCGCCTCGATGCGCAGATTGATGCTGCCCTTGGTCTCGGGCACGGAACCGCGCTCCGCGACGGCGACGGGTGTTTCCGGCGATGAGGGACGGTGCTTTGCCATGGCACCAACATGGGGCCTGTATCTACAATGTCAATACGGAGGTGCGGCTGCGTCTCCTCGCAACAGCGGGCGAGGGTGTTCTCAGCTCAATCCATACCAACGGCGATTGATACCAACCCACACGTCATGGCCGGGCTCGTCCCGGCCCTCTACGTCTTTGATCCTGCAGCGATTTTAAGACGTGCATACCCGCGACAAGCGCGGGTATCACGGTCATTGAGACGACCCGATGGCCTCACTTCTCGCCGAACACGCGCTCGAAGATCGTGTCGACGTGCTTGAAGTGATAGTCGAGGTCGAACTGCTCGGCGATCTCGGCGTCGGTCATGTACTTCTTCACGCCTTCGTCGTTCTTGAGCAGCGTCTGGAACTCGCCTTCGCCGCGCCACACCGGCATCGCGTTACGCTGCACCAGTTTGTACGATTCTTCGCGCGAGCAACCCTTCTGGGTCAGCGCGGTCAGCATGCGCTGCGAGTGGATCAACCCGCCGAGCTTGTCGAGATTGGCGCGCATATTGTCCGGATAGATCACCAGCTTCTCGATCACGCCGGCAAGGCGGTTGAGCATGAAGTCCAGCGTCACGGTGGCGTCGGGCGCCAGCATGCGTTCGGCCGAGGAGTGCGAGATATCGCGCTCGTGCCACAGCACCACGTTTTCCAGCGCCGGCAGCGAGTAGGCGCGCACCATGCGGGCGAGACCGGACAGGTTCTCGGTCAGCACCGGGTTGCGCTTGTGCGGCATCGACGACGAACCCTTCTGGCCTTCCGAGAAATACTCCTCGGCTTCCAGCACTTCGGTGCGCTGCAGATGACGGATCTCGACCGCCAGCCGCTCGACCGAGGAGGCGATCACCGCCAGCGTGGAAAAATACATCGCGGCGCGGTCGCGCGGGATCACCTGGGTGGAGATCGGCTCCAAAGTGAGGCCCATCGACTTGGCGACGTGTTCTTCGACGCGCGGATCGATATGGGCGAACGTGCCGACCGAGCCGGAGATCGCGCAGGTCGCGACTTCCTTGCGTGCCGCCACCATGCGTTCGCGGGCGCGGCTGAACTCGGCATAGGCGTAAGCCAATTTTAGGCCGAACGTCACCGGCTCGGCGTGAATGCCATGCGAGCGGCCGATGCTCGGGGTCAGCTTGTGCTCGAAAGCGCGCTTCTTCAGCGCCGCCAGCACCCGGTCGATATCGGCGATCAGAATGTCGGCCGCGCGCACCAGCTGCACGTTAAAGCAGGTGTCGAGCACGTCCGACGAGGTCATGCCCTGGTGCACGAACCGCGATTCCGGCCCGACGAATTCAGCCAGATGGGTCAGGAACGCGATGACGTCGTGCTTCACCTCGCGCTCGATCTCGTCGATGCGCGCGACGTCGAACGCGGCGTCCTTGCCGCCCTTCCAGATCGCCTCGGCAGCCTCCTTCGGGATCACGCCGATCGCCGCCTGGGCGTCGGCGGCGTGGGCCTCGATCTCGAACCAGATCTTGAAGCGGGTCAAAGGCTCCCAAATGGCAGCCATTTCCGGACGGGTATAGCGCGGGATCATCACAGACTCTTGGGTGTGGGGGGAATTTGGCCGCGCTTTAGCAGATCGCGCCGGGCGAGGCCACCCTTTGGGGCGAACGGGGGCGGGAGGTGAGAGGTAGGGGCGTGGGGCAGGGGCGTGGGTAGGGAGTTTTCCCTCCCCCCGCGTAGCGGTGGGGAGGGTGGCCGGCGCAGCCGGCCGGGTGGGGGGCTTCATCCGGTCAGATCATCTCGCCGCTTTTGGCGAAGGCAAGAGCCCCCCACCCCCGACCCCTCCCCGCCACTGCGCTTCGCTCCGCGGGGGGAGGGGAGATCGCCGCGGCACACGAACTGGCGATGACAAAATGAAAACGACCGCCAATCGGCGGGCGCCTGCAAGTGCAGAAAATCGTGTGAAGCGAGGGGGCCTTACGCCACTTCGCCGCGCGCGGCCATCGCCGCCTTGCGGATGCCGTCGATATTGGCCTTGTAGGCTTCCAGCGTGCCGCCCTTGAACACCGCCGAACCGGCGACCAGCGCGTTGGCGCCGGCAGCGGCGAGCTGGCCGGCCAGCTTGTCGTTGACGCCGCCATCGACCTCGATGTCGATCGGCCGGTTGCCAACCATGGCGCGCACCTGGCGGATCTTCTCGACCGCGGACGGGATGAACGCCTGGCCGCCAAAGCCCGGGTTCACCGACATCACCAGCACCAGATCGATGTCATCGAGCACATATTCGATCGCGCTCGGATGGGTGCCGGGGTTGAGCGAGACGCCGGCCTTCTTGCCGAGCGCGCGGATCGCCTGCAGCGAGCGGTGCAAATGCGGGCCAGCCTCGGCGTGCACGGTGATGATGTCGCAGCCGGCCTTGGCGAACGCTTCCAGATAGGGATCGCACGGCGCGATCATCAGATGGACGTCGAACACCTTCTTGCTGTGCGGCCGCATCGCCTTGATCACGTCGGGGCCGAACGAAATGTTCGGCACGAAATGGCCGTCCATCACGTCGAGATGCACCCAGTCGCAGCCGGCCTCGTCGATGGCGCGCACCTCCTCGCCGAGTTTCGAGAAGTCCGAGGCCAGGATCGACGGCGCAATGGCAAGCGGGCGGAGCGGGAACGAGGACATGGCGGCTATGACCTAACAGGCTGGGAAGGGGGCTTTCGCGTACCACGCCAGATCGGCGGTGAGCAATCGGAAGCGAAAGCAAACAGTCGGCACATTCTGCCGCGGGGGCAGTGTTTACCCGGTTGGGCGGGTGAGAATGCATTCAATGGCTCTGATTTTACTGTGCTTTTGGATGGCGCGCGGCTTGCAAGGCTGGTGGCAGGGAATGGGGCGCCGCGCCGCGGCAGAGTTCGGAGCTTGTCATGTTGCCAGCCTTCATTGCCGCTTCTTCGGCGCTCGATCTCCTCAATTCGCTGACGTCGTCCTCCTCGAAGCAATCGCGTCAGGCGCGCGATACCAGCTTCGATCTGCCCTCATCCTCCAGCGCCAGCAAATCGCCATTCTCGGACACCGAGACACCATGGGGCCGGGGGAACTCGGGGCAGAGCCAGCTTCTGTCGAGCAGCACCATGACCAGCCTGTTCTCGCTGCAAAGCGAGCAGGCGAACTTGTCGCATTCCACCGACAGCAGCCGCGCCAGTCCGCTCAAGAAACTGTTCGCGATGCTCGATGGCAATAGCGACGGCGCGATCAGCAAGAGCGAGTTCGAGGACAAGCTCGGCGCCGGCGGCACCAATCTCGCCAATGCCGACAAGGTGTTTGGCAAGCTCGACAAGGATGGCGACGGCGCGCTCAGCCTGGATGAGCTGTCGGTGGTGATGAAGGGCAAGGGCCATCACCATCCGTCCTTCGAAGGCCAGGGCAATGCCGATGCGGTGATGCGCGGCCTGCAGGGCGCCAGCACCGCTACCACTCAGAACAGCGATGGCAGCTCCACCACCACAGTGAGCTATGCCGACGGCTCCAAGGTCACCATGACCTCCGCGGCGTCGAGCGCATCATCGGCGGCGACGTCGTCCTACAACTACGTCGAACAGCTGATCCAGCGCCAGTCCAACGCGATTTTGGCGCAAAACGCCTCGACGCTGTCGCTGAGCGCCTGAGCGCGCTGAGCTTAGCCGAATAGGTCGCGCCACGCCGGCTGCGCATCCGGGAACGGCAGCGCGCTGGCGTGATAGACGCCGCGCGCGATCGCCCGCGCCACGGTGTTGGCGGCGATCATGCCAAGCTCCGTGAGCCCGACCAAGGGATCGACCTTCTTGTCGCCGGTGGCGGCAGCAAACACCACGTCGCCATCGAGCGGCACATGCACCGGATAGATGGCGCGGGCAAAGCCGGTCTGCGCCATCATCGCCAGCCGCTTGGCCTGGGTTTTGGTAAGCGCGGCATCGGTGACCACCGCGACCAGCGTGGTGTTCTCGCCAGCCTTGGCGGCGGCCGCGCCCTTGATGCGCATCGCCAGCATCTCGGGCGTAAAACGTGGCGGCAGGCCGCAGCCGCCGAACTCGCCATCGATTTCATAAGGCGCCGCCCAGAACCACGGGCCATCGCCAATGGTGACATTGCCGACGGCATTGACCACCGCCAGCGCGCCGACCCGCACGCCATCCGGCGTTTCGGCGGAGGCCGAGCCGAGGCCGCCTTTCAGCGTCGCGGTGGTGGCGCCGAGCCCGGCACCGACGCTGCCGAGCGCAAAATCATCGCTGGCCGCCGCCGCGGCGGCATAGCCCAGCTCGCGATAGGGCGGGTACTGCCCCCAGTTCTTGTCGCCGCCATTGAGCAGATCGAACATGATCGCGCCGGGCACGATCGGAATCGAGATGCCGCCGACCTGAAAGCCGCGGCCTTGCGCCGCGAGGCAGGCATGGACGCCGGCGCCGGCATCGAGTCCGAACGCGGAGCCACCGGACAGCACCAATCCGTCGATGGTCTCCACCGTGGCGACCGGATCGAGCAGCGCGCATTCGCGGGTGCCAGGGCCACCGCCGCGCACATCGATCGAGGCCACCGCCGGCCGATCGAACACGATCGCGGTGACGCCGGAAGCAACACGGGCATCGTCGGCGTGGCCGACTTTGACGCCGGCAATGTCGGTGAGCAGATTTTTCATGGGCGTCTCTCCCAGCTGCGACATGCAGTGGTACCTGTCTGCTCGCTTGATCACAACTCGGCGCGAGCGGCCGCCAAGCCTTGCATCAGGCCGCGATTGCAGTGCATCTAGCGGGCATGATCCATGACGTCACGATCCCTGCCGCGCTGCTTGCTGGTCTCGTCAGTTTTCTGTCGCCCTGCGTGCTGCCGCTGGTGCCTCCCTACCTGATCTATCTGACCGGGGCCACGATCGAGCATGTCGCGACCGGCGAAACGCCGTCGGCGTCGCGCCGCGCGGTGCTGGTCGCGGCGCTGATGTTCGTGCTCGGCTTCTCCACGGTGTTCGTCGCGCTTGGCGCCAGCGCCAGCCTGGTCGGCAGCCTGATCCGCACCTGGTCGGCGGAATTGTCGATCGCCGCCGGCATCGTCATCATCATCATGGGGCTGCATTTCCTCGGCCTGACCCGGATCGGGCTGTTGATGCGCGAGGGCCGGCTGACCATTCCCAAGCCCGTCGGGTTGTGGGGTGCTTATGTGATGGGCCTGGCGTTCGCGTTTGGCTGGACGCCGTGCATCGGCCCGATCCTGGCCGCGATTTTGTCGGTCGCTGCCGCCGAAGCCACCGTTGCCAAGGGCGCCGGTCTGCTCGCGGTGTATTCCGCCGGGCTTGGCATTCCGTTCCTGCTGGCGGCGCTGATGGTCGATCAGTTCTCGACGCTGTTTGCGCGCATGAAGCGCCATCTCGTCACCGTGGAACGCATCATGGGCGTGCTGATGATCCTGACCGGCATCGGCTTCCTGACCGGCGCGGTCAGCCATGCCTCGATCTGGCTGCTGGAAACCTTTCCGGCGCTCGGCAATTTCGGCTGATGCCATAGGCTCCCACCCATGAACCGTGCCCGCGCTTGTCGCGGGCGGGTTTGGTACCAATCGCCGTTGGTATTGAGTCCTGCGGCGAGGCGATCGCCCGACAACGATCGCCAACAAAAAGGCGCGAACCGAATGGCCCGCGCCTGATCGCTTAAGACCAACGGAAATTGATACCACCCCATCCGCATGTCATGGCCGGGCTCCGTCCCGGCCATCCACGTCTTTGATCTTGCAGCGCTTTCAAGACGTGAATGCCCGCGACAAGCGCGGGCATGACGTGTCAATGGTAGGAGCCGTTGGTATAACAGATGGCCGGGACGCGCCCGGCCATCACGTGCGGAATTATTAGTTTTCAGCGGCCACTTCGGCGTAGTTGCCCTTGTCGTCCCACTTGTAGACGACGTAGTCGATCATCTTGATGTCGCCCTTGGCGTCGAACGACAGCTTGCCGAGCACGGTGTCCCACTCGCCGGCCTTGATCGCGGCCATCACCTTCTTCGGATCGGTAGTGCCGGCCTTGGTCGCGGCCTGCGACCACACCTGGAACGCGGCATAGGTGTAGAGCGTGTAGCCTTCGGGATCGACGTTCTTGGCCTTGAACTTTTCGACGATCGCCTTGGCGGTCGGCTTGTTGCGCGGATCGGGGCCGAAGGTGAACAGCGTGCCTGCCGCGAGCGGGCCGGTGATCGAGGCGAATTCACGGTCGTTCATGGCGTCGCCCGCCATCATCACCGTCTTCAGGCCCTGGTCGCGCATCTGGCGCAGGATCAGGCCGGCTTCCAGATAGTAGCCGCCGATATAGACCAGATCGATGTTCTCGCGCTTCAGGCGCGACACGATCGAGTTAAAGTCCTTGTCGCCCTTGTTGTAGGACTCAAAGATCTTCTCCTGCACACCGGCCTTGTTCAGCGCCTTCTTGGTCTCGTCGGCGAGCCCCTTGCCGTAGGTAGTCTTGTCGTTGAGGATCGCGATGTTCTTGCCCTTAAAGTGCTTCAAGATGTACTCGGCCGCGACCCCGCCCTGCTGATCGTCACGGCCGCAGATGCGCAGCACGTTCCACAGCTTGCGTTCGGTGAACAACGGATTGGTGGAGGCCGGGGTGATCTGCAGCACATTGCCGTCGGCATAGGCTTCCGACGCCGGGATCGACGACGACGAGCAGAAATGGCCGGCGACGAACGGAACCTTGGCGCTGGCCAGCTTCTCGGCGACCGAGCGCGCCTGTTTCGGATCGCAGGCGTCGTCGCCGGTTTGCAGCACTAGTTTCTTGCCGAGCACGCCGCCGGCCGCGTTGAGGTCGGCGACCGCGAGGTCAGCGCCGTTGGCGAGTTGCCGGCCGAACGCGGCTTCCGAGCCGGTCATCGGCCCGGCGACCGCTACATTGATGTCCTGAGCGAATGCCGTGGTCGACAGCGCGAGCGTCGCGCCGAGCGCCAGGCCGAAGAGCTTAATCGATGTCATGGGCCAATCCTGTCAATGATGGACGAAATTGTGAGTTTGCCCGGGGCGCCGGGCTCGAAATTGCCGAGCAGTTTCCGCTGAAATTTTTGCCAAGTCATCGGCAAAATGCGGCCAGCGCATGGGTGCCGATGACGCTTGTTGCCGCAGCAGCGCCGCGTCATCCGTGGCGGCCGCCTTCGAGGTAAGCAGCGCGCACTTCCGGCCGCTGCAACAGTTCGCGGCCGCTACCGCTCAGGGTGATCAGGCCGTTGACCATCACATAGCCGCGATGCGCCAGCCGCAGCGCGTGGTTGGCATTCTGCTCGACGATCAGCACGGTCAGGCCGTCCTGGGCATTGAGCATGCGGATCGCGTCAAAGATTTGCCGGGCGATCAAGGGTGCAAGGCCGAGCGAGGGCTCATCGAGCAGCAGCAGCCGCGGCCGGCTCATCAAGGCGCGGCCGATCGCCAACATCTGCTGCTCGCCGCCCGACAGCGTGCCACCGCGCTGGGTGTAGCGTTCGCGCAGCCGCGGGAACAGTTTCAGCACTCGCTCCAGCGCCGCGTCGCGTTCCGCGTCGGTGGTCGGGCAGACATCGGCGCCCATCTGCAGGTTTTCCGCCACCGTCATGCGCTGGAAGATGCGCCGGCCTTCCGGCGATTGCGCAATGCGCAGCTTGGCGATCAGATGGGTCGGCATCGCGGTGATGTCGGCTCCATCAAACAGGATGCGGCCGGCCTTGGCGCGTGGCTTGCCGAAGATCGACATCATCAGCGTCGATTTGCCGGCGCCGTTGGCGCCGATCAGCGCCACGATCTCGCCTTGCGCGATGTCGAGATCGACGCCCTTGAGCGCTTCGATCTTGCCATAGGCGGCGCGCAGGTTTTCGATTTTCAGGAGGGGAACTGAAGAAGAGGTCATGGCGCGACCTTGCCACGCTTGCTTTCGTCATGGCCGGGCTTGTCCCGGCCATCCACGTCTTCTCCCGCGGTTCGCAGCAAAGTCGTGGATGCCCGGCACAAGGCCGGGCATGACGGTGGATGATGACGCGTGCGGCTCACTGACCCAACTCCCGCTCGACCGCGGCCACTTCGTCATCCTCGACGCCGAGATAAGCGGCGATCACTTTCGGATCGTCACGCACCGCGCGCGGCGTGCCGTCGGCGATCTTGGTGCCGTGATCGAGCACGATCACATGATCGGAAATTTCCATGACGACGCTCATGTCATGTTCGATCAGCAGCACCGAGGTGCCGTGCTCGGCGCGGATCGACAGCAATAATTCGTTGAGCCCGGCGCTTTCGCGGGCATTGAGGCCGGCGGCCGGCTCGTCGAGGCACAGCAGCGCCGGCTCGGTGCACATTGCGCGCGCAATTTCCAGGCGGCGCTGATCGCCATAGGGCAGGTTGCCGGCGGCATCGTCGGCGCGCGCGACCAGCCCGACCCGGTCGAGCCAGAATTTGGCGCGGTCGATGGCGCGCTGCTCGGCCGCGCGCCAGGACGGCACGCCGAACAGCCCGAGCAAGGTCATGCCGGAGGCGCGCATCAAGGCGTTGTGCTGCGCCACCATCAGGTTTTCCAGCGCGGTCATGCCGGGAAACAGCCGGATATTCTGGAAGGTGCGCGCCACTTTGGCGATCTTGCAGATCCGGAAATCGTTGAGCTTCTCAAGCTGAAACGTGGCGCCATCAGGATGGGTCAGCCGCAGCTCGCCGCCGCTTGGCCGGTAGAAGCCGGTGATGCAGTTGAACACCGTGGTCTTGCCGGCGCCGTTCGGGCCGATCAGCGCGGTGATCTCGCCATGCTTGGCGGCGAAGGACAGCCCGCCGACGGCAATGATGCCGCCGAAGCGCATCATCAGCTGGTCGACGACGAGGATGTGATCGTTGCTCATCCGCGCCCTTCCTTGACCATGTCGGCCGCAATCGCGCGGTTGTGTTCCAGGAACACGGTCGGCGCGCGGTGGCCGACCAGGCCGCGCGGCCGCCAGATCATCAGCAGCACCATCGCCATGCCGAACACCAGCATGCGGTATTGATCGAGGCCGCGGAACAGCTCGAAACCGCCGATCAGCGTCACCGCGGCAATCGCGACGCCAAGCTGCGAGCCCATGCCGCCCAGCACCACGATCGCCAGCACCAGCGCCGATTCGTGGAAGGTGAAGGATTCCGGCGAGATGAAGCCTTGCCGGGTCGCGAAGAATGCACCGGCAAAACCGCCGAACATCGCGCCAGTGGCGAACGCGGTCAGCTTGGTGGTGGTGATGTTGATGCCGAGCGCGCGGCACGCCACTTCGTCCTCGCGCATCGCCTCCCAGGCGCGGCCGATCGGCAGCCGCCGCAGCCGGATCGTCACCCAGTTGGTGATCAGCGCCAGGATGAGGATCAGATAGAACAGGAACACGATGCGGTGGGTCGGCGAGAACTCGATGCCGAGCCGAGCGGCCAGGCCATCTTCGCCCGACGACAGCGGGATGCCGAACAGCGTCGGCCGCGGAATGCCGCTGATGCCGTTGGGGCCGCCGGTCAGATCCTGCCAATTGAGCAGCACCAGCCGGATGATCTCACCGAAGGCCAGCGTCACGATCGCCAGATAGTCGCCGCGCAGCCGCAGCACCGGGAACCCGAGCAGGATGCCCCAGAACGCGGCGAGGATGCCGGCGAGCGGCAGGCAGATCCAGAACGACAGGCCGAAATTGGTGGCGAGCAGCGCGTAGGAATAGGCGCCGACCGCATAGAACGCCACATAGCCGAGGTCGAGCAGGCCGGCGAGGCCGACCACCACATTCAGGCCCCAGCCGAGCATGATGTAGGTCAGCACCAGGATCGCCAGATCGAGAATGTAGCGCTGGTCGTAGAAAATCACCGGCAGCAGCAGCGCGAACACCAGCGCCGCCGGCCCGATCAGCCGCCCGGCCCAGGACAGGCCGCGCTGCACGCCCTGCGGCAGCTGCACGCCTTCGCGCGGGCCGATCCAGCCGCGCAGCAATTCGATCACGATCGAACCGACGAACACCGCGCCGACGATCGCGGCGAGTTCGCCGAACCGCGTCCAATAGATCAACTGCCCGGCGGTGCCGACCTCGGTGCGCACACCGATCATCAGTGAAAATAGAACCAGCGCCACAAGGGCGCTGATCAGGGACTTTTTCAGAATGAAAGCAACGCCGGTCTTGGCTGCGCCGGTGTTGGCGGCAGAGGCGACGGCGGCGGCAGGTACAGGGCTTACCACGGGCGCCACCGATCAGACTTTTTCGACTTCGGGGCGGCCGAGCAGGCCGGTCGGCATGAAGATCAACACGATGATCAGGATCGAGAACGCCGCGACGTCCTTGTACTCGACCGAGAAATAGGCCGACCACAGCGTTTCGATCAATCCGATCAACAGCCCGCCGAGCATGGCGCCGGGCAGCGAGCCGATGCCGCCCAGCACCGCGGCGGTGAACGCCTTAATGCCGGCGAGGAAGCCCATGAAGAAGTCGACCAGGCCGTAATACAGCAGGTACATCATACCGGCGACCGAGGCGAGCGCCGCGCCGATCACGAAGGTCATCGAGATGGTGCGATCGACATCGACGCCGAGCAGCGCCGCCATGGTCTGGTCCTGCTCACAGGCGCGCATGTCGCGCCCGAGCCGGGTGCGCGACACCATCCAGGTGAAGATTCCGAGCAGCAGCACGGTGGTGATTACCACCAGGATCTGCACGTTCGACACCTGAACGACGAAACCGTCGGAACCTTCGTGCAGGGTGTAGCCGCCGGTGACGATCGGCGGCACCGGCTTGACCCGGGCGCCCTGCGACACCTGCGCGAAATTCATCAGCACGAACGACATGCCGATCGCCGACAGCATCGGCGCCAGCCGGAACGATTGCCGCAGCGGCCGGTAGGCGATCCGCTCCACGGTCCAGCCGTATAGCGCTGTCACCGCCATCGATACCAGCAACACCACCAGCAGGATCACCGGGACCATGGTCAGCCCGAACGACACCAGCACCAGGAATGTAATGAGAGCGATAAAGCCGCCGATCATGAAGATGTCGCCATGGGCGAAGTTGATCATGCCGACGATGCCATAGACCATGGTGTAACCGATCGCGATCAGACCGTAGATCGAGCCGAGCACCAGGCCGTTGATCAGTTGCTGGGCGAAATAATCCATGTGTTTCTAAGTTCCGGTCGTCACATCGTCCCAGCCGGCTGGCCGGTCCTGCCGCAGCAAGGAGCATGCAAGACGAGTACCGATTTCCTGCCGCGTAGTCCTCGCCGCGTGTTCCTCGCCATGTCGTCCGCGCAACTCAGTTAAGCGTCGACTACCGAGTTTTGTAACAGTGGTGATCGGGGGCGGCAACCGCGGCTGATCGCGCCATGCACATCTGCTGCGCTGCAATAGCCGTGGCCTGCCGCCGCAGTCCGCAGCGCCGGCTACCTCATGACCGATTCTGAGTGAGTGCCGGTCTCAATGACCGATGGCGGCTTGGATCCACAGCCCGCGCCGCCCGGCGAAGCGAGCAGTGCGGCTTTGGTGGTATTTTGTTGCCGATTTTGGCAAATATGGTCAACAAATGGTTAAGCGTTAAGGTTAACAAAGCGTTACCATTGCCGCGCAGGGTTAACCTGCGGTTACCTTGGGCCCGCGTTTCCCGGAATAGTGAGTGGAGCGGCGCGGCCGACAGGAGAGCAGCCATGGAAACCAATCATTGGCGCATCAGCACCATTAACGGCGCTTTGCTGGCGGCTTACTTCGTTCCGGCCTGGGTGATCCCGGCGGGTCAGATCATCGTTTCGCCGGTGCAAGGCTTCTATGAGCGCCAGAGCGTGTCGGTGGCGCTGTTCGTCAACGACCATCTGCATCTGGCCGGACTCTATACCGTGCGCGCCGCCTGGCTGCTGGCACTCGCCAAGCTGACCGTGGTGGCGTTCTTTGCGGTGTTCGTGGTGCTGACCGCGCGCGCGTCGATCCGCAAGGCGCGCGGCGGCGAAGAGGCGCTGGGCTTTGCGCTCGGGATCGGCAGCCTGATCAGCTTCGCCAGCATGGTGATGGCGTCGTTGGTCGGCGAGCACGAGGCGCTGCGTTTGCACGCCACCGAGCTACTGCTGATGCTGGGCGGCATTTCGCTGATGGCGCTGGAGCCGCCGCTGCTCGCCAGCCGCGACGTGGTCGAGGACAACCTCCCGATCAACGTGTCGGCGAGCGCGTTCCAGGGCATGCACCCCGAACCGCAGCCGCACGCGGCCTGACGTCGCGCACGGCTACTTGCTTCGGCGCAATCGAAACACCACGCCGCTTAAGATGGCTTGCGGAGATCCGCAGGCTGGCAGGCTGCGCCGCTGATCAGCGGCGCGAACGCAGATGGCGGGCTTCGAGCTTGGCCAGGGCCAGGGTCGTTCCCATCAGCAGCACCGGAATGGTCAGTGCGGCGATGATGCACAGGAACGAGTTTAAGTCGTGAATGACGAGTCCGGTCGGCATGATTGCCTCCGTAGGCTGACGCCGACACCAGATTGGTGGGCGCCTTCTACGGCGAGCTGAGCACCGAATGGTTAACAGCTTCTTGCCAGCGCCCCTTGTAGCATTGCGAGGCGCTGCGCGTTCAAGCCGTTACCGTACCTTGACCGTACCTTGACCGTACCTTGACCGTACCTTGACCGTACCTTGGCTAGCGCTGCGTCAGGAAGCCGATCACCACATCGACGAAAGCATGCGGCTGTTCGATGTTGGAAATATGCGCGGCATCGAGCAGTGTCATCGACGCGCCGGGGATGCGGCTGCGCATGAATTCGGCGGAGGCAACCGGCGTCGAATTGTCGTGGCGCCCCGCGATCACCAGCGTGCGCTTGTCGATCTTGGGCAAAAGCTCGCGATGATCAAGCGTGCTCAGCGCCTCGCAGCAGCCGATATAGCCCTCGACCGGGGTGGCGAGCAGCATCGCCTTGAGATTGGCGGTGGCCTGCGGCTCGCGCTCGCGAAAATCCTCGGTCAGCCAGTTGTTGATCACGGTGTCGGCGATCGCCGCGATGCCGCCGTCACGCACCAGCGGGATGCGGTTCTTCATCGGGGCCGGATCGGGATAGTAACAAGTGGTGTTGGCGAGGATCAGCCGGTCGATGCGCTCCGGGGCATTGGCAGCCAGCCATTGCCCGACCATGCCGCCCATCGACAGCCCGCACCAATGCACCTTGTCGATATTGAGATCGTCGAGAATGGCGAGGGCATCGCGCCCGAACCGTTCAAACGAGTAAGGGCCGGTGACCTGCGACTTGCCGTGGCCGCGGCGATCGTAACGCACCACGCGGAACAGCTGCGTCAGCGCCTTCATCTGCGGTTGCCACATCTCGAGCCGGCAGCCGAGCGAGTTCGACAGCATCAGCGTCGGGGCGCCATCACGGCCCTCGACCGAAACGTTGAGAAGGCAACCGTCGGCATCGATCAGGGGCATTGGGGCTCTCCAGGTCGCAGGCGCTGGCTGACGGAGCGGTCCGATCGCCCGCGGCGCAGCCGGTGGAGCATAGCCGCCGCGCTGCTGCGGACAACGGGCGCTATCAAAGCTGCGGCCAGCGGCGCGGCGATCCCCGGCCATCGGTCGTGCTTGTTTGCCGCGATGCGGCATTGACGTGATTCTGCCAAGCTTTTTCTTTTCCGGAAGGCATGCTTTACTTGGGTAACAGTCGCCGAAAAAAGGCGGCGATCCCAGGGAGGATTGCAATGACGATGACGATGAGCGGCGAGGTGCGGCTTATCGGATCGCCGGAGCTGGTCTGGACCAAGCTCAACGATCCAGAGGTGCTGAAAGCCTGCATTCCCGGCTGTGAGGAACTGGAGCGGACTGAGGACGACAGCGGCTTTCGCGCGGTCGCCAAGCTCAAGGTCGGCCCGGTGTCGGCGCGCTTCAAAGGCAAAGTCATCCTGTCCGATCTCGACCCGCCCAAAGCCTACAAGATCACCGGGGAAGGCGAGGGTGGCGTTGCCGGTTTCGCCAAAGGCGGCGCCACGGTCGGACTATCCGATCACGAGGGCGGCACGCTACTGTCCTACAATGTCGAAGCCCATATCGGCGGCAAGCTGGCGCAGCTCGGCCAGCGTCTCATCAATGGTTCGGCGAAGAAACTCGCCGATGAGTTCTTCGCTAATTTCAGCAAGGCGGTGCAGCCGCAAACCTGAAGAGACGGAGGGCCGCTGCTCATGAACACCGGCCGCCGCACGGCACCGCACTCGCGCGCGGTGCTGCACATGGTTGGCCTTCACGTACGTGCTGCGCCGTCGCCGCGGCGCAGTCCATCCTTCGCCGTCCTTGCGTCGCCCATGGCGGCGCCGACTTAGAGAACACCGATGGCCAAAATTTCCCTCACCGTGAATGGTCGGGCGGTCACCGCCAATGTCGATCCGCGCACGCTGCTGGTGCAGTTTCTGCGCGAGCAGTTGCGGCTGACCGGCAGCCATGTCGGCTGCGACACCTCGCAATGCGGCGCCTGCGTGGTGCATCTCGACGGCAAGGCAGTGAAGTCCTGCACCACGCTGGCGGTGATGGCCGATGGTCACGAGGTCGTCACCATCGAAGGGCTGGCGCCGGATGGCGCGGCGCTGCATCCGATGCAGCAGGCGTTTTACGAACATCACGGCCTGCAATGCGGTTACTGCACGCCGGGCATGATCATGACCGCGGTCGATCTGGTGCAGCGCAAGGGCCACGAACTGTCGGAGCAAACGATCCGCGATGAGCTGGAAGGCAATCTGTGCCGCTGCACCGGCTATCAGAACATCGTGATGGCGATTGCCGCCGGCGCCAAGGCGATGGCGCCGCGCGGTGCTGCGTAGCAAGGCGCCAACAACTCGATCCGGCCGAGCGAAAGGAGCCGCATGTACCCGTTCAAATATCATCGTCCGGCGACCGTGCGGCAGGCGGCGAACTTGCTCGCCAAGCATGAGGAAGCGCGGCCGATCGCCGGCGGCCATACGTTGCTGCCGGTGATGAAGCAGCGTCTGGCCGCACCGCCGCATCTGGTCGATCTGTCGCATATCGAAGGGCTCGGCGAGATCGCAATGCAGGGCCGCGCGCTGACGATCGGCGCCGCTGCCACGCATGCCGAAGTGGCCGCGTCGGACACGGTGCAGGCGGCGATCCCCGCGCTGGCGGAACTGGCGGCCGAGATCGGCGATCCCGCGGTGCGCCACAGGGGCACGATCGGCGGCTCGCTCGCTAATAACGACCCGGCCGCGGACTACGCGGCCGCGGCGCTGGCGCTCGGCGCCACCATCGTCACCAGCAAGCGCCGCCTGAAAGCGGATCAGTTCTTCCAGGGGCTGTTCACCACCGCGCTCGATCCGGACGAGATCATCACCAAGATCATGCTGCCGGTGCCGAAGAAGGCCGCCTATTGCAAGTTCCGCAATCCAGCGTCGCGCTATGCGCTGGTTGGGGTGTTCGTCGCCAAGCGGCCGTCTGACGTGCGCGTTGCGGTCACCGGCGCTGGCGCCGACGGCGTATTCCGGCTGAGCGCGGCCGAGGCGGCGTTGCAGAAGCGCTTTCATCCAAAAATGCTGGGCGGCCTGCATGTGGCGGCGGATGGCCTGACCAGCGATCTACACGGCAGCGCGACCTATCGCGCGCATCTGATCGCGGTGCTGACGCGGCGCGCGGTCGAGGCGGCGCAGGCGCGGCCTGACAAAGTAGCTGCGCAGCCCGCGGCGCTGGAGCCGGCGTCATGACCAGCGCTGCCCCGCCTGCCTTGCTGCCGGCTTCGGTCGATGCCACCTTGGCGCTGCTGACGGCCAATGGCTATCTTGCCGAACGCGCGCTCGCCACCGTGACGTTTCTGGCGCTGCGCATGGGACGGCCGCTGTTTCTGGAAGGCGAGGCCGGGGTCGGCAAGACCGAGATCGCCAAGGTGCTGGCCGCCGCGCTCGGCCGCCGCTTGATCCGGCTGCAATGCTATGAAGGGCTCGACATCGCGTCTGCGGTCTATGAGTGGAACACCGCGGCGCAGATGATCGCGATCCGGCTTGCGGAAGCAGCGGGCGACACCGATCGCGACCGGCTCGCCGCCGATATTTTTGCCGAGCGCTATCTGATCAAGCGGCCATTGCTGCAAGCGCTGGAGCCGGAGGTCAGCGGCGCGCCGGTGCTGCTGATCGATGAGCTCGACCGCGCCGACGAGGCCTTTGAGGCCTATCTGCTCGAAGTGCTGTCCGATTTTCAGGTGACGATACCGGAGTTCGGCACCATCGCGGCGCCGCACCCGCCGATCGTGATCGTCACTTCCAATCGCACCCGCGAGATTCATGACGCGCTCAAGCGGCGCTGCCTGTATCACTGGGTCGATTATCCGAGCGCCGAGCGCGAATTGGCGATCGTCAAATCGAAGGTGCCGGGCATTTCCGCGGCGCTGTCGGCGCAGGTGGTGGCGTTCGTGCAGGCGCTGCGCGCGCAGGATTTTTACAAATCGCCCGGCGTTGCCGAAACGCTCGATTGGGCGACCGCGCTCACCGAACTCGACGCCCGCAGCCTGACGCCGCAACTGGTCGGCGATACGCTCGGCGCGCTGTTGAAATATCAGGACGACATCGCCCGCATGCAGGGCGATACCATGCAGAAGCTGGTGAAGGAGGCGACGGCGCAATAGCTGAGGCGGCGTGGGCGTTCTCCCGCGCCGATGCGAAGCCACGATGCTCACCAAGCAGGCGGCCTGCTCCCTCTCCCCGCTTGCGGGGAGAGGGCTGGGGTGAGGGGGCGTTTCGATTTGTCGCAGCCGCTCGCCTGTGCGGAAGCGCCCCCTCACCCGATCCGACTTCGCTGCGCTCCGCCGGATCGACCTCTCCCCGCAAGCGGGGAGAGGTGAGCAAGGCCGTGCGCGTAGAAGGGCGGTGCGCAGCGACAGGTGCACTCGCCACAAGCTCGTCATTCCGGAGCGCGAGCGATAGCTCGCGAACCCGGAATCTGGATGCGGCATAGACGATCGAGGTTCCGGGTTCGCACCTTCGGTGCGCCCCGGAATCACGAATTAACAGATGGCGCAAGCAGCGCTGAGTGAGGTGTGGACCGTATCAAAATGCAGCGTATCCCGACCGGAATGATCGACCACCTCAATCCGCCGACCGGCATGATGGCCGACAATGTGGTCGGCTTCGCGCGCGCGTTGCGGGCGGCGGGATTGCCGGTCGGGCCCGGTGCGGTGATCGACGCGCTGCAGGCGCTGCAACTGATCGATGTCGGCTGCCGTGCCGATGTCTATGCGACGCTGCAATCAATCTTCGTCAAGCGCCACGAACATGTGCTGATTTTCGCGCAGGCCTTTGAACTGTTCTTCCGCGCCGCCGAGGAATGGCAGCACATGCTGGATTCGATCCCGCTGCCCGATCACGCCAAGAAGAAGCCGCCGCCAGCGTCGCGCCGCGTGCAGGAGGCGTTGGCGCAGGCCAGCCAAGCGATCGACAAGGCGGAGGAGCAGCAGGAACTGCGGCTGTCGGTGTCTGATCATGAAGTGCTGCAGAAGAAGGATTTTGCGCAGATGAGCGCGGCCGAGATCGCCGAGGTGACGCGCGCGATCGCCAAGATGCGGTTGCCGCAGGCCGAGCTGCGCACGCGCCGCCAGGCGCCCGACCGGCACGGCCGGCGGCTCGATCTGCGCCGCACGCTACGCGCGTCGCTGCGCGCCGGCGGCGAGATCGTCGATATCCGCAAGCTCGGCCCGCTCGACAAGCCATCGCCGATCGTGGCGCTGCTCGATATTTCCGGCTCGATGAGCGAATACACGCGGCTGTTCCTGCATTTCCTGCACGCCATCACCGATGATCGCAAACGGGTCTCGACCTTTCTGTTCGGCACAAGGCTGACCAATGTCACCCGCGCGCTGCGCGCCCGCGATCCGGACGACGCGCTGCAAAGCTGCACCGCCGCGGTCGAGGACTGGGCCGGCGGCACGCGCATCTCGGCCTCGCTGCACGCCTTCAACAAGTTGTGGAGCCGGCGCGTGCTCGGCCAGGGCGCGATCGTGCTGCTGATTTCCGACGGGCTGGAACGCGACGCCGACGGCCAACTGGCATTCGAGATCGACCGGCTACATCGCTCGTGCCGGCGGCTGATCTGGCTCAATCCGCTGCTGCGCTATGCCGGCTTTGAAGCCAAGGCGCAGGGCATCAAAATGATGCTGCCGCACGTTGACGAATTTCGCCCAGTGCATAACCTCACCTCGATGCACGCGCTGGTCGAGGCGCTGTCCGCGCCGCCGCCGCCGCATCACCGCACGCTGATCCGATCGGCGGCTTAAGGGACGACGCCCATGCCAAGCACGCTCGATCGCGACGACGACATTCTGCAGGCCGCGCAGCAATGGCACCAGGCCGGGCGCGGCGTGGCGCTTGCCACCGTGGTCGAAACCTGGGGCTCGGCGCCGCGGCCGGCCGGCTCCAGTTTGGTGATCAATGATGAGGGTGTGTTTCTCGGCTCGGTGTCGGGCGGCTGTGTCGAAGGCGCGGTGGTCACCGAAGCGCTGGAGGTGATCAGCAGCGGCACGCCAAAACTCTTGGAATTCGGCGTTGCCGACGAAACCGCCTGGCAGGTCGGGCTGTCCTGCGGCGGCACCATTCGCGTATTCGTGGAAAAGGTCGGCGCGCCGTGAAGCTGGAAATTCTGCAGGCGCTCAATGCCGAGCGCGCCGCGCGCCGTCCGGCGGTGGTGGTCACCGAGCTTGCCAGCGGCGCGCAGCGGCTGCTCACGGCCGATCAGATCGACGGCGATCCGCTCGCCGCCGAAGTGCACAAGCTGCTGCGGATGGGCAAGAGCGCCACCATCGACGCCGAGGGCCGCAAATGGTTCATCCATGTGCACGCGCCGACGGCAAAGATGGTGATCATCGGCGCGGTTCATATCAGCCAGGTGCTGGCGCCGCTGGCGCGCACGCTCGGCTATGACGTCACCATTGTCGATCCGCGCACCGCGTTCGCGAGTGCTGAGCGCTTTCCCGAGGTGCCGCTGATCGCGGACTGGCCCGATGTTGCGCTGCCGCCGTTGCAGGTCGATCGCTACACCGCGTTTGTGGCGCTGACTCATGATCCGAAGATCGATGATGGCGCGCTGCTGCATGCGCTGGCGCAAAACTGTTTCTATATCGGCGCGCTCGGTTCGAAGAAGACCCACGCCAAGCGGCTCGATCGCCTGAGCGCGCAGGGCGCCAGCGCCGCCGATCTTGCCAAAATTCACGCGCCGATTGGGCTGGCGATCGGCGCGGTGTCGCCAGCGGAAATCGCGGTGTCGATCATGGCCGAGATCACCGCGCAATTGCGGCTGCCGCAGCCGCTGCCATCATGAAATTCGCGGAGCTGGCGCCCGCTGATGCGCTTGGCGGCATCGCCGTGCACACGCTGCGCCGCGGCGCGCTGGTGCTGAAGAAAGGCACGGTGATCGGCGCCGCCGAAGTCGCGGCGTTGCAGGCGGCCGGCGTCGAACGCCTCGCCGCGGTGCATCTCGAAGCGAGCGATGTGTCGGAAGATGTGGCCGCAGGCCGGATCGCGCAGGCGGTCGCGGGCGAGGGCGTGCACGTCGAGGCCGCAATGACCGGCCGTGCCAATCTGTTCGCGGCGCAAGCTGGCGTGCTGGTGGTGGCGCGCGAGGTGGTGGACCGCGTCAATGGCATCAATGAAGCGATCACACTGGCGACGCTGCCGGCTTTCAAGCCGGTGGTCGAAGGCGAAATGATCGCTACCGTGAAACTCATTCCGTTCGGCGTCGCCGCGCCGCTCTGCGACGCGGCGGTGGCGGCGGGCCGCGGCGCGCTACGCATCGCACCCTTCGTCCGCCGGCGGATCGGCGTGGTCTCGACGCTGCTGCCGGGGCTTGCCACCAAGGTGATCGACAAGACGCTGCGCGTCACCGCCGAGCGGCTGGCACCAGCCGGCGCCAGCATCATCGCCGAGCGCCGCGTCGCCCATCAGCAAAGCGCGCTCGCTGGGGCGATCGATGAACTGCTCACGCTCGGCGCGGAGCTGGTGATCGTGTTCGGCGCATCCGCGATCGCCGATCGCCGTGACGTGATCCCGGCGGCGATCAAGGCTGTCGGCGGCGAGATCGCGCATTTCGGCATGCCGGTCGATCCCGGCAATCTGCTGCTGATTGGCGCGGTGCGCGGCGTGCCGATCATCGGTGCGCCGGGCTGTGCGCGTTCCCCGGTCGAGAACGGTTTTGACTGGGTGCTGATGCGGCTCTTGGCCGGGCTGCCGGTGACGCGCGCCGAGATCACCGGCATGGGCGTTGGGGGGCTGTTGATGGAAATCGTCACCCGGCCGCAGCCGCGGCTGCCGGCCGCTGCAGAAAGCCAGCGCGTCGCCGCGATCGTGCTTGCCGCTGGCCGCTCGACGCGCATGGGCGGGCCGAACAAATTGCTTGCCACTCTGAATGGCCGGCCATTGGTGCGGATCGTGGCCGAGCAGGCGCTGGCCTCGCAGGCCTGCGAGGTGATCGTGATCACCGGCCATCAGAGCGCTGAGGTCGCGGCCGCGCTGTCCGGTCTCAAGGTGACGCTGGTGCATAATCCGGAGTTCGCGCAAGGGATCGCGTCGTCGCTGAAGGCCGGTATCACCGCGGTGCCGAGCGATGCCGCCGGCGCTGTGGTGTGCCTGGGCGATATGCCGCTGGTTGGCCCCAGCCTGATCGACCGGCTGATCGCCGCCTTTGCGCCTGATCGCGGCGCGCTGATCGTGGTGCCGGTCAGCGGCGGCAGGCGTGGCAATCCGGTGCTGTGGTCGCGGCGGTTCTTTGCTGAACTGTTGACGCTGGACGGTGATGTCGGTGCCCGCCATTTGATCGGCAAGCACAGCGAGGCGGTGGCGGAAGTCGCGGTCGAAGGCGAGGGCGCGTTTCTCGATATCGACACGCCGCAGGCGCTCGACGACATGCAGCGGGCGTGATCGCCGCAGCTTCTTTCCCTCCCCCCGCGGAGCGGTGGGGAGGGTCGGCGCGCCGCGCCGGGGTGGGGGCTTGTCGCCCGCCATCTCGAGGCGTCACGTTGATTGTGACCCCCACCCGTCCGGCCCGATTTGCATCGGGCCGTCCACCCTCCCCGCAAGGGGGAGGGAAAAGAAGGGCGGTTTGCGCGTCCCGATCACGTTGCTGAAACGGCCCCTCAAAGTCTCGCTTGAAAATGACTGACTGGTCAGTCAGTATTGATGAATGACCATGCGAGATCCCAAACCGGCGCAGCGCGGCGGCCCGGCAAAGCAGCGGCGGCGCACGGCGTCACCGCAAGCTGAGGCAAAACCGCGCCGCCGTAAGTCGGGCGCAGCAGCGGAACCGGACGCAAGCGGCGATGGCGCGCAGGCGCCATCACGGCGCGCGGCGAAATCGGCGCAGCGCCGCGCCGCGATCGTGGCCGCTGGGCTGCAGGAATTCGTGGCGCGCGGCTACACCGCGACCAGGCTCGACGACGTCGCGCGCCGCGCCGGCGTCGCCAAGGGCACGATCTATCTGTACTTCAAGGACAAGGAAGCGCTGTTCCAGGAACTGATCCGCTCGGCGCTGGTGCCGGTGGTGACCAGGATCGCGCCGCAGCCGGGCGAGGGCCAATCGGCGCGCGCGCTGTTCGAGCAATTCGTGCAGACCTTTGTGCGCGAAATCGTCGAGACCGAGCGTGCCGATGTGTTGCGGCTGGTGCTGGCGGAAGGCGCGCGCTTTCCGGCACTCGCCGAGTTTCACTATCGCGAAGTGGTGCTGCGCGCGCTTGGCGCGATCGAACAGCTGATCCGCTACGGCATCGCGCGCGGCGAGATTCATCACACCGTTTTGGCCAAGTTTCCGCAGCTGGTGGCGGCGCCGGCGCTGATGGCGGTGATCTGGCAGGGGCTGTTCAGCAAGCACGCGCCGCTCGACGCTGCAGAGATGCTGCGCGCCCATCTCGATATCATTTTCGATCAACGGGGGACGACATGATCGCGTCACGACGGTTTTGGCTGGTCGCGTTGTCGGCGCTGCTGCTCGGCTCCTGTGGCCCGCGCTCCGACGGCAGCTATCAGGGCTGGATCGAGGCCGACATGATCTTTGTCAGCCCCGATGAATCCGGGCGCATCACCAGCCTCAAGGTGCGCGAGGGCGACGAGGTCAGCCACGGCGCGCTGATCTACACGCTCGATGATGATCTGCAGCAGGCCGATCTCAACCAGAACAACGCCACGCTGGCCAATGCCCGCCAGATCTATGATCGCGCGCAGTCGCTGTCGCGCACCGGCTCCGGCACGCAGGCCAATCTCGACTCCGCGGTGTCGGCGCTACGCGTCGCCGAAGCGCGGGTCGAGACCGCCAAGACGCGCCTCGCGCGCCGCGAGATTCATGCCCCGGTGACCGGCATGGTGCAGCAGATCTACTTTCGCGAAGGCGAGCTGGTGCCGGCGCAGAAGCCGGTGCTGTCGATCCTGCCGCCCGGCAATATGAAAGTGCGGTTCTATGTGTCGGAAACTGAGCTGGCGCGGTTCTCGATCGGCGATCAGGTCGAGATCAGCTGTGATAGCTGCGGACCCGGTCTGACCGGCAAAGTGTATTTCATCTCGACCACCGCGGAATACACCCCGCCGGTGATCTACTCGCTCGAGGAACGCAGCAAGCTGGTCTATCTGATCCAGGCCCGGCCGGAACAGCCGGCGCGGCTACGGGTCGGCCAGCCGGTCAGCGTGGTGGTGCAACATCATGGCGCGCTGGCGGTGAAGCGATGAGCACCCAGGCTGCCGCCGATGCTATCGCCAGCGATATCGCCATCGAGGTTTCGGGGCTGTCGAAATCGTTCAACGGCCGAGAGGTGGTGCACGATCTGTCGATGCGGGTACGGCGCGGCTCGATCTATGGCTTTCTCGGCCCAAATGGCTCCGGCAAGACCACCACGATCCGCATGCTGTGCGGACTGCTCACGCCCGATAGCGGCGAGGGCACTTGCCTTGGCTTCGACATCCGCCGCGAAGCGCGCAAGATCAAGCGGCTGGTTGGCTATATGACGCAGCGCTTCAGCCTGTATCAGGACCTGTCGGTGCGCGAGAACCTGGAATTCGTGGCGCGGCTCTATGGCCTGCGCGATCCGCGCGGCGCGGCGCGCGACATGATCAACCGGCTCGGCCTCAACGGCCGCGAAGCGCAGCTTGCCGGTGAACTCTCCGGCGGCTGGAAGCAGCGGCTCGCGCTCGGCGCCTGCACGCTGCCCAATCCGCAATTGCTGCTGCTCGATGAGCCGACTGCGGGCGTTGACCCGAAAGCGCGCCGCGATTTCTGGAACGAGATTCACGCGCTCGCCGCCGAGGGGCTGACCGTGCTGGTCTCGACCCACTACATGGACGAGGCCGAGCGCTGCCACGAGATCGCCTATATCGCCTATGGCCATCTGCTGACCCATGGTACCGTGGATCAAGTGATCGCCGGATCTAAGCTCACCACCTACACCGTGTCCGGCGACGCCTTGAACGGTCTGGCGGCGGAACTAACGGGCAAGCCCGGCATCGACATGGTGGCGCCGTTCGGCGTCAGCCTGCATGTCTGCGGCCGCGATCAGGCGGCGCTGGAAGCGGCGATCGCCAGCTACAAGGCCGATCGCCGGCTGACGTGGCGGCGCAGCGAGCCGTCATTGGAGGACGTGTTCATCGATCTGATGAACACATCGAAGGACAATTTCCAATGAATGCCGCCCGCGATCCGCGCATCGCCGCCCGCGACCGGCCGTTCGGATTCTGGCGCCGCACCTATGCGATGCTGGTGAAAGAACTTTTGCAACTGCTGCGCGACCGGGTGTCGTTTGGCATGATCATCTTCATGCCGGTGATGCAGCTATTGCTGTTCGGCTATGCCATCAACACCACGCCGCGTCATCTGCCGACCGCGGTGCTGTTGCAGGAGGACACCGATCTCGGCCGATCGATCCTCAAAGCGCTGGAAAACACCGCCTATTTCCGCTTCACCCATGAGGTGCACAATGTCGAGCAATTCGACGCCTTGCTGCTGTCGGGCCAGGTGCTGTTCGGAGTCGAGATTCCGCGCGGATTCGAGCGCGCGGTGCGGCGCGGCGAACGGCCGGCGCTGCTGGTCGCGGCCGATGCCACTGATCCGGTCGCGGCCGGCTCGGCACTGTCGGCGCTCGGCCAGATCGCGCAGAGCGCATTGATGCATGACCGGGTCGGCGGCGAGCCGGCTGTGCCGCCATTCGAGATCCGCGCCCACGCCCGCTACAATCCAGCGGCATCGTCGCGGCTCAACATCGTGCCGGGACTGGTCGGCACCATTCTCACCATGACCATGCTGATCTTTACGGCGCTGTCGGTGACCCGCGAGATCGAGCGCGGCACCATGGAAAATCTGCTGTCGATGCCGATCACCCCGGTCGAGGTGATGCTCGGCAAGATTTTGCCCTATGTGCTGGTCGGCTTCATCCAGGCGACGCTGATCGTGTCGATCGGCGTGCTGCTGTTCGGCGTGCCGATCCTCGGCAGCCTGATCATGCTGGCGCTGCTGTCGACGCTGTTCATCACCACCAATCTGGCGATCGGCTACACGTTCTCGACCCTGGTGCAGAACCAGCTGCAGGCGATGCAGGCCTCGATGATGTTCTTCCTGCCGTCGATCCTGCTGTCCGGCTTCATGTTCCCGTTCGCCGGCATGCCGAAATGGGCGCAATATATCGGCGAGTGCCTGCCGCTGACCCATTATCTGCGCATCGTGCGCTCGATCATGCTGAAAGGCGCGTCGCTGGAGAATTTACGCTACGACGCGATCGCGCTGGTGGTGCTGATGCTGGTGGCGATGACCATCGCCGTGACGCGCTTCCGTCGCACGCTCGATTGATCGGGGGTGTGGCTGCGGTGCCGTCAGTGCCGCAGCAGCACGCCGAGCCGCAGATAGCCGCCGCGGCGGTGGTAATTGTCTTCGAGATAGCCGGCCGACGCCGACCATTCCAGATCGTGCCAGTGCCAGCCGGTGATGTGCATGCCGACCCGGTACTGCGTGCTGTAGATATCGGCAAACGCCGACGCTTCCGGTCCGGTCCAAAAGCCGTCGAACAGCCGGACGCCGGCGGCGATCCGTCCACCGCGGCCATTGCTGACCGAATAAGCGGTCCATGACGAGGCCACCAGCAGCGACGGCGTCGGCTCCCACCAGGTTTCGATCACGCCATGCACGCCGAATTGCGGGCCGCGCAGGCTGGCATTGGGTGCAGTCGGATCGATATTCTGGAACTGCGGGCCGACCAGCAGCTTGACTTCGAAATCGCCGCGCTTGAAGCGATAGCCGGCCAGCGTCGAGACCCGCGAGGTCAGCGTGCTGCCGCTGTCATAACGATCGATGCGGCGCGACACCTGTAGCTGCGTCACCAGCCCGTCGTCATTCAAGCCGCCCGGCGCCCAATACACGCCGCCATAGAGATCAAAGGCGCCGCGCCACAGGTCGATGCCGTTGAACAGCAGAAAATGCGCAGGGTTTGATGGCGCATTGGCCGGCGAGGGCAGAACCAGCACTGGTGGGGCGTCCTGCGCCTGAACGGTGCCAACGCCAGCCACCATCATGGCCGCCGCGAGCCACGCGCTCAGCCCCCGAACCCGACAAACCATGGCAGCCCCCAACGCAACTTAGGCAACCGTGGATTGCAGTAAAGCGCGGATGCCTCCACTCTGTCCAGCACGAAGCCGTCAGCCTGTGGCGGAACGCTGCTCGATCGCGTTTTTGATCAGGTTCTTCAAGCGGCGATTGGTCTCGTTATAGCCGTCGAGATACGCGTATGACACCGAGAGGTCCTCGGGGGAGTCAGGCTCGGACTGATTGGCTTCCGCAAAGAATTGCTGCACGCGGTCCGGCGCCGGATGTGCTTTGACCAGCACCGCGACGAAATTCACCAGCGCCTTGAGTTGTCCATCGAGATAGTCGACCTTGCCCATCGGTTATCATCCTTCTCGTCAGCGTTGTGTTCGTCGCATAGCAGAAGCGGTCAGGTAGGCCAATGCGTCGACCTGCGGCCAAATGACAACCATGTTGACCATTACGCTGTCACGACTCATGGCTGCGGCTTGAGATGATGCACTGTAACCGGCCGGCGAGCTGCCATTCGTTCTGCGATCCATTGCCGATGGCAGTGCTGATGATCCTGCTCAAAACACAATAAGCAGACCGGACCTGTGCTGTTGATCAGCGCCTCCAAGGCATCGAGCTGTTCGCTAGCCTGCGGCGTTTTCAGATGCGTGCTGTAGATTTGGCGCAGCGCTGCGAAATCGCCGCCACGCGCCGCGTTGCGGCCTTCTTTCGGGGCGCCGAGGTCGCGCAAATGCAGATAACCGATGCCGTGCTGATCAAGCGCCGCGGCCAATTGGTTTTTGGAAAAGCCCGGCCGGCGCGACGACACCACGGCACGAACATCGGCGACCAGTTTGACGCCGGCGCGCTGCAATTCGTCAAGCAGCGCCTGCGGCGCGGTGCGCTCATAACCGATGGTGAACAGTTGGCTCGCCGTACCCATCGTGGTTGCCTCCTGGCCTGGAATAACAAGGCTAACGCAATCGCTCGATCAGAGCCATCGCCGCTGCCGGCGCCCGCAGCTTGGCTTCATGGATCACATAGCCAAACACATCGCGCGGCTGCCGCGCCGGTGGCGGGGAGGGGATGATGCGCGGCAGGTCGGCGGGTTCGCCGCCCTCGGCCCATTGCCCGAAGCGCGCCGCCCACGCATCCAAAGCACCATCCGGATAGCCGGTCGCGATCGTTTCCTGGCCCTTTTGCAGCCGGGCATAGATGAAATCAGTGGTGATATCGGCGATCGCCGGATAGCTTTCGTGCTCTGAAAACACCACGGCGACGCCGTGCTGGCGCAGCAGCGTCACGAAGGACGGCACACCGAAACTATGATGGCGCACTTCGACCGCGTGGCGCAGCGCGCGGCCATCGATCTCGCGCGGCAGCAGAGCGAGAAATGCGGCGAAATCCGGCTCGTGGAATGTTTTGGTGGGCGCGAACTGCCACAGTACCGGGCCGAGGTGGTCGCCAAGTTCCAGCACGCCGGAGTCATAAAACCGTTTGATGCTGTCGCCGGCCTCGGCCAGCGCTCTGCGGTTGGTGGCAAAGCGCGGACCCTTTAGCGCGAATACGAAACCGTCCGGCACTTCGCGCGCCCATTTGCGGAAGCTCGCCGGCTTTTGCGAACCGTAGAAAGTTCCATTGATCTCGATCGAGGTCAGGCGCTGCGCGGCGTAGCTCAGTTCCTGGGTGTGCGGCAGTTTGCTCGGGTAAAATTCTCCACGCCAGGGCGGATAGGTCCATCCGCCAACGCCGATCCTGATTGCGCCGCAAGCTTTTTTCATTGATCAGCCTCCCCTTGCGGAACGAGCTAACCGTTCCTATCTTGTTGACAACGGCGACGTCGAAGCCAACGGGCCACGGCGCCGCAACGGCCACGGAATAATCAGGGAGTGCCGGATGTACGCACACCTGATGTTCGTGGTCGTTTACGTTTTCCGGGTCGGTTCCCTTTCCCCGCTCGGTCAAGTTTTGGGACGGTAAGTTTGGGTCGGTAACTTTTGAGGGCGCATTTGGGCCCCGTTGCCCCCGGAAGCCGCGTCCTCCCGCTCCCGAAGCGCTTCCTCCCAAAGCTCCATTCTCCCCGAAGCTCCATTCTCCCGCAGCGTCAGTGCCCCGCAGGCCGGCCTTTTCCGGGCGCGGTGCGCCGATTCCCCCCGCTGATTGCCGCTGGCCGCCTTGGCATGGCGCGGCGCCGCGGATATAGGGCTGGCGCATGAACCAGCCCTTTCCAGCCAGCAGTGGCGCCTTGCCGCTGACGGACGCGCCGTTGCAGCTCTCCGTCATCATCCCGACCTTCAACGAGCGCGACAATGTCACGCCGCTGTTCGAGCGGCTGAAGGTGGCGCTGGCCGGGATCGCCTGGGAAGCGGTGTTCGTGGACGACAATTCGCCGGACGGAACCGCCAATGTGGTGCGTGCGCTGGCACGGCAGGACCAGCGGGCGCGTTGCCTGCGCCGCATCGGCCGCCGCGGCTTGTCAGGCGCCTGCATCGAAGGCATTTTGTCGTCGAGTGCCAGTTTTGTGGCCGTGATCGACGCCGATTTGCAGCATGACGAGACCCAGCTCGCCAAGATGCTCGGCATCCTGCAAGCGGGGCAGGCCGATCTGGTGGTCGGCAGCCGTTATATCGAGGGCGGCAATTCCGACGCCTTCAACAAGCAGCGCGCCGGTGCCAGCGCGCTCGCCACCACGATCGCGCGCCGCGTGCTGCGCGTCGAGGTCAACGATCCGATGAGCGGCTTCTTCATGATCCGCCGCGACCGTTTTGAAGAACTGGCGCCGCAGCTCTCGACCCAGGGCTTCAAGATCCTGCTCGACCTGGTCGCGACCGCGCGTGGCAGCCTGCGCATCGTGGAAGTCCCGTACACTTTCGGTTCGCGGCTGCATGGCGAGAGCAAGCTCGACTCGATGGTGATGCTCGACTTCCTCGGCCTGGTGCTGGCGAAGTTCACCAATGACATCATCACGCTGCGCTTTGTGCTGTTCGCGATGGTCGGCACGCTCGGCCTGCTGGTCCATGTGGCGGTGCTCTATGTCGCGCTCGATGCGCTGCAGCTGCGGTTCGGCGAGGCCCAGACCGTGGCCGCGATCTGCGCCATGACCAGCAACTTCCTGCTCAACAATTTCCTCACCTACCGCGACCAGCGGCTAAAGGGCTTTGCGATCCTGCGCGGCCTGCTGCTGTTCTATCTGGTGTGCAGCGTCGGGCTGCTGGCCAATGTCGGCGTTGCGTTCTCGATCTATGATCAGGAGCCGACCTGGTGGATCGCCGGCGCCGCCGGTGCCTTGATGGGGGTGGTGTGGAACTACGCGATGTCCGGACTGTTCGTCTGGCGCAAGCGATGAACGATACGCGGCTGGTCCGTCTCACGGCGCTGACCGTCCTCGGTCTGGTCGCGCTGCGCCTCGCCATTGCGGCGTGGCTGCCGCTGACCTTCGACGAGGCCTATTACTGGCAGTGGTCCAAGCATCTGGCCGGCGGCTATTACGATCATCCGCCGATGGTGGCGGTGGTGATCTGGCTCGGCACGCTGATCGCCGGCGACACCGAGTTCGGTGTGCGGCTGGTGTCGGTGCTGCTCGGGCTGCCGATGAGCTGGGCGGTGTTCCGCTCCGCGCAATTGCTGTTCGGTGGCGTGCGGATCGCCTGCACCGCGACCTTGCTGCTCAATGTCACGCTGATCGCCGCGGCGGGCACCACCATCGTCACCCCGGACGCGCCGCTGCTGGTGGCGTCGAGCTTCGTGCTCTACGCGCTCGCCCAGGTGCTCGCCAGCGGCCGCGGCATCTGGTGGCTGGCGGTCGGCGCCGCAGTTGGCGTCGCGCTGCTGTCAAAATACACCGCGATGTTCTTTGGGCCGATCATTCTGATCTGGCTGCTGTGGGTGCCGAAGCTGCGGCGCTGGCTGACCTCGCCCTGGCCCTATCTCGGCGGCCTGCTGGCGCTGGCGCTGTTTTCCCCGGTCTTGTGGTGGAATGCCGAGCATGACTTTGTGTCATTCGCCAAGCAGCTCGGCCGCGCCAGGATCGAGAGTTTTCGCCCGGCTTACATTGCCGAACTGATCCCGACCCAGTTCGCGTTTGCCACGCCTCTGGTGTTCATCCTCGGCGTGCTCGGCCTCTATGCGCTGGCGCGCCGCGAGGTCGGCGCCACCGGCTCGCGCACCCTGATCAGCGCCACCGTCTGGACCATCGTGGTCTATTTCGCCTGGCACGCGCTGCACGCCCGGGTGGAGGCCAATTGGCTGAGCCCGATCTATCCGGCTTTCGCCATCGCCGGCGCGGTCGCGGCCACCGCGGTGCCATGGGGCGCGCGCATGCAGCGGCTGGTGCGGTTCTGCGCCAATTGGGCGGTGCCGACCGGGGTGCTGCTGTTGGTGCTGGCGGCGGTGCAGGCCAATACCGGCGTGCTGACCGGCTTCCGGCGCGACGCCTCGGTGCGCACCGTCGGGGTCGGCTTTGCGCAGATGGCGGCCGAGATCGAAGCGGTGCGGGTCCGGGTCGGCGCCAGCTGCGTGCTGGCCGATGATTATGGCAACACCGGCTGGCTGGCGTTCTATCTGCCCAAGGGCACCTGCGTGGCGCAGCGCAACCAGCGGCTGCGCTGGGTCAATGCCCCCGAGCCGGCGCCGGAACTGCTGGCCGGCAAGCTGCTGCTGGTCGGCGAGGATCAGGCGGCCATGCTGCCCAGCGTGCAGGCCAGTTTTGAGCGTATCGAGCGGGTCGGCGTGGTGCAGCGCAAGCGCGGGCCGCTGGTGATCGAGGACGTCGAACTCGATCTGCTCGACGGCGCCAAGGGTGACGTGTTCGATCGCTCGCCGCCGCCTTATTGAGATTGGCACCTTGTCGCAACTTTAGTCTAAGGAAGCCCCGGGCATGGCTGACACCACCGGGCCCGTTTGTGCTACAGGCTGTCCGCCTCACTTCCCAATGCGCGCGCGTTCTGCGCGGCCATCAACAGCACGAGAATCATTATGACCGGACCGGTGGTGATCGTGGGAGCCGGACATGCTGGCTTCCAACTCGCCGTATCCCTGCGCCAGGCCAAGTTTGCCGGGCAGATACTGCTTATCAATGACGAAAAGCATTTGCCTTATCAGCGCCCGCCGCTGTCGAAGGCCTATCTGAAGGGCGACGGCGCCCCGGACTCGCTGATGTTCCGGCCGCAGAAGTTCTTTGAAGATCAGAATATCGAGCTGGTCTATGACAGCGCCAAGGCGATCGACCGCAAGGCCAAGAAGCTAAAACTGGTCTCGGGCAAGGAGCTTGATTACTGGCATCTGGTGATTGCCACCGGCGCCCGTAACCGGCTGCTCGACGTGCCCAACGCCTCGCTCGACGACGTGCTCTATCTGCGCACCATGGACGAGAGCGAGCAGGTTCGCCAGCGCATGCCTGAGCGCAAGCGCGTGGTGGTGATCGGCGCCGGCTTCATCGGCCTGGAATTCGCCGCGACCGCGCGTTCCAAGGGTCTGGAAGTCGACGTGCTTGAACTCGCGCCGCGGGTGATGGCGCGCGCCGTGACCCCGGAAATCTCGTCCTACTTCCATGACCGCCACACCGCGGCGGGCATCCGCATCCATTACGGTGTGCGCGCCACCGAGATCGAAGCCACCGATGGCAAGGTCAGCGGCGTTGCGCTCAGCGATGGCCGCCATCTGCCGGCCGATCTGATCGTGGTCGGCGTCGGCGTGCTGCCGAATGTCGAACTGGCCGCGGAAGCCGATCTGCCGGTCGCCGCCGGCATCATCGTCAACGAGCAGCTTTTGACCTCCGATCCGGATATTTCCGCGATCGGCGACTGCTCGCTGTTTGCCAGCCATCGCTTCGGCGAATTGATGCGGCTTGAGTCGGTGCAAAACGCCACTGATCAGGCACGCTGCGTCGCCGCCCGGCTGACCGGCGATGCCAAGACCTATGACGGCTATCCGTGGTTCTGGAGCGACCAGGGCGACGACAAGCTGCAGATCGCGGGCCTCACCACGGGCTTCGACCAGGTGGTGGTGCGCGGCGACGTTGCGCAGCGCTCGTTCTCGACCTTCTGCTACAAGAACGGCAAGCTGATCGGCATCGAGTCCGTGAACCGCGCAGGCGATCACGTGTTCGGCCGCAAGATCCTGCCGCTCGGCGGTTCGGTGACGCCGGAGCAGGCCGCCGATCTCAGCTTCGATCTGAAGAAGGCGATGGCGTAACGCCAACGACGGTTGCTACCAACTTCACAACGCAATGGCCGGGCTCGTCCCGGCCATTGTCGTTTGTGACACCATCGGTCGTATCAATATCGGCTCGTACCAATGACCGTCATGCCCGCGCTTGTCGCGGGTATCCACGTCTTGAAATCGTCGCAAGATTAAAGACGTGGATGGCCGGGACGAGAGCCCGGCCATGACGTGCGCATCGAAACGTTTATGAGCTGCCGCGCGCTCAGGCCATCATGCCGAATTCCTGCTGCACCGCCTGAATATCGGCCAGGGTCGGCAGGCCGGCTTCATTGCCGAGCCGCTGCACCTTGAAGCTGGAGGCAGCGCGCGCAAACGCAAAATGGTCGGCCCAGGCGCCGGACGGGTTGCGCAGATAAGAATAGATATAAGCGCCGTGAAACACGTCACCGGCGCCATTGGTGTCGAGCACGCGATGCGCCGGCACCGGATAGGCCGGCAGGGTCTGCACCACACCGTGTTCGTCATACCAGTACAGGCCGCGCTCGCCGAGCGTGACGCCGCCGATCCGGCAGCCGCGGCTTTTCAGATAATCGAGCATCTGCGCTGGGGTTTTGTCCATCTGTTCGCACAGCCGCTCCGCCACCACCGCGACGTCAATGAATGCGAGCAGCTCGTCAGTATTGCTGCGCAGCCCGCCGCCATCGAGCGAGGTCAGAATGCCGGCCTCTCGGCACAGCTTGGCGTAGTAGAGCGCGGCGTCGGGCTGGTGGCCGTCGACATGCAGAGCCCGGCACGAGCCGAGGTTGAGCAGCGGGAACGGATGCAGATGATCGTCGTCGCGGCAGCGCACGATCGCGCGCTTGCCGTCTTTCGGCATGATGAACGACAGCGACGAGGTGTTCACTTTGCGCGGATGCACCGAGATGCCGTATTTCGCGGTCATGTCCTGAAACATTCGCCCCAGCCAGTCATTGGCCATGGTGGCGATCAGATCAGGCACGATGCCGAGCTTGGCGCAGCAAAATGCCGCGGTGACGGCGTTGCCGCCGAACGAGACCGCGTAGTCGGAGGCCACATACTTCTCGTCGCCGGTCGGCATGTGGTCCGTCAGGAAGGTGACGTCGATATAAGTCTGTCCGATAAAAAGGGCCTGCATCGGTGATCCGGTTCGACACTGAAGGAGCTGTCGCGTGCAATCGAAGGGCGGTTACACCGACACATTAACACCCGTTACGTTCCTGCCTCGCCAAAATTTTCCGCAGTCGATGATCGCGGAAGATGCAGCGGGCGCGTCGTGTTTTGGCCATGAAAGAACGTCACGCCAGGGAACGTCATGACAAGGAACGTCATGGCAAGGAACGTCATGACAAGGAACGTGGCGCTCGTTAGCACGCTGACATCGATCGCCGGCATCGCCATGGCATGAATTGATGCCAAGCCAATGACAGAGCCAGTGACACAGGCAGCGACAGGAGGTCGTGACAGCTCCGCTGTGATCAACTCCCACGTCAAACAGGCGCGGCGATCCGGTTGAACAGGGAGCGGGCGCGGGCGGCCAGCGGAGTAGGGCGGCGCTCCGTGGTCATCACGATGTTGTGCACCATGACGATGCTCGCCGCTTGACACCGTTTGCGGTGAGTGTTTACTCACAAAGATGACCACGTTGCGCGTAACCAGCGATCTGCGACGCGAGCTTATTCTGATCGCGGCGAAGCGTTGCTTCGCCCGGCACGGTTTTGCGGGCACCACCACCAAAAGCGTTGCGGCCGCAGCCTCGATTTCAGAGGGGCTGCTGTTCAAGCATTTTCCGAGCAAGGCGGCGCTCTATGCCGAGATCCTGGCGGAGGAATGCGAAGCCGATCCGGCGATGGTGGAGCTGCTCGATCTCGAGCCCTCGACCAAGACGCTGGTGGTGCTGGTGCGCGGACTGGTGTGGCATTTCCTGCACATCGCCAACGTCCCCGGTCAGGAGGATGCGCAACGGTTAAGGTTGATGGTTGGTAGCCATCTGGATGACGGGGAGTTTGCCCGGCTTCTTTACCAAAAAATAGGGGCTCTGATTCGACCTCTGTTCACGGCGTCGCTCGCGCGCGCCGTCGAGACGGGGGATGCTTCGCGGGTTAAGGGGGAGCCGTTCAATCTGTTCTGGTTGGCTCATCACAGCGTCATGATGACGGGACTATCGAGATTGCCCACGACGCCGTGCCTTCCCTATGGCGACCTCGGCGCTCTTGAGCGGCAGACTTGCGAATTCGTCTTGCGCGGAATTGGACTGAACGAAGCGGCAATCGCTCAGCATATGGTCGGCGACCTGCCGATCGCTATGGCGCGGCCGGCAACGACTGAAAGTGTATGACATGACTCTTGCGACACAATCGACGCCCGCGGCGCGCGCGTCCAGCGATACGCCGCCGGCTCCACGTCCGGTGCAGCTGAAGCGCTGGTTCGTGATCGTCGGCTTGGCGCTGGTGCTGCTGGTCGGCGGAATCGTCGGCTTCAACGCATTCCGCAACAAGATGATCGCTCAGTTCTTCGCCAACAACAAACCGCCGCCGACCCAGGTGACGATTGCCGAGGCGAAGCAGGAAGTGCTGCCCAATCTGTTGACCGCGGTCGGCGATCTCGCCGCGGTCCATCAGGTCAACGTCACCACCGACGTCAACGGCCGTATCACCGACATTCTGTTCACGGCCGGCGCCACCGTGAAGGCGGGCGCGCCGCTGGTGCAATTGTTCGATGAGCCGGAGCGCGCCGACCTTGCCAACTTCAAGGCCCAGGCCAAGGTCGCCGAGCTGTCGCTCGATCGCGCCAAGCAACTTGCCGCGCGTCAGTTCGGCCCGCAGGCCACGGTGGATTCGGCGCAGGCCGCCTACGACCAGGCCAATGCCGGCATCGCCAAGACCGAGGCGCTGATCTCGCAGAAGCTGGTGAAGGCGCCGTTCGATGGCGTGCTCGGCGTGCGCCGCGCCGAAGTCGGTCAGTATCTCACCGCCGGCACCCAGATCGTCACGCTGACCGATCTGTCGAAGATTTATGCCAACTTCACGGTGACCGAAAAGGAAAGCGGCACGCTCAAGGTCGGCCAGACCGTGCGCGTGGAAGTGGACGCCTATCCGGGCCGTGTGTTCGAAGGCAAGCTGACCACGATCGAGCCGCAGATCCTGACCGACACCCGCAACATCCGGGTGCAGGCGACCATCGACAATCCCGAGCAGATCCTCAAGCCCGGCATGTTTGCCACCACGACCGTGGTGCTGCCCGAAAAGCCGGCCGTGATCACCGTGCCGGAAACCGCGGTCGATTACACGCTCTATGGTGACTCGGTCTATCTGATCACCGAGAACAAGGCCGAGGACGGCAAGGTCAATCTCACCGCGGTGCGCACCTTCGTTCGGGTGGGCGATCGCATCAAGGGCCGCGCGGTGATCCAAAGCGGCCTCAAGGCCGGGGATCGTGTGGTGGCTGTCGGCCAGCTCAAGCTGCAGTCGGGTGCGGCGGTGACCATTTCACCGAACCCGCCGCCGCCGGTCACGGGCAAGCCGTCGCCTTATTGATGAAGGCTGCCACCGGACCGGCGTCGCCGGTCCGGTGTGCGATTTGCCATCCGGCGCGGCGCGCCGGCTGAATACAGGACATTTCGCGCTTCGCGCCGCCGCCATGCCGGCCACGAAGTCGCAAAGGAGCCAGCGATGGTCATCACCGATATCTTCATCAAGCGGCCGGTGCTGTCGCTGGTGGTCAGCATGCTGATCCTGCTGATCGGCTTCAAGGCCGCCACCAGCCTGCCGATCCGTCAGTATCCGAAACTGTCCAACACCGTGGTGACCATCACCACCAACTATCCTGGCGCGTCGCCGGAGCTGATGCAGGGCTTCATCACCACGCCGATCGAGCAGGCGGTGGCGGCAGCCGAGGGCATCGATTACCTGACCTCGTCCTCGACCCAGGGCCAGAGCCTGATCTCGGCCTATATCAAGCTCAATGTCGATCCGAACCAAGCGCTCACCGAGGTGCTGTCCAAGGTCAATTCGGTCAAATATCTGATCCCGAAGGAAGCCAACGACCCGATCATCTTGAAATCGACCGGCCAGACCACGGCGGTGATGTATGTCGGCTTCTACAGCGACGAGCTGTCCGGTTCGGCGATATCCGATTATCTGACGCGCGTCGTGCAGCCGATCCTGTCCACGGTGGATGGGGTTGCCTCGGTGGACATCTATGGCGGCCAGACCTTTGCGATGCGGATCTGGCTCGATCCGGTGCGGATGAGCGGGCGCGGCGTTTCGCCCGAAGATGTCGCCGCCGCGATCCGCGCCAACAATTATCAGGCGGCGGCCGGTCAGACCAAAGGCTATTTCATCGTCTCGAACGTCACCACCAACACCGATCTGCAGAACGTCGACCAGTTCAAACGCATGACGGTGAAGTCGAAAGATGGTGGCTTCGTCCGGCTGGAAGACGTCGCCACCGTGGAGTTGGCGGCGCAAAGCGCCGATTCCACCGTCAGCCTGTCCGGCGAGCGCGCGATCTTCATCGGCATTCAGGCGACCCCGCAGGGTAACCCGCTCAACATTGTCACCGGCGTGCGCAAGCTGTTCCCGGACATCGAGCGCAACCTGCCGCCTTCCTTGAAGATGAAGGTGTCGTACGACTCCACCAAATTCATCCGGTCGTCGATCGACGAGGTCGAAAAAACCCTGCTCGAAGCCATCCTGATCGTGGTGGTGGTGATCTTCCTGTTCCTGGCGTCGATCCGCTCGGTGGTGATCCCGGTGGTGACGATCCCGCTATCGCTGATCGGCGTCTGTACGCTGATGCTGGCGCTGGGATTCAGCATCAATCTGTTGACGCTATTGGCGATGGTGCTGGCGATCGGTCTCGTGGTCGACGACGCCATCGTGGTGGTCGAGAACATTCATCGACACCTGGAGGAGGGCAAGTCGCCAGTCCAGGCGTCATTGGTCGGCGCGCGCGAAATCGTCGGGCCGGTGATCTCGATGACGATCACGCTGGCGGCGGTGTACGCGCCGATCGGCTTCCTTGGCGGTCTGACCGGCGCGCTGTTCCGCGAATTCGCGTTCACGCTGGCCGGCGCGGTGATCGTGTCCGGCGTGATCGCGCTGACGCTGTCGCCGATGATGTGCTCGCTGCTGCTCAAGCCGCATGGCCAGGGCAAGTTCGCGGGCAAGGTCGACCGGTTCTTCTCGGGGCTGACGCGCTGGTATGGCCGGCAGCTCGATCGCTCGCTCGACTATCGTCCGGTCACCGCGCTGTTTGCGGTCACCGTGCTCGGCCTGGTCGGCTTCATGTATATGAACACCTCCAAGGAACTCGCTCCGGAAGAGGATCAGGGCATTCTGTTCTCGGTGATCAAGGCGCCGAAATACGCCAATATCGACTATGCCGACTATTATGGTCGCAAGGTCGACGACGTGCTGGCCGCCTTCCCCGAAACCGAGCAGCGCTTTGCGATCAACGGCACCTCCGGGCCCAGCAACGGCATCGCCGGCATGCTGCTCAAGCCTTGGGATGAGCGCGAGCGCTCGTCGATCAAGCTCAAGCCGCTGGTGCAGAAGGAGCTTGCCAAGATCGAGGGCGTCAGCGTCTTCACCTTCAATCTGCCGCCGCTGCCCGGCGGCCCCGGCGGTCTGCCGATCCAGATGGTGATCAACACCACGGCCGGCTATCAGTCGGTCTATGAGGAAATGGCGAAGCTGAAGGATGCGGCCCGCAAGAGCGGTCTGTTCATCGTCGCCGACAGCGATCTCGACTTCAATCAGCCGGTGGTGCGGGTCAAGATCGACCGCACCAAGGCCAATGAACTCGGCATCTCGATGGCGCAGATCGGCGGCGCGCTGTCGACGCTGCTCGGCGGCAATTACGTCAACCGCTTCAACCTGGAAGGCCGCTCGTATCAGGTGATACCGCAGGTGCCGCGCACGCTGCGCATTTCGCCTGAAGCGCTCGACGATTTCTATGTGGCGACCAATACCGGCCAGCAGGTGCGGCTCTCGACCGTGGTGACCATCGAAACCGCGACCGATCCGAATGCGCTGACCCGGTTCAACCAGCTGAATTCGGCGACCTTCCAGGCGGTGCCGATGCCGGGTGTCACGGTCGGCGCGGCGGTGGAGTTCTTGGAGCAGCAGGCCAAGAATCTGCCGACCGGCTACAACCACGACTATCTCGCCGATGCCCGCCAATATGTGCAGGAAGGCAACCAGCTGGCCATCACCTTCGGCTTCGCGCTGATCGTGATCTTCCTGGTGCTGGCGGCGCAGTTCGAGAGCTTGCGTGACCCGCTGGTGATCATGATCAGCGTGCCGATGGCGGTGCTGGGCGCGTTGATCCCGCTGTTCTTCGGGGTCGCCACCATCAACATCTACACCCAGGTCGGGCTACTGACGCTGGTCGGCCTGATCAGCAAGCACGGCATCCTGATGGTGGAATTCGCGCGCGAATTGCAGCTCAAGGAAGGGCTCGACAAGCGTTCGGCGATCGAGATGGCGGCGCGGGTCCGGCTGCGGCCGATCCTGATGACCACCGCGGCGATGGTCACCGGCCTCATTCCGCTGCTCACCGCGAGCGGCGCGGGTGCGGCCAGCCGGTTCTCGATCGGTCTGGTGGTGGTGGCCGGCATGTCGATCGGCACGCTGTTCACGCTGTTCGTGCTGCCGGCGGTTTACGTGGCGATCGGCACCGATCACCGCGCTGACGCCGAGTCGAAGCGCAATCAGGAGATTGCCGATTTCGAAGTGGGCGGCTCGACGTTGAAGGCGACCTGAGCGCGTCGCGACAAGTCACGACGAAGCTGATAGTACTAAACGCCGCGACGCGAACAGCGATCGCGGCGTTTTTTTTGGAAGCAGAAAGGTGGGCAGGCGATCATGACCACGCATAAGACCGACGTCATCGTGCTGGGGGCCGGCGTTGTCGGCGTCAGCGCCGCGCTGCATCTGCAGCAGCGTGGCCGTGCGGTGGTGCTGGTCGATCGGCAGCAGCCCGGCGAGGGCACCAGCTACGGCAATGCCGGGCTGATCGAGAACGCCTCGGTGATCCCCTATATGTTTCCGCGCGATCTGCGCCATCTGCTGCGCTATGCGCTCAATCGCACCGCGGATGTCCATTACCGGCTCAGCGATGCGCCAAGTTTTGTGCCCTGGCTGGTACGTTATTTTCTCGCATCGTCGCCGGAAGGCACGATGCGCAGCGCGATGGCCGCGCTGCCCTTGATCAAGCGCAGCCTCATCGAGCATGAGGCGCTGATCGCGCAGGCTGGCGTGCCGGAGCTGCTGCGCTACACCGGCTGGATCAAGCTGTTTCGCTCCGAGGCGTCGCTCGCCAAGGCGTTGGACGAGCTTGAGACCGCGCGCGGTCTTGGCGTTGATGGCACGGTGCTCGATCCGGCAGCGATCGCCGCGCGCGAGCCGCTGCTGCGCGGTTCGTTTACCGGCGGCATTCATTGGCCGACACCCGGCTTCATCCCCGATCCTGGCGGGCTGGTGCGCGCTTACGCCGATCTGTTCGAGCGGCGCGGCGGCCGTGTGCTGCTCGGCGATGCCGCAACGCTCGAAGGCGCGCGCGATGGCTGGCGCATCGCGCAGCCCGATGGCGCGCTTTCGGCGCGCGACGTGGTGGTCGCGCTCGGGCCGTGGTCGGATCAGGTGTTCCGGCCGCTCGGCTACCGGATTCCGCTGGGCGTCAAGCGCGGCTATCACCAGCATCTCAAGCCGCGCGACAATGCGGTGTTGCGTCATCCGGTGCTGGATGCCGATCGCGGCTATCTGCTGGCGCCGATGAATCGCGGCATTCGCCTGACCACCGGCGCTGAATTCGCTCGCCGTGATGCGCCGCCGACGCCGGTGCAGATTGCGCGCACCGTGCCGCTGGCGCGCGAGCTGTTCCCGCTCGGCGAAGCGATCGAGCCACAACCCTGGCTCGGCGCGCGGCCCTGTCTGCCCGACATGCTGCCGGTAATCGGCCGCGCGCCGCGCCATCCCGGGCTGTGGTTTGATTTCGGTCACCAGCATCACGGTTTGACCTTGGGCCCGGCGACCGGGCGGCTGCTCGCCGAGCTGATGACCGGCGAAACGCCGTTCGCCGATCCCGCGCCATTCGCCGCGGAGCGGTTCAGCTGACGGCATGCGGCGGCGCTTGCATCGTGTGGCGCGTCGCGGCGATACTCATTCGGTCACGGCTCGATCATGCGTGACACGAAGCTGACAGTCAGGAGCCGACATGAAAGTTAACGTTGAGATCGAGTGCACGCCGCAGGAGGCTCGCGCGTTTTTCGGCCTACCGGATGTGCAGCCGATGCAGACGGCGGTGATGGAGAAACTGCAGCATCAGGTGACGGCCAATCTCGACAAGGTGTCGCCGGAAGCGCTGATCCAGAGCTGGTTCACTTTCGACCCGAAGATCGCCGAACGGTTCCAGGACATGTTCATTACCATGGCGGGACTTGGCAGCGGGCTCGGCACCGGGCTCACCAAGGATAAGAAGTAGCGAGCGCACGGCGCCATTGATGTCGGATAGCAGTTCACTGCCGCTGCAGCCGCCGAGCTTGGGTCTGTTGCTGGCCGAAGCGCGCAGCGTGCTCGAGCTCAATGCCAGCCTGCTGCTGGCGCCGCTGTTGCTGCAGGCGCCGCGCGGCGATGGTCATCCCGTGCTGGTGTTGCCGGGCCTGCTGGCCAGCGATCTGTCCACCGTGCCGATGCGCAAGCTGCTGACGCGGCTCGGCTACCAGAGCATCGGCTGGGATCTCGGCCGCAATCTCGGCGGCGTCTATCGGATGCGCGAGCAACTGCGCCAGCGGCTGGAGCAAATTTATGACAGCACCGGGCGCAAGGTCAGTCTGGTCGGCTGGAGTCTCGGCGGGGTCTATGCCCGCGATCTGGCGTTGTACCGGCCAGAACTGGTGCGCGCGGTGATCTCACTCGGCTCGCCGTTCAGCGGCGACGTCACCGCCACCAATGCTAAGCGCGTCTATGAGCTATTGTCCGGCGAGCGGCTCGAGGACATCGACCTTGCCGATATCAAGGCGCTCGGCGGCGATCTGCCGGTGCCGACCTCCTCGATCTATTCCCGTACCGACGGCATCGTGAACTGGCGCACCAGCCTGCTGCGCCCCTCGGCCACCGCCGAGAACATCGAGGTGCATCTCGCCAGCCATATCGGCCTGGTGGTCAATCCGGCGGTGCTGTGGGCTATCGCCGATCGGCTGGCCCAGCCGGAGGGCAGCTTCTATCCGTTCGATCGCACCGGGCCATTTGCATTGGCCTACGCCGCGCCTCTGATGGAGTGATGCGCAACCATAGCGCGCGAAATTTCAGCTACTCACGTTTTAGTGAATATTGCGCCGCGGAATATGTTGCATTGCACAAAATCCCGTGAGATATTTTTCGAGCCCGCATCTGCGTATTTTTCGCGGGGAGCAGTAATTCTCAATCGAGGGTGGGAAGCTCATGTCCGACGAAAGCAATACCGCCGCTGATACCAGCCCGGTGCTGGACGGCGTTAAACAAGCCTTTGCTCCGGTGTCCGAAGCCTTCAAGAACCTGCAAAACCTGCAGGTCCCCGATGCGACCCGTGATTTCTTCAAGCGCACCGCCACCAACGGCAAGGAACGTACGGCCGATCTTCATACCAACGCCGAGAAGGTCACCACCGCGATCGAGACCGCGGTCACGAGTCAAGTCGCCGAGGCCGCCAAGCTGACCCGCTCGATCCAGGAGGCGTTCTTTCAGGATGCCGATGCGTTCTTCTCCGGGATTGATCGGCTTGCTTCGGCCAAATCGCTCAACGAGGCGGTGCAAATCCAGTCCGATCTGCTGCGAAGCCACAGCGAGGTGCTGATGGCGCGCGCCAAGCACTCCACCGACTATGTCGGCAAGCTGTTCACCGACGGTGCCAAGACCGCGCAGGACAATTTTAGCCGGATCTATAGCCGCTAACAGGCGCTGCCACCGCGAATGATCTGAGGCCCGCTGCTGCTGCTGCGGGCCTTTTGATTCTGCATCATTCAGCATCCATGTCGCCGCGGTGGCATCGCAGGGCGCGATCTGGCAGGCTTTGCGTCGGCTCCAATCAGAACCGGTCTGGATCTGATTGCTGCTGTGATCCTGGCAACAGATAGCCAACAGTTAGCGAAGAGTTGTTGCGATGTCGTCGACTTCATCCCTGCCGCGGGCGACCGAGGCGCGCTGCGTGCGTCTTCACGCCAAGGCCGCCGATTATGCTGCGATCGCGCCGGTGATCAGAACACGCTTGCCGCGCAGCTGCAGCTCCATGCCCCCCTGATGATGTCGCCAGTGTAGCGAACGTCGGCGCATCGGAAAGAGTGCCACGCGGCAATCTGAACGCAGATCGGTGGCGCCGCGGTTACTTGCTGCTGGCCGGGCGGCGCACCGTGGGTTTCAGCTGCGTCGGCGGCTTGAGCAGCAGCCGTCGCCGTTGTCCAAGCCGCGGCCGCACCAGCTTGCGCGGCTTGAGCGCGATCATCGGGGTGTCGGGCTTGCGGCTCGGCAGCGGATGCAACATCCAGGCCGATGGTTTGGCCGGTTTGCGGCCACGGCGCTTGCTGGTGTCGCGCGCGGCCGCGCCGAACCGGCGGGGCCGCAGCGGCGGGCGCCGCAGCTTCTGCCGCTTCAGCGGTCGATAGGCGGCACGTTTCCCCGCGCTGGTGCCGCCGCCCGCTGTCGAGCTTGGTGCTGATCCTGATCCTGATCCTGATCCTGGTCCTGATCCTGCGTCTGGCTGGGCGCGCGTCGGCGACGCCGGTTGCTCGCTGGTGGTGGCGCCGGCATCGGGGACGCGGGCGTAACGTGGCGGCGGCCCGCCGCGCCAGATGTCGGACGCATAGAGCACCGCGAAGATCGCCGCGATCGCATAGGCAAAACTGCGGCTCAGGATCAGCGCGGCGCTCAGCGTCACCAGCGCCACCGCGGTTGACTTGATCAGCTTGCGGTCATCATCAAACAGCGCGGTGAGTTGCCGCCAATTAGCAGCCGTCCATAGCGGCGGCGCAAAGTTGATACCAAGGGCGCGCCGCGCATTGGCAAAGCCGTGTTCGCGCGCCGTCAGCAAGTACCAGGCAATCACAAAGGTCAGCAGAAACGCCAAGGTTCCAGAGAGCCCGGCGGCTGCGCCGACAATCATCACCAGTGCAACAGCGAATACCGCAATCCAGTCCTTCATGTGCACCCCCTGCAAATACGCAAAGTGTGACACGATCGTGGTTCAAGCGATTTGATTCGGATAGCCGGATTGGCGGCTGCCCGCGGTAGCTAATTGCCAATTTTGCTGTGATTACAACGTTCGCGCGTGCCGTGCGCGGCGCCGCGTTGCTCGTGCGTTCGTCCCCAAGCGACGGCGCGGCCGTCAGCTCAGGCTCTCGGCGACGATCCGCCGGCAGTGCTGCAGCGCGGCCTGCACCAGGTTTTCGCTGGCCTCCGGGGTGCGGAACGCCGAGTGCGCCGACAGCGTGACATTGGGCAGGCTGGTCAGCGGATGATCGGCCGGCAGCGGCTCGATGCAATAGACATCAAGCCCAGCGTGGCGGATCTGGCCGCTTTGCAGCGCCTCGATCATCGCATCCTCATCGACCAGCGCGCCGCGCGCGGTGTTGACCAGCATCGCGCCCGGCTTCATCGCCGCAATGCGCGCGCGCGACAGAAATCCGCGGGTCTCGTCGGTGAGCAGCAGATGCAGCGACACCACATCGCTTTGCGCCAGCAGCGTATCGATATCGACGAATTCGACGCCGTCATGGCTCTTGGGCGTCCGGTTCCAAGCCAGCACCTTCATGCCGATGCCAAGCGCCAGCCGCGCCACTTCGGTGCCGATGCCGCCAAAGCCGATCAGGCCGAGCGTCTTACCGGTCAGCTGCACGCCGTCATCGCGGCGCCACTCGCCGCGGCGCATGGCGCGGTCCATCAGGCCGAGATTGCGGGCGCCAGCCCACATCAGCGCGATCGCGCATTCGGCCACGGCGGTGTCGCCATAGCCGCGGATCAGATGCACCTGAATGCCAAGCTCGGCGAGTTCTTCCGGATTCATGTAGCTGCGCGCGCCGGTGCCGAGAAAGATCACGTGCTTGAGGCCGACGCAGCGCCGCGCGATCGCGGTCGGCAAGGCGGTGTGATCAATGATTGCGATCGGCGCGTTGCCGAACAGCACCTGCGGAATTTCCTCCGGCCGGATGTCGGGATCGCGATGCACGATCAGCGGCAGATCCAGCGGCGTCGGCAGCCGTTCGAACAGGGAGCCCAATGTCTCGCTGGCATCGATGAAAACGGCGTGCACCAGGATCTCCGATCCGCTCGGTATGACTTCAACGGCGTGTCGCCGGTCCGCGATAGCACAGACTTCGCGATAGCACAGACCTGGTCCGGGCCTGCGCGTCCCGCCGCGTGGCGGTCGCCGGGCAGAACCAGTCTGCAGCTGGCAGTCCGCCGTTAAGGCGCCTTGCGCATGCGACGAGATCCGGGATTCGCGCCGTGGCCGACGGTGTACCTTGAATGGCGCGCCGCCGCGGCGCCGTCAACCGATCGGCTCGCGCGAGATTTGTTTGCTGTGGGTAGCTGCCGCCGAAGGCGCCGGATGCTCCTCCATGAAGCCGCCGGCCTGGGAAATCGAGGAGGCAAGGTCGGCGATCCGCTCGATCGCGATGGTGTCGGCGGAGGCCAGCCAGCTCGCCGAGAAGGTCAGCGGCGGCACGTGCAGGTCGGTGTGCAGCGATTGCAGCCGGCCGCTGGCGAGTTCGCTTTCGACGATCGCATTGGGAATCACCGCGATGCCGAGCCCTTCAAGCGCCATGTGAATCACGGTGGCGAGCGAGGCCGAGGCGTGCAGCCGGATCGGCGGCAGTTCTGGCCGATTGAACAGCGAGCGCACCACCTCATAGGGCTGGGTTTTACGCGGGAAGGTGATGATCGGGAAGCGCGCCAGTTCTTCCACCGTCAGCTTGCCGGAGCCGAGCCCGAGCGAGGGGCTGGCCAGGAAGCCGATTGGATAATGGCTGAGCACCCGGCTGCGCACATTGGGCGCGGTCGGCGGCCCGAGCAGGAAGGCGAGGTCGATCTCCTGCGCCAACAGCCGGGCGCGCAGATTCGGGGTGATATCGACTTCGATTTCCAGCGACAAATTGGGGTAGGCGTTGTTGACGCTCTTGATCAGCTGCGACAGCCAGGTGTGGACAATGGTCTCTGCGACGCCGAGCCGCAGCACGCCGCGCATCGAGCAAGGGTCGCCGACCACGGCCAGCATTTCAGCTCGCAGCCGGATTAGTTTCTCGGCGTAAGTGAGCATCTGCCGGCCGCTCGGGGTCGGCGACACCGCGCGGTGGTCGCGCTGCAGCAGCTTCACGCCAAGCTCTTGTTCGAGCTGAGCGATCCGCTGCGAGATCGCGGGCTGCGTGGTGTTCAGCCGCTGGGCCGCGCCGCGGAAGCTGCCGAGAGTCACCACCCAGAGGAATGTCTCAATCGCCTTGAAATCCGCCATCACAGCTCCCTTGCGGATAACGCATTTTTATCGACATCCATCATGAGAGACGATTAGACTTAATAGTAGAGCTGGGTTCCACTGCTGTCGAGTTGATAAGCAGGGAGGTGCGATGACTGTTTCGGCGGCAAATAAGGTCCGGGAACCGGAACGGCAGCCAGCACTGCAGGCGCGGCTCGATTGCCGGGCCGGGCAGGTGACACAGACCGCCGGGCTGGCTCCCGGCTATGTCCAGGGCAATCTGGCCATCCTGCCGGAAACGCTCGCCGCGGCATTCCATCGCTTCTGTCAGCAGAACCCAAAGCCCTGTCCGATCGTCGGCATTTCCGATGTTGGCAGCCCGCATATTCCAGCACTCGGCCGCGATCTCGACATCCGCACTGATCTGCCGCGCTACCGGGTGTGGCGCGACGGCGAATTGATCGATGAGCCGGGCGACATCCTCAGCCATTGGCGTGACGATCTGGTCGCATTCGTGATCGGCTGTTCGTTCTCCTTCGAGGAAGCGCTGCTCGCCGAGGGGCTGCCGATCCGTCATATCGAGCTTGGCGTACGCGTGCCGATGTATCGCACCAATATCGCTTGCGTCCCGGCCGGGCCGTTCGCCGGGCCAATGGTGGTATCGATGCGACCGATGAAGCCAGCCGATGCGATCCGCGCGGTGCAGATCACCTCGCGCTTCCCCTCGGTACATGGCGCCCCGGTGCATCTGGGGCTGCCGCATTTGATCGGTATCAGCGATCTCGCCAAGCCGGACTATGGCGACCCGGTGCCGATCCATGATGACGAAATACCCGTGTTCTGGGCCTGCGGTGTCACGCCGCAGGCGGTGATCGCAGCGGCGCGCGTGCCGTTCGCGATCACGCATTCGCCCGGCCTGATGCTTGTCACTGACCTCCAGAACAAGCAGCTTGCCGTTCTATGAGACCGTCAGCCCCAGATGTGCTGATCACACCATAGCGCCCGCAAAGAAGGATCGCTCCATGCTCATCGACCGACGTCAAGTTCTGCTCGGAGGCGCGGCCTCCCTCGCGATGCTGCCGCTCGCGGCCCAGGCCCAAACTTCCGAAGTGGTGATCGGCGTGATTTATCCGCTGTCCGGCGCTTCGGCGCAGATCGGCGTCGATGCCCAGAAGGCGTTTGAAACCGCAGCCGAACTGATCAATGGCGACCATGATTTCGACCTGCCGCTGGCGCGCGGCACCGGATTGCCGGGGCTGGGCGGCGCCAAGGTACGGCTGGTGTTTGCCGACCACCAGGCCGACCCGCAGAAGGGCCGCGCCGAAGCCGAGCGGCTGATCACCCAGGACAAGGTCAGCGCCATCATTGGCACCTATCAGAGCTCGGTGGCGGTCACCGTCAGCCAGATCTGCGAGCGCTATCAGGTGCCGTTCCTGTCGGCCGACAATTCCTCGCCGAGCCTGCATCGCCGCGGCCTCAAATATTATTTCCGGCCGGCACCGCATGACGAGATGTTCTCGACCGCGATGTTCGACTTCTTCGACGCCGAGAAGGCCAAGGGCCGCAAGATCGAGACGCTGGCGCTGTTCCACGAGGACACCATCTTCGGCACCGACTCCTCGAACGCTCAGCTCAAGCTCGCCAAGGAGCGCGGCTACAAGGTGGTGGCCGATATCAAATATCGCGCCAACTCGCCGTCGCTGACCGCCGAGGTGCAGCAGCTCAAGGCGGCCGATGCCGACGTGCTGATGCCGTCGAGCTACACCACCGACGCCATTCTGCTGATCAAGACCATGGGCGAGCTCGGCTACAAGGCCAAGAACATCGTGGCCCAGGATGCCGGCTTCTCGGAAAAGGCGCTGTATGACGCGGTCGGCGACAAGGTGGCCGGGGTGATTTCGCGCGGCTCGTTCTCGCTGGATCTGGCGGCCAAGCGGCCGATGGTCGGCAAGATCAACGAATTGTACAAGGCGAAGTCCGGCAAGGATTTTAACGACTATTCGTCGCGGCAATTCATGGGGCTGATCGTGATGGCCGAGGCCATCAATCGCGCCAAGTCCACCGACGGCGACAAGATCCGCGAGGCATTGGTCGCCACCGACCTGCCGGGCGAGCAGACCATCATGCCCTGGAAGCGGGTCAAGTTCGACGAGAGCGGCCAGAACAACGACGCCGACCCGGTGCTACTGCAATATAACGGCGGCAAGTTCGTCACCATCTTCCCGCCGCAGGCTGCGGTGGCGGAAGCGGTGTGGCCGATGCCGTAATCGGCCGCGGCCGGGCACCGTTCCGGCCGGTCACGAACGGCGCGAAGCAATCCACAGTTCAGAGCTTGAAAAGGATTGCTTCGCTGCTGCGCTGCTCGCAATGACGGTCATGATCGACCTCGCTTCGGAGCGTTTCATTTGACGACTGCCACCATCATCCAATCCCTGGCGAGTGGCCTGTTGATGGGCCTGCTATACGGCCTGATCGCGGCAGGGCTAGCCCTGATCTTCGGGCTGATGGACGTCGTGAACTTCGCCCATGGCGAGTTCCTGATGATCGCGATGTACACGACGTTCTTCCTGTTCGTGTTCTTCGCGATCGATCCGCTGCTCGCGGCACCATTCGTGGCGGCGGCGCTGTTCGTGTTCGGCGCCGTGATCTACATATTAGTGATACGCTTCGCGATGCGGGCCAGAAGTAACGTCGGCATGGTGCAGATCTTCGCCACCTTCGGGCTGGCGATTGTGATGCGCGGGCTGGCGCAGTTCTTCTTCACGCCGGATTATCGCAGCATCAATACCTCCTGGCTCGGCGGCCAGACGATATCGATCGGCGGGGTATTTCTGCCGGTGCCGCAGCTGGTCGGCGCGGCGGTGTCGCTGGCGGCGTTCACCGCGCTGTTCTTCTTCATCAAGAAGACCGACTTTGGCCGCGCGCTCGAGGCGACGCGCGAGGATGCCGGCGCGGTGGCGCTGGTCGGCATCGACAAGAACCGGGTGTTCGCGGTCGGCTGGGGCCTGGGCGCGGCGCTGGTCGGGCTGGCCGGCGCGATCATGGCGATGTTCTTCTACATCTATCCGGATGTCGGCGCCTCGTTCGCGCTGATCGCCTATGTCACGGTAGCGCTCGGCGCCTTTGCCGGCGGCATCATCGTCGGACTGGTGGAGGCGACCACCGCGCTGGTGCTGCCGCCGTCGCTGAAAGCGGTGGGCATCTACGCGGTCTATCTGCTGGTGGTGTTCATTAGGCCGCGTGGCCTGTTCGGGTCGATCTGATGGATAACAGCTTCGCTCAGCGCCGCCGACGCGATCTCATTCTGGCCGCCGTGCTGACTTGCCTCGCGGCGCTCGCCCCGGTGTTCATCAAGGACGTCTATGTCCAAAACATCCTGATCCTGACGCTGATGTATGCCGCGCTGTCGCAGGCCTGGAATATCCTGGGCGGCTATTGCGGGCAGATTTCACTCGGCCATGCGCTGTATTTCGGGCTCGGCGCCTACACCACCGCGCTGCTGTTCACCAAATTCGGCGTGCTGCCATGGTTCGGCATGCTGACCGGCGGCTTGATCTCGGCGCTGATCGCGCTGGCGCTCGGCTATCCGACCTTCCGCCTCAAAGGCCATTACTTCGTGATTGCCACCATCGTGATCGCGGAAATCGCCTATCTTTTGTTCCTGAACTGGGACTGGGCCGGCGCCGCGCTCGGCATCGACATTCCGGTGCGCAGCGATTCCTGGGCGACCTTCCAGTTCACGCGCTCCAAGCTGCCGTATTTCTACTTCGCGCTGGCGCTGTGCTGCGTGGTCTGGCTGGTGACGTTCTGGCTGGAAAACTCCAAATGGGGTTTTTGGTGGCGCGCGGTAAAGGATAATCCGGAAGCCGCCGAAAGCCTCGGCGTGGTGGTGTTCAACTCCAAGATGGGCGCGGCCGCGGTGTCGGCGTTCTTCACCGCGGTCGGCGGCGCGTTCTATGCGCAGTTCGTGTCCTATATCGATCCGGAAAGCGTGATGAGCTTCCACTTCTCGCTGCTGATGGCGCTGCCTGCGGTGCTGGGCGGCATCGGCACGCTGTGGGGCCCGGTGCTCGGCGCCGCGATCCTGATCCCGGTCACCGAGCTGACGCGCTCGTTCATCGGCGGCTCGGGCCGCGGCGTCGATCTGATCGTCTATGGCAGCCTGATCGTGCTGATCGCGCTGGCGCGGCCGGAGGGGGTGCTCGGCCTGTTCTCGCGGCGCCGTAAGGGAGGCGCGCGATGAGTCCGCTGCTGGAAACCAAGGCGGTGTGGCAGCGCTTTGGCGGCCTGGTCGCCAATAGCGATGTCTCGATCGCGGTCGAGCCCGGCGAAATCGTCGGGCTGATCGGGCCGAACGGCGCCGGCAAATCGACGCTGTTCAATCTGATCGCCGGGGTGCGGCCGCCGACCCAGGGCTCGATCATCTTCAACGGCGAGGATGTCACGCGGCTGCCGGCCGCGGAGCGCTGCCGGCGCGGCATCGCGCGCACCTTCCAGGTCGTCAAAAGCTTTGAGACCATGAGCGTGATCGACAATGTCATCGTCGGCGCGCTGGTCCGCACCACGGTGATGCGCGAGGCGCGGCGCAAGGCCCATGAGGTGCTGGAGTTTTGCGGCCTCGATGCGCGCGCCGAGGTGCCGGCCAGCGATCTCATTCCCTCGGAAAAGCGCCGGCTTGAGGTGGCGCGCGCGCTCGCCACCGAGCCAAAACTGCTGCTGCTCGACGAGGTGCTGACCGGGCTGACCGCCAAGGAGGCCGAGAAGGGCGTCGAATTGGTGCGGCGCGTGCGCGCTTCCGGCGTCACGGTGCTGATGGTGGAACACGTCATGGAGATCGTGATGCCGCTGGTCGATCGCGCCATCGTGCTCGATCTCGGCAAGGTGCTGGTCGAAGGCAAGCCTGCCGATATTGTCCGCGATCCGAAAGTCATCTCTGCTTACTTGGGAGATCGTCATGCTGTCGGTGCATGAGATCACCACCGCCTATCAGGGCCTGGTCGCCATTTCCGAAGTGTCGATCGAGGTCGCCAAGGGCGAGATCGTGCTGGTGGCCGGGGCCAATGGCGCCGGCAAATCGACGCTGGTGAAATCGATTGCGGGCGCGGAGCGGCCGCGCTCCGGCACCGTGACCTTCGATGGCCAGCGTATCGATGGTCTGCCGCAGCATCAGATCACCGCGCGCGGGATCGCTTATGTGCCGGAAAACCGTCGGCTGTTCCCGCGGCTGTCGGTCGCCGACAATCTGCGGCTCGGCAGCTACATGTATCGCGGCAAGGCCGATCGCGAGGCGCCGCTCGACCTTGTGTTCCAAATGTTCCCGCGGTTGCAGGAACGGCTGGATCAGCGCGCTGAAACGCTGTCGGGCGGCGAGCAGCAGATGCTGGCGATCGGCCGCGCGCTGATGACGCGGCCGCGGCTGTTGATGCTGGACGAGCCGTCGCAAGGCATCATGCCCAAACTGGTCGACGAGATTTTTCGGGCGGTGAAGACCATCCGCGACACCGGCATGACGGTGCTGATCGTCGAGCAGCGCATGGCCGAGTGTCTGGAGATCGCCGACCGCGCTTACATCCTGCAAACCGGCAAGATTTTGATGCAGGGCACCGCCGCCGACATCGGCGACAACCCCGACGTCCGCAAGGCGTATCTGGGGTTGTGAGCGAGGTTGCGCCCCCGCAGCAATTTGCTAGGCTTATGCCATGAGCAGCGTTGAAGACATCGAGAAGGCTGTCGAAAAGCTTCCCGACGACCAATTGGCGCGTTTTCGGGCGTGGTTTGCTGCCTTTGATGCAACACGTTTCGATCGCCGTCTCGCCGACGACGCGTCGGCAGGTCTGCTCGATCGTTTGGCTGATGAAGCGCTCGATGAGCATCGTCGCGGCGAGAGCCGGGTTTGGTCCTCGCCGTCATTGCGAGGAGCGTAGCGACGAAGCAATCCAGAGTTCTTGGATCAAGCTGGATTGCTTCGCTCCGCGCGCAATGACGGTGGCGGGGCGTAGGCGCGCGTTCAGCGCGATTGCTTCGCTGCGCCGGCAATGACAGACTGCGTTAACAATCAACGATCGGAGGAGAGCGCACGCTCGTAAGCTGCCATGCCACGCTTCGCTGCCAATCTGACGCTGATGTTCACCGAAGTGCCGCTGCTCGAGCGCTTCGCGGCAGCGGCGGCGGCCGGGTTTACAGCGGTGGAGATGCTGTTCCCCTATGACTACGCGCCGGGAGCGCTCGGCGACCGGCTGGAGCGGCACGGCCTGACCCAGGCGCTGTTCAATCTGTGGCCCGGCGATTGGGCGAGCGGCGAACGCGGCTTTGCCGCCCGACCGGACAAATTCGCGGAATTGCAGGATAGTCTGCGCCGCGCGCTGCCTTATGCGCAGGCGACCGGCGCCAAGCGCGTGCATATGATGGCCGGGATCGCCGACCGGCACGATATCGCGACGGTGGCGGCATTTCGCAAATCGCTGGCGGTGGCGGCGCATTTCTTCGCGCCGCACGGCATCGACGTGCTGATCGAACCCATTAACGGCCGCGACATGCCGGGCTATTTTCTCAACGACGTCGATTTCGCGCGCGATCTCATCCGTGAGCTGCAGATCCCGAACGTCAAGCTGCAACTCGACCTCTATCACTGCCAGATTTTGCATGGCGATGTGACCATGCGGCTGCGCGAGCTATTGCCGATCATCGGCCATATCCAAATCGCCAGTGTGCCGTCGCGGCAGGAACCAGATGGCGAGGAGCTGAACTATCCGTTCCTGTTCGACGAGCTCGACCGGCTCGGCTACACGGGCTTTGTCGGCTGCGAATATTGGCCGCGCGGCGACACCGTCGCCGGGCTCGGCTGGTTTCAGCGCTATGCGCGCAAGACGGCGCCGCGATAGCCACCGCGCAGCGTTAGAACGCGGTGTAGCCGCCGTCGATCACCAGCGTATCGGTGGTGTGATAGGACGAGGCACGGCTCATCAGATACACCGCGAGCGCCAAGGCGCGCGCCATGCCAAGGCCGATGCCGCCATTACCGCCGGTGACGACCGCGACCCGGCCGCTGAGATCGAAGATGTTTGTGTCGGTCATGCGGCGCGTTTCCAGCTGTAGCGGCGCGCGTTGACCGCGCGTCCTTGCGTGAGGGCGGTGTGACCAGACGACCATGGACAAGCGGGCGCGAAAAATCAAATATGCAGCGAACAACCAAATCGAATTCCATCGCGCGGGATCAACCGCGCGGACTGATTGAGGAAGCCCATGCAGTTCAAACACGCCACACTTGCGTTCGACGGTGCCGTCGCGATCCTGACGCTTGATCATCAGGAGGTGATGAATGCCGTCTCGGTCGATATGCTCGGCGGGCTGTCGCAGGCACTCGACGCGATCGAGGACAAGAAGGCCGAGGTGCGTTGTCTGGTGATCACCGGCGCCGGCCGTGCGTTCTGCACGGGCGCCAATCTGCAGGGCCGCGGCAACAACAACCAGATGAGCACCGGCAAGCTCGCGGGCGCGGCGCTGGAAACCGCGTTTCACCCGTTCCTGCGCCGGCTGCGCAAGCTGCATTGTCCGATCGTCACTGCGGTCAATGGCCCGGCGGCTGGCGCCGGCATGAGCTTTGCGATGATGGGCGACATGATCCTGTGCACGCGCTCCAGCTACTTTCTGCAGGCGTTCCGCCGCATTGGACTGGTGCCGGATTGCGGCTCGACCTGGCTGCTGCCGCGCCTGATCGGCAAGGCGCGCGCGCTCGAACTGTCGCTGCTCGGCGAAAAGCTGCCGGCTGAAACCGCGCTGCAATGGGGCCTCGTCAACCGCGTCTATGACGATGCGGTGTTTTGGGACGAGACCATGAAGATGGCGCGCGAACTCGCCGCTGGGCCGACCGTGGCGCTGTCGCTGATCCGCAAGCTCTATTGGGACAGCTCGGAGAACAGTTTTGAGGATCAGCTCAATCTGGAATTCGAGGCGCAGCAGATCGCCGGTTCAGCGGGCGATTTCATCGAAGGCGTCACCGCGTTCCTGCAAAAGCGGCCGGCGCAGTTCAAGGGCAAGTAACCCGGCAAGTTACCGCACGGCGTTGCTGTCAGCGTCGTCTGCGTGTTTGAGAGATGTGGCGCGCCTCCGGTGGACGGCGGCGCGCCGGCGAGACGATTACTTCCCCAGCCAGCGCGGTATTCGCTTTTCCGCGAACGCTTTCGGGCCTTCAATATAGTCTTGTGAGGCGATCATGGCGCGCACGGCCGGATAGTCGCGCTGGTCGGCGATCGCCTGTTCCAGCGTCACCATCGAGCCCATCTGGGTGGCCTGTTTCGAGGCGCGGACCGACATCGGGCTGTTCTTGCAGATCTGCTCGGCCCAGCGTTCGGCGGCCTCCAGCGCTTCGCCCTGCGGCACCACCTCGTTGACGAAGCCGAGCTCATAACCTTCCTTGGCGCTGACATGGCGGCCGGTGAGGATCATGCCCATCGCGCGCTTCATGCCGATCTGGCGCGGCAGCCGGTGCAGCCCGCCCGCCAGCGCCGCCAGCCCGACCCGAGGCTCCGGCAGCGCAAACACGGCGTTTTCGGATGCGATGATCAGGTCGCAGGCCAGCGCGACCTCGAAACCGCCGCCCATTGCCACGCCGTTGACCGCGGCGATGATCGGCTTGTCGCAATCGAAGCGCGCGGTCAGCCCGGCGAAGCCACTGCTATCCCAGCCGCGCCGCCCGCCGGAGGCCTGCCATTTCAGGTCGTTGCCGGCGCAAAACGCCCGATCTCCGGCGCCGGTGACAATCGCCACCCACTGGTCGGGGTCACTCGCGAATTCATTAAAAACTTGGTGCAGCTCGAAATGGGCATCGCTGTGCAGCGCATTCATCACGTCGGGACGTGACAAGGTGACAATAGTCACCCGTCCACGGCGATCGACCGTGGAAAACTGTAACGACATCGTGATCCCCTGATTCCGCTATGATTGCGCGCAGTGATTGCGCTTTCTCCCTGTACCCTCGGAGACTTACGAGAGCGAGGCGCGAAGTACAACCGCTTTTTAGTTGTGGGCTTGCTGAAGCGAGATAGCAGCTAAGCGCCTGCGCCAAGGCATCTACATACCGGATGGTGATCGCGAACTACTTGATAGCGCCGAGCGGCCAGCACTGGCTGCCCGCGGTCGCAAATCAGTCGGCGAGGGGTGGTGCTGTCCGCCCGGCATCAGTGATGCAGATCGCCGTGGCAGCGGAACACCGGCCTGACCGGCCGGCCGACCAGATGCGCTTCCACACCGTCTTCCAGCGCGCGGCGATAGATACCGAGTGCGCCGTCGACGGCGTCGATGGTGTGGTCGATCTCGGCATCGCCGTGCGAGTAGCTGACCACCAGCGACGGCGCCAGCACGCCGCGCCGAATGGTCTCCTGCAAGAACAAGGTCCGGAATAGCTGGGATGGCGCACCGTCGTGATCACGGCAGATATAGACCAGATTGCAGGGCGGACCGCGCAGCTGGAAGTACTCGCTGACCCCGTGGCGCTCGGCGGCGGCTTCCACGCCTGCGCGCAGCCGTTCGCCTTGCCGGGCCAGGGTCTCGACCACCGGCTCGGTGCGATAGATGTCCATCACCGCCAGCGCGGCGGCCAAAGCATGGCTCTCGGCGCCATGGGTGGCGGACAGCAGGAACACCCGATTGCTGTCGTGGTCAGCACCGCCAAGCCGCATGATGTCGCGCTTGCCGACCAGCGCGGACACCGCAAAGCCATTGCCGAGCGCCTTGCCGAAGGTGGACAGATCAGCCTCGACGCCATAATGGCGCTGCGCGCTCTGGTCGGGCCAGCGGAACCCCGTGATCATCTCGTCGAGGATCAGCAGCGCGCCATTGCGATGGCACAGCTCGCGCAGGGCGCTGAGATAGCCGGGCGCGGGCTCGACATCCTTGGCGGCTTCCAGGATCAGCGCGGCGATCCGGCCCGGGCAGGCCGCGAACATCGCCGCCACGCCGGGAATGTCGTTGTAGCGGAAGCTGAGCGTCAGGCCCGACACCTGATGCGGAATGCCGGCGCTCATTGGCGTGGTGCAGATCGCCCAGTCGTCATAGGAAAAGAACGGGTGATCGGCGCATACCGCGATCATGTCGCGGCCGGTATAGGCGCGCGCCAGCCGCACCGCCGCCGTGGTCGCGGTTGAGCCGTCCTTGGTGAATTTCACCATGTCGGCGCTGGGGGCCACCTGCAACAGCGCTTCGGCGCATTGCAGTTCCAACGGCGAGGGGCGGGTGAAGTTGGCGCCAAGCTCCATTTGCCGAGCGGCGGCGGCGATCACCGCGGGGTAGGCGTGGCCGAGCGTCACCGCGCGTAGCCCCATGCCATATTCGATGAAGGCATTGCCATCGACATCCCAGACATGACAGCCGAGGCCGCGTTCGATGAAGCCGGGCGCAATCAGCGGGTATTGATCATCGCCCTTGGCGTAAGTATGCGCCCCGCCAGGAATGACGGCATGAGCGCGACCTCGCAGGGCGCTGGAACCAGCGAAGCGAGAAGCGAAATCGATGGAAGAGACGACGCCCGCGAGCTTGGCGCGCTCACTTGTGATTCGTTGGTGCTTCATTGGACCTGCCCTGCAATCAAAACTTGCAGGACCATGACGCTGACGGTCTGCGCGAAGTTGAGCAATCTCAAATTTGCCAAGCTTTGATCAAGATTCCTGCCCCCCGGGCATTTGTTCCTTCGATGGACCTGACTGCAACCCTCAGAAGAAACGACCTAAAAGCATCGTCAGCCGAACGGGCACTTCCCGGTTCCGCGGATTCGCTGCCACATTTTCGGTGTCTTGGTGAGGCAACTATCGCGTGTGGCTACGTTGCACCTGCGGCGCGTCAGCCTATCAGACGCGACGGATCACTGCCCCGATCGCTACGGACGGCGAGGCCAAATCTGGCGCCGTTAATTGACCTGGCGATCCTTGCCGACCCAATAGGGCGCGCGTAGTTCGCGGCGCAGGATCTTGCCGGAGCCATTGCGCGGTAGTTCCGGCAAGAAGTCGATCGAGCGCGGCGTCTTGAACTTGGCGATGCGCTGATGCGCGAATGCGATCAGATCATGCGCGCTCAGTTCGCGGCCGGGTTTCAGCACCACCATGGCCTTGACCGTTTCGCCCCACAGATCGTCGGGAATGCCGATCACCGCGGCCTCGGCGACGTCGGGGTGGTCGCACAACGCGCTCTCCACTTCGGCCGGATAGATGTTCTCGCCGCCGGAAATGATCATGTCCTTGATGCGGTCGTGAATGTACAGAAAGCCGTCTTCATCGAGATAGCCGGCATCGCCGGTGCGCAGCCAATTGTCGCCATCGATGGCGCGCGCGGTCGCCTCCGGCAGGTTCCAATAGCCGATCATGTTCGACGCCGAGCGGGTGGCAATCTCGCCGATCATGCGCGGCGGCAGCCGGTTGCCGTCCGGGTCGAGGATAGCCAGTTCGACGCCGGGCAGCGCCTTGCCGGCCGAGCGGATCTTTTCGGACTCGACGTCGTGGTCTTCCGGCGCCAGCGCCACGATGGTGCCGGTGGTTTCTGTCATGCCGTACATCTGCACGAAACCGCATTTGAAGACGTTGATGCACTCCTTGAGCAGCGCCGCCGGGATCGGCGAGGCGCCATACATCATGTAGCGCAGCCGCGAAAAATCCATCTGCCTTGTGCGCGGCTGCCGCACCACGAACTGCATCGCCGCCGGCACCATGAACAGTTTGGTGATGCCGTGCTGCTCGAACAGATCGAGCACCTTGTGCGGCTCGAATTCACGCGCGATCACGCCGCGCGCGCCGTGGAACACGCCGAGCACGCCCCAGCCCGAGCCGCCGATATGGAAGATCGGCATCGCCACCAGCGAGACGTCGTCGCTGCTCCAGCGATACCACTCCGGCGGTTCGGTGCCGTTGGCGCGCACCAACGCCAGCAGATTGCCGTGGCTCAGCATCGCGCCCTTGGGATGGCCGGTGGTGCCGGAGGTGTAGAGCTGGATCGCGACCGCGCTTTCCTGCAGCGCGATGCCGGGATCGCTGCTTGGCTGAGCGTTGCGCCAGGCCGTGTAGTCCGGCCAGTCCGGCGCGTCGCCCTCGGTGGTGATGATGGTGCTGACACTGGTGAATTGATCGCGCAGCCGCCGCGCCTCGTCGACATAGCCGTGGCCGACAAACAGCAGCACCGCTTTGCAGTCGTTGACGATATACACAACCTCCGGGTCGGCCAGCCGCCAATTGATCGGCGTCATCACCACGCCGGCTTTGGTGGCGCCGAGCAACAGCTCGAAATAGGCGTCGCTGTTCTTACCGAGATAGGCGATGCGCTGCCCCGGCTTTAGCCCGGTGGCGATCAAAGCGTGCGCGACCTGGTTGGTATGGCGGTCGAGCGCGGCGAACGAGGTGCAGCGCCCCTCAAACTCGAATGCGATCTGATCACCGCGCGCCTTGGCCTGCAGGCGCACGACATCGGCCAGTGTGGCCGCTTCCCTCGGGCCATACATGTTCGCTCCCACAATGGTGATTGTTAGTTATTGTTGGCGATCAGACTGCCGCGCTTTGCCAGCGAATACAAGCGCGGGCATGACGAACACCATCTAAGGACAATAGTTTGTCGGTTGCCGCGCTGCATTGTTAGCAGGTGCAGCACGCGGGCCGGGTGTTCGGCCGTGCTGCGCGCCGCCCTCTCCGCCAGGGCGCGGGGGAGAGGGAGGGCGCGTCATGATCGCCTTTCCGGAAGGATCTTTAGTCGCGCTGGGCGCGGTCCTTGTTGTTCTGGGCGCGGATCGTTTCGCGCGCCATGCGCCAGTCGTCGTCGCTCCATTCGCGCAGCTGATAGAAATTGCCGCCGGTCGCCAGCGCCTGCGCGCCGTCCATGGCGATGGTTTCGCCATTGATCCAGTCGCAGCCGCCCGAGATCAGAAACACCGCGAGGTTCTGCAATTCCTCCATGGTGCCGACCCGGCCCATCGGATTGAATTTGATGGTTTGCGCGCCGGCCTCGTCGCCCGGCTTGATGCGCTTGCTCATGCCTTCGGTGGGAATTTCGCCGGGCGCAATCGTGTTGAGGCGGATGCCGTAGCGGCCCCATTCGGCGGCCAGCGACATGGTCATGGCGTGCACCGCGGCCTTGCTCATCGCGGAGGGCACCACATAGGGGCTGCCATTGCGGACCCAGGTGGTGGTGATCGACACCACATTGCCGCGATGGCCGCCGGCGATCCAGCGCTTGCCGACCGCGTGCGTGACGTAGAACGTGCCGTGCATCACGATGTTGGCGACGGCATCGAAACCGCGCGGGCTCAGTTCCTCTGTCCGTGAGATGAAATTTCCAGCCGCGTTGTTGATCAAATCAGTGAGCGGGCCGTCGTCAAAGATGGTCTCGATCATCTGATCGACGGCGCCGGCGTCGCGGATATCGACGCCATAGGTCGCGACCCGGCCGCCATAGCTATCCATCAGTTCGGTCGCGGTATCGTCGCACACGCCCTTGCGGCGGCCGCAAATATGCACTTCGGCGCCGAGGCTCAGGAATTTGGCGGCCATCGATTTGCCGAGCCCGGTACCACCTCCGGTCACCAGGATGCGTCGGCCGGCGAGAAGCTGATCTTGGAACATGATGATCCCCGCAACAGTGATGTGCTAGCTGCGTTAATTAGGCGATTGACTAATTATCGACAACGCTTTTCTGTACGGCGCGACAAACTGGTTGGGCAGGAGACGGTCAGCGATGAACGACAGGGTTGCAGTGACGATCACCGAGGGCGTGGCCGATGTGCGGCTGACGCGCGCCGACAAGATGAACGCGCTCGATCCGGCGATGTTTGAAGCGCTGCTGGCAACGCTCGATCGGCTGCACAGCGAGAAGGGGCTGCGCGCGGTGGTGCTGTCCGGCGAGGGCAAGGCGTTTTGCGCGGGCCTCGACATGGCGCAGTTCGCGGCGCTGAGTTCCTCGAGCAGCACCGGCCTGCTCGCGGAAGCGGCGCGCGATCTTGCCAAACGCACGCACGGCCAGGCCAATGCGCCGCAGCAGGTGGTGTGGGGCTGGCGGCAGCTGCCGGTGCCGGTGATCGCCGCGGTGCATGGCGTCGCCTATGGCGGCGGCTTCCAGCTCGCGCTCGGCGCCGATATTCGGGTGCTGGCGCCGGATGCGCGCATGTCGATCATGGAAATCAAATGGGGGCTGGTGCCGGACATGGCCGGCACGCCGATTTTGGCGACGCTGCTGCGCGACGATATTCTGCGCGACCTGATCTACACCGGCCGCGTGATCTCGGCGGAGGAAGCGCGCAGCTATGGCCTGGTGACCCGGATCGCGGAGGACCCGCTCGCCGCGGCGCTGGAATTGGCGCGCGAGATCGCCGGCAAGAGCCCGGATGCGATCCGCGCCGCCAAGCGCATGATCAACAAGCTATCGGTTGATCCCGGTCCGGCGCTGCTCGCCGAAAGCATCGAGCAGCAGAAGCTGATCGGCTCGAAGAACCAGATGGAGGCGGTGTTTGCCAATCTGCAAAAGCGGCCGCCGCGCTTCGCCGACGTGTAGTTGCGCGACCATCTGCGTCGATCGCTGCTTGGATCAGCAGCCGAGCTGAGCCAGCAGCGCCTTTGCCGCCTGGCTCGGGCTGCGCTCCTTGTGGCGCAGCACCGAAAATGAGCGCCGCGGCAGCTCGAAATCGACGCGGTGCAACGTGCCGGCCGCCAGCGACGAGGCGGCCACCAGCTCGGAAATCGCGGTGGCGCAGTCCGAGCTTTCCACCGCGGCGCGCACCGCTTCGTTGGACGGCAGTTCCAGCGCGATCCGCAATTCCGATGGTTTGATGCCGGCCTTGCGCAGGCCGCGCTCGAACATCGCGCGCGTACCCGAGCCCGGTTCGCGCAGCACCCAGCAGCTCGCTTTCAGCCGGCTGGCGGCGATGGTCTTTTGCCCGGCCCAGGGATGGCGCGAGCCGACCACGATCACCAGCCGGTCCTCGTCGATCCGCCGCACCGCCAGCGTCGGGTCATCAATGTCATCCTCGACAAAGCCGAGTTCGGCGCGGCCCTCGTGCACCGCCTGCGCCGCCTGGGTAGTGTTGACGATCTCGAGCTGCAGCGTGATGTGCGGATGGGCGGCGCGAAAGGCTTGTAGCCGCGGCGGCAGCCAGTAGTTGGCGACGGTCTGGCTCGCCGCCAGCGTCACGCTACCGCGTTTCAGCCCGGCGAGCTCATCAAGCACCTGCACGGCGGCATCGGCACGGGCCAACACGGCCCGCGCCTCGCGCAGAAACTGCTGGCCGGTGGAGGTCAGCACGATGCCGCGGCCGACGCGGTCGAACAGCCGCACGTCATAGCGCCGCTCCAAAGCCGCGATCGCCGCGCTCACCGCCGATTGCGTCAGATGCAATTCGGCAGCGGCGCGGGTGACATGCTGGTGGCCTGCGACCGCGATGAAGATACGTAGCTGTTCGAGAGTCATGGGATCATCCAGTGAGCTTGATCAGCGCCAGGCTGAACGTGGCGATGAAGGTTGTGGCGAGCGCGCCGAGCAGCGCCGGCCGAAACCCTTCGGCGGCCAGCCTTCGCAGATCGGTGTCGAGCCCCATGGCGGCCAGCGCCGTCGCCAGCAAAAAGCTGGTCAACAGCGCGAGCTGGTGTTGGAGGGACGCGGGGATCTCGACCACGCTGCCCAGCACGATCATGGCGATGAAGCCGAACACGAACCATGGCAGCGGCGGGCGCGGCGCGGCCTGTTCGGCGGCGCTGCGGCGCGCGATCACGCCGAGCGCCAGTACCATTGGCGCGAGCAGCATCACCCGGGCCAGCTTGGCGATGGTGGCCGCTTCGCCGGCGCGCGAGCCGTTTTGATAGCCGGCGGCCACCGCTTGCGCGACCTCGTGGATCGAGGCGCCGGCCCACAGCCCGTAAGAGGGCACATCGAGGCCGACCACGGTCGGCAGCAGCGGGTACAGCAGCATCAGCAGCGAACCGAACACCGTGACGCAGGCCACCGCATAGGCGGCATCCTCGTCCGGCGCGCGGGTCACGGTGTTGGTGGCCATCACCGCAGACGCGCCGCAGATCGAGGTGCCGGCCGCGATCAATTGGCAGAGCTTGCGATCGACGCCGAGCCGCCGTCCGGCCCAGGTGGTGAACAGGAAGGTAGCGAGCAGGGTGGCCGCGATGATCGCAAGGCCGCGGCCGCCGACTGCGATCAGTTGCGCGGCGGTGAGCTGCAGCCCAAGCAGCACGATCGCGAGCCGCAGCAGCCGTTTGATGCTGAAAGCGATGCCCGGCCTGGCCCAGGGCATGGCGCCCGCGGTATTGCGCAGCACGATGCCGATCAGCATCGCCAGCATCATCGGGCTGAGCGCGGCGAGCCATGGCGTCTGCACCAAAGCGACCGCAGCGGCGGCAATGGCGACGGTGAGCAGCAGGCCGCGCCACAGCCCGGCCGGAGCGGGATCAGCGGCCGCGACGCTGGTTGCGCTGCTTTGGGCGGCGTCGCTGCTGAAACGGGGGGCGTGCGGTTGCGGTGCATCGACGGGCGGTAAAGTGATTGACATGACGGAAATCCTCCGTGGTTTTGCTCACCATCGGGATTTTCGTTCCATCAATCCAACAGATTATATCGCTTCAATCAATCGGATCTATTGATGATAAGTGTTGGGCGGGGGCGCGTGCGGGGCTTGTCGCGGCTCGGCAAGGTGAACTCGTCGCACTTCGCGATCGGGGGCGGCGCGGCTGCACTGGAGCTGGTGCGCTCCAGCGCGGCGCGCACCATGTGGGCCAGTTCGGATTTGCGATAGGGCTTTTGCAGCAGCAGCACGCCGCTATCGAGCCGGCCGTGATGAATGATGGCGTTTTCGGAATAGCCCGACGTGAACAGCACTTTCAGGTCCGGGCGCCGTTCGCGCACCGCTTCGGCAAGCTGCCGGCCGTTGATGCCGCCGGGCATGATCACGTCGGTAAACAGCAGGTCGAACTCGGCGCCGCCATCGACGATCGCCAACGCGGCGGCGCCGTTGTTGGCGGTCAGCGCGCGATAGCCGAGCGCGGTGAGCTGCGCCACCACGAAGCGCCGCACCATGGCATCGTCTTCCACCACCAAAATGGTCTCGGTGCCGCCTTCGACCGGCTCTGCGGCGCTCAGTTCTTCGGCCTTGGCGGAGGCGCGCGGCAGATAGAGCTTGATGCTGGTGCCGTGGCCTTCCTCGCTATAGACCTTGATGTGGCCGTTCGACTGCTTGATGAAGCCATACACCATGCTCAGCCCGAGCCCGGTGCCGCGGCCGACTTCCTTGGTGGTGAAGAACGGTTCGAACACCTTGTCCTGCACCGCCGCGGGAATGCCATTGCCGGTGTCGCTGACCGCGATCATCACATAGGCGCCGGGGAGCACGCCGGGATTGTTCTGCGCATAGACCTCGTCAAGCACCACATTGCCGGTCTCAAAGGTCAGCTTGCCGCCATCGGGCATGGCGTCGCGGGCATTGACGGCGAGATTGAGCAGCGCTGACGACAATTGCGACAGGTCGATATGCGCCGGCTCGGTATCATTGCCGAGCATGGCTTCGATCTCGATATGCTCGCCGAGTGTGGAGCGCAGCAGCCGTGCGGTGTCGAGCACCAGGCTGTTGACGTCGATATTGCGCGGATTGAGCGGCTGGCGCCGCGCGAAGGCCAACAGGTGCTTGGTCAGTTCGGCGCCGCGGCTGGCGGCCTCGTCAATCAGCTTGGCGATCCGTTGCAGCTCCGGCCGGTCGGCGAGATTGTCGATCAGGATTTCCGCCGTGCCGGTGATCACCGTCAGCGTGTTGTTGAAATCATGGGCGACGCCGCCGGTCAGCTGTCCGACCGCGTCGAGCCGCTGCGATTGCAGCAGCAGCCGTTCGGTTTCCTTGGCGGCCGTGATGTCGCGATAGACCACCACCGCGCCGGTGACCTTGCCCTCGGCATTGCGGATCGGGTGGGCGCTGCCCATGGCGTGGATCGATTTGCCGGTGTCGCGGCGCCGGTAGATCAGTTCGTAATCATCGACCTCCTCGCCGCGCAGACTGCGGCTCGAAGGCCAGCGGTCGCGCGGCACCGGGGTGATGCCGTCGATTTCGAGAATGTCATAGGGGGCGCGCCAATAGGGATCGGTCATATCGATCGGGCCGAGCAGCCGCTGATTGGCCTGATTGGCGAATGCGACGCCGCCATCGGCGTCGATCAGCAGCACCGCTTCGGACATCACGCCCATGATGCCTTCGAAGATCTCTTTGTCGTGCTCGATAGCGGCGTTCTTCTCGCGCACCTCGCGCACCATGCGATTGAAGGCGCGGGCCAGCACGCCGATTTCGCCGCCGGCATTTTCCGGCACTTCGAGAGCCGAGCCGCCCGCAAAGCTGGTCACGGCCGCGGTCATCTGCGTCACCGGCCGGGTCAAGGTGCGGGCCAGCACGAAGGCGATCAGCATCGCACAGAGCACCGCGATCGACCCGCCAGCCAGGCTGGAGTTGCGCAGCGCGGTCAGGGCCACCGCGACAATGGTATGCTCCGGGATGGCGGCGATCACCGCGAGCTGCCGGCCGCCGCCGAGCTGCACCGCCGACAGCGCGACGCCGAACGGCTCGCCGGTATGATTATTGATGATCTCCGGTTCAAACCGCCCGGTGCTGATCGCGTCAGCGAGCGCGGGAAAATCCTGCTGAATGCGGAATGGTGTGCCGCGGGCGAAGCCGAATTCGCGATCGGGGTTAGGGTGGATCAGGTAGTCTCCCTTGTCGTTCACCACATAGATCGTGCTTTCTGAGCGGCTGGTATCATCGACGCGCCTGAAGGTGGTGCGCAGATCGACATGAAACACCACCAGACCCAGCAGCTGGCCATCGGCGGTCAGGATCGGTGCGGTCAATTGGATGGCGGGAACCGCCTGCGGCGCTGGTGCGCTTTGATCCTGAAGCTGCAATTCGATCGGCGCGACCAGGATCGCCCCCGGCGAGGCTTTGACCGCGCTGCGGAACGCGTCGCGCTGGTCCGGCGGCAGCCGCATCATGTCCGGGGCGATCTCGGTGGTGCCGTTGCTGCTGCGCTGCACCCGGATCAGCTTGCGCCCGTCATCGCCAAGACCGATATCGCCAAGACCGATATCGCCAAGACCGATATCGCCAAGACCGATATCGCCAAGACCGATCAGCATGATCTGCGCGTAGTCCGGCTGGGCCTCCAGCTTGGCCGCGAACCAACGGGCCAGCCGCGCCCGCCATTGTGGCAGCGTCATGCCGCCGATGCTGTCACCCGGTGGCGCCCGGCTGAGGGTGATGACCTCTTCGATCCCGACCGCATCGCGAAAACTCTTCAGATCAGCGCGCGCGGCGGCGATCATGTTGCCGAGCCCATGGGCCAGCGTGTCGACTTGCGCATCTAGCCGCATCAGGGCGCGCGGTATGGCGATAGCTTCGATGGCGCGATAGCTGAGATAGCCGACGGTGCCGGCGGTGGCGACGACAAGCGCCACGATCGCGATGGTCAGGCGCGTGGAAAGGCGTAATCCCTTCACTCGGTACTCCCAAGGCCGAAGCGGCGGCGGGGCCGGTTGGAAGATCAGGCGGTTATGTCACAAGGCGAAGGCAAGCCACGGCCGCTGCTGCAGAAAACGGAAGTTCCGAAGGCCTGCAGCAGCGCAGGGCGCGCCCTGGCGGCCACGCCGAATCATATTATAGTGCAACTTCTGGTAGCGGGCGACGGGATTTTTGCCGAGACGACCAACAGCGCGCTGGGATGGTAAGCCGATCGTATCCGGAAGCTGGGTGCTTCGACCAAGTTCGTCGCCGGAAGGTGCTGGTGGCTCAGGCGCGGGCCAGCACCTGTAGCGGGTAGCCGATGATCTTGGCGGCGATGAACGCCAGCAGCATGCCGATCAACACCGCGCCGCCGCGCGTGCCCAGCATCATCCAGAGATCGGCGTCCGGGAAATACATCTCAGCAAAGTTCAGGCAGACATTGATGGCCACCACGCCGGTCACCATCAGGATGAAAAGCTGCACGCGCTGAACCGCCAGTTCAATCCGGGCCATCCGAGCTTCAAGCTGCTTTTCGAGCGACATCGCGACGTCCTTTGCACCAACGGGGTGCGCTTCTTTACGTTGCCGCAGCCGAGCGCGGTTTGACGCAGAACAAACCGCCCGGCCTGGGCGGGCGGTGTGACGGGTTGCATTTTAACTTCGTAACCATATCACTGAACGGAATATTTAAAGCATTCAGTGTCACATAACGCCCATTATTAGGCAGATCAGATCGAGTGGAACATGCATCCGAGGCGGTTTGCCAGAGTACGTCCGTCAGGACTAATGGCGACAAAGGCGAAGATCATCGTCGATCCGAAATCGCCGGTGATCGAATGTACGCTGATCGACTATTCGGCGGGCGGCGCCTGCATCGAAATTTGCGGGCCAGTGACTTTGCCGAAGCGCTTTGAGCTGCTGTATTCGGGATCGAAGAAGCGTTGCCGTGTCGTGTGGAACATCGGGCGCCGCTACGGGCTGGCGTTCTAACAGCCAGCTCAACGCCGGCGCAGGCCGTTGATTAGCGCCTCGATCTGCGCGGCACGCAGCTTTTGAAAGCCGGGCTCGGTGGCCAGTTCGCGCATGGTGAAGTCGGTGCTGCCGCGCCGTTCGATCAGCCGTTCGGCGGCGGCACACAGCTGCGCCTTGAACTGCTCGACCTCTGAGCGCGACAGCGTGCGCGGCATGCTCTGACCTATCCCCTCACGGCGGCGCGCGTAGTCGCGGCGCCGGTCACGATCTATATACCCATGGCGCCGGCATCGAGGCGGTGGTGATCTCCGGCGCGCTGGCCGCCGAGGCGCTGCGCCCTGGGCTGCTGCGCACCGCGCCGGCCATGGAAACGGTGTCGGCGGTCTGACCAAAGCTGCCGCAGCGCGCGCACTGGTCGCGGTGAACAGCGCTGATGCGATCTTGCGTGGCCGCACAAAACTTGCGAGCAAGAGTCGATGCGCAATTGATCGGAGTCATCGCCGTGCCGTCCAGAAATCTGCCCACTGAGCCGGATGTACAGGCTGTTGCCACGGGCGCGGTCACGCTGACTGATGAAGACGCCCAGCTGCGCGCCGACATCCGGCTGCTGGGCCGCATTCTCGGCGACACGGTGCGCGATCAGGAAGGCGACAAGGTCTTTTTTCTGGTCGAGCGCATCCGCCGGAAGTCGATCCGCTTTCATCGCGACAATGACCGCGACGCGCTCGACAAACTCGCCGCCCTCTTGAACGGATCGCCCGTTTCGGAAGCGGTGCGGATCGTGCGCGCCTTCAGCTATTTCTCGCACCTCGCCAACATCGCCGAGGACCAGAACAACATCCGCCAGATGCGGGCCCGCAACGGCACCCAGAAGGGCCGGGTGCTGGCGACGCTGGCGCATGCCCGCGAGGCGGGTTTTAGCGCCAAGCAGCTGCGCGAATTCTTCGATCAGGCATTGATCTCGCCGGTGCTGACCGCGCATCCGACCGAGGTGCGCCGCAAACGCACCATGGACCGCGAGATGGAGATCGCGCGGCTGATCGATCATCGCGAGCGGCTGCAGATGACGCCGGAGGAGTCCGGCGACATCGAGGAGCAGCTCCGGCGCGCGGTGCTGACGCTGTGGCAGACCAACATGCTGCGGCGGACCAAGCTCACCGTGCTTGACGAAGTCGGCAACGGGCTGTCGTTCTACGACTATACGTTTTTGCGCGAGCTGCCGCGGCTCTATGGCGTGCTCGAAGACGAACTCGCACAGGATGATGGCGAGACACGCGAGCTGGCCTCGTTCCTGCGCATGGGCAGCTGGATCGGCGGCGACCGCGACGGCAATCCGTTCGTCACCGCCGAGGTGATGCGCAGCACGGTGCGCATGCAGAGCGCACGTGCGTTCCGCCACTATCTCACCGAGCTGCAGGCGCTCGGCCTGGAACTGTCGATTGCCGCCAATCTCGCCGGCATTTCGGATGAGCTGCGCGCGCTGGCCGAAGCCTCGCCCGACACCTCGCCGCATCGCCGCGCCGAGCCGTATCGGCTGGCGGTGTCCGGCATCTATGCGCGGCTCGCGGCCACCGCACAGCGGCTCGGCATCGATGACATCCGCGCGCCGGTGGCACAGTCGCAGCCTTATGCCGACGCCGCCGAGTTCAAAGCCGACCTCGACGTGATGCATCATTCGCTCGTCGCCAATCGCGGCGCGGTGATCGCGCGCGGCCGGCTGCGGCGGCTGCGGCGCGCGGTCGATTGCTTTGGCTTCCATCTCGCCACGCTCGACATCCGGCAAAACTCCGCCGTGCATGAGCGCACCATCGCCGAGCTGATCGACGCCGCGATCCCGGGCACCAGCTACATGGCGATGGATGAGAACGCGCGTATCGCGCTGCTGACCGCCGAGCTGCGCAGCCCGCGGCCGCTGCAATCGCCGTTTGTCAGCTACAGCGAAGAAACCACCGGCGAGCTGGCGGTGTTCCGCGTTGCCGCGCAGGCGCATGCCAAATATGGCCCGGCGGTGATCTCGCAGAGCATCATCTCGATGACCAAGAGCGTGTCCGATCTGCTCGAGGTCGCGGTGCTGCTCAAGGAGGCCGGGCTGGTCGATCCCGCCGGGCGCAGCGCCATCAATGTGGTGCCGCTGTTCGAAACCATCGACGATTTGCGCAACGCCGCGCACGTCATGGACCGGCTGCTCAGCCTGCATGACTATCGCCGGCTGGTCGATAGCCGCGGCGGTGTGCAGGAAGTGATGCTCGGCTATTCCGACAGCAACAAGGATGGCGGCTTCGTCACCTCGGGCTGGGAGCTGTACAAGGCCGAGATCGAGCTGATGAACGTGTTCGAGCGCCATGGCGTGCGCATGCGTCTGTTCCACGGCCGTGGCGGCTCGGTCGGTCGCGGCGGCGGCCCGAGCTATGACGCCATTCTGGCGCAGCCGGGCGGGGCGGTGAATGGCCAGATCCGCATCACCGAGCAAGGCGAGATCATCACCAGCAAATATTCCAACGCCGAGGTTGGCCGCAGCAATCTGGAAATCCTGACCGCCGCGACGCTGGAAGCCAGCCTGCTGCAGCCCAAGATCAGCGCGCCGCGCCCGGAATATCTGCAGGCGATGGACGAGATTTCCGCGCTGGCGTTCAGCGCCTATCGTGGCCTGGTCTATGAGACCCCGGGCTTTGAGGACTACTTCTGGGCCTCGACGGTGATCACCGAAATCTCGACGCTCAACATCGGTAGCCGTCCGGCGTCGCGCAAGAAGACCCGGCGCATCGAAGATTTGCGCGCCATTCCCTGGGTGTTCTCGTGGGCGCAGTGCCGGCTGATGCTGCCGGGCTGGTATGGCTTTGGCAGCGCCATCGAGGCCTGGGTGAAGGCGCATCCCGAGCAGGGCATGCCGTTCTTGCAGGAGCTGTATCGGCAGTGGCCGTTCTTCCGCAGCCTGCTGTCGAACATGGACATGGTGCTCTCAAAGAGTTCGATCGCGATCGCCTCGCGCTATGCTGAACTCGTGCCCGACCGGCAGCTGCGCACCAGAATCTTCGATCGCATCCGGCGCGAGTGGAATAGTTCGATCGCGGCGCTGCTCGCCATCATGGGTCACCAGCGCTTGCTGCAGGGCAATCCGCAGCTCGATCGCTCGATCCGCTATCGCTTCCCGTATCTCGATCCGCTCAACCACATTCAGGTCGAACTATTGCGGCTGCATCGCGCCCAGGGTGCCGATGAGCAGGTGCTGCGCGGCATTCAGCTCACCATCAACGGCATCTCGGCCGGCCTGCGTAACAGCGGCTAGCTTGGTTGCCCGCGCAAAGCGGGCGGGGGCGGCTTCGCGGGCTGTTTTTGATCGCGACTCATGCGCGCGGCGGTTGCCGGTGCGTTCATTGTGCACCGCTGATAGGCGCCGCCACGCTGCGGCGCCCTAAAGCGCAGCAGATATTTTGCGCAGTCCTCATGCCGCGGTGCGGTATTGGCGTGCAGCGTTTCCCCATTCCGATACTCACGTTCTTCAAATTGTCATCGCATTTGCCGGTTTGCGATGCGCGCTGCCTAATCCGTAGTCAGGGGCGGCTAGGTGATTACGCTTTAGTCAGAAATATGACTGTGCAAAGCTTGGTTCCAGCTTCGCGTCAACGTGAAGCCGGGTGCCAGTCCGGCGATCGGCATCGGCTTCGCAAAGGCCATGACTTGCCGAGAGGGACTGTCGTCGATGAGTTACTATCTGATGCAGTATTGGGGTTGGCTTGCCGCCGCGGTGGCAGCCGGTGTGGCAACGCCGCTGCTGGCCGCACGGTTCGGTTGGACCGCCGATCTTGAAGATTACTGGTTGAAGCGCGTCGGTCTGGTGGCCGCCGTGCCGGTGCTGTTGCTGGTGATGCAGGTCGTCACTGGCAAAGGCGGCTTGCTCTTGGAAGTCGCGGTCGCGATGCTGGTCGCCTATGTGGTTGGCGGCGTGATTGGCGGTGTTGCGACCAAGCTGATGCCGGTGCGCTATGAAGGCTGGTGGGTCGGCCTGTTTGCGACCGGCGTGATCTGGATCGGCTTTGCGATCATCGCCTATCCGAAGATCGAGCCGGATCTGCGCGAGCGCGTGGTCGCGGTGGTGGAGAAGGCGGGCGGTGATGCGATCAATCTCGACATCGCCGGTCGCGACGTGTTGCTGCCGACCGATATCGAGCAGGCCAAGCGCGCCGAACTCGTCACCGAGATTTTGCTGGTGGAAGGCGTGCGCCGTGTCACCGAGGTCGAGGACCTGACCGGACCGGCGTTGTCGGCCAAGACCATCGCCAAGCTCAATGCCGAAGCGGCGGCCAAGACTGCGGCGGAAGCGGCGGCTGAAGAAGCTGCCGCCAAGGAAGCCAAGGCGGCCAGCAAGAAGGCCAAGGCGGCAGCCGAAGCCGCGGCCCATGAGGCGGCGGTGAAGGAAGCTGCTGCCAAGGAGGCCGCTACCAAGGAAGCTGCTGCGAAGGAAGCGGCCGCCAAGGAGGCTGCGGCTAAGGAGGCTGCCGCCAAGGAAGCCGCTGCCAAGGACGCGGCCAAGGACGTGGCCAAGGACGTGGCCAAGGACGTGGCCAAGGACGTGGCCAAGCCTGCGCCGGCGCAGACCGCCGATGCGGTCGGTGCCGTGCCCGCTGCCACGGCGGCGACCTGCCAGAGCAAGCTGACCGCGGTGGTGGCGGCTGAGAAGATCAACTTCGAGCGCGGCAGTGCCGAAATCACCAAGCCGTCGCTGCTGGTGATCGACAAGCTCACCACTGTGCTGACCCAGTGTCCGGCAGTTGCGATCGAGGTCGCCGGCCACACCGATGCGGGCGGCAAGAAGGCTGCGAACCAGGCGCTGTCACAGCGGCGTGCCGAAGCCGTCGTCGACACCCTGAGCAAAAAGGGCGTTGGCGCGGTCAAGCTCACCGCGGTTGGCTATGGCTCATCGAAGCCGATCGCCAGCAATGACAATGCCGAAGGTCGCAACCAGAACCGCCGGATCGAGTTCGTGGTGAAGTGACCTCGCGTTCCGGACGCGGTGTCACCTCCAGCGCCGCGTCCGGAACGGCATTTTAGATTATAACCGGCCTTCCTTAGATCGCATCCCAGCCAAAATGTCGGCGCAGCGATCGAGCGTGTAGAACGCCGCGTCGTCAACGGCATCGGTGCCGCCGCATGGTGCCATTGGCCCGGCGCAGCGCTGCCGCCGAGTCGGCAGGTGCGCGCGCGGCCACGCCTTGGAAGCCGCCCGCAGCGACCGCCCTGAGGCGTTCAGGTCCCTTAGAACCCGTTCGACTTTTGGATGGAATGACCGCTATTTGCGTGAACTTCGGCAGGCGGACGCGCAATTCGCATGCAAATTGCCCAGTTCCTCGCCGCTCTGGCTGGAAAACATTCTGCGTATCGGCGATACCTGCAACAGCTTCGATTGGTGTCGATCGCCTCAGCAGGTGGAATGATCATGACGCAGCATCCGACCCTCGCCACGCTCGCCGCGGATTTGGAAGCCGGCCGCACCAGTGCCCGTAAGCTGGTCGATCAGTGTCTGGCCAGGATCAACGATGCCAGCGGTGAGGGCGCGCGCGCGTTCATTCAGGTCGATGCCGAAGGGGCGATCGCCGCGGCCGAGGCGATGGACGCGCTGCGCAAAGCCAATGCCGCGCCGTCCCCCTTTGCCGGCATTCCGATCTCGATCAAGGATCTGTTCGACATCAAGGGGCAGATCACCCGCGCCGGATCGCGTGCGCTCGACGACAATCCGCGCGCCGAGGCCGATGCTCCCGCGGTCGCGCGTTTGCGCCGTGCCGGTTTTGTGGTGATCGGCCGCACCAACATGACCGAGTTCGCTTATTCCGGCATCGGACTCAACCCGCATTACGGCACGCCCAAGTGCGCGTGGCGCCGCGAGGTCGGCCATGTGCCGGGCGGCTCATCCGCTGGCGCCGCGGTTTCGGTGGTGGACGGCATGGCCCATGCCGGGCTTGGCACCGACACCGGCGGCTCGTGCCGGATTCCGGCGGCGTTCAACGGCATCGTCGGTTTTAAGCCGAGCCAATATCGCGTGCCGCGCGATGGCGCGGTGCCGCTGTCATTCTCGCTCGACAGCGTCGGGCCGCTGGCGCGCAGCGTGCAGTGCTGCGCCACGCTGGATTCGGTGCTGGCGGACGAGCCGGTGACCGAGCTGACCGCGCGGTCGGTGCAGGGCATGCGGCTCGCGGTGCCGACCACGGTGGCGCTCGACGACCTCGACGACGCGGTCGCCGAAGCATTCGAGCGCGCGCTCGAACAATTGGCGCGCGCCGGCGCGGTGGTGGAGCGGGTCGCGATCCCGGAATTTTTGGATGTGGCGCCGATGAGCGCCAAGGGCGGCTTCGCTGCCGCCGAAAGCTATGCCTGGCATCGCTATCTGATCGTGGCCCATGGCGAGGTCTATGACCCGCGGGTGCGCGAACGCATCATGCGCGGCGAAAGCCAGAGCGCGGCCGACTATGTCGATCTGGTCAGCGCCCGCAAATCGCTGATCGCGCGCGCCGCGGTGCGGCTTGCGCCCTATGATGCCTTGGTGATGCCGACCGCGGCGATCACGCCGCCGGCCATTGCCGAGCTTGCCGATGACAAGGCGTTCACCAAGGCCAATCTGCTGAGCTTACGCAACTGCACGCTGATCAACATGATCGACGGCTGCGCCATCTCGCTGCCCTGCCATCGCGAAGGCGAGGTTCCGGTTGGCTTGATGCTGGCGGCCGTTAGCGGCGCGGACCGCCGCATCTTTGAACTTGCTGCCGGAATGGAGGCCCTAATCCGTGGTTGAACTGAACTTCACGCTTGATACCGCCCAAGGTGTCATCCCCTTGTCGCTGCCGATCAAGCAGGCCGTCATTGCCGGCTGGACTGGCCGCGACCCCATCGCGCGCGATAAGCACATTGCCGAGCTGATGGCGATCGGGATCGCGCGTCCGGCCGCGACGCCGATCTATTACCGGGTTGCCGCCGCGCGGGTCACCACCGCCGATCGCATCGAAGTGGTCGGCGGCGATTCCTCCGGCGAAGCGGAATTCGTGCTAATCGCCGCGCAGGGCCGGGTGATGGTTGGGGTTGGCTCCGATCACACCGACCGCAAGGTCGAGCGCTACGGACTGACCGTCGCCAAGCAGATGTGCGAAAAGCCGATGTCGTCGCAGCTCTGGGACTACGCCGAGCTTGCCGACCACTGGGATCAGATCGTGCTGCGCTCCTATGCCACCATCGGCGGCAACCGGGTGCTGTATCAGGAAGGCCGGCTCAGCGGCGTGCTGCCGGTCGCCGAGATCATCGCCAAGGCGTTCAACGGCAGTGAGATGCCCGATGGCTGCGCGATGTTCGGCGGCACCATTCCGGTCAAGGGCGGCGTGCGGCCGTCGACGCGCTTTGAGTGCGAACTCGAGGACCCGGTGCTGAAGCGCACGCTGCGCCACGGCTATGACGTGGTGACGCTGCCGATCCTCGGCTGACGCCAAACCAGACAACAAAAAACGGCGGCGAAATCATCGCCGCCGTTTGGCGTGTAAGGCACAGAACTGCTTACTGGCGCGCCGCTTCCCAGCGGCCGCTGCAGGCCACGCCGGCGGCGGCGCCGTTCCACTTGCCGGAGCCGCCATTGCCGCTGAGCTGACCGTTGGCGAGCGCGCCGCGGATCGAGACGCGCACATTGCCTTCGCGTCCGATGCTGCCGGTGACATCCGGCGTGCCGGCAATGCGGCCATCAGTCACCACCAGCGGATATTGCATCGACGGCTGGCAGTCGCCCGCCTTGGTGTGGACCGTCACGTTCCAAAGACCGTCATAGGGATGCTGTGCCAGCGCGACATCGCTGCACAAGGCCACCGAAGCAACAATCAAAGCACGTTTGATCAAAAGTTCTCTCCTTTGGCAGCCGCGTCATCGCCACTGCCGAGACTTAGTAAAAAACGCCGCCGGCCATGGCCGATCTGCGCGGTGAACGCCACCTGCGTCTGCTCTTTGCATGGACGCTGTGCTGCGCATTGACGCCGCGTGATCCACGACGTCTCGCCGGTTGCCCTCCAGCCTTCGCCCGGCGCAACAATGCCGGTGCGGCAGGTGATCGCTGAGTTGCCGGAGGTGTTCGCGCCAAAGTTGAGTGATTAAAATCAGCTCAATCGATGGTCCTGGGCGACGGCGGCAATGACCACTGAAATGAGTCGGAACCGTGGCGGCCTGCTTGGCCGGGTTTAGTTATAGTAGTTGCGGAGGGGTTGCATCATGACCAACAAGGTTAAGGAAATATGGACGTCAGGCCAGGTGGTGATCAATGGCTGGCTGTCGATCCCGTCGGGGTTTTCCGCGGAAGTAATGGCGCAATGCGGCTTTGATAGCATCACGGTCGATCTACAGCACGGCGTGCAGGACTATCACTCGATGGTGGCCTGCTTGCAGGCGATGGGGGCTTTTCCGGTGACGCCGATGGTGCGGGTGCCGTGGAACGAACCGGGCATCATCGGCAAAGTACTCGACGCGGGCGCCTATGGCGTGATCTGTCCGATGATCAACAGCGCCGAGGAGGCCGAGGCGCTGGTCCGTGCCTGCAAATATCCGCCGCGCGGCGCGCGTAGTAATGGCCCGGTGCGTGCCGGATTTCGTGGTCCGGGCGGCGCGTATCAAGCGACCGCCAATGAGCAGACGCTGTGCCTGCCGATGATCGAAACCCGTGCTGCGGTTGAGAATATGGAAGCGATCCTCGACGTCGATGGCATCGCCGGGGTCTATGTCGGGCCGAGCGACCTCGGCTTTTCCTACGGTCTGACGCCTAAACTTGATCGCGACGAGCCAGACATCATCGAGATTTTTCGCAAGCTGCTGCGCGAATGCGAGCAGCGCGGGCTTTATGCTGGCATCCATTGCTCCGGTCCGGCCGGCGCCAAGCGCGCTATCGACCTCGGCTTCAAGCTGGTCACGCTGCTCAGCGATATCGGCATGATGGCCAGCGCCGCCCGGCAATGGGTGGGCGAGACCCGGGGCGGCGGCGGTCAGCAAGGATAGTATTTCCTCAGTGCCGGCGTGGTCCTGCGCCCGTGCCATTGTAATTTGATAGTGGTGTCATTTGGCAGTGGTGTAATTTGACAGTGGTGTAATTTGACAGTGGTGAAATTTGACAGTGGTGCGGTTAGGGGCGGTCGCTGCACTGGAAACGCAGTTAGCAGTTGCGCTCATAACACCCGTGCCAGCGAGCGACGACTAGTCGGCGATTAGTCAATTGCAGTGATCGCGGTGCGCATCTCCCGGACTAGTAGTTATGCGAGGTACGTCATTTAACTGATGGTTGAAGAATATATGGTCACTCTGCGTTCAACCAGCAGTTAGGTGCTGCATTTTCCGAGGAGCTCCCGTTATGATGCGTTCGACCTTGACTTCATTCGCCGCGGTGGCCGCGCTGGCTGTGGCCGGGCCGGCATATGCTGGCGACGGTGCCAGTAAAGATGACGCCGTGGCGATGGTGAAAAAGGCGGTGGTGTTCATCAAGGAGCAGGGGCCGGACAAGGCTTATCCCGAGATCAGCAACAGAGCCGGTCAGTTCATTGATCGCGATCTCTATGTCGTTGTCTATCAGCTCGACGGCAAGGTGCTGGCCCACGGTGCCAATGAGAAGTTTGTCGGCAAGGATATGATCGAGGCGCAGGACGTCGACGGCAAGCTCTATGTCAAGGAGCGTGTTGAACTCGCCGCCAAACAGCCGTCGTTCTGGCAGGATTACAAATTCGTCAACCCGGTCAGCAAGAAGGTCGAGCCGAAGCAGATGTATTGCGAGCGCCTCGACAACAGCGCGGTGTGTGCTGGCGTTTACAAGTAGCGCGCCGCAGGGCCGTTTGGTCCGTCGCCGACGTCTTCCGAAAACTGCAGGGTGATGAACATGTTCGGCTGGGTGAAAAACCTCAAGCTGCCATGGAAGGTGCAGTTCGCGCCGACGGTTTTGATCGGCGCGCTGGTCGGCGTCGGCGTCTACACGCTATATAATCTGCGCACCAACATGGCCGATGCCGAGGCGTTGATTAACGGCCCGATCCGGCAAACGCAGCTGGTTGCCGAACTCGACTCCACGCTGTGGAAGGCGCACGCCAAGCTGTATCGGTTGGCGGCGATGGCCGCCAATGAGACTGATGATAAGAAAATCAAAGCCGGGATGAATGACGCCACCGCCGCGTCCGCGAAGATTCCGGTCGCGCTGCAGGTGATCGAAGCCGCCGCCGATCCCTCCACCGTGAAGCCGGCGCTGCTCGCCAAGCTCAAGGCCGGCGTTGCCGGATATATGAAGCAGTCGAAAAGCGCGATCGAGATGGCGGACGGCGATCCCGGCTCGGCGATGCTGTTCATCCGAAACGCCGAGCGCCATTTTGGCGAGATCGATAAGCTGACCGACGAAGTGTTGCTGATCAGCGGCGAGGCCCGCGATCAGGCGATCGCGCGCTCCAACGTGAAGTTGTCGGAGCAGCAATCGGTGCTGCTTGTGCTGTTGATCGTGGTCGCAATGATGGGCGTCCTGGTGTCGTTCGTGGTCGGCCGCGATATCTCGCGGCCGGTGGTGGCGATGTCGCGGGCGATGCGAGAACTCGCCGCCGGCAATTTCGACGTGCGGCTGCCCGGGCTTGGCCGCCGCGACGAGGTTGGCCAGATGGCCAAGGCCGTCGAGGAGTTCAAAGTGCAGGCCCAGGCCAAGGCCGAGCGCGATGTCGCCGAGCGCGAGCAGAAAAGCCGCGAGGCGGCGCAGGCGCGGCGCGCCGAGCTGCATCAGCTCGCCGACAGCTTTCAGGCGGCGGTCGGCAAGATCATCGAGACGGTGGGCTCGGCGTCGCGCGAACTGGAGGAATCGGCCAAGCTGCTCGCCAATAGTAGCGATGCCACCCAGAAGCTGAGTACCATGGTTACCTCGGCGTCCGAGGAAACCTCCGGCAATGTCCAGACCGTGGCCGATGCCACCGAGCAGGTCGCGGCTTCCGTCAACGAGATCGGCACCCAGGTGCAGTTGTCAGCCAAGATCACGCTGGAGGCCGTCGAGCAGACCGAGAAGACTGACGCGCGCATTGCCAAGCTGGCGGATGCCGCCAACCGGATCGGCGACGTCACCGAGATCATCGCCAAGATCGCGGCGCAGACCAATTTGCTGGCGCTGAACGCCACCATCGAATCCGCGCGTGCCGGCGAGGCCGGGCGCGGCTTCGCTGTGGTGGCGCAGGAAGTAAAGGCACTGGCGGCGCAGACCTCGCAGGCCACCGACGAAATCAGCTCGCAGATCGCCGGCATTCAGGCCGAGACCCAGGAGTCGGTGCGCGCCATCAAGGAGATCGGCGACACCATCCGCCGGGTGGCGGGCATTGCCGAGCGCATCTCCGGCGCGATCGAGACCCAGGGCGGCGCGACCCGCGACATTGCCGTCAATGTGCAGCAGGCCGCGATCGGCACCAGCCAGGTCGCCAACAATATCGGCGATGTGTCGCGCGGTGCCACCGAGATCGGCGCGGCCTCGACCCAGGTGCTGACCTCAGCGCAACTGTTGTCGCGCGAGAACCAGCGGCTCAGCGAGGAAGTGAACAAGTTCCTGCACACCGTGCGGGTCGCCTAACGGCACGTCCTTTGCTACCATGATCCGCAAGGCGCCGGCAGCGGCGCTGCAGGGGCGGGGCGGTCATGGTCTATCGTCACAGCGTCGGCCAAGTGTCTTACGTGTTCGCGGATCTGCGCGAGCTGCTGGCCAAGGCATCGCCGCTGCGCTCCGGCGATCAGCTCGCTGGCATTGCCGCTGACAGCACCGAGCAGATGGTGGCGGCCAAGATGGCGCTCGCCGAGCTGCCGCTCCGGCAATTCCTGAACGAAACCGTGATCCCCTATGAGAGCGATGAGGTCACGCGGCTGATCGTCGATAGCCATGACGCGGCAGCGTTCGCTCAGGTCGCCTCGCTCACCGTTGGCGAATTTCGCGATTGGCTGTTGTCCGATCAGGCCACGGCGCAGCATTTGGCGCAACTCGCCCCGGGTTTGACGCCAGAAATGGTGGCCGCGGTCAGCAAGCTGATGCGCAATCAGGACCTGATCCTGGTCGCAAAGAAAATCAACGTCACCACGCGCTTGCGCAACACCATCGGGTTGCCGGGCCGGTTCAGCGTGCGGCTGCAGCCCAACCATCCGTTTGATGACGAGCGCGCCATTACCGCCTCGATTGTTGATGGACTGCTGCTCGGCTGCGGCGATGCCTGCATCGGCATCAACCCGGCCAGCGATGATCCGGCAACGATCGGCCGGCTGCTGACGCTGCTCGATGAGCTGATCACACGCTGGCAGATCCCGACCCAGGGCTGCGTGCTGACCCATGTCACCACCACGCTTTCGCTGATCGAGCAGGGGCTGCCGGTCGATCTGCTGTTTCAGTCGATCGCCGGCACCGAGGCCGGCAATCGCAGTTTTGGCATCGATCTGGCGCTGCTGCGCGAGGCGCATGACGCCGGCCTGTCGCTAGGGCGCGGCACGGTCGGCGACAATGTCATGTATTTCGAGACCGGGCAGGGCTCGGCACTGTCGGCGGACGCCCATCATGGCGTTGATCAGCAGACCTGCGAAGCACGGGCCTATGCGGTGGCGCGGGCGTATGCGCCGCTGCTGGTCAACAGCGTGGTCGGCTTCATCGGTCCGGAGTATCTTGCCGATGGCAAGCAGATCATCCGCGCCGGGCTGGAGGATCATTTTTGCGGAAAACTGCTCGGCCTGCCGCACGGCGTCGATATCTGCTACACCAATCACGCCGAGGCCGATCAGGACGACATGGACGTGCTGCTCACCTGTCTGGCTGCGGCCGGCGTCACTTTCATCATGGGCGTACCGGGCGCCGATGACGTGATGCTGAACTACCAATCGACCTCATTCCACGACGCGCTCTATGTGCGCGCGCTGCTGGGCCTGCCGCGTGCGCCCGAATTCGAAACCTGGCTGCGGCACAACGGGATCGTCAGTGATGATTGGCGGCTCACCAGCCACGATCAGGCGCTGCCTGAGTTTGCATCGCGGCTGCTCGCCCTGCGCTGACGGCGACGGCGTCATGTCGCGCCATAACATTGCCTGACAATCTTGAAGAAATCTGCGCCGGGCTTAGGCTGCGGATGTTGATCGCTGCCGGTTTGCCGGGTGCAAAGCGGGGAACGGTCCGGCGCCGCTCGGATTACTGTTCTGGGCGTCTGCCGCCGCAATCCCACGCTGCTCGGTTGGGGGTTGGAACGCAGAGCCGCCAGCGATCGTTGGGACTGGGGAGGTACTGCGATGAGAGCTGAAGGCGGGCTGACGGCCCGGCGCATCCTCTGCGTGTTTCCGCGCTACACATCCTCGTTCGGCACCTTCGAGTACGCTTATCCGCTGACCGACGGCGTGCAGGCCTTCATGCCGCCGCAGGGCATTTTGCTGATTGCGGCCTATCTGCCCGAGAACTGGGACGTCCGCTTTGTTGACGAGAACATCCGGCCGGCGACGGCGGAAGAAATGGCCTGGGCTGATGCCGTGTTCGTCAGCGGTATGCACATCCAGCAGCATCAGATCATCGATATCTGCCAGCGCGCCCATCAGGCGGGCCGCACCGCCGTGCTCGGCGGTCCCTCGGTCAGCGCCTGTCCCGATCACTATCCGATGTTCGATTATCTGCACATCGGCGAACTCGGCGACGCCACCGACGATCTCATCCGCCGGCTGGCGCAGGACCCGTCACGCCGGCGCCGGCAGGTGGTGCTGACCACCGAGGACCGGCTCGACATGACGCTGTTTCCGATCCCGGCCTATGAGCTGGCCGATTGCGGCCGTTATTTTCTCGGCAGCGTGCAATATTCCAGCGGCTGCCCCTATCAATGCGAATTCTGCGACATTCCGGGGCTGTATGGCCGCAATCCGCGGCTGAAAACGCCGGAACAGATCATTGCTGAACTCGACCAGATGCTGGCCTGCGGCATCCGCGGTTCGGTCTACTTCGTCGATGACAATTTCATCGGTAACCGCAAGGCGACGCTGGAATTGCTGCCGCATCTGGTCGAATGGCAGCAGCGCACCGGCTTTGCAATTCAGCTGGCCTGTGAGGCGACGCTCAACATCGCCAAGCGCCCGGAAATTCTGACGCTGATGCGTGAGGCCTATTTCACCACGGTGTTTTGCGGCATCGAAACGCCCGAGCCGGAAGCGCTGCACGCCATGCACAAGGACCACAACATGATGGTCCCGATCCTGGAGGCGATCACCACCGTCAATAGCTACGGCATCGAGGTGGTGTCCGGCATCATTCTCGGCCTTGATACCGATACGCCCAACACCGGCCGCAATCTCTTGACCTTCATCGAACAGTCGCAAATCCCGCTGCTCACCATCAATCTGCTGCAGGCGCTGCCGAAAACGCCGCTGTGGGATCGGCTTTCGCGCGAGAACCGGCTGCTGCACGATGAGAGCCGCGAATCCAACGTCAAATTCCTGCGGCCCTATGACGACGTGGTGATGATGTGGCGGATGTGCATGGCCGAGGCCTATCGGCCAGAGAGGTTGCTGGCGCGGTTCGAGCACCAGATCACGCATACTTATATCAACCGGCGCGCGGTGCCGGCGACGCCGCAGCGCGCCTCCAAGGCCAATATCAGGCGCGGCATGACCATGCTGCGCAACATTCTGTGGCAGATCGGGGTGCGCGGCGATTATCGCCGCGCGTTCTGGGACTATGCCTGGCGGCGATTGCGCCGCGGCGAGATCGAGTATCTGATCAGTTCGATGCTGGTTGCCCATCATTTGATCCGTTATGCGCAGCGCGCCTGCGCCGGCCAGGCCAATGCCTCGAATTATTCGCTGCGGCAGCGCGAGCCGCAGATGGCCGCGGAGTGAGCAGGTCATGACGGAAACCCCGCCCGCGATCACGACGCTGCGCGATCTGCAACGGCTGACGCCGGCGCGGGTCGGCCTTGGCCGCAGCGGTGCCAGTGTGCCGACCGCGGCGTGGCTCGGCTTTGCGCTCGACCATGCCCGCGCCCGCGACGCGGTGCACGCACCGTTCGATGAAGTGGCGCTGGCGGCCCAGCTCGGCGAACTCGGCCTGCGGGTCGATTGCGTGCGCAGCCGCGTCCGCGATCGCCATGACTATCTGGTCCGCCCCGATCTTGGCCGGCAGCTTGATCCGCAGGCGCTGCCAGGGCTGCAAGACTGTGCCGGGCAGGGCGCCGACGTGGTGCTGGTGGTGGCCGATGGGCTGTCGCCGCAGGCGGTGCAGCAGCGCGTGCCGTCGGTGCTGGCGGATCTGCTGCCGCGGCTCGCCGCTGCCGGGCTCACGGTCGGCCCTGCCGTGGTGGCGTGTGGTGCCAGAGTAGCACTTGGCGATCAGATCGGCGCGGCGCTCGGCGCAAGGCTGGTGGTGGTGCTGATCGGCGAACGGCCTGGCCTGTCGGTGCCGGCCAGCCTCGGCGCCTATCTGACCTATGGGCCGCGCCCGGGGCGCACCGATGCCGAGCGCAATTGCGTCTCCAACATCCACGCGGCCGGCTTGAGCGACCAGCAGGCCGCGCAGCGCATTGCCTGGCTGGTGCGCGAGGCTTTGGCCCGGCAATTGACCGGCGTCGCGCTCAAAGACGACAGCCTGCTCGAGGCTGCGCCAAGTGTGTCGTTTGATACGGCCGCCGCCCCGCTGCCGCGGCCGGGCTGACCCGCGGCAACATGTCCTAACGCACCGGGGATGGCGTCTGTGCGTCGCTTGCGGCGGCGGATTCGCTGCTGATAAGGATCGTGCAGCGCCATTTTCTGATTCATGCTTTGCCGCACGCGCGTGCGATTCGACGCTGTCGTATTGGTGCCGAGAATCGACTGTAAATCAGCCAATCCTCTAGAACTGGACTGTTCATGCTCGATCGGAACGTGAATGACAGCGACATGACCGAATTGCAGCGGCGTCCGGTCAGCATCGCCTTTGGCGTCGAACGGATCGGGCTGATCGCGGTGCGGGCGCCGATCCTGTCCTGCATCGTGCTGGCCGCGATGGTGATCGCGGCGATCTTCGGCATCCAGCTCATCAAGATCGACGATTCGCTGAGCCAGCTGTTCCGGTCCGATACCAAGGAGTATCGGCAGTATGAGGAGGTGACGCGGCGCTTCCCGGCCACCGAATTCGACGTGCTGGTGGTGGTCGAAGGTAAAAATCTGCTGGAGCGTGGCAATCTGGAAAAGCTGCGCGACATGGTCACCGACCTGCAATTGGTCGATGGTACCCGCGGTCTGATATCGCTGTTCTCGGCGCGGCAGGCGCCGGCGCCCGGCAAGCTGCCGGCGGCGCTGTTCCCGCCAGATCTGCCGGAGGGCGCCGACTACGACGCCTTCATCGAAACGGTGAAGGCCAACGAAATCATTCGCGGCAAGCTGCTATCGGAAGACGACACGCTGGCCTTGATCGTGCTGTCGCTGGAGCCTTCGATCGTCGGCAACAACAAGCTGAAAGACACGATCGGCGAGATCCGCAAGATCATGCATGATGATCTCGACGGCAGCGGGCTATCCAAGCAGCTATCCGGCGTGCCGGTGATGCAGCTCGAAATCCGCAATGCGGTCGAGCGCGACGGCCTGATCTACAACATCGCCGGTATTTTGGCCGGCTGCATCATCGCGATCGTGTTCTTCCGCCGGGTGTCGTTCATGGTGGTGGCGGCGTTCCCGCCGCTGCTTGCGATCCTGTTGTCGCTCGGCGTGCTCGGCTGGGCCGGTTTTAGCCTGAACATGTTCCTGAACGTGATGACGCCGCTGATCATGGTGATCAGCTTTGCCGACTCGATGCAGCTGACCTTTGCGGCGCGCGACCGGCTATTGGCGGGCGAGGACCGTTTTTCGGCGTTCCGGAATGCGGTGCTGGTGGTCGGCCCGGCCTGCGTGCTGACCCACGCCACCGCCGGCATTTCCTTCATCGCGCTGCAATTCTCCAATTCCGACCTGATCCGCGCCTTTGGCGAGGCCGGTTTGGTCGCCACCGTGATCGCGCTGATCGCGGTGCTGTCGCTGGTGCCGGTGTTCGGCGTGCTGCTGGTGCGCAACGAACAAGTGTTCGCCGCCAAGTTCAAGACCGCGGATGCCGGCGTCAATGCGCTGCGCCGGTTCTGTTATTGGATCGCGGTGCGCATGGTCGGCCGGCCCGGGCTCTTTAGCCTGATCGCGGTGGTATTCGTCGGCACGTTGGGCGTGATCTACGCCAATCTTGAACCGCGCTACCGTCTCGCCGATCAGGTGCCGGACAAGCAGCAGGCGGTCGAGGCCAGCGGCCGGCTCGACGCCAAGCTGACCGGCGCCAACCCGATCGATATTTTGATCGAGTTCCCGCAAGGCGCGTCGCTCTATTCCGACGAGACCCTGAAAACCATCGCCGACGTCCATGCCACGATCGAGAAGCAGGCCGGGGTCGGCAATGTCTGGTCGCTGGAGACGCTGCGGCGCTGGCTGGCGGAAAAGGCCGGCTCGTCCGACGTCGCCACCCTGAAGGAATATGTCGACGTCATCCCCGAACATCTGGTGCGGCGCTTCATCTCCGCCGATCAGACCGCGGTGGTGATTTCCGGGCGGGTGCCCGATCTCGACTCCAGCGAGATTTTGCCGGTGGTGGAAAAGCTCGACGGCGCGCTCGACGGCGTGCGCCGCCAGCACCCCGGCTATGAGATCGCGGTCACCGGACTGTCGGCGATCGCGGCGCGCAACAGCGCCAGCATGATCGACAAGCTGAACCGCGGCCTGACCATCGAATTCGTGCTGGTGGCGGTGTTCATGGGGCTGGCGTTCCGGTCGTTCGTGGTGCTGTTCGCCAGCATCCTGCCCGGCATCTTTCCGGTGGTGCTGTCCGGCACCGTGCTATGGGCGCTCGGCGAGGGGCTGCAATTTGCCAGCGTGGTGGCGCTCACGGTGTCGTTCGGGCTCGGGCTCAGCGCCACCATTCACTTCCTCAACCGCTTGCGGCTGGAGAACCGCCCCGGGGTCGATGCCGCCTATGCGGTGGAACGCGCCACCGTGCTGGTCGGTCCGGCGCTGATCCTGACCACGGTGGTGCTGGCCTGCGGCCTGGTGGTGACGGTGTTTTCCGATCTGCCGTCGCTGCGGCTGTTCGGCTGGCTCAGCGCCTTTGCCATGGTGGCGGCGCTGATCGCCGACCTGTTCATCCTGCGGCCGACCGCGATGTTCCTGCTCAACCTGTCGCAGCGGCTGCGCGGGCTGACCCGTCGCCGCGCCAAGCCGGCCGAGTAGTGCTGCGGTAGCGCGGCACTGGCCGCGCGGCCGTCGTTCACGAAGCGCCAACCACGACCAGCGCTAGCTCGTCGCCGGCAACGCTCTATTCACAGGCCGGCCTCATCGTTGCCTCAATCATAAGGAGGCGCGAAACCTATGTTGCATCCGAAATACGTGCTGTTGGTGGGACTATCACTACTCGCTCTGCCGGTTGCGTCCGACGCGTATTACCGCGGCGGCGCTCCGGTGGACGATGTCAGCCCCTGGGTCGTTCGTTCCGACCTGTTGCCGGACAATCTGCGGATGATTGAGCAGGGCAGCGCCGCGGCCCGGATCGGCGACAGCTTTGCGCTGTTCGCGCCGGCCGCCAATGCCCGAGATCACGAAGCGGCCCGAGCCTTGCTACGCGCGGCCAAGCCGCGGGCGTGATCGTCCAACTGCTCGTCTGGCGGAAGTGATCATTGGCGCCGGGAGCGGGCGCTGACCACGTGCTCGTCCCAGCCTGTATCAGCCGTTTGCGATATCGATGATCTGTTGACGGCGGCGGGTACCCGCCGCGTCGATCAGCATGCGGCCGGCCCAGCGATACACGTTCCATTCGCGCACCTGGCGGCGCATCGAACGCATGCGCGCCCGCTGCTCGTGATCCGGCATCCGCAGCCCGGTGCCGAGTGCTTCCGACATTTCGCGCGTGTTGTAGGGATTGACGATCAGCGCCTCGGACAGTTCGCGCGACGCGCCGGTAAAACTGCTCAGGATCAGCACGCCGCGCTCGTCTTCGCGCGCGGCGACGAATTCCTTGGCAACGAGATTCATGCCGTCATGCAAACTGCTGACGATGCACAGATCGGCGGCCCGGAACAGCCGGAACACCTCCTTCTGATCGTGATGCCGCACGATCAGCTGGATCGGCTTGTAACTGCCGTCGCCGTGCCGCTGATTGATGTCGTCAGAGAGCGCGACCGCTTCTTCTTGCAGCTTGCTGTATTTCTCCAGCCGCGACCGCGTCGGGGCCGCGACCTGCACGAACACCAGCCGGTGCTTCCATTGCGGTTCGCGGGTCAACAGATCGTCGAGCGCCTTCATGCGATCGAGAATGCCCTTGGTGTAGTCGAAGCGCTCGATGCCGACCACCAGCTTGATATCGTCGGCGAGCTTCAGCGCTCGCCTGACCGCGACCCGGCACTCCGCGACCGGGGCCTGGCCCGCCAGCGCCTTGGGCGGCCAATCGATCGAAATCGGATAGGCGCGCACCAGCGTTTCCTCGCCGCGCAGCGTCACGGTGGCGTGCTCGCGGTCGATCCGGCTTTCGATGAAACGATCGACCGTTTCGAAGAAGTTGTTGCAATGGAACTGGGTGTGGAAGCCGACGATGGTGCTGCCGAGCAGACCGTCGATGATCTCTTCCTTCCACGGGCAGATGCCGAAGGTCTCGGCATTGGGCCAGGGGATGTGCCAGAACGAAATGATGGTGGCCTTGGGCAGGCGCTGCCTGATCATGCGCGGCGCCAGCGCGAAGTGATAGTCCTGCACCAGCACCACCGGATCGTCGGTCTTGGCCTCATGCACCACCGCTTCGGCAAAGCGTTCGTTGATCGCGCGGTAATAGTGCCAGTCGCTTTCGCGGAACAGCGGCCTGACAAAGGCGATATGGCACAGCGGCCACAGGCCCTCATTGGCAAGGCCATAATAGAAGCCGTCCTGCTCCTCATCGCTGACCCAGATCCGACGCAACACATAAGAGGGGTTGTCGGGCGGCACGGGCAGGCGGTCGTTGGCATCGACGGTCTCGCGGTCGGCGGAGCCGCTGCCATGCGCGATCCAGGTGCCGCCGCAGGCGCGGATCACCGGCTCCAGCGCGGCCACCAAACCGCTCGCCGGAATTTGGACTTCGATTTTGTTGCTGTCCGGCGCGCGGTTGTGGATGTAAGGCTCGCGGTTCGATACGATCAGCACTTCGGCATCCGGCATCATCTCGACCAGCAGCCGCTGCAGCGTATCCGGATTCCAATCGACCTCGGCGGACCTGATCGTTTCGCGGCCGCGCTCCACGGCGCGCAGCATGCGCTTGATTTCATCATCGACCGACGCGGTATCGCGCTTGCCGGCCATGCGGGCCGAGCCCGGCAGAATTTCTTCGACTGCTTTGCGCAGTGAATTCATCCAGCTGCGCAGCGCGAGCGCGAACACCACGGCGGAGGTGATCAGCAGAACAGCGGCTACCGCGAGCAGAACGGCGACGAGCATGGCGCGGGCTTCGTCCGACCGCGTATCGATGAAGGTCAGATCGTGCAGGATGACGAAGTAGGACTTCTGATTGCGCTCAGTGATCGGGAATGTCCCGACCATGATGTGCATGCCGTCGTTGATGATGGTGGAAAAGCTAACGCCTTCCGAGCGTGCCACTTTGTCGCATGAGAAATTGGCTGGCATCAGCTTGGTTGGCCGCGTCAGCTTGCCGGTGTCGTCGCACAGACCGACCGCGAGAATGCGCGGATCGAGCGCCACGCTGTCAAAGATCCCCGACAACCGATCGAAATCACGATCGGAGAGTGCGCGCACGATCGGCATCTTGACGGCGTTGTAAACCAGGCGAGAGCGGGCCTCGACGTCGGCGCGGAACCACTGATCTACAAGCGAATTAGAAACCGGCGCAATGGCAAGCGCCAAAGCGAATGCTGCAAGCAGCCCCACTCCAATGAACTGCAATATTCGCTTCAGGCTACGCTGCATGCCGCGGGGCTCACTCACTGTGGACGTCGTGAGTTGTTTGCGGCTGAAATGTGACTTGATCATGTTGCGCTGTTGGCGCCGATCCGTCCGAAACAAGCGAGGCGCGAATCGCTGAAGTGCGAGACAAACGCGCCAAACAAAAATCCCCCGCGACCAGGGCGCGGGGGATTTGCAGGATCAAGCTCGTGTAGTTGGTCTGAGCGTCAAGCCGGCGCGTGCTGATCAGACGTCAACGGATAGCAGTGCGGCGTGCAGCGCGCTTAGCTGCGCGACATCGAGATGTTGACGCCCTGGATTTCGCCCTTGGAGCTGATCGACACCGACTGCTTGTTACCGCGCGTCACCAGCGTCAGACTGGCGGCAAAGCCCGCGGCTTCGACGAACACGTCGATCTGGCCACCTCCGGCGCGGCCTTGCAGATTACCGTTGATGTTGCGGCTGCTTTCGCTCCAGGTGCCGGAAATCGCGCTGCCCTGGCTGATCACATTGCTGTTGAGATCGAATTTGTAGCTGTCGCTGGCGCAGCGCAGCGTCTGATGCAGCTCCTGGCCACCGGACTGCACGCGATAGGTAGCGCGACAGCGAATCCGCTCCTTGGTGCCATCGGACAGCGCCACGGTGCCGGTCCCCGACCAAGCTCCTTCAAACCCCGCAAACGGTCCCGATTGCGCGTGACCAAAGGTGGCGGTCAGCGTCAGTGCGGCGGCGAGTGTGGCCGCCTGCAAGGCGGGCATGGAGAGGCGGGCGCGAAGCAGTCTCATATCTCGATACCTCTGGAATTATCCGTCCTGACGGGATCGCCAAAGCCGACGGTTAGTCTCCTCGGTCCTGGATCGGTTCAACCCAATTGGGGTGAGAGAGCGGATTGGCGAAGCAGATGGAACACGGTTGGAACTTTGACACAAAATGGTGACGAACGGGATAACGCATCGGGCAGGATTCTGTGCCCCGCGGGTGTTTTGAGCGCTGAGGGCACCGAAACGATGCAAGATCGACACGGTCATGCAAAAAGCCTTTAGGCAAGCAAAGTGCCGCAATTTTGGCCGCATTTGCTCCGGTATCTGCGGGTGCGGCCGGTCGGCAGGCGTCCAGCCGGAGCGCGGCGTGTCCCATTGTGGCCGACCCGTCGCAGTTGCTGCGACGGGTGTCCCGAATGCTGTTCATCGCGCGGCTAGCGATGGACGGACGCCGCGGCTGTCGCTACGGGTTTGCGTTCCGGGATTCGTGTGTGTCGCCGTCATTGAAGAAAAGGAAGCCAATGCCGAAAGTTGTCGTTGCCGTCTTGTTGGCGTCAGTCACCCTGTCCACCTCCGCCCTGGCGCAGCAATACGAGCCGCAGCGCAGCGGCACCAAGCAGGAACAGGAAGCCTGCGCGCGCGACGTATCGCGGTTCTGCCGTCCGCTGATGGACCAGGGCGACCTCGTAATCCTGGCCTGCCTGCAGCAGAACCGGCAGAAGATCAGCAAGGCCTGCAACCAGGTGTTGCTCAGCCACGGCCAGTGAGCCAGCGCGCCCGGCGGGGCGGCTTTGAGCCGCACGTCCGGGCCGGGCAGGCGGCTCAACCGAGATAAGGTTGGTTTAGCCGGCAAAATTCCCGTATATGGCGTCGCGTTCCATCACTCCCCGGTTGTTCGGGGAGCGCTGGGGCGCGCGTTCTATTGGCAATGATCCGAACCGAGCAAGTGACCCAGTTTTCAGACCAGGCGACGAAGGCGAGCGCCCTGCGCTCCGGCAAGACTCACAAGGACGAGAATTTCCCGGTGGCGTCGTGGATCATCCACCCGCGGCACCGCGGGCTGATTCTCGCCTATTACAATTTCGTGCGCACGGCCGACGACATCGCCGACCATGCCGAGCTTGATGACGGCACCAAGCTGCGGCTGCTCGATGAACTCGACAATGATCTGATCGGCACCGGCGGCGGCCAGCCGGAAGCGCTGGCGCTGCGCGAGGCGTTTGCGGCGCGTGGCATGTCGCCGCGTCACGCGCGCGACGTCATCACCGCGTTCCGGATGGACGTCATCAAGCGCCGCTACAACGACTGGAACGAACTGATCCACTATTGCTCCTATTCGGCGATGCCGGTCGGGCGCTTCATGCTCGACGTCCATGGCGAAAGCCCTGGCACCTGGGCGGCGTCCGATGCGCTGTGCGCCGCGCTGCAGATCATCAATCACCTGCAGGACTGCGCGAAGGACTACCGCAAGCTCGACCGCGTCTATATTCCGGCCGACGCGATGGCCGAAACCGGCGCCACCATCGACATGATCGCGCAGCCGCGCTCGTCCGAGGCGCTGCTCACCTGCCTGCATCGGCTCGCCGATCGCTGCGAAACGCTGCTGCTCGACAGCGAGGCGCTGGCGCCGCTGGTGGTCGATAGCCGCTTGGCGTGCGAGATCGGCATCATCCAGGCCTATGCGCACCGGATTCTCGGCTATCTCAAGCTGCGCGATCCGCTGTGCGAGCGCGTGCACCTCACCAAGCTGGAGCTGACCGGCATCGGCCTTGGTGCGCTCGCCACCGGCATCTGGCGGCGCGCCACCACCGCGACTTCGCCCTCCAAACCGGCAACCGGCGCATGAACCAGCAATCCACCGCCACCCCGGCTGAGCATCAGGGCGTCGCGCTCGGCTCCTCGTTCTACGCCGCGATGCGCATCCTGCCGCGCTCGCAGCGCGAGGCGATGTTCCAGATCTACAGCTTCTGCCGCTTTGTCGATGACATCGCCGATTCCGATGCGCCGCGCGCGCAGAAGCTCGCCGATCTGCAGCAATGGCGCGACGATATCGACGCGCTGTATCGCGGCGCGCCGCCGCCGCGGCTGCGCGACTATGTCGCCTCGCTGCAGCAGTTCGGCCTGAAGCGCCAGGATTTTCTGGACGTGATCGACGGCATGGAAATGGACGTGCCGGCCGATATCCGCGCGCCCGATGAGCCGACGCTCGATCTGTACTGCGACCGGGTGGCGAGCGCGGTTGGCCGGCTGTCGGTGCGGGTGTTTGGCCTGCCGGAGCAGGACGGCATCGATCTCGCGTATCATCTCGGCCGCGCGCTGCAGCTCACCAATATTTTGCGCGATCTCGATGAAGACGCCGGCATCGGCCGGCTCTATCTGCCGCGCGAGGGGCTGCTCGCCGCCGGCATCACCAGCCATGATCCGCGCGAGGTGATGGCGAGCCCAGCGCTGCCGCAAGTGTGCGCGCCGCTGGTGAAGCGGGCGCTCGAGCATTTCGCGCGCGCCGACGAAATCATGAGCCGCAACCCGCGCCGCGTGGTGCGCGCACCGCGGATCATGGGCAAGTATTATCACTCCATCCTGCAACTCTTGATCGCCCGCGGTTTTGAAAAGCCGCGCCGGCCGGTCAAGCTCGGCAAGGCATCGCGGATCGCGATCCTGCTGCAATACGCGATCATCTGATGTCAAAAACCGTTCATATCATCGGCGCGGGCATTTCCGGATTGTCGGCCGCGGTGCGGCTCGCCGCTGCCGGCTACCAGGTGCGTGTGCATGAGGCGATGCAGCAGGCCGGTGGCCGCTGCCGGTCCTATTTCGACGCCGCGACCGGGCTGACCATCGACAACGGCAACCATCTGCTGCTGTCCGGCAACTCAGCCGCGGTCGATTATGCGCGCAGCATCGGCACCGATGCCGGGCTGGTCGGGCCGGACAGCGCCGAGTTCTACTTTGCCGATCTCGCTGACGGCCAGCGCTGGACGCTGTCGCTCGGCAATAGCCGGCTGCCGCTGTGGGTGCTCGATCCCGAGCGCCGCGTGCCCGGCACCACCGTCCGCGATTATCTGGCGCTGGCGCCGCTGGTGTGGTCGCCGGCGAGCCGCCTGGTCGGCGATGCCATTCCTTGCGAAGGCCCGCTGTACCGCAAGCTGGTGGCGCCGCTCTTGCTGGCGGCGCTCAATGTCGATCCGCCGGAAGGCTCGGCGGGGCTGGCGGGCGCCGTGGTGCGCAAGACGCTGCTGGCTGGCGGCCAAGCCTGCCGGCCGCTGATCGCGCGCGACGGTCTGAGCGCGGTGCTGGTTGAGCCCGCGATCGAGAAGCTGCGCGCCCAGGGCGCCGAGGTGCTGTTCGGCCATGAATTGCGGCGGCTGAATATGTCCGGCGATCGGATCAGCGCGCTCGATTTCGGCGATGACGTGATCACGCTCGGCGCCGAGGACAAGGTGATCCTGGCGGTGCCGCCGCGGCCGGCGGCGTCGCTGCTGCCCGGCCTGAAGACGCCGGGCCAGTTCCGCGCCATCGTCAACGCTCATTTCAACTACGTGCCGCCGCCCGGCCAGCCGGCGCTGCTCGGCGTGGTCGGCGGCCTGGTCGAATGGCTGTTCGCGTTCCCGAACCGGCTGTCGGTCACCATCAGCAATGGCGACCGGCTGGTCGATATGCCGCGCGAGCAGCTCGCCCGCGAGGTCTGGCAGGACATCTGCAAGCTGACCGGCATCACCGCCAATCTGCCGCCCTGGCAGATCGTGCGCGAGCGCCGCGCCACCTTTGCGGCGACGCCGCAGCAGAATGCGCTGCGGCCGGGCGCGGTCACCTCCTGGAACAACCTGTTCCTGGCCGGCGACTGGACCGACACCGGGCTGCCGGCCACCATCGAGGGCTCGGTGCAGTCCGGCAATCGCGCCGCCGATCTGGTTTTGAGGCAGGGCTGACGCCGCCGCTGTTCGCAGCGCGGTAACAGCCGTGCCGTAAAAACCACAGGGGGCGGAAAAATCGCTGTTGAATAAACAGGATATGCCGCGGGCGGTTTTCGCCGCCGCGGGCTTTGCAGTATTGTCACGCCCGTTTTTGCAGGTGTCCTGCTGTGGGCGACAGCGCGCTTGAGCCGCGGGAGCACCGGCGCAGAGTGTAGGGGTTCAGACGGTGAATCTGGGGGCGCAGAGTGCAGCGGCCGCGAGCAATCCTTGGGATCCGCGACCGGTTTTGATCGTGACCGGGCTGATCCAGGAAGCGCGCATCGCCGCGGGGCCGGGATTGACCGTGGTGTGCAGCAGCAGCGACCCCAAGCAATTGCGGGTGTTGCTGTCTGACATGGATTTTCGCGCCGTGCGCGGCGTGGTCAGTTTTGGGGTGGCCGGTGGCCTCGATCCCAAACTGCGCTCCGGCGACATCGTGGTGGCGTCAGAGGTCCGGGCCGGCGATCGCCGCTGGTCAACGGCGCTGGAATTTAGCGAAGAACTGCTGGCGGATGCTGGTTTTGGCGGCCGGCGCGTGGTGCGCGGCGGTCTGGTCGGCAGCGAGCAGGTGGTCGGCACCCGTCACGTCAAAGCGGCGCTGCATGCCAAGACCGGCGCGGCCGCGGTCGATATGGAAAGCCACATCGCCGCGCATTATGCCCATGAGGCCGGACTGCCGTTCGCGGCGCTGCGGGTCGTCAGCGATCCGGCGACCCGCGAACTGCCTGCGGTGGTGTCGACCGCGATCAAGCCCAATGGCAACATCGACGTCCGCAAGGTTCTGCGCGGCGTGGCGCGGAACCCGGCTTCGATCAAGGCGCTGGTCTCGACCGGCCTCGATTTCAATCGCGCGCTCCGCAGCCTACGCGGCTGTCGGGGCGTGATGCTTGACGTTGGCGGTCTCGTCTCCGTGAATCTCTGACAGCTGCTGTTGCACCTGCTCGGAGAACACGTACTGCGCCGGACGCTGCTGTGACAGGTCGATTTCCGGCGCCAGCGGCCCCTCGGTCTTGATGCCACGCAGCGCGACCCAGGCCGCTTTGAGCGGATGGGCGAGGGCGGCATTGGCCGCGGTCGGCTCGTAGCCGCAATGCGCCATGCAGTTGGCGCACTTCTCATACTTGCCGGTGCCGTAGGAATCCCAATCGGTGGTTTCCATCAGCTCCTTGAAGGTTTTGGTGTAGCCTTCGCCGATCAGGTAGCAGGGCTTCTGCCAGCCGAACACGTTGCGCGCCGGCATGCCCCAGGGCGTGCATTCAAAGCTCTGATTGCCGGCCAGGAAGTCCAGGAACAGGCTGGAGTGCATAAAACTCCAGTTCTTGCCCTTGCCGAGCGCGAACACCTTGCGGAACAGGTTCTTGGTCTTGGCGCGGTTCAGGAAGTGCTCCTGATCCGGGGCGCGCTCATAGGCGTAGCCCGGCGAGATCGACACGCCGACGCCGAGTTCCTCGGTAAAGTCCATGAACCTGGCGATGTCCTCGGCGGCGTAGCCGTCGAACACCGTGCAGTTGACGTTGACCGCAAAGCCGCGGGCCTTGGCGGCCTTGATCGCAGCCACCGCGCGGTCGAACACGCCGTCACGCGACACCGCCTTGTCGTGGTGCTCCTTCAGGCCGTCGAGATGCACCGAGAAGAAGAAGTAGGGCGAGGGCTCGAACAGATCGAGCTTCTTCTCGAGCAGCAGCGCATTGGTGCACAGCGACACGAACTTCTTGCGCTCCACCAGGCCGCGCACGATCTCGCCGATCTCCTTATGGATCAGCGGTTCGCCGCCGGGGATCGCCACCATCGGCGCGCCGCATTCCTCAGCGGCGTCCCAGCATTCCTGCGGGGTCAGACGGCGGTCGAGAATGGCGTCGGGATAGTCGATCTTGCCGCAGCCGGAGCAGGCGAGATTGCAGCGGAACAGCGGTTCCAGCATCAGAACCAGTGGGAAGCGCTTGCGGCCGAGCAGCCGCTGCTTGAGCAGATAGCCGCCAATGCGCAGCTCTTTGAAGAAGGGGATTGCCATTTCGGGGGTCTTTTCTTCTGGATCCAAAAATAGCCGAGGACCGGGGCGGTCTCAGGCCGGAGCGAGTTCAGTGGGGAGCAGGAACTCGATGTCCTCCTCCCGGCCGGGCAGCACCGAGACCGTCACCGGACCGATCCGGCGCAGTGCTTCGATGACGTCATCGACCAGTACTTCCGGGGCAGAGGCCCCCGCCGTGATGCCAACGGCCCGGACGCCGTTCAGCCACGCCGGGTCGAGCTCACTGCCATCGGCGATCAGATAGCTGGGAATGCCGGCTTCGGTGCCGATTTCACGAAGCCGGTTGGAATTGGAACTGTTGTTGGCGCCGACCACCAGGATTAGGTCGACCAGCTTGCTCAGCTCCCGCACTGCGGATTGCCGATTCTGCGTTGCATAACAGATATCGCGGGTATCAGGGCCTTGAATGTCCGGAAAACGTTCGGTGAGCGCGGCGATAATCTCGCGGGTATCATCGACGCTGAGCGTGGTCTGGGTGATGTAGGCCACCGCGGTATCGCGGGGTAGCGTCAAAGCCGCGACATCGTCCAGGTTCTGGACCAGCAGCACCGGGCCGGGAACCTGGCCCATGGTGCCTTCGACCTCGGGGTGTCCGGCATGGCCGATCAGGATCAGCACCCGGCCCTTGGCCATGTAGCGCTTGCCCTGATTGTGAACCTTGGTGACCAGCGGGCAGGTGGCGTTCAGCACCGGCAGGCCGCGCTGCGCCGCTTCTTCCTCGACGGAACGGGCGACGCCATGGGCGCTGAACACCGTGACGGCCTTCGGCGGCACTTCCGACAGATCCTCGACAAACACCGCGCCCTTTGCTTTTAGGCTTTCGACCACATACTTGTTGTGCACGATCTCGTGGCGCACATAGACAGGCGGGCCATATTTCTCCAAAGCGAGTTCGACGATCTCGATCGCCCGCACGACGCCGGCGCAAAAGCCACGCGGTTGCGCCAGGAATACCTCAAGGGGACGAACATTATACAAGGTCGACGATCCTTATTGTCGGACTGATCAAAAGCAAACAGATACCATACCAAGGTACGGGTGGCACACCGTACCGGGAACATATGAGCTTGTCACCGCAGTGCAACGCGGTTGGCAATTGCCGTTTGACAGATTAATTCGGCGTCAGCACGCCGGTCCGTCATAGGCCAAGTCGTTCCGTACTTGAAGGTTCGACTTGGCGGGAGAGACCTGCGGATCGGAACTCCATCAGGATCTGGCGCATTCTAGGCACGCCAAGAGCGATAGAAAGTCAAGTTGTGCTCAAGAAAGTAGTCGTAGCGATCGTTCGGACCTCGACCCGCTTCGCACCCATCACGGTTGTTATTGCGGCAATTCTTGCAGTTCTTGGCGGTATTTACAGCGTCCAGAATTTCGGGATCAACACCGATATCAACCGGCTGATCTCCCCCAGCTTGGACTGGCGGCAGCGCGATATCGCCTTCGATAAAGCCTTCGATCAGGAACGCCTGATCCTGGCGGTGGTCGAGGCGCCGACCCCGGAATTCGCCAATGCCGCGGCGACCCGGCTCACGGAAAAATTATCGGATAACCATAAAGACTTCGACTCCGTGCAGCGGCTCGGAGGTGGTGAATTTTTCGATAAAAATGGGCTGTTGTTCCTGCCCACCGAGCAGGTGGCGCAGATGACCAGCCAGTTCCAGGCGGCGGCACCGCTGCTGGAAATCATGGCCGGCGACCCCAGCCTGCGCGGCCTGACCGCGGCGCTGGAGACCGGCCTGCTCGGTATCAAGCGCGGCGAAATCACGCTGGATGGCACCACCCGGCCGTTCTCGATGATCGCCGATACCGTGGACCAGGTGCTGAAAACTGGCTCCGCCACGTTCTCCTGGCGAGCCTTGGTGAGCGATACGCCGGTCACGGATGGTGATCGCCGCGCCTTCATCGAGGTCAAGCCGGTGCTGGACTTCAAGGCGCTGGAACCCGGCCGCGCTGCGACCGATGCGATCCGCCAGGCGGCCACCGATCTCAACCTCGCCGGTGAGTATGGCGCGCGGGTGCGGCTGACCGGGCCGGTGCCGATCGCCAATGAGGAGTTCGCCACCGTTCAGGAAGGCGCGGTGGTCAACGCCCTCGGCACGGTGGCGGTGGTGCTGCTGATCCTGTGGCTGGCGCTGCATTCCTCCAAAATCATCTTCGCAGTGTTCGTCAACCTGTTCGTCGGACTGGCGATTACCACTGCGCTCGGCCTGATGCTGGTCGGCTCGCTCAACCTGCTGTCGATTGCGTTTGCGGTGCTGTTTGTCGGCCTCGGCGTCGATTTCGGGATACAGTTCAGCGTGCGCTACCGCTCCGAGCGCTACAAAAACGACAATCTCGATCAGGCACTCGCCAAGGCTGCGGAATACTCCGCCGTGCCGCTGTCACTGGCGGCGATGGCGACCGCGGCCGGGTTCCTGTCGTTCCTGCCGACCGCCTATAAGGGCGTGTCGGAACTCGGCGAGATCGCTGGCCTCGGCATGGTGGTGGCGTTCGTGTCGAGCATCACCCTGCTGCCGGCGCTGATCAAGCTCTTGAACCCGCCCGGCGAAAAGGAGCCGGTCGGCTACTCTTTCCTGGCGCCGCTCGACCGCATTCTCGAAGATTATCGGGTCGCGATCGTCGGCGGCACGCTGCTGATCGCGGTGGCCGGTCTGCCGCTGCTGTACTTCCTGCATTTTGACTTCAACCCGATCAATCTGCGCAGTCCGAAGGTGGAATCGATCGCCACCTTCCTTGATCTGCGCAAGGATCCGAACACGGGCGCCAATGCCGTCAATGTGTTGGTGCCCTCGGTGGAAGCGGCGCGCGAAGTGCAGGCCAAGCTTGCCAAGGTGCCTGAAGTGCAGAGCACGATCTCGCTCGACACATTTGTGCCGGCTGATCAGGACGCCAAGCTCAAGCTGATCGCGGACGGCGCCAAGGTGTTGCTGCCGGCGCTCAATCCGGAAGCGATCGATCCGCCGCCGAGCGATGAGGAGAACGTCGCGGCGCTCAAGAGCACCATTGCCGCGCTGCGCAAGGCGGCTGGCGACGGCAACAGCTCGGGCGCTTTGGCGTCGCGCCGGCTCGCCGACGCGCTGAACAAGTTGGTGGAGGCCGATGCCGCCACCCGCGACAAGGTGCAGGCGGTGTTCGTGGTGCCGCTCAAAATGGCGCTCGACCAGCTGCGCAATCTGCTGCAGGCCGGCCCGGTGACGCTCGACAATCTGCCCGCCAGCCTGGTGTCGGGGTGGAAGACCAAGGATGGTCAGGTCCGGGTGCAGGCGCTGCCGCGCGGCGACCCGAACGACAACGACACGTTGCGCGCCTTCGCTGACGCGGTGCTGAAAGCAGAGCCGAACGCGGTCGGCGGCCCGGTGTCGATCCTGAAATCGGGTGACACCATCGTCTCGGCCTTCATGCAGGCCGGCTGGTGGGCGCTCGGCGTGATCGCGCTGCTGCTGTGGATCACGCTGCGCCGCATCACCGACGTGCTGCTGACGCTGGTGCCGCTGCTGGTGGCCGGAGCGGTGACGCTCGAGATTTGCGTGTTGATCGGGCTGCCGCTCAACTTCGCCAACATCGTCGCGTTGCCGCTGCTGCTCGGCATCGGCGTGGCGTTCAAGATCTATTACGTCACGGCCTGGCGGGCCGGGCGTACCAATCTGCTGCAATCGGCGCTGACCCGGGCGATCTTCTTCAGCGCCCTGACCACCGCCACCGCGTTTGGCAGCCTTTGGTTGTCGAGCCATCCGGGCACAGCCAGCATGGGCAAGCTGCTCGCGCTGTCGCTGGTGACCACGCTGGCGGCGGTGCTGCTGTTCCAGCCGGCCTTGATGGGCAAGCCGCGCAAAATTGCAGACTAGCCCGGCAACGAGCGCAGCCCCGGCGGCGGAAGCCGCTGGGGCATGTGCGCTTTCTGGGGATCGGGGTTGTTCTCGCCGTTGCGGCCCTGTATCGTCTTTGTGACGAGCCGCGCCAAGCATCCCCCGTCGCCTGTTGCGTTTGGGTGGAGCGGCTTTGTCTCCGACTTGCACATTCCGAGTAGCGCCAGCGGTGACGGTCCGGCGAGGGCGGTCCCTCGCACGCCATATTCCGCAGACACTCCGTGGACATGCATGATGTTTCTGAACCTGCGTTGGACGATCTGCTAGCGCCTGCCAAATCGCCGCATGCGGCGATTTCTGTTGACGGTCTGCCCACCAAACGAAGTAAGTAGCCGATGCAATATCCGAACCTAGACGCTTCCGAGATATTCGCGAATCGCGAGGGCCAGCGCAGTGCGATGCACTCGCGCTACCTGAACGAACAGCTCGTGAGAGTCCTGAAGACTATCGGCTACGACGTTGGCTTTCAGCGCGGCGAAGGCCAGTATCTGTTCGATCGCGAGGGCGCCCGCTATCTCGATCTCTTGAGCGGCTTTGGCGTATTCGCGATCGGCCGCAATCATCCGGTGCTGCGTCAGACGCTGAAAAGCGTGCTCGACAGCGACTTCCCCAATCTGGTGCAGCTCGACGTCTCGACGCTGGCCGGCGTGCTCGCCGAGCGGCTGCTTGAGCATGTGCCGTATCTCGACAAGGTGTTTTTCGCCAATTCCGGCGCGGAATGCGTCGAGGCCGCGATCAAATTCGCCCGTGGTGCCACCGGCCGGCCCGGCATCATCCATTGCGAGCATTCGTTCCACGGCCTGACCTATGGCGGCCTGTCGCTGACCGGCGATCCGAATTTCCGCACCGGCTTTGAGCCGCTGCTGCCGGGCTGCTCGGCGATTCCGTTCAACGACCTGGAAGCCTTGGAGAAGGCGCTCTCGACCCGCAAGATCGCGGCGTTCATCGTCGAGCCGATCCAGGGCAAGGGCGTCAATATGCCGAGCGACGAGTTCCTGCCCGGCGCTGCCGCGCTGTGCAAACGCTATGGCACGCTGTTCGTCGCCGACGAGATTCAAACCGGCCTTGGCCGCACTGGCCGCTTCTTGGCGGTCGAGCACTGGAACGTCGAACCCGACATGGTGCTGCTGTCCAAGGCGCTGTCCGGCGGTCACGTGCCGGTTGGCGCGGTGCTGACCCGCAAGTCGGTCTTCGAAAAGATCTTCAACCGCATGGACCGCGCCGTGGTGCACGGCTCGACCTTTGGCAAGAACGATCTGGCGATGGCCGCCGGCATCGCCACGCTGGAAGTGCTGAAAGCCGAAAAGCTGGTCGAGGCCGCCGCCAAGCGCGGCGCCGAGCTGCGGCTGGCGCTGAACAGCCTGGTGCCGGGCTATGAGATGCTCAAAGAGGTGCGCGGCAAGGGCCTGATGATCGGCGTCGAATTCGGCCCGCCGCAATCGCTGCGCCTCAAGGCGTCGTGGGCGATGCTGGAGACCGCCAATAAGGGGCTGTTCTGCCAGCTGATCACCGTGCCGCTGTTCAAGGATCACAAGATCCTGACCCAGGTGGCCGGCCACGCCAGCCACACCGTCAAGCTGCTGCCGCCGCTCACCATCACCGAGGACGATTGCAAGTGGATCGCGGGCTCGTTCGATCAGGTGATCGCCGACAGCCATAAGGTGCCGGGCGCGATCTGGTCGCTGGGCAAGACCCTGGTCGACAACGCGGTGCGCAAGTCCGCTTAAGCGGACTTTGCAGCTCGGTTGCTTCGAGGTTCGTCATTGCGAGGCGCGCTCAAGTCCGTCATTGCGAGGCGCGCAGCGACGAAGCAATCCAGCGTTCCGTGCGCAGACCTTGTTGGCTGTGTGCGGTTCGCGCCATCAGCCCCACCCAGGCCGTCATGCCCGCGCTTTGTCGCGGGCGTCCACGTCTTAGAGTCCGTGCAGGGTGAAGACCCCGGTTCTGACGCGGCGAGCTTGGTAGCTTCTCGCGGTCGCACGAGCTGAAGAACTACCTGCCATCCTCCAAAATCATCGCCGCGCCTTTTTCACCGATCATCGCCGCCGGGGTGTTGGTGTTGCCCGAGGTGATGGTCGGCATGATCGAGGCATCGACCACGCGCAAGGCGCCGATGCCATAGACCCGCAGCCTTTCATCCACCACCGCGAGCGGATCGCTCGGCAGCCCCATCTTGGCCGTGCCGACCGGGTGAAAGATCGTGGTGCCGATATCGCCGGCCGCTTTCGCCAGCGCCGCATCATCGTCGCCGACCGAGGGGCCGGGTAGATATTCCTGCGGCTGATATTTGGCGAGCGCTGGCTGTTTCATCAGCCTGCGGGTGACGCGGATCGCGTCGGCCGCGACTTTGCGGTCCTCATCGGTCGACAGATAATGCGGCGCGATTGAGGGCGCGGCCAAGGGATCGGCACTGCGCAGCCTGATCTCGCCGCGCGAGGTCGGTCGCAAATTGCAGGCACTGACCGTGATCGCCGGAAAGCGGTGCAGCGGATCGCCAAACTTGTCGAGCGACAGCGGCTGCACATGGAACTGGATATTGACGCGCTCCTGATGCGGATCGGAGCGGGTGAAGATACCGAGCTGCGACGGCGCCATGGTCAGCGGGCCGCGCCGGCGCAGCGCGTAGTCCAGCCCCATCAGCCCGCGCCGCGCCAGCGAGTGATAGGTCTCGTTCAGCGTGCGCACGCCGCTGACCTGATAGATGGCGCGCTGCTGCAGATGATCCTGCAGATTGCGGCCGACGCCGGGCCGATCCACAAGCGGCGTGATGCCGAGCGGCGCCAGCCATTCCGCCGGGCCGATGCCGGAGCGATGCAGCACCTGGACCGAGCCGATCGAGCCGGCGCACAGCACGATCTCGCCCTTGGCGCGCGCCTCGATGGTCTCGCCGCGCTGGCTGTAGCGCACGCCGACGGCGCGGCCATCTTCGATCAGCAGCCGTTCGACCAGCACGTCGGTTTCCAGCCGCAGATTGAGCCGCTTCAGCGCTGGCTTGAGGAAACCGCGTGCAGACGACCAACGCCGGCCGCGCTTCTGGTTGACGTGGAAATAGCCGATGCCTTCATTATCGCCGGTGTTGAAATCGGCGGTGCGCGGAATGCCGAGCTGGGTGGCGGCGTCGGCCACGGCATCCAGCACCGTCCAGGACAGCCGCGGCGCCTCGACCCGAAAACCGCCGCCGCTGCCGTGGTAATCGCCCGCGCCCATGAAATGATCTTCCAGCTTGATGAAGGCCGGCAGCACGTCGTTCCAGCCCCAGCCGGTGAGGCCGAGTTGCCGCCAATGATCATAGTCGGCGGCCTGGCCGCGCATCGAGATCATGGCGTTGATCGCCGAGCAGCCGCCGATCACCTTGCCGCGCGGATAGGCCAGCGCGCGGCCGTTCAGCCCCGGCTCGGGCTCGGTCTTGAACATCCAGTCGGAGCGCGGATTGCCGATCGCGAACAGATAGCCGACCGGAATGTGGAACCAGATCCAGTTGTCGCGGCCGCCGGCTTCCAGCAGCAGCACCTTGTTGGCGGGGTTGGACGACAGCCGGTTGGCGACGATGCAGCCCGCCGTTCCTGCGCCCACCACGATATAGTCGAACTCGCCCTCGAGCCGTTTCGCCATCCCGTGCACCTGTTGTTTTTGCTCGCGGTCTTTGCCGCGGATCATTGAGGCTTAGCGTCGCTGCACGGCCCTGTACAGCTGGCATGTCGGCGGAGGCCGGTGGCGTACCGGCCTCCTTGGGCGGTGCCTTGGGCGCGCGAGGCGGTCATGCTAGAGCTAGGCTCTGACCATTGGGAATGACCATGCCGATCATCAACCGCGTCGCCGATCTGTTGCCTGACATCGTCGCCTGGCGCCGCGACCTGCACGCCCATCCCGAGCTGATGTACGACGTGCATCGCACCGCGGCGCTGGTCGCGGAGAAATTGCGCGAATTTGGCTGCGATGAGGTGGTGAGCGGCATCGGCCGCACCGGCGTGGTCGCGGTGATCAACGGCCGGCAGCCGGCCGATGGCCAGGCGGTGCGCTGCATCGGGCTGCGCGCCGACATGGACGCGCTGCCGATCAAAGAAGCGACCGGGCTGCCTTATGCGTCCAAAACTCCGGGCGTGATGCATGCCTGCGGCCATGACGGCCATACGGCCATGCTGCTCGGCGCGGCGCGCTACCTCGCCGAAACCCGCAATTTCGCCGGCCGCGCGGTGCTGATCTTTCAGCCAGCCGAAGAGGGCGGCGGCGGCGCCGCGGCGATGATTGCCGACGGTCTGGTCGAGCGCTTTGCGATCGATCAGATGTACGGCATGCATAATGGCCCCGGCATGCCGCTGGGAACGTTTTCGCTCCGGCCCGGCGCGATCATGGCCTCGACCGATTCCATCGATCTGCGCATTGAGGGGGTCGGCGGCCATGCCGCGCGGCCGCATAATTCCATCGATCCGGTGCTGGCCGGCGCAAAACTGGTGATTGCGCTGCAATCGATCGTGTCGCGCTCGGTCGATCCGCTCGAGTCGGCGGTGCTGTCGATGTGCGAGTTCCACGCCGGCAGCGCGCGCAACGTCATTCCGCACACCGCCGAACTGAAGGGCACGGTGCGCACGCTGTCACCGCAGATCCGCGATCTGATGGAGCAGCGGGTGCGCGAAGTGGTGGCGGGCGTGGCGCAGCTGACCGGCACCTCGATCGAGCTGAGCTATGAGCGCGGCTATCCGGTGGTGGTCAATCATGACGCGCAGACCGCCCATGCCGCGGCGGTCGCCGCCGAGATCGTCGGCGAGGGCCGGGTGATGGACATGCCGCCGCTGATGAGCGCCGAGGATTTCGCCTATATGCTGGAGGCGCGCCCCGGCGCGCTGATCTTCATCGGCAATGGCAACAGCGCCGGGTTGCATCACCCGGCCTATGACTTCAACGACGATGCGATCGTGTTCGGCACCTCGTATTGGATCAGGCTGGTGGAGACCACGCTGGCGGCGTGAAGCTGACCGCGCGGCCGGAACCATGGGCGGCACATGGCGTTGGGGGCAGGCATTGTCCCGCTATCGCCAACCATGGAGTGCGTCATGCCGGCCAAGGACAAGGATCTGCACGATCTCTTTCTCGATACGCTGAAGGACATCTACTACGCCGAGAAGCAAATTTTGAGGGCGCTGCCGCGGATGGCCAAGGCCGCGCAGTCCGACAAGCTGCGCGCCGCCTTCGAGAAGCATCACGGCGAGACCGAAGGCCAGGTCGAGCGGCTGGAGCAGGTGTTCGAGCTGTTGGAAAAGCCAGCGCGCGGCAAGACCTGCGATGCCATCATCGGCATTCTCGATGAGGGCAAGGAGATCATGGAGGAGTACAAGGGCGCCGAAGCGCTCGACGCCGGTATGCTCGCTGCGGCGCAGGCGGTCGAGCATTACGAGATCTCGCGCTATGGCACACTCAAACAATGGGCGACCCAGCTCGGCATGAAGGACGTCGCGCGGCTGCTCGACCAGACGCTGCAGGAAGAGAAGAAGACCGACCAGACGCTGACCGAGCTGGCGGAGACGGCGGTCAACATCGCCGCCGCGGCGTAGGACGATTGTCGCTGAATACGTCTCTCTTGGCAGCCGGTGAAGTCTTCAAGACGTCATTGCGAGGAGCGCTTGCCTTCACTGCACGACGTCAACCACGTCATTGCGAGGAGCGAAGCGAAGCAATCCAGCTAAGTTCTGCTGCGCGAACAACTGGATTGCTTCGCTTCGCTCGCAATGACGGTGCATTTAATGATGACGTAAATAATGCATCACCGCGATGAATCGTCGTGGTCGCGATTGCTTGACAGCGCCTTCCGGCGCTGCCGGTTCGGTTTTGGCGCGGGCGGTGCGGCGTCGATCATCGCGCTGGTGCGGCGTTCGGCATCGGCGATCAGCGGTTCGATCAACGCCGCTTCCGGCAGATTTTTCCAAAAGCGTTTTGGCATATGCGCCTGCATCGCCTTCATGTTCAGACGCGCCGGATTGAACGTGCTGGCATAATAGGTCAGCCATAATTGCTCGAGCCGGTCCGCGCCCGGCGCCATATCGCGCGCGATGCCGGGCGTGAAGCTGAGCGCATGGCCATCCCAATGCGCACAGCGCTCCGGCGTTAGAATCGACCAGGGCATGTCGGCAAAGCGGCGTGCGAAGAACGGCGCAGTCGCCTCGACAATGTGGTGCTCGGGCTCATACCAGGCGACGAAATGATTATCCGGCTCGCGGCCGATCTCGCGAAAGCGCACAAAGCCCTGCATCTTGTGCTGATCGCTGCGCACCGCCTTGGCCATCGCTTCAAGCTGCGTCATCTGCCGATCGGTGCAGCGCGCCAGCAGATCGGGATCGCGGCGCAGCCGCCACAGCACCGCATAGAGCAGCGCAAAGCGCTGCGGATCACGGTGCAGCATCACGGTTTTGGCAAGGTCGACAAACAGCGCCGGCACGTTGAAGCTGCCGGAGACGCGCGGCAGCGTCGAGGGCTGTGCCGGTTCGGCAAACAGATCAGGCGCGGCGCCGGCAACGCTCCAGCGCACCTCGGCCGGCGCAACATTGGATAGCACCAGCGCGCGCGCTGCCTCGCGCCAGCCGGCAAAATCAATGTCGCTATCAAGTTTGATCTGATGCATCGCAGTCGAAAGCGTGGGGCGCGTCAAAAGCCAAAACCCAGTTGCTGCGCTTGCGGCGCAAAGCGCGCCTCAAGCCTGGTGCTGTCGAGCAGCGCCGGCGCCGGGCGGTGATCGGGCAGAACGATGAACGGCAGCGCCTTGTTTTTGGGGATGCGCAGCCGCGCCAGATCAGCCGTGCGCAGCGTGCCGACCCGGCGTAGGGTCAGAATCCGTTCCACCGTGCGCGCGCCAAAGCCCGGCACCCGCAGCAGGTCTTCGCGCGAGGCGCGGTTGACGTCGAGCGGAAAGCGCTCGCGGTGGCGCAGCGCCCAGGCCAGTTTGGGATCGTGCTGTAGCGACAGCATGTCGGTGTCGTCGAGAATTTCGTCGGCGGCAAAGCCATAAAAGCGCAGCAGCCAATCGGCCTGATACAGCCGATGCTCGCGCACCAAAGGCGGCGCCGCCAGCGGCAGCGCCCGGCTGGCCTCGGGGATCGGGCTGAACGCCGAGTAGTACACCCGCTTCAGATGATAGGCGCCATAGAGATTGGCGCTGGTGGCGAGGATGGTCTTGTCGGAGGCGCTGTCGGCGCCGACGATCATCTGCGTGCTTTGCCCGGCGGGCGCGAAGCGCGGCGGCTTGCTGCGGCTCGGCGTCTGGCGTGCCTCCTGCGCTTCATCGAGTTTCAGCCGCACCCGGCCCATGCTGCGCCGGATCGAGCGCACGTTCTTCTCTGGCGCGAGCCGGCAAAGACTATGCTCCTCCGGCAACTCGATATTGATCGACAGCCGGTCGGCATAGCGGCCCGCGGCGCTGATCAGCGCCTCGTCGGCGTCGGGAATGGTTTTGAGATGGATGTAACCGCGAAACTGGCGCTCACGCAGCGTGCGCGCCACCGCCACCAACTGCTCCATGGTGTAGTCGGCGCTGCGGATGATACCGGAGGACAGAAACAGCCCCTCGATATAGTTGCGGCGATAGAAGCCGAGCGTCAGCGTCACCACTTCTTCGACGGTGAAGCGGGCGCGCGCCACGTTCGAGGACGCGCGGTTGATGCAATACAGGCAGTCATATTGGCAGGCATTGGTCAGCAGAATTTTCAAGAGCGAGATGCAGCGGCCATCGGGCGCAAACGAATGACAAATGCCCATGCCGCCGGCCGAGCCGAGCCCCTTGCCATCGCGGGAGTCGCGCCGGTTGGTGCCGCTGGAGGCGCAAGAAGCGTCGTATTTGGCGGCATCGGCGAGAATGGCCAGCTTGCGTTGCAGATCCATCCCAAAATTCCTCACAAGGGGGCAGTCCAAAACTCAGGTGGCGATCCCGATTGACTCCTCGGGGCGCCTGGGTCTTATATTAGAACATATCATGAACGAAACGGCCAGCCACGGGTTTTAAGGACAACCGGCAAACGGCCGCCAATCGATGAAGGAGCGCGGCATGCCCAGTGCCCGCATGAGCACGCTTGCGCGCCTGCAAGGCGCCATTGACCGGCTGGAACACGGCCTGGCGGAGCCGCTGCGGCGCCAGCCGCTCGGCCATGCCGCGGTCGATGCGGCGTTGCAGGGCGGGCTGGCGCTCGGGGCGCTGCATGAGGTGTTCGGCGAAGGTCGCGCCGCCGGCGCCGCCACCGGCTTTGTCGCCGGGCTGGCGCGGCGCGCCAGCGAGCAGCGCTTTCTATTGTGGGTGCGGGTCGATTTCGCGGCGCGCGAGAGCGGCGATCTGGCGATGGCCGGCTTTGCCGAACTCGGGCTCGATCCGCGCCGCATCGTGGTGGTGCGCGCGCCCGATGCCGACAGCGCGCTGCGCAGCGCCGCCGATGCGCTGGCCTGCACCGGGCTCGGCGCGGTGGTCACCGAGCTGTGGGGCGAAAGCTGCGCGTTCGATGCGGTCGCCAGCCGCAAGCTCAGCCTGGCGGCGCAGCAATCCGGGGTCACCGCCTTGATGCTGCGCATCGCCGCCGCGCCGCAGACCTCGACCGCCGAAACGCGCTGGGTGGTGCGCGCCGCGCATTCGCCGCCAGTGGAGGGCTGGGGCGCTCCGGTGCTTGAAACTTCGCTCATCCGCAATCGTCGCGGCCCGACCGGCCGCTGGATCATGGAATGGAATTGTGATGCGTGCCGCTTCCGTGAACCGCAGACGCATCCTCGGCCTTTGGTTGCCGCGGTTGCCGACCGATCGTATCGAACGGCTGTCGTCGCCCCGCGACGGCTCGCCGGCTGAACCGCGCGTCGTCGTCGCCAAACGCGACAACGCGCTCGTGCTGGTGGCCTGCGACGCCCGCGCGGCGCAAGGCGGGCTGACGCCCGGCATGCCGCTCGCCACCGCGCGCGCCATGCATCCCTCGCTCGACGTGATCGAGCATGATGCCGTGGCCGATGCCGCGCTGCTTTCAGCGATCGCCGATTGGTGCGACCGTTTTACCCCGCTGGTGGCGCTGGATGGCGATGACGGCCTGTGCCTCGACATCACCGGCTGCGCCCATCTGTTCGGCGACGAACAGGGGCTGCTTACCGCGCTGCTGCAGGGGCTGCAGCGCCAGGGTTTTGCGGCGCGCGCTGCGATTGCCGGCACCGCGGTGGCGGCGCGGGCGCTGAGCCGCGGTGCGCCGCGCACCATCGTGCCGCCGGGCGGCGAGGCCGAGGCGGTGGCGCCGCTGCCGGTGGCGGTGCTTGGCGTTGATCCCGGCATCGTGCGCGGGCTGCGCCGCGCGGGGCTGGTGACGATCGGCGATGTGCTGGCGCGGCAGCCCTCGGAACTGGCGGCGCGGTTTGGTGCTGATTTTGTCGCGGTGCTGCGCCAGGCCAGCGGCGCGGACGATGCGCCGATCTCGCCGCGCCGTCCGGCACCGGACTATGTGGTCGACAAGCGCTTTGCCGAGCCGGTGGCGACGCTTGAAGTGATCATGCCGACGCTGCTGGCGCTGGCGCGGCTGTTGATCGCGGCGATGGAAAAGAGCGGCAAGGGCGCGCGGCAATTGCTGGCGTCGTTTTTCCGCAGCGACGGCGCGGTGCGCACCATCATGGTCGAGGCCGGTCAGCCGGTGACGCGCACCGAAATGGTCGAGCGTTTGTTCGCCGAAAAGCTCGATGCGCTCGCTGATCCGCTCGATCCCGGTTTCGGCTTCGATCTGATCCGGCTCGCCGCAAGTCACACCGTGCTGGTCGATGCCGCGCAGCGCGGCTTTGATAGCACCGCTCATCAGGCCGAGGATGTCGCGGCGCTGGCCGACACGCTGTCGGCGCGGCTCGGCGCGCGGCGCGTGCTGCGTTATCTGCCGCAGGACAGCCATCTGCCGGAGCGCGCGGCGCTGGCGGTGCCGGTGCAGCATTGTCCGCCGCAAACCTGTCACGAGACGCCGTGGCCGGGTCGCGCCGACGAGCCGCCTTTGCGGCCGCTGCGGCTGCTGCAACCGCCCGAGCCGGTCGAGGTGCTGGCCGAAGTGCCCGATGGGCCGCCGGCGCAATTCACCTGGCGCCGCGTCACCCATCGCATCGCCCGCGCCGAAGGCCCGGAGCGGATCGCGATGGAATGGTGGCGCGCGTCCGAGCCGGGCCTGACCCGCGATTACTTCCGGATCGAGGACGAGGTCGGCGCGCGGTTCTGGCTGTACCGCGACGGGCTCTATGGCCGCGAGGTGTTGCCCAGCGCCGATGGCCACGGCCAACCGCGCTGGTATGTGCACGGCCTGTTCGCGTGAGGGCAGGCGCTAGGGCCAGAGGCTAGGCTTAGTCATTGCGAACGCAGCATCGCACAATCTCTCTTTCGTCATTGCGAGCGCAGCGACGACGAACAATGTCCCTTTCGTCATTGCGAGCGAAGCGACGTCGAACAATGTCTCCGCCGTCATTGCGAGGAGGCGAAGCCGACGAAGCAATCCAGAAGCGCCGGTGCTCTGAGTGTTTGGATTGCTTCGTCGCGAAGCCTGTGCCCGGACGGCGCAAAGCGCCGATCCGGGTGCTCCTCGCAATGACGAAAAGAAACGTCATCTGAAAATCTCATCCGAGGCGGATCGCATGATCGCGCGTTACGCCGAAATCGGCGTCACCAGTAATTTCTCGTTTCTGCACGGGGCCTCGCATCCGCAGGACTATGTGCAGCAGGCGAGCCTGCTTGGCCTGGATGCGATCGGCATTGCCGACCGCAACACGCTGGCCGGCGTGGTGCGCGCCTATAGCGAGCTTGGCAATGACGAACTGATCCACAAACCAAAGCTGCTGATCGGCGCGCGGCTGTGTTTTGCCGACGGCACGCCGGAGCTACTAGCCTATCCCACCGACCGCGCCGCCTATGGCCGGCTGTGCCGGCTGCTCAGCGCCGGCAAGATGCGCGCCGATAAAGGCGAGTGCCATCTGACCTTCGCCGACCTCGAAGCCTTCGTCCCCGAGCCCACCACGTCGTCATGGCCGGGATCGCGGCCACCCACGTCTTGGCAGCGGCAACGGTTGAAAGACGTGGCTGCCCGGCCCAAGGCCGGGCATGACGATCCCCAAAAACAGCACTCGCAAATCCTGCTGGTCTTGATACCGCCTTATCGTTTTCATGCCGCCGAGATCGCCGCTGCCTTGCAGCGTCTGACGGCGTTGCAGCGGGACGGCGTCTGGCTGGCGCTGGCGCCCTATTATCGCGGTGATGACAAGCGGCGGTTGGCGCGGCTGCGGCATGTTGCGGCGGCGGCGCAGGTGCCGTGCATCGCCAGCAATGACGTGCTCTATCACCACCCGGATCGGCGCGCGTTGCAGGACGTGCTGTCATGCGTGCGCAATAAGACCACGCTCGATGCAGCCGGGCGGCACCTTGAAAGCAATGCCGAGCGTCATCTCAAGCCGCCGGCGGAAATGGCGCGGCTGTTCCGCGCCGATCCGGAGGCGATCGCCGAGACGCTGCGCTTTGCGAGCCGCATCTCGTTTTCGCTCGATGAGCTGAAATATCACTATCCCGATGAGCCGGTGCCACCCGGCAAGAGCGCGCAGCAGCATCTGCATGACCTCACTGAACTTGGCATCACGCAGTATTTTCCAAACGGCATCAGCGCCAAGCTGCGCGCCACCATCGACAAGGAACTGGCGATCATCGCGCGCCGCGGCTACGCGCATTATTTCCTGACCGTGCACGACATTGTCCGCTATGCGCGCTCGCAAGGCATTTTGTGCCAGGGTCGCGGCTCGGCCGCCAATTCGGCGGTGTGCTACGTGCTCGGCATCACCTGCGTCGATCCGACCGAAATCGATCTGTTGTTCGAGCGCTTCGTGTCCGAGGAGCGCGACGAGCCGCCCGATATCGACGTCGATTTCGAGCACTCGCGGCGCGAAGAGGTGATGCAATACATTTATCGCCGCTATGGCCGGCACCGCGCCGCGATCGTCGCCACCGTGATCCATTATCGGCCGCGTTCGGCGATCCGCGATGTCGGCAAGGTGCTGGGCTTGTCCGAAGACGTCTGCGCCGCGCTCGCCGATACGGTGTGGGGCTCGTGGGGCAAGGGGCTCAGCGAGATGCAGGTGCGGCAGGCCGGGCTTGACCCGACAAACCCGATGATCACCCGCGCGGTCGAGCTTGCCACCGAGCTGATCGGCTTTCCGCGCCATCTGTCGCAGCATGTCGGCGGCTATGTGCTGACCCAGGACCGGCTCGACGAATTCGTGCCGATCGGCAACGCGGCGATGGCCGATCGCAGTTTCATCGAATGGGACAAGGACGACATCGACGCGGTCAAGATGATGAAGGTCGATGTGCTGGCGCTCGGCATGCTGACCTGCATCCGCAAGGCGTTCGATCTGATCAGCAAGCACAAGGGCACGGCGCTGCAACTGTCCGACATCAAATCGCAGGACGATAACGAGGTCTACCAGATGCTGCAGCGGGGCGAGTCGATCGGCGTGTTTCAGGTCGAGAGCCGCGCGCAGATGAACATGCTGCCGCGCCTTAAGCCGCGCTGCTTCTATGACCTCGTGATCGAAGTCGCGATCGTGCGGCCCGGGCCGATCCAGGGCGACATGGTGCATCCTTATCTGCGCCGCCGGAATGGTCAGGAGCCGGTGGTGTATCCATCGCCGGCCGGGCATGCCGGCGAGAAGAATGAGCTGCAACAGATATTGGGCAAGACGCTGGGCGTGCCGCTGTTTCAGGAGCAGGCGATGCGGATCGCGATCGAGGCCGCGCATTTCACGCCTGACGAAGCCAATCAGCTGCGCCGCGCGATGGCGACCTTTCGCAATGTCGGCACCATCGGCAAGTTCGAAAGCAAGATGATCGGCAATCTGGTGAAGCGCGGCTATGACCCGATATTCGCGCAAAACTGTTTTGAGCAGATCAAGGGCTTTGGCTCCTACGGCTTTCCGGAAAGCCATGCCGCCAGTTTCGCCAAGCTGGTCTATGTCTCGGCCTGGCTGAAATGTCTGCATCCCGATGCGTTCTGCTGCGCGCTGCTCAATTCGCAGCCGATGGGTTTTTATGCGCCGGCGCAGATTGTTGGCGATGCGCGCCGCAACGGCGTCGAGGTGCGGCCGATCGACATTGCGTTCAGCGAGGGCCAGTGCACGCTGGAGGCGCATTGCGGCCGACATCATGCGGTGCGGCTCGGCTTTCGGCAGATCGACGGCTTTCGCTGGGCCGATCCCGATGAGGAGCGGGTGCGGCGCGCCGCCGGCGAACCGCCGAGCGATGATTGGGCAGCGCGGATCGTTGCGGCGCGGGCGCGCGGCGCGTTCAGCTCGCTCGAGCAGTTCGCGCGCGTCACGCGCCTGCCGAAGCGCGCGCTGATCCTGCTCGCCGATGCCGATGCGTTCCGCTCGTTGCAGCTCGATCGCCGCGCGGCGCTGTGGGCGGTACGGCGGCTGCCCGACGACGTGCCGCTGCCATTGTTCGAGGCCGCGAGCGCGCGCGAGCAGCGCGACGAAGCCGCGGCGCCGCTGCCGCAGATGCCGCTCGCCGAACATGTTGTGGCTGATTATCAGACCGTGCGGCTGTCGCTGCAGGGCCATCCGATGCAGTTTCTGCGCATGCTGTTTGCGCGTGAACGGGTCGAGACCTGCCAGGCAATTTCCGAACAGCGCAGCAGCGGCCGGCTCACGCGCTGCGCCGGCGTGGTGCTGGTGCGGCAGCGGCCGGGCAGCGCCAAGGGCGTGGTGTTCATCACGCTGGAGGACGAGACCGGGATCGCCAATCTGGTGGTGTGGCCGGCGGTGCTGGAACGCTATCGCAAAGAAGTGATGGGCGCGCGGCTGTTGTGGGCGGAAGGGCGGATTCAAGCGAGCCCGGAGGGCGTGGTGCATCTGGTGGCCGAGCGGCTGGTCGATCGCAGCGCCGAGCTCCAGCAATTGTCCGACAGCCTGGTCGCGCCGCCCGGCATCAGCCGCGACGAGCCGCTCAATGATGATCGCCGCGACCATCCCAATGAGCCGGCACAGCCGGTCCGTCATCCGCGCGACGTGCGCATCCTGCCCAAATCGCGGGATTTTCATTGAAACGGCTGCTCGTCATTGCAAGGCGCACAGCGACCCAGCCAATGAGCAAGCGTAGTGTTGGACTTCCTTCTTGCCGGGTTTGATCCGGCCATTCATCCTGCATCACCATCGATACCGAATAGACCGACACAGAGGACACCACGCGCCATGCCATCGCCCCGCGAGCTGCTTGCCGATCTTTGGGCCGTGCTGGGCGGCGATGCGGCCGCGCTCGAGCAGGTGACGCTGACCGGCGATGAGCCGCGCGCGGTTTTGACTCGCTGGTGCAATGCGCGACTGGCTTCAATCACGCCGAAGGGCAGGCGGCTGGGAGCAACGGCCCCAAGGAATTGCCCAAGGAACTACCGATGCAGATCCTCGATCACGCCACCGGCTATCTGATGGCGGCCGGTGCGATGATGGCGCTTGCCCGGCAGGCGCGCGGAGGTGGCAGCTGGCATGTGGAAGTGTCGCTGGCGCGCATCGGGCAATGGCTGTGGGACATGGGCCGGCTGCCGCAGGGGCTGGCTGCGCCGGACATCATCCGCGATACGATCGCGCCGCTGCTGCAGCGCTTGCCGTCTGGCTTTGGTGAGCTTGAAGCCGTGCGTCACGCGGCCGAGTTGTCGGCGACGCCGGCAGCATGGACCAGACCAGCGATGCCGCTCGGCAGCCATCCGCCGCGCTGGAGTTCCGGTTAGTCGTCAAACCGCGACGTTACTATCGGCCGGTGACGGATCGCCGGGTCTCGTCCACTCCTTTCGACGGTGCAGCGGATGATGCCAGTTGGTCGCGCTCCGCGGCGAACCGTGCCGCCGCGGCCGGCAGCAGCGGCGCTGCGAAATGCGAGCCTTGCGCAAGGTCGCAGCCGAGCTCGGCCAGCACATCAGCATGCGCGACGTGTTCGACGCCCTGCATCAGCACGGTGAGCCCGAGGCTTTGCCCCAAGGCGATAATGCCGTGCAGCGCGCGCCGCGCCCGTTCGGATTGCTCGATGTTGTGCAGGAATTGACCATCAATCGAGACGCCATCGAGCGGCAGCAATCCCAAATGGCGGATCGAACAGGTGTGAGTGCCGAAGCCGCTGAGACGCACGCTCACGCCGAGCCGTTTCAGCCGGCTGAGCAGCGCTTCGAATTGTTCGGCGTGCTGATCGTCGGGCAGGCTCGCGGTCAGCTCCAGGCACAGCAGATGCGGCGGCAGGCTGCTCAGCTCCAGGATCTGCGCCAGCTCGCCGATGAAATCGCTGCGCAGCAGCGGCGCGGCGTGCACCTGCACGGCGATCATGCGCGGCGCGCCGCGATGAATCCACACAACGCCCTGTGCCGCCGCTTCGCGCAGCAGCCAGAGCGCGACTTCGCAGCTGATACCAGCGCTGTCGGCAATGGCCATCAATTGGTGATGAGGCTGCACGCCCGCGCTCGGGTGATCCCAGAGCGCCAGTGCCTGATGACCGGTCACGCGCTGCGTCGCCAGTTCAAGCTGCGGCTGATATCGCAGTTGCAGCCCGGCACCGCATTCGAGCGCCAGCCGCAGATCGTGACCGAGCGCGATCAGTTGCTGCACGGCCGCGCTCATGCCCGGCTCGAACACTTTGACGACGCCGCGTCCTGCCGCCTTGGCGTGGTGCCGCGCCAGATCGGCGGCGCGCAGCAGGTCGTTAAAGGTGATGCCGTCGCGCGGCATGGTGGCGATGCCGATGCTGACACCGACGCTGACTTCGCCGCGTTCGGTTTCGATCGGCACCGACAGCGCGGCGATGATGGCATTGGCGACCAGTTCGGCTTCCTGCAAACTGGCTTCGCCGAGCAGCACCGCGAATTCACTGCCGTCGAGCCGCGAGGCGGTCGCCTTGGCTCCGGCCGTGCCAGCGATGCGCTCGGCGGCCTTGGCCAATAGTTCGTCGGCAATGGTGTGGCCGAGCGAGTCGTAGATGTCCTTAAAACCGTCGAGGTCGAACATCAGCAGCGCGGCCGGCTGACCGGAACGCCGGCTGCGTCGCAGCAGCTCGGCGGTTTCGCGATGGAATGAAGTGCGGTTGGCGAGCCCGGTGAGCGGATCGAAGAACGCCAATTGGGCGAGCTGATTTTCGGCGGCCTTGCGCGCCGAAATATCCTGAATGGTGCCACTGAAGCCGACCACCCGGCCATCGGCATCGATCAGCGCCTTGCTGGTGACCGCGAAGTCGCCGATCGAGCCGTCGCCGCGGCGCAGCTTGACGTCGACGCAGTGGATGTCGCCGGTGCGCATCACCTGGGCCTGCGAGGTTAGCACCTGGCGCGCGCTGTCGCCGACATGCAGCGCCATCACTGCGGTGCGCGTCGCTACGAACCGATCCGGATCATAGCCGAGCAGTCGCTTCAATTCGTCGGAGCACCACATCTCGGCATCGCCGATCCGATAGCTCCAGTCGCCGATCTGGCCGAGCCGCTGCGCGTCGCGCAGCTGTGCGGTCCGCTTCTCAAGGGCCACCTCGGCGGCGCGTAGCGCTTGCTCTTGCGCCACCAGCGCGCAGTTCTGCTCGCTGAGCGTCGCCATGCTTGCCATCATGTCATGGTGTTTGGTCGCCATCTGCTGCAAGGTGCCGGTGATGGTTTGCAGCGCCGCGCGGCGGATCACGGCGTAGATAGCACCGCCGCCGAGCAGGCTGAGCAACGCGATTGCGATCATCGTTTGCGGCGGCGACAGCCACAGCGCGCTCAGATCAATTCCGACCAGCAGCGCCGCGCTGATTGCCAGCGTCGGGCCGCCGACCGCCATCACCAGCGCAATGGTCAGCGCCAGCCGATGCGCCGCGCGGCACAGCGTCTCGGTTTCGGAAATGGTGCCGAGCGGACCAGGGTGATTCATCACAAGCCCGCACCGTCGATACGTAAGTAGCTCATCATCGGTCTCGATCGCGCCGACAAGGCGCTGTCACGCGCATAATTTGTGGTGGTGCGGCCTAAAATTGAATCAATTAGCCCACTGGTACGAGTACGAGTGTTGGCGCGGCTTTCGCGTTGCAGTGCGGGACGAACAGGCGGGTTCCAAGCTGGAACCAGCGCCCGAGCGGCTTTGTGGGATGCCGCGGCGCGGCTTGGCGTCAAATCGGCGCAGGCATGGTTTGACTTAAGTCAAGCGAAGGGCGCCTGCCGATGCCTAGTTTGTTCGCATGTCGTCCTTGCTCGTATATCGCTGTCCGCAAACCGGACTAATGACGCAGACATGGCTCCCGAAAGAGCTGTGGTCCGGCGATCGCGAAACCTATGAGCTGGTGACCTGTCTGGCGTGCTCGAAGCAGCATTTCATCTGCGTCGCCACCGGCCATGTGCTCAGCGAGACCGGCAAGCGCAACACGGCGCGGCGGCTGCCGGTGTTTCCGCCCAAGCCGGCGCGGCATGCGGCCGCGCTCGATGAGGTGGCGGTGCCCGCCAGCCTGCGTTCAAGCTCCGATCTGCCGGAAGCCTGCTGAATTTTCGCGGTTGTTCGAGATTGTGCCTGCTGATGCGCGGCGTTGACGGCGGCGGTGTCGCCGTCATTGAGCCGCCAACCCGGTCGCTTCGGATCGAACCGACCGGGCGGCGTGAGCAAGCTCAGCGGTTGCGGATCGTCGCCGGCCGCTTTTCGATGAAGGCGGCCATGCCCTCGGCGCGGTCTTCCAGCGCGAAAGTGGCGTGGAACAGATCGCGCTCGACGCTCATGCCCTCCGACAGCGTGGTTTCAAAGGCGCGGTTCACCGCGTCCTTGGCCATCGCTGCCGCCGGCCGCGACATCGCAGCGATCTTTTCGGCCGCCGCCATGGTCTCTTCCATCAGCTTGTCGGCCGGCACGACCCGGCTCACCAGCCCGGCTCGCTCGGCTTCGGCGGCGTCCATCATGCGCCCGGTCAGGCACAGATCCATGGCCTTGGCCTTGCCGATCGCCCGGGTCAGGCGCTGGGTGCCGCCGATGCCCGGAATGGTGCCGAGCGTGATTTCCGGCTGGCCGAATTTGGCGGTGTCGGAGGCGATGATGAAGTCGCACATCATCGCCAGCTCGCAGCCGCCGCCCAGCGCGTAGCCGGATACCGCAGCAATGGTCGGCTTACGGCAGGTGGTGACACGGTTGCCGCCGATCGTGTGGAAATCGGCGTTGAACATGTCGATGAAGGTCTTGGGCTGCATTTCCTTGATATCGGCGCCGGCGGCGAAAGCCTTTTCGTTGCCGGTCAGCACGATACAGCCGATCGCGTCATCGGCTTCCAATTCGTCGATCGCGGTCGCGATCTCACGAAAAACGCCAAATGACAGCGCGTTCAGCATTTTCGGGCGGTTGAGACGGATCAGGCCGACGGCTGCCTGGCGTTCGACGATCAGATATTCGTAGTTGTTCATTGGACCCCGCACTCTGAATGAGGGCGGCAATCTGCCCGCTGGCGCTGCCGGCATCAAGGGGGAGGCGGCGAGCCGCCGCTGCCACCCCGGCGCGAGTTCCCGCCGCTCAGGCGATCGCCAGCCGTGCCGCCGAAGCCGCCGTGAGCAGGGCGCCAAAGGCGATAAAAATCTTGCCGATCAGCGAGGTCTGGTCCCACAGCGTCGCCTTGCTGGCGGTTGGCTGCGTCGCTGCGGCGCTGCTGTGCTGTGCTGACGTCGCCGCGCTGGCCTGGCGGTCGAGTTCATTGAGCTGGTCGGCGGCCACCACCTCGGCCTCGGCGCTGCGCTGTTCGGTCGCTGCCAACGGTGCGGCGGCGCTGTCGGTGCGCATATCGGACATTTGCGCATGGGCATTGGCGATCGCGTCCGGCAGTTCCGGCGTTGGCGTCGCCGCAGTGGCCGCGCCCGTCGCCACCGCAGCAGCTGCTGCCGCGCCGGTCGCAGCGGCAGCAGTCGCCGCCGGCTTTGACGAAGTCTTGGCGTGGCGCCCGCTGGCGCGTTTGCGCGTCTCGCTTGGCGTGGCTGCGTCGGCTTTCTGTTTGCTGACGGCGCCTGCGGCCGATGCCGGATTGACGGCGCCGCTGAGCGCGAGGCCCCCGAAACCGATCCACAGCCCTGTTGCCAGCGCGAAGGCGAAGCGGGTCGTAAATGACATGACGATCTCCCGGTTGCCAGTCCCGGGGCTGGACCTAAAACGGCCGCGGTGTCGTCAGCGCGGCGAAAACAAGGGCAAACTGGGCTGTTCGGGGCAAAACGACGGCAGGAGGTAATCCATGCGGTCCGCTGCGGCGGGGCTATCGCGTTTTTGAGCGAAGTGGATCCGGTTCGCGTCAAGAAAGCCCGTCAGAACATCAAGTTAGAGCTTCGGTTCTGTTTCCATCACAACCGAAAAAGCGCTAGGCCGCGGGCGCGGCGCGCCCGGTTTCCTGCTGCATGCGGTGGAAACGCAGCACCTGCTGCGCCGTCGAGGGGCGCAGATGTTCATAGGTCGATCGGCAGGCGTCGAGTTCCGGTGGCGGCATGCCGGATAGTTCATCGCGCAGCCGGATGATCGCTTCCACGGTCGGCCAGGTCAGGCCGGCGACCTTGGCGAGGATCATCACGCCCTCGGCGCGCGCCTGCACGATCATGTTCTCGGCGATCGACACCGACACTTTGGCCAGGCAAGCGATCGCAGCGTTGGTTTCGTCGAATTTGCCGGTGGAAGCGAAGCTGTACACCATGGCATCGTCGAGCCGGCCGTCTTCATAGAGCGAGCGTACCAGGCCGTGGGCGATGGTAGTTTCTTCGCTCGCCACTTTGGGCGAGCGGGCACGGCGGCCGATCTCGCGCACCGCCGAGGCGATCTCGTGAGCGGCCTGCGGATTGGCGGCTTCCAATCGCGCCCGCACCGAGGCCGACGCTTTCGCGACCAGTTTCAAATAATGATGCCGCGGCATCGAGGCGACCACACCGACTAGGCTGACCAGTTCGTCCTCGTTCTCGACGCGCTCGGCGAGCTTGGCGTAGCCCTTGGCGGAAAACTGCGCGCCGGGATTATTGACGGTGCTGTGCACCACTTCATGATTGCCGAGCTCGACCAGCACCTCGGTGACGTCGCCGCTCAGCGCCGTTCGTTTCGAGATCGCCAGCATATGGCCCTGGCTCTTGCGGCGGGCATTCTCGATCAGCGTCTTGTCGTCGAGCTGCGGCGATTGCGACAGCACCGGGCCGGCGACCGCGAGCTGATCGTCAAACGCCAGATGCTGGATGATGCGCGGCGGCGCCTTGCCAAGCGGCGCCAGCCGTTCGGCGAGCAGCACCTTGGCCTTGGACTCGATGTGCAGCACCAGGCATTTGAACACGTCGTCGAACAGCTCGATCTGTTCGTCGGAGTAATCGACGGCGCCCTCAATGAACAGGTCGGTGACGCGGCGCAGGGTCTCGACCCGGCGCGCCACCGTGCCGTGAGCGAGGGTGTTTTGCAGTTCGTCGAGCAGACTGTCGGCGGAGTTGGCCTTGCCCCTCATGCGTCGATCCTGATGTAAGGGGGCAGGCAGTCGGTACGGCCGATGTCGACGTCGGCGTTCGCCAGCGCGATGCGATTACGGCCGAGTTCCTTGGCCTGGTACAGCGCGGCGTCGGCGCGGGCCAGCAGCGCGTCTGGCGTTTCGCCGGACTCGAGCGTGGCGATGCCAGCCGACAGCGTCACCTGCATGCCGTCGGAGAACGCGCTCCAATCGAGATCGCCGACGATCATCCGCAGCCGTTCCAGAATGAAGGCCGCGTCGGGCTGCGCGGTCTGCGGCAGGATCAGCAAGAATTCCTCGCCGCCATAGCGGCCGAACCGGTCGGCGGTGCGGATGTTGGCGAAGATCGAGATCGCAAAGGTCTTTAGCACCTCGTCGCCGGTCGGATGGCCGAACACGTCGTTGATGCGCTTGAACCAGTCGAGGTCGATCAGCGCGATCGATAACGGCTCGCCGCCGCGCCGCGCGCTGTCGAGCTGATCGTCGAGCGTGCGCATGATGCTGCGCCGGTTCAGCGCGCCGGTCAGCTCGTCGAGTTCAGCAAGTTCTTCGATCTTGTCATAGGCCTGCTTCAGCTCGACGCTGCGCCGATACAGCTTGTCGCGCAGCGCCGCCGACAGCGTGCCGAGATAGAGGCTGCGTCCGAACGCAGCGATCAGCACCACCACCGCGATGAAGCGTTCAAAGCTGGTGCCTTGCGGCAGTGACAGCGGCCGATCGCCGAACATCAGCAGCGCGCCGACCGCCAGTGCGATCAGGCACCAGTCGGTGATGGCCTCGCGCAGCGTCGCGCGCAGCGCAGCAAAGCTGCACATCACGAACAACGAGCACATGAACAGGAAGCCGACCTCGGGATACACCCAGGCGAACGCGACCAGCACTGCCGAATGAATGATGATCTGCGGGATCACCCAGACATGTTCCGGCCAGCGGGTGCAGATTCCTGCGCCGAGCAGCACGCGATAACCGGCGACCGCGGTCAGGCCACAGGCGGCAAAACCGAAACCGGCCGTCAGCGGGATCATGCCAGCCAGCCCGTAGATCAGCAACAATCCGGAATCGACCAGATAGCTCAGAGCGGTCAGGTCGAGCATGGTGCGGCGCTGACGGGCCAGCCGCACGCGAATCGACCACTCACGCGAATCCTGCTCGCCGAGAGAATTGTCCTCTTGGAGGGGTGAGTAAATCGGAGCGCTGACGCCCATGAGCCTGCCATTTGATTTTTGTTGGCTCACGCTACGGCCAAAGCCTTTAGGTTTGGTATCTGCAGCGCGGTGTCGCGCTCTCCCCGGGAACAAACCAACACTCTGGTACGTCTTGATTTTTCGCCTTTTGCGCGAGTGATTTGAGTAGCTCGCGCCAGGGTGTCCGGCCACAGGCGGTGGCGGGGTCCCACTTTGGAACAGCTATACGTGTGCAAAAACCTCCGTCATTGTCCTGATTGACCTGCCTTCGGTCGAACCTTTCTGTTTGGTTAGCGACTAATTTTGCGAGACTGCCAGTGAGTTCCCATCAGGCGGCTGACGAAGATCTGCTCGTTCGTATAGCGCAGGGCGATCGTCTCGCGATGCAAGTGCTCTATGGCCGTCATCACGTCAGGGTCTATCGTTTCGGACTGCGTATTGTCCGGGACGAGCAACTCGCCGAGGACCTGATCAGCGAGGTGTTTTTGGATGTCTGGCGGCAGGCCGGGAAGTTCGAGCGACGCTCCGAGGTGTCGACGTGGCTGCTCGCGATCACGCGGTACAAGGCACTCTCCGCCTTGCGGCGCAAAAGGGATGCCGCACTCGATGAGAATGCTGCCGAAGCGATCGAAGACGGCGCCGACACTCCGGACATCGCAGTCCAGAAGAAGGACACCAGTGAAGCGTTGCGAGGGTGCATCAGCTCGCTCTCGCGAGATCACCGGGAGATCATCGATCTCGTCTACTACCACGAGCGTTCCGTGGACGAGGTAGCGGAGATCGTCGGCATTCCGGCAAACACGGTTAAAACGCGCTTATTTTATGCGCGCAAGAAACTGGCCGAACTGCTCACAGCAGCCGGCGTAGAGCGAGGCTGGCCATGATGGCGACCAACAAAAAAGTCCGGGAGCAAGAACCTGGAGCCATCGAAGCGCTGCTGCCCTGGCACGCCACCGGCAAGCTCAGCGCCCAGGACCAGCGCCGCGTCGAAGACGCCATTCAGCGCGATCCCGAGATCGCCCGGCAGTTCGCGATCGTGCAGGAGGAATGCGCCGCCACCATCCAGGTCAGCGAAAGCCTTGGCGCACCGTCGCCGCACGCGCTGGAACAGCTGTTTTTGGCGATCGATGCCGAGCCGCAGCGCCGGGGATCGCACGGCGGTTCCTGGTTCAGCGGCATGCTGGCGGCGCTGTCGCCGCGCACCGTCGCATTCACCGCCGTGGCCGCGCTGGCGTTGCTGCTGGTGCAGGGCGGGGTGATCGCGGCGCTGTTGCTGCAGGACGATCAGGGCCGGGTGCCGGTGCAGACCGCCGAGCGCAGCGCGCCGAACGCCGTGGCGCCCAGCGCGCCGCCGCCTCCGCCGGCAATGGCGGCGCCGAGTGCCCCGCAGCCCGCGCCTATGATGGCTGCCGATTCCAAGATGCAGCGCATGGCCGAGGCGCCGATGCGCGCGGAGAGCGCCCCGATCACCCGCAGCGTCGGACCGGCGCCGATGCCGCAGGCGCTGCTGCGCTTTGCCCCGCAGGCGCCGATCGCCGAGGTGGTGGCGCTGCTCGATCGCTATCAGGCCGCGGTGCTGGAGAACGGCAAAGGCGGGCTGTTCCGGGTGCAGCTCGGCGACCGGCCGCTGCCGCGCAAGGAACTCGAAGGCGTGCTGACCAAGCTGCAGGCCGAGAAGATCGTCATGCTCGCGGTGGCCGCGCCGTAACCCCTGAGCAGATCGTTCCCATCTCAGGCTGACCAACCGGCAACGGCGCTTGCGTTGTTGCGGGTCGGTGCTCGCGGCCGCGCCGCCTTCTCGTTTCTCGCCATCCGAAAATAATTCGCTGTGGCGATGAACCTTTGCCGGCAGCACCAGACTTAATAGTTGGGAGCAGGATCTCCCCTTAGGGGCCGTATTCGGCGCGTGCGCCCATCCACCCAAAGCGCCAATATGGCTCAGACCCGCCCGGTTGTCCCCCCGGGCGGGTCTTTTCTTGTTCCGCCACCACCACCGCCACGACGAGCTTGCGACCATGCGCTGGCTGTGGCGACCAGCCAGACGCTCGCGGTGAGCCGAGCGCAGCATAATTGCGCGCAAAATGGTCGCTAGGCGGTCATCCGGCTGCAAGTTTTTCTGAAGTCATTTGCTGATTTCGATGCCGTCGGCGTCTTTGCGCGCCGGTGTCCGGCGGCAGTTAATCATTTGTTAGCGATGTTTCTTCTACCTTTCTTAACCAGTTGCTTGGGTTGCGTCGTGTCCCGTTCCTCAATTGCTGGACCAGTCATATGGCAGAACATCTGGACGTCATTCGGGGGCGCGCCCTGGTGGAGCGCTGGTGCATTCTGGCCGAGCAGCGGCTCGATTATTTGACCGAGCTGTACGAGACCGGCCGTTGGCGGCGGTTTCATACCGAGCCGGATTTCATCGACAACATCCGTGAAGCCAAGCAGGCGGTGATCGCCTGGCGCGGCATTCTGGAATGCGAGGCGGGCGCCGATAACCGGCCGATCGACCTGTCCTGGCTCGGCCGCAATCCCAATGTGCCGCCGCGCGTCCGCTCATTCAGCGACGACGAACCGGTGTTCGATCCGGTTCCCGAGCCGCCATTCTCGATCGAGGTGCCGGAAGAAGAGGCGCCGCCGGTGGCGCCGCTCGATTGCCTGATCGCCGCCGTGGCCGATGACGTCGATCAACACGACGAGCCCGAGGACGACGCGCCGCAGAGCTATTCGGCGCCGCTCAACCTGGAAGAAATTCAGCGGCGCTATCCGCTGCTGCGGCCGACGCTGTAAGTGCGGAACGGGTCGCTGCCTCACGCCGGCGGCGCCGGGTGGCACTCAGCAATGTCATCAGCATCGCTTCGCCGGCATCGACCAATTGCTCGGCGCTGATCCGGTCCTGCGCCAAGCGGGGCGGGACGGCGCCACGGCGCGCCACCAGCGGGATATGCACGAAAGCCGCGAGCTGCGGCCCGTCGGCGCGGCCGGTGGCTTCGATCGCGCGCCAACAGAGATAATTGCACAGATAGCGGCCGGCATCGCGCGACAGCCTGGTGTCGATCCCGGTGGCGCTGGCCGCGCGCAGCAATTGCCGCGGCAGCGTTCCGAACGATTCCGGCGCGGCACCCATCGCGATGCAGGCGCGCCAGCCGCGTTGCTGGGCGGCATCGGGCCACAACAGCGACACAGAATTGCGGGCGCGCGTTTCGATGCGCAGATAGGGCGTGCGCGCCGCCAGCCCGAACATCAGCAGCGCATCGGGGCGATAGCGCGCCAGCAGTTCCGGCAATTGCCAGTCGACCGCGTGGTAGCTGACCGGGAATACATGGCCGATGCGTTCGATCTCGGCAAACGCCGGCCGGCGCAGCCGCAGCAGCCGCTCGACCAGTTGCGGCGTCGGGTTATAGGGCGCGCCCGGAAACGGGCCGAACCCGGTGATCAGAATGCGCAGCGCCGTGCTCATCGGCCAGCTTCCCGTGCTCGCGTGGCACGCCCGGCGCCACCGCACTCACAAAGGCACTGCGGTGAGACTATTCAAGATGGTCGCACGAGAAGACTGCGGCTCATATCAGCTTCTCCCACCCATGCCTCGTCATGCCCGCGCTTGTCGCGGGTATCCACGCCTTGAAGGCGGGGCAAGGTGCTAATGCGTAGATGGCCGGGACGAGCCCGGCCATGACGGGTGCAGAGGGTGATGTAAGTGGCTGCTATCAGACCAGCCAGCTGGCGATCTGATCGGCGGCCAGCGACGGCGCGATCCGACCGGCCGCGACCGCAGTCTCAGTCGCGCGCACCTTGGTGCGGATCGCCGGATCGGCGCGCAGCTTGGACTGCCAGCGGTCTTCCAGCATGGTCCACATCCAGCGCACCTGCTGCTCGCTGCGGCGCTTATCGAATTCACCGGAGCGCTGCACGATGCCGCGATGCTCGACCACTTTGGCCCACAGCTCGGGGATGCCATTGCCGGTCATCGCCGAATAGGTCAGCACCGGCACCTGCCACTCGGTCGAGCGCGGCGTCAGGATGTGCAGCGCGCCGCGATATTCCGCTGCGGTCAGGTTGGCGCGCTTGATGTAGTCGCCGTCGGCCTTGTTGATGGCGATCATGTCGGCGAGTTCGACCAGGCCTTTCTTGATGCCCTGCAATTCGTCGCCGCCGCCGGGCAGCATCAAGGCCAAAAAGAAGTCGGTCATGTCGCATACCGCGGTTTCCGACTGGCCGATGCCGACGGTTTCCACCAGCACCACGTCAAAGCCGGCGGCCTCGCACAGCAGCATCGCCTCGCGGGTTTTGGCCGCGACGCCGCCGAGCGTGCCCGCGGCCGGCGAGGGCCGGATGAAGGCGGCATCCGCCATCGACAGCCGCGCCATGCGGGTCTTGTCGCCGAGGATCGAACCGCCGGAACGCGCCGAGGTCGGATCGACCGCCAGCACCGCGACCTTGTGCCCGGTCTCGACCAGATAGTGGCCGAGCGCGTCGATGGTGGTGGATTTGCCGACCCCCGGCGAGCCGGTGATGCCGACCCGCATCGCCTGGCCGGTGTGCGGCAGCAACAACTGCACCAGTTCGCGCGCCGCGACCTGATGGTCGGCGCGGCGGCTTTCGATCAAGGTGATGGCGCGCGCCAGCGCCGCGCGGTCGCCAGATCGGACGCGATCGGCGATCGCAGCAATATTGATGGTTTTAGAGGTCTTCATCGCCCTTCGGCCGTGTGCCGCCAAATATCGCCGCGCCTTCGACGCTGAGATATGGCTTCAGTTTGTCCCAGGAAACGAAGGCGACGTAGCTGCCTTCGGCGTAGGGCCCGACCGCATAGGGCGGGTAGTGGAATGTCAGCCCCGAACTCTTGCCGGGTTCGGTCGATGGAGCCAGCGTCACCGCACCGATTTTCAACAGTTTTGGTGCGATCGCCTTGGTCCATTCCGGATCGGCGGGCTCGTCGATGTCGCGCTTCAGCTTCTCGGTTTTCAGCGACACGATGATCGCATCGCGGATCGCGCGCAGCGCCGCGCCATCATCGGCAAGGTCTTTGAAGAACGGCCGGATGCTGATGCGCTTGCCGGCGCTGCGATCCCACACAATGGTGTCGAGATCGGAATTGGGGTGGGCGCCGCCCGTGTTGGTGTAGTCGCTGCGCACGATACTGACATAGCGCTCAGCGACCAGCGAGCGCTGGTCGTATTTGCGCTCCACGGTCCAGCCGCCGTCCCTGAAAGCGTCCGGCATCTCCTTGCGCGCGGCATCCGCTTCCGCGCGATATTTTTCCGCCCATTTGCGGCCTTCGGCGAGGCAGTCGGTGGCGAGCGCGGCGTCAGCCTTGATCGGCGCGCCAAGCAGCACGCTGGCCTCGATCGACTTGCTGACGATCTGGAAGTCGGGCTTGGGATCGCCGGCCGACAATGAGCAGGGCAGGGAGGCGGTGGCGAGTACGACGAGTGCCGCCGCCCATCGAGCAAACTGTTTCACGAGTGATATCCACCAAGCGCGTCAAGGTCGCAGTGTTGCAGGGCCTCAATGGCCGTGGTCATGCATCGCATCCATAGCAGATTGTTCAAGAGAGCGCTCAATTGGGAAGAAGGGCCACGCCGCGCTGTTTGGCTGCAACGCGCATCTGGGCGTCGAAGGTCAGCAGCGGAATCTGTCTCAGTTCGGCGAGCCGGACATAGAGCTCGTCATAATAGGTCAATCCCGAGGCCACCGCGCGGCGCACGCCTGCGGCGATGTCCTCGCCTTCGGGCAGCGCCTCCGTCAGAACGCGCAGCACTTTGAGATTGGCGAGCGCATAGCCGAGCTGCGCGTCATCGAGCCGGCCGCGCCGCATGCCGGTGGTCAAGGCGTTGCCGATCTCGGCATGCCAATGCGCCGGGACGATCAGCTGCTGCTCGGCCAAGCTGTCGAACACCTGGTCATCGTGCTCGCGCTCGTCAAACACCATGGCGAGCGCCGCCGAGGCGTCAATGACTAACAACGCCGGCCCTCATCGATCCAGCTCTTGAGCTCGGCCGGCGAGGCGCCGGTCTGCAAGTCGCGGGCGAGCTGGCGCAGATTGCGGATCGCCTGGCGGCGTTCGGCAATCTGATCCGCGGTCAGCTCGTCCTTGATCTGCACCAGCTTGGCGACCGGCTTGCCGTGGCGCGTGATGGTGATCTCGTCCCCCTGCTCGACCGCGTCGAGCAGGCTGGAGAGGTGGGTTTTCGCCTCGAAAATGCCGACCTGCTTCATCTGGTTAAACTAGTTTAACTAGATTGATCCGTCAATTCGCGGCGAGCGGACGGGGAGGGTTACTCCGCCGCCTCGCTATGGCCGAGCCGGGCGTTGAGCTTGTGGATCAGCTCCTCGGCGGCGTCGGCGATCACGGTGCCGGGCGGGAAGATCGCCTCGGCGCCGGACTGATACAGCGCGTCGAAATCCTGCGGCGGCATCACGCCGCCGATGATGATCATAATGTCTTCGCGGCCGAGCTTCTTGAGCGCCGCCTTCAGCTCCGGCACCGCGGTCAGATGCGCGGCGGCGAGCGAGGACACGCCCAGAATGTGCACGTCGTTTTCCACCGCCTGCCGCGCCGCTTCATCGGCGGTGGCGAACAGCGGCCCGATATCGACGTCGAAGCCGAGATCGGCGAACGCCGAGGCGATCACCTTCTGGCCGCGGTCATGGCCGTCCTGACCGATCTTGGCGACCAGGATACGCGGCCGGCGGCCTTCGGCGTCCTCGAACGCTTCGATCAGCGCCTGCACCTTGTCCAGACGGTTGGCCATGCTCGCCACCTCTCGCTTGTAGACGCCGGTGATCGACTTGATCTCGGCGCGATGCCGGCCGAACACCTTCTCCATCGCGTCTGAGATTTCGCCGACGGTGGCCTTCTTGCGCGCGGCGTCGATCGCCAGCGCCATCAGATTGCCGTTGCCTTCGTCGGCGGCGCGGGTCAGCGCATGCAGCGCGGCGTCGACCTCGGCCTGGCTGCGCTCCTTCTTGAGCCGTCCCAGCTTGTCGATCTGCAGTCGGCGCACGGTGGAGTTATCGACCTTGAGCACGTCGATCGGCGGCTCGTCGGTCGGACGATACTTGTTGACGCCGATCACGGCCTGCATGCCGGCATCGATGCGCGCCTGGGTTTTCGCCGCGGCTTCTTCGATGCGCAGCTTCGGCACGCCGGCTTCGATCGCCTTGGCCATGCCGCCCAGGCTCTCGACTTCCTGGATGTGCTGCCAGGCCTTGTGCGCCAGATCGTGGGTCAGGCGTTCGACATAGTACGAGCCGCCCCACGGATCGATGATGCGCGTGGTGCCGCTCTCCTGCTGTAGGAACAGCTGGGTGTTACGGGCGATGCGCGCCGAATAGTCGGTCGGCAGCGCCAGCGCTTCGTCGAGCGCGTTGGTGTGCAGCGACTGGGTGTGGCCCTGGGTCGCCGCCATCGCCTCGATCGTGGTGCGCATCACGTTGTTGTAGATGTCCTGCGCGGTCAGCGACCAGCCCGAGGTCTGGCAGTGCGTGCGCAGCGACAGCGACTTGGCCTGCTTCGGATTGAACGGCGTCAGCAGCTTGGCCCATAGCAGCCGCGCCGCGCGCATCTTGGCGACTTCCATGAAGAAGTTCATGCCGATCGCCCAGAAGAACGATAGACGCGGCGCAAAGCGGTCGATGTCGAGCCCGGCATTGATGCCGGCGCGGACATATTCGACGCCGTCGGCGAGCGTGTAGGCGAGTTCGAGATCCTGCGTCGCGCCGGCTTCCTGCATGTGATAGCCGGAGATCGAGATCGAGTTGAACTTCGGCATCTTCTGCGAGGTGAACGCGAAGATGTCGGAGATGATCCGCATCGAGGGCGTCGGCGGATAGATGTAGGTGTTGCGCACCATGAACTCTTTCAGAATGTCGTTCTGAATGGTGCCCGACAGTTTTTCCGGCGGCACGCCCTGTTCTTCGGCGGCTGCGACATACAGCGCCAGGATCGGCAGCACCGCGCCGTTCATGGTCATCGACACGCTCATCTGATCGAGCGGGATACCGGCAAACAGCGTGCGCATGTCGTAGATCGAGTCGATCGCCACGCCGGCCATGCCGACGTCGCCGGCGACGCGCGGATGATCGCTGTCGTAGCCGCGATGGGTGGCAAGGTCGAACGCCACCGACAGGCCCTTTTGGCCGGCGGCGAGGTTGCGGCGATAGAAGGCGTTGGAATCTTCCGCGGTCGAGAAGCCGGCATATTGCCGGATGGTCCACGGCTGATTGACATACATGGTCGGGTAGGGGCCGCGCAGGAACGGCGCGACGCCCGGCCAGGTGTCGAGGAAATCGATGCCGGCAAGATCGGCTTCGGAATAGCCCGGCTTGACCAAAATGCCTTCCGGCGTCAGCCACGGCTCGCCGCTGACGTCGGCGGCCGGCCCTGCAGCGCGGGCAAAAGCGATATCGGCGAAATTCGGAATGCGGCTCATCTCATCCTGCCTATTATCCGCCACTGAGCCTAGCATGGGCCCGGCGGCGCGTCAGTGATCCTAGTCGTGATCGGGGTGCTGGCGGCTGCAAATGCCGGCGAGCTTATCCGCCCCGTAGTTCTGCTGCGTGGTCTTGCTCGGCAGGGCGGCGATGGTGCCGACCCAGCCCAGCCGGGATTCGGTGCCAAATTGCAGCTTGGGCACCAGGCGATCGGGACGGTCAAACGCCCCGGTCATGATCTCGATGCTGTCGCCGTCGATCTGGCGATAGCTCAGCGGCGTGCCGCAGGCCTTGCAGAAGTCACGGGCGGCGATGTTCGAGGACTGGAACGAGGCCGGCTCGCCGCGGGTCCAGCGAAAATCCTTGTTGGCGACCTCGGCCAGCGTGGCGAACGGCGCGCCGCTCGCCTTCTGGCACATCCGGCAATGACACAGCGACACCTGTAGCGGCACGGCGGTGAGCGCGAAGCGGATCGCCCCGCACTGACAGCCGCCGGTAAGCACAGGTTGCGCTACGTCGGTCATGCGCCCTCGATCTGGTCCCAGGCGTCGGTCAGCATCTTCAGCGCGTCGACGCCGACGAACACGAAGTTCTGCACGCCGGCCTCGCGATACGCCGCTTCCTGCTCGCCGGGCCGGCCTGCCAGATAGATATGTTTGGCACCGGCGTCGCGCAGCGCCTTGGCGGCCGCGATTGCGTGAGTTTCATAGGCCTTGTCCGAGGAACACAGGCACACCATCGCGGCGTCGGAGGCGCCATAGGCCGCCGCCAGCGCCGCCGGATCGGCAAAGCCCTGGGTGTCGATCGCCTCGATGCCGCCGGTCTCGAAGAAGCTCTTGGCGAAGGTGGCACGCGCGGTGAAATCGGCCGGGGTGCCGAGATTGGCCAGGAACACTTTTGGGCGCGCGCCCTTGCGGGCCAGGACGTGATCCGACTTGTTGCGCAGCGCCTCGAACGGCAGCGCCATCCGGATCGGCGTCAGCGCCTTGAAGGTGATGTTCGGCTTGCCATAGGGCTCGGCCTCGGCCGGCTTGGCCTTGAGCACGCTGGCGCGTTCCTCATGCAGATTGGGGAACTCGCTGGCGCCGGTCAGCACGTCGCGGCGCTTGGCGACCGCGGCCTGGCGCGCGGCGCGCGTGGCGGCGACCTTGGGCTGGATCAGATTGGCGACGAGCGCGGCGAACGCGCCGCCAGCCTGCTCGATCTCCTGGAACAGCGCCCAGGCGGATTCGCACAATTCCTTGGTCAGCGCCTCGATGCCACCGGCACCGGCGGCCGGGTCGGCGACCTTGGCGAGGTTGGATTCCTCCAGCAGCACCAGCTGGGTGTTGCGGGCCACGCGGCGCGCGAACGAATCCGGCAGGCCCTGCGCCAGCGTATGCGGCAGCACGCCGATCGCATTGGCGCCGCCAAGACCGGCCGCGAAGGTCGCCATGGTGGCGCGCAGCATGTTGACCGACGGGTCGCGCTGGGTCTGCATCCGCCACGCGGTTTCCGCCGACACCAGCAGCGGCTTCGGGGTCAGGCCGCAGCTCTCTTCGATACGGGCCCACAGCAGCCGCAGCGCGCGGAACTTGGCCAGCGTCAGGAACTGATCGGCATCGGCCGACAGCCGCGCGAACACCATGTTGCGGGCGTCGTCGAGCGCAACGCCGGCTTCTTCGAGCGCGCGCAGATAGGCCACCGCAGTGGCCAGCACGTAGGCCAGCTCCTGCACTTCGGAGCCGCCGGCATCATGGATCACCCGGCCATCGGCGACCGCGAACGGGCCCTTGAAGCCGAGCGAGGCCAGCTTCTTGACGGCCTCGGTGAAGGCCGGGGCGATTTCCGACCAGTCATGGGCGCTCGACCCCCACACCGCGCAGGCGCCGATCGGATCAAGACCGAAGCGGATATCGCAGGCGGCCGGATCGAGGCCTTTGCCCTTCACGTAGTCGGCGAGATAGACCGCGGCCATGCGCGCCGCCGGGCCGATCTGCAATTCGATGGCGATGCCGGCGTCGAGATAGACGCCGTCCAGCACCTGCGCGATGGTTTCTTCGGTCGCTTCCAAGCCAAAACCGCGCGCGCCATTGGCGCCGGCGAACACCAAAGTCAGGCCGGTGGCGCCGTTCTCGAGGTCGGTGAGCGCCTGGGTGTTGGCCTTCTTGGCATCGGGATGATCAATGCGCTGCATGATCTGCCAGGGCGTCGCCGGGCGGCGGCCGATGATCGGGGCGACGTTCTCGGCGCGCTGGTAGATCGGCGCGATCGTCAGCCCGTCATAAGTCTTGTTGACCAGTTTCTCGAACGGGGCGCCCTTCAGCACGCCGTCGACCAGCTTGCGCCATTGATCGTAGGTCGCCGGTTCGAAATCGGCCGCGAGCCGAAGGTGGTCGGGTGCAGTGGACATTGTCGAGAAAAGCTCCGGAAACGTCGGGGGAGAAAAACCGGGCGGAAAATGCCATGTGGCGGCCGCCAAGCCAAACAGTAGTTTGCAGCCTTTCGGCTAATTCGGAGATGGCGGCGGCAGCCGCTCGATGCCCGCGGTGGACAAGTCCGCGAGTGCGGCGCGCGCCGTGCGTCCGGCGATCAGCCGGTCGGGCGCGATCTCCATCAGCGGTACCAGCACAAAGGCACGCTCGAACAGCCGCGGGTGCGGCAATTGCAGATCGCTGCGCTCGATTTCGGCATCCTCGAACGCCAACAGATCGAGGTCGAGCGTGCGCGGCCCCCAGCGGGTTTCGCAGGTGCGATCGCGGCCGAACCGCCGCTCGACCTTGTGCAGCACCTCGAGCAGCGTCAGCGGATTGAGTGGGGTGTCGATCTCGATACAGGCATTGACGAAGCGCGCCTGATCTTCCTGGCCCCAGGGCGGGGTGGCGTAGTCCGAGGAACGGCCTTCGAGCGAGGCCTGCGCCATGCCGCAGATCATCGGGATGGCGCGGGTAAACGTGTCGCGGACATCGCCGACATTGCCGCCCAGCGCGATCAGCGCGCTAGCCATCGGCCTTGGGACGACTGCGGGTCAGGATCACGCCGACATCGTCGAAAATCGCGGCGATCGGCGCGTGCGGCTTGTGCACCGTGACCTTGATGGTGGTGATCTTCGGGAACGCCGCCAGGATCGCGTCAGCGACCGCACCGGCCGCGCGCTCCAGCAGCCGATAATTGACGTGCTTGAACGCTGCGGTCGCGCAATCAACCACGTTGGAATAGGACACGGTGTCGGCAAGCCGATCGGTGCGCGAGGATTCCGACAGGTCGGCGGTTAGTTCGAGATCGATCACGAAGCGCTGGCCGACTTTGCTCTCGTGCTCCATGACGCCATGGCGGGCGTGTACAGACAGGCCGCGAATAAAGATGGTATCGGTCATCAGCGGGCGTCGTCGATCGCGCAAGCGACGCGCAGCGCCTGCACCGTTTCGGCAACGTCGTGCGCGCGGATGATCTGGGCGCCGTGCTGCGCGGCCAGAAGATGCGCGGCAATCGAGCCGCCGAGCCGCTGCTGCGGCTCCGAGGGCGACACCGTGCCGATGAAGCGCTTACGCGAGGCGCCGATCAATAGCGGCAGGCCGAAACGCTGCAGTTCATCGAGCCGCGCCAGCACCGTGATGCTCTGTTCCGGGGTCTTGCCAAAGCCGATGCCCGGATCGAGCACGATCTGCTCCTGCCGGACGCCGGCCTTGGCGGCGATGGTCAGCGAGTGGTCAAAGAACATCGCGATGTCGGCCATGATGTCGATCGCGGGATCTGCGGCATCGCGATTATGCATCACGATCACCGGCACGCCGTAGGACGCCACCACCTCGGCCATCGCCGGGTCGCGCTGCAGGCCCCAGACGTCGTTGGCGATCGCGACCCCGGTATCGAGCGCAAACGCCACCACTTCGGCCTTCATGCTGTCGATCGACACCGGCGTACCGAGCGCCACCACATCGGCCAGCACCGGGCGTAGCCGCGCCATTTCTTCGGCGGCCGAGACCGGCTGCGATCCGTAGGGGCGGGTCGATTCCGCGCCGATATCGATGATGTCGGCGCCGTCGGCGATCAGCTTGGCGGCCTGGGCGCGGGCAGCGTCCGGAGCCAGGAATTTGCCGCCGTCGGAAAAGGAATCCGGGGTGACGTTGAGCACGCCCATCACGGCGGGCACGCGCCGCGTCAGCCATGGTTGCAACAGCGGATGAACCGGCGGCTTGGCCGCCGCGAGCGGGAGCTTGGTTGTGATCATGGGGCTCGCTTTGCGCGGTCCGTGCCGCGGAGTCAAGCCGCCGCGAACGCGCGCGGCTGAAAGTCCCGCCGCCGTTGCTAATAGGTGATTTTCAGCGGCAATTTGCGGGCTTTTTCGATCAGCTCGCTGACCGATTTTTCCGACGGCAGCGCCCGCACCAGCTTCCGCTTATCGTTGGCGTCTTTCATGTTCTGCGCCAGCCGGGCCGGGTTGCGCAGCGTGAATTCGCGCAGCGTGCTGACGCCGGAGGCGCGCAGCAGCAGCGCCTTGGCGCTGCCCATGCCGGGCACGCGCATGTAGTCGGCAATGTTGGCCCATTCGAGCAATTGCTGTTCGCTGATGCCGGTTTTCGCAGCCAGCGCCTTGCGCCCTTTCACGGTCTTGGCGGCGTCCAAAAAGGCATCGGTGGTGCGGATCCCGACCGATTTCAGTTTCGACACGGCATCGGGATCGATGCTGTCGAGTTTGCTGATGGAATATGTCATGGCACTCAAAACTACAAAAATGAAAGGATCAGGTCAGCTTGCTCAGGCCAGGCGTGCCAGCGATGATCTCCTGCATGCCGTCTTCGCCGATCTTGTCGCGGCCATATTTGAACAATTCGCGCGCGATGCTTTGAATCTGCGCCATGCCGAGCCCAAGGCCCATCAGCTTGGCGCCCAGAGCCATCACGCCGCCGCCGAGCAGCTTGCCGAAACCGCTGCGCGGGGCGGCCGGCTCGACGATTTCTGCAGCTCCAGGGATGGAATCGATCAGCGCTTGAACCTTGTCAGTCGGGCCTTCGTTGCGAAGGAAGCCGAGGATCAGGCCAACCGTCCGTGTGGCCACATCTCGCTCGAGGCCGACCTTGCTGGTCAGCCGCTCAATCAACTCGTCCATTACGCCCCCACTTCCGGATATTGTCCGGATCTTTCTTGTGCCCCGATCTTGATCAGCCCCACCATGAAATACAAGCGATCCGCACAATAGCGCAACGATTCGGCGGCGATCGCTTTTCAAGTGTTGCAGCAATGCAAGAGCAAAGGTGCAGCGTTGCTCTTTTTTCGTAGGATTACGCGGCTGCACAATGCGTCACAACCTGCATGCAACTGGGTCCGAATGCCGCCCATGGCGGCGCCGATCCCAGTTTTGATCGGCGCTTTACTCTATTAGAATAGAGTCCCAGCAAACTGTTCTAGGTCCGGAGATGCGAGACGATGGCGACCAGCGGTGATGGCATCGCAGACAGCAAAGACAAGATCTTTATCGGCAAGGAACAGCAGGCCGCATGGCTGACGCTGGCGCTGGCCAATCGGCACGGCCTGGTCACCGGCGCCACCGGCACCGGCAAGACCGTGACGCTGCAGGTGATGGCCGAGGGCTTTGCGCGCGCCGGCGTGCCGGTGTTTGCCGCCGACATCAAGGGCGATCTGTCCGGCATTGCCGAGGCCGGCACGCCCAATGACGCGCTGATCAAGCGCGCCAAGGACATGGGGCTGAAATTGCAGCCCGACCAGTTCACGACGGTATTTTGGGACGTGTTCGGCGAGCAGGGCCATCCGGTGCGCGCCACGGTCTCGGAGATGGGGCCGCTGTTGCTGTCGCGGATGCTCGATCTCAACGACGTGCAGGAGGGCGTGCTCAACGTCGCGTTCCGGGTCGCCGATGACAATGGCATGCCGCTGGTCGATATGAAGGACCTGCGCGCGATGCTCGATGCCATCGCGCCGATCGCGCAGAAAGTGGCCGAGCATGGCGACGTCAATGCCGACATCCGGCAGGCGGCGCAGGCGCTCGGCAATGTCACCAAGCAGACTGTCGGCACCATTCAGCGGCAATTGCTGGTGCTGGAAAACCAGGGCGGCGAGAAGTTTTTTGGCGAGCCGGCGCTGCTGTTGCAGGACATGCTGCGCACCGACGCCGAGGGTCGCGGCATCGTCAATATCCTGGCCGCCGACAAGCTGATGAATAATCCGCGGCTGTACGCCACCTTCCTGCTGTGGATGCTGTCGGAGCTGTTCGAGGAGCTGCCCGAGGTCGGCGATGTCGAGAAGCCGAAGCTGGTGTTCTTCTTTGACGAGGCCCATCTGTTGTTCAACGACGCGCCAAAGTCGCTGCTCGACAAGATCGAGCAGGTGGTGCGGCTGATCCGCTCCAAGGGCGTCGGCGTCTATTTCATCACCCAGAACCCGATCGACGTGCCGGACCGCGTGCTGGCCCAGCTCGGCAATCGCGTGCAGCACGCGCTACGCGCCTTCACGCCGCGCGATCAGCGCGCCGTCACCGCCGCGGCTGAAACTTTTAGGCCCAATCCCAAGCTCGATACCGCCAAGGTGATCACCGAGCTGGGCAAGGGCGAAGCGCTGGTGTCGTTCCTGGAAGGCAACGGCACCCCGGCGATGGTGGAGCGGGTGCTGATCCGGCCGCCGACCGCGCGGATCGGGCCGGTGACCGCCGAGGAGCGCAAGGCGATCCTGGCGGCCAGCCCGCTCAAGGGCAAATACGAGGCCGCGATCGATTCCGAATCCGCCTATGAGATGCTGCGCAGCCGGATCGACGGCAAAGCGAGCGGCGAGGGCGGGGCGGCCGAAGGCGGCCTGCTCGGCCAGCTCGGCGCGATCGTCGCCACCGTGTTCGGCACCAACACGCCGCGCGGCAAGCTCAGCACCGGCCAGGTGGTGGCGCGCAATGTCGCGCGCACCGTCACCGACAAGGTGATTGGCGGCATTGCGGCCGATCTTGGCAAGTCAGTGGGCGGCTCGCTCGGTGGTTCGGTCGGCCGTTCGATCGTGCGTGGCACGCTCGGCGGGCTATTGCGGCGTTGAGGCACGGCATGGCCGCGTCGATGTGCACACGACAGTTTTGATTTGATGCCGGTCGCGGCGCTATGCTGGTTGCGGTTCTGATGGAATCAGAGCCGCAATGCTCCATTGTTGTTCTGATGCGTTTTCTCGAAGCGAACCGGCCGTCACTGCGTTCGACGACGCGAGATTGACACGCGAGCATGTTGATACGCGATCCTATTGAATCTGGAGCTCATCCGAACCGGCGAGGGAAGTCATGGCCAATACGTCAAACCTGCAAGCGGTCCTTGACCAGGTGGATGCCGGTCTGGATCAGAGCCTGGAGCGGCTGTTTGCACTGCTGCGGATCAAGTCGATTTCCGCGGACCCAGCGTTTGCCGGCGACTGCCAGGCCGCGGCGGACCATCTCGCGGTCGATATCACGTCGCTGGGCTTTGATGCCGAGGTGCGGCCGACCGGCGGCCATCCCGCGGTGATCGCCAAGGCGCGCGGCAATCGCGGCGACCGGCCGCACGCGCTGTTTTACGGCCATTACGATGTGCAGCCGGTCGATCCGCTCAGCCTGTGGCATCGCCCGCCATTCGAGCCGGTGCTCACCGATCACGCCGATGGCCGCAAGATCATCGTGGCACGCGGCGCGCAGGACGACAAAGGCCAGCTCTCGACCTTCATTGAAGCGTGCCGCGCCTGGCGCGATGTCACCGGCGAGCTGCCGATCGACGTCTCGATCGTGATCGAAGGCGAGGAGGAGGTCGGCTCCAAGCATTTCGTGCCGTTCCTGCAGCAGCACAAGGACGATCTCGCCGCCGATTTCGCGCTGGTGTGCGATACCAGCATGTGGGACGGCAACACGCCGGCGATCACCACCTCGCTGCGCGGCCTGGTCTATGAGGAAGTGAAGATCAAGGCCGCCAATCGCGATCTGCATTCCGGCATCTATGGCGGCGCCGCGCAGAACCCGATCCGGGTGCTGACGCGCATTCTCGGCGGTCTGCACAATGACAGCGGTCACATCACCATTCCCGGCTTCTATGACGGCGTGCAGGAAGTGCCGCCGGAGGTGCTGGCGCAGTGGAAGGCGCTGAATCTGACGCCTGACCTGTTTCTCAAGCCGGTCGGCTTGTCGCGGCCGGCGGGTGAGGCCGACCGGCTGTTGATCGAACAGATCTCGTCGCGGCCGACCTGCGACATCAATGGCATCGTCGGCGGCTACACCGGCGAAGGCTCGAAAACCGTGATCCCCGCCGAAGCGTCCGCCAAGGTGTCGTTCCGTTTGGTCGAAGGCCAGGACCCGGCGCAGGTTCGCGACGCCTTCCGCGCGTTCGTGACCTCGCGGCTGCCGGAGGATTGTTCGGCGGAGTTTTTGGAGCACTCCAACGCGCCGGGCATCGCGCTCGATTGGAGCATGAAGCCGCTCGCCGCGGCGAAGCGCGCGCTGACCGAGGAGTGGGGCAAGGAGGCGGTGCTGATCGGCTCCGGCGCGTCGATTCCGATCGTCGCCGATTTCAAGCGCGTGCTGGGCGTTGATACCCTGCTCGTTGGCTTTGGCCTCGACGACGACAACATTCATTCGCCGAATGAGAAGTACGACCTGCGCAGCTTCCACAAGGGCATCCGCTCCTGGGTGCGGGTGATGCACGCGCTGGCGGAGATGCCGTTTTGAACGCGGCGCTGACGCCAAGGGCCTGACGCAAAAACGCCGCCCGGAATTGGACGGCGTTTCATTCCAGAAAGCGTAGAGGGTGTATGCCGCAAGGCTACGCCGAAGCTATGCGTTCTGCAATCGGGCTAAACACCGGGCAGGGGATCGGGCCAGGGTAGGCCCGCCGTGGTGCGTGTTCGCGTGGGGGCTGGGGACGCGGCCGGACCGCGCGCCAGAGCGAATTCCTGAATGGCAACAAGCCGAATATGACGATACAATGGCTGTGGAACGCCAAAACGCGGCGGTGGGGTGGTAGATGGTTTTGCTGATGTCGGCCGGGATCGGCCTGATACTGATTGGACTGGCTGCGATCGGGTATGGGATTCCGGTCAAGGAGTTCAGCTTCGGCAACACCTTGATCATCACCGGCACGATCGCGGTGGCAACCGGCACGATCATGCTCGGGCTGCGCGCCGCCGTCACCGAATTGATCGCCGCTCTCAAGGGCCACGCGCCGGCCACTGATGCTTTGCCGAAGCAGGCTCCGGCCGCCACGCGCGAGCCGAACTGGTCGCGTCCGGTGGTGCAGATGCCGCCGCGTGCCGAGCCTGCGGCGGCCGAGCCGCCGCGCCATGATACCGGCCGTCATGATCTCGGCGAACTGAGCGGCGAACCGGCTCCGATGGCGCCGCCGGCCGAACCCGCGTTCAATGATCGTGAGATGCCGCCCTGGCAGAAGGATGCGGCGCGGGAGCGCGAGCGCGCCCGGCAGCGCGTGATGGCTCCCGAACCGCCGCCGTCCGCTGCGCCGCCGGACGCGGCCCCGCTTGAACCGGCCCCGCCGGACAGCGCCAGCGATGCCGCAGTGGCGGCTGCTGCTGCCGAGGCGGAGGCCGAAGCCGGCCGGCAGCGTCGTAACCTGCTGTTCCACTCGACCCGGCGCGAGCGGCAGCGCAGCCGCAGTGCCGATGCGCTGGGCGGCGAGCAGGGATCGCTGCTCGACGATCTTCGGCGCAGTGCCTTCGATGAAGCCTGGCCGGAGCCGGAACGGGCCCGCGGCGATCAGCTGCGCCGGCGCGCCAGCGAATCGTCGATCGCCGAGGACCGGCCGGCGAGCGCCGAATCGGCGGCTGCCCCGACCCCCGACGCCACGGCAACGCCCGCGCCTGCGGCCGAGCCGACGGCTGAAACCTCCGACCAGCCAGAAAAGGTCACGCTGCTCAAAAGTGGCGAAGTCGATGGCATGGCCTATTCACTGTATTCGGATGGTTCAATGGAGGCGCAGATGCCCGAAGGGCTGATGCGCTTTGCGTCAATTGAGGAATTGCGTTCTTATCTCGATCAGCGCAGTTGATGTCAGCGACCTGTCAGGACGTACAATTTACATTTGAGTGTCGGAATCGCTGCTCGGTTATTGTCACGCCGTACGCAATCCGCCAATAATCGTTGTACGCAAGCGCTGTTGCGACATGCTTGAATTCTCGGGGTGTTGCGGCGGTGGCTGATCGTGGCGGGCGATCATGCGATCCCGTCCTCCATCCGAGCACACTCAAAAAAATGACCGAAAGTGCGGGCAAATCCTTCATCGACCTGACCGCGAGCATTGTCGCGGCCTATGTCAGCAACAATCCCACCCCGGCGAACGAGCTTCCGGGTCTGATCAACCAGATCCACGCAGCGCTGATGCGCATCTCTGCGGGGCGCGCCGAGCCGCCACCCGAGCCCGCCAAGCCCGCGGTTTCGCTGAAAAAGTCGGTGACCTCTGACTACATCGTCTGTCTGGAAGACGGTAAACGCTTCAAATCGCTGAAGCGCCATCTGCGCACCCAGTACAACATGACCCCGGAACAATACCGCGAGAAGTGGGGGCTGCCGCCAGATTACCCGATGGTGGCGCCGAATTACGCGGTGGCACGCTCCCAGCTCGCCAAGAAGATGGGGCTCGGCCAGCAGCGCAAGCGCCGCACCAAATAGAGCGGCGGGCTGCCTCTCGGCGCTTCAGGAAAATAATCCGCAAAAGACGGTCTTTCAGGTTGCCAGTTGTGTGGGGCTATGGGATTATAATCCCATAGAGAGGTGCCCCATGCGACTGGTTGACCGTGATCTGCCTGTTGGTTTCGTGCCTTGCTGGTTTTGCGCGGCGTTGCCCGGTTCGGTTTCGCCGCGCGCTGTTTCGTCGTGCCTTCAAGACGGAGGCGGGCGATGACCAAGACCCGCCGTGCCGCCGCTGCCACCGGCCCGCAGCCTGAGATCGACCGGTTCCGGGCTCAGCATCTGCAATGCTCCACCCAGCGCCTCGCCGGTGAAACCGGCGCCGAGCAGGTCACCATTGACGATGGCGAGAGCCCGCTGGCCTGGTTGGCGCGCCGCAAGGGGCGGGACGGGGCGGCGATGATCAGCCAGACCCAGTTCATCGCCGGCGAACGGCTGCGTGCCGACTTTACCCGCGCGCAGATGATGCCGCGCGTCACCTCCAGTTGGGAGGCGCCGACCGGACGGCGGCGCGGCGCCAGTTTTGGCGGCCACATCGCCGATACCGTGATCGCCGCGCGGCAGAGCGTGCGCGCCGCGCTCGATGCCTGCGGTCCGGAGTTTGCCGGCCTGCTGCTTGATGTCTGCTGCTTCTTGCGGGGGCTTGAGGAGGTCGAGCGCAACCGCGGCTGGCCGAGCCGGTCGGCGAAAATCGTGCTGCAACTGGCGCTCGATCGGCTGGCGCGGCACTATGGTCTCAGTGACCGTGCCGTTGGCCGGATCGATCCGCGGCTGCGGTCGTGGTGGGCGGACGATGCGGTGCCGCGCGTCGACTAGCGTCTGGCGATCAGGCGGCGCTCAGGTCGCCGCCAGCGCCTCGCGGGCGTCGTTGCGGATGCGTTCGACCATCGAGCGCAGCCCGTTGGAGCGCTGCGGCGTCAGATGTTCCTTGAAGCCGAACTCGTCGAACACCGCGATCGGATCGATCGCGAGAATATCCTGCGGGGTACGGCCCGACACCAGCGCCAGCAAGATCGCGATCAGACCGCGCACGATATGGGCGTCGCTGTCGCCGAGATAGTTGAGCCGCGGCGTGCCGTCGGCATCATGGGTCACGCTGCGCAGCAGCCAGACCTGGCTGGCGCAGCCACTCACTTTGTTCTCGGAGGTGTGATCGGCTTCCGGCAACGGCGCCAGCATGCGGCCGAGCTCGATCACATAACGGTAGCGATCGTCCCAGTCGTCGAGCAGGGCGAAATTGTCTCTGATCTCGTCAATCGTCATCACGGCCCATTCCCCGGTTCCGCCATCCCAGGGAACGCGTCGGCAATGGCGTCGGCGGGTGGCGAGACCCCGACAGATATATTGGTTCGTAGCGCCCTGAAAGCGATAATCGCGCATCCGTCGCTGAAACCAACGTCGCAACCACAAGCCGCTCAAACAACCGGCGCAGAAACAAAAGGCGCAGAAATCATCACCGTCGCGCGGAATAGCCGCATTCAAGGGCTGCGCGTAGTCTGTGCAAGCTGCCTGCGCTTGCGGCTCAGTTCGCGGGTGTGCTGTCCGGTACGCTGATCTGCGGCACCTGTGTAGTTGCCGCTGACAGCCGCCATTCCACGTCGAGATCTCCAGGCTCTAGCGTATCGTGCGGTGCAGTTCCCCCCTCAGGTGATTCCGACGGATCGTCGCCGATCGAACTGGTATGATCGTTCGGCTTCTTGTCGGTGATCATCTGATAGAGCTTGCGTGCGCCATCAGTGGCGCGTTGCCCGATCATGCTGGCGGCCTGGCCGCCGACCTCGCACGCGGCCGGCTGCCGCTTGCAGAATTGACTCATGTCAGATACCGCGGCGCTTGCTGCGGACACAGCATCAGCAGCACCGATCTGCGGCATCTTTTCGGATTCCGGCGTCTTCTCGCGCGGTAACAGGACGAGAACCAGCCCGAGCCAGAACGCCATGCGGAGCAGGAACATCATCACGCGACCCCGTCGTCTCGATTGACCCCCGTTGCGACATTTGTACTCGCAATCGGATCACGGGTAGCAATGGTCGATAAATATGAGGTGAGCGAGTTGCTTCAAATTTGATGCAACTCACCTTGCCCCTCGCGTGGATCGATTCGACGTAAATTTTCCATTGATTTGCGTGCGATTTAATTCAAGCCCGATGATTAGTGACTTCTTGGAAACCATGGTGCGGTTTGGAAACCGCTCGTTCACCATGTCGACCTTGCGAACTGTGCAGGCACAGCACCGGGGGCTGGCTATCTATGGACCTTAGGTTTCGCTTAATTTCACTCTGACAGTTTGGCGCAAACGATAAGGGAGCGTTACGGCGCGTCCTTGTCAGAGCAAGCCAAAGCGTCAATCAACGTGACCGTATCAAGCATCATTCGCGATTGTCTGGACACGCTGCTGCATCCCTCAGCGCGTCGCGATGCGCTTGCGCGCGCGCATCACCGGGCGTTCATCGCGCCGCGGCTGCTCGGCTCGCTCACCGCGCTGGCGGCGTTTCCGGTCTATCTGGCGCTGCATGGCGCGCCGACCGGGCTGGAAGTGGTCGGTTTCGCCTGGCTGACCGCGCCAATCCTATTGTCCTATTTCCTGTCGCGCACCGGTCGCTACGAAGCCGCCAACATGCTGTCGTCGCTGGCGCTGGCTGGGCTGGTGCTGCTGGTCGCGATCAACACCGGCGGCATCGCGTCATTCGCGGCGATCTGGCTGGTGGTGATCCCGCTCGAGGCGGCGCTGTCGGCGTCGCGGCGCGTGGTGGCGTTTGCCTCCGCGCTCGCGATCGGCAGCGCGCTGCTGCTGGTTGGGCTGACCCATTTCGATACGCTGCCGCCGTCGCAGGCCGCTGGTGTATCTACCAGCGTGCTGATGGCGGGCGGCGTCTTGTCGGCGCTGCTCTATGGCTGCGGCCTGGCCTATTGCGCCGAAGTGCTCGGCCGCACCAGCGTCGCGCTGCTCAATGCCGAGGAACAACGCTACCGGCTGCTGGCCTGCAATATGAGCGATGTGATCTCGTGCCACAGCCGCGACGGCGCCGTGCAGTTCATCTCGCCCGCGGTGGAAGCGATGATCGGCACGCCGGCGCGGCAGTTGCTCGGTCATGGTCTGTTTGATCGCGTGCATGTCATCGATCGTCCGGCGTTTCTAACCGCGCTGTCCGATGCCGGCCGCGGCGGTGAAGCGCGCAGCGTCGAGTTCCGGCTGCGCCGCGAACTGCCTTATGAAGAACGTCTCGGCACTGGCGAATTCATCTGGGTGGAACTGCGCTGCCGGCCGATGGCGGCGGGTGCGGCGGGGTCCGCCAGCAGCGACGTGGTTGCGGTGATGCGCGATATCACCGCGCGCAAGCAGCAGGAGCAGGCGCTGGAACAAGCGCGCGCAGAAGCCGAGCGCGCCGACGCCACGCGCAGCCGGTTCCTTGCCACGGTCAGCCATGAACTGCGCACGCCGCTCAACGCCATTATCGGCTTTTCGGAAATGATCGTGCGCGACGAAGAGCTGGTGCTCGATGCCGCGCGCCGCCGCGAATACGCGCAGCTGATCCATGATTCCGGCCAGCATCTGTTGTCGGTGGTGAACGGCATCCTCGACATGTCGAAGATGGAGGCCGGCAATTTCGAAATCGAGCCGGAACCGTTTGCGCCGCGCCCGGCGCTGGTCAATTGCTGCGATCTGCTGGCGCTGAAGGCCCGCGAAGCCGGCATCGATCTGGTGGCGCGCGCGCCCGACGATCTGCCCGACGTCGATGGCGATCCGCGCGCCTTCAAGCAGATTCTGATCAATCTGGTGTCGAACGCCATCAAGTTCACCGAGCGCGGTGGCAGCGTGACGGTGTCGGCCGCGGTCGAAGGGCCGTATCTCGCGCTGCGCGTCACTGACACCGGCGTCGGCATCGCCGCAGATGATCTCAAGCGCATCGGCGATCCGTTCTTCCAGGCCGGCAAGACCTATCAGCGCCGCCATGAAGGCACCGGGCTTGGGCTGTCGATCGTGAAGACGCTGGTGGCGCTGCATGGCGGCACCATTTCGTTGGCCAGCAAGCTGGACGAGGGCACCACGGTCACCGTGCTGCTGCCGCTCACCGCCAAGGGCGCACGCGCCTCGAGCAAGATCGCGACCATCGGTCCGGCGTCGTCGGCGCCGACCGAGATCCGCAACCAACCATTTCAGGTGAAGAAGAGTGCCTAAAAAGTCCGTTCGTCAGAAGCCGGGTTCGTCAGGAGCGCGCGCGGTAGCGCTGGAGCCTGATGATGAGCGCGGCCTGGCGATGCGGCTGCTGATGAACCATCCCAAGGATGTCATCGCCGCGATGTTCGCTGCGGCGGCGGCGATCGCGATCATCAGCAATGCGCTGTTGATGCAGGCTGGCCGTCATCCGTCGCCGATGTTCGGCGCCGCGCCGCCGCCCCCGGCGGCGGTGCAGGCCACAGCGGCGGCGGTTGGCGTGCTGCCGCGGCCACGGCCGTCCGAAGCGACGCAGCGCCTCGCTGAGCCCCGGGTCGGCGAATTGAAGCCGCTCGAGCCGCGCGCGCTCGATGGCCGGGCGCCGGAGCCGCGCAGCGCTGATCTGTTTGCCAATAGCCCGACCAAGGTCACCGCCGCAGCGCCTGCGCCCGTCGCGGCGCCGGTTGCCGCGCAGCCGCGGCCGCCGGCCCCGGTGCCGGTCAGCACCCGCAGCGATCCGCTCGGCGATCTGATCGACTCTTCGCGCCGGATCGCAGCAGTGCAGCGCGCGCTGACCGATTATGGCTATGGCCAGCTCAAGGCGACCGGCGTCGCCGGCAGCGACACCCAGGCCGCCATTCAGCGCTTTGAGCGCGATCGCCGCATGCCGGTCACCGGTCAGGTCTCTGATCGGCTCGTCAAGGAATTGTCGGCGATGACCGGCCGCCCGATCGATTAGTCGCGCGCGCCCGAGGTTTTGTCATGCGATTGAAGAGCAGCATCTGGGTGGCGGCCTATCTGCGCCGCTGCCAGACCGAAGGAGTGTTCGGCGCGATCCGGCGCCGCGGCGCCGAGGAAGCAGGGGCGGTGCTGATCAAGGTGGCGCTGCTCGATGGCACGGCCATGCTCTATATGCCGGCGCCGCAGACCGTCTATGATGATGAGCGGCCGTTCGAGCGGGTGTTTGTCGCCGCGACGCCGCAGCCGGTGGAGGAGGCGGCCGTTGAACAACGGCTCGCCAAGGAAACCGGCTTCGATCCCGATGTCTGGATTGTCGAACTGGAAGACCGCGCCGGGCGGCATTTTCTCGATCTGGCGAAGTAATACCAACGGCAATTGATACCAACCACTCCGCACGTCATGGCCGGGCTTCGTCCCGGCCATCCACGTCTTTGATCTTGCAGCGCTTCCAAGACGTGGATACCCGCGACAAGCGCGGGCATGACGTGTCAATGGTAGGAGCCGCTGGTATAAATAGCTGCTATCGTACAGCGCGCGAAAACGCTCAGCCCTGGCTCGCGGTGCGGCCCGGTTGCGCGGCCGGCGCTGCCGGACGTAGCGGCGTGGCGACTGAACCACCGCGCGCGCGCTGCCGCTCGTCATTGTACAGCGTCGGGCGATATTTGGCGCGGGTGACCGCGACCGCGGTGCCGCGCCAAGCGGCCAGCATGATCAGCGCGGCGCGCTCGCTCAGCACATCATAGAGTCGCGACAGCCGATAGACGCGATCGACCGAGCTGCCGAGCGTCGGATCGAGGAACATCAGCACCCGCTCGAACACCGGCCCCGGCATGCCGAGCGCCTTCACCGCGCAGGCCATCGGCTCACCGCCTTCGTCCTTCACCACCTTCTCGGCAACGCTGAACGGCAAGATCAGCACTTCGGACAATTCGCGGGCGAAATTCTCGGCATCGACCGCATAGGCCGCCATTTCCAGCGCCTGCACCGCAAGCTCGGCGCGCGGACCGTAAATACGCGCCGCCGGCCGCAGCGGCGTCTCGGCGAGGTTTTGCAGGATCTGGGCGCGCTCGCGCGGTCCGGCCGCAAAGAACATGTCGTTGATCTGCGCCGCGTCTTCCGGCTGCATGGTCAAGGTCGCCGAGACCCGGAGCTGCGCCTCGCTCGGCGGGCGCTGCGGTGCCGGCGCGCTCGCGGCCGGCGCGATCGGCTCAGCCAGCGGCAAGGTTTCGGGATCGGGCTGGCGCAGACCGAGCTTGTAGGCGATCGGCAGCGGCGTATTCGGATAGATCGACAGCCGGGCGCGCACCGCGGCGCGGGTGCAGTCGTCGACCTGATCGATCAGCCGGCTGGCGAGCTCGACATATTGCCGTTCTTCGTCGGTGGTGTGCAGGCGGGTCTGGACATAGAGATCGGTCAGCACGCGCAGCAGCGTCGGACGAATATCGACGCCTTCGCGGCGCGATAGCGTCAGCAGCCCATCAAGGCCGGGAATCTGCGGTGAAGCGATCATGTCAGCGGGACGCGCGAACCTGTACAATTCGATTCAAACTAGAGTTCTTGATTTAACAGCGCGTTAAGATTGACGCGAAGTAACTCTTTGATCTCATTGGTAACGTTTCCCCAGGATGCGCTGCTATCGCGCGGCCTGGCGGTTTGCCGGGCGGGAAGCTGGGGATTTGGAAACGACGAGGTCATCAATCGTCAGATTAAGAGCCTCGGCAATCTTGCCCATGGTTGGTATGTCGGCGCTCTTTCGCCGGGCCTCGATCGCCGCAAGCTCGCTTTGCGCCAGGCCGGTACGCTGCGCCAGCGTAGCCTGGGTGAGCCCGGCCCGTTGCCGGTAGAACGCCAGCGGCGTTGTCGCCGCCAGCAGCTCGTCCAGCTCCGCGCTGGTGAGGAGCTGTTCGTCCCCGCTGGTGATGCGCGTCATCACGCGGCGGGCGATCGCGATGTCGGCTGTGTCCTCGCTGTCCGCTTCGTTGGGTGTAACAGGCATGGCGCTGGTCCTTATTCATAAAGCTCACCGCAAAGGAGCCAGCCTCGGCGGACAAACAACGGCGCATTGCTGCAATCGGCCTTCGCAATGGCGTAGGTAAACGCCTCGTTAACGGCAACCTTTCGTAAACTGGCCGGCAAGCACGATGTGCGGCGTCAGGGCGGCCGCTTCTATGGCCGCGCGGCCACACTTAGCATGCTCGTTCCAGCTCCCCGTCATTGAACGAGGGGAGGTTTAACATCTCATTAACCATGCCTGCTCTTAATGACTAAGCGCCGGCTCTTGGGCGCGGGGAAAATCGAGATGGGCACGGTCATTGCATTTCCAGCATACGCGGTGGGACGGCTCGATGGGCGTCTGGCGCCAGCTCCGCGCCAGATTGAAGCAACGGTGCTGATCCTGCCGGTGATCCGGATTGAACGGCATCGCGACGGCAGCGACGGTAACGGTCCGAAAGAGGGCGCGGCAGCGGGACGACGGCGGCGGCGCCGGGCGCGCTCCTGATCGGACGGAGGCAATGGCGCAGCGAAGTTTGACGCGGTGGGGTATCGCGTTCCGTCTGTCATCGGTGGCAACGCTGTGTATCCTGACGGCCGGTTGCAGCGGCGGCGATTTCGGCCGCACCCGCGCCGATATGCTCAATGACGATATGCATCGCTGGGTCGGCGCGGAAGCGACCGGCAGCGTCGGCATTTTCCCATCCAATTATCAGCTCACCGAATATGAGCGCGCGCTGCGCGACTTCGCCTATCCCTTGATCGAACCGCCGCATTCGCGGCCGGCCTGGAAAAGCGTGTTCGGCGATTATCAAGTGATCGCATCGCCCTGGCGCCAGAAGGTGACGTTCGATCGCACCGCCTATGGCCGGCTGCTGATCGACGAGCCGCACCGCGCCCACACCTCGCGCTACGCGCAGTTGATGGATGACGTGCGCAACGACATGACGCAGTTCGAAACCTTCCGTTACACCGCGATGAAGGTGCTGGCGCTCGATCAGAAGCGCAACGCCTCGCTGCGCTATGTCTCGGAACTATCGCCGCGCGAGCGTGCCGATGCGGTCGCGCGCATGGAAGAAAACACGCTGATCATGCAGTGGGTGCAGCAATGCCTGCATCGCCGCGTGGCGTCCTATCGCTGGGCACTGGAACGGCTGGTGCTGCATGGGCCGGACAATATGGCCGCCGATGCCGATCGCCTGATCGGCGGGCTGGAAGCAATGGCCGGCAAGGACGATCTGGCGCCGTCGGGCCGCGGCGTCGCGCTCAGCGTGCGCGGCTGAGCGGCGAGCCGCTCAGCGTTTGCCGGGCTCGCTCTGCACCTTGCAGGTCGCAGCCGCCAGCGATGCCTTGGCCTGCACCATCAAGCCGGGTTCGGCGGCGAGCGCTTTCAGCAGGATCAGCCCGGTGGTGCTCGGGGAATCGATGATCAGCCGGTCGGCCGAGGTGACGTCTTCCTCGTCCGGCAGTTCGGCGTGCTGATCCTCGGTCATCAGATCGAGTTCGATCACGCGCCGGCCGGCGGAGCGATCGTTGATCGCGTAATAAGCGAGCCCGCTGCGGGTATAGAACGACACCGAAGTATAGGCTTGGCTGACCGGCACGGTCAGCTTGATCGGTCCCGACGACAGATCATAGCGGCACACCGCAAGCGCGAACGCCGGATCGAGGAACGGCATCGGCGCTTCGCTCGGGCTGACCTGCGGCAGCGCCGTCACCGCGTTGAGCGCGCTGATCGGTTCGAGGCGGGAATAGGCGTCTTTGCTGGCAATGCGCGGCAGCGCCAGCACGCTGACCAGATGCACGATCAGCCCCAGCACCACGCCGCCGATCAGAATGAACAGGGTGCGGATCATGGGCAGCCCACCGTGGTGATCGCCGGCATCGGCGCGTCGCGTTGTGTCCTGGTGGCGACGCCGACCGGCGTATCATAGAGCCGCAGCGCCAGCGTGTAGCGCTCAACGCCGCCCGTGGGCAGCCAGTTGCCGGCGCGGGCGCGCGCCGCGATCTTGATCTCGAACGCTCCGTCGGCGCGGCGCACGATTTCCTGGCTGGTGAAGCCGTAGCGGTTCATCGAATTGGCGACCAGATAGCCGCGGGTGTCATAAAGCGTCAGCGTCCAGAACCGCGCCGCCGGCGTCACGCCGCTAACCGTCACGTCGCAGCGGCCATCGAGCGGGCGCTTGGCGTCGTCGGTGCCGGCCGAGAAGGTGATGCCATCGCCGGTGCCGATCGGCAGCTCGCCGCTGCGTGCGATCACCGCGCGCGCATAGGGATCGATATCGGCGGTGCCGATCCGCGGCCGCGCGGTCCAGGCGCCGATCGTCAGGGTGTTGAGATCGATGCCGCGGGTGGCGGTGACCCAGGTGATGCCGACGCCGAGCGTGGCGGCGATGATCAGCGCGATCAGAAGCGAGAGGATGAGGCGCACGTGACTAGCGTTCCTTGTCGGATCTGCACCGCTCAGTTCCGGCGCGGTGGCGCAGGCGGCTCACCGCCCGACATCGACGCAAAACTGTCCGGGAACGCCACCGGATTGGCCGACAGCGGCTTGATGGGATCGCCCGGCAGCCGGCCGAGCGTCTTGCCGGCCTCGTCGAGCGCCTTTTCGATGCGCACCAGGATTTCGGCGCCGCGCCGCGTCAGGATCGGCGGCGGACCCTGGCGCTGATCGGTGGCTTTGGAGGCGACATTGGCAGCGGCGCTCTGCGCCTGCGGCTGCTTCTTGCCGGTGTCGATGCCGGGAATCTCCCGAACCTCCACGCCCTGATGCGCGGCCACCATGATGTCGTGCCAGGTCTGCGCCGGCAGCGAGCCGCCGGTCATGCGGTTGGTGGGCGAATAGTCGTCATTGCCGTACCACACCGCGCAGCTGTAATTGCCGGTATAGCCGACGAACCAGGCGTCGCGATACGCATTGGTGGTGCCGGTCTTGCCCGCGGTCGGAATGCCGTCGATCGCCGCGCGGCGCGCGGTGCCTTCGCTGACCACGTGGCTCATCATCTCCGCCATGTCGGCGGCCACCGAGGCCGGGATCGCCTGGCGCGGCTGCGGGCCGTCGCGGTCCCAGCGCCAGACCAGATCGCCGGCGCCGGTGCGCACTTCCAGCACCGCATGCGGCGTCACCGCGCGGCCCTTGTTGGGGAAGGTGACATAGGCGACGGCATGTTCCAGCACCGTCACTTCGGTCGAGCCGATCGGCAGCGACGGCGTATCGGTCAGCGGCGCCTTGATGCCGAATTTGCGCGCCACTTCCACGATCTTGGCGCGTCCGGCCTTCGGGCCGCCTTTGCCGCCGATCGCGATCGAAATCTTGACCGGCACCACGTTGATCGAGCGGGTGATGGCCTGGGTCAGCGTCACCGAGCCGGAATAAGAATGGCCATAGTTCTGCGGGCACCAATTGCCGATGCACACCGGGCCGTCGACGATGGTCGTGGTCGGCTTATAGCCGTTCAGCAGCGCGGCGGTGTACACATAAGGCTTGAACGACGAGCCCGGCTGCCGATAGGCATCGACCGCGCGGTTGAACTGGCTCGAGCCATAGTCGCGGCCGCCGACCATGGCGCGCACGCCGCCATCCATGTCGGACACCACGGTCGCGGCCTGGGTGGCGTGATAGTCACGGCCGAACTGCCGGAGCTGGTTTTCGATCGCGGTCTCGGCGGCGCGCTGCACATTCATGTCGATCGTGGTGCGCACCACGAACACGCGCTCCGAATAGGATTTCGGAAAAGTGTCGACCAGCCGACGCATCTCGTCAAAAGCCCAGTCGAGGAAATAGTTCGGCGAGTTTTCGTCGCGGCGGTCGACCGCGATCGCCGGATTGCGGCGGGCACCGAACACCTGGCCCTCGGTCATGAAGCCGGCTTCGACCAGATTATCGAGCACCACGTTGGCGCGGGCGCGCGCCGCCGGCAGGTTGATGTGCGGGGCGTATTTGGTCGGCGCCTTGAACAGCCCGGCCAGCATCGCCGCTTCCGCCAGCGTGACGTCGCGCGCGCTCTTGTTGAAGTAGAAATGCGCGGCGCCGTCGACGCCGAACGTGCCGCCGCCCATATAGGCGCGATCGAGATAGAGCTTGAGAATTTCGTTCTTGGTCAGCCGCGTTTCCAGCCAGATTGCCAGAAACGCCTCGTTGACCTTGCGCTCGATGGTGCGCTCGTTCGACAGGAACAGGTTTTTGGCGAGCTGCTGGGTGATCGAGGAACCACCCTGGCGCACGCCGCCAGCCTGGGCATTGGTGACCAGCGCGCGGAACGTGCCGGCGATGTCGATGCCAAAATGGTCGTAGAAGCGCCGGTCTTCGGTGGCGAGCGTCGCCTTGATCAGATTGTCGGGAAAGTCCTCGAGCGGGATCGAGTCGTTATGCTTGATGCCGCGGCTGCCGATCGGGCTGCCGTAGCGATCGAGGAACGTCACCGCGAGGTCGCTTTTCTTCAGCCAGTCTTCGTCGGCGGTTTCGCGGAACGCCGATTGCGCCAGCGTCAGCAGCAGGATCAGCCCGCACAGGCCGAGCGTGGCGGCTTCCGACAGCGGCTCGATGAACACCCAGCGCTTCCAGCGGCCGACGTAAAACCGGTCCATGAACACCGAGAAGCGCTCATAGCCCTCGCGCAGCCCGGCGAATGAGCGGAACACCGACGAGTTCAGGCGCGCGTCGAGATCCAGCATCCGGTGCCGGATCTTGGTTATCCAATCGGGGGGCAGGATGTGGCGCACCGGAGCCCTGGCAGTTGCAATCCATCGGGCGCCAAGCCGCGCCGGAAGAACGTTGTGCTGAAATGTTGCGGCAAACCCAAGGCCATCCAAGCCCCGGGAGACTCAGATGCTCTTGTACCCGACCAAGGCGATTAAACCAATGCTGCCTCAAGGAGTTTTGCGCTTGGCGCGCGTGCGAGCGCGGGCGTTTCGGCGACATTGGCTTGCGCCAGCGGCGGCGCTGCGCCTAGAACCGCTGCTTCCGCAGGTTCGACCTCAAGGCTCGGCATGACAGCAGCGCGCAAACGGCCTTCGCCACAGGAAGGTTTCTTCTGGAAAACCAAGACATTGGAACAGATGTCGGCGGCGGAGTGGGAAAGCCTGTGCGACGGCTGCGCCCGCTGCTGCCTGGAAAAGCTGGAATGCGAAGACACCGGGCGGATCTATTTCACCCATATCGCCTGCCGGCTGCTCGATCCTGACGGTTGCGGTTGCAAGGATTATGCGAACCGCACCGACAAGCTCGCCGATTGCGTGCGTCTCACCCCGGACAATGTCCGCACCCTGAGCTGGCTGCCGCCGAGCTGCGCCTACAAGCTGGTGGCCGAAGGGCGCGACCTGTACTGGTGGCATCCGCTGGTGTCCGGCGATCCGGGCACCGTGCACGAGGCGGGCGTTTCGGTGCGCGGCCGGGTCGAGGGCCAGGAAGGCGAGATCAGCGTCGAGGAGCTGGAAGACCACATCGTGTCGTGGCCGGCGCTGCTGCCGCGACAGGCCAAACTGAAGAAGCGGCCAGCCTGAGGCCGGTGTCGGCAATGCCGTTTACGGGCTGTTGACGCTGAGGCTCAACGCTCCTGCAACAAATCGCCAATACCGTACTATGATGCGGGCAAGGGTTTTTCCGCAGTTCATCACAGGAGCAACGTGTGCCCCGTCTGCTGTCTGAATTTCTGATCGATGAATCCGGCGCGACGTCGATCGAATACGCCATCATCGCGGTGGGACTGAGCATCGTCATCCTGACAGCGGTGCAACTGGTCGGCACCAACCTCAGCAAGCACTATGAGGCGCTCGCGACCGCGACCACGGCCAAGTAGTTAACCGAGGTTGAGAGGCGTCATGAGAATCCCCGGCAATCCGCAGCCGGAATGTTAGCGGGTCTCGGCCCATACCATGGCGACACTCATTGAATGCGGGGGCGCCATGAGCAGCTTCGAGACGACGCACGAAACACTGTCCACCCAAGGCCCAATGCGGCAGTTGCTGGCGACCGTGACCGCGCTGATCGCGGTCGGCATGGTGCTGGCGCCCGCTCTGGGCTTCGTGCTGCTGCTGGTCGAATAGCGCCGCACGATCCCGGTTCGCGCGTGGCCGCGACCGGGCTTAAGGTTTGATCCGCCGCCGCGAGGCATCGAAATTTCAGCGGGCCGCTCCTCACCTGAGGGGCGGCCCGTTTGGCTTTGCGCGGTCAGCGCCAGGCAGGCACCGCTCCCCCATCGCCGCTTGGCGATCGCAAAATGGCGTAACGTCGGTCAGTCTCTTGGCGCCAGCACCGGCTTGCCGGGCGACCTTGCCTGCGTCGCTGTGAGCCGCGCGGCGATTAGTTGGCTGATCGTTCTCTTCGCCGTGTTTTTCTGGCCTGTTTCCTGATGCTGAGCATCGTGGTTGGCGGCGGACTTTGGTTTGCGACCTCGAAGATGGCGCAGATCGACGAGACCTATTCCGAGATGCTGGAAAAGGACGTGCAGGGCATGAAGGCCGGTCTACGGGCCAACCAGCGTATCTTTAATTTTGGTCGGTTGGCTTGGCTTATTATCGCCGAGACCGAGATGGCCGATATGCAGCGCACCAGCCTGGAAGTGGCGGGCAATGCCAAGGACTTCCACGATCAGATCAACAAAGCGAAGGAACGTCTGCCGAGATTTGCTGCGGATTTCGATCAGGCCGCGCGGACGTTCGATGAGATCATGAGGCAGGAATACCCGCCGCTCGAGGCGAGATCGTGCACACCGTGTCGTCGGCGTCGACCGAGCTGGAAGCGTCAGCGCAGACGTTGACCAAGACCTCCGAACGCTCGCAGCAGCAGACGGCCACCGTGGCTGCGGCCTCGGAAGAAGCCTCCACCAATGTGCAGTCGGTGGCGTCGGCGACGGAGGAAATGGCGTCCTCGATCTCCGAGATCAGCCGTCAGGTGCAGGAGTCGGCGCGCATTGCCACTGAGGCGGTGGAGCAGGCCCGTGCCACCAATGCCAGCGTCGGCGAGCTGACCAGCGCGGCCAGCCGGATTGGCGACGTGGTCGAGTTGATCAACACCATCGCCGGCCAGACCAACCTGTTGGCGCTGAACGCCACCATCGAAGCGGCGCGGGCCGGCGAAGCGGGGCGTGGCTTTGCGGTGGTCGCCAGCGAGGTCAAGGCGCTGGCGGAGCAGACCGCCAGGGCCACCGGCGAGATCAGCCAGCAGATCGTCGGCATCCAGGCAGCCACCAATGACTCGGTGCAGGCGATCCGCGTGATCGGCGAGACCATCGCCCGGATGTCGGAGATTTCCTCGACCATCGCTTCGGCGGTGGAAGAGCAGGGGGCTGCGACCCAGGAAATCTCGCGCAACGTGCAGCAGGCCGCAGCCGGAACGCATCAGGTGTCGTCGAACATTGTCGAGGTGCAGCACGGCGTCACCGAGACTGGCTCGGCCTCGACCCAGGTGCTGTCGGCCGCGCAGTCGCTGTCGCAGGACAGCAGCCGGCTGAAGGACGAAGTCAGCCGCTTCCTTGATACGGTGCGTGCCGCGTAGTCCGTTGCCGCGCTGCGGGATAACCAAAGGCCTGCCCTTCGGGGCGGGCCTTTTAATTGTTCAGGACAGTGGCTGCGGTCGCAGCGGCGGCTGCCGCTCGTCACCTGACAAGTTAGTCGATGAAATCACCAAATCCATCATCGGTGGTTTCTGCGTAGATCATTCGTACAAATACGAGTATTGCAGAAAATACTGGCAGGCAGATTTTGTGTGGCGGACAAAGATGTCGCTAACTTGTTCTTATATTCAATCGATTAGTACTTTTACAGATTATCGATCGTAGTCAGGGAGAACGGAATGTCGGCCAGGACGGTGCGTTTGCCGAAACTGACAATTGCACGACGGATTTATCTACTGATCGCGGTCGGCTTTACCGGTTTGCTGGCCAACGTGGTCCTGGACTCCCGCGAGCTCGGCAGCGCGCTCAAGCATCAGAAGCAGATGGAGCTGCAGCATCTCGGCGAGATCGCGGTCGCGATCGCCAAGGATGAATTTACCGGCAGTCAGAAGGGCGATTTGTCCGCGGCCGATGCGCAGAAGCGCGCGCTGGCACGGATCGCGGCGCTGCGCTACGGCAACAACGACTATTTCTTTGTCAATGACATGAACAATGTCACCTTGATGAATCCGATGGCGCCGCAGCTCAACGGCAAGAACATGGCGGCGCTGAAGGATCCCACCGGCAAGGCGTTCATCGCGGAGATGACCGCACTCGTGCAGCGCAGCGGTTCGGGCTTTGTCGATTATCAATGGACCAAGCCGGGGGCGAGCGCGCCGTCGCCCAAGCTGTCCCATGTGGTCGGGTTTGCGCCGTGGGGCTGGGTGATCGGCACCGGCGTCTATATTGACGATCTCGATGCCCAGCTTGCGGTCTCGACCCAGCATTCGCTGCTGGTGGTGGCGGCGGTGACGCTGCTGACCCTGCTGATCTCGACGCTGGTGGCGCGCTCGATCACCAAGCCGCTGCACCGGGTCACCAGCACCATGAAGGTGATCGCCGAGGGCAGGATCGACACCGAGGTGCCGGGCATCGGCCGCAGCGACGAGATCGGCGAGATCGCCAGCGCGGTCGAAGTGTTCAAGAACAACGCTGCCGCCCGGCAACGGCTGGAAGCGGAACAGCATGAGCAGGAAGCGCGCTCCGCCGCGCAGCGCCGTGCCGACACCATGAAGCTCGCCAATGACTTCGACAGCGCGATCGGTCGCATCATCGAGGCGCTGTCGTCGGCCGCGAGCGAGTTGGAAGGCTCGGCGACCACGCTGACCTCGACGGCGGCGCGTTCGCAGGATCGTGCCACCGTGGTGGCCGGCGCCTCGGAAGAAGCCTCCTCCAATGTGCAATCAGTGGCGTCCGCCACGGAAGAGATGACGTCGTCGGTGCAGGAGATCAGCCGGCAGGTGCAGGACTCGGCGCGCATTGCCAATGAGGCGGTCGAGCAGGCCCGGCAGACCAATTCCAGCGTCAGTGAACTCGCCGGTGCGGCGTCGCGGATCGGCGATGTGGTCGAGTTGATCAACACCATCGCCGGCCAGACCAACCTGTTGGCGCTGAACGCCACCATCGAAGCGGCGCGTGCCGGCGAGGCGGGGCGCGGCTTTGCCGTGGTCGCCAACGAGGTCAAGGCGCTGGCGGAGCAGACCGCCAAGGCCACCGACGAGATCAGTCAGCAGATCGCCGGCATTCAAGCGGCGACCCGGCAATCGGTGTCGGCGATCCGCGGCATTGGCGAGACCATCACGCGCATGTCGGACATCTCTTCGACCATCGCCTCGGCGGTCGAGCAGCAGGGCGCCGCGACCCGGGAGATTTCGCGCAATGTGCAACAGGCGGCGCATGGCACGCGCGAGGTCTCGATCAATATTGTCGAGGTGCAGCGCAACGCCACGGAGACCGGCAGCGCCTCGGCGCATGTGCTCACCGCCGCGCGCTCGCTGTCTCAGGATAGCCGCCGTTTGAAAGACGAAGTCAGTCGTTTCCTGGACACGGTCAGGGCGGCTTAACCCAGCCGGTCATCCCAGCGCAGCGGCCTGCCGGCAATGGCGGGCCGTTGGTGTTTTCGGTCGTTCGCGATTCGAGAAGGCGTCAGTGTGCCGCCATCGCGCAAAATCCGGCTGTCTCACCTTCCGAATGACAACCGATGCGTGCTCAACTTTAGAGGGTAGTGTCACAATACTGTTACGTTCGCGATTTGGATATTCGGGGCGCCTAGTGGTTTTACGGGGTTGGAACGCAACCGGAGGATAGTGACGGCAGGGACATCCGCTTCGTGCGGCGGAACCGTGCAATGAACGTGACAGGAAGTAATCATGCTCCGATTCGTCCAGAACCTTCGTATCGGCATCAAGTTAGCCATCACCGCGGGCCTCAGCATCCTGCTGATCGGCCTGATGATTTATAATCAACACAGTGGCGGGTCCGCGGTCGCGGACGGCTTTAAGACCGCGCTGCGTCAACAGGCCGCGGCGCGCATTGCCGCAGACCTGGCGGCGAAGATCGGATCGATGCAGGTCAGCTTCCGCGATACGCTGGTGGCGAACTCGACGCAGCAACTCGAGGCCGCAGCCGACAGCTACAAGGCCAACCTGGCCGGTGCGATGGGCTATCTTGAGGAGCTGGCCAGGGTCGCCAAGCTGAAGGAGAACGTCGAGCGCATGGACAAGATCCGCGCCGATGTCACCACCTTGACTAATGGCCGGCTTGAGATCGCCAAGATGCGCGAACAGATGCTGGCTCTGGAAGCGAAGAAGACGACCGCTGGCAACACCGCGGACATTGATGCTCAGATCGCCAAGATCGCCGCGCAAGGCGACAAGTTCCGGCATGAAGTGACGCTGCCAGTGATCACCAGTCTCGATGCGCTGACCTCGGCGATCGTCGAAAGCGGCAAGCTCACCAGCCAGCAGTCGATTGCCGCTGCTGAAGCGCGCTTCGTTGAAGTGGAAAGGATGGGGCTGATCGTCGGCGGCATCGCGGCGCTGCTGCTGATCGGCACCTGCGTGTTCTCGATCGTCTCCATTGCCAAGCCGGTGCAGGCGCTGGCGCGCTCGATGCTGGAACTGGCCGACGGCAATTTCGACGTGGTGCTGCCGGGGCTGGGCCGCAAGGACGAAATCGGCGAAGTGGCCGACGCGGTCGAGCGCTTCAAGGTCAAGGCGCAGCAAAAGGCTGCCGCTGAAGCCGAGGCGCAGCGCGAGCAGGAGGCCAAGGCCGCCGAGATGCGCAAGTCCGAGATGCATCGTCTCGCCAGCTCGTTCGAAGCTGCGGTCGGCGAAATCGTGCACACCGTCTCGACGGCTTCGACCGAACTCGAAGCCTCGGCCAACACCCTGACCATGACCTCGCAGCGCTCGCAGGAGCGGACCGCCACGGTGGCCGCGGCCTCCGAGGAAGCCTCGACCAATGTGCAGTCGGTGGCGTCGGCGACCGAGGAAATGTCGTCCTCGATCGGCGAGATCAGCCGCCAGGTGCAGGAGTCGGCGCGGATCGCCAGCGAAGCGGTGGAGCAGGCCCGGCACACCAATGCCAGCGTCGGCGAATTGTCGCAGGCGGCGAGCCGGATCGGCGACGTGGTCGAACTGATCAACACCATCGCCGGCCAGACCAATCTGCTGGCACTGAACGCCACCATCGAAGCGGCGCGCGCTGGCGATGCCGGCCGCGGCTTCGCGGTGGTCGCCTCCGAAGTGAAAGCTTTGGCCGAGCAGACCGCGAAGGCCACTGGCGAGATCAGCCAGCAGATCGTCGGCATCCAGGCCGCCACCAACGACTCGGTGCAGGCGATCCGCAAGATCGGCGAAACCATCAGCCGGATGTCGGAAATCTCCTCGACCATCGCCTCGGCGGTCGAACAGCAGGGCGCTGCCACGCAGGAAATCTCCCGCAATGTGCAGCAGGCCGCGTCCGGCACCCAGCAGGTGTCCTCGAACATCATCGAGGTGCAGCACGGCGTCTCCGAGACCGGCTCGGCCTCCTCGCAGGTGCTGTCGGCGGCGCAGTCGCTGTCGCAGGACAGCAACCGGCTCAAGGACGAGGTGATGCGTTTCCTGGAGACCGTGCGCGCCGCCTAAATCGCGACGCCCATTACTCGGCAACGGCCCGCCCACTCGGCGGGCCGTTGTCGTTTGGGGGCGGTCGCCGCACGATCTAGGAAAATATACCTTGACAGCGTGACGCTGCCTGGGTAATGTCCGGGCATGCTCCACAATTGGGTCCGGCGCCGGAGCAGCCGCTCGCAAGCCGGAACATCATTTTCGCAGCCGCGTTGCTAGTTTGGCCGCCACGCCCAGGTGCGGCGCATGCCAGCAATGGAGGCCGCGATGGCAATCAAGCGCAACCAGCAGATCATCGAAACGCAGGCCGAAGCCCGCCAGGGCGAGCGCGGCCCGTCTGTGCTGGCGCTGCTCACCGCATCGCTGGCCTTGGCCGTGCTGCTGATGGCGCTGGTGTGGGTGGTGATGTTCCGGAGTTGAGCCGACACCGCCCGCGTTCCGCGACAGGGGTTTTGCTGCGACATGAAGACAACCCGTGCCACCTCGTCGGCCAAGACGCCGACGGGGCGAACAACCGTGGCTGCGCGCAAGCGGGCCGCCAAAACTTCTGCTGCCAAAGCCTCTGCAGCCAAAACCTCCGCGACGGCTAAGACCGCCAAGACCGCGCGCGCCACCAGCACGCGCAAGGCAGCCAAGCCGCCGGTTGTCGAGAGGGAGGAAGCGGCCGGCTCGCTGATCGAGCGGGTTGAGCGCGCGGTCGAGCGCGAAATCGCGCAGATCGAAGCCATGGTCGGCGGCGCCGACGAATTGACTGAGCCGCGCAGCGACGCCGAACGGCGCGCGCGCACGCTCGCCAGCCTGACGCGCACGCTGCTCGAATTGCGGCGGCTGCGCGCCGACGATGATGTGCAGAGAACGGCCGATGACGACGCCATCCCCCGCGACCTTGACGAGCTGCGCCGCGCGCTTTCGCGACGATTGGACCAGCTGGTCGACGGCGCAGCGCCGCTTTCTGCTGCAGGGGATGAGTGAGGCCGAACTCGGCTTTCTCGCCGCGCAATGGGAGGTGTTTGCCCATGATCATCAGCGGCCGCCGCTGCTGGCGGCCAACGGCCAGCCCTGGCTGAGCTGGCTGCTGATCGGTGGTCGCGGGGCCGGCAAGACCCGCGCCGGCGCCGAATGGGTGCGGGCGCAGGCGCTCGGCCTGCCGCCCTTTGCCGATCGCGCGGTGGCGCGGATCGCGCTGGTCGGCGAGACCGAGCACGATGTTCGCGAAGTGATGATCGAAGGCGTGTCCGGGCTGCTCGCGGTGCATCCGCGCCAGCAGCGGCCAAGCTGGCAGCCATCGCGCAAACGGCTGCAATGGCCAAACGGCGCGGTGGCGCAGGCGTTTTCTGCTGATGATCCAGAAAGCTTGCGCGGGCCGCAATTCGGCTGCGCCTGGTCCGATGAACTGGCGAAGTGGCGCTATGCGGAAGCGGCATTCGACATGCTGCAATTCGGTTTGCGGCTCGGCGCGCAGCCGCGGCAATTGATCACCACCACGCCGCGGCCGATCGCGCTGTTGAAGCGCTTGATGGCGGCGCCGTCGAGCGCGGTGACGCGGGCGCCGACCCGCGCCAACGCCTTCAATCTCGCGCCCGGATTTCTGCAGAGCGTGATGGCGCGTTACCACGGCACGCGGCTTGGCCGTCAGGAGCTTGAGGGCGAGATCATCGAGGATCGCCCCGATGCGCTGTGGTCGCGCGCGTTGCTGGAGCAATGCCGGGTGGCGGCGCCGCCGCGCGATCTGCAACGCATCGTGGTCGCGGTCGATCCGCCGGCGTCATCGAATGCCCGCGCCGATGCTTGCGGCATTGTCGCTGCCGGGCTGGCCGGCAATGGGGTGGTTCATGTGCTGGCAGACGATAGCATCGCCGGCGCGACACCGACGGCGTGGGCGACGCGCGCCATTGCGCTGTGGCGCAAGCTCGGCGCTGACGCGCTGGTCGCCGAAGTCAATCAGGGCGGCGAGATGGTGCGCACTGTGATCCAACAGATCGACGCCGCGGTGCCGGTGAAAACCGTTCATGCGTCACGCGGCAAATGGCTGCGCGCCGAGCCGGTGGCGGCGCTGTACGAGCAGGGCCGGGTGCACCACGCCGGCTGTTTTCCGGCGCTGGAAGATGAGATGTGCGACTTCGGCATCAATGGTCTGTCGAGCGGTCGTTCGCCGGACCGGCTCGATGCGCTGGTGTGGGCGGTGAGCACACTGGCGCTCGGCCGCAGCGGCGGGCCGCGGGTGCGCTCGCTGTAACCGCCACGGGTTGCGCTGCTTTGCTGACACACGATTGCTTGCTTGGGGAAGGCCGATGTTTGATCGCCTGAAATCGCTGCTTGCTGCGCCCGAACTCAAAGCCTCGCGCACCGCGCATTTGCTGGCGGTGGAGCGCGGCGGCATCGCGCGCTGGACGCCGCGTGATTACAGCGCGCTGGCGCGCGAGGGTTATCTCGGCAATGCCATTGTGCATCGCTGCGTTCGCTTGATCGCGGAAAACGCCGCGGCGTGCCGCTATCTGGTCTATGACGGCGCGCGCGAGCGGGACGGCCATCCACTCTTGCAATTGCTGACTCATCCCAATGCCCGCCAGGACGGCGCCACTTTTCTGGAAACGCTGGTGGCGCATCTGCTGCTGGCTGGCAATGGCTATGTCGAAGCGGTGACGCTCGATGGCGTGGTGCGCGAGCTTTATGCGCTGCGCCCGGACCGCATCAAGCTGATCCCCGGCGCCGATGGCTGGGCCGAGGCTTATGAGTATAGCGTCGGCGGCCGCAGCGTGCGCTTTGATCAGCACGCTTCGCCCTTGCCGCCGATCCTGCATCTGACGCTATTTCATCCGCTCGATGATCATTATGGGCTGGCGCCGCTGGAAGCCGCGGCGACGGCGGTTGATACCCACAACGCCGCCGCGCGCTGGAACAAGGCGCTGCTCGACAATGCCGCGCGGCCGTCCGGCGCGCTGGTCTATGTCGGCCCGGAAGGCTCGGTGTTGTCGGAGCCACAATTCGAGCGGCTGAAGCGTGAACTCACCGACACTTATCAAGGCGCGGCCAATGCCGGCCGGCCGCTGCTGCTGGAAGGCGGGCTCGACTGGAAGGCGATGGCCTGGACGCCAAAAGACATGGATTTTCTCGAAGCCAAGCACGCCGCGGCGCGCGAAATCGCACTGGCTTTTGGTGTGCCGCCGATGCTGCTCGGCATTCCCGGCGACAACACCTTTGCCAATTATCAGGAAGCCAACCGCAGCTTCTGGCGCCAGACCGTGCTGCCGCTCGCTGGCCGGGTCGGCAACGCGCTCGCGCAATGGCTGGCGCCGCTGCATGGCGACGGACTGCGGCTTGAGATCGACACCGACCGCATCGAAGCGCTGAGCGGCGATCGCGCCGCGCTGTGGCAGCGCGTGGCTGATGCGCAGTTCCTGACCGTCAACGAAAAGCGCGAGGCAGTGGGCTACGGCCCGCTGCCCGATGGCGACCGGCTCGGCTGAGCCGCGCCGGACTGCGGCGCGCCATCTGTAGCGTTAGGCTCGCGAGGCGCCGCATGTCCGACCTGATCGACACATTTTCGGCGCGCGGCGATCTCGCCCATCTGGCGCTGCTGTGCTGGGCGCTCGCGGCCAGCGGCGCGCTGTGGTTCACGCTGCGCGAGCTGACTGCGGCCTGGCGCCGCTTCGATGATTTTGTGCGCGAACTGCAATCCTTCAACCGCCGCTGCGATCGCAGGCTCGGCCGCGCGCCGCGCCTTGATCCGGATCGCGACAGCTAACGGAGCCCGACATGGACACGTTGCACAGCATGCTCAGCCATCTTCGCAGCGAAGCCAAGGCGACGCCAAAACCGATCACGGTGTTTCGCGAATTTCTGGCGCATCTCGACCAGATGCAGCGCGCCGCATCGCCAGTGCGCCATGGCTCTCCGCGACCGCATCTGCGCAAGCGCGCGGCCAAGCGGCCGAAGTAATACCAACAGATTGTATCAATGACCGTCATACCCGCGCTTGTCGCGGGTATCCACGTCTTAAGCAGCGGTGCAGCATCCAAGACGTAGATGGCCGGGACGAGCCCGGCCATGACGCGCGGAGTGGTTGGTATCAATCGCCGTTTCTTTGACGCCATCGCCACCTGCTGCGCGCTGGCCGCCCGCCGCTGATCTCATCACATCTCAATTTGATTGCGAGGCCGCTGATGCACGCCCCGTTGCTTCCGCCTGCGTCGAAGTCCATGCGGCTGTCGCTCAGCCCTGATGGCACGATCGAGGGCTATGCCAGCCTGTTCGGCGCCATCGATCAGGCGCGCGACATGGTGATGCCGGGCGCGTTCGCCGCGACATTGCAGCAGCGCGGCCTGCGCAAAATCCCGATGCTGTTTCAGCACGATCCCGCCGAGCCGGTCGGGGTGTGGCTGGAGCTGCACGAAGACTGGCGCGGTCTGTTCGCGCGCGGCCGGTTGATCCCCGATGTGCAGCGCGCCCGCGAAGTGCTGGCGTTGCTGCGCGGCGGCGCGATTGACGGCTTGTCGATCGGCTATCGCACGGTGCGCGGCCGGATCGATCCGAAAACCCGGGTGCGCAAACTGCTTCAGGTCGATCTCTGGGAAATCTCGATCGTCACCTTTCCGCTGCTGCAGGGCGCCCGCGTCAATGCGGTCAAGACCACGGCGCGCTCGCCGCAGCGCGCCGCGGCGGAAGCGGCATGGCGCCGCGTCAGCTCGGCCGCATCGACCGGTTCGCGGGATGCCGCGGATGCCCCGGCGCCACCCGCGCGTCGAACTAGCCCGATCACCCCAATCGCCGGCCGCGCAGCACGCAAACAGGCGCTGGCGGGCGTGAGCCGCCAGAGTTGAGCCGTTTTTCCTTTCCCGCTGAGCAGCGTGAGGAAAGCCGCAAGGCCTTCACTGATCACTTTCAACAAGCGATGCAACGGAGTCTGCTGATGCCCACCTTCGACCACGCTCCCGAGACCAAGGCCGGCATCGCCGGCGACGATGCGCAGCAGGTATTCGACGCCTTGATGCGCGCGTTCGAGGACTACAAAACCGAGAACGACACGCGGCTGAAGGCGATCGAGGCTGGCAAGGGCGACGTGCTGCTGGAAGAAAAGGTCGACCGCATCAATGACGCGCTCGATGCCCAGCAGCGTCGGCTCGATGCCATCGTGCTGCGTCAGGCCCGCCCGGCGCTGGAGCTGCGCGGCCGCACGGGTGGCGACAGCGCGCGGCTCGAGCACAAGAGCGCGTTCGAGGCCTATGTGCGCAGCGGCGATGCCGGCAATCTGCGTAACTTGGAAACCAAGGCGCTGTCGGTCGGCTCCAATCCCGATGGCGGCTATTTGGTGCCGCCCGAGCTTGAACACACCATCGGTGAACGGCTGGCGGCGATTTCGCCGATCCGCTCGATCGCCGCAGTGCGCGAGATTTCCAGCAGCGTTTACAAAAAGCCGTTCATGACCGCGGGCCCGGCGACCGGCTGGGTCGGCGAGACCGATGGCCGGCCGCAAACCGCATCACCGACGCTGGATGCGCTGTCGTTTCCGGCGATGGAGCTTTATGCCATGCCGGCGGCGACCGCGACGCTGCTCGATGATGCCGCGGTCAATATCGACGACTGGATCGCCTCCGAAGTCGAGCTGGTGTTCGCGGTGCAGGAGGGCGCCGCGTTCGTTAATGGCGACGGCGTCAACAAGCCGAAGGGCTTTGTCAGCTATCCGGCGGTGGCCAACGGATCGTGGAGCTGGGGCAATCTCGGCTATGTCGCGTCCGGCAATGCCGGCGCGTTTGCGGCCAGCAATGCTTCGGACGTGTTGGTCGATCTGATCTATGCGCTGAAAGCCGGCTATCGCCAGAACGCCAGCTTTGTGATGAACCGCAAAACCCAGGCGGCGATCCGCAAGTTCAAGGATTCGACCGGCGCCTATCTGTGGCAGCCGCCGGCGCAGGCCGGTGGCCGTGCCACGCTGATGACCTTTCCGCTGGTCGAGGCCGAGGACATGCCGGACATCGCCGCGAATTCATTGTCGATCGCGTTCGGCGATTTCCGCCGCGGCTATCTGATCGTCGACCGCCAGGGCGTGCGTGTGCTGCGCGATCCTTATTCCGCCAAGCCCTACGTGCTGTTCTACACCACCAAGCGGGTTGGCGGCGGCGTGCAGGATTTCGACGCCATCAAGCTGCTGAAATTCGCGGCGAGCTGAGAGAGGGGCGGGCGATGCGTCGGGTGGGTTGCGCGCACAGCGCCGCAGCCCACCTGGCTGCGTGCTCTCGATCAGCAATAGCCGTAGATGCCGCAAGCATAGGGCAGCCGGCCGTAGATATCGATCAGCGAGGAGCCGTAGTAGTTGCTGTACATGAAGGAGTTCGGCCGGCCGTAATAGCCGGGCAGCGACAGCACCGGAAATTGTCCCGGCGTGTAGGATCGTTCCTGAACCACCACCACGGTCTCGGGCTCGGCAAAGATCTTGCCGATCTTGCTGCGCACCGGCAGGTCCGCGGCGCGCGCCGGCAGCGCCAGCAGCACAAGTGACAATGCGATCAGCAGGCGCGACATTGCAAAAACTCCGGATGTTCGCCGCACCCTGCCGCAACATGGTTAACAAAGATTAACCATGGCGGCGCGCGCTTACGGCAGCGCCGCGCCAAAGCTGCGCGCGGTGCGCACGATCCAGTCGCGATACAGCGTCAGCGGCGTGACGCCGGTCAGGCCACCGCAGCCAGCGCTGTTGCCGGGGCCGGTTGACCACGACACCACGCCGACCACGCGGAGGTCAGCGCCTTGTTGTTGCAGCACCGGCGCGCCGGAATCGCCGGTGCAGGCGCCGAGTCCGGGGCGATGATTATTGGTCGCCGGATCAACCAGACGGATCTGCAGCCGGCCGGGCTGCGAGGTCGAGATCAGCGCGGCGGCGCGCACCTTGCCGCCGCTGCTGCCATCGCCGCGTACGGTGACGCCGGCGCCGAGCACTAGAAATTCTTGGCCGGGCGCGATCGGCTCAAGCGGCGCTGCGGTGCTGACCACCGGCCGGCCGCGCAGCGGTGCAGCCAGTTGCAGCAGCGCGATATCGGCGGAGGCGCGATGGGCGGCGATGCCGCGCGCATCGTATTGCGGATGCAGCGCCACCCGGCGCAGGTCGCGCAGTTGCGGCTGCGGCTTGGCGTCATAATCGACGATCTTGTAGTCGGCACCTAGCGGCACGCAATGCGCCGCGGTCAGCACCAGATCGGGCGCAATCAGCGCGCCTGAGCAGAAATTGCCGCGCGAGCCGACCACGGTAACGACCGCGCGGCCGATGCCATCCGGCTGCGGCGCGGCGCCGCCGACCAGCGCGTGCGCGGGCGCGGCGGACAATATTGCGAACATGACAGCGAGGCGGCGGATCATGGCGGTGATCAAGCCGCACCGCTCGCCGCTGTCAACCAGCTTTGAACAGCAACGTGACCAACAGGAGCAGGCCATGGCGACCACGCGGCTGCTTGGACCGACGGCGGAGCCGTGCACGGTCGATGAGCTGAAGAGCTATTTGCGGGTGACGCATGACGCCGAGGATGCGCTGATCGCGAGTTTGATCGCGGCGGCGCGCGCCCAGGTCGAGACCACCACCCGGCGCGTGCTGCTCAGCCAGCAATGGCGGCTGACGCTCGATCAATGGCCGGATCAGCGCCGCATCCTGTGCCGGCTCGGACCGCTGCGCGCGGTGCTTGCGGCGCGGGTGTTCGACCATGCCGGCGCGGCGCAGGAGCTCGATGTCACGGGCTTTGTGGTCGATCGCGCAGCGGATCGGATCGTCACCCCGCCGGTGTTGCCGCAGCCCGGCCGCGCCTGCGCCGGCATCGAAATCGATTGCGAGCTTGGCTTTGGCAGCGACCCAGCCAGCGTGCCGGAGCCGCTGCGCCAGGCGGTGCGCAGCTTAGCTGCGCATTGGTATGACCAGCGCGGCGTGATCGCCGAGGGCAGCGCTGCGCCGTTGCCGGCGGGTCTCGCGACGCTGCTCGGCTCAGCGCGCGGACTGTCGCTATGAGCACCGCAACGATTAGTAATCCTGGTCGATTGCGCACCCGGCTAACGCTGCTGCAGCCGGTGGAGAGCGATGACGGCGAGGGCGGCGTGGTGCGCGCGCTGGTGCCGCAGGCGACGCTCTGGGCGGCAGTGACGCCGCTCGCGCTGCGCGATGGCGATGAGGCCGATGCCGACGGCGCCGAGCTGCACTGCAAAATCGTGCTGCGCGGCGGCGTGGCACTGACGCGGCAGCATCAATTCAGCGATGGCACGCGAAGCTATCGCATCCTCGGCTGGCGCGAACTGGCAAATGGCCGCTGGCTCGAGGTTGATGCGCTGCAGCGCCAGGCATGAATTCCGTTCAATTGAGGTGAGGCGATGCTCAGTTCGAGTTCGGCGCTGCGCGCCGCCATTCATCGCGCGCTGCTGCGAGACAGTGCGCTGCTCGCGGTGCTGGGCGGGCCGCGGGTTTATGACGAGCCGCCGCGCGAGCTGACCTTTCCCTATGTCACGCTCGGCGAGGCGCGGCTTACTGATCTGTCGGTCGATGGCGGCCGGATCGAGGAGCATCAGCTCACGCTGCACGCCTGGTCGCGCCATGGCGGTCACAAGGAAGCGCACAGCATCGCCGCGGCGCTGCTGTCGGCGCTCGACGATGCGCCGCTGACGCTGTCCGGCCATCGCCTGGTCAATCTGCGCTTTGCGATTGCCGACATCCGTCGCGACAGCAGCCGCGCCTATCACGCCGTGGTGCGCTTTCGCGCCGTCACTGAACCTGCGGACTAATGGGAGATTGTCATGAGCGCGCAAAAGGGCAAGGACCTGTTGCTGAAGATCAATAGCGGCGCCGGCTATGTCACCGTCGCCGGGCTGCGCAGTCGGCGCATCGCCTTCAATGCCGAGCTGGTTGATATCACCCACGCCGAATCCGTCGATCGCTGGCGCGAATTGCTGGCCGGCGCCGGGGTGCGCCGCGCGGCGCTGTCGGGCCGCGGGCTGTTCAAGGATGCCAGCTCCGACGCGCTGCTGCGCCAGGCATTCTTTGACGGCGCGGTGCTGAACAGTCAGCTGGTCGTGCCGGATTTCGGCACCATCGAAGGTCCGTTCCAGATCGCGAGCCTGGAATTTGCCGGCGAGCATAATGGCGAGGTGACGTTTGAGCTGTCGCTGGAAAGCGCCGGCGCGCTCACCTTCACCGCTGCTTGACGGAGGCGCGCAATGGCCAATCGATATCGCGGCGAGATCGACGCCGAGCTTGGCGGGCGGCGGCGCACGCTGGTGCTGACGCTCGGCGCGCTCGCTGAGCTTGAAGCGGCGTTTGCCGCGCCCGATCTGGTGGCGCTCGCCGAGCGGTTCGGCGCTGGCCGGCTCAAGGCACGTGATCTGATCCGCATCATCGGCTGCGGACTGCGCGGCGCGGGCGAGGCGGTCAGCGACGACGAAGTCGCGGCGATGGCGGTCGAGGGTGGCGCAACCGGCTATGTGCGCATCGCGGCCGCTTTGATCGCCGCGACCTTTGACGATGGCGGCCTGTGATGAGCGCAGCGCAACGCCAGCCGTTCCCCTGGGCGGCGGCGATCGGATTTGGCCTAGGCGTGCTGCGGCTGTCACCAGCCGCGTTCTGGAGCATGACGCCGCGCGAACTCGCCGCCGCGATCCGCGCCCGGCGCGGCGATGCTGGTGCGCCGCTCGATCGTCACACCTTGCAGGCGCTGATGCAGCGTTTTCCCGACCGCAGCGAAGGAGCGCGTGATGAGCGATAGCGACCCCGCCTGGCTCGACCAAGCCGACAGCCTTGATGGCCTGACGCAGCGCACCCGCGAACTGACCAGTGCCGCGAACGGCTTTGCCCACGCCATGAGCGGCGCGTTCGCCAGTTCGGTGAGCGGCGGCAAGCAATTTGATGACGTGCTGAAATCGCTGACGCTGCGCATCTCCAATCTGGCGCTGAAGGCTGCGTTCAAGCCGCTGGAGAACGCGCTGTCTGGCGGGCTGCAAAGCCTGATGTCCGGGCTGATCGGTGGCCTTGGCGGCGCGGTGCAGCCGCAGGCGCAGGGCGGCATCAAACCGTTTGCCAGTGGCGGCGTGATCGGCACGCCGAGCTATTTTCCGATGCTGGGCGGCGGCGTTGGCCTCGCCGGTGAGGCGGGTCCGGAGGCGATCTTGCCGCTGGCGCGCGGCGCCGATGGCCGGCTCGGCGTTGCCAGTCCAGATGGCGGCGCGGTCACCGTCAATATTCAGATCGCGACGCCCGATGCCGACAGTTTCCGCCGCTCCGAAAGCTACCTCACCGGGCAGATCGCCCGCGCGGTGGCGCGCGGCCGGCGCGCGATGTGACCGAGCCTCATTCGCCTCCATCGCCCCCGCGTGGCGGCGATCAGCGTAGCAAGGAACGCCGATGACCGGCTTTCACGACATTCTGTTTCCGCTCGACATCGCGCTGCGCAGCGCCGGCGGTCCGGAGCGGCGCACCGAGATCGTCAGCTTCGGTTCTGGTCGTGAGCAACGCAACGCGCGCTGGGCGCATTCGCGGCGGCGCTATGACGCCGGCTATGGCGTGAAAACCATCGCCGAATTGCAGGCTGTGGTGGCGTTCTTTGAGGAACGCCGCGGTCGGCTCTATGGCTTTCGCTGGCGCGACCGGCTCGATCACGGTTCGGCGCCGGGCGGCGCGCCGCCATCGCCGCACGATCAGCCGATCGGCGTCGGCGACGGCGTCACCGCGAGCTTTGCGCTTTCCAAGAGCTATGGCGCAGCATTCGCGCCCTATCAGCGGCCGATCCGCAAGCCGGTCGCTGGCAGCGTGCGTGTCGCAGTCGCTGGCGATGAACTCGACGGCAACGCCTTCGATTGCGATCCGGTAACCGGCATCGTCACCTTTCACGCCGCCGCCGTGCCGCCGCCAGGCGCCGCGATCACCGCGGGCTTTCTGTTCGATGTGCCGGTGCGGTTCGACACCGATTATCTCGAAGTTGATCTCGCGGCATTCGCGGCCGGCGCCATTCCCAAAATTCCACTGCTGGAAATTGTGCCGTGATGGCGCAAAGCAAAGGAGCTACCGATGCGCAGCGTGCCAGCCGCCTTGCAGGCGAGGCTCGATGCCGGCGTCACCACGCTGGCGCAGTGCTGGGTCATCCGGCGCCGCGACGGCGTGGTGCAGGGCTTTACCGACCACGACCGCGATTTGATAGTGAACGGCGTAGTTTGCCGCGCTGCCAGCGGATTGAGCGCTTCTGAAGCCAGCAGCCGCTTCGATCTGTCGGTGGAGAGCGCCGAGATTTCTGGCGCGTTATCCGACGACACGCTGAGCGAGCACGACCTCGCCGCTGGGCGCTATGACGCCGCGCAGGTGGAAAGCTGGCTGGTCGATTGGAGCGATCCGTCGCTGCTGCTGCTCACCGCGCGCGGCAGTCTTGGCGAGGTGCGGCGCGAGGGCCAGGCGTTCACCGCCGAGCTGCGCGGCCTTGCCGATCTATTGTCGCAAGAGAGCGGGCGGCTCTACACCGCCCATTGCGGCGCCGATCTCGGCGATGGGCGCTGCCGCGTCAATCTGAATGCGGCGTCGTGGCGTGGCAGCGGCGTGGTCACCGCCGCGCTGTCGCCGTCGCTGATCACCGTCAGCGGGCTTGAGAGTTTTGTCGACGGGCTGTTCACCGCCGGGCGGCTGAGCTGGTCGAGCGGCGCCAATATTGGTGCGGCGATCGAGATCAAGCTGCATCGCCGCCGCGCAGCCGAAACGCAATTGACGCTGTGGCAGGCGAGTGCGGCGCTGATCGCGGTCGGCGACCGCTTCGCGATCAGCGCCGGCTGCGACAAGCGCTTTGCCACTTGCCGCGATCGTTTCGGCAATGCCGTCAATTTTCGCGGCTTTCCGCAGATCCCCGGCAATGACTTCGTCATCAGCTATCCCGTGCCGGGCCGGAGCGGCGGCTCCGGGCGCGGCGGTCCGAGCGTTTCCTGAGCGCGCTGGGCCTCGGCTGCATCGCCGGCAACTGCAGGTGGAGGGGCTATGATGAACGCTGCCGTGACACGCGCCGCGCTGCTTGAAGAGGCGCGTAGCTGGATCGGCACGCCCTATCGGCACCAAGCTTCGGTGAAAGGCGTCGGTTGTGATTGCCTTGGCCTGGTGCGCGGCGTGTGGCGCGGCTGTCTTGGCGCTGAGCCGGAATTGCCTCCGCCTTATGCGCCGGATTGGGCTGAGGCGGGCAGCGTCGAGACGCTGCAGCAAGCGGCACTGCGTCACCTGAGGCCGTCTGCGGAATTCGCGGCCGGCGACGTGCTGCTGTTTCGCTATCGCGACGGCTGTCTCGCCAAGCATGTCGCGATCGCCAGCGCGGCCGATCGCATGATCCATGCTCATGACGGCGCCTCGGTGTGCGAGATCGCGATCACGCCCTGGTGGCGGCGGCGCTTGGTTCAGGCCTTTTCCTTTCCGGGAGTGCAATGATGGCGGCGCTGGTATTGTCGGTTGCCGGCGGAGCGGTCGGCGCATTGTTTGGACCGATCGGCGCGATCGCCGGTCGGCTCGCGGGCGCGCTGGTTGGCAATGCCCTCGATCGCTCGCTGTTTGGCGCCGAACGCAGCGTCGAGGGGCCGCGGCTCGCCGATCTCGATGTGATGGCTTCGACCGAAGGCGCGCCGATCGCGCGGGTCTATGGCCGCGCGCGGCTCGCCGGGCAGGTGATCTGGGCAACGGCGCTCGAAGAAGTGGTCACGGTGCAGCGCTCGTCGGGCGGCAAGGGCGGTGGTGGCGGCGGCCAGAGCGTGACCACCACGACCTATAGTTACTTCGCCAATTTCGCGGTGGGGCTGTGCGAGGGCGAGATCGCACAAGTGGGCCGGATCTGGGCCGACGGTCGGCCGCTCGATCGCTCGCAATTCGCCATCCGCGTGCACCGCGGCGGTGAGCAGCAGCAGCCGGACGAACTGATCGTGGCGCGCGAAGGTGCGGCCAATGCACCGGCCTATCGCGGCCTGGCCTATGTGGTGTTCGAACGGATGGCGCTGCAGGATTTCGGCAATCGCATTCCGCAATTGTCGTTCGAAATCATCCGGCCGGTTGGCGCGCTTGAGCGCATGGTGCGCGCGGTGACGCTGATCCCGGGCAGCACCGAATTCGGCTACGCGCCCTCGACGGTAGTGCAGCTGCGCGGCTACGGCAGCTCGGCGCCGGAAAATCGCCATGTCAGCACCGCGGCCTCCGATGTCGAAGCCGCGCTCGATGAGTTGCAGACGCTGTGCCCGAATCTGACGCGGGTTGCGGTGGTGGTGGCGTGGTTCGGCACAGATCTGCGTGCCGGGCAGTGCCGGGTGCGGCCCGGCATCGACAATCTCAGCAAAGTCACCTGGCCGCTGAGCTGGTCGGTCGATGGCGTCAGCCGCACCTTTGCCTATCAGGTGTCGCAGGTTGATGGCCGGCCGGCTTATGGCGGCACGCCATCCGATGACAGCGTGCGGCAATTGATCAGCGAGCTGAAAGCACGCGGCCTGCGCGTGACGCTCTATCCGTTTGTGATGATGGACATCGCGCCCGGCAATGCGCTGCCCGATCCCTGGACCGGCGCGGCGAGCCAGCCGGCTTACCCGTGGCGCGGCCGGATCACTTGCGATCCGGCGCCGGGCCGTCCCGGCTCGCCGCAAGGCAGCGCGGCGGCGGCGAGCCAAGTTGCGGCGTTCTTCACCGGCGGCGATTGGAATTATCGGCGTATGGTGCTGCACTATGCGCGGCTTTCGCGCGATGCCGGCGGCGTCGACGCGCTGCTGATCGGCTCGGAGCTGAAAGCGTTGACGCGGGTGCGCTCCGGCAGCGGCGTTTATCCGGCGGTGTCGGCGCTGGTGTCGCTGGCAGCCGAGGTCAAAGCGATCGTCGGCAGCTCAACCCTGGTCAGCTACGGCGCCGACTGGACCGAATATGGCGCCGATGTCGTCACGCCGGACGCCAGCGAGCTGCGCTTTCCGCTCGATGCGCTGTGGGCGTCACCCGCGATCGACGCGGTCGGCATCGATTACTATGCACCGCTCGCCGATTGGCGCGATGGTGGCGATCATCTCGACGCCGCCGGCAGCGCATCGATCTATGAGCGCGACTATCTCGCCGGCAATCTGCGCGGCGGCGAAGCCTATGACTGGTACTATGCCGATCAGGCCGGCCGCATGGCGCAGCAGCGGCTGCCGATCACCGACGGGCTCGGCAAGCCCTGGCTCTATCGGCCTAAGGATCTGTGGAACTGGTGGGGCAGTGCTCATTATGAGCGTGTCGGCGGCGTCGAGCTGACAACGCCGACCGCGTGGACGCCGATGAGCAAGCCGATCTGGCTCACCGAACTCGGCTGCCCCGCCGTCGACAAAGGCGCCAATCAGCCGAGCGTGTTTCCCGACCCAAAATCCAGCGAGAATTTTGCGCCGCATTTCTCCTCTGGCGAGCGCGACGACCTGATGCAGCGCCGCTATCTCGAGGCGGTGCTCGGCAGTTTCGATCCGGCATTTGGTGCATCCGCTGCGTTCAATCCGCTGTCGCCGCGCTATGGCGGCCGCATGGTCGAGCCAAGCGCGATCTATCTGTGGACCTGGGACGCACGGCCGTTTCCGGCGTTTCCGGCTGCCGAACAAGTTTGGAGCGACGCCGCCAATTGGCAGACCGGGCATTGGCTGACCGGCCGGCTGGGCGGCGCGCCGCTCGATGCGCTGGTCGGTGCGATCCTGGAGGATGCCGGCGTTGATGGCGTCGATGCGTCGAGCCTGCGCGAGCTGTGCGACGGCTATGTGGTCGACCGGCCGATGACGCCGCGCGCCATGATCGAGCCGCTGGCGATGGCATTTGCATTTGATGCCAGCGCGGCTAGCGGCACCTTGCGCTTTCTGCCGCGCGGCGGCTTGCCGAAGGCCGAGTTCGGCGAGCACGATCTGGTGCTGCCCGATAACGGCGCACCTTTGCGGCTGACGCGCGCGCAAGAGAGCGAGCTGCCACGCGAGATGTCGATCGGCTTCAGCGATGCCGATACTGATTATCGCCGAACCGCGGTGCGTTCGCGGCGCCTGGTCGGCGGCGCCAGCCGAATGCTGCACGCTGATCTTGCGGTGATCAGTTCGTCAGAGGCCGCGATCCGGCGCGCCGAGATCACCTTGCAGGATGTGTGGGCCGGACGCGACAGCGCGCAGTTTGCGCTCGGGCGCGCGCATATCGGCCTCGTGCCGGGCGATGTGGTGGCGCTGACGGTGCAGCAGCGCCGTGGTCTTTATGAGATCACCGAGCTGATCGACACCGACTATCGCGTGGTCAAGGCGCGCAGCATTGATCCCAGCGTTTTTGCCGCGCCGTTGCCGGTGCCGCGCCGATTGGCGCCGGACATGCCGGCGGCACTCGGCCCGGCGCAAGTGATTGCACTCGATCTGCCGATGCTCGACAGCGTCGAGCCGGCGACGCTGACGCGGCTGGCGGTGTTTGCTGATCCCTGGCCGGGCGAGATGACGATCTGGACCTCGCCGGATGGTTCGAGCTTTGCACCGGCGGCGGTGGCGCGCGCGCCGTGCACCATCGGCGAGACGCTCGATCCGTTGCCGGCAGGGCCGCTGGCGCTGTGGGATCGCGGCACTTCGTTCCGCGTTCGGTTGTCGAGCGGCACGCTGGCCTCGATCGCGGACGCTCTTGTTTTCGATGGCGGCAACGCCGCGGCGATCGGCACGCCGGCAGGCTGGGAAGTGCTGCAATTCGGTTCAGCCGAGCTGGTCGATCACGACACCTATCGTTTGTCGCGGCTGCTGCGTGGTCAGCTCGGCAGCGAGCAGGCGATGGTGCCGATGCTGCCGGCCGGCGCGCCGCTCGTGCTGCTCGATCGCAATCTGGTGGCGCTGGCGCGAGGACGCGAAGCACTCGGCCGGCCGATAGCGGTGCGGGTTGCCGCCACGGGCCGAAGCCATGACGACGTGATGGCGTCAGCGCTGACCGTCACGCCAGGGCCAACCGCACTGCGGCCGCTGGCACCGGCGCATCTGAGGGCGCAGCGGACCGGCGCCGGCGTGCAGCTGTCGTGGATACGGCGCAGCCGGGTCGATGCCGATAGCTGGAGCGGCGAAGTGCCGCTCGGCGAAGACAGCGAAGCCTATCTGCTGGAAATCCTGGCCGGCAGCACCGTAGTGCGCAGCATCAGCTGCACCGCGCCGCAAGCTCTGTACCCGGCGGCGCAGGAAGTCGCCGATTTCGGCGGGCCGCAGACGCAATTGCAGGTGCGGGTCGCGCAGCTGTCGGCGGCAGTCGGCGCCGGCTTCGCTACCACGCGGCTGCTGACGCTGTGATCTCTCTTGCCATGTGAGGCTGTTGATGACCGACACCGCCAATCTCGCTTTGCCGCTGATCGAAGCAGGCCAAGCGCAAAAGCATGTCACCCATAATGAAGCGCTGCGCATTCTCGATGCCGCGATTCAGATCGCAGTGCGCGACCGCAATCGCAGCGCGCCGCCGGCCGCGCCATCGGATGGTGATCGTCATATCGTCGGCACCGGCGCCAGCGGCGCCTGGAGCGGCAAAGACAATGCCGTCGCCACGTTTCAGAACAACGCCTGGGCGTTCTTGCAGCCGCGCGCGGGCTGGTGCGTGTGGTCGATCGCCGATGAAGCGATGATCGTGTTCGACGGCACGCAATGGCGCGATGTTCGCACCCTCGCGCTCGACAATCTCGTTCGGCTCGGAGTCAACACCAGCGCCGATTCCTGGAACAAGCTGTGCGCGAAATCGAACGCGGTGCTGTTCGCCGCGATCGATCCTGGCAGCGGTGGCAGCGGCGACGTGCGGCTGCAACTCTCCAAACAGAACACCGGCAACACCGCGTCGGTGCTGTTTGCCAATAATTATTCCGGTCGGGCGGAATTCGGCCTCGCCGGGGATGATGATTTTCGCTTCAAGGTCTCGCCCGATGGCGCGACTTGGATCGAAGCCTTGGTGATCGAACGCAGCAGCGGCCGGCTGCGCTTTCCGGTGAATGGCGGGCCGCGCGAAGTGCTGAGCGCCGATCGCAGCTATTTTGTGCGCCCCGACGGCAATGACGGCAATTCTGGGCTGGTCAACAATGCTGCTGGCGCGTTCCGCACCGTGCAGCGCGCCATCGATGTGGTGTGGGGCTCGCTCGATCTCGCCCGCTTCAACGTCACCATTCAGCTCGCCGCGGGTAGCTATAGCGGTGGCGTGCAGGTGTCCGGCTTCCTGCCCGGGCGCGGCACGGTCACGATCCGCGGCGACACCGCCGCGCCCGGCAATGTCACGCTCGCGGTCGCTGGCGCTCATGCCATTGCGGTCAGTCACGGCGCGGTGCTGGCGCTGGCCGGGCTGAAACTTAGCACCACCGGCAGCGGCGCTGGTGTCGCGGCTTTGACCGGCGGCGTGGTGACGCTGAGCGGCGCCATGGAGTTCGGTGCGGTCGCAGGGCCTGCGCATCTTCATGCCGATAGCGGCGGCAAGATCATCGCCGCCGTGAACTACACGATCAGCGGTGCGGCGGCCGCCCATGCCGCGGCCATCAACACCGGCATGGTGCAGGTGACGGGCGGCACGCTGACGCTGGCCGGCACCCCGGCCTTTACGAATTTTGCAGCCGCGAGTTTGCTCGGCCTAGTGCAGATCAGCGGCGTCAGCTTCGCCGGTTCGGGCGCGACCGGCGTGCGTTATCGCGCATCGGGCAATGGCGTCGTCAATTGCAACGGCGGCGGCGCCAATTATCTGCCGGGCAACGCGGCGGGCACCACCGCGACCGGCGGCCAATATCTCTGAGCCGCCGCGCCCATCACCCCACATTTTGGAGAACATCATGGAGGCGTCTTACGACGACGCGCTGGCGCGTCTCTTCGCCCATGAGGGCGGCTATAGTCACCATCCCTCAGATCCGGGCGGCCCGACCAAATACGGCATCACGCTTGCTGACTATGCGGCGTTCAAGCGCCGCAAGGTCACGGCCGCCGATGTCAAGGCGATGCCGCTCGCCGATGCCAAGGCGATCTATCGCAATAAATATTGGAGCGCGCTGCGCTGTTCCGAGCTGCCGGCCGGGCTCGATTATGCCTTGTTCGATTACGGCGTGAATTCCGGGATTGGCCGTGCGGCGCGGGTGCTGCGCCGGCTGCTGGCGTTGCCGGACAGCAGTGCGGCGGTGAATGATGCGGTGATCGCCGCGGTGGCGACGCGCGACAGCGCCGCGCTGGTGGCGGCGCTGTGCGATGAGCGGCTGCGGTTCTTGAAGTCGCTGCGCACCTGGCCGGTGTTCGGCAAGGGCTGGGGACGCCGCGTTGCCGAGGTGCGCGCGGCGGCATTGGCGATGGCGCGCGGCGCTGCCGCCGCCGCACCGAAGGCGTCCACCAAGGGCAAAGGCGCTGTGCCGCCCGCGCAGCCGGTGCGGCAGGTGGCGGCGCCGCTCGCGGCGGCGGGCAGTACCGTCGCCCTCATCGATCCTTCATTGATTGCCGCACACCCGGTCGAGACCGCGCTGATCGCATTCGCCGTGCTGGTGATCGCGGCGGCTGTGATCGTGCTGCTGCGGCGCCGGCGTGTGATCCGCCAGCAGCAACCGATGCCGGGCACCGTGTCACTCCCGATCGTCACTGCGTCGGCCTGATCGCTTTTTCCACCCCGCAACATGGAAACTTCATCATGCAATGGCTCTCGACCTTGGCGGTGCTGGCCGCGCTTGCGGTCGCTTATTGGGCTTGGCTGCAGCCGCTGTTGGCACGCCGTCCGGTGCTTGCCGGTTTGCTCGCCGACTTCCACGCTACGAGCGGCTCGCTTGGGAGTCGCGCGGTCGCCGCGCTGCGCGGCTGGCGTTCGGTGCTGCTGGCACGGCTGTACTGGATCGGCGGCCTCGCGCTCGCGCTGCACGACGCGGTGATTCCGGCGCTGGCCGGCGTCGATTGGACGCCGCTCACCACCCTGGTGCTCGGTTTCGTCGCCGAGCCTTATCGGCCGTTGCTGCTGTCGCTCGCGCTCGCCATCACCGGCGCGTTGTTTGAATGGCTGCGGCGGCTGGCAGCCGGCCCGGTCGGCGAACCGTCGCCGGCCGCTGAGTTGCAGACGCAGGCTGATCGGGGAGGGCTGTGATGTTGTCGGCAGTGCTCGCGGCGCTGGCCGGGCCGTTGGCCGATGGATTGCTCGGCCGTGTGATCACACTGGTGCAGAACTATCAGAACAAGCAGCTCACCGAGGCGCAATTGCGCGCCGAGCTGGAAAAGGCGTTGGTCAGTGCAGCGGCCGAAGTGGAAAAGGAGCATGCGGAGACGCTGGCCAAGAGCTATGGCGCGTTCCTGGCCACGACGCGGCACAGTCCGCTGCTGCAGCGCGCCTTTGCCGCGGTGATCTACAGCCAGCTTGCCGTGCTGCTCTGGCATCAGCTGGGCATTCCGGCCTATGTCGCGATCGCCGGCCGGGCCTATCCGTCGTCCGGCACCACGGTGGAATGGGCCTATCTGCTGCTGGCGGCCTGTCTCGGCCTTGGCAGCGTGGTGCTGCGCGCCGGTCCCGGTGGCCGCACCTTCGCGGTGGGCCAGACCGCGGCGCCGCCGGCGGCGCGGCGGCGTTGATGGCAGGATGCAGACCGCGTGAACAAAACGTAATATGACATTGCGGCACCATTCATCGCCCATTCACGCCCGATCGCCTCAGCTCCTGGCGATCGTGCCAAATTGTTTTGTTTGCGGAGAGAATCTTGCGTCTGCTCGTTGTCGAAGATGATCCCGATCTCAATCGCCAGCTCACCGCCGCGCTCACCGATGCCGGCTATGCCGTCGACCGTGCGTTCGATGGCGAGGAGGGGCATTTCCTCGGCGATACCGAGCCCTATGACGCGGTGGTGCTGGATATCGGCCTGCCGAAAATGGATGGCATTTCGGTGCTGGAAGCCTGGCGCCGCAACGGCCGGGTGATGCCGGTGCTGATTCTGACCGCGCGCGATCGCTGGAGCGACAAGGTGCAGGGCTTTGACGCCGGCGCGGACGATTATGTCGCCAAGCCGTTCCATCTTGAAGAAGTGCTGGCGCGGATCCGGGCGCTGCTGCGCCGTAGCACCGGCCACGCCCAATCTGAGCTGACCTGCGGCCCGGTGGTGCTGGACACCCGCACCGGCCGGGTCAGCGTCAATGGCGCGCCGGTCAAGATGACGTCGCATGAATATCGGCTGCTGGCCTATCTGATGCACCATGCCGGCCGGGTGGTGTCGCGCACCGAATTGGTCGAACATCTCTACGATCAGGATTTTGACCGCGACAGCAACACCATCGAGGTGTTCGTCGGCCGGATCCGCAAGAAGCTCGATGTCGATATCATCCAAACCGTGCGCGGCCTCGGCTATCTGTTGACGCCGCCGCGTTCGACCTGATGGCCGCGGGAGCGCCGTGACGTGGGAGTGATGCGCGGAAGTTCGCTCGCGACGCGGCTGTTCCTGTCGGCCACGGCCTGGGTGGTGGTGGTGCTGGCGCTGACCGGCATCGTGCTGTCCTCGGTGTATCGTCAGTCGTCCGAACGCGCCTTCGATCGCCGGCTCAATCTCTATCTGCGCACGCTGGTCGCCGAAGTTGCCACCCCGGAAGAAACCCCGGAGCGCCAGTTCCAGTCGCTTGGCGAGCCGTTGTTCGATCTGCCGTTGTCGGGCTGGTATTGGCAGGTGGCGCGCACCGATGGCGACAAACCAGAACGGCGCGCGTCGCGCTCGCTGTGGGACCGCAAGCTGCCGCAACTCGAGCACCACGCTGACGATCTCACCGCGGCCGGGGTCCGGCTCGGTTATGTCGATGGCCCGGAAGGGCAGATTTTGCGCGTGGTCGAGCGGCCGGTCGATCTTGGCGGCGACGGCAAATATCTGGTGATGGTGGCGGGCGACGCCACCGAGATTTTCGAGGAAACCCGCACCTTCGACTACTATCTCGCCGGCACATTCGTGGCGCTGTCGATTGGCCTGGTGCTGACCACGATTTTTCAGGTGCGGTTTGGCCTCGCGCCGCTGAAACGGATTTCCGACGCGATTGCCGATGTCCGCTCCGGGCGCGCCGAGCGGCTGGTCGGTGAGTTCCCGGTGGAGATCGCGCCGCTGGCGCGCGAAACCAACGCCTTGATCGACGCCAACCGCCAGATCGTGGAGCGGGCGCGCACCCATGTCGGCAATCTCGCGCATGCGCTGAAAACGCCGCTATCGGTGATCATCAACGAAGCCTCGGCCCATGACGCCGATCCATTCGCCGCAAAAGTGCTGGAGCAGGCCGACATGATGCGCGATCAGGTCGCCCATCATCTGCAGCGCGCTCGGATCGCGGCGCGGGTGTCGATCATCGGCACCATCACCGAAGTCGCGCCGGTGATCGACGGCCTGCGCCGTACCATGGAAAAGATCCACCGCAGCCGCGGGCTCGCGATCGAATGCTCGATGGCGTCCGGAGCCAGGTTCCGCGGCGAGCGTCAGGATTTTGAGGAGATGGTCGGCAATCTGATCGACAACGCCTGCAAATGGGCGGCGGGCCGGGTGTCGATCGATGTCAGCCTGGCACCGCGCAGCGCCGCAGAATCCGAGCCGATGTTGCAAGTGGTGGTCGATGATGACGGCCCCGGCCTGTCGCCGGCCGAGCGCGCCAAGGTGCTGCGCCGCGGCCAGCGCCTCGACGAAAGCAAGCCTGGCTCGGGTCTCGGCCTGTCGATCGTCAATGATCTCGCCGCGCTCTATGGCGGCAGCCTGGCGCTGACCGAGGCGCCGGGCGGGGGCCTGCGCGCCGAGCTGCGCTTGCCGGCGGTGTGAGACCACTCAGTCCTCTTGCCGCTTTGCTGCCCCATTCCTCGCATTGGAGTAGATTAGACGGAAGTCGATGCCGTGCCGCGAGCGTGCGGTGAAACCCATGTGCGACTGAACAGAGCCATGACCCAGCGGAACACCATTTTGCTGCTTGCGGCAGCTTTGGCGTTGGCCGGTTGCGATGTGACCGGCGGCAACGCGCCGGGCACGGGCGGTTTGGTGCGCTCATTCAGCGCTTCCGGCCTGACCGGCCGCAACGAGCAGGCGGCCGCCGCCGCGGTCACGGAACTCGGCCAAGGCGATCTGCTCAGCCCCAAGATCAGCGTCAAACTCGACGATGAGGATCGCCGGCTGGCCGCACAGGCGCAGCTCGATGCGCTCGACCATGGCGTCGCCGGCGCTCCGGTGCCGTGGCGCAATCCAAGCTCTGGCAATTACGGCAATATCGTCCCAGGCCCGCCCTATAACCGGCAGGGCGCGACCTGCCGCGGTTATTCACACAGCGTCTCAATCGCAGGACAGCTCGATATCGCGCGCGGCACTGTTTGCCGCAGCGCGGAAGGCGCTTGGGCGGCGGCCGCCAGCTAGCGTGATCTGAGCAGACCGGCCATTCGCGAGCACTGTGTTCCGGGTTTTCAAGACCTTCTTAACGGCAGCCCTGATACAAACCTGAGGTTGACTGAACTTTGAGTGAAGATGGGCGTGTGCCGCCATGCGGGGCACGAAACACTCATTTAAGAACCTGCGAGAATGAGCCAGACATCGACCGAGCGGCTGAGAGACTATCTCGCACAGCTTCCGCCGCAGTCGCAGGCGCTGTTGATGCGCGAGTTTGAGCGGTCGTTGGAGCGCGGCGAAGACGTCACCGTTGCCAATTTCGTGCTCGGTCAGCTGCGGCAAATCGTCCGGAAGACTGACGAGCCGGCGCCGGCGCGCGGCGAGGAACCGGCTCGCGTGGTGTTCCGGCCGCTTGAGCCTTATCTGGTCGATCATGGCGGCGCGGTGCGCCCGGGACAGATCCGGCGCGGCTCACTGCCGCAGATCTGGCAATGGCTGTGCCGTGACGGCGCGCCCGAGCAGGCGCAAGCCTTTGAATCCTCTCTGAATAGCAGCCGCAATTCGGCGGAAGTGGCCCATGCCACCCGGCTGATGCAGAGCGCGGTCGCCGAAGCGATCCGCAATGTCACCGCGGTGACGCCCGGCGTCGACAATCACCGGATTTTGGTGCGGATCGGTCCGCAGACCGTGATCGATGATCTGCGCTCGGTCGGCGCCGTGCTCAGTCACCGCGATGTGCTGGAAGCGCTGGCCGGCAAGCTGCCGAGCAATATCGGCGCGTTCGGCGACGGTCAGGTCAATTCGGTGATCGGCTCGCTCAACGTGCCGTCGCTGCAAACCGCGACCGTGCTGCCATTCGCATTGGGGCTGGTGATCGAGCGGCTGGCCTCGGCCTGGCAGATCATCCGGATTGCGGTGCGCATGGCCGCTTCCGATGACGAGCTGAAAGTGGCGGCAACCCCGTTTGGCGTTGCGGTCACCATGGCGCTGCATGACCTTGGCCACGAGGTCGCCGAACTGCGCGGCCGCATCAAACGCGCCCAGTTCCAGGATTTTGGCGAACGTCTCAAGATCGTCCACGATGGCCTGCGCGGCGTGCGCACCGAGCTTGATCTGCGCAACGATTCCAATTGGGGCCGGCAGGTCGCCGCGATCCGCGTCAGCGTCTCCGATGCGCTGAAATCGGAAATCGAGAGCGTGCCGGGCCGGGTGCGCCGGCTGCTGCGGCAGCGGCCCGACAAGGACATCACCCCGACCATGAAGGTCGATCCGGCTGAGGTCGAAGAGGTCGAGGCGCTGATCGGCTTTGTTGCGGTGTGCCGCACCTTTGCCAGTGAGCTCGCGATCAACGAGGTGACGCTGCGCACCTATTCGGACCTGCAGCAATATGTCGAGAAGTCGACCGAGTCGCTGGTGCAGTCGCTGCGCGGCGGCGATTCGCGGGTCAAAGCGTTCCGGCAGATGCAGATGGATGCCGCGATCCGGTTCTGCGAAGTGCTGTACGGCCGCGATTATGCCGCCACCATGAGCCGAGCGGCGGAAAACGCCCTGGTGGCGGTGGAACGCAAGGCCAGCCGCGCCAGCTGATCGCTTGCGGCGCAGCAAGGCCAGCCGGGGCGATAAATCGCGATTGCGCGGGCGTATCGGGCGTGGTGTAACCGATGGCACCGGAATGCCCGATCCTGACTTCTCACCCGGATCAGCCTATTGATGACGCTGTGGTTTGTGTTCGCGACGATGACGATCGCGGCGGTGTTTGCCATCGTGTGGCCGCTTGGCCGCCGTGGCCAGCCGCTGCGCGAGGGCAAAGAGGTTGTCGTCTATAAGGATCAGCTGGCCGAGCTGGAACGCGACGCCGCGGTCGGCCTGATCGGCCCGTCCGAGGCCGAGGCCGCCAAGGTCGAGATCGGCCGCCGGCTGCTCGCCGCCGCCGATCAGGAACAAAACGCCGGCACCATGACCGGCCGCACCGGGATGCGCCGGGCGGTGGCCCTGATCGGATTGCTGGGCGTGCCGGCGCTGGCGGTTGTAGTCTATCTGCAACTCGGATCGCCGCAGATCGCAGGCCGGCCCTCGGCCGCGCGTACCCAGACCGCGACCGCCGCCGAACCGATCGAAAACCTGATCGCCAAGGTCGAAGCCCATCTTGAGAAGAACCCGACCGATGCCCGCGGCTGGACCGTGCTGGCGCCGGTGCTGATGCGGCTGCGGCGCTATGACGACGCGGCGCGCGCCTATCGCAATGCGCTCACCTATGGTGCCGAGAGTGCCGAGCGCCGCACCGATCTTGGCGAAGCGCTGACCGCGGCCGCCGGCGGCGTGATCACCGCCGATGCCAAGGCGGAATTCGAGCGCGCGCTGGCGCTTGATTCCGATGATCCGAAGGCGCGCTATTTCACCGGCCTTGCCGCCGAGCAGGACGGCCGCAATGCCGATGCCGCCGCGATCTGGCGCGCGATGCTCGACAAGGGCCCGGAGGATGCGACGTGGCGGCCGACCGTCGAGGCGGCGCTGGCGCGGGTGTCCGGGGGCAGCCAGCCGAGCCTGGAGGCGCTCGACGCCAACAAGGATCTCAGCCCCGCTGAGCGCAACGCCATGATTCAAGGCATGGTCGACCGGCTGGCGACCCGGCTCAAGCAGAATGGTGATGACGTCGAGGGATGGCTGCGCTTGCTGCGCGCCTATATGGTGATGGGCGAGCGCGACAAGGCGCAGACCGCTCTCGCCGAGGCGCGCCAGGCGCTGGCCGGCAACGCGGAACGCCTCAAGCAGCTCGATGCGGGACTGAAAAGCCTCGGACTGGACGGCTAAGCCTGGGGGCGGCCTGGCGCCGCCCGCGACACGGCCGCCGCGCAGGACGGGAACCGAAATGCAGCCATTGAAGGGGTGGCCATGACGCGCAAGCAGCGACGGTTGACGATGATCGGCGGAGCGGGCGTTGTGCTCGTGATTGCCGCGGCGCTGGTGCTGAACGCGCTGCGCGATTCCATCGTGTTCTTCTCGACGCCGCAGATGGTGGCCGAACATCCGGTGCCGCCCGGCAAGCGGTTCCGGCTCGGCGGCGTGGTCGAATCCGGCTCGCTGCAACGGGGCGATAAGCTCGCGGTCAGCTTCGTGGTCGCCGACGGCAGCGCCAAGGTTCCGGTGAGCTATCAGGGCATTTTGCCCGACCTGTTCCGCGAAGGGCAGGGCGTGGTTGCCGAAGGCGCGCTCGACGCTGCCGGCGTGTTCAAGGCCGACACCGTGCTCGCCAAGCATGACGAGACCTATATGCCTCGCGAAGTCGCCGACAGCCTGAAGAAGCAGGGCCACTGGAAAGACGACTACGCCAAGAAGCCGGGCGCTGGTTCCAGCGCCAATGCCGAACCCGCGGCGCAGGGAGCAACGCAGTGATTGCTGAGACCGGCCACTACGCGCTGGTGCTGGCGCTGGCGCTGGCGCTGATTCAATCGCTGGTGCCGATGATCGGCGCCAAGTTGCGCGATCCGGCGCTGATGAATGTCGCGCGCTCGACCGCGGTCGCGCAGCTGCTGTTCGTCGGCGCCTCGTTCGTGGCGCTGGTGCTGGTCCATGTCGGCTCCGACTTCTCGGTCGCCAACGTCTTTGAGAACTCGCACTCGCAAAAGCCGCTGATCTATAAAATCAGCGGCGTCTGGGGCAATCACGAGGGCTCGATGCTGCTGTGGGTGGCGATCCTGGCGCTGTTTGGCGGCCTGGTCGCGATTTTCGGCAGCAATCTGCCGCTGTCGCTGCGTGCCCATGTGCTGGCGGTGCAGGGCTGGATCGCCACGGCGTTCTATCTGTTCATCCTGCTGACCTCGAATCCGTTTCTGCGGCTGGCCGAGGTGCCGGTCGAGGGCCGCGACCTCAATCCGATCCTGCAGGACATCGGCCTCGCGATCCATCCGCCGATGCTGTATCTCGGCTATGTCGGCTTCTCGATCTCGTTCTCCTTCGCCGTCGCCGCGCTGATCGAAGGCCGGGTCGATGCCGCCTGGGCACGCTGGGTGCGGCCCTGGACGCTGATGGCCTGGGTGTTCCTGACCCTTGGCATCGCGATGGGCTCGTATTGGGCTTACTACGAACTCGGCTGGGGCGGCTGGTGGTTCTGGGACCCGGTCGAAAACGCCTCGCTGATGCCATGGCTGGCCGGCACCGCGCTGCTGCACTCCGCGCTGGTGATGGAAAAGCGCAACGCGCTCAAGATCTGGACCATCCTGCTCTCGATCCTGACCTTCTCGCTGTCGCTGCTTGGCACCTTCCTGGTGCGCTCCGGTGTTCTCACCTCGGTGCACGCCTTCGCCACGGATCCGTCGCGCGGCGTGTTCATCCTGCTGATCCTGTGCCTGTTCATCGGAGGCAGCCTGACGCTGTATGCCTGGCGCGCGTCGTCGCTCAAGCAGGGCGGTTTGTTCGCGCCGATCTCGCGCGAAGGCTCGCTGGTGCTGAACAATCTGTTCCTCACCACCGCCTGCGCCACGGTGTTCGTCGGCACGCTGTATCCGCTGGCGCTGGAAGTGCTGACCGGCGACAAGATTTCGGTCGGCGCGCCGTTCTTCAATCTCACTTTCGGCCCGCTATGCGTGCCGCTGTTGCTGGCGATGCCGTTCGGCCCGCTTTTGGCCTGGAAGCGCGGTGATCTGCTCGGCGCCGCGCAGCGGCTGCTGGCCGCGGGGCTGCTGGCGCTGTTTGCGGTGGCGTTGCTGTGGGCGTTTGTGCGTGGCGGCAGCACGCTGGCGCCGCTGGCGATCGGGCTTGCAGTGTTTGTGATCGTCGGCGCGCTGGTCGATCTGGTTGAACGTATCGCGCTGTTCCGCGTGCCGCTCGGCATTTCCTGGCGCCGCGCCCGCGGCCTGCCGCGCGCCGCCTGGGGCACCGCGTTCGCCCATGCCGGCATCGGCGTGGCGCTGATCGGCATCGTCTGCGAAAGCACCTGGAACAGCGAATACATCGCGACCATGAAGCCGAACGACAGCGCCATGGTCGGCGGCTATGAGTTCAAGCTGAACGGCCTGTCGCAGCGCCAGGGACCGAACTACCGTGAAGTGTTCGCGTCGTTCTCGGTGTCGCAGCAGGGCGCTGTGCTTGGCACGCTGACGCCCTCGAAGCGCAGCTTTGCGACCCGTGGCATGTCGACCTCGGAAGCTGCGCTGATGACGCGCGGCGTCAGCCAGCTCTATGTCTCGCTCGGCGATCTGCGCGCCGATGGCGCCGTCGCAGTGCGCATCTATCACAAGCCCTGGGTGCTGCTGATCTGGTATGGCCCGCTGCTGATGGCATTTGGCGGCTTGTTGTCGCTGTCCGATCGCCGGTTGCGGGTCGGCGCGCCGAAACCGGCCAAGGCGGCGCGTGCGCTGCAAGCTGCGGAGTAGTGCGATGAAGCATCTATTGGCCGCGGTGGCGACCGCGCTGGTGCTGGCAGGTGCTCCCGCGGCCTATGCCGTGCAGCCCGATGAGATCATGACCGATCCGGCCAAGGAGGCGCGGGCGCGCGAGCTGTCCAAAGAGCTGCGTTGCATGGTGTGCCAGAACCAGTCGATCGACGATTCCGACGCGCCGCTTGCCAAGGATTTGCGCGTGCTGGTGCGCGAGCGGCTCGCGGCCGGCGACAGCAACAGCCAAGTGCTCGACTATCTGGTGGCGCGCTATGGCGAGTTCGTGCTGCTGCGACCGCGCCTTGAATGGCACACGCTGATGCTGTGGCTGTTGCCGCCCTTGGCGCTGCTCGGCGGCGCGTTCGGGCTGTGGCGCTATAGCCGCAAGCGCTCGGCCGCAGCGCCCGAAATAGCCACCGCCGCGCCGACGCTCTCTGCCGATGAACAAGCGCGGCTCGACCGGCTGATGGCGGGCAACGCACCCGCACGACATGACCCGTAGCTATCAGTCGGCGCTGGCTCGTTCCCATTGCGGGAACGGGTCTGGCAGATGGGCATAGGCGGCCGGATCGAACGCTTCCTCGCTATCCGCAATCAGGCATTTCTCCAGCATGGCGGTGATGCGGGCGCGGTTCATCATGCCCAGCATGCCGATGAAAACGATCTCCTGGCGGCGGTCGCCATAGATCGGGTCGAACTTGGCGAGAACCTTGGCGCGCACGCCGGCATCGACCGGCCAGCGGGCAGGCGGCACCACCACCCACCAATGCCCAAGCGCACGGACGGAAGCCAACGCGCCAGCGATGCTGAATTCGCCGGCCCAGTTCGGGCGGGTCGCCAGCCAGAAATGACCCTTGGCGCGGATCACGCCCGGTAGCGGCGTCTGCAGGAATTCGTTGAACAACTCAGGCTGCAGCGGCCGGCGTGCCCGCCAGACAAAGCTGGTCACGCCATACTCGGCATCCTCAGGCACATGATCGGCGAAGCCATACAGTTCCTTGAACCACATCGGGTGCTGATGTGCGCGTTGGAAATCGAACAGCCCGGTGTCGAACAATTGTGATGGATCGACGCGGCCATGGTCGGTTTCGATCAGCCGGGCATCGGGGTTGAGCGCGTGGATAATGGCGCGGGCGGCGTCGCGTTGCTGCGTGGTGGCGTCCGAGACCTTGTTCATCACGATGATGTCGGCAAATTCGATCTGCTCGACCAGCAGATTCACCAGCGTGCGGTTATCATCTTCTCCGGCGGTCTCGCCGCGGTTCGAGAGAAAGTCGGTGGACGAGTAGTCCTTGAGCAGATTGACGGTGTCGACCACCGTCACCATTGCATCGAGACGAGCGACGTCTGACAGGCTGAGGCCGGTTTCCTCGCGGAATTCGAAAGTTGCGGCGACCGGCAGCGGCTCGGACACGCCGGTGCTTTCAATCAACAGGTAGTCGAAGCGGTTTTCCTCGGCGAGACGGCGCACTTCAATCAGCAGGTCATCGCGCAAGGTGCAGCAGATGCAGCCATTGGTGAGCTCGATCAGCTTCTCCTCAGAGCGGCTGAGCGTGGTCTCCTCGCGTACCAGATCGGCATCGATATTGACCTCGCTCATGTCGTTGACGATTACCGCGACCCGGCGGCCCTCGCGATTGTTCAGCACATGATTGAGGAGGGTGGTTTTTCCGGCTCCGAGGAAACCCGACAGCACCGTCACCGGGAGGCGAGGCACAGAATCCTGACTGTTCGACACTTACATCACCAATGTAATGTTATAACATCACATTAAATAGTATCAGGAGGTCGGTCGAGGGTCAAATTCCTTTCGGTGCGCCAGCACCGGCTGGCGCCACGCACGATTGGCCGCTGACGGCTGGGGGCGGGCGAGATGGCGAGCGGCAACAACAACACGTTCGCGGCCGGGCCTTTGATGGGCACCCGGCCGCCGACAATCACTTACGCCTGGCGGCTCCACCGCAGCTTCGCCGCGGGGCCGTTCCCGGCCTGTTAGAACGGCGTAATTTCCTGCGGCAGCGCCTGGCCGGCCTTATGCAGCGCGATCCAGCGATGCAGCTCGGCGACGTGGCCGCTTTCTTCCTCCACGAATTCCTTGGCCAGCGCCTTGATCTCGGGATCAGTGGTGTTGTCGTAGATGCTCTTGTACCAGTTGAAGGCGTTGGTCTCCGCTTCGAGCGCGATCTCGAGGCCAACATCGCGGCTGATGAACGGATCGGTGCCCCAGATCGCCGCGGTCTCCGGGCTTTCCAGCCCCGGCCACTCGAATTCTTCCGGCTTCAATTCCGGAATATCGCGAAAGCCGGCGCGCGCCTGAGCATCGGCCTGGTGCATGCGCGAATAGTCCGACAATTGCCGAAACAGTTTTGCGACTTCGCGGTTGCCGCAGGACTCCATGGCATCGGCGAGTTGGCCGAAGCGCAGCGCGGCTTCCTGTTCGAGTTTGATGGAATAGGCGAGAAACTCTTCAACGGTGTCCATTGTGGTGCTCCGTGATTGACCGACGACGACGTGATCAGCGGCCAGAAATGGCTTGGCCAATCGCGTCGGTGTCGAAGTCAGCGCGACTAAGCGCGCTGCAGGGGCTGAACGGTGTTACGCCGGCTGGGGCGCGGCGTGCCGGATCGCCCACTCTTCCTGGGTGATCCAGGCCTCCAGAATTTTGACGTGGTCGGCTTCTTCCTTGACGAACTCACGCGCGGCCGCCGCAACCTCCGGGTTCTTGGTGGTGGCTTCGACGGCGCCGTAAAATTCGTAGCCGCGGCGCTCGCCTTGCAGCGCCACTTTCAGGGCGCCGAGCCGGGTGATGGCTGAATCGCCGGCCCAATCCGCCGAGGCTTCCGGCGAAGCGTGGTTCGGCCAGGCATAATCGGGCGGCACGTGCTTGCTGAGATCGATGCTGCCGGCGCGCGCCTTCACCTCAGCCAGATGTAGTCGCGAGAAGTCGGCGAGTTGCTTGAACAGTTTGGCGACTTCGGCATTGCCGACTTTCGCCATTGACGCGGCGAGGTCATCATAGTGCTGCGCGGCATCTTCTTCGACCTTGGCGGCGTAGCCGAAGAATTCATCGAGCGCGTTGATCTCCATGCCGCCTTTGTAGGTGCGCGCCACGCTGGTGACGTGCGGACGCTGCGCCGGCAGCGTCTTGTCGCCCTCGAACGACACCAGAATGTCCTCATGGCGCACGAAACACTGGCAGGCCAGCCGATAGGGCGGCGGTACGTCATTGACTTCGGCGTTTTCGATCTCCTCCTTGGTGATCTTGCCGAGCTGTTTCAGCAGCTCTTTTTCTTTTTCGGTCAGCGCCACCGCCGATTTGGCGAGTGGGTTGAAGTGCTCGACCTTGACCAGGCAGGAGCCGCATTCGCCGTCCTGGCAGTCGAAGGGGATCGGAATCTTATGCGCTTTGGCGACAGCCAGAATAGTGCCGCGATCACCGGCGACCGCGTAAACCGTGACATCTCTCGCCATGACCGGCGAGGAAAACGTAATATTGGCCACGACCTTCTCCCGTTTCGCAAGCACGGCGCGGAAGGACCCACGACGTGTTGTCGCGCTGCATGGCAAGAACCAGGCCAACGGGAACTTGCGGATTATCAGAGACTTAACATTGTCGGGAATCCGCCTGATCGGCTGCGGCCGGACACGGTTTTGTCAGGACGCCGACAAAGCCGGATCTGAACTGGCAAGATTACGAAAGATTAATTCCCTCGCCAGCGCGCGGTAAGGAGGCAACCCCCATTTTCTGGACCACACGGTGCGCTGATCGCACCACAGCCATTTCAGGTTCCGGAGATTTTGGATGACCAACCGCCCGACGATGTCCCCGCAAGAGAAGTCCTCGCACCGTTCGGTGCTGTCCGCGCGCAAATGGGCCTTGATGGCCAGCGTGGTCGCCGGTCTCGGTGCCGGCGCGTATGGCCTCGGGATCAACGGTGCTGGCAACTGGTTCAGCACGCCAGCGGCGGCGCAGGTTTCGAGCGAAGTCCGCAAGGTGGCGCAGCCGGTCGGCTTTGCCGACATTGTCGAGCGCGTGAAGCCCTCGGTGATTTCCGTGAAAGTGCGGATGGGCGATCGTGGCCGCGATGATGTGGCCGGCCTCAGCGACGACTCGCCGTTCCAGCCCGGCTCGCCGATGGAACGCTTTTTCCGCCGGTTCGGCGGGCCCGATGGCATGCCGCCCGGCATGCGCGGCAATCGCGGCCGCGGCATGGTCACCGGCCAGGGCTCCGGCTTCCTGATCTCGGCCGACGGCTATGCGGTCACCAACAATCACGTGGTCGACGGCGCCGACAAGGTCGAAGTCACTACCGATGACGGCAAGACCTACACCGCCAAGGTGATCGGCACCGATGCCCGTACCGATCTGGCGCTGATCAAGGTCGAGGGTGGTTCCAACTTCCCTTACGCCAAGCTGTCGGAAGGCAAACCGCGCATCGGCGACTGGGTGCTGGCAGTCGGCAACCCGTTCGGTCTCGGCGGCACGGTGACGGCCGGCATCGTCTCGGCCTCCGGCCGCGATATCGGCAGTGGTCCGTATGACGACTTCATTCAGATCGACGCGCCGGTCAACAAGGGCAATTCCGGTGGCCCGGCGTTCAACGTCGAAGGCGAGGTGATTGGCGTCAACACCGCGATCTATTCGCCCTCGGGCGGCAATGTCGGCATCGCGTTCTCGATCCCGGCCAATACCGTGCAGGCGGTGATCACCCAGCTCAAGGATAAGGGCATGGTCAGCCGCGGCTGGATCGGTGTGCAGATTCAGCCGGTGACCCAGGAGATCGCCGACAGTCTCGGCTTGAAGAAGGCCGAGGGCGCGCTGGTCGCCGAGCCGCAGGCTGATGGCCCGGCCGCCAAGGCTGGCATCGAGTCCGGCGACGTGATTATCGGCGTCAACGATACCCCTGTGAAGGATGCGCGCGAGCTGGCCCGCACCATCGGCGGCTTTGCGCCCGGCAACACCGTGAAGCTCAACATCATTCACAAGGGTAAGGAGAAGGTCGCCAATCTGACGCTTGGCCAGTTGCCCAACACCATCGAAGCCAAGGCTGATTTCGACCGCGGCGATGTCGGTCGCGGCGCCGATGTGCCGCGGCTCGGCCTGACCGTGGTGCCGGCTTCGAGCGTTGCGGGCGCCGGCAAGGAAGGCGTGGTGGTCACCGATATCGATCCCAAGGGGCTCGCGGCCGATCGCGGCTTCAAGGAAGGCGACGTGATCCTCGAAGTCGGTGGCAAGGCGGTGGCCGGCGCCGGTGACGTGCGTGATGCGCTCGCGGCCGCCAAGACCGAGAACAAGAACAGCATTCTGCTGCGGGTGCGCAGCGGTGGTGCCTCGCGCTTCGTGGCGTTGCCGCTCGCCAAGGGCTAAGCGCGCCCGCAACAATTGAGACTGTCGTCGGTCCGCCCCCACCGCGACCGTCTCAGGGAACGGGCTCCGGTCCGTTCCCATCGAAACCTTCCGCAGGAGAAAGCCCCCCTCCGTCGGAAGGCTGGCGGGCGGCGAGGTGCCCCCAAGCTTCGCCGCCCGTTCCGCTTTTTCGGAGGCGCGCCGCGCCTTGCCAGCGCCGCCTGAGCGCGCCATGGTGAGAAAGACCTGCCCGCCATGACCCAAGCCGACAACGAAATGCGCCTGCTGATCATTGAGGATGACCGCGAGTCTGCGGACTATCTGGTGAAAGCGTTCCGTGAGGTCGGCCATATCGCCGACCACGCCGCTGATGGCGAGGAGGGCCTCGCGCTGGCCGAAAGCGGCGATTACGACGTGCTGGTCGTGGACCGCATGCTGCCGAAACGGGACGGGCTGTCGGTGATCGGTGCGCTGCGCGACAAGGGCAACCGCACGCCGGCGCTGATCCTGTCGGCGCTCGGCCAAGTCGATGACCGCATCAAGGGCCTGCGCGCTGGCGGCGACGACTATCTGCCCAAACCTTACGCCTTTGCCGAATTGCTGGCGCGGGTCGAAGTGCTGTCGCGCCGTCAGGGTGGCCCCGCCGAGGAAACCAGCTACAAGGTCGGCAGCCTCGAACTCGACCGGCTGTCGCATCGGGTGATGCGCGGCGGCGAAGAATTGACGCTGCAACCGCGCGAATTCCGGTTGCTCGAATATCTGATGAAGCATGCCGGGCAGGTGGTGACCCGCACCATGCTGCTCGAAAATGTCTGGGACTATCACTTCGATCCGCAGACCAACGTCATCGACGTGCACATCTCGCGGCTGCGCGGCAAGATCGACAAGGGCTTTGACCGGCCGCTGCTGCACACCATCCGCGGCGCCGGCTACATGATCCGCGAATAGTGCTGTGACCGCTTTCGGCAAGCTGATCAGGACCACCGCGTTTCGTCTGACGCTGGTCTATCTGTTTCTGTTCGCGCTGTTTGCGGCGTCGCTGCTCGCTTACTTCGCCTGGAACACCAGGCGGCTGATCACCGATCAGATCACCACCACCGTCAATGGCGAGGTCGAAGAGATCGCCGACATCTATTCGCGGCGCGGCCTGCGCGGTCTGGTGTTCACGCTGGAAAACCGCGCGCTGCGGCCCGGCGCCAATCTCTATCTGGTGACCACGCCGGCCGGGCAGGCGGTGGCCGGCAACATCGCTTCGCTGGCGCCGGGCGTGATGGCCACCAATGGCTGGTCGGAAACGCTGTATCGCCGGCTCGACGATCAGGATGCGCCGCATCACCGCGCCCTGGTCCGGGTCACTCAGCTCAGCGGCGGATTTCGTTTGTTAGTCGGGCGCGATCTTGAGGAGCGCCGCCGCTTGTTCGGCGTGGTGCGCTCGGCCGCGCAATGGTCAGTGCTGGTGGTGGTGGTGCTCGGGCTCGGCGGCGGCGTGTTCGTCGGCCGGCGCGTGCTGCGCCGGATCGACGCCATGACCGGCACCGCGCAGCGCATCATGGCTGGTGATCTGTCGGGCCGACTGCCGGTGGGCCGCAGCGGCGATGAACTCGACCGGCTGGCCGAAAACCTCAACGCCATGCTGGAGCGGATCGAAGCCTTGATGATGGGCTTGAAAGAGGTGTCGGACAACATCGCCCACGACCTGAAGACGCCGCTCACCCGGCTGCGCAACCGCGCCGAGGAGGCGCTGGCGAAATCGCGCAGCGAGCCCGAATATCGCGCGGCACTGGAGCGCACCATCGAGGAATCCGACGGACTGATTCGGACCTTCAACGCGCTGTTGATGATCGCGCGCGCGGAATCGGGGCAGGCGCGCGACAATATGGTCGATTTCGACGCCGCCGAGATCGCCGGCGGCATCCACGAATTGTATGAGCCGCTCGCCGAAGACAACGGGCTGACCTTGCGGATCGAGGCGCAGCCGGCGCAATTGCGCGGCAATCGCGAATTGATCGGCCAGGCGCTCGCCAATCTGGTGGAAAATGCCATCAAATACGGCCGCTCGGACCAAGCGGACGCCGCGCCAGCCTCCCAGGAAGTGCTGATCGAGGCCCGCCGCGAAGGCTCTCAGGTGCTGTTGTCGGTCACTGACCATGGTCCGGGCATCCCGGAGGCGGACCGCAGCCATGCCGTGCAGCGCTTTGTTCGCCTGGAGGCGAGCCGGACCTTGCCGGGCTCCGGGCTCGGCCTTAGTCTGGCAGCCGCGGTCGCCACCCTGCATGGCGGCGAATTGCGGCTCACCGACGCGGGGCCTGGTTTGCGCGCCACGCTTGCATTTCCAGCGCGCGCGGGTGATGCACAGTCAGCAACGCAGACTGCAGAACAGAAATCGGCATGACCCTTTCCGCGATCGACGCGGACCTCCCTGAACTGGCAACGCGCTTTGCGGCCGGTCCGCAGCTATTTGACCCTGAGGCCGCCACCGCGCGGCTCAACGACTGGCTCACCGAATTGGAGCCGGCCGCTGCCGACGGGTTCCGCGAGCTATTCGCATCGACGCCGAAGGCGCAGATCGTGCTGCAGGCGATCGTGGAAGCGTCGCCCTATCTGTTCGATCTCGTGCGCGCCGATCCGCCGCGCGCGCTGCGGCTGCTGCGCAGCGACCCCGATCAGCAGCTCACCGCTCTGATCGCGCGCACCGAGGCCGAAATTCTCGCGGCCAGCAGCGAAGCTGCTGCGATGACCATCCTGCGGCGCATGAAGGCCGAAGCCGCGCTGCTGATCGCCCTATGCGACATCGGCGATGTCTGGCCGGTGATGCGGGTCACCGAAGCGCTGACCGACATTGCGGTCACCGGCGTGCAGCAGGCGCTGCGCTATCAATTGCGCCAGGAAGCCGCGCGCGGCCGCTTGCAGCCGCCTTGCACCGATTTCCCGGAGCAGGGCAGCGGCCTGGTCGTGCTCGCGATGGGCAAGATGGGCGCGGGCGAGCTGAACTATTCCAGCGATATCGATCTGATCGTGTTCTACGATCTCGAAGCGCCGACGCTGGCGCCCGATATCGAGCCGCAGCCATTCTTCGTGCGCGTCACCCAGGCGATGGCGCGCATGCTGTCGCAGCGCACCGGCGATGGCTATGTGTTCCGTGTCGATCTGCGGCTGCGCCCCGATCCGGCTTCGACCCAGGTGGCGATCTCGACCGCCGCCGCGATGGATTATTACGAGCGCGAAGGCCGCACCTGGGAGCGCGCGGCGATGATCAAGGCGCGGCCGTGCGCCGGCGACGCCGAGGCCGGCGAGCGGGTGATCGCGGAGATCGCGCCGTTCGTGTGGCGCAAGCATCTCGACTTCGCCGCGCTCGCCGATGTTCATGACATGAAGCGGCAGATGCAGACGTTCCGCGGCCAGACCCAGATCGCGGTCGAAGGTCACAACGTCAAGGTCGGCCGTGGCGGCATCCGCGAAATCGAGTTCTTTGCGCAGACCCAGCAGTTGATCGCGGGCGGCCGGCATCGCGAATTGCGGGTGCGGCCGACGCTGACCACGCTCAACATTCTCGCCGCCAGCAATTGGATCACGACGCAGGCGCGCGACGAACTGACCGAAGCCTATCTGTTCCTGCGCCGGGTCGAACATCGCTTGCAGATGATCGCCGACGAACAGACCCACGCGCTGCCGGAAGACGAGGCCACGATCGAGCGCTTTGCGCGCTTCCTCGGCTTTGCCGACCGCGCGGCATTTGCCGAGCAACTGTTGGCGCATCTCAATTGCGTGCAGGGCCATTACAGCAAGCTGTTCGAGGCCGACGAGGTGGTCGACGCGGCGTCGCTGCCGCCGGTCGACTACGCGGCCGGCCCTGAGGATCAGCGGCTTGCCGAGCACCTGGTGTCGCTTGGCTTCAAGAAGCCGGCGATGGTGGCGGAAACGTTGCGGCAATGGATGGCCGCCGAGTATCGCATCCTGCGCGTCGACTCGACGCGCCGCGCCTTCCTTGAATTCGTGCCGACCCTGGTCGATGGGCTGGCGCGCGCCGAGCAGCCCGACAATGCGGTGATCGCGTTCGACCGGCTGCTGCAGGAACTGCATCGCGGTGGCCGGCTGGTGGCGCTGCTCAGCCAGAACAAGGAACTGGTAGCGCTGGTGGCGCTGGTGCTGAGCGCGGCGCCGCGGCTCGGCGACATGGTGGCGCGGCAGCCGCAGATCATGGACGGCCTGATCGATCCGCGGTTCTTCGGCGCCATGCCGGACCGGCGCGAATTGTCGTCGCGCCTGGCGGCGACGCTGGCCGATGCCGGCTCCTATGAAGAGTTTCTCGATCGGCTGCGGCTGTTCGGCCAGGAGAGCCTCTTCCTGATCGGCACCCGCATCCTGTCGGGCACCGTGTCGACCCAGCAGGCGTCGATCGCGTTCGCCGATGTGGCCGAAGGCATTGTCGACACGGTCCATGGCCTGGTGATCGATCATTTCAGCGCGCAATACGGCCGGATCGCCGGCCAGCAGACCGCGATCCTGGCGATGGGGCGGCTCGGCAGCCGCGAGATGACGGCATCGTCCGATCTCGATCTGATCCTGATCTACGATTTCGACGAGGAGCAGCCGGATTCCGACGGGCCGCGCTCGCTGCACGGCGCGCAATACTTTGCGCGCTTCACGCAGCGGCTGATCTCCGCCTTCACCACGCGCACCAATTACGGCGTGCTGTATGAAGTCGACATGCGGCTGCGGCCGTCCGGACGCGCCGGCCCGGTGGCATCGCGGCTTTGCGCTTTCGCTGATTATCAGGACCACGAGGCCTGGACCTGGGAGCACATGGCGCTAACCCGGGCGCGGGTGATCTCGGCCTCGCCGGAATTCCGTGCCAAGATCGAAGGCATCATTCGCGAGATCCTGACCCGGCCGCGCGACCGGCTGGTGATCGCCAACGATGTCGCCGAAATGCGCCGCGCGATCGCCCAGGAAAAGGGCGAGGACGATATCTGGGATTTGAAATACGCCGCCGGCGGCCTGATCGATATCGATTTCATCGCTCAGTATCTGCAACTGGTGCACGCTGCCGAGATGCCGGACATTCTCAGCGTCGGAACGGTCACGGTGCTCGACAATGCCGCGCGGCTCGGCGTGTTGCCGAGCTCCGACGCCGACGTGCTGCGCGGCGCGGCGCGGCTCTATCACAACCTCACGCAAATTCTCCGGCTGTGTGTCAGCGAAAAATTCAGCCCCGCCACTGCCGGCGAGGACCTGCTGCGCGCGCTGGTGCGGGCCGGCGATGCGCCGGACTTCTCGTCGCTGGAAGCGCGGGTCAAGGAGACCCAGGCCGAGGTGCGAGCGGTGTTTTCGGCGCTGTTGCAGATCGAGAGCTGACGCTCGATCCCGGTCATTAAGCGTGCTGTGATCGCGGCGGCATGACGCGCGCGATCGACACTGACGCGCACTGTAATCCCGATACTGAACCACAACGACCGGCTCTGCCGGGCGTTGTCATGATGGCGCTGTCGTCAAGGACGGCGGCTGTCGGTTGCTGTTGTGAGGTCGGTGCGTGCTCAGGCGGCGGCAGCAACGTCGGCGGAGGCTTGGCGCGGCAGCACCACGCGCACCACCGTGCCAACCCCGAGCTGCGAGCGCAGCCGCATCGAGCCGCCATGCAGCGCGGTCAGCGACTTGGCGATCGCAAGGCCGAGGCCCGAGCCGTGATAGCTCTTGGAAAGCTGGCTCTCGACCTGTTCGAACGGCTGGCCGAGCCGGTGCAGCGAGTGGGGGGCGATGCCGATGCCGGTGTCGGCGATCAGCAGCACGATCGAATCCGGCAGCGCGTGGCTGCGCACGGTGACCGCGCCGCCTTCGGGGGTAAACTTGACGGCGTTCGACAGCAGATTGACCAGGATCTGCTTGATGGCGCGGCGGTCGCCGACCACGGGGATTTCCTCGCCGATCTCGGCGCGCAGTTCGAGATGCTTGTTGTCGGCGCGGCCGGACACCACGCGCAGCGATTCCGTCAGCGAGGCGGCGAGATCGAGCCGCTCGAAATCGAGCTTCATGCGGCCGGCCTCGATCTTCGACATGTCGAGAATGTCGTTGATCACTTCCAGCAGATAGTGGCCGCTGGTCATGATGTCGCGGCAGTATTCCTGATACTTCTCCGAGCCGAGCGTGCCGAACATGCCGCTGCCCATGATCTCGGAGAAGCCAATGATGGCATTGAGCGGCGTGCGCAGCTCGTGGCTCATATTGGCGAGGAAGCGCGATTTGGTCTGGTTGGCGTCTTCGGCGCGGGTCTTTTCCTGCGCATATTTGCGCGCGAGGTCGGCGAGTTCGACCGCCTGCCGCTCGAGCTTGACCTGCGAGATCTTGAGATCGGCGACGGTGGCGCGCAGCCGCAGATCGTTCTCGATCAGCTTGCGCTCGTGTTCCTTGATGCGGGTGATGTCGGTGCCGACCGCGACATAGCCGCCGTCCTTGGTGCGGCGCTCGCTGATATGCAGCCAGCGGCCATTCTCAAGCTGCGCCTCGAAGGTGCGGGCGCCGAGCGGGCCGGGGCCGCATTCGGACGGCCAGGTCTTGGCTTCCGGAATGTTGCCGACCTCGATCACGGTCTCATAGGCGGTGCCGGGGATCACCGCGGAGTCCGGCAGCTTGTGTAGCCGCTGGAAGTGCGAGTTGCACAGCACCAGCCGGTTGTCGGCGTCCCACAGCACGAACGCTTCCGGAATGGTCTCGATCGCGTCGCGCAGCCGCAGGTCGGCTTCCACGGTGCGTTCGGCGAGGCTCTTGTGCTCGGTGATGTCGACCGCGATGCCGATCAGGTGCAGCCCGTCGTCGGTGGCGCCCTGGCTGATCTCGCAGCGCACGCGCAGCCAGATCCAGTGGCCGTTGGCGTGCTGCATGCGAAAGGTGCGATCGATCTGCGAGACGTTGCCGGCGATCAGCTGGTTGGCGATCGAGAACAGGTCGATGTCCTCGGACTTCACCAGCGCGTTCACCTCGCCAAAGGTCAAAAGGTCGGTGCGGCTCTCCAGCCCGAGCATCGAGAACATCGACTGCGACCAGAAGATCCGGCCGCGCGACAGGTCCCAGTCCCACAGACCGCAGCGGCCGCGGTTGAGCGCGGTGTCGATCCGGCCGCGCACCGCGTCGTTGATCGCGTCGCTCTCGCGGGCGCGGGTCGATTGCCAGTGGAACGCAAAGCCGAGGATCAGCACCACGAAGCCGGTGGTGGCCGATAGCGTCACCGACAGCGCGGTGTCGGCCGACCACAGCGATCCGGCTTTCTCCTCAATGATAATGACATGGCCCGGCATCGAGCTGACGATGCGCTGCACGGCATAGGCGGAGCGCCCGCTCGGCAGCTTGAGGTCGATCACGCCCGTCTGCAGGCCCGAGGTGGTGAGCGGCTGCGCGGCGCTCAGCACTTCCAGAATGCGGCCGGTGCTGCCGAGCGGTTCGTCGGGGGGCACGCGCGCAATCACGCGCTGATTGGAGTCGACCACGATGACGTGGCGATCGGGCGAGGCCGCCCAGGACGGGATCAGCGACGGCAGCGTGGTTTGCAGCCGGGCCAGCATCACGCCACGCTCGGTGCGGTCGCTGGTCATGCGATCGATACGTTCGGCGACGAGGTCGGCGAGGGCGGAGAGGTCGCGCGTGATGATGCTGCGCTTCTGGCGCGACTGATCGATGATCTGCACCAAGGCGCCGACGCAGATCGTCAGCAGGAAGCCGATAATCAAGGTCGGCACGGCCCGGCGCAACGCGGGCTCTGCAATCAGAAGCCTTTGGTAAGCCGGTTTTGCGATCGACTGCGCGAGACCCTTAATAGAATCGGATGATGCGCAGGCGCTCGCACTTTGCGCGCGCGCCATACCTCTGGCCCCCAACGGATTGCCCAAACCTGAAGTGTCCGAACAGCCCCCCGGCCGCCTCGAATCGAGCCGATTTGAATCGAGTTTTCGCAGCCTGTCGAGAGTCAACAAATCCTTAACGCGAAAAATATCTTGTCCAATGCGAAATAGCGACACGTCGAAGTGATCTGGTGAGTCCGAAACGAGAACGGTTAATGATTCCGGCTGCATTATTCGCAGCCGGCAGGTTCCCGATCAATCGGCATTCGGCGGTTCGGCGTGACTAATCACACGCTTCACCGTCGGGAACGCGCGGCGCAGCTCGCGTTCGATTTCGTCGCAATGTTCGTGCACCGTGATCACGGTCATCAAGGGCGCAGCACGGCAATGGAAGTTGACGATCTCGCCGCCCTCGGTGTCGCGCACCCGCACGCTATGAATGTCATGGATCACGCTGTTGGAGGCGAACCGTGACAGCGCCTGCTTGATCTCGGCAACGCGGGCCGGCGCAGCGTCGGTGCCGTGCGGCATCTCCGGCTCCATCGGCTCGATATGGGTATCGACCTCGACATCGGTGCCGAATTCCTCGCGGATACTGTCCTCGAGCCTGTGAGCGATGTCGTGCGCCTCGATCAACGGCAGCTCGCCATCCACTTCGAGATCGATCGACACCGTGAGCTTGCCGCCGAGATCGTGCACCGTGACGTGATGCACCGCGAGGCCCGAGTTGCGGGCGATCACCATGATCCGCTCGCGCACGCTCTCGTTGCTATGCGCCACCGGAATCGCGGTGAAGGTGAGGTCGGTGTGGTCGAGCAGCGCGGTCACCGCCTCCTGGGCGCGGCGCTTGATCTCGGCGATGCGATCGGCCGGATAGCTGCGCGGCACCTGCACGTCGGCGTCGATGAAATGGGTCGGGCCGACCATTCTCACCCGCAGCCGTTCGACGCCGACCACGCCGGGCACCGCGCCGATCGCGGCACGCGCCTGGTCCGATACGCCATCGGGGGCGCGGTCGAGCAGGGTCTGGATGGTGGAGCGGCCCAGCCGATAGCCGAGCGCCGAGATCATCACCGCGACGCCAATCGCGGCCGCGGCGTCGCCCCAGACATAGCCGAACGCCGATAGCGTGAGGCCCGCGATCACCGCGAACGAACTCAGCACGTCGGAGGCGAAGTGCAGGGCGTCGGCGGCCAGCGCCTGGCTCTTGGTGGCGACCGCGGTGCGATGCAACGCACGGGCGCGCCACAGATTGACGACAATGTCCACGAACAGGATGCCGAATGCCAGCGGCGAGAACGCCGGCGGCGGCGCTCCTTCGCTCAGCCGGCTATAGGCTTCCACCAAAATGCCGCCCGCCAGCACATAGAGCAGCGCGATCACGCCGAGCGCCGACAGGCTTTCGAATTTGCCGTGGCCGTAATGGTGAGCCTCGTCGGCCGGCCGATCCGAGACCCGCACCACAAACCAGGTGACGATCGTTGCCACCAGGTCGATCGAGCTATGCAGCGCTTCGGAGATCAGCGCGAGACTGCCAATGGCAATGCCAATAGCGAATTTGGCCGCGGCCATGCTGGCGCTCGCCAGCACGGACACGGCAGCAACACGGGCTTTGAGGGCAGCTGCGTTCTCGCTCATGCGCGCGGGTTTAGCAGGGCGATCGCGATCGGAAAAGCGCCCGCTAGTGGCGGCCGCGCCTGCGGGCGATCGATCTAGGACTGGTTCCGAACAACGGCGACGGCAACAGCAGGCCGGCGCGCCGTTGCCATCACCACCGCTGAGACTGCGTCAATATAGTCCCGCGACCTTGGCGCGCTGGATCACCAGGCCGAGCACGGCATCGATCGCCGGGGTCGGAATGCCGGTGAGCCGGCCCATCTCCTGAACGACGGTGACCAGCGGATCGATCTCCATCGGCCGGCCGCGCTCCAGGTCCTGCAACATCGAGGTCTTGTGCGCGCCGACCTTGCGGGCGCCTTCGATGCGGCGTTCGACATCAACCCGGAATGTGACGCCAAAAGTCTCGGCGATCGCCTGGGTCTCCAGCATCATCGCCTTCGACAGCGCGCGCGTCGCTGGTTCCGAGCAGATCACATCGAGCGTGGCGTGGGTCAGCGCGCTGATCGGATTGAAGCAGACATTGCCCCACAATTTCAGCCAGATCTCATCGCGAATCCGGTCCAGCACCGGCGCCTTCAGCCCGGCGGCCTCGAACAGTTTTGACAAGCGCTCGACGTCGGCCGTGCTCTCGCCAGACGGCTCGCCGATCGGAAACTTGTCGCCATAGATGTGCCGGATCACACCCGGGCTTTCCAGCTCGGTGGCCGGATAGACAATGCAGCCGATGCCGCGCTCCGGGCCGAGCTCGCGCCACTGCCGGCCGCCCGGGTCGATGCTCTCCAGCGTCGTGCCCTCGAACTGATTGCCGTGCCGATAGAAGTACCAATAGGGGATGCCGTTCACCGCGGTGACGATCCGGGTGTGCGAGCCGAGCAATGGCTTGATCGCATCGATCGCGCCGGTGATGGAATGCGCCTTCAGGCAGATGATCACGACATCCTGCACGCCGAGTTCGGCGGGATTGGCCGTGGCGCGCACCTTTTCGACGCGCTGCTGGTCACCGATCAGCAGTTTCAGGCCGTTCTGCTGCATCGCTTCGAGATGGGCGCCGCGCGCCACCAGACTGACCTCGGCGTCGGTCCGCGCCAATTGCACGCCAAGATAGCCGCCGATCGCGCCGGCGCCGTAGATGCACACCTTCAAAGCAACCTCCCAGCCAATCTGGTCTCAAACAAATCGAACGCCGTGCACCGCCATCATTACCTATTCGGCGGCGGCCTGGCGCTGCGGATCGAGCGCGCCGGAGGCGCGGGCATCGGCGAGTTGCGCGTCGGAAAAGCCGAGCACTTCGCGTAGCACCTCGTCGGTGTGCTCGCCGAGCAGCGGCGAACGTTTCACCTCGGTCGGGCTGTCCGACATTTTGATCGGGTTGCCGACCGACAGATATTTGCCGCGCGTCGGATGATCGACCTCGACCACCGTGCCAGTGGCGCGCAGCGATTCGTCTTCCATCAGCTCCTTCATCGACAGGATCGGGCCGCACGGAATGTCGTGCTCGTTCAAAATGTCCATGGCCTCGAACTTGGTCTTGGTCATGGTCCATTGCTCGATGCGCGCGAAGATCGCGTTGAGGTGTTTGAGCCGCGCGGCCGGCTTGGCGTAGTCGGGATGGGTCTTCCACTCCGGCTCGCCGATCACGTCGCAGATCTTCTCCCACACCGGCGCCTGGGTGATGACATAGATGTAGGCGTTCGGGTCGGTCTCCGAGCCCTTGCACTTCAGAATGCGGCCGGGCTGACCGCCGCCGGAATCATTGCCGGCGCGTGGCACCGCTTCGCCGAACGGGATGTCTTCGCCGAACTGGCTGTATTCCTTGAGCGGGCCATGGGCCAAGCGCTGCTGGTCGCGCAGCTTGACGCGCGTCAGGTTCAACACGCCGTCCTGCATGGCCGCGGTGACGCGCTGGCCGCGGCCGGTGCGGGTGCGTTGATAGAGCGCGGTGACGATGCCGAGCGCGAGATGCAGCCCGGTGCCGGAATCGCCGATCTGCGCGCCGGTCACCAGCGGCGGGCCGTCGCGAAAGCCGGTGGTCGAGGCGGCGCCGCCGGTGCATTGCGCGACGTTTTCATAGACCTTGCAGTCTTCATAAGGGCCGGGGCCAAAGCCCTTGATCGACGCCACGATCATCTTGGGGTTGATCGCCTGAATGGTCTCCCAGGGAAAGCCCATGCGATCGAGCACGCCGGGTCCGAAATTCTCGACCAGCACGTCGCATTGCTTGATCAGCTCGGTCAGCAGTTCCTTGCCCTTGGGGTTTTTGGTATCGAGCGTGATCGAACGCTTGTTGTGGTTCAGCATGGTGAAATACAGGCTGTCCACATGAGGGATGTCCTGCAACTGGCCGCGGGTGATGTCGCCGGAGCCGGGACGCTCGATCTTGATAACGTCGGCGCCGAACCACGCCAGCAGCTGCGTGCAGGTCGGGCCGGACTGAACATGGGTGAAATCCAGAACGCGAACGCCATCGAGCGCTTTGGTCATCGAGTTACTCCGCCGTTTCTAACTGCAATTTCAACTCGTCATGGCGAGCGAAGCGAAGCCATCCAGGGGCGCAGAGCAGGGAGCGCTGGATGGCTTGGTCGCTTCGCTTCTCGCGATGACGCGGGATCGGTCTGATCGCGCGCGCAAGATGGTGAACCGGCCGCGCGGTGGTCATGCCAACAGCTCCTGGCCGTGGGTATCGACATAAGTGGCGAGCGCCAGCGTGTGATCGCGCGAGCGGCGTTCGGCGGCTTCGGCGTCGCGCTGCTCGAGCGCTTCGATGATCGCCAGATGTTCGGGCAGCGAGGCGGCGATGCGATCGGCGCGGCCGATGGTCAACTGCCGATAGCCGCGCACATGCAGCAGGATGTCATTGGTCATCTTGATCAGCGTCGGCGATTGCGACAGCGAGATCAGCGCCTGATGAAAGGCGATGTTGGCGCGCGAATATTCCTCGATGTGATGCTGCGGCTGGTGGTCGTCGCAAAAGTCTTTGAAGAAGTCGCGCAGCGCCGCGATGTCGTCTTTCTTGGCGACCGCGGTGATCAGGCGCGCTGCCATGCTTTCCAGCGCCGCCCAGGCGCGGATCATGTCGACGATCTCGATCTTGGTCTTGCGCACCACCATGATGCCGCGCCGCGGCACGATTTTTACAAAGCCATCCTGCTCCAGCATGGCGATCGCTTCGCGGATCGGGGTGCGGCTGACGCCGAGCCGTTCGGAGAGCGCACGCTCGTCGAGCATCACCGGCTCGGGTGTGGCGTAGATGTCCATCTTTAAGATGGCATCCTTGAGCGCCTCATAGGCCCGGGCCTTATAGCTGGTCTCCGGCACCAGCCGGGCGATCGACAATTCCGCTGCATCCATCCTTGCCAATCCCTGCGCGGTCGCTCTGCCGGTCTTGCGCGCAATGCAAAGCGGCGCGAGTGCCGGTGCCTCGGTTCTTTGCGAGTAATTCGTGGCATACCACATCCCAGTGGTCAAGGCGCGTCCCGGCGCTGCCGATCGCGGGGAGGCGGCGCGTTCGCCAGTCCTGAAACAGAGTGAAAAGCCGCCGGTTCGGCGGGCGAAGGCGGTGGATCACGACAGTTTGCGCGAAAACGTGCGCCTCGGGATCGATCGAGTGGCGGCTGGGGAGACAATTCGCCACTTGTTCCGGTGTGCGTGGCGAACTAACGGCAATAGCGGTTGGCACGCAATTCGCTGTGCAACAACCAAAGACAAACCGGGGGCCCGGCTTGGCAAGCCGCAGCTTCGTGATCTAAACCAGCGTTAGAATTTCCGTTTAAGAAAGGCTTAACGGCGCCATTTGTCGAACTCTGCCAATCGCACAGCGCGGTCCTTGGGCATCAACTGCACAGCCTAGCCGCCGGACAAGCCGTTTCACTTCTGCCAGCGAACCCCACGGAATTCCCCAGCCAGGATGACGCTATGAGCCAGCAAAAGACCCTCAGCGCCGGATTGCTGATCAGCGCCATAGGCGTGGTGTACGGCGACATCGGCACCAGTCCGCTGTACGCCCTCAAGGAAACCTTCTCGGGCCATCATCCGATTCCGGTGACACCGGAGAACATCCTTGGCGTACTGTCATTGGTGTTCTGGACCGTGATGATGCTGGTGACGGTGAAATACGTCATCATCATCATGCGCGCCGACAACCACGGCGAGGGCGGCAGCCTGGCGCTGCTGGCGCAGGTCACCGAGCTGACCAAGGGTTTTCGCGTCCAATACCCACTGATGCTGCTCGGGGTGATCGCCGCGGCGCTGTTCTACGGCGACAGTATGATCACGCCGGCCATCTCGGTGCTGTCCGCGGTCGAAGGCCTCGAAGTGGTCGCGCCGCAGTTCAAATCCTATGTGGTGCCGATCACCGTCGTGGTGCTGACCGCGCTGTTCTTCCTGCAGAAGCGCGGCACCGGCTGGGTCGGCATGTTGTTCGGCCCGGTGATGACCATCTGGTTCCTGGCCGTTGCCATTTTGGGCATCATCAATGTGGTGGCCGCGCCGCACGTGCTGGCCGCGATCAACCCGCTGTATGCCGCCGACTTCATCGTCAAGCACCCGCTGCTGAGCTTCTTCGCGCTCGGCTCGGTGGTGCTGTCGGTGACCGGTGGCGAGGCGCTGTACACGGATATGGGCCATTTCGGCAAACTGCCGATCCGCATCGCCTGGTTCGCCCTGGTGTGGCCGTCGCTGCTGCTCAATTATTTTGGCCAGGGCGCGCTGCTGATCACCGAACCGGAGGCGATTCAGAACCCGTTCTTCCGGCTCAGCCCGGATTGGATGGTGGTGCCGATGGTGCTGCTCGCCACCTGCGCCACGGTGATTGCCTCGCAAGCGGTGATCTCGGGCGCGTTTTCGGTGGCCCGGCAGGCGATCCAGCTCGGCCTTCTGCCGCGCATGACCATTGTGCACACCTCGGGCTCCGAGGAAGGGCAGATCTATGTGCCGTTCACCAATTGGACGCTGTACATCGCGGTGATGGCGCTGGTGATCGGCTTCCAGTCGTCGAGCAATCTGGCCGCGGCCTATGGCATCGCGGTCACCAGCACCATGATGATCGACACTATTCTGGTGGCGTTTGTGATGGCGCTGCTGTGGCGCTGGCCGCTGGCGGTGGTGATCATTGTGGCCGGCTCACTGCTGATGATCGACCTCGCGTTCTTCACCGCCAACGTCATTAAGGTGGCGCAGGGCGGCTGGTTCCCGGTGTTCATCGGCATCCTGTCGTTCACCGTGCTGACCACCTGGCGCCGCGGTCGCGAACTGGTGCGCAACCAGGTCAAGAAGCTGGCGGTGCCGCTCGATGTCGTGATGCGCGCGCTCGGCTCGGACATCGCCCGCGCCCGCGGCACGGCGGTGTTTTTGACCGCGGCCACCGACGGCGTGCCGCCGGCGCTGCTGCATAATCTGAAACACAATCAGACGGTGCATCAGCGCGTGGTGCTGGCGACGGTGATGACCACCGACTCGCCCTATGTGCCCGATAGCGAGCGCATCGAGCTGACCACGCTCGGCAACGGCTTCTACCGGCTGCTGATCCGCTACGGCTTTATGCAGACGCCCGACGTGCCGGCGGCGCTGGCGCTATGCAAGCCGCTCGGGCTCGAGTTCAACATGATGTCGACCTCGTTCTTCTTAAGCCGCGAGAGCTATGTGCCCAGTCTCAATCCGGGCATGGCGTTGTGGCGGGAGCGGCTATTCACCTTCATGACGCTGAACGCGACACGGGCGACGATCTTCTTCAAGATCCCGACCGACCGGGTGGTCGAACTCGGTACGCAATTGGAAATCTGAGCAGGGTCTCAGCCCGGGTTACCCGGGCGGAGACCCTGACGATGATCTCAGCGATCGATCGGCTTAGCGGCTGATCGGCGCCATCCGGCCGCCGCCGGTGGTGTCGAGCGCGGTCTTACAGTCCGGCGAAACCTTGTCGCGATTGCGCTCCAGGCAGGCGCGCACTTCGCCGCTGCCATGCGCCAGGCCGCGGCAATAAGTGTCGATATCCTTGGCGCAGATCGTGCCGACCGGGCCGCGGCCGTCTTGAGCCAGCGCCGGCGCCGCGGCGCTGATCGTCAGCACCGCGATGGCGGCGGCGGTCAAAGACAAGAGCTTGGTCATGATGATCTCCTTGTTGCGGCGGGTGGGGCGTGTCGTTGGGCAGCCTCGGTCCGCCAAAATGCTTGCCTGAAACGGGCCGCGCGGGCGCGATGGGCGCGCGGGCAAGCAGCGGGTGCGGCAAGAGGCGCCCGCAGGTAACTTGCACCGCAAAAGCGCGATGGCGGCGCCTGACGGCGTCGCAGAGGTGACAGCCGAAGGCGTGACGGCCCGAGCTGAACGCCTGCGCAGCGTCGGCCGCCGCGGTGGCAGCAATATGACCTAGTTCCTGCGGCGGACCGTTTGGCGCGGCATCGCCATGAGCGGTTGTGGTGGTCTGGCTACGCCGCCGGCTTGGCGATCTTGCGCGCCACCAGCACCGAAATCGGCATGGCGAGCACGAAGCCGGTAGCGACCGCGGCCGGGATCAGTTGGTCATTGGCAGCCACAAGGACGGCCACCATGCACATGCCGGCCAGCGTCGCGCCGCCGATGATCCAGATGAGGATTGCGATCTTGAGCATATCTACCCCCTCTTGCGGAGATGCAGCGAGTGTCTGCCGTTCCCGGAATACCGCATTGAGCTATAGCAATACCCGTCAGCCTGTTTGATAGCGGAACCGGCCGCGCTTGCAGCCTCGTTGAATTACGAGGGGGATGTGGCTTGCCTGCCAAGGGGCTGCCGTGCTTGAGCTGGGCTCGCTGTGAGCCGGGGCGAGCGCTTGCCGCCGCGGCGCAACTGGATCGGATGTTAGGACGCCATGCTGGATCGGACGTTTGCCGTCGCGCCGATGATCGACTGGATTGCGTCCGCGGAATAAGCCAAAAAAAACAGAGCCTTGCCGGGGGCTTGGCTCTGTTTGTACTAAGTACATGTGCTGGCACCGGGCGTTTACGGGCGCGTCATCTGCTCAAGCTCCTTTGCCGCAGCAGCCCGCCGGGCATCCAGATAGGCGGCGAGGTCTTGGAGGTGCACGCCGCGGGCGGCCTTCTGGCTCCCCTCGATCCGCATCAGCGGCAGCTTGATCTCGCCGCGGCACATCTTGCGGACCAGCTGCTCCAATTGCAGGTGCGGGAAGTAGTCGGCCTGCACAATTTCGATCGGGATCACGGCCCGGCCGGCGTATTGCGCCATGAGCAGGAATGCGGTGTTCATCGGCTCGGCTCCTTTTGCGGATGTGCCGGCGCAAGGATCGCGTCGGCGATTTCGAGGCAGAATTCGTTGGCGGCGTCGGCCGGGTGGATATACCCGGCCGCCTCGCACCCCTTCTCAATGATGTCGCCGGCCGGCTTGCCGTTGGTCTCATCTGCGCCGCCGGCCTCAATCGCGGCGATGATCTGGTTCAGGGGTTGGCTCATTCTTCTTCCTTCATTTCGCTTCCTGGCTGTCGATGTTGGCGCGGATCGTTCGGAACGTGATCGCCACAACCTCGGGATTGGCGGCCCAAGCCTCGGGGCCGTAGAGGCTGCTCCATAGGTCGCGAAATTCTTCGGCTGGCGATGGGTCCCACTCGTCCGGGAATTCCGAGTTTGCCCCCAACGTGCCGCGGCATCCTTCCGCAACGGCATCAGCCTCGCTGATATCCTGCAGCCGCTCGATCTGGACTCCGGTGACGATCAGCGTGAGGCGCGACGCCCAGCGCGGCATGTGGATGGAAGGGCGCCAGCGATACCCCACCTCCTCGATCGTCTCGGGGATACAGTCGAAACCATATATCTTAGCGCATTCCGGATAGTCAGCCTTGGTTACGAGCCACGGCGGATCAACCGTTCCGACCTGCGCAAAAGCCTCTTTAACCCACAACCGATCGCCGGGCTTCAAAGCCTGCCATGGCGTTGGCTTTTCAAAGCAGTCTTTTGGGTCAGTGAGTACGCCTCGCTGGCGGTTGTTTTTCCCCCACGCGAGCTGCCGCGCCTGCGTCTTGCGGCCATCGAGCGCCGCTAGGATCATCGGTGCAGGAAAACGGATCGACCTGTCCGCCATCACTGCGCCCCCGGCGTGCCGTTGTGTAGGATGCCGTCAAGCAAGCGGCCCGCGGCGCGCTTGCCGAGGCGGTAGACGCTCGTTTGGTCGCCATGGCTCCATCCCCCATCGCGATCTCTTTCGGCCCACGGGCAGCGCGCCCAGCCCGGCAGAATGGCGTCTTCCGGCGACTGGTCTTCCGGCACCCATTCGCCCCACCGTTTAAACAGGAACGGGATGCCGACCGCAGCGCATTGGTCACGGAGGCCGCGCGCCCAATCGGGGTGCAGCGGCCGAGCCTTCGGCCCGCTTTCGCCGCCGCAAATCACCCAATCCACGCCGCGATCGAACGGATCATCAACCCCGTGTACCGGATGCACATTCGTTTTCCCGGTGAGCGCATCGAAGGTACACTTCGGGTCGTTCTCGCTGCGCAGCCGGCCGCGCAAAAGCATCGGCAAAAGATCAATGTCGGTGAGATCAATCGGCCCCAGCAGCGGCACAGCGCTGACAAAACGCACAGCTGCCGGCGTCGCCAGAAGGTTCGGAATGTGCTCGTTTGCGCGCTGCTGATCCTCAACCGCTACTCCGAGCCGAAGGTTCGGAAGCGGCCACGCCATGAGCGTCACGTCGTCAGGTTCTTCTGGGTTTGGGCCGACGCTGGTAACCGGCCAATCGTCGGCCATCATCCGCGACGGCGAGATGATGCTCGCGATCACCATGTCCAAGATAGAGCGCGCGATGCGCCCCGGCGTTGCAGGGTCAGAAACCCACGCCCTCATCTTCTCGCTACGCCTTGTCGAGAGCTCAAACGTATGCTGCGGCGCCAGCGTCATCGCGGCGAACACGAGATCACGCCAAGCGTCGGGGACGCTTTCGTTGAACAGGTCGCTATGGGGACAAACCAAGATGCTGCGGGGCCGCCGCCATCGCATAGGCTGAAGCAACGTCCCCTTGTTGAGTTTCACCGAGCCGGACCACGCTGGGCCGGCGTCCGTCATGTTGACGAAGCCAGTGCGCAACAGACGTTTCAGCGCTGGCGTCTCCCTCAGCCCCATCGCGCAATCATCGCAGCCCGAGGAGACCGCCGAGCAGCCGCTGATCGGCTGCCAAGCTTGGTTGGTTCTTTTGATCTGGTGTTCATTCCTCATGCTTCATTGCTCCACTTCGCCCGGCCGAACCGGCGGCTCGGCCACTTAGATTTCCGGGCGGGGCGATCCTGCGCCGCATCGGGCTCGCCCTTGGCGAGCAGCCTGCGCCGGAATTCCTCTTGCGCCTTGGCGACGCGCTTGGTCTTGGCGATGGCTGGAATGTCGATCTTCGCCGTCCGCTCGCGATGATCGGCCTTCGGCATCGGGTCCAAATTCCAGGGCTCGTCGGGCCCACCCGCGGCGTGCGGGATCGGGTAGTGATTGAACTCGAAACGGCTGACGATCTGGTCGGCCGTCAGCCGCTTGGCCTCGTCGTGCGGGATCACCGGGACGAGGCGGCCGGCATCGTCTGGCCGCTTCATCTGTAGCAGCGCTGCGGCGAGCTTGATTTTCAGAGGGATATGGCGGCGATTTGCCATGGTCAGAGTGTCAGTTCTTGTTGCGATAGCGCGGCGCGGCCGGCCTCGGTGAGCACATAGCGCCTGCGGAACCGATCGATGGTGATCAGCTTGCGGGCGTATAGTTCGGCACAGATCGAAAGGCCGACCGCCAGCGACTTGTCGGGATACAGCAGCGCCAGAATGTGCCGCTCCCGGCGCGTCAGCGGGCGGGGCTTCTTCACGTTGGCGGCGCCTCATTCCAGCACTCCCGCGCCGTGCTGATCTCCAAGCGCACCGCGAGGTATGCGGAGCGCAGGAAAACCCGGACCTCGTGCGTGATTGCTTCTGCGATGCCCCATGGCAGGGCCACGGCGACGCATGCGCGCCACACGATGACTTGAGCTTTCATCATCATCGCACCGTGAAGTGATAGCGCGTCGCGTCGGCGCCGGCCTTATCAAGCCAGACCTCGACTTGAAGCATTGCCGTCGCGGCGCTCGCGCCGTCGCCTTCCTTGGCGCGCTCCATTGCATAGGTCATCATCTTCGACGCGATCGATGCCCACCCTCGGCCAATCGCTGAGCTAACGGTCTTGCTTCGCTGGTTCATGAAAAACGCCCGTAATAGCTGGTTCGCCCGTATTTCTGTTTCATCGCCGCGAGGTGCACGCGCCTCAACGCGATGATCTGCTTCGCGGTAAGGCGGCCGCGCTCCTTCCATTGCCGGTGCAGGCTCTCGATGAAGCTGTTCGCGAACTCGGCGGTGGTCAGTTCTTCGAACATCGCCTCGATATCGTCGGCGTCGCCATCGTCAGCGTCGTTGCGCTTGGCTTGCTGCCGGCGCTGCGATGGCGGGGGAGGCGGCGGCTGGCGCCGCGGCGGGTCGGCGGCTCGCTGCGGCTGCCGACCTGAGCCAAGCACTTCGGACCAAGCCAATGATGCGTCGGCGAGCATCCTGTTAGCCATCCGCAGGGCGCTCAGCGCCTCGTTGTCGTTTGATGATGTGGTTAGCATCATCAGCTTAATCAGCCGCGTTCGATCCATCGAGATGTTGCGAGGGGTTATGCCCCCTCGCACTCCCATTGCTCGTTGGTCGCATAGTACCGGGCGCGGCAGCGATCAGTCGCCGCGTGCCCGATCTGATGGCACCAAACGCAATAAGGTTTGCTGCGCGGCGCCGGCTCGGAGTTGTCGGGCATCTGCGGGGCCGTCGGCCGCCGGCCGGTGGCATAAAATGCAGCGCTGCGCGCCATTTTGAGATGGGCGACGATTTCAGCGACGGTCTGCTCGAACGTATTTTGCTCCGTGAGCCGCTCCACCATCTTCCGGACGAAGCTCTCAAAGCTATCCGGCAGCGTCGCCGCCGCTGCGTCGAACGCCGCCTGCGCATCACCCAGGGCCTTGCGCGCATCATCGGGCAGCCGGATGTCCTGTTTCAGGTTGTAGCAGGCGTTTGCCATCTGCCGCGCGTAATGCAGCGACAGCGTGGTTTTCGCGTTGGCTCCCCTCTGCGCGCGCTCGACAGCCTCGGCGATCCGGCTCGCGACGAACACAATGTTGCCCTCGTAGATCGTCCACCCGTTCTCGGGGGCGGCGCCCGGCTGGCTCGGCCGATGTGCCGGCTTCGCGTTATCCTGCAACGCCCGCTTCGTCGTCATAACGATGCTGGGCAGCACCGTCTCGATGCGGTCCATGGTGCGCAGGGCGGCGGCGATCAGTTGGCACTCCTCGCCTGTGAGGGGAATTGTTTTTTCGTCGGACGCGAAGGCGTCAGCGAGTTTGCTAATCGTGGTCATGGTGTGTTCCTTGGCTCTAGAAGGGGATGTCGTCATCCATCGGGATGTTCTGGCTCGGCGCGCGGCCGGCGCTGCGGGGTGTCCCGCTGTCGCCCCCGCCATCGCCCCCGCCGCTGCCGCCGAGCAGGATCAGCTGCGCGTTGAACCCCTTGAGGACGATTTCTGTGGTGTATTTCTCGACGCCGTTCTGATCGGTCCATTTGCGGTGCTCGATCGCGCCCTCAACGAGGCATTTAGAGCCCCTGCGCAGATACTGCTCGGCGACGTTGCACAGACCTTCCGTCCAGATCACGACGCGATGCCACTGCGTCTTCTCTTTCCGCTCGCCTGTATTTTTGTCCCGCCAGCTCTCTGACGTAGCGATCGAGAAGTTGACGACGCGCGAGCCATTTTGCAGCCTTTTGCATTCTGGATCGCCGCCCAGGCGACCAATCAAGGTCGCCCGGTTCATATCGCCGGCCATTGCACTGCCCCCTTTAGAACTGCTGGCGCGCGGCGCTATCGATGGATGCCACGCGCTGTTCGATGCGGGCGACTGCGGCCTCGACGCTGTTCAGCGTGGTGTCGATGGCGCCGAGCCGGGTCATTGCGCTTTTGATCTGGGCCAAGTCGGTTGTCATGTTGGCGGCGATCGCAGCGAAGTCAGCCGGCTCAGCTTCCGGCGGCTTGCCGAGCTTGCCGAACATTTCGGTTCGGATGCGGGCGACGTGCGCGGCGGAGAGGCGCGGGGCGGCCTTGCGGGCAATATCTTCGTCCGTCAGGCCGCCGGCATAGAAGAATGCCCCGTCGCCCGTCGGAGACAGATGGCCTTTGAGCGCTTCGTGGATAGCAATCGTTTCTTGGGTAGTTGCGATGATGCGGGCCATGGCTTGTCCTTGCTATGCGGTGGTGGATTAGGCTTCGGCCGGGGCTTCGGCCGGGGCTTCGGCCGGGGCTTCGGCCGGCGGCGGGATCACCACGTCGGGCATCGCGCCGTCGAGCAGATCGGCGAGCGCGCGCAGAGTGCCGGCGGCCTTGCGGGCACTGTCCTGATTGTTGGCGATCCGGCTGTGGAAGTCGCAGGCGGCGTGGATTTCGATCGTCGCTCCTACCGGGATGCTACGGTCGCGGAACGGCCACCCTTTGTCGTAGCTGGACGAATACCCTGCCGCTTTGACGATTTCGTAATCCGACATCTGCACGAGGTAATCGTTGACCCCGGCCGTCCCGATGATTTTCATTGCAATGCTCCTTGCGTGGGGTGGGGCCGCTTACGCGGCGGCCCCTGCTTCGGTGGCGATGACTTCGCCATTTTCGATGACGACGAACGATTTGCCGCTCGCGTTGATCTTCTCGACCCAGCACTGATAGTCCGCGCCTTCGACCATCTCAGCGAGGATCGCCATGCTATCGTCATCCAGATCGTTGCCGTGCCGGATGCGCAGCACGCGCAGTTTCGGGTTCATCCGCATTGCGATGGCGATTGACGTGCGCAGCTGCTCGGCGGTGCTGGCCTGGTCGAAGGGCAGGCCGTTGAGCAGCACAGCGCCGTCGTCAAACGAAAGGCCGGGAACGGGCAGCTGCGCCGCGGCGATCTGCGCGGCGAGCGCTTCCTTGCGCCGGTCCATAGCGGCGGTCAGCGCCTGCGCCTGTGCTTCGATGCCGGTTGCCTGTTCCAACAATTCGGCGTGGCGCTGTCGCGCCGCGACATGAGCGTTTGTGCGCTTCGCGGTTGCGATCTGCTCGACCAGCGCCGCGGTGTCGATCGGATCGGGCAGGGGCGGCGCGGCTTCCAGCTTGGCGCGCATCGATGCCGCGTCGGCGGCATAGCGGTCCGCCTGCGCGTTCAGTTCCTTGACGTGTTCCAGAAGGTCCGCGGCTTCCTTCCGGCGCGCGTCCGCCGTCACCTCAGCCTGCGCGATGTCGGTCTTCGCCTGCTCCCGGCGCGCCCGGCGCTGCGCGACCTCGGCGTTGTGCTGGCCGGCCGCCTCCAATTCGGCGACCAACGCCGCCTCATCGATCGGCTGCTTCGGCGTGCCGATCGGCGCCTCGATGCCGGCGGCCTGGGCGCGCAGCGTCTTGGCCTGCCGGTTGAGATCGGTGCGGGCGGCGAAGTCCTCCTTGTTCGCTTTATCGACGCCGTCGAAGTCGATCTCGGGCATCAAGTCGCGGATCATGCGCCACTGCGTCTGCGCGTCCGCGTTGGCGAATTCGAGCGGGTCGAAGGTCAGCGCGCCGACCAGATCGTCCAGCACCTTTTGCGGCGACGGCGCGCGATTGCCGGCGGCATTCTCCACGATCAGCGACGTGGTGAAATCGTCGTCGCCCTTCCGCTCGAACTTGCGGGTCACCTTGATCTCGCCGAGGTCGAGCCTGATCCGGGCGCTATCGGCGCCGCGGCGGATCGGCGCCGCTTGAATGTGCTTAGCCCCCGCCAATGCCCACCAGATCGCATCGAGCACGCTGGTTTTGCCGTTGCCGTTCTTCCCGGTCACCTCGATCACAGCCCCGCTAGGGGCAATTTCGACGGCCGTGAGTTTCTTGACGTTTTCTGCGATCAGTCCGACGATTTTCATGATGTGCTTTCTCGTGGTTGGTAGTTACGGGTGGCCGAATGCGCCGCAGTACCCAAGTTGGCGGGTCGCCTGCTGAGTGCCTTCGGGTGATGCGATGTGGACGGTGCATTGCAGGCGCCACGCCATGCAGTCGGAGGCTATGCACCGACACGACGCTGGGATTGCGCCGCCGTGCGTGCTGAGCGCGTCGCGGTTCACGCCGCCGATGATCTCGCCGCCCGAGACGCCGAGTTCGCGCCGCGCGATCCGCGCGTGCGGGCACCATTTGGTGCGGGCATCGCTATCCGTTGCGATCATCGGGCGGCCTCCATTTTCCGGCGGATTTGGGATCGGATCATCGGTTCAAAGCGACGGCTGGCGATGCTCCCGCTGTGCACGGGGATCGATAGCGGGCGCCCGCCAGCTTCAAACTCGGCAATGGTGTGGCGCCTGCCCGGGCGGATGCGGACGTTAGTCCCGCCAAGGGCTTCAATCGTCTTTGCGACGCTGCGATGGAGCGAATTCATTTCGCGGCCCCCAGCGCTTTGCGCACTTCGCGGTTCAGCTTGTCGTGGTGGTCTGCAAGCAAGCAGACGACGCGGCGCGCCACAGCCGGGTGCTTGAGGTCCGCGGGCGCTACGCCCGCGAATTTCTGCCGGCGCGCAATCTCAGCGACGCGGCCCATGTTGCAGTCGAACAGCGCGGCAATGTCGTGCTGATACATGCTCGGCAACAATGCGCGGATCAGCGCGGCGTCGTCGCGGGTCAAAGTGCGGGATGCCTCGGTCATGGCAGTTACTCCGCGACTTTTGCCGGCGCCGGCTCGGCATCGTGGCCGGCCTTCCATGCCTCGGCCTCGGCCTCGCGGCCGGGGGCGCGGTATTCCGGCGGGATTGCGCGCTTCGCCATCCCGTCGCGCTTTGCCTGGGCGCCGCGCGCGCGAGCAGTGACAATGATCAGGTCAGTGGCGGGAAGCTTCTCACCAGCTTCCGGCATTTCATCAACTTGGGCGCCAGAGTTGTCCGAGCCGCTTTCCTGATCGGCCGGCTCGGGTTCATTGTCAGACAGCGGGTTGCTAATGACCTTGTGCACGGGCGCCTCGGGCCGTGTGCCGCGCAACAGTTCCTCCGCGGAAGTTTCGCCGTTCTTCAATCCCGAATAGATCGCGCGGAGCGTGACCATCGTATCTAGATCGATGTCATCGACACCCTTGACGCCCAGGATCGCGAACACCTGGTCGGGCAGCAACCCGAAGTGGGCGAGCGAGGCAATGGCGGTTTCGCGGCGCGCAGAAAGCGTTTTCGCGTCGCCCCGGATCACCTGCTCGGCCGCGTCCATCCCCTTGCGCCAAACGCCCTTCGGCACGCCCGCGAGGATGGCATTGCGCCGGGCGATCGAGCAGGCGGCGTTGCCGGTGACAGCGATCATGTCCTCGTTGTAGAGCCGGCCCTTCTTGTCGCTGATCCGACGCTGAACCGTGCAGCGCGTCCCGCGGTTCGTCTGCAAGTCGTGAAACACACCTTCGGCGACGATCAATTTGTTGACGCGGTCGATCGTTACGACGGTGGCGCTGTCGCGGCAGTTGCCCCATTGCGAGGCGATGATTTCGGCAAGCCGGATCGAAGGGCCGCGCAGCGTCTTGCCCCCACGCGGCAGGGCATAGACGCATTCGGCGGCGGTTTGTTCGTCCAGCGTAGCCAGCGCCTTAATAGCATCGACAGCCGCTTGAATGGATCGGGGGAAATTTCGGGCGGTGGCGACTTGGCTGTCGATCTCGACGCGCGCCAGCGCGCTCGCCATCGTGGTGTCGAGCAGCGCCGGCAAGTCGCCCTCGATCACTTCGCCGTTGCTGGTAATGATGTCGTTGCTCATTTGGTCCTCGGTTGCTTGGGGCGGATTAGCGGCGGCCGAACCACATCGGCAGGTCGGCCGGGTCGAGTTCTTGGATGGGCTCGCGCTTGAGCCACATGCCGTCGCCGTATTTGCGGCGGCAAAGCACGAACGCTTTGAGCGCGGCCTCGCGGTAGATCGCGGCATCGCGGAGGATGCTATTCTCGGGCGACAGCGAGCACGCCCAAGACGACGGCGCGCCTGTCGTTTGGAAGAAGACAAACGCGAACCCGTACTCCGCCTGATCGGCTACCTTCCGCAGCCATTGCGGATCGTGGTCGCCGAAAACGGCGCCATCCTTGACGAACTGACGAATGAAGGAGCGCCCGCGCATGTAGTGCGCAGCCTGCAAGTCCATCCTTCGCTCAGCGAAGCGGATGCGGCAAAGCGGCGGGAAATCCATCTCTTTCGGATTAGAAGTGGATTTGAGGTCGCCGATCCCGCGGATTTTGAGGTAATCAAACAGCGCTTTGCAGCGCACCGGCTCGCCGTCGATCGTCTCGGTCCAGATCACCGCGACCTCGGGCATGCCGCCGTCGAACGCATGTTCGAGGTCGGGGTTGTCGGCGATCAGCGCTGACGAGATGATAATGCGGTCGTAGTCATCGGCCTTGAGGATCGTGCGGCCTTCCTTCTCGGCGCGTTCCTTGATGTCGTCCTCGATCTTGACGCCCGGATCAGCGAACAGGGCTTGGGCAATCTTCTCGGCTTTGCTGCGCAGCGGCTTGATATCGCGTTTGCGTAGCCATGCCGCCAGATCGGCGTCGGTGCGCAACATGTCGTCGCTGGTGTCCTCGCGCTCGTAGAGCCGGTTGAACTTCTCCTCGCCTTCCAGCACACGGACGTGCACAGCGCGGCCGAAAGTCTTGAACGCACTGTCCGTGTCGGTAGGGCGCAGCGGGTTAAGCCGACTATTCCACCAAAATTCCGCGGGGTTCAGCAGCAGGCGACGGACATCCCCGGACCCAAGCCCTTCATGGGGGTGATAAACGGCATCGGCGTTTACGCCGAAGTGGATGCCATCCGGCAGCATTTCGTCACTTGTGTCCATGCGCGCTCTCATTGTTGGTGGGCAGTGGGCCGAATTTGGCGACGTAGCGACCGACCTCTGCTTCAAGCAGATCGATCTTGGATTGATGCTCGGCGGCCTTCTGTTCCGCGCAGCTGCGGCGGCGCACTTCCTCTTGAGCGATTTCGCGCTGCTCGTCGGCGCGTTGCCGCGCCTTGTGCTTTTCGACGGCAGTGTCGACAGCGAATTCGAGAAGATCGGCAAATGCCTCACGCAATGAGTAGTCCATGTGAGCCTCTATGCCCGGCCTTGCGCCGGCATTTTCGTTAGCGTGTGATACTCGCGCGCAAGCGCGCGCTGATCGTCGTCAGGGGTGGTGTGGCCGCCATCCACAAGGCCGTTTCGCCAGCCGTGCCAGAATGAACGAGACGCATCGGGCGGGCATTGGCCGCCAGCGAAGCCGATCAAATAGCCGGCGGTTACTTCATCAGCGTCCAGCGCGGCTAGATCGCGGGTGGTGCTGACGGGCTGGCGGTTTCCGGGGGCTGCTGTCATGACGGCGATGCGCCATGGGCGCGACGATACTTGTCAATCATCTCGTTGAGTTTGGCGGCAGTCCGCTCGCAGCCGATGGCATACCCCCACGCGAATGCGGCAGCGCCGAGCGCGATCGCCGAGCAGACGAAGGCGCTAGCGTAGACGATGTGCAGCGCTGTCATTGTTGGCCCTCAGCGATCCCGATCAAGCCGCAGAAACCGACGCGATCGACGCGGTGGCGCTGCCATGTGTGGCCAACCCAACCGTTGGTGTCGCGATATTCGGTCGGGCCTTCCCAGCCGTCTCCATTGGGGCGCGCGCCAATGGCGGTGAACGCGACTTCGGTTTCATCTTCGGCCCACCGCCACGCCATGCACTCCTCACCGAGGCAGAGCGGGTTACGCTCGACGCATGGGCACGCTTTCCGCTTGGCTTCTTCTTCCGTCGTAAACATCGCGTATCCTTGTAGTTAGCTACGTCCAATGATGGCGCATGGCCCGATCCGCGTTGCGCGGATCGTCCCGTCAGCCTTGCGGGCCAACAGCGACCGCGCCGCAGGCCCTTCGAACTTGAGGCAGGTGAAGCCGTCGTCGCCGCACGCGACAAATAGACAGGCGTCTGCGCCGCCTACCTTGCAGACAGTCTTTTCCTCGCCCGGGGGGATCACCGCTTCATTGCCTCTCTTGTGGTAGAGGCGGCCGGGTACTTCGTCGGCAGGATCGGCGCGAAGGAGTAGCGACGTTTCGCTAGCCTCGAAGATCACGCCGCGGCCGTTCATCCGCATCATGGCGTCCTCGAAGTACGCGGCGACGTTCACAAAGCCGAAGCTCTCGCGCGAGCGCAGGATCAGGCCGCCGCCGATAGTTTCCCAATGCAGCTCCCAGCGCGCGGCATTGCGTGGGTAGAGCCCGTAATGAGCGTGGCCGTATTCGTGGACGCACGGCTTGCCGCGCCAGCGGATCGCCGCGCGCCAAAAGTCTCGGCGGATGTCCACGGCGCCGATTTTCCACGGGCTTTCCCACGTCAGGTATTCGAGGCGCCCGATGTGGATGACGTCGAGCGGTTCGTTCTTGCGTTCCTCAGTCATCGCAACACCTCGTAGTGGATGTTGGCCACGCCAGAGGTGGTGATGCCGATCGCTCGGGCAGCGCCAAGCGAAAGGTCGAACAATCGCCCGCGGACAAATGGGCCGCGATCGTTGATGATCACAACGATAGAATGGCGGCCACGGGTGATCCGCACGCGGCTGCCAAATGGAAGCCAGCGATGAGCGGCCGTCATGCCGTGCGGGTCAAAGCGGCGGCCTGATGCAACACGGTTGCCGTGTGAGTAGTAAGAAACAACTCCGTATCCGCTGGTGAGCGGCTTTCGGGCAGGCTTGGCTTCCGCCGCTTCGCAGGCGAGCATTGCTGCAACGAGCGAAAGGCGGGTGATGGCGGCGCGCATCATCGTGCTCCGTTTTCGCGACGGGAGCGGCGCAGGATCGCGGCGACGGCAGCGGCGATCGCAATGAGCGCGGCGATTGCGCCGACGATCGCATAAGCGACCATGATCAGGGCGACCACTTCGGAGCCGCTAAGCTCGCTGGCGGCAGCGTCGGCGGGGCAGATGACAGCGTAGGCGATGAGCCAAACGGCGATTGCAAAAGTGCCGCAGACCGCATCGCAGATGCGTTCGGAGATCGACATGATGCTGATACCATTGATGGGGTTAGTGCGGGCGGCGCCCCGCGATCAGGCAGGGCGCCGGATCAGGCGTTAGGCCGCTTCCAAGATTTCGCGCCAGTCTTTGCGCGACATTGAGAGCACGGCGCCGCCGGCTTCCTCGAATTCGATCGAGCGGTCGTAGTCCTTGACCGTGTGGGCCTGATGGGTCACAGCGTTGAGGAGGCCCCAGGCGGAAAGATCGGCCCCCTCGATCAAGGAGCGGAGGATGCCGCCCCGCTCGCTTTCGCTAGCGCCGACCTTGCGGCCAAGCACTTCGACGGCCTTCGCCGGATCGCCTGTGACGCGCTGCTCGGTCAGCTCAGACATGCGGCCGACCGTCTCGGCAAATCGAACATCATCGACAGACGCCCGTACCATGTCGCGAACTTTAAGGAGCACTGCGCGGTCATCCGCGCGCTTAGTATCGTCGGCCCAAAGCGCAGCGTTGTCCTCGATCTGGCGGCCGACGTGGTAGGCGCGAAAAGCGCCATCGGCGATGATCATCCCGTTGAGGCAGGCGAGGCGGTAGATCAGCGGCCGGACGGACACGCTCCCAAGCCCGACCTCGGAATTGCTGATAATGACGCCGGCCTGCACGCGGTCGCCAACTTTGACCTCGCCGCTGATCCGCGGCGCGACCGCTTGGATATACAGCCGGGCCTCAGTCATCTGGCACGACACGATCTTGACGTCCGGGATTTCGGCGAGGATCGGCAAAGCGACCGACGCGATTTCCTCGTGATCGATCCGCTGATATCGGTTGGAGAGGAAAGCCCGAACGTCGCCTCCGAGCGTGCGGATCATCCGCTTCTCGGGCTTGGTAGCAAACCAGTGATTGACGTTGGACGCGAGGAGGCCGCGATCTGCCGGCGTCCCGGCGAGCAGCCGGTTATAATACTTGGCCGGGATCGCAAGCCGCTCGCCGATCTGGCTGTGAGCGATAGGCCGAACTGGGTAGGAGCCGCCTGCCATCCCTTGGGCATGAACGTCAATCCGCGCCACACCGTCGTCATCAACACCCATTTCCAGCGCGGAGGTGTGAGCGATCAGGTCGTGCTTCAAGCTCTTGGCGCCCTCGATCTGGGCGGCCAATTGTTGCAGTGATATCCCCACTTGCATTTTGTACCCCTAATGAAAGCCTGTCTTGCCAAATCAGGCAAGGATCAGGCTATGCCGCGCAAGGGGTCATTGCAAGCGGGACTTTACGGTTCTGGCAATCGTGACAGCTTTTTGAGGGAGAATGAGAAAGACTTGCTTGCCAAATCTGTAATGATCCAATTATTAAAATAAAGGGGGTTCCCCCCCTAAGGGGGGACCCCCTGATCATTTATAATAATGATATCAATCAATTGATTGTTGATTAGATAGTTACCGATCCTTGCGGGTGGGTTGTTGGGAATGGGCGCTGTGAGATCATAGCGCTCTGAAGTGGCCGGCGGCTCGGCCGACAAGTTTCACGGCTGGATTGCTTGGGTGCATTGGGGGTAGGCTGCCGTCGGCGGTCGTCAGCATCAAGGAGATGCCGCCTTCTGCCGGCCCCGCCCCAACCTCGGCGCGACAGAGGAACGCGGCGCCGCCAGCCAGAACGACCCATAGGCCGGGTTCATTTACCTCTGTGCGGGATCGATCCACGACGACATAGTCCCCTGCGTTGACTGCCGGGGCCGCGGTTGGCCGCGTAACGCGCATGATCGTCAGCGCATCGGCGCTCGTGTGTAGCATGTTCCGCACGACATCGGCGGGGATGCACCAATGCGCGATGGCGGCCTTATCGGCGTCTTGAGCTGAGCCCTGGCTTGCAAGCGATCGGCTTTGCACTTCGGGGATGCGGGACGCGAAACTAACGCACTGCGCAGATGGGCGCGCATTGCGCCAGCTTCTTCGCCCTTTTGGTTCTGGCGGGGTAAGGTCTGGCGCTGGCCCGACCCCCGACGTCAGCCACGCAAGAGGAACTTCCAGCGCCTCGGCTGCGGCGGTCAGGTTGTCGATCGATGGCTTGGTTTTGTCCTTCTCCCATTGCTGGACTGCTGCGTGCGACACCTGAACGATCTCGCCGAGATCGTCCTGGCTCATATTGCGGGACCTCCGGGCCGCCCGAAGTCGCTGGCCCAACGTATCAAGATCGTCAGATGACATTTTTTCCCCCCTTGAGGATCGGTTAAAGGCTGAAAGGTAAGCTTGCCAAAATTGGCAAGCGCTGCTTAATTCGGCTCCGCACTGATTTGCAGGTAAGGGGTTATTACCATGGGCGCGAAAACTGGCCGGGACGAAATCGTCGCGGAGATCGTGGCGAACAAGGGCTGGCGTACAGAAATCCAACAGCGCTGCGGCATCACTCGGCAAGCAATCGATAACTGGCGTCAAGTCCCGCCCGAGCGCGCGCGGATTGTCAGCGATGTGACCGGCTACCCCCTCCATATCCTGCGCCCCGATGTGTTCCCCGATCCGACATAAGCGCCATGCGCAATAGTATCGGCGACCAGTTATGTTGCAAGTAAAACTTGCAAAAAATGCAAGCTGTCGTTGCAAGCGCTGATCGCGCAACAACAGGGGGCCTATCGTGAGCATGGTGGTTTGGACGGCCGAAATGTGCCGGCAGCTGTCTGAAATGGACGCCAGCGGCATGACGCGCGCTGCTATGGCTGCGGAATTGGGGGTTACCGTCAATTCCGTTGTCGGGAAGCTCTATCGCATCAGGCGCGGCCATGGCGCTGGCGGCGCCATGCCTTTAGGCCCGCGCCGCCAGCGCGCTGCAAAGGCCAAGTCGCCAACCGCGGATGATGCGCGGATTGCGTCGTCAATCCCCCCTGGTGCTGTCGGGTTGATGTCGAGGCGGCGCGATCAATGCGCCGCGGTTCTGGATTGCTGCGGCCCCGACGGCTTCGCAGTGATGTGTGGGGCGCCTGTCCATCGGCGGGATTACTGCGCCGATCACTACAAGCGGTTCTTCATCCCCGTGAAGTGCGCACCACGCGAGCGCAATTCCGCGCCCGCGGAATAGGGAGAGAGGACCATGGCCAAGCCAGCCGCAGCCTCGAATAGTTACGACCCGGAATTGGTCAAGTCGCTCGTTAACAAGATCGAGGGGTACGTTGTCGATCTGAACAGCGAGCGCGGAAAGTACATGAAGGCGTGCCGCTCGATCCGCGAGAGTATTTCGGGCGTCTATCAGGAAGCGAAGGCCCGGGGCATCCCGAAGAAAGAGCTTCGGATCATGATCGACACGCGCGCAAAGCTGGCCGCAGCCCGCGCCACGATCGAAGAACTCGAGCGCGATCAGCAAGAGACGATCTTGATGCTCGCCGAAGCATTCGGCGAGGCGGCGGACCTGCCGCTGTTCAAAGCCGCGATCGAGGCATCCGAAAACGACGATTAGTTAGCACGGCCCGGCGGCGCTGCTGCCGCCGGGCGCCCTTTCCATCGAACATGAGGCAAGCATGTCAGGGGGCAGGCGACTTCTTCCGATCTCAGTCGAGGTCGAAGGCGATAGATCAAAGCGACGGCGCGTCTATCGCTTCCAATGCTCGCGCTGCGGCGCGCAGCATGACGTATCAGCAAACACGCACGGCGGCGCGCGCGCGAGAGAGGACTTGATGAAGGTTCTCGCCCGCGCCGGTTGGGAGCTTGGACACAAGCCGAACCGCGACATCTGCCCGACATGCGCCGGCATGATCAGGCGCAAAGCCCACGCACAAATGAAGGAGCCCCCGATGCCGACCGTTCAGCCCGCGCCCGTCAAAGCCGAGCCGCCGCGTGAGCTTGGCGTCGATGATGCTTTGATCATCGCCGAAAAGCTGACCGAAGTGTATGCCGGCCGCGACAAGGGATACGGCGACGGCTGGTCGGACAAGCTTGTCGCCGAAAGCCTGAACGTCCCCCGCGATTGGGTTCGCCAAATCCGCGAGAAGCGCTTCGGCCCAGCGGCCGATAGCGAGGATGTTCGCGCCGCGCTCGGCGAGGCCAGAGCTGTCGCCAACGACGCGGCGACGATGCTCAAGGCTGTGTCGGGATCGCTGGACCGCCTGGACGTCATCAAGACGCAATGCGCGGCAATGGCAGCGGAAGCCGCCGAACTCCACGCGACGATCGACCGGCAATTCCGCAACCAGGTAGGCGAGTGCTCGCGGACGCTCGGCCGTATCGAGCGCGGGATTGCGGCGATCGAAAAGGTGGTCGTCTGATGGCTTGGGCTGGGGACATTCTGGCGCTCGATCTCGCCAAGACCACCGGCTGGGCTTACGGCGCCCCCGGTGAGGAGCCGATTTATGGCTCGGTGACGTTCGGCAATGAAAACACAACGCGGGCGCGTGTTCTGCGCAATTGCCGCGAATGGATGGTCAGCTTCCTAGTCGCCAGCCCGGCGCGGCTGGTCGTATTCGAGGCGCCGCTGACGCCCGGCCAATTGCAGGGGCACACGAACATCGACAGCATTCGGCTGCTAATCGGTATCGCCGAGACCGTGGACGAGTTGCTGTTCGATCGCGCTGACGTCCGTGAGGCGCGCGTGTCGGACGTTAGAACGTTCTTCCTTGGCACCAATCGGATTAAACGCGCAGACGCCAAGGACGCCACCAAATACAAATGCCGGAAGCTCGGTTGGTCGCCGCAAGATGACAACGCGGCCGACGCCCTGGCGCTGTGGTGCTATCAGGCCGCGCACATGGCGCCCCAGCATTCTGTCAAGCTCCTGCCGCTGTGGGGCGCCTAATGTCGCGGCAGCGGGCAAATCGATGGACGCCGGCCCGAGCTGCGCGCGCAGCGTATCTTGCCGGCCGCGGCTGGTCTTATGAGCAGATCGCGGATGAGATCGGCGGCATTAGCGGCAAGTGGCTTGGCGTCAAACTGCGCGCCTGGGGCGCGCGAGCGTCGCGCCGCCGAAAGGGGCTTTGCCTAATCGCGTGCCTGTCGCCAATTGCCACGTCGCGATTGACGATCGCCGCGAAGGCCCGCGGGGTGCCGCTGGATGATTTAGCGGCCAAGATACTATCAGTCGTCGCCTGCGAGAACCTGACCGACAGCATTCTGGATGATGGGGTTAAGACTATGCTGGGGCGGGACTTGGCCCCGGCGCCGCGCAAGCACAGGCGCCCGCAGTCATGAGCAACGACACCGACCCCGCATTCCAGGCATGGGTTGATCGCGCCCGCGAGGTCAGCCTTGAGGCGGCTGCGGCGATGGCCGGCGCCAAGCTCAAGCGCAGCGCCCACGAAATGATCGGGCCTTGCCCGAAGTGCCTCGGCACCGATCGGTTCAGCATCAACGAGGGGAAAGGGCTGTGGAACTGCCGCGGCGCAGAGGGCGGCAACGACAGTATTTCGCTGTTGATGCACGCGGGCGGATTGCCGTTCCTTGCGGCTTGCGAGCAGCTGACTGGCGAGGCGCCGCCGCGCGACGGCCGGCAGATCGACGCCGATATTGTTCGCGAGCGCAAGGAAGAACGCCGCGACCGGAAGATCAGCAAGGAGCAGGATGAACAGCGGCGTTCCGATTGGCAGGCGCAGGCGGTATCCGATCTCTGGCGCAAAGCGCTGCCGTTCGGCGGCAGCTTCGCGGAGGCTTATCTGGCGCGCCGCGGCGTTACGCTGACGCCCGATCAGTGCGAGAACCTGCGTTTCATCCCATCGCTGGAATATCGCGGCTATGCAGACGAGCAGGCGCAGGCCGAAACGTCGCTCGGTGAATTCCCGGCGATGGTGGCCGCTATGCGCGACCCGGCCGGCGGGATCGTCGCCGTCCATCGAACGTATTTGGCGCCGGATCGGCCGGTGAAGCTGGTCCCGCCGGGCGACCGCAACCGCAACAAGGCGAAGAAGGTTTTCGGCAAGGCGCGGGGCTCGATCATCTGGCTCGGCCGCCCGTGCCCGGTTGTCGCTATTGGCGAGGGCATTGAGACGGCCGGCGCGTGGTATGCGCTCGGCATCGGCCCGGATGAGGTGACGATCGCTGCGGCCTATTCCCTCGGGAACATGAGCGGCGGCGCCACCGATACGATGCGCCACCCGACGATTAAGGGGCGGACAATCTACAACGGCATTCCCGACCAAGATCGGCCGGGGATCATCCTGCCCGATTGGGCCCGCGAAGTGATCCTGCTCGGCGACGGCGATAGCGACGGCCCGACCACCGTTGCGCATCTTCTGACCGCCGGCCGGCGCTACCGCGCCGCCGGGAAGGCGGTCTCGGTCCACATGGCACCCGAGGGGAGCGATTGGAACGACGTCCTCATGGGATGTATGGAGGGCGCGGCGTGACCAATATGCCCGCGATCCAATCGTTTGAGGATTTCGAGGCAGCGGCGCTCGAAATCTGCCGCCCGAAGCTCAAGAGCCGCTTTGGAGCGCTCGCTTGGGAGGACTTGGATCAGCCCGGCCCGGAGCATGAATACTTAATCGATGACTTTTTGACGATCGGCGACAAGTCCATCATCGGCGGCCCTAGCCGGTCCGGCAAATCGTTCCTTGCAATTGATGCGGGCATGTCGATCGCCCGCGGTGTACCGTTCTTTCAGCGCGATACGGTGCAGGGATTGGTTATCTATCAGGCTGGCGAGGGCGCGAGGGGCGTCAAGAAGAGGCTGCGCGCCTATCGCAAGCACCACAACATCTCATCTGGGACCCGCGTTCCGTTCGTGCTCCTGCAGTCGAAAATCGACCTCTATTCGGCGGATGGGGACACCACGCCGCTGATCGAAGAATGCAAAGCTATCGCGGACATGTACGACGTGCCGCTGCGCGCCCTATTTATCGACACTTTGGCGACTGCGACTGCCGGCGCCGATGAGAACAGCGGAAAGGACATGGGCGCCGTCATGGCGAACATCGATCGCATCGTCCAGGCGCTGCCGGGCACGCACGTAGCGCTCGTCCATCACCTGAACGCCGCAGGCACCAAGCTGCGCGGGCATTCATCGATCTTCGCGAACATCGACCAGGTCATAATTGTGACCCGCGACGAAGAAACGAACATTCGAACAGCGACCCTCGACAAGCAAAAGGACGATGAGGACGGCGTTCGTATCCGCTTCAGGCTGAGAAAAGTTGAGATCGGGGTGCGGCCGAATGGGAAGCCGCTGACGTCCTGCGTTGTGCAGCCGCTCGGCGGGGAGGCCGATATCAAGCCCGGCGGCGAGAAAAAGGATCAGGGCGTCCGCCTGAACGCCGATGAGAACATTGTCTTCCGCGCGCTGCTTCAAGCGCTCCAAGCGCACGGTGAACGGCCCGCCGGCCACGCATCGATCCCAGAGACGTCAATCGCTGTGCGTGCCTCGCATTGGAAGGCCGCATATCAGGCGATCGACCCGGCGGCATCCGACGATGACGACGAGAAAACGATCACCGATCGCGTCAATAAGGCGCTCAAGAGCGGCGGCGCGAAGCTGATGCAATACGGCGTCATTAAGCGCGACAACCCGTTCGTCTGGCTGACAGGAAAGCCGGTTCGCGGATTTGAGCGCGCTGTGGCTGCGTTCGAACTGCCCCGCCCGCCGCTATCAGGCGGCGACACGTCATGGGCGGACGGCCTCGACCAAGAGATCAACGGGAGTGACTTGTGAGTGATCCTGTCTTGCGTGTCCTAAGCCTTGGCGCAGGCGTGCAATCAACTACCTTGGCGCTTATGGCAGCCCACGGAGAAATCGGGCCGATGCCCGATTGTGCGATCATGGGAGACACCGGGTGGGAGCCTGCCGCTGTCTATGACCATCTTAGATGGTTGATGTCAGGGAACGTGCTGCCGTTCCCCGTTCATATCGTGTCGGCGGGCAATATCCGCGATGATCTTGTCGCGCGTAGCAATGGCGAGGGCGGGCGGTTCATCACTGTGCCGTTCTTCCTCAAGCACGCGAACGGCAAGCATGGCATCAGCCGGCGGCAATGCTCCAACCACTACAAGATCGAGCCTGTGCGAAAGAAGGTTCGCGAACTGCTCGGCAAAGGCCCCAGGGATCGCATCGCGCCGGGGGCTGTCGAGAAGTGGATTGGTATTTCGACCGACGAGATCATCCGCGCGACGCCATCTCGCGTTCGGTTTGAGGTCAATCGTCATCCGCTGATCGAAAAGCGGATGAGCCGACAGGATTGCCTCGCTTGGCTGAAGCGCAACGGCTATCCGCCCCCGCCGAAGTCATCGTGCATCGGGTGCCCGTTCCACTCTAATTCGATGTGGCGAGATATGAGAGACAACGACGTTGGCGCCTGGGCGGATGCTGTGGAGATCGACCGCATTATTCGCAACCCGGTCGATCGCCCAGGCGTTCCCAAGATGCGGGGTTCTCAGTTCATGCACGCGCAGCGCATCCCACTGAGCGATGTTGATCTGTCAACCGCGGAGGATCGCGGGCAGTTGAATATGTTCAATCACGAATGCGAGGGGATGTGCGGTGTTTGATGCCAGCAAGTTCAATCCGCTGGAAGACGGCCCGATGGGTGATTTCATCCCGCCCGAATGGACAGGCCCGCATGCCGGGAAGCGGCTCGCCGAGGCCTTCCAAACGCTCGCCGGGGTGCCGATCAAGGCTCACGGCGCGATGGTGACAGCATGGCCCGACTACGTGCGCGATGCCGCCGATGAGATCAGCGATGAGGGTGAGCAGCGGCAGCCCCAGCGCCGCCGCTTCGCGCCGGCTGAGATTTCGCACATGGAGGAGGCGATCTCCTGGCCGAGCCGCATTCTCGGCGGCGTCCCGGCGCAAATGCGGATTGTCCAGTTGATCGCTATCGCGCGGGCGTTCTCCCGCGATGACGACGAATTGTTGAGGCGGCAGGAGCGGCTTTGCCAGCGCCGTGGCTGGTATTTGCCGACTGTGCTGCGTCAGAACCGTCGCGGGCTGCAAATGGTCGCCTGGGCACTGAACAGGGAAGGATTGCAGCCGTGGTGAGCGTCGCTATCAACGACCAGCGGGTGAGGCGCATCGCCGGCACGAGCGATTTCGAACTTGTGACAGCCAGTGATCTGCGGCGGCTTTTGAACGCGGGGTTCGATACCAACGAAATCGGCCGCGCGTATTTCGTCCATGAAGCAAGGGTTTGGAATAGGATCGTGCATGATGACCCAGCAGTGCGTTTTTAGTCGGGAATGGCAGGTCGCGCGCGATGGCGCCGGCTTCGCTGTCATCGAGAGCGACCCGGCGGCACCGGGCTCGACGGTCTTTCACGGGTTGCCAAGTCGCGAAGCTGCATTGGCGTTCATCGATCAACGCCGGGACGCTTTCGAGGCTTGCATTGAAACCCAACTGAGGACCATGAACGATGAACTTGCCCTTCGTATGCGAGGTGCGGATCAACATTGACGGCAAAACGCTGTCGCTATCAAAGGCGATCATGCCCCTCGATCTGGCGGCGATTGCGCCGCCGGCCGATCCTGCCGCCGGCCTGTCCCCCGAGAATGCCGCGGAATTCCACGAGCGCGCCGAGCGCCGGGATCGGTTCGTGTCCGCCCTTGGCGCATCCATCGCCCGCGAGATCACCGAGGGGCTGTTCCATGCCCGTTGAACTCGAAATCCCGCACGGCGCGACCAAGGAATATCTGCTCGCGTTCGGTGTCGCTGCGGTATATGTGGCGGCCCCGCTTTCCGGCGAGCCCGCGGCGATCGGCGTCGCGCGGGACCTTGGCCGCGCCCTCGCGAAGCTGCGCGAGCGATGGCAGCCGGCGATTTTCATCAACTACGCGATCTGGACCTCCAATCATCAGCGCGCCGAGGCGATCGTTGATGAGGTCGCCGCGGTATTCGGGCCGTCGCTGGCGAGCAGCACCAAGGGCGTCTTTGAGGTGCGCGGCGAACGGCTGGTGGGCGCGATTGATGCTGTCATTGATCGCAACGGCTGGACGGCGACCCGGCATGATGTCGCGCTCGGGCGTGTCCGCGCCGCCATCGATCATCTCGACACCGCGCTGGCGCAAGCCAAGGCGGCCGGCGGGCTAAAGTTCTTCAACACGGCGTTCAAGAACTATCGGCAGCAAGCCATGAGCCGCGGCGAGCGGTTCATGACCTATGGCGAGGCTTACAACCGCTTTCGCCGGCACATGGTTGCGCAGATCGCAAGCCGGCCGGCGCATGGTAAAGCCGCGGGGCTTGAGTATGGCGATGCACTCAAGGTCGTTTTTAGGAGGGGCTGATGTTGGAATTCCGGCCGACCAAATACGCGAACACCGACGAGTTCGGCGGGGCCAAGCTTTACCGCGGTGATGATTGGCTCGGCACAGTTTGGCGTCACGTCTGCGGTTGGTCATGGGTCCTTGTATGCCACCCGGCGAAGCCGGGTGGAGGCGGCGATGACTTCGCCGATGCGGCCGCGAAGTTGATCGCGGCACTGCGCGAGTTTGAAGCGTGGGTGGTTAGTAGCGAGTGAGCAGCGAACTAATCGCGTCGGCGCAATAAATAATTGCGATTTTTTGTAACGTGGGGCTCGCCACGTCATCAGTCCGCCGATAATATCATAACAAGATCAACGGGATAGATGATCCCAAGGCAAGGACGAAGTAGATGACCATCAGCAAGCTTTCCCCCGCAGACCTCGGCATCCTGGCCGCCGCGCTCGATGATGCCCGCTCCCAGCGCCTGGGCGATGATGGCATCTGCGATGAGATCGCCCGTGCGATCATCGTGAACGACATCGCCCACGGCGATGCGGCCAAGAAGCTGGCCTATGAATACGTCCATTCGTACATCAAGGCTCGCGCTTAACGCGCGGAGCTGGATCAGGGCGGCCTCAGGGCCGCCCTCTGTTTGTCAAGGCAAGGACAAAGGCAATGACCTGCAAGCAAGAACTCACCGACCGAAGCCTCGAACTGTTCCTTGCGTATGCAAAGGACGCTGTGAATTGGTCGGGCACCCCGGCTGTTGGCGGCAATGTCGGCGGCTCCAAGGCAGACCGCGGCAACCTGACCCAGCTAAAGCAGGCAGGGTTGATCACGACGTTCGTTGAGGATGGGTGCGCGTTTATTGAATTCACGCCGGCCGGCGCCGCGCTCGCGGCCAAGCACGACATCAACGTGAAATGCTAGGAGGGAGGCGCCGATGAAGCGTGAAGCATCGTTCGATCTGATGGGCGATCGCTATCAGTTCGATTTCAAGCTGTGCTCGCCGGAGAGGGGGTGGGCGCAGATCGACACCCGACAGGACGCCCCCTATTACGGGACATGGTGCAACCCGACCACCCGGGAAATTGTCAGCTACAGCGAGGGCGACATCAGCCGCGCGTGGGCCGAGAATGCAGATGATTTCAAGGCCGAGCTTCGCCGCGTTGTCGATTGGCACCGGGAGCGGGGCTTCTTCATCGGGATCGACCCAATCACCGAGCCGATCCGCGACGCGCTGGTCGAGCTCGGCTTCAACGGCGACCTGCACGAGATTTGGAGGAAGGGCTGAAATCCATGCGTTTTAGAGTAGGCGATCGAGTGCGATACGCCGACGCCTTTTGCAAGGATACGAGCACGACCGATGCCGGCGAGCGCGATATGGCCGCCCGGCGGGGGGAAGTTGTTCGAGTTTTCAAATCTGGCGCTCTGTGCGACGTCGATTTCGGCGACCAATTCATCCAGTTCGAAACTGGTACGCCGAACCTGGTGCTGGGCGACTAGGGTTCGTTCGTCCGCTTCGCTTTCGGCGCCCGGCCTTGCCGTGGCGCCGATTTTTTTGGCTGGTGCCGAGCGACACAGCATTCGTCAAGTAATGCCGGGCAGGCGCATACTTCTTGTGGTGGCGAGCGCTGTGCTCGACACAATATAACGCGTTGCAACCCCGCCGCGGGCGATTGACCAGCGCCGCGATTTGCTGCCCCATACGCGCGCTCGCTCGATGGGGGGCGTGCGCCCACCCCTTGGCGCTGCGCGGTTGCCAATCCGCCTTCTCCCCCACGCTGAGCCTCGGCTACCACCCAATGGCAAGCCGTAGCCCGCCGCCCGCCTTGCCTCGGGCGGCGGGCCGTTTTATGGGGGCGCTATGTCCGGGCTGGAACTCAAGGTCGAATTCGACCCCGCGAAGGTTACGCGCTTCCACAACATGGTTGCCGTGCTGGGATCAGATAAGGCGCGCCTCGCGATGTGCCGCGCGCTGAACCATGAAGGCGACAAAGCCCGCACCAAGGTCATCGCCGCCCTGACTGATCAGACCGGCTTGCAGCGGCAGGTGATCGCCCGGGCAGTCAAGCGGATCGGCGCTTATGACGGCAGCAACGGGGGCGGCGCCCGGATGCAGTACCTCATGGAGAGCGCGGGCGGCGACGTCCGGCTCAAGTTCTTCCGATCTCGCGAAACGCAGTCCGGCGTCACCGCGTATCCCCACAACACGCTGACGCGCTTCCCGCATTACTTCATCCGCGGCGGCAAATGGCCGGCCCGCGTGGCGCTGAAATTCGGGGGTGAGGTGAAGTATCGCGCCGGCAAGTCCCGGCTGCCGATCAAGACGGCCAAGTCAGGCGTGGTGATCCCGGCAGAGATGGTGCAGGGGGCGACTGCCGACGCATTCCAGGGCGCAGCCGGCGGGATGGCGGACCGCATCATGCACGAGCTGACGTACCTGATGGGCGGGGTGTAGGAGCTGGGTCATGGCCGGCGGCGACGCCGGGCCGCGGCCTCTTGATGGCCTGGGCCGGGGTGCGCAGCGCCGAGCATCTGGTGGCATTGGCGGGGCAACAGCTCGCCACCGCCTGGCGGACTTGCCGCGGCCATCCTGCTCCATAGGAGGGGAGGGGACCCCAATCCTTCGCCCTGGCCCTGGCAGACGCGCGCCGCGCTAGGGCGGTGGCACCACCCACCCAAGGGGGCTCCCCATGGGGGGGTACCCCACTTACCCCACCAAAACCGCATGACCCATGCGCACAGCGCAGGACGAGCGGGGCCGGCTCCGGCTTGGGCTGCCCCATGCCAGCGCCATCAGGCGCGAGGGGCATGGGGCACAGAACCCCTAGGATGGTCGCTGATGGGCGTTCGACCGCCCCAATCTCTCAAGGGAACCGAGCGCGAACCCATGCCCAGCGCCCCCGACTGCCCCGTCAAAGGTACTTGTGGCGGGGCGAGGGGGCTGCGCGGGGGAGGAGCCCAATACTTTTGAAAAGTTGGGCGGACAAAAAATCGGTTTTGTTTTGGTCGGCGGGGGGCGGCCGGCCGTGTGATACCGCCGCGGCGGCAAGGCGGGCGGCGTTGTCCTGCGGAAAACGCATAGGTCGCGGGTGGCCACCCGTTCCATCCGCCGGGCGGTGATCCGCCTCCATGATCATTCGTGGGCGCAACTGCTGCCGCCCGAAAGGCCCGGCCGGGTATGTGCTGCGTCCCGGCCGGGCGCCAATCTGCTGTAGGTTGCCGATGACTATCGAGAAGACATGGCCCGCCGACAAAGTTGAGCGGTGGCCGATCGCCGACATTCGCCCTTATGCCCGGAACACAAAGCGGCATCCGCCGGAGCAGGTCGGGCAGATCGCTGCGGTGATCAGCGAGCTGGGGTGGACAACTCCGATCTTGGTTGACGAGAGCGGCGAGATCATTGCCGGGCACGGCCGCTATGAGGCGGCGAAGCTGCTCGACCTCGATGAGGTGCCGGTGATCGTTGCGCGCGGCTGGACCGATGATCAGGCCCGCGCCTATCGGATCGCCGACAACAAGCTGGCGGAGAACGCTGAGTGGGACGAGGACCTGCTTAAGCTGGAAATCGGCGATCTCGCCGCGGCTGATTTTGACACGGGCTTGCTTGGGTTTAGCTCGGATGAGATCGACGCCATGTTGGCGCCGGTCGATCCCAAGGCCGAGCAGCGCGCATCGCATGGGCGGCTATCGGAGCGGTTTGGCGTCCCGCCGTTTTCAGTTCTGAGCGCCCGCGATGGGCGGTGGCAGGAGCGCAAGCGCTCTTGGCTTGGCCTCGGCATCCAATCTGAACTCGGCCGCGGCGCGCTGGCGAAGGATCATGGCGCCAGCGCCGGTGAGCAGGGCGAAGGCGGGCGCTCATATCGCAGCAAGGTCGCCCCGGGCGGCTCGCTGATGCCGGCGCGCGATCCCAAGACGGGCAAGATCGTTCGGTCTGACAGCCGCGGGCGCCCCGTCAAAGGCACCGGGAAGAAAGGGAAAGGCCGCGCCAATGCGGAAGCCTGACGCAAAGACGTTCAACACGGGCGGCGCTTCGCCTGCTGCCGCGCTTCGGCGCAAGGGCGATCGCAAGGCCGGCAGATCAGGGCTGACGTTCGGCGAGATGGCGCCCAAGTATTCGGGCGAGGGCGGCGAGTTGCCGACCACCGGGACGTCGGTGTTCGACCCTGTGCTGTGCGAGCTGGCCTATCGCTGGTTCTGCCCGCCCGGCGGCGTCGTGGTCGATCCCTTCGCTGGGGGCTCGGTTCGCGGCTTGGTCGCGGCGAAGCTGGGGCGCCAATACTACGGCGTTGACCTCCGCGCCGAGCAGATCGAGGCGAACCACGAACAGGCCGCGCGCATCACGCCGGACAACATGCCGACCTGGGTTTGCGGGGACAGCGCGCAGATCATCGGGCTTCTCGCCGGGGTCGATGCTGATTTCGTGTTCTCATGCCCGCCATACGCGGACCTCGAAGTCTACAGCAACGATCCTCGCGACCTGTCAACGATGGACTATGAGGACTTCCGCGCAGCCTATGCCGACATCATCGAGCGGACATGCCAGCTGCTCAAGCCGGATCGCTTCGCTTGCTTCGTTGTGGGGGATGTGCGCGACAAGGACGGCATGTATCGCGGGTTCCCGTGGCACACGATTGAGGCGTTCCAGCGCGCCGGCCTGCGCCTGTACAACGAGGCTGTGCTGCTGACGGCGATTGGCTCTCTGCCAATCCGCACCGGCAAGCAATTTCAGGCGTCGCGCAAGCTCGGCAAATCGCACCAGAATGTCCTCGTCTTCTGCAAGGGCGATCCGGTCAAGGCAGTGGCCGCGATCGGTGATGTCGAATTTGGTGAGGGCGAACCGGGGACGATCGACCTCGGCGCCGCGTTGGATGCGGCAGGAGATGCCGATGATCTGGTGAGCGACCCCTGGGCCGAAGATGAAGGTAGCAATGTCTGATCTTCCGAAAGCATCATTCGGTGAAATCGCCGACGCTCTGGTCTCGCTGCATGGCTTGATCGACGAAAACGGAAAAAACGTTCGCTTGATCTGGGTCGGCGAGCCCGTGTTCGAGGCGATTATCTCAGGGCTTCGGCTCCTGCATTCGCAGGGTGTCGTGCCGGCGGTGCGGCCAGATGCAGTCCATTGAGTTCCCCGCGCGGTTGGCATGAAAAAGGGGCGCCCTTGCAGGCGCCCCCTCGCATTGAGCCGCGGCAAGATTACGCGGCGGGCTGGCTCAAATATACCCGCGTCACGGGGCCTTCTTTCTCGTGCCGGACTTCCAGGCCGTAGGACTTCGCGAACTTCTTCGCCCGGACGAGGACGCTGATGTCCACGAGGCCGATGGCCTTCATGTCCTTGGTGGTCGCGCCCTCGGGGCGGATCAGCAGGTCATAGACCTGGCGGGAGATCGTCCCCTCGCGCGGCGCGTTTCCGTCGGTCGGCGCCTTCGCGGCTTGGGCCTTGGGCGCCTGCGTCTTGCGCACCACGATCTCGCGCTCCGGGCTGGCCGCGCGCCGCGCCTTGGCGGCAACGGCGGCCTTTTCTTCCTCGGTCATCGGCGGGCGCAGGAGCGACGCCGGGATTTGCAGCGGATCGCGCTCGGGCATCGCAGCCGGCGTGGGCTCGGCCTTGGGATCGGCCGCCGGCTCGGCCGCCGGCGCCGCGGCGCCCTTGCTGGGGATCGTGTAGCGCCAGCCGCGCTCGTCGCTGCCTGCGACCTTGAAATCTTCGCCCGGCTTGGCTTGCGGGTTGTTCAGCTCCTTGCGAGCGGCGCGCACGGCTGCGGACTTGGCGGTGTAGGTCTTCGACATGGTATTAACCCCGTGAGTAGTTGCGTTGAGGCTGTACCGCTTGCACAGCGCGTCGATGCCGGCGGCGATTAGTTCCGCGGGCTTCATGCCAAGCTGCTCGTAAAAGCGCCCGTTTTCGAACGCCTCGTGGGCTCGCTTGATCGCCGGGCCGTGCTTCCCAAGTTCGGGAAAGCGGGCGGCGATCCGCAGCGCTTCGCGCCAATCGGCACGATCCGCCGCGGCCTTGAGCCGCGAGAGTTTGGTTGCCTGTGTCATCGGTTACTTGCCAATCTGTCCGGCCTTGCCTTGCCGGCTGTCGCGACACTATGCGCAACACTAACAAGTTCAACCTCCTCAACCGTTGTTAGCGAAAAAATGTCGAGCCAGCAGGAAGCGCCGCAAGCCGGCATGATTACCACTGAGCAGGCGGGCCGCTTGCTGATGGTAACAGGCGAGCGCGTCCGGCAACTAATCAAGTCGGGATATGTGCCACGACCTGTCAAGGGCGTGATCCCGTTAGTTGCTGCCGTTCAAGGATACATCAAGTTCCTTAAGGACGAAGATCGCCGGTCGAGCAAATCGGCCGCAGATAGCCGCGTGCGCGATGCGCGCGCAAAAGAAATTGAGCTCAAGATCGCGCGGCAACAGCGCGAACTACTCCCAACAGAGGAGGCGGTCGCCCTGTGTAACCGCGTGGTCGGCTTGCTGATCTCGCGCGTCGCGGGCTTGCCCGCCGAATTCACGCGAGATTTGAATGAGCGTCGCCGGCTGGAAGGCTCCATTGACGCAATCCGCGTCGAAGTGGCCGATCTCATTCGAGAATATCGTCTCTCCCTGCCTGTCGTTGGAAACGATCATCCGGCCGGCGGCGAGGGTAACGCCTGACGTTTGGGGTACCCAACGCATCTATCCGCCGACTGCCGGTGTGCCGGGGCGCCGCGATCCTCACCTAACGCCATACACGGTGGCGTTCGGCCGGGCCGCGATGATCGGCGCAGCAAAGCGCGCGGTGCTCGTCTGTGGCGCGCAGATGGGCAAAACCGATACCGAGCTCGACCTGATCGGCTGCAAGCTGGACACCCAGCCGGCGCCGATCCTGTATGCCGGGCCGTCGCTCGACTTTATCCGGGACCAGTTCGAGCCGCGGTTGAACGAACTGTTTGACCAATCCGCGACGCTGTCACTCAAGGTCACGCGCGGCAAATCGAACAGGAAGACGCGCAAACTAGTTGCCGGCGTGCCGGTGCGCCTTGCGCATGCTGGATCATCGACCGCCCTAAAGTCGGACCCGGCGGCGCTCGCCATCGTGGACGAGTACGACGAAATGCTTGCGAACGTCCGCAAGCAAGGCGACCCGCTCGGGCTAATTGAGGCCCGAGGCCACACATACGCGGATTTCGTCGCGGTTGTTTCCTCGACACCCTCCGTCGGGGCCGTTGAAACGGAGATCGACCAAAAGTCCGGCCTTGAATTTTGGAAGGTCGCCGCCGCCACTGATCTGTTCTCGCCTATCTGGCGCCTCTGGCAGGAGGGCACGCGCTATCATTGGACGTGGCGCTGCCCGCATTGCGGCGGCTGGTTCATCCCTCGATTGAAGCTGTTGCGGTGGCCGAAGAATGCGACGCCAGCCGAAGCGCTGCGCTCGGCGTACATCGCCGCGCCGTGCTGCGGGGGTGTCGTAGAGGAACGCCATAAGGCTGCGCTGAATGCGCAGGGCATCTATGTCGCCCCGGGGCAAACGATCAACGACCTTGGGGAAGTTGAAGGCGCCCCGCCGGAAAGCTCCACGGTGTCGTTTTGGGTGTCCGGGCTCTGCTCGCCATTCAGAACGATCGGCCAGCGCGCTGAGGCTTATCTCCAAGCGCTGGCGAGCGGCGAGAACCCGAAAATTCAGACGGCGGTCAACGCCGACTTCGGCGAGTTGTGGACGCCAACCGGCGCCGACACCCCGGATTGGGCAGAGGTTGCGGCGCTTCGGCTGCCGTATCAGGCCGGCGACGTGCCGGATGGCGTTGTGTTTCTGACGGCCGGCATCGACGTTGGTGCTCGCCGGCTGCACTACGTCATTCGCGGTTGGGGTTCGCGACAGGAAAGCTGGCTCATTGAGCATGGCGTCCTGTGGGGCGACACGCACTTGCCGCACGTCTGGGACGATCTGGCCGGGTTGCTTGCAAACAACTACGGCGGGCTAACTATCCGTAAGGCGTTTGTAGATGCCGGCTTCCGGCCTGGGCGAAAAGACAACGTGCCTGTGCACATGGTCTATGAGTTCTGTCGGAAGCATCAGCGCATCGCTCTGCCGTCGAAAGGGTACGACCATCGTGACGCGCCCGTTTCGCTGAGCCGTATCGAAGTAGTCCCGAGCGGCAAAAAGGCGAAGTACGGGCTCGATCTCGCGTTGCTCGATACGGACATGCTCAAGTCATTTGTGCATGGACGCATTCTTTGGGATGCGGCCTCGCCGGGGGGCTGGCACATCCCGGAAGATGCGACGGACGAATATTGCAAGCAGGTAGTAGCGGAAAGCCGCGTGCCGAAGCCGAAAGGCGGCTTCATGTGGGTTCGGACCGGGGAGAACCATTACCTCGATTGTGAGGCGATGGCCTACGGCGCGGCGTATCTGCTCCGCGTGTTCATGCTCAGGGATGGCGCGAAGCGGCCGAAGCCGCCCGCGCCGCCGCCTAAACCAACCAGCGCAACCATCCCAGCCGCAGCGCCCCCGCGGGGCTTGGCCGGGCTTGCGCGCCTCAACCAGATGGGACGCTAACATGGCGACGCCTGAACAAATCGCGCTTTGGCGGCAGCAGCTCGCCGAAGCTGAGGCGGCGTATCACGAGGCTCGAATGAGCGGGTCCGTCAACCGCATCCGCCACGGTGACAAGGAGGTTCAAACAGGCCGCGTCTCGCTTAGTGAGCTTGCCGGCTACATCGCGGAGCTTCGGGGCAAGTTGGCCGAGGCAGGCGTGAATGTCGGCGGCGGTCGCGGCAAAGCGCGGCGGGTGGTGTTCTGATGTCCAGCAAAGCTACCGCTCTGTTCGACCAGTATGGCGACCCGATCCGGAGCGTTGGCAACCGTGGTCGCGTCATGGCTGGCGGCTTCCGCGGCGCGTCGTATTCCGACCCCGACCTCGCCGCCTGGACACCGAACCTGTACTCGGCCCATGCCGCGTACATGGGGGACCGGAACCCGCTGGCGGCCCGCGTCCACGATCTTGTCCGCAACGACGGATGGACGGCGGGCGGCGTTACGCGCGTTGTTGACACGATCATCGGCGCCCAATTTCGGCTGACGTCGAAGCCGATCGCGCGCGTCCTTGGCATTGACGACGATGCCGCGGACGAGCTTGCCAACAACATCGAGGCCGAGTTCTCGATGTGGGCTGACGACCCCGACTGCTATTGCGACGCCGGGCGTCGGAACAGCTTCACCGGCAATCTAGGGCTCATGTTTCGACACCGCCTTGTGGATGGCGAGGCGCTGGCAAAGATCGAATGGCTACCCGGGCGCGGCGGCATTTATTCGACCGCGGTCAAGGTGATCGACCCGGATCGGCTGTCCAACCCGCACAACCAGATCGACACCGTATCGCTGCGCATGGGTATCGCGCTGGGCGCGCACGAGGAGCCGATCGGCTATCACATCCGCATGGCGCATCCCGGCGATGCCGGGGTCTACAATCCGAACATCTGGCGGTGGGAGTATTTCGCGCGCGAGACGACATTCGGCCGCCGGATGATGGTGCATGCGTTTGAGGCGGAGCGGGCCGGGCAGGTTCGCGGCATCTCGGTGCTTGCGCCGATCATCAAGAAGCTTCGGATGCTCGGCCGCTACGACGAGGCCGAATTGCAGGCAGCGGTTATCAACGCCGTCATGGCGGCGATCGTTGAGAGCCCGTTCGACCACGAGCAGTTTGCAGCCGCGCTCGCTGGCGGCGACGAGCTGTCGTCGTATCAGACGCAGCGCCTCGGCTATTACGACGCCTCACCGATCAACCTCGGCGGCGCAAAGATGGCGTTCGCCTTCCCGGGCGAGAAGGTGACGCTGACGAAGCCGAGCCACCCGAACAGTGTGTTCGAGCACTTCGTTCGAGCAAGCCTGCGCAATGTCGCGTCGGCGCTCGGCATGTCCTACGAGCAGCTGTCCATGGATTGGGGGCAGGTCAACTACTCGTCCGCCCGTGCCGCCCTGCTTGAAGTGTGGCGCGGCTACACCGCGCGGCGCGGTCACTTCGTCGCCCAGGCTGTCCAACCGATCTATGCGGCATGGTTGGAGGAGGCGATCGACAAGGGGCGCGTCAAGCTCCCTTCCGGCGCGCCTGACTTCTATGCGGCGAAGGCGGCCTACTGCGCCGCGCGGTGGATCGGCCCCGGCCGCGGCTGGGTTGATCCGCTCAAGGAAGCGCAGGCGTCTGCGTTCCGCATCGCGAGCGGGCTGTCCACGCTTGAGCGGGAAACCGCCGAAGCGGCGGGCGAGGATTATCTCGAAAACCTTCGGCAGACCGCACGCGAGCGCAAGGAGATCGCTTCGCTCGGGATGGACTGGAAGCAGTTCCGATCGCAACCCGGCGGCGCGGCGCCGCCGGCTGACGACGACGAAGAACCGCGGCCGAAGAAGAAGCGAAAGGAGCCGGCATGAATGGGCTGGTCTATCCCGAGATTGCCACACGCATTTTCGGCACACCGCTGATGATGCACCCGGGCAAGGCGGCCTCGATCCTGTCGGCGATCGGCGGACGCCTTGTTGACGGCGGGCTCGAATTCGAGGGCGCGGTTCCGATCGCGCACGTCGCATTCGAGCGCGGGCGGCCGAGCGCCGCGCGCATCTCGGATCGCATGGGGCGTTACTACGACGCCAACAAGATCGACACGCTCGATCGCGTCGGCAATGTCGCCGTGATCGGCATCGAAGGGACGCTCGTTCACAAGGGCGCGTTCATCGGGATGTCGTCGGGGCGGACGAGCTACCAGGGGCTACAGACGCAGATCAAGCGTGCTGCCCTGGACAAGTCGATCGCTGGTGTCGTGTTCGAGGTTGATAGCTTCGGCGGCGAGGTCGCCGGGGCATTCGAGACGGCCTCGATGATCGCCGAGCTAGGGCAGATCAAGCCGACGATCGCGATTTTGACCGACCACGCACTCTCGGCTGGATACCTGCTCGCCAGCGCGGCGAAGCAAGTCATCATGCCGCCGCACGGCCGCGCCGGATCGATCGGCGTCATCACCCTTCACGCGGACTATTCGGCCGCGCTGGCAAAGAACGGGGTTCGCGTCACGATCCTCGCAGCCGGCGAGCATAAGGCCGATGGCAACCCGTATGAGCCGCTCCCGAAGGAAACCGCGGACCGCATCCGCGGGGGTCTGGGGAAAGCCCGGCAGAGCTTTGCCGAGCACGTTGGTCGCTTCCGCGGCAGCCGTTTGACTGCGGCGGCGGCGCTGGCGACCGAGGCTCAGGATTATGACGGCAGCGATGCCGTTGCCCTGGGTCTCGCCGACGCTGTTGGCAATGCCAACGCTGCGTTCAGCAGCTTCATCGCGGCCGTCAACAAGCGCCGCCACCACTGAGAGGACCATCTATGAACAACAGTCTTTTGGCGGCTGTGAACGCTGCCGCCGATGCCCCGGATCAGGGCGCCACGGCCCGCGTGATCGACGCCAGCGCCGCGCAGATCGCCCAGGCCCGCGCCGAGGGCTTTGCCGAGGGCGAGCAGAAGGGGCGCGCCGAAGCCGTTAAGACCGAGCGCACCCGCTGCGCTGCAATCCTGGGCGCGGAAGCCGCCAAGGGCCGCGAGGCCATGGCGCACTTTTGCGCCTTCGAGACGGACATGTCCGCAGATCAGGCGGTCGCGATGATGGGCAAAGCCCCGGCGCTGGAAGCAACCGCGCCCGCGATGGCCGCTCAGTCGCCGCTCGATCGCGCCATGTCGAAGTTCGCAGGCCCCGTCGGCGCTGACGCGCAACCCGCGGTGCAGAGCGCATCGATCGACTTCGGCGGCATTTACGCCGCCCGTCAGGCGGCGGTCGCCGCGGCGCGCAAGTAATCCTCGGCAGAGCCAGAGAAGCAAGGAGAGAAAGAGCAATGGGTGTTCTGACCGAAGGTCCCCGCAAGGGCAATTTCATCTTGTCCGAAGACGACGAGGGCCGGCTCTCGCGCGACATCATCACCGTCGCGGCGGGCTCGGGCAAGCTCCGGCCCGGCACTGTGCTCGGCATGGTCGCCGCGTCCGAGAAGTACGTGCCGTCGCCGGAAGCCGGCAATGATGGCTCGCAAGTCGCTTCGGCGTGTCTGATCGATGAAGTCGATGCGACCGACCATGACGTAGAGACGACCGGCATCATGCGGCACGCCGAGGTCAATCACCACGGCCTGTACTACGACGCCAGTGTGGACACCGACGCCAAGAAAGCCGCGAAGCACGCGCAGCTCAAGGCGGCCGGCATCGTCGTCCGCTAAGCGTCCGAACTACCAACAATCCATCCACCTGTTTGCGAGCCCCGCGGCGAAAGCCCGGGGCTTTCGCTTTTTGAGGGACAAAAATGCCCGAAATTCTCGACGTCTTCGCTGGCGACGCTTTCAGCTTTATGTCGCTGACCGCCAGCATCAACAAAATCCCGTTCGTCCCTGGCCGCCTTGGCAGCTTCGGGCTGTTCAACGAAATCCCCGTCCCGACGACGAAGATCGCAATCGAGGAAGTCGCTGGGCAGCTGAGCCTCGTTGCGCCGTCGCCGCGTGGCGGCCCCGGCGAGACCCGGCCGAAGCTGGGCCGCAACGCCCGCACGCTGAACGTGCCGCACTACCAGCTCGATGACAACATTCTCGCCGATGAGGTGCAGAACGTTCGCGAGGCCGGCCTCAATATGGGCATGCGGACTGTTGACACCTACCTGTCCGGGCGGATGAGCCTGTTCACCGCGAACCTCGACGCTACCCTTGAGCACCAGCGTGTTGGCGCAATCAAGGGGCTGATCCTCGATCGCGATGGCAACACGATCTATGACCTGTTCAGCGAGTTCGGCGTCCAGGCCGAGGCCCCGGTCAATTTCGCACTGACCACCGGGACCACGAAGGTTCGCAGTAAGTGCACGCAGGTCGTTCGCACGTTGGCGAAGAACCTCGGCGGCGTGGGCTTCAATGGCGTGATCGGTATGGCCGGCGATGACTTTTGGGACACGCTGATCGACCATGACGAGGTTCGCGAAACCTACAAATATCAGGAGGGGCGGGCGCTTCGTGACGGCGTTGCGTTCCAGACGCTGAATTACGGCGGCATCACGTTCGAGAACTACAAGGGATGGGTTGGCGGCTTCGATGGCTCGCCGGTCGTGCCGTTCATCGAGCCGAACGAATGCCGCTTCTTCCCGGTTGGGGTCCCGAACCTGTTTCAAACCTATTTTGCGCCGGCCGACTACCAAGAGACGGTCAACACCCTCGGGTTGCCCCGCTATGCAAAGTCGATCCCGTCTGACAACGGCAAATCGACCCGGTTGGAGATGCAGACCAACCCGCTGTCGATCTGCACGCGCCCGCGCGTGCTCATGCGGGGCAAGGCAAGCGCCTGATCGGTGTGCTGGCTAAAGCCTCCCGGCCGATGAGGCCGGGGGGCGCTTGGGGACTATCATGTCGCAATTCTTGGAGCGCTGGGACCGCATATCGCGGCAGATCGACGGGTATATGGGCGAGCGCGTCCGCATCACGCCGCGGATAGCGAGCGAGTACGCCGAAGGCGCGCCCGATCCCGCCCGGCCGGCGCGGGACATCAAAGCGGTGTTCTCGAAGGGGCAGGAAGCGGACCCGATCGACCGCGGCCGGCGCGGCGGCAGAATGCAGGGGTCGAGCCTGATGGCGACCTCGCCGACGACGCTATGGGTTCGTGCAGCTGTTTACGCCTCGCTCGGTTACGAGCTTGTCCGTGGTGATGCAGTCACGCTGCTCGATGCGCCGGGTCAGCCAACTTATGCGGTTTCACGCGCTACGCCGTCTGACCTTGGCGACGTAACGCTCATCCTGACAGACGAGGGCTGAATGAGCCTAGTTAATCTCGCGCTGCGGCTTGTTACGATCCATGCGCTGCGCGGCGCTACGTATGCCGACGAGCGTGTTTACGACAGCCAGATCGACGCGATTGACGAGCGCATCACAAAAGAGAAGGCGCCCGTCATCGTCGTCTATATCGATGACGACAGCTGTCGGCCAATTGGCATGGACCTGCTGGACGGGGAGCGCAATGTCTCTCTGGTTATCGAGGTCTCGGTTGCAAGCCGCGTGGAGGCAACCGAGCCGGGCGGCGCCGAGCAAATCGTCATCCCGCACACTGACCCCGGCCTTGAGGCCGCGATCAACATCATGGGCCGGCAAATCACCCGCGCTCTGGCGGCCGCCGACACCGAATGGGCGCAGCTCTGGCGATCGTTCGTCATGCGCGTCAACTCGATCAATTCCATTCGCGGCGCCAGCGCGGAAAAGGGCGTCCGCTGGGCTGCGCGGCAGATCATCATTGGTTGCGAGACGATGAGCGAGCCGGAATTCGGCGCCCCGGCAGCGCCGGGCGGCCCTTGGGCGCGTCTGATCTCTGCGCTCGCGGCGATCCCGGATCGGGAGCCGATGTCTCGCCTGATCGCCGCCGAGATCGCGACGCCGCCGCTCCCGGATTGGCGGCGCGCAGCGGCTTCGCTGGGCGTCAACCGGGATACTGCCGCAGCGATCGGCATAGCGCCGATTGATGACGCCGCCGACGGCATCGCCGCGGCAGAAATCGTCATCGAGCCGGATGACGGGGCGCAAGGCGTCACTGTCTCGCTGGATGAGGCCACGCAATGATCCCAGCGGAAGTTCTTGAGCTGATGACGCGCGTCGCCGAGATCGAGCGCAAACTTGACGGCATGTTCCGGCACGGCCGTGTCGCGGCGCGCAAATACGACGACGACGCGAAGCGCTGGCACGTTCGGCTCCGCGTCGGCGGCACCGATGCCGAGCCGATGCTGGGGCCGTGGGTGCCATATTCGCAGGTGGCGTTCGGCAATGGCGCTCTGAATGTTCATTACGTGCCGCAGGTCGGCGCCCAGATGACGATGCTTTCGCCCGCTGGCGATCCTCAACAGGCTGTCGCTATCCCGCTGACGTGGTGGAGCGATCACCCGGCGCCCAGCAAAGACCCGGGCGCGGTCGTGGCGACATTCGGCAAGGTTCAGCTGACGGTCAAAGACGGCGTGGTCGAAATCGCGGTCGGGCAGATCAAGCTGCGCGTCACGGGCGATCGTGTCGAGACGATTGGAGCGACGTTCCTTGGCCTGGATAGCGCGGGCGAGGGCGCGCCGCGGGCAAAGGTCGATCCCGACCAGCCGGCGAAACAGGTATTCGCGAAGGTGTGAGTATGGCTGGAATGGATCGCGAAACCGGCCGGCTGCTGGACGGCTGGGACCATGTTGTGCAGTGCTTGATGGAGCTGTTCACGACTGGGTTCGGCGCACGAGCTATGCGCGAATGGTTCGGGACGCTGGTCCCTAAACAGCTCGGCAACAACTTGGTCCCAAGCCTTGTCGTGAACATCTACTCGGCTATTTGCACGGCCATCGAGCTGTGGGAGCCGCGCTTCCGCGTCATCAAAATCACGCCATTGCAGACCAGCGCTGAGAAGGTGCGGCGCGGCGTGCTTGGCATCCGCATCGACGGCGAGTACCGCCCGCGTGCTTTGGAAGGCGATCTTACGCCCGAAGGGATGCGCGCTGTTCACGTTGATTGGTCCGGCGGTTCCTTTTCCGTCCGGCGCGCTACCTGATGGGGGTCTCGGTGTCGTCAACTCGTTTCGTTACTCTCGACCTGTCGCTGTTGCCCCCGGCGAAGGTGGTCGAAGAGCTCGACTTTGAGGCGATCCTTGCCGATCAGAAGGCGTGGGTGATGGCGCGATGGGAGGAGGTCCGCAAGAAGCGGCCCGGCCTGCCGGCGTTCGACACGCTCGGGCTCGAAACCGAGCCGATGACGATCATTCTCGAAAGCTACGCCTTCCGCGAGACGATCGTTCGCGGCGTGATGAACGACAAGGCGAAGGCGAGCATGCTGGCATACGCCAGCGGCAGCGACCTTGACCACATCGGCGCCGGCTACGACTGCTTCCGGCTGACGCGCTCCCCTGCGGACCCTACGGCGTCGCCGCCGGTCGCCGCCGTGATGGAAAGCGACGAAGACTATCGGAGCCGTATCCAGCTTGCCCCGAACGCCTTCTCAACGCTCGGCCCCGCGGGGGCCTATATCTACTGGGCGCGCACGGTCGCCCCGACAGTCAAGGACGCTAACCCGGTGTCCCCTGGCGTTTCCGGCAAGGCGGACGGCCGCGTGGACGTGTACGTCGCCGGCTTCGATGGGCAGCCGGTGCCTGACAGCGACATCAATGCGCTTGTGGCCTTCTTCACCCGCGAGGATGTCGCGTCGCTGACGGACATCGTGTCGGTGATCCGCGCCGAGGTCTTGGCCTATGACTACGAGGCTGTGCTGCAAATCCCCCGCGGGCCTGATCCGGCGGCGATGATCGCCGCCGCTACGGCCGCTGTGCGGGCTTACGGGGCAGAGCGGTACAAGATCGGGGCGACGGCTTACGCAAAGGCGATGGACGGTGCAGCGCTGCGCCCTGGCGCCGCCAACCTGATCCGCACGGCGCCGGCTGGCGACATCGAGTGCGGCCCCTCGCAAATCCCGTGGCTCCGCTCGGTCCGCATCACCACACAGACGATTTGATCCCATGGCACAGCCCAACCAGTTCGCGGAGCATTTGCTGCCGCCGAATGCGTCTCCCCTCATGGAGACGCTGGCGGCGGCCGGCGCGCGATTGCAGCGCCTGCCGGTGCCGCTCGATCTGCTCAAGCGGCCTTATGAGACGCCGGACGGATTTGTCCCGCTGCTCGCTTGGGAGCGCGCCGTCGCGCTGTGGAATGGCGACTGGTCGCAATCCCGAAAGCGCAACGTCATCGACGCATCGCTGCGCCTGCACTTCAAGCTCGGGACCGCCAAAGCGATCCGCGAGTATGTCCGTTACTGTGACGGCGAGGTTATCCGCATCGAGCGCCCGCCGTCGCGCGTATTCAGCGGGCCGGCGCTGACGCGCGAGGAGCGCGAGGCCTGGCTGTCTAAGCTGCCGCAGGTCCGCGTGTGGACCTTCCGCGAAGCCGGCACCGCTGCCGCCCACAAGGCGTTCCTCGGCGGCCGATCGGGGCGCGTCAAGTCGCGTCGGTTCTATATGGCCGCCATCGTTGCGACGCCATCAACTGCGCGCGATCACATGGGGCTGAAAGCTCGGTGGGTCGTCCGCGGCAAGGAAACAGACGAGCGCGTCACGGAGTTCGGGAGCCACTTCCAACTCCATCTCCGCAGCTCCGCCGGTCGTCGGGTGATGTGCGATAGGCCGTTCGCACGGCGCTACTTCGTGCCGAGCGAAGCATGGCGCCGGCTGGTAACGATCGCGCCGAAAGCGATCTCGCCATGGCGGATCGCAGTGGGGCCCACATTGCAGGCAGTCCAAGCCGAGCCCGAGCGGATTGCGGAACACGGCATCCGCGGGCGCGGCGTGTTCTCCGGCTCTGTCTATTACCGCAGCACAGGTTCGTTCCTGCGCCGCAATTACTTCGTGCCGACGACGGCGCCGATGCGCCTGTTCGATCGTTACCCCGTTTTCGACGGCTCGGTCGGCCTGAAACGCCCAAACGTTCAGTTCATGGGGACGGGGCGCTATGGCGCCCCGGCTCATTCTGCAATCATCCACGTCTCAATCCCTGGCCGCCGCAGCCGGCACGCCGCTGGCGAGGGCATTACCACCCCGGGAGCCCGCTATTGGCTGCCGAGCAATCCTGAGCCGTTCCAGCGCGTCCGCAATGCGATCTCGCTGGCGAAGCGGCTGTCCGACAAGCTCCTACTGCAATCAGGCCCGATACCGCGCTTTGTCGCCGACAAGCCGTTCCTTGCCGGCATCGACAAGTTCGTTGTTGGGCGCCCATAACGAGGTCCACCGAGATGGAAAAGAAAGTCCAGTTCCGCGACTACCAAGAACAGCAGGCCGCGGACCACACGAACTTGCAGGATTTCACCGAGCAATCGCTCGACCACATCGTCACCGATGCGGTGACGGCGTCGCGCCGATATTCGGGCTTCGGCGTCGTCAAGAGCGCGCAAGCCGAAGTGATTGTCTCGGGCGGTCGGTTCTATGATCAAGGCGGCGCTGTCTACAACCTCGCAACCCCGACAACTCAGCTGCTGGTGTCGTTCCTGCCGGTCATCGCTCGGCGGATTGTGACCGTGTCCGTATCCGGCGTCGAAGCCGACACCGATGTTGAGACCCGGGATTTCTTGACCAACGTCGATACTGGTCAGACCGAGCCGCGGGCCGTTGCTACTGTGCGGGCGCGCAACGCTGTGCTGGCGTTCACTGCCGGCGCGGAGAATGCCGATCCGCAGCCTCCCGCGATCCCTGCGAGCAACGTGGCTATCGCCAACATCCTGCTCGATCCCACGCAAGTCGTGTCGATCACGGCCCTGACGCGCAATCAGGTGGCGTCAACCGAAGGGCTCGACATGCGGGCGCTGGCGCTCGAAGCGTGGCGGTCGATCGTCCAGCCGCGCGTGGACAGCTTGGCGTCCGATATCTCGGCGCTGGCGAAACGGGTCGATATGGCTGGCAGCAACATCCACATCGTCAAGCTGTATCAGGACCTCGCGCAAGTGAAGGAAAAGGCAGGCTTGCCGCAGGCGTTCTCTCAATACGGGGCTGACTACTTCCTGTGGCCCGACACCGCGCGAAGCGACATCAACAACACCCAGAACCTTGGCTTCGATGCCGAAGTCGAGATGGGCGTCCGCTTCCCGTCGGCCAACGCCACTCAGTTCGAAATCTCGCTGTTCTCGGCCAACGATGCGAACGCCGCTTATAGCAATGGCCTGCTGCTGCCCGCATACGATAGCGTCGTCAAGCTCTCGACAGGTGATTTCTACACCGACCTCGCGCTCGGGCAGTTCGGGTGGCAAACGTACGCGCTCGAGCAAAAGCAGATGAAGGTTGAGCGGTTGCGTTACGGCGGTCGCTATGCGGTCTGCTCGAACGGGTCGCAGTGGCAGACGGCATCGGCTACCGGCGACGCGCCTTACTGGTTGCCGAACTTCTCGACCTATCGCTCGGTGGCTGCCGTCGGCAATAACGGCAACTACAGCCATCTCATCGAGTATTATGACTATTGGTGGCACGACAGTTGGGCGGAGCCGTATTGGGAGCTGAAAACCGTTGAGCATAAGATCAGCGGTGCCCAGGTCGCGCAGACGTTCCTTAACTCATCGGATATGTGGGCGACGGGGCTCGACTTCTATGTCACGTCAAAGGCGGCAGCCGAGGACATTTGGGTAACGCTCTGCGAGGTGACCGGAGGGCAGCCCGATTTGTCCAAGACGCTCGCGCACGTTGCCTATCCGCATGCGAGCATCGTCGCTGGCTGGAACACGGCTCAAATCCCGCCGACCTTCCTCTCGAAGGGGGGGCGCTATGCAGTTGTGTTGACCACTGGCGCAAACCACAAGGTCGGGATGACCAGCGGTCAGTCCTATTTGGACGGGACGTTCTTCTACAACACCGACGGCGTGTACTTCCTCGGCGATCTGACGAAGGATTTGATGCTCCGTGTTCGGGCGGCCAAATTCCGCGCCGCCCAGGTGACGATCGAGTTTGGCGTAATCAACTTGGACGGCGGCCTGCGCAACATCGACATCACTGCGCAGCAGATCGTCCCGGCATCGACTGACCTGATCTATGAAATCCGAGCCAATGGCTCGGGTGCGTGGCAGCCGCTGACGAAGGAAAATCTCACGGCACTGAACGGCGCCCCGGCGCTCTGCCAGTTCCGCGCTCGGTTCAACGGAACTTCTGATGTGCAGCCCGGCCTTCGGCTGCCGGGGTCGCGGGTGTACGTGTCGCGTCCCAAGACCGCGTTTCGGCACATCGCTGCCCCCGAAGTTCTGGCGGCGCCTTCCAGCAACATCACCGTCAAGTATCTGTTGGAGGGGTACGACCCGACGCCGCACACGTTCTCGGGGCAGTTGCGTGTCGGGGGGCAGTACGTCAGCCCGGCGACGACCACGGTGACGCTCGTTGACGCATCGGTGATGCGCTACGAGGTCGTGTGCAACTACACCCTTGCAGCGCCGACCTCCACGTTCTCGATCGTGTCGGTAGGAACCACCAATTCCCCGGCGACCGTCTACCACATCGCGGAACGTGTTTTCTGGGCGCTGTAGATCGGCGCCCAGCCAATCAAGAAAGCAGAGGAGTGAGAAATGGCAAATGAAAGCGCTGCTGCCGGCCCCCAGCAGGCTGCAGGGGATACGTCGCATCTTTCGGGGGTAATGCCCCAGCGGGCGGCAATGGACGCGCTGCTCGCCGATGCTGCGGGGTTGAGCAAGGTTCCGGCCAAGTTCGACCCGGCGGCGACATATCGGGTGAAGCTGTCTGGCCTCGCTGTGCTGCCGTCCGGCGCGATCCTACGCCCGATCAGCGATGTGGTGGTCAGCGGCGAAGTCGCGGAGCTGATCCGGGACAAGATTGCGGGCGCGAAGAAGATCGGGTGATGTGATGCAGCGGTTCGATCAGCTTTACCGTGTGTGGCGTGGCGATAACCTCGGCTCCGCCGAGTTTTGGAACGTCCGGCTCAAGGACATCGACATCCGCCTTGATGCGCGGGAGCGCGACGCAGAGAAGATCGATCGGGCTGCCCAAGAACTGATTGCTATCGGAATTCAGCGGGTGAACGTCACGTTCAACCCGCTGATCCAGCAATCGCAACAGGCGATGGCTGACGCAACGCAGCTGCTGCATGATGCGCAAGCGGCCGTCCAAGTCACGATCAACGAAGGCGCCTCCAACTTCAACGCAGCAATCGACGCGGCGAACGCCAATCTTTCAGCCTTCATTTCCGAGGCAACTGAACAGCTTGGCGCCGCGCTGGCGGGCGGGGTCGATGCGGGGACGATTTCATCCCCGCGCCCCCAGAAGATCAAGTTGCTGCGATCGACCATCCAAGGAGAGGTGCCGACTAGTTTGGGGAGCGGCGAGGTCGCGATCAACGAAGCCGACAACAAGCTGTTCTGGCGGAACGTGGGTGGCGAAGTCTGCTCGCTGCCGCTGGCGACTTTGTTGTCAGTAATCAAAGACGCTCCGGCGTCATTCGACACGTTCAAGAAGGTGGCTGACGGCCTTGCTGCGCGGGTGCTGATTTATGGAAACCAGACGCTTCAAGGTGGATTTGCTGCGACGAGTGGAGATGTCGGGTCGATCTCGGGCGGCTCCTACAAGCCGATCCCGGCGACGGGCAATTTCCAGCACATCGTCAACAACGGAGCGCACACCCTGTCGCCGCCGGATGCGCCCGGCTCCTTCGTTGTCGAATACACCAACGGCGCCTCTGCTGGGGCGCTGACGACATCCGGCTTCGCAAAGGTCACTGGCGCATCTTACACCGCGACAGCCGGGCACAAGTTCTTGATGTTCATCACTCGCACCAACAGCGCGAGCCACCTGCATATTCAGGCGCTCCAATGACATTCCCATTTCCGGCCTTCTGCCCAGGAAACTCTATGCCGGCGCCGTTTTCGTTCGCGAATGTTGTGAACGCGCCGAAGTCGGCGACGGTGATGAGCGGCGCGATAGCGCCTATCGGATACGATACGCCGGCCGAGGTGGCCGTGGTTGGCGGTCAGGTGCGGATCAATGGCGGCGCATGGACGTCGCTTGTCACCTATATCGCCCCGGGCGAGACAATTGAACTCAAGCTTACCACACCAAACGCCTGGGCGACGCAGGCATCCGCCACGGTCACGATTGGCGGACGAAGTTCGACGTGGTCTGTAACGACCGGCACCGCGTCGAGCGGCAACTGGGACAGTGGCTGGAAGTCCGGAACGTGGAATATCAGCACGCCTCAGTTCTTTAGTTGGTTTCGAGTTCAGTTGTGGGGGCCTGGCGCTGGCGGTGGCGGCGGCGGCGGGATCGGCGCCGGGTGCACGAGCGGCGGTGCTGGTACGAGCGCCGGCATTGCCCGCTTCAATGGCGGGCCATATGCCACTGGCGGCGGTTATGGAACGGGCGGCCAATGGGCAATCCCATCCGCTCCGCGCGGAGCTAACGGAACGACTTCTGGCGTCGGAACTGGTGTTGGTGGGGACACCAACACCAGTGGCGGTGGCGCGCTCGGTGGTGGCGGCGGTGCAGGCGGGGTTTGGGGCTCCGTTGTCGGCGGGACAGGCGGAACAGGCGGCAACGGAGGCTATTGCTCGAAGACGTACTATTGGGGCGAAATCGCGGCGCTGCTGTCGTGCCTTGTTGAACTCGGCGCCCCAGGCGTCGGCGGTCCCGGTGGCTCTGGTTATATCGCCGGGGCGTCCGGGGCTGGTGGCGGGTACGGCCGCTGTTATATCGATTGGGGTTAGTGATGACGAAGGATGGCTTTGCTCTGATCCGTGATGCTGATCACACGGAGATCGGGTGGTGGGAGGTGATCCCGGCGCGGATCGAAATCCCGGGCAGTGCTGACGTTGTATTTGGGGCAGAACCGGGCTGGTCTGGCGCCGGCTATTCAATCAAGCCGCGAACGCGCGAATTTGCAGACCCACCAGATGTTGACCCGGCGTTGCCGCGTCCCATCGTCCCGCTTTCGCGCCGTCAGTTCTATGAGGCACTGGCGCGGTCGCAATACATCACCGAAGCCGAAGCCCTTGCGGCCATGGCCGGCGTGATCCCGGCGCCGCTTGGCGCGGCCGTCGATGCGCTCGCCGAGCAAGAGCGTTTCACGGCGCGCATGTTGCTCGCTGGCGGCGCGGAATTTCGCCGCGACCATCCTCTGGTCGAGATCATCGGCGCGGCGCACGGCCAATCGGCGGCGCAGATCGACGCCTTCTTCCAGCAAGCGGCGGCGCTGTAGACGCCGCAAACTAACTGCACGCCGGGACATCCGTTCCGACGTGGACCGAACCTGGGCCGCCTGATGGGCGGCCTTTTTTTATGGAGTAGGAGCCCCCCAGATGACCGAGCCCACGTTCGGTATTAGCTTCTTGCGCGACGACAATGAGCCGCGCCCGGCGGTGACCGCCGATATGTCTGTCGTTGGCCTGTTCGGGCCGATGGCCGATGCCCAGGATGGCATCCCGATCAACCGCGCCATCACGTTCAACTCGGACGACACATCGGTGCTGAACGCGCTTGGCAGCAATGATGTTGCCGATGCTGTGCGCGGGATCAACGACCAGCTCGCCGACTTCCAACGGGCGGCGCGCGTCGTCCTTGTGCGCACCCCGGCGTCCACTTCCGCTGATCCCGCGACAAAGATCAACGAGAACATCGGCAGCGCTGTTGGCACGCAAGCCGAAGGGAGCGGCATGTACGGGCTGCTCAAGGCCGGCCCCGCGCTCGGCGTGATCCCGCGGCTTATCGCGTGCCCGGGGCTGACCGGCCATCAGACGGCAGTCAATGAGGCGAACCTTATCTGCGCCTCGCTGCCGGGTGTGTTGGCGAAGCTGATGGCCGTCGCCGCTGTCGATGGCCCGGCCAATTCGTTGCAGGGCTTCACCAACTGGCGGGAAACCATGCAGAGCGAGCGGTTGATCCCGATCGAAACTGCGGTCAAAGCAGGCAATGCAGACGGCACCACCAGCGTGCGGCCGGCGTCTGGGCGCATCCTCGGCGTTGCGGTTCGCCGCGATTTCGAGAAAGGCGGCTTCCCGTTTCACTCGTGGGCTAACCAGCCGGTCCAGGGCATTGCTGGGCCGAACCGTCCGATCGATTACTCGCTGACTGACGGGGCGACCGAGGGCCAAGAAATCCTCGCTATGAACGGCGGGGTGATCGTGCGCGGCGAGATGGGCGTCGATACGGCAATTTCTGACAGCGGGTTCGTGTTCATCGGCACCGATACCTGCTCGGCAGATACGTTGTGGCAATTCTACAATCAGGTTCGCGGGCGCGATTTCATCCACCTGATGTTCCTGCGCACCCTGCGGTACTATCTCGGGCGCTTCAACATCACCGGACACGCCATCCAATCGGTTCTCAACACGATGTCGTTCGCGCTTCGCGACCTGAAAGCCGACGAGCATATTCTCGGTTACACGGTCGGGTTCACGAAGGACAAGAACTCGCCGGAGAATATCCGAAAGGGGCGGTTCTGCGTCCGCTTCGCGGCCGAGGAGCCGCCGGTCTTCCGTCATCTGACGATCCAGTCGGCGCGCTACCGCGAAGCGCTGAACGCGATGCTCGATGACCTGCTGACCCAGCTTGAGCTTGCTGCATAGCGCTGCAAATCATCTTTCGAACTAATCGGAGACTACAGTGTCCACGATGTATCTCATGGAAGCCGTGAACTTGTTTTGCGGCGACGAAGACCCGACCAAGTCCAAGCATCTCACCATTGCTGAACTCAAGCTGCCGATGCTTGAGGAGAAGTTCGTTGATCACCTGCCCGGCGGCGGCCGGGCAGGTGTCGAGCTTGGCATGAACGTCCTCAGTAAGCTGACGCCGACGTTCAAGCTCGCGGGGTGGGACCCGGACCTGCTGTCGCAGTTCGGCCTCGGGTCGCGTGTGCGCAAAGTGTACACGGCATACGGCGTGATCCGGGACAAGCGCGCAGGCGTTGCGCTTGAGAGCAAGGCGATCATTGAGGCCCGGCTCGGCAAGATCGACCCGGAGGCTTTCAAGCGCGGGGAACTTCAAGGCCACGACTACGCGCTGAATGAAGTGTTGCACTATGAGCTTTGGTTTCAGGACAAGCGGAAGTTCATGTTCGACTTCTTCACGAACGTCTGGGAAGTGGATGGTGTCAGCCAGTTCGCCGCCGAGAACGCGATCCTGCGCATCCCTGGCTCTATCTAAGGGGCATGGCAATGACCGAAGTTTCGATGATGCCGCAGCCTGACGCCGACGTGGCTGCGGTTCGGTACGTCTCCGACAAGCCGCGCTCGCGCTCGATCCCGCTGGAATTCCCCGTCGAATACGATGGGAAGCGTTACGATCAGGTGACGGTCAGTCGCATGACCACGGCGCAGGTCGCTGACTTCATGGCGGCGGTTCACGAGCAGGGCGGCAAGGCGAAACTGCCGATGTACGATTGCCCGCACGAGCTGCTGCCGCATCTCGATGCGGACGACGGCGAACGCGTTGATGCGGCGGTGATGGATTTTTTGCCCCGCGCACTGCGGGAGGCCGGCGCCTCGCTCCCGCAGACTGGCGATGGTTCGTCGCGGTAGTCGCCCGCGCGCTGCATACGCCGATCCCGGCGCTTATGGCTATGGATTGGCTTGAACTACTCGCGTGGTATCAGGACGCGAGCGAGCTGATCGGCACAAAGGACTGCTGACCATGGCGAGCCAAACCGCCCAACTGATCCTCCAACTCGTTGACCGGCTGAGCGGACCGGCAGCCAATGCAGCCAAGAACCTCGGTGGCGTCGAAAAGGCGTTGCAGGGTATCGGCAAGCAATCGAACGGCATTCGGGGCTGGGGTTCGTCCTTCCAGGCCGAGCTTGATAAGCTCAAGCTCGCGCCGGCCCAGCTCGCGAAGGTCCGCGCGGAATGGGAGAAGTTGCAGCGGGCTTTGACCGGCCCGACACCGCTCAAAGCCAGCGTGCAGCTCGGCGCGATGTCCGAATGGCAGCGCAACATGCTGTCGCATCTGCGCTCCGTTCGCCGCGAGGCGGACAGCACCGGGACATCGATCGCGAAGGCGACGAAGTTGGCCGGCGCCGCTTTCGCGGCGTCGGGCGGCGTCTATGGGCTCGGGCGGGTCGGGCGGAATGCTGCCCGCAACGCATCGACCAACATGCGCGAGGGCGCGCGGGACTATCTGGCGGGTGTTGATCCGCAAGTTAGTGCAGCGCTTGCCGCTCGGGCGTTGCAGCTTTCCGGCAAGTACTCGTCGGTGGATATGGCGACCATGCACGCGCAACTGCGCGAGGCCGGAACGTCCATGCGCGATTTCGGCAAGGCCATGGACCTGTCCGAAACGATTGCGAAGGGCTTGGTTGTTCTGCAATCGCTCAAGGGCAAAGAGCAGGCTGTCGAGGAGAACCAGCGGTTTTTCCGAGCGCTGGACACGCTCGGCAAGAACCAGGACCCGGCGCAGATCGCGCGGTATTACGACGCATATATTCGCGCGCTCGGCTGGGAAGGCGCCGAGTTGAACATGGGCTCGCTGTTCGAGGTCGCGAAGATGTCGAAGTCTGCCGGCCCCGGCCTTTCCGAGCGGTTCTTGATGGCAATCGCACCGGGCCTGATGGGCGACATGACGCCGATGCGCTTCGGTACCGCGCTGGGCTCCACGCTCGCCCAGGTGATCGGCGATCGGGCGACTAAGCGGGCGAAGGCTGAGCAGGAACGGTATGGGCTGCGCGATGCGAAGGGGTGGAAGGATCAGCAATTGATCATGTCCGACCCCTTCCGGTACTCGCTTGAGAAGCTGATCCCGGCGCTACAAAAGCGCGGGGTGAATACTGACGATCCGATCGAGGTGGCTAAAGTGTTGAACAAGATTTTCAGCAACCAGATCGTCGCTGACTTGTTCACCAAAATGATCACTCAGCGCCAGCAATATCAGGACAAGGAGAAAGCCTATGAGGGCGCCCCTGGTCTGAAAGCGGCAAAGGAGCTGCCGGCCAAGGACCCGTTCGTCGCGTGGGAGGGGTTCATGGCGTCGATGCGCAACTTCGCATCGGTCGTTGGTGATCCGATCATGGGGGTGGCCGCAACCAATCTTGAACGATTGGCTGGGGTGATCAACAGCATCAGTTCGTATCTGTCGGCGAAGCCAGAACAGGCGGCTGCGGTAGGGGGCGGGCTGCTTGCCGGCGGTGCTGCTGCCGCGGCCTATGCGGCCAGCAAAGCGGCCGGGATCGCAAAGAGCCTATTTGGCGGCGCTGCCGGCGGCGAGATTGCAATTGGCGAGGCGGCGGCTGGTGCTGGTGTCGGCCGCTGGCTTATGCGGCTGCTCGGCCCGCTGGGCTGGTACTTCGGCATGACCGGGGAGGCAAACGGCGGCGAGGTGCCCTTCTATAAGCGCGACGGCAACGGCAACGTTGTGCCGAACACTGAGCACCCGGCGCTGAAAGGCGGCGCGCGCCCCGATGGCTCGGCCAGCGTTTGGGAGGGCGGCGCAAATCCTATCCAGGGGCTGACCGGGCAGGAAGGCCGCGCCGCGGCGATCGGGCAGAACGTCGGGGCAAGCTTCACCCAGGCGATCAATAGCGAGCTGGATCGCGCGGAGGCGCTGATCCGCGCGCGCGTCCAGGCGATGGTCGGGACGCTGAGCTTCACGGCGAGCCCGAAGATCGCACCGCAGTTCGCCCCCGCGCCGGCAGGCGCTGCCGGCGGCTCTGCCGAAGCGCGCCGGACGGCCGGCTATTACGGCGCACACTCCGATTACGACAAGGGGGCGGCACGATGACATTGATGGCGTTCGGGCCGGTGGCCTTCGAGGTCTATCCGCTCAACCCGCAAACGACAGACCGCGCGACAGAGGCAGGGTTTGTCGAAAAGCAGGTGATCGGCCGCCGGCCGCCGCTGGAATTCGTCGGTGATGGCCCCGAAGAATTCAACATCAGCGCTCGGCTGTTTCCGGCAAAATTCGGCGGCATGTCATCTCTGGCGGTGCTCGACGCGATTAGAGCGTCAGGCGTTCCGCACATCCTGATCCGCGGCGATGGAGTGCCGCTCGGCTGGTTCTGCCTTGTGCAGGTCCGCGAAAAATCGACGTATCTAGACCCTGCCGGCGTCGGGCAGATCATTGACGTTGACGTGTCCATGAAGCGGGCCGACGCGCCCGGAGCGCAGGGATACGTCGCAGCGCTGATGAGGTTGCTATGACCACGGAAGACGTCACCGTCAAATCGGAAGGCATGACCGTCTCGCGGATGATCTGGCGGCGTTATCGCCGCCGGATGCCGGGGCTCGCTGAGCAGGTGTTCGCCATCAACCCTGGGCTGGCGGCCGTGTCGCCAATACTGCCGGTGGGCACAACGTTTAAGATGCCAGTGGTTAGTGATCAGCCGCAGACCGTCAAAGTTATTCGCCTGTGGGGTTAGTATGGCCGACCAATCGCTCTACCGCATCGTGGTTGGTGGGCTTGATATCAGCGAGAAGGTCTTCCCGATCCTCCACAGGCTGTCGGTGACGGATCAAGCCGGCACAACAAGCGACGCCGCCGAAATTGAGCTCGATGACATCGGGGCACAAATTGCCTTCCCGGATAAGAGCGCCGATATCGCGATCTGGTTGGGCTGGCGATATCGCGGCATCGCCCCCGTATTCCATGGGACCGTCAGCGATGCGCGCTCAGTCGGTGACAGGGGCGGCGGGATGCGGATGGTGATTAGCGCCAAGGGCGCCGACACCAAATCCAAGGTCAAGCAATCGGTCGAGAAGCATTGGGACAAGAAGCCGCTTTCGGCGGTGTTCCAAGATGCTGCCCGGCTTGCCGGCCTCACCGCGATCGTTGATCCCAAGCTCGGCAAGATCGAGCGCCCTTATTGGGCCATGAGCGCCGAGAGCTTTTTGCATTTTGGGCATCGGTTGTCAGAGGAGATCGGCGGCACGTTTAAGGTCGTCGGGAAGACGGCGATCTTGGCCGCGCGCAACGGCGGCATCTCGGCGTCCGGCATCGCGCTCCCGACCGTCATCGGCCGGCGCGGCGGAAACCTGATCGATTGGGACGTGTCGCCGATCGTGGGGAGGCCCCGCTACAATCGCATTCGCGTCCGCTGGTACGACACCAAGGCGGCGAAGTGGCGGGAGGAAAAGGTCGAAGTCAACGACATGGATGCCGAGGCCGAGCAGACGATGCGCTGGACGAGCGCCAATGCCGACGAAGCGAAAGGGCACGCCGACAGCGCTGCGAAGGAAAGTGAGCGCAACAAGGGCGGCGGCACAGCCACCATTGATGGCGACATTACTGCACAGCCCGAGGGGGCTTTCGCATTGGTTGGGGCGCGCCCCGGCGTCGATGGCCTCTACAAGATTGACAAAGTGCAGCACGAGCTATCCCGCAGCTCCGGCTTCACGACGCGCCTCGACATCAAAGCCCCAGCCGGCGAGGCCGGCAAAGACAACCGCGGCAAAGACTAAGCCGCCACCATCACAACCAGCAGAGCGAAAAGGGCCGCCCCATCGGGCGGCCCTTTTGCTTTGCGCAAGCGGAGAACCAAATTGGTGGACCAGCCTAATGCAACTGCCAGCCGATCAGGGGCGCCCGTGGTCGGCAGTATTTCGGCGCTCGTCGCCGCGGATGGGGCTTTGTCGCTTGGGGACAGCGGCATTGCCGTCAAAATCCTGCAAAAGCGGCTCGCGCTCCGGGGCTACGGGCTCACGGGTACCGGCTATTTCGGCAATCTCACCGACATCGCCGTGACCGACTATCAACTGAAGCATGGGCTCAAGCCTGACGGCATCGTTGGCCCGGTCACTGCGCGATCGATCGATGACGAGAACGCGTCAACCCCGACGACGCCGCAGGTTGTGAAGCCCGCGGCGGGCGGGCGCCCTCCCTGGCTGATCTATGGGCTGTCGCTGCTCGGTACGAAAGAAGGCGCCGGCAGCAAAGACAATCCCGCAATCATCGATTGGGCCGAGGAGGAGGGCGGCGACATCGCCGCAAACTACAAGCACGACGCGACGCCGTGGTGCGCGCTGTTCGCGAACCACATCCTGACCAAGTGCGATCTCAAAGGCACCGAAACGCTTTGGGCGCTGGACTTCGCAGGCAAGTGGCCGGCGGTCCGGCTGTCGGGTCCAGCGCTCGGCGCCTTCGCGCCGATGAAGCGCCCCGGCGGGGGGCACATCACCGTCGTTGCTGGGAAGACCAGCGCCGGCCTCATCGCGGGCTTGGGCGGCAACCAGGGCGATGCCGTGAGCATCCGCGGCTTCCCGCGCGATCGGCTCGACCGCGGCTTCTGGTGGCCTGCGAAGCACCCGCTGCCGACCCGCATCGGCTTCGACACGCTGCCCGTCGTCTCGACGGCCGGCGCGTCGATCAACGAAGCCTGACGGCTTCCCGTGCGCCCGGCCGGCTGCCGGGCAGTCAAAGGAGAGACCTATGTTCACGAACTGGAAAACGACCGTCGCCGGCATCGGCGCCATTCTGCTCGGCGCAGGCCACATCGCCACGAACGTCGCGAACGGCACGTTCACTGGCAACGAGCTGTTCGCTGATTTCGGCGCCATTGTCGCTGGTGTCGGTTTGCTGTTCGGCAAGGATTGGAATGTGACCGGCGGCAAGGCGTCCTAAGCCATGCCGCTGTGGCTGACTGCTCTGTTGCGGCTCGTCGCTGATTTCCTCGCGCGATTTGCCGCGGACGCGCGCCGAGACGAGGAATTGAAGGCGGCCGGGCGCGCAGAGCAGCGAGCCGCAGATCAAAAAGCCGCGGCGGACGCAGAACGGCGATCCGCCGCGGTCGCTGAAAAGTCGGTAGCTAAGGCCGCCGACGATCTCGAAAACGGAGAGTTCTGAGATGATCTGCGTGGGGCTGCTCATCATGTGGTGCGGGGCCGCGGAGGCGGCCCCTGCGCCGGCCATTCGCTGTCCGCCGCTGGCGGTCTACTCGAAGCGAGATCAGCAGGCTGCTGCGCGAGAGGTGCGGGCCATGCCGCACGGCTCGCGGGCTGCCCGGCTGATCGCTGACTATGGGACGCTCCGCGCCCGCTGCCGGGCGATCGCGGGAGGGGATGGCAGTGGACGTTGACCAATCCGCCTTGAAGGGCTGGTTCGAGCTGCTGTTGGCTGTATCGAGCGTTGGCGGGACGATCGCTGCGCTACGTGTCACGGTTACCTTTCTCAAGGCAGAGTTTGCGGAGCTCAAAAAATCAACCCGCGCCGACATCACCGGAATTCAGACCGAGATCAAACAGATCGGGCAAATCCTGATCACCCAGGCCGACATGCGCGGCGAGATCAAAGTCCTTGAGACGCGGATTGACGCGGCTGAACGGGACATCCGTGACCTGCGGATTGGCGGCCGCCCGCCATCATCAATGCCTCCCCCGACCTGCGGCCGGGAGATTGCCCCCACAAATCTGGCCCCCAGGCCCCGGCCATAGCGCCGGGTGTCCTGGGGGCCTTTTTTGCGTTTTAGCTCCCCCATCGGCCTCAATGTCGCTGCGGGCGCCATCGCGGCAAAGGGCTGCCGGATTGTGTGTCTTCGGGGATGGTTAGCGGCTCTGACGGATCATCGCTAAGGACCAAAAAATGGTCGAGCCACCAAACCTCGTCGCCGCCGTCTGATGCAGCGATGCTATCGGCGGCGGCGAATTTGGCCGGGAGCCAGCGGCCTTTATACTCGACCTCTACGAGTTCGCCGTCGCGCGGGGTGTCGGTCATAGCCCCCTACCTCCCAAATGCAGCGGCTTCTCTTCCCGCCTGATCTTGGCCCGCAATTCGGGGTCCGCAATATAACGCTCGGCCTGGTTATGGGCGGCGAACCAGCGGACCTTGATGCCATTACAGCGGACGACCCAAAGCGGGGGCTGCAACGCTGCGTCGCGCTCGGGGTCAATTTCGTATGCCTCGTTGGGGTCGCCGTCGATCATCGGTGGCGTCGCCGCTATTGCGCTGCCTTGCGCTTCGCGCGGCTGCAAACAGGGGCATCGGCGACAACGAGGTCATCGATTTGCACGCCGAGAACGTATGCGATCTTTCGCATGGTCTGGATGTCGCCGCTCTTGCGGCCGGCCTCGATCTCCGAAACATAGCCTTGGGCGAGGTCGGCGCGCTGCGCCAGCGCGGCTTGGGTCAGGCCGGCCCGCTTGCGGTAGAACGCCAGCGGTGATTTTGCCGCCAGCAGCTCGTCCATCTCCGCGCTGGTGAGGAGCTTTTCTTCCCCGCTGCTGATGCGCGCCATCAGTCGGCTGGCAGTCGCGATGTCGGCCGCGTCCTCGACGGCCGCAGCAGCGATCAGCTCGTCATATTCCTTGCGGGCAAGGATCACAATTTCGTCGCCGTTTGGCGCTTTCGTCATTACGGGCATGTTGTCTCCTTAGTCGTAAGTCGGTCAGTCGGTCAGTCGTAAATCTCGCCGCGCGGGCCAATGTCGAGCACTGTGATCGCGTCTGCCGTCTCGTTGAACAGCACTCGGTAATTCTGAACCCGCAGCCGGCTAACGTTCCTGCCGGTCAATGATTTGACGTTGCGGGCCTGCGAGGCGGGGTCTGCCGCATATTGTTCAATCTTGCCGCGGATCAGCTTGGCCTTGTTGGCATGGCGTAGCAGGGCGCGGGCGGCGGTGGCTGTGTAGGCAATCGATTTCATGCCCTAAATATTGCTTAGAGCGATAATTTTGTAAATAGCTCTCGGCGATATTGCGGGAGATTTTTTGGCCCTCTGAAAACTCCAATGCCAGGGCGCTGTTCCAGCGCTGGCGATCGCCGCGAGATCAAAGACGCGGATGGCCGGGGCTGGCCCGGCCATGGCGTGCACGGTGATTGGTATCAATTGCCGGGTATTAAGTGCATTTTTTGCACAGAAGTAGCCGGAAGCCGGGCGGCACGGCCTGCCGGGTAACGCCCGGCCGCATCAGGCTTGCGCTTTCGGCGCTGTCCGGTCCGCCAGCGCCCACACGAACGCCGCCACCCATCCAAGGAATGTCCAGCCGACGAGGATGTTCAGCGCGGCGATTGCGCTGGTGCGTTCCGCGCCGCGCCGCGCCGCAACAATGGTCGGGAGGAAATAGACGCCGAAGATGGCGAAGCCGATGACGAGCCCGACGATCCACGCCTCGATCTGTTCGCCTGAGAGCATTTTGGTCTCCTATCAGTTGCGCCGGCATCATACCGCTCGCAGCCTGGGACGCGATGCTGCCAAAGGCGAAACCTTCTCCCGATCTGGCGTGCATACGATGTCAAGCCATTTCCAGCCGGCCCATTTGTCGCCGGTCTGCCGAATATGGGCGTAACGCTTGAGCGAGGTCCATGATCGATGTCCCGAGACGGCGGCAGCTTGCGGGATATTCCTCCCCAGCTCGAAAAGCCGGGAGATGCCTTCGTGCCGGAGGTCGTGGAAGTGCAGGCGCTGCTCGTCAGGCATGTCGATGTTGTTGACGCCGGTAAAGATGCCTGCCCGCGTGAATGCCGCGCTGATCGAACGGGATTGGACCTTGTTGACCGGGGCGAAGATGTACTCGGAGGTCCGCGGCATGGACAGGGCGATCCGCAGCGCCTCGGGAGGCAGGTCGCACCACGTATCGTTGCCGATCTTTTCGCCTGGGTTTTTCATGTCCCGCACCAACATCCGGCTTCCCTCTACGTCGAGGTCCTCCCATTTCGCGCGGGCGATCTCGTCCAGCCGTCGCGTTGAGAAAAGCGCGAAAGGGACGATTTTGTGCATGGGGGCTTTATCTGGCAGCCGCTCGGAGCACTTGACGAAGTAGCGCATCAACACGTCGAGCTCATCCAGGGTGGGGCGCCGGTCGCGCTCGCGCGAGCGGCTGATGGCGCCAAGACGCTTAAGAACCTTGATGGCGTCCACCATCGCTTGAGGATCAAGCTCGAATTTCCAGGCCGGGCGGGCGATGGCGAACACCGATTGGAGGTGGGACAGGTAATTGCCAACTGTCTGCGGCTGCCGGCTGCCGGTCGTGAGCAGTTCCTGCGCATATTCCACGATCACGGCGCTGTCGATATCTCGACATTGCATTTTCGCGATGCGGTGCTTTTGGATCACGCGAAGGGTCGCGATCTTGGTGCGGCCGATCTTTTTGACGCTGGTCGAAATATACCGCTCGATCGCGTCGGTGAGCCGGCCCTCAGTCAAGGCGGCCGCGGCAAGCGCGCCGGGCTTTGCCAATTCCTTCTCGCGCTTAGCGATCCATTCCGCCGCCGCCTGCCTTCGGTCGAAGGTGCGGCTCTGCCTGAACGCCTTCCCGTCCTTCATGATTGCGATTTTGGCTAGGTATGCCATTGAGCCGTCCGCCCGTGGCCGATTGAGAATGCTCCCCATCTGGTACAAGCCCCTAATTTGGCTTGGTACATGCCATCCCAGGTATTTGGTACAGCCGCCCAAGCTCGGTACAATGTACTGAATAAGGGGGGAAATGACCGGAAATGGCAAGTTACGCTTCCAAATATGGAAAGCAGGACTTGTTAAAGTCGCCTAAGGATACCGTCTAAATGCCTGATTTCTCTGAAAACTCAGCAAAATCAATGATCCGTCGCTTTGCCGTCGCGCCGATGATCGACTGGACTGATAGCCGGTGCCGCGTCTTTCACCGGCTACTCAGCCGGCGCGCGCTGCTCTACACCGAGATGATCACCACCGGCGCGGTGATCCATGGCGACCGCGACCGGCTGCTGGGCTTTGATGTCAGCGAGCATCCGGTGGCGTTGCAGCTCGGTGGTTCCGATCCGCGCGATCTCGCCAGCTCGGCGCGGATCGGCGAGCAGTACGGCTATGACGAGATCAATCTCAATGTCGGCTGCCCGTCCGATCGGGTGCAGGACGGCCGGTTCGGCGCCTGCCTGATGGCCGAGCCCGAGCTGGTCGCCGATTGCGTGGCGGCGATGAAGCAGGCGGTCAGCGTGCCGGTCACGGTGAAATGCCGGATCGGCATCGACGACCAGGACCCCGAACAGGCGCTCGACCGGCTGGCGCAGGCCACGGTGGCGGCCGGGGTCGATGCCTTGATCGTGCACGCCCGCAAAGCCTGGCTGCAGGGCCTGTCGCCCAAGCAGAACCGCGATATCCCGCCGCTCGATTACGACCGGGTCTATCGGCTGAAAGCGGCGCTGCCCAACCTGCCGATCGTGATCAATGGCGGCATCACCAGCATTGCCGAAGCCAAGGCGCATCTTGCCCATGTCGATGGCGTGATGCTGGGGCGCGCGGCCTATCAGGAGCCGTGGCGGCTGCTTGCGGTTGATCCGGAGCTGTTCGGCGAGGCGGCGCCGCATCCCAACATGAAGGCGGCGCTGGCGGCGCTCGAGCCCTATATCGCCGCGCAATTGGCGCGCGGCCTGCGGCTGCACGCCATCACCCGCCATCTGGTCGGGGCGTTTCAGGCGGTGCCGGGCGCGCGGGCGTTCCGCCGCCGGCTGGCCGAGCAGGGCGTCAAGCCGGAAGCCGGCATTGAGGTGCTGCGCGAGGCGGTGGCGCTGGTCGCAGATCACGCCGATCCGGTGGCGGCGTAGTCGCTGTTACGGGTAGCCTTGCAGCACCAGATGATCGGCGCGCACTTCCCACTTTTCCAGCCGGTTCAGAAAGCTCATGCCGAGCAAATTGGTCTTGATCTGACCGCGCGGCACCACCAGCGCCGGCACTGAGCACTCCACCAGCTTGCCGATCGCCAGCCGGTCGAGCGACAGCCGCGCGGCGCGCGTGCGGCCATTGGCGGTTTCCAGATCGACATCAAAGCTCAGCAGCTCGAGCGGCAACCCGACTGCCTTGGCGGTCTCATAGCTCAGCACCACCGAAGTCGCGCCGGTGTCGATCACCATCGGCGCGGCGATGCCGTTGATCTTTGCTTTCAGCGAGAACTCGCCGTCGTCGGCGCGATCGATCCGCACCACCCGCGGCCGCGGCTTGGCCTTCTGGTGCAGCATCGAGCTGACCACGTCGCTGGCGGTGGCGAGCCGTTCCGGGTCGCCATACGCCACCACCGCGCCCGCGGTGGCGACCAGCATCAGCAGCACCAGCAGAAAGCGGACCATCACCGTCCCGCCTCCGTCGCGCTAGCCGCCTGGCGCGGGCAGGGCGCACAGGCGCAGCGCTGGCGGTGCGTGCGCCAGCTGCGGCAATGCTGTGTCAGGTCCTTTCTCACGTCGACGCTCATGCGATCCCCGGTCGCGAACCGGACTTATAGGCCGGTGCCCGCGCTCATGATCGGTTTGTGCCGTGCCCGGCGCTTGTCGTCGGACAATGGTGGTTCCGGTGCCGCCGGTTGCAGCGACGGCGAATCCTCGGTGAGCGGCGCCAGCGCCGCCATCACCCGCTCGGGCGGGAAGGTGACGATCACTTCGGTGCCGATCCGCAGCTTGGATTTCAGCGTAAAAGTGCCGCCATGCATGTCGATCAGGCTTTTCGCGATCGGCAGGCCGAGGCCGGCGCCCTGTTCGGCCGATTTGATCGAGTTCGAGCCCTGGCCGAACGAGGCCAGCACCACCGGGATTTCCTCCTCGGCGATGCCGGAGCCGGTGTCCTTGACGCTGAGATACTGGCCGCCCGAAGCGGTCCAGCCGACCTTGAGCCAGATCTCGCCGCCCTGCGGCGTGAACTTGATCGAGTTCGACAAAAGATTGAGCACGACCTGGCGCACGGCGCGCTCATCGCCCCAGATGCGCGGCATGCCCTGCTCGAACACCTCATGAATGGTGATGCCGCGGCTTGAGGCGCGCAGTTTCAGCAAATGATGGCAATCGGCGACCACATTGACCAGCGACACCGCTTCTTCATTGAGTTCGTAGCGGCCGGCCTCGATGCGCGACAGATCGAGGATTTCGTTGATCAGGTTAAGGAGGTGCACGCCGGAATTATGGATGTCGGCGGAGTAATCCTTGTACACCGGCACCGCATGCGGCCCGAAAATCTCGCTCTTCATCACTTCGGAAAAGCCGAGGATGGCGTTGAGCGGGGTGCGCAGCTCATGACTCATCTGCGCCAGAAAACGCGATTTTGCGACATTGGCCGCCTCGGCGCGGTAGCGCGCTTCGTCGGAAATCGCCTTGGCCTGTTCGAGCTCGCCAAACAGCGCGTCCTTCTCGGCGCGCGCCTCCAGCGTTGCCAGCGTTGTCGAATGCAGCCGCCGCGCCAAAAGTGCAAAATAGCCTTCCGCCGCCAGGGTCAGCAGCCCGAGAACATAGGTGTCGAGCGTGTTGGTCAGCATGAAATTGATGGCGATCGCGAAGGTGACCGGCACGGTGGCCGCGAGCGCCGCGATCGGCAGGCTGGCCGACAGCATGGTCGAGAGCGCCACCACCAGCAGCATCAAGAACATCAGCAGCGTGTTCGACACCATGTCGGCGCCGGGCGGATTGAGCAGCACCGGGGTCCAGCACACGCCATAGAGCAGATCGAGCAGCACGAACCGGTGGCGCCAGCGGCGGGTGGCTTGCGGCGATTGCGGCTCGGCCAAAAAGCGGTTGCAGTTGCGGATGATCACCGTGTGGATGCAGATCATGCCGCAGGTCCACATCGCGGCGGCCATCGGCTGCATCCAGATCGCGAACAGCAGGCCGGTGCCGAGCACCAGCAGCAGCACCACCAGCGATGCCGATTGTCTTGTCTGGGCGTATTGGCGCAGCAACTCGTGGTCGAAAGCCGGCCGCGTGCCACTGGTCGAAGTCAGCCGATCGCGGGCCTCGCGGACGCGCTGCGCCGCGGCGCGCCGGGTGCGCGCCGGTGACGCGGCCGGAGTTTCAGCCGGGATTTGAACGACTTCTGGCCTGTCCGCGGAGGTGCTCATCAACCAATACAATTCCTGCGCAGACGCGCGCGAGCTTTTGGCAGTTTCAGTCAGAAATCGTTAAGGACGCCTTAGAAGGGACGCCATTCCGGTTAACAACTGCCTAAAGATGAGCGCGGCCAACACCCGCAGGCGTTGCGCAGGCCGGTATCGGTCAGCGCTCCAGCCGCGCGATCAGGCTGGAGGTATCCCAGCGCGTGCCGCCCATCGCCTCGACCTCGGCGTAAAAGGCATCGACCAGGCTGGTGACCGGCAGGCTGGCGCCGTTACGGCGCGCTTCGGCGATGCAGATCGCCAGGTCCTTGCGCATCCATTCGACCGCGAAGCCGAAATCGAAGCGGCCTTCCGCCATGGTTTTGTGGCGGTTCTCCATCTGCCAGGACTGCGCCGCGCCCTTGGAGATCGTCTCGATCACCGAATTGACGTCGAGCCCGGCCTTCTTGGCAAAGTGGATGGCTTCCGACAGCCCTTCCACCAGCCCGGCGATACAGATCTGGTTGACCATTTTGGTGAGCTGGCCGGCACCGGCCGGGCCGAGCCGTTTGCACATCCGCGCATAGCTGGCGATCATCGCTTCGGCGCGCGCATAGGCCGCCTCGTCGCCGCCGCACATCACGGTCAGCACGCCGTTTTCGGCGCCGGCCTGACCGCCCGACACCGGGGCGTCGACGAAGTGGAAGCCGCGCCGGCGCGCCTCGGCGTCGAGTTCACGCGCGACCTCGGCCGAGGCGGTGGTGTGATCGACAAAGATCGCATCCGGCGACATCGCGGCAAACGCGCCATCGGCGCCGATCGTGACCGCGCGCAGATCGTCGTCATTGCCGACGCAGGCCATCACAAAATCCTGACCGGCCGCGGCCTCGCGCGGCGTCGGCGCGGTCCGGCCGCCGAACTTGTCCGCCCAAGCCTGCGCCTTTGCCGCGGTGCGGTTGTACACCGTGACCTCGTGGCCGCCCTTGACGACGAGATGGCCAGCCATGGGAAAACCCATGACGCCGAGACCCAGAAAAGCGACTTTCGCCATGCGATCGATCCTGAAATGAGGGCGAGGGGAGGCCGTGTTGCAGTTCGCGGCCGCAACGGCTGCGAGCCCGTTGCGGAGCTGGGCGCGACAGCATAAACCCGGCCAGATCGACGGCAAGGTCCTCTTGCCAGCCGAACCGCGGCCGAGTGGCGCGGTTCTGACCAGTGATCCCGTATGCGTCGCGAGCTGGTCTGTCTGTGGTGCTTGCAGGAGAACATCGTGAGCGTAACGCAACAGCAAATTCTCGAAAGCCTGTCCAAGGTGCCGTCGCCGCGCGGCGCGCTCACCAATGCCGGCGTGCTGTCGGCGATCACCATCGTCAAGGACAAGGTCTATTTCGCGATCAATGTCGACGCCGGCGAAGTCAAAGCCTGGGAGCCGGTGCGCGCGCAGGCGGAGGCCGCGGTGCGGGCCGTGCCCGGCGTTGCCGCGGTGATGGTGGCGCTGACCGCTGAGCGTGCAGCCGGCGCCGCGCCGGCGCCCCGTTCCGGCATTGCGCCGGCCAGCAGCCATCGCTCGCCCGGCGCGGGCGCGCCGTCGCCGATGTCGCGTCAGGCTGCTATTCCCGGCGTGAACGCGGTGATTGCGGTCGCGTCCGGCAAGGGCGGCGTCGGCAAGTCCACCACGGCGATCAATCTGGCGCTCGGCCTGCGCGAACTCGGCCTGCGGGTCGGGCTGCTCGACGCCGATATTTACGGCCCGTCGGTTCCGAAGCTGATCGGCACCAGCGCACGGCCGGAGCTCGATGACAATCGCCGCATGGTGCCGCTGGCAAAGTTTGGCCTGGCGGTGATGTCGATCGGCTTCCTGATCGATCCGGACAGCCCGGTGGTGTGGCGCGCGCCGATGGTGGTGTCGGCGATCACGCAGATGCTGCGCGATGTCGATTGGGGCGAGCTTGACGTGCTGGTGGTCGATATGCCGCCCGGCACCGGCGATGCCCAGCTGACGCTGGCACAAAACGTTCCGCTGCGCGGCGCGGTGATCGTCTCGACGCCGCAGGACCTGGCGCTGATCGACGCGCGGCGCGGCCTTGCGATGTTCACCAAGGTCGAGGTCCCGGTGCTCGGCATTGTCGAGAACATGAGCTATTTCCAATGCCCGCATTGCGGAACCCGCTCCGACATCTTCGGCCATGGCGGCGCGCGCGATGAAGCCGAGCGGCTCGGCGTGCCGTTCCTCGGCGAAATCCCGCTGCATATGGACATTCGCGCCACCTCGGACGCCGGCACGCCGGTGATGGTCAGCGATCCGCAAGGCGTGCACGCCATGGCCTATCGCGCCATTGCCGTGCAGCTGCTCGATCAGTTGCGGCCCTGATGGCGTCGGCGCGGTTCGAAGCCAAGCAGAACCGCGCCCGCTGCGGCTGTTTCCGCCGCGCTCTCCCAACGTGTACTGAAATCAACTTCGCTCCAAAGCGCTTTAAGCGGTTGCAAGACTAGCTTCGACTTTGGTTGTATGGTTACACGTGGATCGATTGCCGCGTTTTCTGCGGCCGTTCTTCCATGGTACACACCAAACGCCGCTCGATCGGCGCAAGTGATTGAGTCTGCCGATCAGTGCAGCGTAGGGGAAGCCCGGGAACGCCGGAAACAAGGAGATGGCTCGATGAAACGTCGTGACTTTTTGAAAGTGTCTGCAACCGGCGCCGCAGTGGCCGCGGTGGCGTCTCCGGCAATCGCGCAATCGTCGCCGGAAGTGAAGTGGCGACTGGCCTCGAGCTTCCCGAAGTCGCTCGACACCATCTATGGCGGCGGCGAATACCTCGCCAAGCAGGTCGCCGAGATGACCGACAACAAGTTCCAGATCCAGGTATTCGCAGCCGGTGAAATCGTTCCCGGCCTGCAGGCGCTTGACGCTACCTCGAACGGCACCGTGGAGATGAGCCACACCGTCTCCTATTATTACGTCGGCAAGGACCCGACCTTTGCGGTGTTTGCGGCGGTGCCGTTCGGCCTCAACGCGAGGCAGCAGAATTCCTGGCTGTATCAGGGCGGTGGTAATGAACTCGCCAACGAGTTTTTCAAGAAGTACGGCGTGATCGGTTTTCCGTGCGGCAACACCGGCGTTCAGATGGGCGGCTGGTTCCGCAAGGAGATCAAGACCGTGGCCGACATGTCCGGCCTGAAGATGCGGATCGGCGGCATTGCCGGCCAGGTGCTGCAGAAGGTCGGCGTGGTGCCGCAGCAGATCGCCGGCGGCGACGTCTATCCGGCGCTGGAAAAGGGCACCATCGACGCCGCCGAGTGGGTTGGCCCCTATGACGACGAGAAGCTCGGCTTCCAGAAAGTGGCGAAGTACTACTACTATCCGGGCTTCTGGGAAGGTGGCCCGACCGTGCACGCCTTCACCAATCTGGAAAAGTTCAACTCGCTGCCCAAGAGTTACCAGTCGGTGCTGATGAACGCGGCGCAGGCCACCAATAGCTGGATGCAGGCGCGCTATGACATGCAGAACCCGCCGGCGTTGAAGCGTCTGGTGGCGAGCGGCACCCAGCTGCGTCCATTCTCGAATGAAATTCTCGACGCCTGCTTGAAGGCCACCAACCAGCTGTGGAGCGAGATTTCGGAGAAGAACGCCGAGTTCAAGAAGTCGATCGAAGCGATGCAGGCCTATCGCTCCGACCAGTATCTGTGGTGGCAGGTTGCCGAATACACCTATGACAGCTTCCAGATCCGCTCGCGCACCCGCGGCTGATCGAGCTGATAGCAACGGCGATTGATACCAACCTATCCGCACGTCATGGCCGGGCTCGTCCCGGCCATCCACGCCTTTGATCTTGATACGATTTCAAGACGTGGATACCCGCGACAAGCGCGGGTATGACGGTCATTGGTACAACCCGATGGTATGATATCTAAAACAAAGCCCGGCCTTCATGCGAAGGCCGGGCTTTTTATTGTCTGCGGCTTGGTTTCAAACTGCCGTCATCGCGAGGAGCGAAGCGACGAAGCAATCCATGTTTGTGCACTGATCTGGATTGCTTCGCTTCGCTCGCAATGAGGTAGAGCGCGCCTCGACGTACCCGTCAGAATTTCGGCGGACCAAAATCCAGCGGCGGCATCTCGATCTGCGGGACGTCGATATTGACCTTGGAGGGGTCAACAATTGTCGCCGTGCCCTTGTAGTGCATCACCATCGACGGGAATGCGATCACCAGCGCCACCATGACCAGCTGGATGATCACGAACGGCACCGCGCCCCAATAGATCTGCCCGGTGGTCACTGGTTCCATGGTTTTGCCGCTGATCCGGTCGATATAGGGCACTTTGGGTGCCACCGATCTCAGGAAGAACAGCGCAAAGCCGAATGGCGGATGCATGAACGAGGTCTGCATGTTGACCGCGAGCATGATGCCGAACCAGACGAGGTCGATGCCGAGCTTTTCGGCCGCCGGGCCGAGCAGCGGGATCACGATGAATGCCAGCTCGAAGAAGTCGAGGAAGAACGCCAGGATGAACACGAAGGCGTTGACGAACAAAAGGAAGCCGAGCTGGCCGCCGGGCATCGACACCAGCAGTTCTTCGACCCAGCGATGGCCGTTGACGCCATAGAAGGTCAGCGAGAACACCCGGGCGCCGATCAGGATGAAGATCACGAACGCCGCGAGCTTGGCGGTCGACTCGACCGCCTGCTTGGTCAGGCCAAAGGTCAGGCGCCGTTTCATCAGCGCCAGCAGCATGGCGCCGGCCGCACCCATCGCGCCGCCTTCGGTCGGCGTAGCGACGCCGATGAAGATGGTGCCGAGCACCAGGAAGATCAGGCCGAGCGGCGGCACCATCACGAACACCACCTGCTCGGCAAGCTTCGACAGCAGCTTGAGCTTCAGCACCCGGTTGATCACCGCGGCGCCAAAGCACAGCGCCACCGTCACCGACATGGTCAGCACCACATAGTCGGCGCCTGACTTCACCTCGGTGTAGGACATCACCACGATCGCGAGCGCGGTCGCCGCCGCTAGCACCAGGAACAGCGAAATCGTCATCATCCGGATCGCGCCGACGAACGGCTTGGTCATGATGCCGAGCACCAGGAAGAACCAGATGCCGTGCATCACCAGTTCGCTGGCGCCAACCGTGGCAAAGAACGGTGCCGTCCAGTCGAACAACCGCAGATGCACCACGAGCAGATAGGACGCCGCGGCGGCGGTGAGCGCGGCGAGCGGCAGGATCAGCGGGCTGCGCGCGGTCTCCGGCTCGCGCAGGGTCTGGGCTTCCAGCGGCAGGCCGGGCACCGACTTCGGTGCGATGATCGTCATCAGGAAGATGTAGCTGGCGTAGAGCAGCGCCAGCACGATGCCGGGGATGAAGGCGCCTTCATACATGTCGCCCACCGAGCGGCCGAGCTGGTCGGCCATCACGATCAGCACCAGCGAGGGCGGGATGATCTGGGCGAGGGTGCCGGAGGCCGCGATCACGCCCGAAGCGATGCGCCGGTCATAGCCGTAGCGCAGCATGATCGGCAGCGAGATCAGGCCCATCGAGATCACCGAGGCCGCGACCACGCCGGTGGTGGCGGCCAGCAGCGCGCCGACGAACACCACCGCATAGGCGATGCCGCCGCGCACCGAGCCGAATAACTGGCCGATGGTTTCCAGCAGGTCCTCTGCCATGCCAGATCTCTCCAGCACCAGCCCCATGAAGGTGAAGAATGGAATGGCCAGCAGCGTGTCGTTATTCATCACGCCGTAGACCCGTTCGGGCAGCGCCTGCAAAAAGTCCGGACGGAACAGTCCGAGTTCGATGCCGATGAAGGCGAAGATCAGGCCGTTCGCCGCGAGCGAAAACGCCACCGGATAGCCCAGCAGCAGAAACACCACCAGCGACACGAACATGATCGGCGCCATGTAGTGAATGAACATCGCGGTCATTGCCGTACCCTCTTAACTGACCGCGATTATCGCTTGTCGCCGGCTATCACTGTGGCCATCAGCCGCTCGGCCTCGATCTCGGCCGAGTGGTGCGAACCGGGGCCGGAGGCGTTCGAGTCCGGGATGCGCCCCATCAGCATGGCGGCGCGTTTGATGATCTCGGAGATCGCCTGGATGATCAGCAGCACGCAGGCCACCATGATCAGCGACTTGGCCGGCCATTGCGGCAGGCCGCCAGCGCTGAACGATTGTTCGTTCTGATGCCAGGAGTTGAGGAAAAACGGGATCGACCACCACAGCATGATCACCGCGAACGGCAGCAGGAAGAACACATGGCCGATCATGTCGATCCAGCCGCGCAGCTTGAGCGGCAGCGCATGATTGATGATGTCGATGCGAATGTGCTCGTTGTTGAGCAGGGTCCAGGGCGAGCACAGCAGGAACACCACGCTGAACAGCACCCACTGCATCTCCAGAAACAGATTGGAGGACACGTCGAGGGTCTTGCGGACCACCGCGTTGGTCGCCGAGATCACCACGGCAATCAGGATCAACCAGGATACCCAACGCCCAATGACGCTGTTGACGGCGTCAATCGCCCGGCTGAGTGCAAGTAAGCTTCGCAAGGCTGTTTCCCCCGGGTTGCTGCTTGTCGGTGGTCCCCGAGCGCTAAGCCGCCGTCAGCCGAGGCTGGGAGAGATAGCCGCACAATTTCAGCGGACTATTGTGACGTCAATCGGAAAAACAACGGGCTCGCTGGCCGCGACGACGTGTACCACGGGGCTTGCCTGCGGCGGTCCGCGGACGCCGCTCACCCGCCGGTGACGCTCATATGCCGGGCGACGCTTGGCTGGTTGCTGCGCCGATCAATGATGAAGTCATGTCCCTTCGGCTTGGTGCCGATGGCCCGGTCGATCGCCGCGATCAGCAGGCGGTCATCGGCCGATGCGCGCAGCGGGGCGCGCAGATCGCTGGCATCGTCCTGGCCAAGACAAGTATGAAGTGTGCCGGTGCAGGTGATTCTGATCCGGTTGCAGGATTCGCAGAAATTATGGGTCATCGGCGTGATCAGGCCGAGCTTGCCGCCGGTTTCATGAACGCGCAGATAGCGCGCGGGGCCGCCGCTGCGTTCGTCGAGTTCGCTGAGCGTGTAGTGCTGCGCCAAGCGGTTGCGTACCAGCGACAGCGACACGTATTGGTCGATGCGGCCGATGCCGACATCGCCCATCGGCATCACTTCGATCAGCGTCAAGGTCATGCCGTGGCCATGCGCCCAATCGAGCAGGCGAGGGATCTCGTCCTCATTAAGGTCCTTGAGAACCACGGTGTTGATCTTGACGGCAAGCCCGGCGCGCTGCGCCGTTTGAATGCCGGCCAGCACCCGGTGAAGATCGCCCCAGCGCGTGATGGCGCGGAATTTGTCGGGATCGAGCGTATCAAGCGACACATTGATGCGCTGAATGCCGCAATCGCGCAGTTCGGCCGCGTAGCGCTGCAATTGTGAGCCGTTGGTGGTGAGCGTCAACTCATCAAGGCCGCCGCTATCAAGATGGCGCGACAACAGCCGCAGCAGCGACATGACATTGCGCCGGACCAGCGGTTCGCCGCCGGTGAGGCGGATCTTGCGCACGCCTTTTTGAATGAAGGCCGCGCATAGCCGGTCGAGTTCTTCGTAAGTGAGCAGGTCGGCGCGCGGCAGGAAAGTCATGTCCTCGGACATGCAATAAGTGCAGCGCAGATCGCAGCGGTCGGTGATCGACAGTCGCAGATAGCTGATCGATCGACCAAAGCGGTCGATCATGGTTGACGGCGTGGCAGCAGGTGGGGTCAGCGCGGCTCCCATCGTCCAACCAGTCCTCCCGGTCGCCGTTCAAATGGCGGCGTGGAGAACAATGTAAGCGCCGGCGCGGTCCCGCACAATCAAACATGATTGTGCGGGACCGCGGACTTGATCAGCGCGTCGCCGCCGGATCGGGGAACGGCGAGGATTCGGCCGGCTCGGCCGCGGCCGGGGCCTCGTCGGCCGGCTTCGGCTTGCGCTTGCGCACCGGCTTCGACTTCTTGGCCGGGGTGGCGGCCTGCAACTCGGCCAGCACCGGGTTCGGGTCGGCCGAGGTGACCGGCGGCGAGGTGAAGTCGCCCGGGGTGGTGGTGACCTGCACCGGCACCGTCGCGCTCTGATACTTGTTCATCGAGAAGGTGACGGTGAAGTTGCCGTTGGCCGGCACGGTCACCGAGCACGGTGTCTTACAGCTCGGACCAACCGAAGTAACGGCTTCAGCACCGGACGGCACCGAATCGAGCTGCACCGTCACGGTGGGGGGCGCCGACTTGAAGGCGTCCAACGACATCGAGGAACAGCCAGCCAAGCTCAAGCTCGCCGCTGCGATCACGAAAACTCTACGCATGTTATTTCTGCCAATTCTGATGCGGCTTCGCGCCACAGTCCCGCTTCGGAACTTACGGGCGACCGGGGGCCCTTGCAACCGACACGGCTATAAACGTTAAGCTTTGGTTAACCACGTCCGGGCGGGCCGAACCAGCGGTATCAGGCGCTCTGCCGGTTTTCCATCAGGCTGGCGACCGCGGCCGGCAGCTCGCTGTAATGGCCGATCAGCCGGTCCGGATTGAGTTCCGCGATCGGTACGTCGGTATAACCAAACTCGACGCCAATTACAGGGATACCCGCGCGGCGCGCAACACCGACATCCGGCCCGGCATCGCCGACCATGATCGCCTGGTTCAGATCGGCGCCGGCGCGCGCCACGGTCTGGCGCAGGATCACCGGGTCGGGCTTGGACACGCCAAACGTGTCGCCGCCGCAGATCGCGGCAAAGCGCGAGGTCATGTCGAGCCGGTCGAGCAGCAGTTTCGACAGCCATTCCAGCTTGTTGGTGCAGACCGCGAACCGATAGCCCTGCGCGGCGAGGGTATCGAGCGCCGTCTCCAGCCCTTCGAACGGCCGGGACTCGTCGGCGATATGGGCCGAATAATACTCGATGAAATCATTGGTCAGCCGGTTGATATCGGCGACGCTGGCATTGCGGCCATCAACTTCCAGACCGCGTTCGATCAGCTTGCGAACGCCGGCGCCGATCATGTTGCGCGCCGCGGCCATCGGCACGGCGGGCATACCTTCGCGGACCAGGATGTAATTGAGGGCGTTGACGAGGTCGGGGGCGGTGTCGACCAAGGTGCCATCGAGATCGAAGACGATAATGCGAGATAATGTCATTCTTAACCGCTAGCGCTCCCTGTGCGTTTTCGCAACCTTACTTAGACCGTTGCCGACGTTTTTTCCGCCCTGTTCGCCACCGGCAATCAACGCTAGATAAGGCTCGCGTATCGATCGCCGCAATTGCTGCCGCGGTCCCGAGGGGTGAGCCTATCTGATGAGTCCGGATGATTTGAAGCGACAAGCCGCCGCAACGGCCCTGGAGCAGGTCCGCGATGGTATGAAATTGGGATTGGGGACGGGGTCGACCGCAAAACACTTCGTCGAGTTGTTGGGCGCCAAAGTGCGCGCCGGGCTGAACGTGATCGGCGTGCCGACCTCGGAAGTGACGCGCGCCGATGCTGAGCGCTGCGGCATTCCGCTGACCACGCTCGATGAAGTCGATCGGCTCGATATCACCGTGGACGGCGCCGACGAAATCGACGGCGCGCTCAATCTGGTCAAAGGCGGCGGCGGCGCGTTGCTGCGCGAGAAGATCGTGGCGGCGGCGTCCGATCGCATGATCGTGATCGCCGATGACAGCAAGCTGGTCGAGACGCTCGGCCGTTTCCCGCTGCCGATCGAGATCATTCCGTTTGGCCTGGCTGCCACCCGGCACGCGATCGAACAGGCCATGGCCAGCTGCGGTATTTCCGGTGAGCTGAAGCTGCGCAGCGGCAAGGATGGCCATGCTTTTGTCACCGATGGCGGCCACTGGATCATCGATGCCCATTTGGGCCGGATTCCTGACGCGACCCGCCTCGCTGCCACACTGAGCTTTATTCCCGGTGTGGTTGAACACGGCTTATTCATCGGCCTTGCAAGTTCGGCGGTGCTCGCCAGCCCGCAAGGAATCCGCATCATGGAGCGGTCATCCGGCCGCGTTTCTGGAGAATCGAAATGAGGACTATCGCGAATATCGTGCTTGCTGCCGGCATTGCGCTCGGCGTGTCGATGACGACCGTGTCCGCACAGCAGGCGGCGCAATTGAAGCCTGGTACGCCGGCGGCGATGGCGGCGGCGCGCGAAATCCTGGCGATGAAGAACGTCAGCGCGATGTTCTCCAACGCGGTGCCCAACATCGTGCAGCGCACCAAGGACACCCTGGTCCAGACCAATCTCAACTATCAGAAGGACCTCAACGAGGTCGCGCTGGTGGTGGCCAAGGACACCGCCGGCCGCGAGAAGGAAATCGCCGAGCAGATGGCGAAGATCTATGCCAACGACTTCACCGAGCAGGAACTGAAGGACCTCGTGACCTTCTACAAGTCGCCGCTCGGCCAAAAACTGCTGGCGCAGGAGCCGAAGTCGATCGCTGCCAGCATGCAGTACATGAACCAGTGGGCGCAGAGCTTTGCCGAGGAAGTCAACGGCAAGTTCCGCGCTGAGATGCGCAAGCGCGGCAAGGAAATCTAACGCCGCATAGCGGGCGTTCAGCAGGAGCCAAGGTCGAATGACCGATTTCGATGTCGATCTGTTCGTAATCGGCGGTGGCTCGGGCGGCGTGCGCGCCGCGCGCGTCGCCGCGGGCTACGGCGCCAGCGTCATGGTGGCGGAAGAGTATCGGTTCGGCGGCACCTGCGTGATTCGCGGCTGCGTGCCCAAGAAGCTGATGGTGTACGCCTCGCACGTACACCACGAATTGCAGGATGCCGCCGGCTTCGGCTGGCGCATCCCGCAGGCGTCGTTCGATTGGGCGACGCTGATTGCCAATAAGGATCGCGAGATCGCCCGGCTCGAGGCGGTCTATGCGGCCAATGTCGAAAAGTCCGGCGCCAAGATCGTCCGGTCGCGCGCGGTGTTTGAAGATCCGCACACACTGCGGCTGAGCTCGGGCGAAACGGTGCGTGCCCGCACCGTGCTGATCGCCACCGGCGGCGCGCCCAATCATGGCCCTGCCATTCCCGGCATCGAGCATGTGATTTCCTCGAACGAGGTTTTTCATCTGCCGCAGCAGCCGAAGCGGATCGTGATCCAGGGCGGCGGCTATATTGCGCTGGAATTCGCCTGCATCTTCGCCGGGCTCGGCAGCGACGTGACGCTGGTCTATCGCGGCGAGAACGTGCTGCGCGGCTTTGACGATGACGTGCGCGCCCATGTCCGCGCCGAGATGGAAAAGGCCGGCATCACCATTTTGACCGGCTGCACCGTGGCCGCGATCGACAAGCACGGCGAGGAATACACCTCGCATCTGTCGAACGGCTCGAGCGTCGCCTCCGATCAGGTGATGTTCGCGATCGGCCGCCATCCCAATGTCGCCAATCTCGGCTTGGAAAAGGCCGGCATTGCCATCGATCCCACCACGGGCGGCATCGCTGTCGACGGTTTTTCGCGCACTTCGGTGCCGCATATCTACGCGATCGGCGACGTCACCCATCGCTTCAACCTGACGCCGGTGGCGATCCGCGAGGGCCACGCCTTCGCCGACACCGTGTTCGGCGGACGCTCGGTCATGGTGGACTACGCCGACATCCCGACCGCGGTGTTTTCGCAGCCCGAGGTCGGCACCGTGGGCCTGACCGAGGCCGAGGCGCGCGCGCAGTTTAGCCGCGTCGATATCTACAAGACCTCGTTCCGGCCGATGAAGGTGACGCTGTCGGGCCGCGACACCAGGGTGCTGATGAAGCTGGTGGTCGATGGCACGACCGACCGGGTGGTCGGCTGCCATATCGTCGGCCCGGAAGCCGCCGAGCTGGTGCAGGTGATCGCCATTGCCGTGAAGATGAAAGCGACCAAGGCTGATTTCGACGCCACCATGGCGCTGCATCCGACCGCAGCCGAGGAACTGGTGACCATGCGCACCCCGAGTGCGCGCCATGTCCGCGAGGCGGCCGAGTAGGGGGCGGTCAGTCCTGGCCTTCCAGCCATTCGGCGGCGGCGCGCCACAGCGTTTCGCGGTGTTCGGGGCGGAAAAAGCCGAAATGGCCGATCGCCTCGACCCCGGCGTCCTCCGGGGCGATGGTCAGGATTTCCGGGCGGACCGATTCAAAGCCGTCGCACAGCATTTCGACCGCTGGGCGGGTCGCCCACGGATCGTCGGTGAAGCACAGCGCGCGCAGCGCGCCGCGGTAGAATGGAAAATTCGCGAGCGCGACCAGGCTCTTGTCGTCGAACATGTAGCGCTCGCGCATCACCCAATCGACCCACTGCAGAAACACGCCCTTGGGCAGGTCCTCGCCAAGCCCGAGCCGGCCGGGGGCGTAGCCGAACAGATGGGTCAGCGGCACGCCGAGCACGTTGAGCAGCAGCGCCACCCGGTAGCGCTCGGGGTGGGCGATCAGCTTCCAGCTGCCGGCCTGGGCGGCCACCAGCAGCGCCCGCGAAATCTCATGATTATTGGGCAACAGCCCGAGCGCCTGGCCGCCGAATGAGTGCCCGACATAGCGCAGCGGCAGGGTGTCGTAGCGTTCGCGCATCCAGGCCACCGCGGCGGTGACGTCCTTGGCGGCCCAGTCGGCCATGGTGGCCTCGAACCGCGCCAAAGAGGGCGCCCGGTTGCTGCCGCGCGGCGGCGGCGGGCGCGAGCCGCCAATGCCGCGATAGTCATAAGTCAGCACGGCGCTGCCGCGCCGCGCCAGATAGCTGGCAAAGCCGCGATAGATTTTGCGCGGCACCGCGGTCGCCGAATTGATCAGCACGGCATTGCGCCTGGCCCCCAGCGGCAAATAGAGCGTCGCCGCCAGCGCAAACCCGTCGGTCGCCGGGAAAGTGATGTCGTCGCTAAAGACGTCGTCTAGCGCAGCCATGCCAGCGATTTCCGGGGCCTTCCAAGACGGTTGCAGCAAATTCGAATTCGGCTTTGACCGCAAGAGCTTGGGTGTTGCTCATGATTTCCAACTAGCGGTGGGCCGGAAGCCTGTGTATATACCGGCCTCCGCCGGGAGCCTAACCCGCGTTTTCCCTCAGGAGTTGACCATGTCCGAGCGGTGGACACCCGACAGTTGGCGCAGCAAGCCGGTGCAGCAGATGCCCGACTATCCGGATCTCAAGCATCTGGGGGAGGTCGAGGCGCAGCTGGCGAGCTTCCCACCGCTGGTTTTTGCAGGTGAAGCGCGCAACCTGAAAAAGCAACTGGCGCGGGTATGCGCCGGCGAGGCGTTCCTGCTGCAAGGCGGTGACTGCGCCGAGAGCTTTGCCGAGCACGGCGCCAACAACATCCGCGACTTCTTCCGCGTGCTGCTGCAGATGGCGGTGGTGATGACCTATGCCGGCGCGGTGCCGGTGGTGAAGGTCGGCCGCATCGCCGGGCAGTTCGCCAAGCCGCGTTCCTCGCCGTTCGAAAAGCGCGACGCCGTCGAGCTGCCGAGCTATCGCGGCGACATCGTCAATGACATCGGCTTCACGGTCGAAGCGCGCACCCCCGATCCGCATCGACAGCTGATGGCCTATCGCCAGTCGGCCGCGACGCTGAACCTGCTGCGCGCGTTCGCGACCGGCGGCTATGCCAATCTCGGCAGTGTGCATCAGTGGATGCTCGGTTTCCTGAAGGACTCTCAGCAGTCCCGCCGCTACAAGGAATTGGCGGACCGCATTTCGGACGCGCTCAATTTCATGCGCGCCTGCGGCCTCAATCTGGAAAGCCACCCCGAGCTGCGCTCGACCGAGATCTTCACCAGCCACGAAGCACTGCTGCTCGGCTATGAGCAGGCCTTTACCCGGATCGATTCCACCACCGGCGACTGGTACGCGACCTCGGGCCACATGCTGTGGATCGGCGATCGCACCCGCCAGCTCGATCACGGCCATATCGAGTATTTCCGCGGCATCAGGAATCCGATCGGGTTGAAGTGCGGCCCGTCGCTCAAGACCGACGAGCTGCTCAAGCTGATCGATATTCTCAACCCGGACAACGAGCCGGGCCGCCTGACGCTGATCAGCCGCTTTGGCGCCGAGAAGATCGGCGATCATCTGCCGGCGATGATCCGCGCCGTGCAGCGCGAGGGCCGGGCGGTGGTGTGGTCGTGCGATCCGATGCATGGCAACACCGTCTCGTCGACCACCGGCTACAAGACCCGGCCGTTCGACCGCATCCTGTCGGAAGTGAAGTCGTTCTTCAGCATTCACGGTGCCGAGGGCAGCCACCCTGGCGGCGTGCATCTGGAGATGACCGGCCAGGACGTCACCGAATGCCTCGGCGGCGCCCGTGCCATCACCGACGAAGACCTCAACAACCGCTATCACACCGCCTGCGATCCGCGGCTCAATGCCGAACAGTCGATCGACATGGCGTTCCTGATCGCGGAACTGTTGAAGCAAGGCCGCGCCGGCAAGACCAGCCCGATGCCCGCCGCCGCAGGTCTGTGACTTGCTGCGGCGCTTGTGGCGGGCGACGATCAACTCGCGTAACGGCCTGACCTTCGCCTTCCGGTCGGAGCAGGCGTTTCGCGAGGAGGTGGTGGCACTGGCGCTGGTCGTGCCGCTGGCCTTTGTGATCGGTGCCACCGCAATGCGCAGCATCGAACTGATCGGCGTGGTGCTGCTGGTGATGGTGGTCGAGTTGCTCAACACCGCCATCGAAAAGCTGGCCGACCGTCTCACCACCGAGCAGGACCCGCAGATCGGCCGCGTCAAGGACATGGGCTCGGCCGCGGTCGGCGTGGCGCTGCTGCTCGCTGGCGCGGTCTGGCTGTTTGCGATTGCTGAACGGATCGGCATGATCTGAGGTCATTCCGCCGCGCGTGCCAAGGTAAGTCATCACATGACTGAAGCTGCTACTTTCACCGTCACTCTGGCCCAACTCAATCCGACGGTCGGCGACATCGCCGGCAACGCCGCCAAGGCACGCGCCGCGCGCGCGCAGGCGCAGGCGGCCGGGGCCGATCTGGTCGTGTTTCCCGAGCTGTTCATGTCCGGCTATCCGCCGGAAGATCTGGTGCTGAAGCCGGCGTTTCAGGCGGCGTGCCGCGCCGCGGTCGAGCAATTGGCGCGCGAGACCGCCGATGGTGGACCGGCGCTGCTGATCGGCACGCCCTGGGTCGATGATGGCAAGCTCTACAATGCCTGCGCGCTGCTCGATGCCGGCGCGATCGCCGCGATCCGCTACAAGGTCAATCTGCCCAATTACGGTGTGTTCGACGAGAAGCGGGTGTTTGCGCGCGGGCCGCTGGCCGGGCCGGTCACCATTCGCGGCGTGCGGATCGGGGTGCCGATCTGCGAAGACACGTGGATGGAGGAAAGCGCCGACTACGAGAACGTGGTCGAGTGCTTGGCCGAAACCGGCGCGGAAATTCTGATCGTGCCGAACGGCTCGCCCTATGCACGCGGCAAGCATGATGTGCGCATCGCCGTGCAGGTGGCGCGGGTTACGGAATGCGATCTGCCGCTGGTCTATCTCAATCAGGTCGGCGGCCAGGATGATCTGGTGTTCGATGGCGCATCGTTCGTGCTCAATGCCGATCGCTCGCTGGCGGCGCAATTGCCGTGCTTTCAGGAGAGCGTCACCACGCTGACCTGGCGCAGGGGCGATGCCGGCTGGCGCTGCGACGGCGCCGTGGTGCCGGTGCTGGAAGGCGATCAGGCCGACTACGCCGCCTGCGTGCTCGGCCTGCGCGACTATGTGCGCAAGAACGGTTTTCCCGGCGTGCTGCTCGGCATTTCCGGCGGCATCGATTCTGCGCTGTGCGCGGCGATCGCGGTCGATGCGCTCGGCGCCGAGCGGGTGCGCGGCGTGATGCTGCCGTTCCGCTACACCGCGCAGGTGTCGCTCGATGACGCGCAGCGGCTCGCGGCCGCGCTCGGCTTCAAATATGAGGTGCTGCCGATCGCCAAGGCGGTGAACGGTTTTGAGGAGATTCTGGCCGGCCCATTCGCCGGGCTGCCGCGCGATATCACCGAAGAGAATTTGCAGGCCCGCACCCGCGGCACGCTGCTGATGGCGCTCTCCAACAAGACCGGCGCCATGGTGGTCACCACCGGCAACAAGTCGGAAATGTCGGTCGGCTATGCCACGCTCTATGGCGACATGAATGGCGGCTTCAATCCGATCAAGGACATCTACAAGACTGCGGTGTTCCGGTTGTCCGAGCTGCGCAATCACTGGAAGCCGGCCGATGCGCAGGGGCCGATCGGCGAGGTGATTCCGTCCAGCATCATCACCCGGCCGCCGACCGCAGAACTGCGCGACAACCAGACCGACCAGGACTCGCTGCCGCCTTACGAGATTCTCGACGCCATTCTCGAACGGCTGGTCGAGCGCGAGGAACCGCTCGCCAACATCGTCGCCGCCGGCTTCGATCACGATACGGTGGCGCGGATCGACCGCTTGCTGAACGTCGCCGAATATAAGCGCCGCCAGGCCGCGCCGGGCGTGAAGGTGACGCAGAAGAATTTTGGCCGCGACCGCCGCTATCCGATCACCAATCGCTTCCGCGATTCCGGCGATCCGCTGCCGACGCCTGATCCGGCGCTATTGGTCTGCATCGGCCGGCCGTCGGTCGAGGCTTTTGACGACTAATACCATCGGGTCGTACCAATGACCGTCATACCCGCGCTTGTCGCGGGTATCCACGTCTTGAAATCGTAGCAAGATCAAAGGCGTAGATGGCCGGGACGAGCCCGGCCATGACGTGCGGAGTGGTTGGTATCAATCGCGGTTGGTATAAGCAGCCTCAAAACGGCGATGCCCGCGGCGAGCGCGGGCATCACAACTCTCAACTGCAAGCGCGACTTAGCTAATCAGCGCGCCGGGATGAAGGTCGGGCCGACCGAACGGATCGGCTTGTTGCCGTCCTCGGTGGTGGCGGTCGTGCCGGTGCTGGCCGCGCCATTGGTCGGCGCAGTCGCGGCGGCGTCCTTCTTCTGCGGCGCCGGCCGGCTCGGCGGCTGCGACATCTTCTTGGCGCGCTCCTCGGTGACGATGATGTCGCCTTGTTCGATCGAGGCCTTGTCGTCGATCGCCTTCAGCGCATCCGACCAGGTCTGCCCGGCGGCCTTGCACTGGCACGAGGCGTTGTATTCCTGGCGATAGCGGAACGCATTCGGCTGCGAGGTGTAGCTCTGGCCGCTGAGCGAGACCGCGTGGTTGATGTCCTCGCCGGGATTGCGATAGGTGAACAGCGTCGCTTCCGCGGCCGGGCACAGGCTCTTGCAGGCCCGTTCGTCGTCGGCAAAGCGCGCCGGCACGGTCGCGAACGAGATCGGGAAGTAGTAGCCGTCGCAGCTGCGCACGCACACCGTGCGGTAGGTGCCGGACGGCGAGCCGGAATCAGCGGGGGGCGGCAGAGGTTGTCCGCCGCCGCCACCGAAGAAGTTGTCGAGGAATGTGCCGCCCGCGCGCGCCGCCGCGACATATTGCGGGCCGCAATTGTTCTGCGCCAGCGCCAGCAGCACCGAGCGGCGCTGATTGTCGCGCTCCGAAACGCCGCCGCCGACCCGCAGCCGCTCCAGGCTGCTGGTGATCTGATCGAGATTGGCGCGCATCTGCTGGATCTGGTTGTTGACCGGGCCGCACTGCGCCGACTGATTGTTGAACAGCGAGAAGAAGCCGGAACTGTCGCAGCCCATGCGCCGCGCCTGAGTCGTCACCCGGTCGAGTTCCGACTGCTGCTTGGCGGCAGCATCCTCAAAGCGGCGAATCTGATCGGCCTTGGCGGGGTCGCCGCCGCCGCGATCCAGGCTGGCGAGCTGACCTTCCAGCCGCGCGCACATCGGATTCGGGGCGGGCGCCTGCTGCGCTTCGGCCGGGTAGCCTTGCTGCGGCGGATACCCCTGCTGCGCCAGTGCTTCGCCGCTCCCGGCGAGGCTGAACGTTGCAGCGCCCAGCAGCAGGGCGCAGGCAAGGGTCTGGCGAATCGAAGATTGCATCACATTTTCAACCATGTCTCGGCGGGGCCGCGACCCGGTCTAACCGCTTCTCGGGGCATCGTCACGTCGTTTCCGAGGCGCCGGTATGGCGAACCCTGCTCACCGTTCGCAGGTGATGGCGAGGAAGTCCGAGCAATTGCCGCGCGGACAGGCGGAGCTCATGGTCACGGGAATCGAGCCGGTGATTTCATCCGGATCGATCCGCCGATAGGACACCGCCGAGGTGAATTCGTGCGACTGGCAATAGGAACGCGCCGCCGATGAGCCGCAACGATCGCCCTTGGCCAGGCACTGGTCGATGCCATAGCCGTCAGACAGATTCGGGATGATGAAAACCCGGGTGTCGGCCAACGCCACCTGGGCGGACAGCAGGCAGGCGAACGACGCAAGCGTGGCAATCGATTTCATAGCGCACCTGGAATGGGGGAGACGACGGCCCTCATTCCATAAACCTCAAACGGTTAAGAATGATTAACCATGGAGCAGGGCCAGCGATCTAGGACGCGATCATGGCCGAAATCGGTCGCCGGGAGCCTGGTTCCTGCGTGTGCCGTCCCGGCGCACCCGCCCACGGCTATTGGCGGACTTGACGGGATTCACCGCCTGTTCCATGGTGCCGTTATGCACGGTCTTTTCTCCATTTGCGGCATTATCCGCGAGATTACGAGCTAGCTCAACGCTGGCTGAGGCCGTCTTTTCTCTCCCGAGATCACTGGACGCCCGGCCACAGGGACGGGTACCCATGGAATTGCGCCTCTACGATACGCTGAGCCGCGAGAAGCGTGCGTTCACGCCGCTCGATCCGACTCTGGTCCGCATGTATGTGTGCGGCCCCACGGTTTACGACTTCGCCCATATCGGCAATGCGCGGCCGGTGATCGTGTTCGACGTGCTGTTTCGGCTGCTGCGCCATCTGTACGGCGCCGAGCACGTCAAATATGTGCGCAACATCACCGACGTCGATGACAAGATCAACGACCGCGCCGCGCGCGACTATCCCGGGCTGCCGCTGAACGAGGCGATCCGCAAGGTCACCGAACAGACCGAGCGCCAGTTTCATGACGACGTCGATGCGCTCGGCTGCTTGCGGCCGACGGTCGAGCCGCGCGCCACCGAACATATCGATGAAATGCGCGCCATCATCGAAAAGCTGATCGCGGGCGGCTTTGCCTATGTCGAGCAGGACCACGTGCTGTTCTCGCCGGGCGCGATGAATGCCGCAAACGGCGGCTTGCCGCGCTATGGCACGCTCGCCAACCGCTCGCTTGATGAGATGATCGCCGGCGCGCGCGTCGATGTCGCGCCCTACAAGCGCGACGCCACCGACTTCGTGCTGTGGAAGCCGTCCAAGCCGGGCGAGCCGTCCTGGCCGTCGCCGGGCGGCATCAGCACCCCGGGTCGGCCCGGCTGGCACATCGAATGCTCGGCGATGTCATGGAAGCATCTTGGCGAGCGTTTCGACATTCATGGCGGCGGCATCGATCTGGTGTTTCCGCATCATGAGAACGAGGTGGCGCAATCGTGCTGCGCGTTCCATACGCCGCGCATGGCCGAAACCTGGATGCACAACGGCTTTTTGCAGGTCGAAGGCGAGAAGATGTCGAAGAGCCTCGGCAACTTCGTCACCATTCGCGAGCTGCTGGCGACCGACAAATTTGGCGGCCGCTCCTGGCCCGGCGCGGTGCTGCGCCTGACCATGCTCAAAACCCATTATCGCTCGCCGATCGACTGGACCGCGCAGGCGCTGCAGGAATCGCTCGACAACATCGCGTCGTGGAATGACGCGGTGACGCCGCACGGCCTTGATGAAGCCGGCTCCTATCCGCCGCCGGACGAGGTGATCGCGCCGCTCGCTGACGATCTCAATTTCTCGCGCGCGATTGCCGAGATGCATCAATGGGCCAAGGCCGCGCGCGCGGGCGATTATCTGGCCGCCAAGAAGCTGGCTGGTGCCGCTGATTTTCTCGGGCTGCAGCGCGTGGCCTGGGATCAGGCGGTGCAGTCCTGTGCGGCGGACGCCGAAATTGATGATGCCTCACGCGCTAAGTTCGACGCGCTGGTGGCGGCCCGCGCCGCCGCGCGCGCCAGCAAGAATTGGGCGGAGTCCGACCGCATCCGCGACGAACTCGCCGCGCTCGGCGTGGTGCTGAAGGACGGCAAGGACGCCGACGGCAAACCCGTCACCACCTGGGAGATCGCGCGATGACCGACACCATCCGCTGCGTCATTCCGGGGCGCACGCGAAGCGTGCGAACCCGGAATCTCGCTGTCTCGGGATTCCGGGTCTGCGCTGCTGGCGCAGCGCATCCCGGAATGACGCACGAGAGTTTGTTCGATGCCGCGACGGCAAGAACGGAGATCGCGCGATGATCATCGTCCTTTGGGGTGGTGTGACGGCGCACGTCCGAGCCGCTGCTTCGTCATTGCGAGGAGCGCAGCGACGAAGCAATCCATGCACGCTTGGATCTGGATTGCTTCGCTGCGCTCGCAATGACGGGAACACCATGTCGTCGCGCGCGCAGCTGCGCTCAGCTCTTTGGGAGATCGCACGATGACGCCGCAGAGGGACCAACCCTCTCCCCCTGCGGGAGAGGGTGCCCTGCGCCGAAGGCGCGGGGCGGGTGAGGGGGCGCGATCGACCGTGGTCGCTCGGCAGCTTCGTTCGCGTATCACAGACGCTGAACGCAAGCTGTGGCTGGCGCTGAAGGATCGCAGGTTTGAGAACTATAAGTTCCGTCGTCAGGTCCCGATTGGCCCCTACGTGGCTGATTTCGTCTGCTTCGAGTTGTGTCTGATCATCGAAGTCGATGGTGGCCAGCACGCCGACTGTGCTCGTGATCTGGTGCGCGACGAGTGGTTCGCCAGCAACGAATTCAGAGTCGTCCGTTATTGGAATAACGACGTCCTGCAGAATCTGCAGGGGGTTCTGGAAAATCTGGTGACCGTCATGAGCGGTCCCCCTCACCCGGCGGCTCGCTTGCGCTCGCCGCCACCCTCTCCCGCAGGGGGAGAGGGTTAAGAGAGACAATCGCCATGACAGAAGACAAGCGCAGCGCGCGTCCAGACACCCCATTCCCAAAACACTGGCTGTACTACATCGCGATCAAGATCGTGCTGCTGGCGGGCGCCACCGCGCTGGTGCTCAAACTCTACGGATTGTGGTGAGCGCGATGGGACAGTCGATGCCGAAGCCGGCGCTGCGGCCCTATCTGCCCGCCGACACCGAAATCCTGGCCAATATTTTCGCCGCCAGCATCAAGGAGCTGACCGGCGACGATTATAGCGAGTCGCAGCAGGAAGCCTGGGCTGCGGCGATCGATGACGAAGCCGCGTTCGGCAAGCGCCTTTCTTCGCAGCTCACGCTGATTGCGACGCTGCAAGGCGCGCCGGTCGGGTTCGCCTCGCTGAAGGGCGCCGATGTGATCGACCTGCTGTATGTCCATCCCGGCGCAGTCGGGCAGGGCGTTGCCAGCGCGCTGATCGACGCGCTGGAAAAGCTCGCCGGCGCCCGCGGCGCCAACAGCCTGACCGTCGATGCCAGCGACACCGCGCAGAGCTTTTTCGCCAAGCGCGGCTACAACCCGACGCAGCGCAATTCGGTTTCCTTGAACGGCGAATGGCTCGCCAACACCACAATGCAGAAAACGCTGGCGACGCCAGCCGCAGGAGCGACACCATGAGCCGCGAACGCCTCTATCTGTTCGATACCACGCTGCGCGACGGCGCCCAGACCAACGGCGTCGATTTCACGCTGCACGACAAGCGGCTGATCGCGCAACTGCTCGACGAACTCGGCATCGATTACGTCGAAGGCGGCTATCCCGGCGCCAATCCCAGCGACACCGAATTCTTCTCGCAAGAGCAGGGCCTGAAATCGGCGACCTTCACCGCGTTCGGCATGACGCGCCGTCCGGGCCGTTCGGCTTCGAACGATCCGGGCCTGGCGATGCTGCTGGAAGCCAAGGCCGATGCGATCTGCTTTGTGGCGAAATCGTCGGAGTATCAGGTGCGCGTCGCGCTTGAGACCACCAACGAGGAAAACCTCGCCTCGATCCGCGACAGTGTCGGCGCCGCCAAGGCCAAGGGGCGCGAAGTGCTGGTCGATTGCGAGCACTTCTTTGACGGCTACAAGGAGAACCCGGAATTCGCGCTGTCCTGCGCGAAAACCGCTTATGAATCCGGCGCGCGCTGGGTGGTGTTGTGCGACACCAATGGTGGCACCATGCCGCACGAGGTCGAGACCATCGTGCGCGAAGTGGTCAAGCACATCCCCGGCGATCATGTCGGCATCCACGCTCATAACGACACCGAGCAGGCGGTTGCCAATTCATTGGCTGCGGTGCGCGCCGGTGCGCGCCAGATCCAGGGCACGCTCAATGGCCTCGGCGAGCGCTGCGGCAACGCCAATCTGTGCTCGATGATCCCGACGCTGAAGCTGAAGAAGGAATTTGCCGACAAATTCGAGATCGGCATCCCCGACGAAAAACTGGCGTCGCTGGTGCAGGTGTCGCGCACGCTCGACAACATCCTCAACCGCGTGCCCGATCCGCACGCGCCTTATGTCGGCTCGAGTGCCTTCGTCACCAAGACCGGCATTCATGCCTCCGCGGTGCTGAAGGACCCGCAGACCTATGAGCATGTGTCGCCGGAAAGCGTCGGCAATCACCGCAAGGTGCTAGTGTCCGATCAGGCCGGCCGCTCCAACGTGCTGGCGGCGCTATCGCGCAGCAACATCGTGTTCGAGAAGGACGATCCGCGCCTGACGCGGCTGATCGAAGAGATGAAGGAGCGCGAGGCCGGCGGCTACGCCTATGAGGCTGCCAATGCGTCGTTCGATCTGTTGGCGCGGCGCACGCTCGGCAAGGTACCTGAGTTCTTTCGGGTCGAGCAGTTCGACGTCAATGTCGAGCAGCGCTACAATTCGCACGGCGTGCGCGTCACCGTGGCGATGGCGGTGGTCAAGGTCAACGTCGAAGGCCACGTGCTGATCTCCGCCGCCGAGGGCAACGGCCCGGTCAACGCGCTCGACGTGGCGCTGCGCAAGGACCTCGGCAAGTACCAGAAATACATCGATGGCATGAAGCTGGTGGACTACCGGGTTCGTATCCTCAATGGCGGCACCGAGGCCGTGACTCGGGTGTTGATCGAGAGCGAGGACGAGCTCGGAGAGCGTTGGACCACGATCGGCGTGTCGCCCAATATCATCGATGCCTCGTTCCAGGCGCTGATGGATTCGGTGATCTACAAGCTGGTGAAGTCGAACGCGCCGGCCTGATAGCAACGGCAATTGATACCAACCACGCCGCACATATGGCCGGGCTCGTCCCGGCCATTGACGTCTTTGCCGCGATCTCAAGACGTGGATACCCGCGACAAGCGGGGGGCATGACGGTCATTGGTACGACGCATGAGCGCCGCAGGCATTGCGGCGCCGTCACCGGCCGGCGTGCCGGGCGGCGTATTCCGTCAGGCGGTACGAACCGCTGACACATCCAGTTGGCGTTGGTTCCGGCCGCCGTGCCGCTATTTCCTCCTTGCAGCCGACCAGCGGCGCCGACACTATGCGGCGCTAAACAAATCAAAGCCCGGGGCGGACGTCGCCAGATGCCGCGATCGGGCCGGCAGTTGAGGAGACGTTCGCGTGGGTCACGCAATCAATGGCGCGCAATCACTCGTGCAGACCTTGGTGAATTGCGGCGTCGAAGTTTGTTTCGCCAATCCCGGCACTTCTGAAATGCACTTTGTCGCGGCGCTGGATTCGGTCAGCGGCCTGCGCCCGGTGCTGTGTCTGTTCGAAGGCGTCGCCACCGGCGCGGCCGACGGTTTTGGCCGGGTCGCTGGCAAACCGGCCGCGACATTGCTGCATCTTGGCCCTGGCCTCGCCAACGGCCTTGCCAATCTGCACAACGCGCGCCGCGCCGCGAGCCCGATCGTCAATCTGGTCGGCGATCACGCCACCTATCATCTGCAATATGACGCGCCGCTGGCGTCCGACATCGCCGGCTTCGCGCGGCCGGTGTCGTCCTGGCTGCATGAAGCGCGCAGCCCCGGCATGGTGGCCGGCGACACCGCGCGCGCGGTGCAGGCGGCGCGTAGCGCGCCCGGCGGCATCGCCACGTTGATCATTCCGGCCGATGTCGCCTGGGACCCGGCCAGCCGTCCTGCAAGCAAGCTCGATGACATTGGCCCGGCGCGGGTTGAGGCCGAGACCATTCGCGAAGTCGCGGCGCTGCTCGGCAACGGCAAGAAATCGGCGCTGCTGCTGCGCGGCAGCGCGCTGCGCGGCGCTGGGCTGGAAGCGGCCGGGCGGGTGCAGGCCAAGACCGGCGCGCGGCTTCTGTGCGACACTTTCGCGCCGCATGCGGAGCTTGGTGCCGGCCGGGTGCCGGTCGAGCGCATTCCTTATTTCGCCGAGCAGATCGTGCTGTTCCTCAAGGATGTCGAACAGCTAATCCTGGTCGGCTCGAAGCCGCCGGTGTCGTTTTTCGCCTATCCCGGCAAGCCGAGCCGCGGCGCGCCGGAAGGCTGCGCCATGATCTATCTGGCCGAGCCGCATCAGGATGGCGCGCAGGCGCTGCAGGATCTTGCGGATGAACTTGGCGCGCCGCCGCAGCCGGCAGTCTCGACCCAGCTGGTGCTGCCTGAGCTGCCGAAAGGCCGGCTCAACTCGGTGAGCGCCGCGCAGGTGATCGCGCATTACACGCCCGATCACGCGATCTATGCCGAGGAGGCCAACACCTCCGGCCTGCCGCTGATGATGCATCTGGCGCGCGCCCGGCCGTTGACCCATCTGCCGCTGACCGGCGGTTCGATCGGGCAGGGGCTGCCGCTGGCGATCGGCGCGGCGCTCGCCGCCCCGGATCGCAAGGTGGTGTGCCCGCATGGCGATGGCGGCGCCGCCTACACATTGCAGGCGCTGTGGACTATGGCGCGGGAAAATCTCGACATCACCGTGGTGATCTACGCCAACCGCTCCTACGCCATTCTCAATATCGAGCTGCAGCGGGTCGGGGTCGGCAGCGCCGGCGCCAAGGCGCTGTCGATGCTTGATCTGCACAATCCGGAGATCAACTGGGTGCAGATCGCCAGCGGCCTCGGCGTCGAAGCCAGCCGCGCCAGCACCGCCGAGGAATTTGCCGACCAATATGCCGCGGCGATGAAGCAGCGCGGCCCCCGGCTGATCGAAGCGATGATCTAAGGAGAGCGCCATGAGCACAGAAATCGTAGCTGCCATGCGCGCGATCGTCGGTGACAGCGGCGTGCTCGAACCGGCCGAGATCAGCAAGCGATCCGCCGGCATGTGGCGGTTCGACACGCTGCGCGGCGCGGCGCTGGTGCGCCCGAGCAGCACCGCGCAGGTGGCGGAGGTGATGCGCTGGTGCCATGCCAGAGGGATCTCGGTGGTCACCCATGGCGGGCTGACCGGCCTTGTTCATGGCGCCGACGCGCAGCCAGATGATGTGATCCTGTCACTGGAGCGGATGCGTGCCATCGAGGCGATCGATCCGCTGCAACGCACCGCCACCGTGCAGGCCGGCGTGGTGCTGCAAACGCTGCAGGAGGAGGTCGACAAGCACGATCTGGCCTTTCCGCTCGATCTTGGCGCGCGCGGCACCGCCACGCTCGGCGGCAATGCCGCCACCAATGCCGGCGGCAACCGGGTGATCCGCTATGGCATGACGCGCGACATGGTGCTCGGCGTCGAAGTGGTGCTGGCCGACGGCACCATCGTGTCGTCGCTGAACCAGCTGATCAAGAACAACACCGGCTACGACCTCAAACACCTGTTCATCGGTTCGGAGGGCACGCTCGGCATCATCACCCGCCTGGTGCTGCGGCTGCGCGAAAAGCCGCGCGCCACCAACATGGCCTTTGCCGGCGTCGACAGTTTTGACGCGCTCGCGCAACTGCTGAAACACATGGACCGCTCGCTCGGCGGCACCTTGTCGGCGTTCGAGGTGATGTGGCGCTCGTTCTATCAGCTCGTCACCACGCCGCCCGCCAAGGGGCGGCCGCCGGTCACCTCCGACCATCCTTATTACGTGCTGATCGAAAGCCAGGGCGCCGATCAGGATCTCGACAGCCAGCGCTTCAACGCCGCGATGGAATCGGCACTGGAAGCGGGCCTGATCGCCGATGCCGCGATCGCGCAATCAGCCGATGACTGCCACGCATTCTGGGCGCTGCGCGACGATGTCGGGCAGGTCATGCAGGGCGGCATGCCGGTGGTGTTCGACATCTCGCTGCCGATCGCTGCGATGGAGCGCTACGCCAACACGCTGCGCGAGACGCTGGCCGCCGAGATCAGCGAGCACAAGCTCTGGATTTTTGGCCATCTCGGCGACGGCAATCTGCATGTCGTGGTGCAGGTCAAGCCGATGGAGTATCTGGCGCTGCGCCCCAAGGTGGAAGCGCTGGTCTATGGCCCGCTCGCCGAATGCAATGGCTCGGTGTCGGCCGAGCACGGCATCGGGCTTGAGAAGAAGCCCTATCTGCATCTCAGCCGCAGCTCGGCCGAGCTGGCCGTGATGAAGACCTTGAAGACCGCGCTCGATCCCAAGGGCCTGCTCAACCCCGGCAAGATTTTCTGAACGGCGCGAGCCGTTCAGAAACGCTGCGAAATCGCTGCTGCCCGCCCGGTATCGTCGGCGCGCGCCAAAGCGGCGGCGCGCAGTTTTGGCAGAATGTCATCGACCTGATCGGCCTGCAGCAGCTCGACCGGCAGATGCGAGCGGATGAAGCCGGTTTCGCGCATATGCCCGAGTAGCCCGAGCAGCGGGTCCCAGAAGCCGTCGATATTGGCGATCAGGATCGGCTTGGTGTGGCGGCCGAGCTGCTGCCAGGTCATCTGCTCGACCAGTTCTTCCAGCGTACCGACGCCGCCCGGCAGCGCCACGAAGGCGTCCGAGCGCTCGAACATCAGCCGCTTGCGCTCATGCATGTCGGCGGTGACGATCAGCTCCTGCACGCGTTCGAGGGCGATTTCCTTGGTGCTGAGAAAGCCCGGGATGATGCCGGTGACCGTGCCGCCATGGTCGAGCACGGCCTGCGCCACCGAGCCCATCAGCCCGATCGCGCCGCCGCCATAGACCAGCTGGATGCCATTTTCGGCCAGTTGCCGGCCAAAAGTCCGGGCGGTTTCGACAAAACGGGGATTGCTGCCGACGCTGGAGCCGCAATAGACGCAAACGGTTCTGATCTCATTCATGCCGGCGATGTGGCATTGCGGAAATTGCCCGTCAAGACGGCGCAGTGTCCTTCACGGCAAACTCATAGCTCCGTGCCGAGAATGCGGGCGCTCCGGGCGTGCATCCCAGGCCCAAACCGACTATATGAAAACCCGAATATGAAACCCCGACCATCATCCCATTGAATGCGATGCGGCCGCTTCGGGTCGCGTCTTCATTTGAGCTCGTTAAGGCCTTTTGATGTCTCACTCGCATGCGCACAGGGCGGCGGAGCCGGCCAGCGCCAAGACTGATCCGGCGCAGAAGGCAACGCTGTTCGGGACGCTGCTGCAGTTGTGGCCCTATATCTGGCCGGGCGATCGCCTCGATCTGAAAATGCGGGTGGTCTGGGCGGTGCTGCTGCTGATCGCCGCCAAGATCGCCACCATGACCGTGCCGTTCACGTTCAAATGGGCGGTCGATGGCCTGACCGGCGAGGGCAGTGCGCCGGTCGATCCCAATAATTGGATGCTGTGGCTGATCGCCTCGCCGCTGATCATGACGGTCAGCTACGGCGCGACGCGGGTGCTGATGGCGCTGCTGACGCAGTGGCGCGACGGCATGTTCGCCAAGGTGGCGATGCATGCGGTGCGCAAGCTGGCGCACATGACCTTCATCCACATGCACGAATTGTCGTTGCGCTTCCATCTGATGCGCAAGACCGGCGGGCTGACGCGAGTGTTGGAGCGCGGCCGCAATGGCATCGAGACCATTGTGCGCATGGTGCTGCTGCAGCTGGTGCCGACCATCATCGAACTGGCGCTGCTGATGGGCGTGCTGCTGTGGCAGTTCGACTGGCGCTATGTCGCGGTCACGGTGATCACCGTCACCTTCTACATGCTGTACACTTATGTCGCGACCGAATGGCGGATCGGCATCCGGCGGCGCATGAACGAATCCGACAGCGAGGCCAACACCAAGGCGATCGACTCGCTGCTCAATTACGAGACCGTCAAATATTTCGGCGCCGAACAGCGCGAGGCCGCGCGCTATGACCGCTCGATGGAGCGCTATGAGCAGGCCAGCGTGATGACCTACACCTCGCTGGCGGTGCTGAACGCCGGCCAGGCCGCGATCTTCACCATCGGCCTCACCGTGACCATGGTGATGTGCGCGATCGGGGTGCGCAACGGCACCAACACGGTCGGCGATTTCGTCATGATCAACGCCATGATGATCCAGCTCTATCAGCCGCTGAATTTCATGGGCATGGTCTATCGCGAGATCAAGCAGGGCGTGGTCGACATCGAGAAGATGTTCGACGTGCTGCTCAAGAATCCCGAGGTCAAGGATCTGCCGGGCGCCAAGCCGCTGGCAGTGCAAAATGGCACGGTGACGTTCGAGGACGTGCGCTTTGCCTATGACCCGAACCGGCCGATCCTCAAGGGGCTGAGTTTTGAGGTGCCGGCCGGCAAGACCGTGGCGATCGTCGGCCCGTCCGGTGCCGGCAAATCGACCATCTCGCGGCTGCTGTTCCGGCTTTATGACGTCTCGGGCGGCCGGATTCTGATCGACGGTCAGGACATTCGCCAGGTCACCCAGACCTCGCTGCGCGCCGCGATCGGCATGGTTCCGCAGGACACCGTGCTGTTCAACGACACCATCCGCTACAACATCCGCTATGGCCGCTGGGACGCCAGCGACGCCGAGGTCGAGGAGGCGGCGCGCACCGCGCAGATCGACGCCTTCATCAAGGCCTCGCCCAAGGGCTATGAGACCGAAGTCGGCGAGCGCGGCCTAAAACTGTCGGGCGGCGAGAAGCAGCGAGTCGCGATCGCGCGCACGATTCTCAAGGCGCCGCCGATTCTGGTGCTGGACGAGGCCACCTCGGCGCTCGATAGCCACACCGAACGCGAGATCCAGGACGCGCTTGAACGGGTATCCCGCAACCGTACGTCGCTGGTGATTGCGCACCGGCTGTCCACCATCGTCGGCGCTGACGAGATCCTGGTGGTCGACCAGGGACGAATTGTGGAGCGCGGCCGTCATGGACAGCTTCTGGCCGCAAATGGCCTTTACGCCAGCATGTGGAACAGGCAACGTGAGGCCCAGGAGGCGCGCGAAAAGCTGGCGTTGATCGGCGATGATGAAGAAACGCCGAAGCGCGCCCCGGCGGTCGATGACGATGATGACCTCACGGCTCCCGCCGCGGTCGACTAGCGTTTCCCGCTCGATTAGCTAGCCACATCCAGGAACCAGGTTCTCTCACATGTCCATCGTCAACTCCATTCGCGCGCAAATCCCGCCGGTCCATCCGGAGGGCTATCCGTTCATCGGCGCATTCGCGCTCGTCAGCCTGGTGCTGTTCCTGATCTGGTCGCCGCTCGGCTGGATCGGCGCGGCGCTGACGGTCTGGTGCGCGCTGTTCTTCCGTAACCCGAAGCGCGTCACCCCGATTCGCGACGGCCTCGTGGTGTCGCCGGCCGACGGCCGGGTGTCGATGGTGACCTCGGTGGTGCCGCCGCCGGAACTCGGCCTCGGCCCCAAGCCGATGCTGCGGGTCTCGATCTTCATGAGCGTGTTCAATTGCCACGTGAACCGCGCCCCGGTGCCGGGCCGGATCGAGCGGATCGTTTACACGCCGGGCAAGTTCATCAACGCCGAGCTCGACAAGGCCAGCGAGGACAATGAGCGCAACGCCATGGTGATCTCGACCCAGCATGGCGAGATCGGCGTGGTGCAGATCGCCGGCTTGGTGGCGCGGCGCATCGTATCGTTCGTGCGGGTCGGCCAGGAGATGGCGGCCGGCGAGCGTTTTGGCCTGATCCGGTTCGGCTCGCGGCTCGACGTGTTTTTGCCGGAAGGCACCACCACGCTGGTGTCGCCCGGCCAGACCGCCATTGCCGGCGAAACCGTGCTGGCGGATTTCCGTCCGGGCGAGGGTTCTCGGACCTACCGGACCGACTAGCGGTGACGGGCTTTGCCCCGGCGCCACGCGGCGCCGGTGGCAAAATCGGTCGGCGCGCGTTATAAGAGGTGTATGCAGATGCCGTTCGACCCGAAATTGCGCGATCGACCCAAGCGCCGGTTCGGCCCGATCCCGGTGCGCCTGCTGGTTCCCAATTTCATCACGCTGCTGGCGATTGGCGCCGGCCTGACCGCGATCCGGCTGTCCACCGAAGGGCGCATGGAACTGGCGGTGGCCGCGATCGTGTTCGCCGCGGTGCTGGACGGCATCGATGGCCGCGTCGCCCGCATGATCAAGGGCCAGTCGAAGTTCGGGGCCGAACTCGACAGCCTCGCCGACTTCGTCAATTTCGGCGTCGCGCCCGGCCTGATCCTGTATTTCTGGCAGCTGCACGACCTGCACAATGTCGGCTGGATCGCCGCGATGATCTTCGCGATCAGCGGCGGCTTGCGGCTCGCGCGTTTCAACTCCACCATCGATGATCCCAAGCCTGCGGCGGCCGCCAATTTCTTCACCGGGGTGCCGGCGCCGGCCGGCGCGATCGCGGTGATGCTGCCGGTCTATCTGGAATTCCTCGGTGCGCCGCGCATTCCGGCGGTGGTCACCGCGCTCTACACCCTGGTGATTGCCGGGCTGATGGTGTCGCGGCTGCCGGTGTTTTCCGGCAAGGCGGTGCGGATGCGGGTGCCGCCGGAGCTGGTGCTGCCGGTGTTCGTGTCGGTGGTGTTCATCATCGCGCTGCTGATCGGCTATCCCTGGCACGTGCTGACGATCGGCTCCGTGCTCTATCTGGCGACCTTGCCGCTGGGGCTCAAATCCTACCGCGAGAAGGTCAAGGCCGAGGCGGCGTTGATGGGCGCCGAACCCGGTGCGGCGAGCGGGCTGTCCGCGAATGTGCCGCCGGCGAGCGGCGCCGCGCATGAAGAACGTCCGACCCGCCTGAACTAAGCGGGCCTCGACTGAGCGGCCCAAACTGAGCGGCCGACGCTAACAAGGTTAGCAACTGGTTGATGAGCGCGACCCGTGGGTGTGCTCATCCTGGCCCAGCGGGCGCGTCTTGAGGGCCGCCGCACTCAGCAAGTCATTGAACTAAGTGGATGGTCTTGCTGGTGGTTGCTGATCCGTCCGCGCGCTCAACGAGGGCTTTCTGGGGTCTCCCCGCAGTTTAACCTTTACGCGTCTTTAATGGCGACCACGCTACGGTAAGCCCGTGCAGTGCAGAAGCGCTGTGCCGGCGCCAGCGCGGGCTGGCGCGCGAGTGCGCGTGTCGGAGTACTTCATGGATATCGCCACACTCCTGGGCCTGGCTGCGGGTGCCGCCGTCGTGTCCTCGCTCATCCTGATGGGCGGTAACTTCGGGATGTTCTATGACATCCATGCGGTCATCGTCATTTTCGGCGGTTCGTTCGCCGCGACGCTGATCCGATTCCCGCTGTCGTCGATGCTGCACGGTCTGCCGCTCGGTGCCAAATTCGCCTTCACGCTCAGCAGTCTGCAGGCCCGCGATCTGGTCGACGAACTGGCCCGCATTGCCGAAATCGCCCGTAAGCAAGGCCCGGTCGGACTGGAAAAGGTCGAGACCGACGAGCCGTTTCTGGCCAAGGGTATCCGCTACGTCGCCGACGGCTACGATCTCGAGTTCATTCGCGACAATATGGAGCGCGACCGCGACAATTTTCTGCTGCACCTCAACGAAGGCTCGAAGATCTATCGCGCCATCGGTGACTGCGCCCCGGCGTTCGGCATGATCGGTACGCTGCTGGGCATGGTGCAGATGTTCTCCAACATGTCCGACCCCTCCAAGCTCGGCCCGTTCATGGCGGTGGCGCTGCTGGCGACGCTGTATGGCGCCGTGGTGGCCAACCTGATCTGTCTGCCGATCGCCGACAAGCTGCATGGCAAGCTGGTCGATGAAGAAACTAACCGCACGCTGATCATCGACGGCATTCTGATGATCCGTGAATCCAAGAGCCCGGCGCTGGTGCGCGAAATGCTGCTGGCCTATCTGCCGGAGAAGCATCGCCACGAAGAGGGAGAGCCGGTGCCCGCGTAAGCTAGCAACGGCGATCCGGAAAGCGGGCAATGGCCAAGAAGAAGCGCGAAGAGGCACATGGCGGTCATGGCTGGTTCGTGACGTTCGCGGACCTGATGGCGCTGCTGCTTGCCTTCTTCGTGATGCTGGTGGCGTTCTCGACCCAGGACAAGCAGAAGCTGAAGATCGTCGCCGGCTCGATGCGCGAGGCGTTCGGCGTGCAGCAGGACTCGCGCTACGCCGGCGTGCTCGAAACCGATGGCGTGCCCAATCGCGGCAAGCTGAAGAACTCCGCGCATATCTCGCCGGACCAGTCGACCAATACGCCGAGCCCCGACGATGGCGGCGTGTCGGATACCGCCGGCGGCAAGACCAAAGCCCAGCGGGAGTTCGCGCTGGCCTCGGCCTCGCTGCGCCAGGCGCTGCAGGACATGCCGGAGCTGACCGACATCTCCAAAAACGTGATCTTCGAGGAGACCAAGGATGGTCTCAACATGGAGATCGTCGATCAGGAAGGGCGCTCGATGTTCGCCGAGGGCTCCAAGGTGCCGTATGAGCGCACCAAGGTGCTGATCCAGCGCATCGCCGAGCCGCTGCGGCAGACCCCGCTGCGCATCTCGATCTCGGGCCACACCTCGGCCGGGGTGCTGCCAGGCCGTGCGGACTACAATGCCTTCGATCTGTCATCTGACCGCGCCAATGCCGTGCGCCAGATTCTGGAGCGCGAGGGCGTGCCGACCAATCAGATCTACTCGGTGTCGGGCCGCGCCGACAGCCAGCCGCTGTTCCCGGACGATCCGACGCTGGCTGCCAATCGCCGCGTCACCATCACCTTGATGCGCGAGCCGCCGCCGCTGCCGCCTGGGCTAAAACCCTGATCGCGCGCGAAGTCGTGACCGGCTTCGGCTAGCTCCGTTTGGCACAATTGCCTGTTCAAGACGCTGCCAAGCTCGGCTAATCATGCTCAGGGCATGACGGTCGGCCGCTCATCCATTGCGCGCTGCCGGAAGTGTCGATCTGACGCAGCGAGCAAAGGGGTTTCCGTGGCTCCCCCACAGATCCAGACCTTGATTTTCGCGACATCAGCGGCAACTTTGGCCGCGCAATGGGCGGGCGCGATCGCTCCTGTCGTTGCGGGCCTTGGTCCCAGCATGGCATTGGCACAGGAGAAGCGGGTGGCCAAAGTTCACGATCTGACGCCGCAGCAGGTTGCGCAAGGACTGGCCGAAGGGCGCATGGTGCTGATCGATGTCCGCGAGCCGGACGAGATCGCCGCCGAGGCTTATCCGGACGCCATTGCCTTGCCGTTGTCGCGCTTCGATGCGCGGCAGATTCCCGATCCGCAGGGCAAGCAGGTGGTGTTCGCCTGTCGGTTCGGTCGACGCTCGGTGACCGCTTCGCTGGCCGCGCAGGCCGCCGGATTGAATTACGACAGTCATCTGGCGGGCGGCATCATTGCCTGGAAAGCCGCCGGTCAGCCGACCAAAACCGGCCGTTGATCACTACGATGAACAAGGTCTTTGCCGGGCTGCCGGTCACCGTCTTTGAGGCCATGTCGCAGCTCGCGCGCGACAACGGCGCCATCAATCTTGGCCAGGGCTTTCCCGACGATCCGGGCCCGGAGGATATTCGCCGCGTGGCCGCCGACGCGGTGATGAACGGCAACAATCAGTACCCGTCGATGATGGGGATTCCGGAGCTGCGCCAAGCGATCGCCAGCCACTACCACCATTGGCACGGCGTCGATCTCGATCCGATGGCGGAAGTGATGGTCACCTCCGGCGCCACCGAAGCGCTGACCGCGTCGATCCTGGCGGTGGTCGAGCCCGGCGACGAAGTGATCGTGTTCCAGCCGGTCTATGATTCCTATCTGCCGATCATCCGCCAGGCGGGCGGCATCCCGAAGCTGGTGCGCCTTGAACCGCCGCATTGGCGGTTGACCGAGGATGCACTGCGCGCGGTGTTCTCGCCGAAAACCAAGGCGGTGATCTTCAACAATCCCTTGAACCCCGCGGCGGTGGTCTATCCGCGCGAAGACCTCGAATTGTTGGCGCGGTTCTGCCAGGAGTTCGATGCAATCGCGATCTGCGACGAGGTCTGGGAGCACGTCACTTTCGACGGCCTGCAACATCAGCCGCTGCTCGGCATTCCGGGGATGCGCGATCGCACCATCAAGATCGGCTCGGCCGGCAAGATCTTTTCGCTGACCGGCTGGAAGATCGGCTTTGTGTGCGCCGCGCCGCCGCTATTGCGCGTCGCCGCCAAGGTGCATCAGTTTCTGACCTTCACCACGCCGCCCAATCTGCAGGTCGCGGTCGCCTATGGGCTCGGCAAGGCCGACGATTACTTCCTGCAGATGCGTAAGGAACTGGCGCGCAGCCGCGACCGGCTGGCGAGCGGGCTGCAGACCATCGGCTTTCCGGTGATCCGCTCGCAGGGCACCTATTTCCTCACGGTCGATCTGTCGCCGCTCGGCCTCAATGAGAGTGATGAAGCGTTCTGTCGACGGATCGTGACCGAGTACAAGGTGGCCGCGATCCCGGTGTCGGCGTTCTATGAAAACAACCCCGTGACCTCCGTGGTCCGGTTCTGCTTCGCGAAGAAAGACGCGACGATCGATGCGGCGCTGGAACGGCTGTCGGATGCCGTGCATCGCCGGTAGGGAGGTTTCCATGATCCGCCGCTGAGCGGATCGTGAACGAGGAGGGATAGCGATGTGGGGTCAGGTTCGTAAGCGGCTGCCGGCTTGGGCAGCAGTGCTGGCATCCGTTGCATGGGCGGCGGTGCCGGCCAATGCGCAGGAGCGCACCGTCAACTTCTTCAACTGGTCGAGCTACATGGCGCCGGGCGTCCTGGAGGATTTCACCAAGGAGACCGGCATCAAGGTGGTGTACGACACCTTCGACACCAACGAGACGCTGGAGACCCGGCTTTTGGCCGGCAAGTCCGGCTATGACCTGGTGGTGCCGACCGCGTATTTCCTGCAGCGGCAGATTTCCGCGAACGTGTTCCAGAAGCTCGACAAGAGCAAGCTGCCGAACCTCACCAATGCCTGGGACGTGGTCACCAAGCGCCTGCAAGTCTATGACCCCGGCAATCAATATGCCGCCAACTACATGTGGGGCACCACCGGCATCGGCTACAACATCGACATGGTCGAGAACATTCTCGGCCGCGGCGCGGTGATCGATAGCTGGGACATGATCTTCAAGCCGGAGAACATCGCCAAGTTCAAGGATTGCGGCGTTCATATGCTGGACTCGCCGTCCGACATTCTGCCGGCGGCGCTGAACTATCTCGGCCTTGATCCGAACTCGACCAAGCCGGCTGACCTGGAGAAGGCGGCCGATCTGGTGGCGACCATCCGGCCCAATGTGCGCAAATTCCATTCCTCGGAGTATCTGAACGCGCTCGCCACCGGCGAGATCTGCCTGGTGGTCGGCTGGTCCGGCGACATCATGCAGGCGCGCAGCCGCGCCGCCGAAGCCAACAAGGGCATCCGGATCGGCTACGCCATTCCCAAGGAGGGCGCGCAGATGTTCTTTGATAATCTGGTGATCCCCGCGGACGCCAAGAACGTTGCCGAAGCGCACGAACTGATCAACTATCTGTACCGGCCGGAAGTGGCGGCGAAGAACTCCGACTTCCTGTCCTATGCCAACGGTAATCTCGCCAGCCAAAAACTGATCAGCGAAAAGGTGATCAACGACAAGATGATCTTCCCGGACGAGGCGACCGAGAAGGGCCTGTTCATCGTCACCGCGCGCGATCAGCAGACGCAGCGCGCCATCAACCGGCTGTGGACCCGGATCAAGACTGGCCGCTGACGCAAGCACAAACACCACCGCAAACGACAAACGCGCCGAACCTGGTTCGGCGCGTTTCGTTTATGCTGACCTTGGTCCGTCATGCCCGCGCTTTGTCGCGGGCATCCACGTCTTGAAAGCGCTGCAGATCAAAGACGTGGATGGCCGGGACGAGCCCGGCCATGGCGCCGTTGGTACTACTGATGGCAAAGGCGCTGATCTCAGCGCCAGCGGCGATGCAGCCACAGCCATTGATCGGGATATTCCCGCACCCAGGATTCGATCACTGAAGTGATCACCTGCATGGTGCCCTGAATATCGACATTGCCCTTGGCGTCGCGGATCGGCGTGATCTGCTCGGTCAGCTCGGCGCGGAAGCGGTGATTGGGCAGGCGGATGATGCGCACGCCATGTAGCGGGCAATCGATCTGGCGCAGCAGCCGCGCCAGCATCGGGTTGGCGCGGGTCTTGCGACCGAAGAACGTCACTTCGACGCCCTTGGTGTACCATTGATCGACCAGCATGCCGACATGCTGGCCCTTTTGCAGCGCTTCAGCGAGCTTGAATGGCGCGGTCGGACCACCGGCGATCAGCGTGCCCATTTTCACCGAACGCATCTGCTGCACGATCCGGTCCGCTGCCGGCACATTGGGGCGGCGGAACAGCGCGGCGGCATCAAGGCCATGCTCGGCGGCAGCGACCGCCGGCAGCTCCCAATTGCCAAGATGGGCAGCGAAGATCAGCGCCGGCTTGCCGTCGTTGCGCAGCTGGTCGAACAGCTCGATGCTGCGCGGGGTGATTTCGACGCGGCCGTTCTCGGGGTGATCGCGATCGAGCTGCCAGGCGTGATCGAGATGGGCGAATTCGGCCGCGAGCCGGCCGAGATTGTCCCAGACCCCGGCGAGAATGGCGTCGATTTCCTCCGGCGACTTTTCGGGGAAGGCCGCGGTGAGGTTGTCGCGGCCGACCTTGTGCTCGGACAGCCGCGGACCGATCTTGCGCATCGCGGCGCCAAAGAAGTCCGCGGTCTTGATCGGATCGAAATGACGCGTGGTGCGCAAAAGGCCAACCGCCAATGCGCCGACCACGGCGCCGGCCAGCGGCTTGGTGGCATTGCGCGCGATCGCGGCGGCGCGGATCAGGGGGCGGCGCATCACAGCCGAACGATGATCTTGCCGAACACTTGCCGGCTTTCCATGCGCTTGAGCGCGACTTCGACATCCTCGATCGTCACTTCGGTGTCGATCACCGGCAAGATGCCGTTCGCCATCTTGGCGAGGCTTTCTTCGATGTTGCGGATGGTGGCGCCGAACGAGCCGAAGATTTTGTACTGCTGCTGGAACAGCTGCATCAGATTGATGGTGGTGGTCGGGCCCGAGGTCGAGCCGCAGGTCACCAGCCGGCCACCGCGCTTCATGCTGAGCAGCGAGCCGTTGAAGGTGTCGGCGCCGACATGCTCGAACACCACGTCGACACCCTTCTTCTTGGTGATCTTGCGGCACTCGTGCTCAAAACGATCGGTGCGGTAGTTGATGACGTGATCGGCGCCGAGCTTCTTGACGCCCTCGATCTTGGAATCATCTCCGACCGTGGTGATCACCGTGCAGCCGATCGCCTTCGCCATCAAAATCGCGGCGGTGCCGATGCCCGAGCCGCCGGCATGCACCAGCACGGTTTCGCCGGGCTGCAGCTTGGCATTGTCGAACAGCATGTGCTGCACGGTGGAAAACGCGATTGGCGCGCAGGCGGCGTCGCGCACGCTGACCTGATCCGGCACCGGGATCACCAGCCGCTCCGGCATGTTCATCAGTTCGCGGGCAAAACCATCGACATGAAAGCCGATCAGCCCGCCGACGTTTTCGCACAGATTGTCGCGGCCTTCCTGGCACGGCTTGCAGTGGCCGCAGGTCTGCGCGCCATACATCGCCACCTTCTGGCCGACCTTGAAGCGGGTCACGCCTTCGCCGACCGCAGCGATCTCGCCGGCCGCTTCAGCGCCGACCACGATCGGCAGCTTGCGCTTCACGAACGCCATGCCGCGATAGCCCCAGACGTCGATGTGGTTCAGGCCGACGGCGCCGACCCGAATCTGCACCTCACCAGGGCCCGGAGCGGGCGGGGCGGGGAGATCGGCGACCACCAACTGGCGGTCGGCAACAAGAGTGAGCGCACGCATGGCGAATGTCCGGAACAATGGGATTTTGAAGGGCTGGTTGCGTATCGCCCGTACACTCGACGGCGTCAACCAGGGCGCCGCCAGCGCGCAAAGCGCGCCGGCGCGAAGCTGGCGTCAGTGCGACAGCGGTTCCCGCGTCAGGATCAGCGAGGCGTTCTGACCGCCAAAGCCGAACGAGTTCGACATCACCGCGGTGACGCGGGCGTCGCGCGCCTTGTTCGGCACCACGTCGAACGGGATCGCCGGATCGGGCACGTCGTAATTGATGGTGGGCGGAATGCGCTGATGTTCGAGCGTCAGCAGCGAGAAGATCGCTTCGACCGCACCGGCCGCCGACAGCGTGTGGCCGACCATCGATTTGTTGGACGACACCGGAATCGAAGGCGTGCGGTCGCCGAACACCGTGGAGATGCCAAGATATTCCATCTTGTCGTTCTCCGGCGTGCCGGTGCCATGGGCGTTGATGTAGTCGATCTGCTCGGGCGCAAGGCCGGCGTCGGCGAGCGCATTGCGCACGCAGCCGATGATCGGCTTGCCGTCCGGGCTGGAGCGGGTGCGGTGGAACGAGTCGGCGAGTTCACCGCACCCGACGATCACGCCCAGAATCTTGGCGCCGCGCGCTTTGGCGGCATCGAGATTTTCCAAAACCAGCGCGCCGGCGCCTTCCGCCATCACGAAGCCATCGCGGTTTTTCGCGAACGGTTTTGACGCGGCCTGCGGCGGATCGTTCTGAGTCGACAGCGCCGACAGCAGCGAGAACCGGATCAACGCTTCGGCGTTCACCGAGCCATCGGTGGCCACGCACAGCGCGGCGTCGGTTTCGCCGCGGCGGATCGCTTCGACGCCGAGCTGAATCGCCGAGGCACCGGAGGCGCAGGCGGTCGACAGCGAGATCGGCGAGCCCTTGGTGCCAAAGGTTTCGGCGAGATGATCGGCGACCGAGCCGAACAGGAAGCGGCGATGGAAATGCGCGAAACGGCCGCCACCGCCGACGCGCAGCAGCGCGTCATAGTCGATCTCGGCATCGCCGCCGACCGCCTTGGCGAGCTGTTCGCGCGCGGTCCATTCGGTCTCGACCGGCGCGACCGCCAAAAACAGCGGGCCGGGGAAGTCACCCTTGGAACCGATGCCGGATTGGCTGATCGCTTCCTCGGTGGCGAGATCGGCGAGTCGCTCGCCGAGATCGGTCGAGGTGAACGGATCGACCGCGATGAAATCCACGGTGCCGGCCACGGTGGTCTTGAGACCATCGGTCGGGAAGCGGGTGATGGTGCTGAGCCCGGATTGCCCCGCGGTCAGCTTGCTCCAGTTTTCGGCCAGCCCGGCGCCCAGCGAAGTGATCACGCCCATGCCGGTGACGGCCACGATCGGCCGGCCGAATTTATCGCGCGTCGCGGTCATGATCACTCCGTCGTAGTTCAGTTGATAGCTTCGACCAGCGCCATGCCTTCGCCACGCCAATGGCCGGCGCCGATCACGACAATCTGGTTGGGCTGTTCGGTGGTTTCGGTCTCGAGCCCGGTCGGGTCATTGGCAGGGAATAGCGCGCCGCGCGACAGCGACAGCGCCGCCAGCGCAATGCCGAGCGGGAACTGCGATTCCATGATGTGACCGAACATGGTGCCGGTGGCGCGCACCGGCATGCCGGGATGGTTTTGCAGGAACGCGCGTTCCTCCGCGGTCACAGGTTCCGCGCCAGTGGCGCCGGTGATGATCGCGGTGTTGCCGCTCGGCGCGCCGAGCGAGGTCCACAGCTTGTCGAGTGTCGCGGTGACATCGCCGGGCGCCTTGCGGTGCGACAGGTCGGCAACCACCTTGCTGAGCCGCGCAAACGGCTTGGCGCCGCGCGCTTCGGCGTGGGCGCGCGATTCGATCACCAGGAACGCGCCGCCCGAGCCGAGCGCAAAGCCGCCCTTGGGCGCGCGCTGCCACACCGGGGCGTAGCCGTCCTTGAGATTGTAGTCGCCGAATTCGTACAGCAGTAGCTGATCCTTGCGCTCGCCATTCTGCGCCGCGCCAACGAGAGCGACGTCGCTCTGGCCAGCGGCAATGCGCGCCAGCGCGATCCGCACCGCGTCGACGCCGGCCGCTTCCTCGCCCATAAAAGTTCGGGACGAGCCGGTGACGCCATGAACGATCGCGATGTTGCCGGCGAGCAGATTGGAGAGCTGCGCCAGGAACAGCGTCGGCCGCAGATCATTCATCAGCCGCTCATTGATCGCGGCCGGGCCGGCATTGCCCTTGGCCTGATCGTTGAGCACCGCGGCATCGACGGCGAGATCGCGCTCACCGCCGCCGGCGGCGACGATCATGTCCATGCGCGACAGCACGTCCTTGTTGCCCTTCAGGCCCGCGGATTCCAGCGCGAGACCGGCGGCATAGGTGCCGATACGCTGCCAGGCTTCCATCTGGCGCTGATCGCCCTTTTTGGGGATCTGCTGATCGAAGCTAATCGGTGCCAGCGGATGCACGACGCAAGGCGCGAAATTCTTGTCATCGACATTGATGCGGCGCTCGGCCAGCGCCTGCCAATGGGCATCCAGGCCCTCGGCCAGCGATGAGGCCAGCCCGATGCCGGTGATCCAGGCTTCAACCGGTTGCTTGGCAGTCGATGCGGTTTCAGACATCAGCGCGCGCCTGTTGCGGGAACCCGATGCGTTCGGCCATCACTTCCATGTGGCCGCGCAGCTCCGCGTTCGGAAAGGGAACATGGCGGAAGGTGAGCGTGGCGTTGCAAGCCAGCTTGCCGCCGCTCGAAATCTTGGCATTGGTCACGGTGAAGCCGGAGCCTTCGTGCTCGATGCCGGCCTCGACCGTCAGCGCTTCGCCGGGGGTGATGAAGCTGCGCATCTTCGCTTCCTTCACCGCGGCGAGGAACGGCATGCGCTCGAACTTCATCAGCCCGATCTGCAGCCAGCCGGACGTCTGCGCCATCGTTTCGATCAGCAGCACACCGGGCATCAGCGGGTAGCCGGGAAAATGCCCTTCGAAGATGGTGCTTTGCTGCGGAACGTTGGCTTCGACAGTGATCCTGCGCTCAGCGAGGTCGAGCTGAACGATGCGGTCGATCAGATGAAAGTATTCGAGATTCATGGTGCCGGCGCTTACGCGCCCTTGGCGGCGACCAACTCGTCGATGCGCGCGCTGAGATTGCTGAGAACGAAGTACTGTTCGGTGGTCGCCTTGCCGTCGTTGACTTCCTGGGTCCACTTTTCCAGCGGCAGCTTGATCCCGAACGCCTTGTCGATCGCGAAGGCGATATCGAGGAAATCCAGGCTGTCGATGCCCAGATCATCGATCGCGTGGCTCTCCGGCGTGATCGTGTCGCGGGGGATGTCGCAGGTTTCCGCGATGATGGTGGCGACCCGATCAAATGTGGAAGTCATCATTAAGCCTTTGAACTTGTGGGTAAACATGCCTGCGCGCGACCTGGGTTGAAGAGTCCGGGCCGCCCTGTCCAGCATGGCTCAAGCGTGTACGCCCGTATAACGGACCCCCGCCCGGAGTTCAATGGCGCGCGCACAGCGGTCGCTACGGTGTCATGGTGCCGCTTTGATGGGCGGTTGCGTCAGCGTGATTTTGAGATCGGCCGTTCGCAATCATGGCGGCCGAGCAGGCTGCAATCCTGGCCCTTGCGCAGATCGGCCATGGTGGTGGCGAGCCAGATGCCGATCGCGGTCAACAGCGCGGCGAATATGAAGGCCGCGAGATTGGCCAGCATGCGCTGGCGGAAATCATCGGGGGGCGGCGAGGGCTCGGGCGGGGTGGCGCGCGAATCGGCCGGTCGCTTGGATTGGCCGGTTGGGCCAGCCGCACGCGGCGAGCGCGGGCGAAACGGGATCACCCGATGCTCATCATCAGGCCCGGCTGGATCAGGGCGGGCTGGTTTTGGAGCCTTCATCGCGGCGGTTCCGCGCGTTGCCAACCATCTCAATGGTAGCTCAACGCGGCAGCACCGTTAAGACACAACCGCGCGCCTGCGTGACGCTACGGCAATTGCGGCGGCTCAGGCTTCGGCTCGGGTTTGCTCGGCTGAGGATCGCGGCCGCCAAGTACGCGGTGCAGCGCGCGTTCCAAGGGGCCGCCGAGCGTCAAAATCAGAAGCGCGAAGGCCATGCCGGTTCCGACCACCCGCCATTGTCCCACGCCGCAGGCGATGCCGGCGCAAGCGGTGAAGAAGGTGCAGGCCGCGCTGGTCAAGCCGCGCACGCGCATCTGGCCTTTGGCGCGCATGATCACGCCGGCGCCGAGAAAGCCGATTCCGGTCAAAATGCCCTGAATCACCCGGCTGGTGGCGTCGGATAGTTTTGGGACATTGTCGGACAGATCGGCGATCAGCACCACGATCGCCGAAGCCAGGCTGACGATCGCCAGCGTGCGCAGCCCGATCGGCTTGCCATGCAGATCGCGGTTCAGGCCGATCATGGCGCCGGCCGCGGTCGCGACGCCGAGCCGGATCACGATTTCCAGCCAGTCGATAACAGTGTGCGGCTCTGGAACGATCGTCATTTCGGCAGGCGGCCCATCAGATAGAACTCGTCATTGGGCCGCATGCTGGAGACGTTGGCCATCCGGTTCGACAGCGCGAAGAACGCCGCGATCGCGGCAATGTCCCAGACATCGTCCTCACTAAACCCATGCCGATGCAGGGTCTCGAAATCGGCGGACGACACCGTCTCGGCCGCGCGGCTGACTTTCAGCGCGAAATCGAGCATGGCGAGCTGCCGCGGCAGCAGGTCGGCCTTGCGATAATTGATGGCGATCTGATCGGCGATCTGAGGGTTTTTGGCGCGGATGCGCAGAATGGCGCCATGCGCGATCACGCAATAATGGCACTGATTGGCGGCGCTGGTCGCCACCACGATCATTTCGCGTTCGGCCTTGCTGAGGCCGCCGTCCTTCTCCATCAGCGCATCGTGATAGGCGAAAAACGCCCGGAACTCGTCGGGGCGATAGGCCAATGCCAGAAACACATTGGGCACGAAGCCCGACTTCTCCTGCACCGCCAGGATGCGGGCGCGGATGTCATCAGGCAGCTGATCAAGCGCGGGGACCGGAAACCGGGACACGGACGGTGAGGTCATGATGAAGCATCCGACGAGGGCTGACAAAGATCAGTCTCGTTCGGTGCTTGCGCGAATGCAAGACGGCGCCGCAGCGCCGTCCGTCAGCTCAGCGCAGCGGCTTCTTCAACAGCGAGAACCGATCCGGGTCGAGGCCGAGCGCCGGCTGCAGCATCGGTGCGTCCAAGGTCCGGGCGGCCGGGCGGTCGGCGATGATCGGATCGTTCGGCACCTCACGATGCATGGTCGCGCCGCGCCAGCGCTCCAGCACCGCATCGACGAACCTCATGTCATGACCCGACAGCGAGGGCATCGTCGAAATCGCGGCATCGCTGCGCGGCAATTGATGGGCCGGCACCTCCTTGAAGCGCAGCCGGGTCGGCAGCGCCACGCCTTCGCCGAACGCCAGCACTTCGCGGGTGCCGAGCGAGGGCACGAACGACAGCAGATTGGCCGCGGCGTCGGACACCGCCGAGCGCAGCAACGCCTGGTCGCGATCATTGGCAAGCCGCATCGCAAACAGCGTGTTGCATTGCGACAGGATGGTGGCGTCGAGTTCGGCCGGGCGCTGCGTCACCAGGCCGAGATAGACGCCATATTTGCGGCCTTCCTTGGCAATGCGCGACACCGCCTTGCGGGTCGGGCCAAAGCCGATGCTGCGATCGGCCGCCGCGTAGCGATGCGCTTCTTCGCACACGAACAGCAGCGGCGACACGCCATCGCTCCACAGCCCGAAGTCGAACGCCATACGGCACAGCACCGACACCACCGAATCCACCACCTCGGCCGGGAAGCCGGCGAGCTGCATGATGGTCATCGGCCGGCCATTGGCGGGCAGCCGGAACAGATAGCTGATCACTTCCGCCATGGTGTCGCCGCCGACATTGGCGTTGTCGAACATGAAGGCGTAGCGCGGGTCGTTGCGCACCGTCTCGATGCGCGAAATCAGCTTGTGATAGATGATGCGCGAGGAGCGGTTCTCGAGCTTGCCCATCCGCTCGTCGATCAGCGAAATCAGATCGACCAGCCGGTACGGCACCGGCGTATCGGCGGTGTAGCCGCTGGTTTTCGGATCGATGCGCTTGAGGCCGATGCGGTCGGCGTTCTGGTACTGGGTGTAGATGCCTTTCGCCAGCGGGATCACTTCGGCCAGAATGTCGAGTTCTTCCGGCACGCCTGGGCGGCCGGCGAACAGCACATCGACGATCTCGTCGAAATTGAACAGCCAGAACGGCAGCTTCAGATTGCGCGGGTTGATCACCATCGCGCGTTCGCCAAAGCAGCGGCCGTATTCGTTGTGCACGTCCAGCAGGAAGATGCGCAGATTGGGCCGCGACTTCAGAATCTCATTGAGCAGCAGCGACACGCCAGTCGATTTGCCGACGCCGGTCGAGCCGAGCACCGCAAAATGCTTCGACAGCAGTTCTTCGATATCGACATAGGCGATCACCGAAGGGTCCTGCTGTAGCGTGCCGACATCGATCTGGTCGGAGCCGTTCGGCGCGTACACGGTGCGCAGCTCATCGCTGGTGATCAGTTGGACGGCATCGCCGATGGTCGGATAGGTGGTGACGCCGCGCTGAAACTTGGGGCGCGCGCCGTAGGTGATCTCGCCGAGCAGATCGACCGACGCACAGGCTACGAACTGGCCGCTGGCCGGCAGATCCTCACACGACACTTCGGTGATGGTGGCAATGATCGCGCTGCTACCCGCGCGAATGCTGATGAAGCGGCCGACCGTGGCGCGCATCTGCGCAAGCGTCAGCGTTGCATTGGCAAAAAGTCCGATGCGCGCGACCGATCCGCGCACAGAAATGACGGTCCCTAAAGGTGCTGTCGTTTGGAAATCAGACATTTCTAGTTCGCTTCCTGCGTCTTCTGGGGCCAAGATCGGCCACTTTGTTGGAGAAATAGTTAAGTAACGAATTGCGGGAAAAGGGATTCTTTGATCGCGAGGGTTGTGGCAACCCGTTCGTTGGGCGAACACGCCTGCGAACTCGGCGAACCAGGCCCGAGCTTGAGAGAAGCTGGCAACTAGCGCTGACGGGAAGGGGAGGTCAGCCGAACAACAGGCGGCAGGCACCAAGCAAACCGACCGCCACGGGCGAGCAGCGGGCAGTCGTCGGCGTGATCAAATCACAGCGGCCGGTGACGCAAGGAACCTGGACAGCGCTGAAACGCTACGTTCATCCTGCGGATTCTACGGGGCAAGTGAATTGATGCACATCATTTTCTTCGCAACAGGGCCGTGTGTACTAGCGCTATGCCTTTCTATCGCTTTCACGTTCGCGACCCGATCAACCGCGTAGATGGTCCCGGCCATGACGGGGCGGCGCTCGATGATGATATCGACGCGACCTTGTTCGCGGCGACCGTGATCCGGCGGCTGGTGCAGAAGCATCCGCATGCGTCCCGGAACTGGGCGATCGAAATCCTCCAGGACGACCGTCAGGTCGGCATGCTGCCGTTCGAAAAGGGCTGTCAGGTGCTGCTGCGCCCGCAGTGGACCGATGATCTGCCGTTCGAGATCCTGGCCACGCCGTCGCTGAAAGGCGCCCGCGCCGGCTCTTAAGATCGGCGCGTTCCAGAACCCAGCGCAGTCAAGCGGCTCAACAAGGCCAGCTCGCCCTTGGGCGAGGCGCCAGCATTTGAGCTATGCAGCCAGCGCCCAACTTTCCCGGGCACTGGCGCGGAGTGGCGGTCAGACCTTGCGTTGATTAGACCTCGCGGCGGCTGAGGAACGCCAGCCGCTCGAACAGGTGCACGTCCTGTTCGTTCTTCAACAAAGCGCCATGCAGCGGCGGGATCAGCTTGCGCGGATCGCGTTCGCGCAGCTGTTCCGGCGACATGTCTTCGTTGAGCAATAGTTTCAGCCAGTCGAGCAGTTCCGAAGTCGACGGCTTCTTCTTCAGTCCTGGCACGTCGCGCACCTCGAAGAAGATTTTGAGCGCCTCCTGCACCAGCCGCTGCTTGATGCCCGGGAAATGCACATCGACGATCTGGTGCATGGTCTCGGCATCGGGGAACTTGATGTAGTGGAAAAAGCAGCGCCGCAGAAAGGCGTCGGGCAGTTCCTTCTCATTGTTGGAGGTGATCACCAGGATCGGGCGGCGCGCGGCGCGAATGGTTTCGCCGGTCTCGTAGACATGGAATTCCATGCGGTCGAGTTCGAGCAGCAGGTCGTTGGGAAACTCGATGTCGGCCTTGTCGATCTCGTCGATCAGCAGCACCGGCCGCTGCTCGCTGGTGAACGCCTCCCAAAGCTTGCCGCGCTTGATGTAGTTGCGGATGTCCGACACCCGCGGATCGCCGAGCTGGCTGTCACGCAGCCGCGACACCGCGTCGTACTCATACAGGCCCTGCTGCGCCTTGGTGGTCGATTTGATGTGCCAGGTCAGCAGCGGCGCGTTCAGCGCCTTGGCCACCTCCTCGGCCAGCACGGTCTTGCCGGTGCCGGGTTCGCCTTTCACCAGCAGCGGTCGTTCGAGCACGATCGCGGCGTTGACGGCGACCTTGAGGTCATCGGTGGCGACGTAGTTCTGAGTGCCGGTGAATTTCATCCGAAGTGTGCCCTGTGCTGTCTCTCCAAGCGGGAAGCCCGCGCTCCTCCACCTTGATGGTGCCGCCTTGATCGGGCGACATTCGCGTTAGGCGGTTCTGCGCCGCCGCTGCGAGCTGGCAATCTAATGGAAATGACGGCGAGGTCCAGAGAGGGCCGCGGCATGCCGCTCGGGACGCAGGGCGCGGAGCAGCTCTTGACGCGCTGCCGTGGACTGGCAATCTGCGCGGCAGGGTTTTGGCCAGAAGCGCCGCAAGGCGCCAGCCGGCCGGCTATTGACCGGCGGTGCCGGCCATCGGCCATGGCCCATGCGGAGGACAACGACGTGCATAGCAACAACGTGCATCGCGGAGGCGCGGGACCATAGATGTTCCTTCAGTTCTTCACATCGCTGCGTGATGCACAGGTGCCGGTCACGCTGCGCGAATATCTGACGCTGATGGAAGCGCTCGACGCCGATCTTGCCGGCTATTCGATCGAGCATTTCTATTATCTGTCGCGCGCCACGCTGGTGAAGGACGAGCGCAATCTCGACAAATTCGATCGGGTGTTCGGTACGGTTTTCAAGGGGCTGGAAAACCTGCTGGAAGCGATGGAGAAGTCTGAAATTCCGGCGGAATGGCTGAAAAAGCTCGCCGAAAAATATCTGTCGGAGGAGGAGAAAAAGCAGATCGAATCCATGGGCTGGGACAAGCTGATGGAGACGTTGCGCGAGCGGCTCAAGGAACAGAAGGAACGGCACCAGGGCGGCAACAAATGGATCGGCACCGCCGGCACCTCGCCATTCGGCGCCTATGGCTATAATCCCGAGGGCGTGCGCATCGGCCAGGACCAGAGTCGGCATCGCCGCGCGGTCAAGGTCTGGGACCGCCGCGAGTTCAAGGACCTCGACGGCAATGTCGAGCTCGGCATCCGCAACATCAAGGTCGCGCTGCGGCGCCTGCGCAAATTCGCGCGCACCGGCGCGCCGGACGAGCTCGATCTGGACACCACCATTCGCGAGACCGCCAATCACGGCTATCTCGACGTCCACATGCGGCCGGAGCGGCGCAATGCGGTGAAGGTGCTGGTGTTCTTCGATATCGGCGGCTCGATGGACGCTCATGTCGCGCAGGTCGAAGAACTGTTCTCCGCCGCCAAGAGCGAATTCAAGCACATGGAATACTTCTACTTCCACAACTGCCTCTATGAGGGCGTGTGGAAGCAGAACAAGCGCCGGTTCAGCGATCGCATGCCGACCTGGGATGTGCTGCATAAGTTTCCGCACGACTACAAGGTGGTGTTCGTCGGCGATGCCTCGATGTCGCCCTATGAAATCATGGTGCCGGGCGGTTCGGTCGAACATGTCAACGAGGAGGCCGGGGCGGTGTGGTTGCAGCGCGTGCTGCATACCTATCCGCACGCGGTCTGGCTCAATCCGGTGGCGCAGCGGCACTGGGACTATTCGGAATCGACCATCATGATCCGCCGGCTGTTCTCCGGCCGGATGTATCCGATCACGATCGAGGGCCTGGAAAGCGCCATGCGCGAGCTGGTGCGGTAGTGATGATCACCTCTCCCCGCTGCGCGGGGAGAGGTCGCCGCGCTTGCGCGGCGGGTGAGGGGGCGTCTCACCAAGTCATAACTTTGTTGAGACGCCCCCTCATCCCGACCTTCTCCCCGCCCGCGGGGAGAAGGAGCGCGCTGCCAAGGCGGCGACGTGAGCGGCAATCAACAGAAGGGTCCCCTATGCCTCAGACCATCACCCGCGGCATCAAAGCGCTGCTCGCCGAAGCCAATGCCGAGATCGAGACGCTGAGCGCGGCCGAGGCGATGGCGATCGCGGGACAGGATGACGTGGTGCTGGTCGATATCCGCGATCCGCGTGAGATCGAGCGCGAAGGGCGCATCCCCGGCTCGTTCTCCTGCACACGCGGCATGCTGGAATTTTGGATCGATCCGGACAGCCCCTACGCCAAGCCGATCTTCCAGCAGGACAAGAAGTTCGTGCTGTATTGCGCCGGTGGTTGGCGCTCGGCACTGGCAGCGAAAACGGCGCAGGATATGGGACTGCGGCCGGTCGCTCATATCGCCGGTGGCTTTGCCGCCTGGTGCGAGGTTGGCGGGCCGATCGAAATGCCGCCGCCGAAACGACCCAAGACTGATTGAGACTGATTGAGGCTGATTGAGACTGATTGAGACGATCGCACCGCCATGCGATGTCGATCAGCGGCGATCCGTTCCGGCGCGCCCTGGTCCTTTTCCTGCTGATGGACGAACCCGATGACGTTTCCTTCCGCTCCGCTGGTCTCGACCGACTGGCTCGCCGCCCATCTCGATGACCCCAAGCTGCGCATTCTCGATGCGTCGTTCCGGATGCCGGCGATGCGGCCGCCGACCGCGGCCGAGCAATTCGCCGAGCGTCATCTGCCGGGCGCGGCGTTCTTCGACATTGACGCCATTGCCGATCCGGAAACCTCGCTGCCGCATATGGTGCCGTCGCCGCAGGAGTTCGCGGAGCAGGTCGGCGCGCTCGGCGTCGGCGATGGTTGCCGCATGGTGGTTTATGACGCCGGCGATTATCTCGGCGCGCCGCGCGCCTGGTGGATGTTCAAGCTGTACGGCTTGGCCGAGGTGCGGGTGCTCGAGGGCGGGCTGGCGAAATGGCAGGCCGAGGGTCGCGCCATTGCCAGCGGCGCGCCGGCGATCAGCGCCGCAACCCTGACGCCGCAATTTGAGCCGGAGCGCCTGCGGCGCATCGAGCAGCTGATCGCCAATCTCGACAGTGGCGCTGAGCAGGTGGTCGATGCCCGCTCGCGCGAGCGTTTTGAAGGCGCGGTCGCCGAGCCGTGGCCGGGGCGCCGCTCCGGCCGGATTCCGGGCAGTTTTAACGTGCCGTTCAATGAGCTGATCGCTGCCGATGGCACGCTGAAATCGCCGGACGAGCTGCGCGCGATCTTCGCCGCCGCCAAGGTCGATCTTAATCGGCCGATCGTCACCAGTTGCGGCTCAGGCGTCACCGCGGCGGTGATCACGCTGGCTTTGGCGCGGCTCGGCGTTGATCGCACCGCGCTTTACGACGGCTCCTGGGCCGAATGGGGCCTGCCGGACGGGCCGGCACTCGCCACCGGGCCGGCCTGAGGCCGGCTTCGTCGGATCGGATTATCTTAAGAACTAACTGCCGCCGAAGCCGGGCAGGAAGCTCTGCTCGGCGGCGGTCGGCACGGCCACGCGCCGGCGCACCACATGCTTGCGCTTATGCGCGACACGCCGCGCCTTGGGCTTGCTGGTGCGGATCACCGGACGCGCTACCGGCAGCCGCGGCGGCACCGGCACAGCCTCTTCGCTGAGCGTTGCCACCGAGGGGGCATCGTTGCTCTTGGCTGCGGCGTCGGGCTGCGCTGCGGGGGCGACCTCTGTGGCGGCGGCCTCGGCAGCGTTGTTCTCAGAAGCCTTGCTTTCAGAAGCCTTGCTTTCAGAAGCCTTGCTTTCAGAGGGATTGGCAGCGGCGCTTGGCTCGACCGGCGACGAGGCGGTGACGGCAGCCGGCGCAGCGCTGTCGGAAGTCGGGGCAACCGGCGCCTCCGGGGGCGCCATGGTCGTGGCCGGCGCTTCTGCCTGCTTGAGGTCTTCCGGCTGGGCGGACGGGGCAGCGGCGATGCTATGGGCCGCCTGGGTGTCTTCCGGCGTCAGCGTGGACTCGGCGGCGACGGCGTCGGTGGCGGTTGCCAGCGCCGAGTCGGTGGCGGCCGCCGGGTCTTCGACGCGCAGCAAGCTGAGGGTCGGGGTGGCTGGCTCGGCATGCTGCGCCAACAGCGGCGGCGGCGCCGAGCGAATTTTCGGGGTGGAGACAAAGCGGTCATGCGAGGCCCGCAGCAACGCCGCCGCGCCGAGGCCGAACACCAGCATCGACAGCGATAGAACAACGGCCGCAAACAGAAAACGCAGTCCGGGAAGCATCAGTCTCGTTCTCGCTTCGCCGGAGCGAAGATGCTGGAAACAAACGGGAACTCGGTGGCAACGCAACGCGCCCAGAGTGGCGGCAAAGACATGCTGCACCACGAATCAGGGCTCTTTAAGGATAGCGCAATGGCCGCCAGCCTTGCCGAAAATTTGCGCGACCATCGGCGTCAGCGTCGCTTAGCCACGGCGTCGGTCGCTTTCACAATTCGCTCAAGTTCCGGACATTATGATGAAATTCGCCACGAATCGCGGAAATTGTCTTGAATGCGCCGTGATCCTCCGCCAATCCCCCTTAACGATCCGGTGTCGCTTGGGGTTTATAGAAAAGTAATGACGATCAAACGCATTTTGACGGTTTTTGCGGCCCTTGCGGGCGGCGCTGCCGCCTCCACACTCGCTGGCGCGCAAAGCAACCTTCCTGCGCCCGGGACCTACACTTCGCCGCCGCCCTATGCGGGCGGTGCGGCATCGCCTGACTACCGACGTCCCGACGCGATGCCGGACTTCGATGCGCTCGACGATGAGGACGGCGGCCGCGGTCCGGGCTCGATGGCGCTGCCGGCGCCGGGCCCGATCATGTCGCCGGACGATCCGCGTTATGGCCGCCCCGCGGGCGCGCCAGCCCCGATGCAGGGGCAGGCCGCGGTGCCGCAAGGCCCGATCCTGTCGCCGGATGATCCGCGCTATGGCCGTCCCGCCGCGCCGCCCGCTTATTCCGGCGCTCAGGGCGCGCCGCAGGGCCCGATTCTGTCGCCCGATGATCCGCGTTACGGCCGTCCGGCCGGTCCGCCGCCGGTGATCTATTCCGACCGTCCGGCTGCGGCCGGGGCGCCCCATGATGACCCGCGCTCGCTGCGTCCGCCGGAGGCCGTGGGCGGTGCTCCGCAGGGCGGTGTGGCCAATGGCGCGCCGCCGGCCGGGGCTCCCGGTCCGGATGGCCGCGCCATGTCGGTGTCGGCGCTGCCGCCGGAAGAACAGCCGGAGCTTGATGCGCCCAAGCAATTGCCGCCGCATCTGCGCCGGCAGGAGGTCGCGTTCCAGACCAAGGAGCCGCCCGGCACCATCGTGGTCGATACCTCCAACACCCATCTGTATTTCGTGCTCGGCAATGGCCGCGCCATCCGCTACGGCGTGCGCGTCGGCCGCGACGGTTTTACCTGGAACGGCGTGCAAAAAGTGTCGCGCAAGGCGGAATGGCCGGATTGGCACCCGCCGACCGAGATGATCGAGCGCCAGCCCTATCTGCCGCGCTTCATGGCGGGCGGTCCGGGCAATCCGATGGGCGCGCGCGCCATGTATCTCGGCTCGACCGTGTACCGCATTCACGGCACCAACCAGCCCTCGACGATCGGCAAGTTCGTATCGTCGGGCTGTATCGGCATGCTCAATGAGGACGTCTCCGATCTGTTCGATCGCGTGAAGGTCGGCACCCGCGTGGTGGTGATGCCCGGCGGTCCGCCGCCCGGCGCCAGCGCCAATGCCACGCCGCCGCAGCCGGCTTTGGCTCCCGCCGCAGCCCCTGGAGCACCTGGCGCGGTGCCGCAGGGGCAGCTGCCGACCGCGCAGATGGCGCCCACGGCCGGCACCTCGCCGACCAATGTGCCGCCGCTGCCGGCGCCGGTCACCATCCGCTAACCACAGCTGCGGTTCTGGTCCTCCAGGACCGCAGTTTGCTTTTGTGCCGGACGATATCGTTCTGAGGTGAGAGTGTCCCGCGCGAAGGCCGCCCCGTTCGCGTGACGACACCGGTGCCCGCGCTGAAAGCCGCGCGGGCCAGCTCCGTCATTCGGGCGTCTCGGTTTCGTTGTCATGCTTGGCGCGCCATGCCGGTCCGGGGCCGCGCATGTAGTGGCGCTCCGGCTGATACGGGTTGAACGCCGCCACGAAAAATTGCCGCCAGAAATCGCGGATTTCGTCGATCAGGCGTACGTTATCGTCCAGATGTGAGTCCGGGTTTGGCGGGGCGGTGGGCGTGACGAGGGCCATGTCGGGTGCGGCTCAAACAGCGCGAAATGCGCGCGCAATGCCGAACGTCTGCGATCAGCTTTCGCCGGCTCGGTGAAGGAGCATTCCAAATCGTCTGTATGGCTCCAGCAGACGCCGATATGTTGAACGATCCGTTAACGGTCAGGGCGGCGGGTTGCCCTTTGCAGACGGCCCCGCTACATCAGCGCCAACACCCCCGCACATTCCAAGGTTCTCAGGGATCGCATCTTCAAGGATCAAGATGGCTCGCCAGTTCGTCTATTTCATGCAGGGTCTGACCAAGGCCTACCCGACCCGCAAGGTGCTCGATAACGTCCATTTGTCGTTCTATCCGGACGCCAAGATCGGCGTGCTCGGCGTCAACGGCGCCGGCAAGTCGACGCTGCTCAAGATCATGGCCGGGATCGACAAGGAATACACCGGCGAGGCCTGGGTCGCCGAAGGCGCCCGCGTTGGTTATCTCGAGCAGGAGCCGCAGCTCGATCCGGCGCTCACCGTGCGCGAAAACGTCATGCTCGGCGTCGCCAAGCAGAAGGCGATCCTCGATCGCTACAACGAACTGGCGATGAACTATTCCGAGGAAACCGCCGACGAGATGACGCAGCTGCAGGACCAGATCGAGGCCGCGGGGCTGTGGGATCTCGACAGCAAGGTCGATCAGGCGATGGACGCGCTGCGCTGCCCGCCGGACGATGCCGACGTCACCAAGCTGTCGGGCGGTGAGCGCCGCCGCGTCGCGCTGTGCAAGCTGTTGCTCGATCAGCCCGATCTGTTGCTGCTCGACGAACCGACCAACCATCTCGACGCCGAATCGGTGTCGTGGCTGGAAAGCCATCTGCGTAACTACCCGGGCGCGATCCTGATCGTCACCCACGACCGTTACTTCCTCGACAACGTCACCGGCTGGATTCTCGAGCTCGACCGCGGCCGTGGCATTCCCTACGAGGGCAACTACTCGTCCTGGCTGGTGCAGAAGCAGAAGCGCCTGGAGCAGGAGGGGCGCGAGGATGCAGCCCACCAGAAGACGCTCGAGCGCGAACAGGAATGGATCGCGGCCTCGCCGAAGGCGCGTCAGGCCAAGTCCAAGGCGCGCTACCAGCGCTATGAGGAATTGCTCGCCAAGGCCTCCGAGAAGCAGACCCAGACCGCGCAGATCATCATTCCGGTGGCGGAGCGGCTTGGCGCCAATGTCGTCGACTTCGATGGCCTGACCAAGGGTTTTGGCGATCGGTTGCTGATCGACAATCTTACCTTCAAGCTGCCGCCGGGCGGCATCGTCGGTGTGATCGGCCCGAACGGCGCCGGCAAGACCACGCTGTTCCGGATGATCACCGGGCAGGAGAAGCCGGATTCCGGCACCATCACCATCGGCGAGACGGTGCGTCTTGGCTATGTCGACCAGTCGCGTGACGCACTCGACGCCAAGAAGACGGTGTGGGAGGAAATCTCCGGCGGCAACGAGCTGATCCTGCTCGGCAAGAAGGAAGTGAATTCGCGCGGCTATTGCTCCGCTTTCAACTTCAAGGGCGGCGACCAGCAGAAGAAGGTCGGCTCACTGTCGGGCGGTGAGCGCAACCGCGTGCATCTCGCCAAAATGCTGAAGTCCGGCGCCAACGTGCTGCTGCTCGACGAACCGACCAACGACCTCGACGTCGACACGCTGCGCGCGCTGGAAGAAGCGCTCGAGGATTTCGCCGGTTGCGCCGTGATCATCAGCCACGACCGCTGGTTCCTCGACCGTATCGCCACCCACATCCTGGCGTTTGAGGACGACAGTCATGTCGAGTGGTTCGAAGGCAACTTCCAGGACTACGAGAAGGACAAGATGCGCCGGCTCGGCCAGGACGCCATCATCCCGCACCGCGCCAAGTACAAGAAGCTGACGCGGTAACCGCCATAGCGTGTCCGGTCTGGTGCTTCGACGCCAGACCGGAGCATGGCACCGAATTTGTTCCAACCGCCGCCTGCTGCGGCCGCGATCGACACGCCGCCGTGTCATCGCAAGATGCGCTTTTCAAGCGCCGCGACCGATCAACGCATCACCCCGGCAACGACGCCCGCGCGATAGCGACTGCATTCGGTCCTCGATCGTCGCAATCTCTCAAACGGCAACGATTCGGTGATCATCGCGGGATATTGCAATATCGAGGGGGATCAATAGCTTTCCAGCGCTGAATCCCGCGGAGGCAAGGACAGTATCGAGAATGGCTGACTGGAGTGCCGAGCAGTATCTGAGGTTCGAGGATGAGCGTACGCGTCCAGCGCGCGACCTGCTGGCGCAGATCCGGCTCGATGATCCGCGCCGGGTCGCTGACATCGGCTGCGGGCCCGGCAACTCCACCGAATTGCTGGTCAAGCGTTGGCCGCAGGCCAAGGTCACCGGCGTCGACACCTCGGCCGACATGCTGCGCCAAGCCCGCGAGCGGCTGCCGGGGCACAACTTTATCGAAGCCAATATCGCCCATTGGGTAGCGCCGGTCGGCACCGAAGTGATCTTCGCCAACGCCGTGCTCAATTGGGTGCCGAACCACCTCAAGCACATGCAGCGGCTGCTGGGCGCGCTCGGGCCGGGCGGCGTGCTGGCGGTGCAGATGCCGGACAATCTTGACGAACCGTCACATGTCCTGATGCGCGAAGTGGCGATGCAGGAGCCGTGGCGCGAGCAATTGTCGAAGGCCGCGGAAACGCGTGATCAATTGCCGAAGCCGAGCGTCTATTATGACGCGCTGAAGCCGCTGTGCAGTCGGCTTGAGATTTGGCACACCATCTATAACCACCCGCTCGACAGCGCGATCGAGATCGTCGAATGGCTGAAAGGCACCGGGCTGCGGCCGTTTGTCGATCCGCTCGATCTGCCGGAGCGCAAGAACTTCATCGCCGCCTACACCGCGCGGATTGCGGCCGCCTATCTGCCGCAGGCCGACGGCAAGGTGCTGCTGCGCTTCCCGCGGCTGTTCATCGTCGCCACCCGTTAGTTGCCGTTCCGCACTGCGGCCAGTTGCCGCGTAAACGCGCCATGATCGTGTCTGCTGCGATCAGGTATAAGCCCGCGTTTGCTTGTCACTACTGATGAAAATCCAATTTGCGAGAGCCCTCTCAATGTCCACGACTCCCGAAACCCCATTGCCCCCGAAGAGACTGCCGATGCGGCCGATCCCGGTGCTGATCTTCGGTTCCCGCTGGCTGCAATTGCCGCTCTATGTCGGCCTGATTGTTGCACAAGCCGTCTATGTGGTGCTGTTCCTCAAGGAACTGTGGCACCTGATTGCGCATTCGTTCGATTTCAGCGAGCAGCAGATCATGCTGGTGGTGCTCGGCCTGATCGACGTGGTGATGATCTCCAACCTCCTCGTGATGGTGATCGTCGGCGGCTACGAGACCTTTGTGTCGCGGCTCAATCTGCAAGGTCATCCGGACGAGCCGGAATGGCTTGGCCACGTCAATGCCAGCGTGCTGAAGATCAAGCTGGCGATGGCGATCATCGGCATTTCCTCGATCCATCTGTTGCGCACCTTCATCGAAGCCGGCGGCCTTGGTGCCCCGGGCCGCACCTCGAACTACACCGCCGAAGGCGTGATGTGGCAGACCATCATCCATACGGTATTCATCCTGTCGGCGATCGGCATCGCCTATGTCGACAAGCTGTCCAATGACGCGGTCGCGCGCGACAGCGGCGGGCATCATCATTGAGGAGCTCCGGCCTGGGTGCTAGTTTGCGGACAACGCTTCTGGCACCCTGGCCGGTGATGACACGTCGCATCCACATCGTCATTGTTGCGCTGCTGCTGTGTGTGGTGCTCGGCCAATGGCCGCGTGCCGCCGCGGCGGCCGATGCCGGCTTCAACGGCTTCCTGGCTTCGATGTGGCCGCAGGCGCGCGATGCCGGCATTTCGCGCGCCACTTTCGAGGCGATCACCGCCGGGCTTGAGCCCGACTACAAGCTGCCTGATCTCATTCTGCCCGGGCGGCCGAAAACCGGCGCGCCGTCGCAGGCCGAGTTCGTGCAGGTTCCGGCCGACTATCTCAAGGAAACCACCATCAGCCGTCTGGCGTCCTATGGCCAGCGGCTGTTGCAGCAGCACCGCGCCACGCTCGATCGCATCGAGCGGCAATTCGGCGTGCCGGCCACGGTGGTGCTGGCGATCTGGGGCCGCGAGACCGATTTCGGCCGCTACCGGCTGCCCTATGATCTGATGCGGGTGCTCGCCACCCAGGCCTATGTCGGCCGGCGCAAGGAGCAGTACCAAGTCGAATTCATCGAGGCGATGAAGATCGTGCAGGAAGGCCACGCCGCGCGCGGTAATCTGCGCTCGTCATGGGCCGGCGCCACCGGGCTGACGCAGTTTCTGCCCTCGGAATTCTATAAGCACGGCGTTGATTTTGACGGCGATGGCCGGATCGACATCTGGCATTCGGTGCCCGACGCCTTGGCCTCGGCGGCGCAGCAGCTCGCCAACAAGGGTTGGCAGAGCGGGGTGCGCTGGGCCTATGAGGTGCGCGCGCCCGCCAATGTCGATTGCACGCTCGGCGTGCCGGAAGTGAGCCGACCGATCGGCGAATGGCTGCGCCAGGGTTTTGTGCCGGTGCGCGGCCAACGGCTCAGCGCCGCCGAGCAGGCGCAGCCGGCGTCGCTGCTGCAGCCAGAGGGCATCTATGGCCCGTCATTCCTGACCACCAAGAACTACTTCGTGATCAAGGAATACAATTTCTCCGATCTCTATGTGCTGTTCGTCGGCCACGTCGCCGACCGGATTCGCGATCCGCAGCCCTTTGCGACGCCCTGGGCCGCGACCACGCAGCTGCGCAGCAAGGATGTCGAGGCGATGCAGCGCCATCTGACGCGGCTCGGGCTCTATGCCGACAAGCTCGACGGCAAGGCCGGGATGCAGACCCGCGCCGCGCTCGGCGCCTATCAGAAGGCGGCCGGGCTGAAGGTCGATTGCTGGCCGAGCGTTTCGGTGCTGCAGGCGCTGCAGCGCGCGCGCTGACGCGCGGCATCAGACAAGCCAGCCGAGCCTGCAAGCCGAGCCAGAAAACCAAAAGCCCACAAAACCAAAAGCCGGGCCACTTGCGCGACCCGGCTCCAGGTAGACCACTGCAACAAACCGCGCGGCTCAAGCAGCCGGCGCGATTCGATTAATCGCAAACCTCGACGCGGCGGGTACGCCAGACGCCGCGATAGTCATCCCAGAAACGTTCGCGCACCACGCGGCACGGCGGCGGTTCCTCGACATAGACCGGGGCCGGCGCGGCATAGGCCGGGCGGCTGCTGGCGATGGCGCTGCCGAGCAGCGCGCCGCCGATCAGGCCGCCGGCGACGCCAGCGGCAATCTGCCCTCCGTCGGCCTTGGCGGCCGGAGCGATGGCCACCAGCGATCCGGCGACCGTTGCAACCGCGAGCAGAGCGGAAACTGTCTTCTTCATTGAGTGGCTCTCCTGGAGTGGCGCCGCGAATCGGCGCCGGGTTGGTCATACGCTTGTGGGGTCTCGACAGGCTCCGGGCAATTCCGAAGATCGTCAACCTCGCGGCACCAGCGTCGGCTCATTGCCTTTCAAAAAAGGTGTTTTTCGGGCCGATGTCAAACTGCAAAGGTCAAACCGCAAAGCGGTTGCGATGCGGGAACTGAAGCACTGTTGCGTCCGGGCGTCAGCCGCAGACCCGCACATTGCGAATCCGCCAGCCATAGCCGTCCCAAAACCGCTGCCGCTGCCAATAGCAGTCGCTGTAATAGCCCGGGGACACCACATAGCTCGGTCCGTAATAGTAGCTCGGCCCGTAATAATAGCCGGGGCCGGCGAAGGCGCCGCCGACCAGCGCGCCGCCGAGCAGCCCTGCGGCCAGCCCGACGCCGAAACCGTCATGGGCTTGTGCCGGCGCCGGCGCCGCCAGCGCGGTCATGGCGAGGGTGGCTGCGGCCGTCACGGCCAAAATCGTCTTGTTCACGGCTGAACACTCCTGGCTCGAAATGCCTGCGAGCTTTCACCCCGGCACCTCATGGCGGCGATTTCAGCACGGAACAGTTGAACGGTGAATGAATGCCGTTGCCGCATGTGGGGCGGCCAAGGAACGCGCCGGTCGCCCGTTTGCGGGAGGCCGGCGTGGCTCGTTCCGTTTGAACCGCTGCCGTCTTGGCCCCCGGGAGGCCGACAACGCAGCCCCCGCAGCCGGCCAGAGGACGGCACCCGGGCGAGAGGGGGGACCTGGGGCGGACGATCAACGCGCCCGATCGCGCCATGCCGCCGTGAATAGCGCCAGGTTGTTGCGACCCAGTCGCGAGTTTGAGCGAGATCAAGATACCGGCGGCGTTTTGGAATAGCTTCAGATTACCGCTTCATCCTTTGCACTGCACGGTTTTGTTGCGTATCGGTATCATTATCAATGGCAATATGTGGGGCCGCCGGCGCAGCCGGCGCAAGAATGGGGAAGACAGCTCTTCATGATTGTGTGCTCATGCAATGTCCTGACCGACCACGACGTCCGCAGCGTGGTCCAAACCGCCGAGGACCCTCTCACCACCAGCGACGTCTATGGCTGCCTGGGCTGTAGCCGGCAATGCGGCCGCTGTGCGCGCACCATCAAGCGCATCATGAACGAGACCATGGGGCCGGCCGATGCTGCCATCGCCGCAGCCGGGGACGGCCTGGAACGGCGCGCCGCACCGCTCGATTTTCAGCTGGCCGAGGAGGCGGCCTGATCACGCCGCGGCATCGCACTGGAACTTGGGGCCTGCGGCGAATATGCAATCGCTTCGTATTCCTTGTTGTCGTCACCCGGTTCCCCACCTAACCTAGGGGGAGGTGGAGAGCGCCGCGCCGAGCCGCGCGGCCAAGTGGAGAGGCGACATGAAAGGCGACGCGAAGGTCATCGAATATCTCAACAAGGGACTGCGCAGCGAACTGACCGCCATCAGCCAATACTGGCTGCATTATCGGCTGCTCGCGAACTGGGGTCTGAAGGACATGGCCAAGGTCTGGCGCAAGGAGTCCATCGAGGAGATGGAACATGCCGACCTGCTGACCGACCGCATCATCTTCCTGGAAGGCCATCCGAACATGCAGGTGCTCGATCCGCTGCATATCGGCCAAAATGTCCGCGAAGTGCTGGAAGCCGATCTGCAGGCCGAACTTGGGGCGCGCGCGCTCTATCAGGAAGCGGCCACCTATTGTCAGAGCGTCAAGGACTATGTGTCACGCGATCTGTTCGAGAAGCTGATGAAGGACGAGGAACATCACATCGACTTCCTCGAAACCGAAATCGAGCTGGCCAATAAGATCGGCTACGAGCTCTATCAGTCGACGCGGGTCGGCGAACTCGATCACTGATTTCAAACCACACCGATCCACGTGTCATGGCCGGGCTCGTCCCGGCCACTTGCGTTGGTAGGGCCGCTGCAAGACGACAATGCCCGCGACCAGCGCGGACATTGGTGGGTGTTCGTTGAAGCCTAATCGCTTAAGCGGCGCGCACTGTCTCAAGGAACGCCGCGACCTGACGCTGCAAGGCATCGCTGTCGGCCGACAGGATGCGTGCGGCGTTCAGCACCTGGGTCGATGCCGATCCGGTCTCGCTGGCGCCGCGCTGCACGTCGGAGATCTTGGCGCTGACTTGCGTGGTGCCCTGCGCGGCCTGTTGGACATTGCTGGAAATGTCCTGGGTGGCGATGCCCTGTTGATCGACCGCCGAAGCGATGGTGGAGGCGATCTCCGACATTTTGGCGATGGTCGCACCGATCTCATGGATCGCCGCGACCGAATGATCGGTCGCCGATTGGATGCCGCTGATCTGCTGGCTGATTTCGCCGGTCGCGCGCGCGGTCTGCTCGGCCAGCGCTTTCACTTCCGAGGCGACCACCGCAAAGCCGCGGCCAGCCTCACCAGCGCGGGCCGCCTCGATGGTAGCGTTCAGCGCCAAGAGATTGGTCTGGCCGGCAATGGTGTTGATCAGTTCGACCACGTCGCCGATCCGGCTCGCGGCTTGCGCGAGCTGCGTGATCTGATCGTTGGTGAGATGGGCTTGCTGCACGGCGGCGCCGGCGATCTGGGTGGAATCCTGCACCTGGCGGCCGATTTCGGTGATCGACGACGCCATTTGCTCGGAGGCGGTCGCCACCGATTGCACATTGGCGGTGGCCTGTTCGGACGCCTCTGCGACGAAGGCGGTCAGCCGCTCGGTCTGTTCGGCAGTCGAGGTCAGCCGGCGCGCGGCGCCCTCGAGTTCGGCCGACGCCGTCGACACCCGATTGACGATCTGACACACGGCATTCTCGAATTCCGAGGCCAGGCGATGCATATCCTGCTTGCGCTGCTCGCGTGCGCGATGATCTTGCTCCGCCAGCGCTTCGGCTTCCTCCTGGGCGCGCTTGGCGGCGTTTTGCCGGATCACCACCACGGTCTTGGCGATATCGCCGATTTCGTCGCCGCGCGTCGCGCCGGGAATATGCACATCAAGCTCGCCGCCGGCCATCTTGCCGAGCGCACCGTTGAGCCGCATCAGCGGACGCGACACGCTGATGAAGCCGAACACCATCGACACCAGCAGCGACGCCATCACCGCAAGGCCGATGCCGAAATTGACGCGGTTGGCCGAGCTGAGATCGCTTTTGGCAGCGGTCTTGGCCTGATCGGACAGCTTGGCGGCTTCGCTGACCGCGGCGCGCATTTTCTGAATTGCCTGGTCGCCGGTCGGCGTTGCGTTCAGCTCGATCAGCGCGCGCTTGCGCAGATCATTGGCGACCGCGTCCGACGACACGTCGTAATACCCAGTCAGGATCGCGTTCATGAAATCAACGTCGGCGATGAACTCTGGATCGTCCAACAGTTCGCGCAGCTTGGTCAGCGCGGCGTTGAGGTCATTCGGCAGCCGCTCGATGATCAGCTTCTGCTCGGTCTCGCTGGTGGCGCCGAACCGCCAGGTCGCGGCGTCGAGCATGTTGAACAGCGCATCGGCGTGATGCAGCACCTTGACGATTTCGGCATGGTTGGCGGACGCCAGCATCGCCGGCTGTTCCAGCCCGGAACTGATGGCGCGGCGCCATTCTTCGGTGATGGTGCGCCGGCTATCGAGAATTTCCAGCGTGCGCAGTTGCTCCTGCACCACCGCCTTGGCGTGCTCGCCGAACTCGGTGGCAAGCACCTTGATCGACCTGAGCTGCGCCAGGCTGTCGGCCTGTTCGATCTGGCCGATCGCGGCGTCGAGATGCTTGATGGTGCCTTCTTCGGCCTGCTGCAACGACTTGGCTTCGGTTTGCACATCGGCCGGCGTCTTCGCCAGCCGGATGATGCTTATCGACAGCTGCATGCGGCGCAGCGCGATATCAGCCTCGAGCAAATTGCCGGAGATCGTTTGCTGCACCTCAGCGCGGTCATTCGATCGGTTGATGGCGATTTCGGATGTCATCTGATTGGCGGACATCGCCAGCGACAGCACCAGCCCGGCAAGACCGGCGAAGCCGAGCTTGTAGGCGATCCGATTGAGCTTCATGGGTGCGCTTTCTCGTCAACTCCGCAAGTCGGCAGCGGTCCGGCGCCGCGGTGTGCTGGTGTCGCTGCTGCGCGATAATCGTGTTGGCGAGGGATGAAGATTTCGTTGGCCGAGGCAGGCAATGGGGCTTGCGCAAGCCAACCTGGTAGTTGCCCGTAGGGTTGACGCCTCGCTGAGCGAACATCGGCTCAGTAAATTGGCTGCTCAGCGAACACCGTCTAAGCGAGCATCCATCTAGCGGAGATTGGATCGGCGAATGTCGGCTTGCGCATCGCGCGAGGCGGACCATCGGTCCGCGTCGCTGCTTGATCGTTGATCTGCCGGGCGACAGATCAAAGCTGTTCGGGATTTTTAGGCGGCGCTACGGCCGGGGCCGCGGCTGTCGCTCGACGGCATCACCACCAGCGCATCGTCCTTGCGGCAGATGCCAAAAGTGCCTTGCGCATTGGCGGTCAGCAGCACGGTCGGCTCGCCGCAATGATCGCACACGAACACGCCGGCGTCGTCGAAGCGGCCGCGTAGCTTGTCTTTCTTGGCGATCAGGCTGCACTCATGGCTGACCGGATCGATGCCGACCTTGGCGCCGCACGAGAAACAGAACCGCACTTCGCTCTCGGTCTGGCCTTCATCGATATTGGCTGGAATGCGCGAGGCGCACACCGGGCAGGCCGCGGTGACGGCGACGGTGGCGTGCGAGGCGCCGCGGCTGCGCACGAACACCGCGCCATTGGTGGCACGATGGGCATGGAAGCGCTGCTTGCAATGCTCGCAGGTCGGGGTGGCGCTGTCGCCCGGATTGATGCCGATCTGGAAGCTGACTTCCTTGCGGCAATTCGGGCAGCGCTCGGTGGCGGTGCCGATCTTGCGCGAGGCTTCGCTGCCGGCCGCCGCCGCGCTCGCCTGCGCGTTGCCGCCCTGATCGAGCCGGTGCAACAGGTCATGGACATTGGTGCGCATGGTCGACAGCAGCGGCTGGATGCTGCTGTTGTCGGACATCGGCTGCGCGTCGAGCAGATGATCGAACTCTTCCAGCAGCGAGCGCACCTTCACCGCCTCGCAGCCTTGCAGCATGGTCTCGCCGGTGAGCTTGCCCAGCTCGCGGATCACGCCGCTGACATTGGCGATGCTCTGTTCGATCTGGCCGAAATAGATCGCCGGATGCTGCTGGTCCTCAAGGCCATGACGCACGGATTTGCGGATCTGTCCGGTGGACAGTTCGAGCTGCCGCGCCAGCACTGCGATGTGTCCGGTGACGCGCGTTTCCGACGAGGCATGGCCAAAGGTCCAGGCAATGGCGATCGCAGCCAGACCGGCTCCAGCGATTGCCAACAATTGTCCAGAAAACCAGATCCAGCCGGTTTGCGAACCGAGCAGGACGCCGATAGCGACAATGAAGACGCCTACGGCGGCGGCGATGGTCTCGACGGGGTGAGCCGAAAAGAATTCGTCAAGTTTTTTGCTGAGCACAGCGCACCCGTTCCAAATCAACTTGTGGAAAAAACGTAGCAAGGATTCTTTGCGTCGGGTAGCCGTTGAGCGCTGATTGATTTGAGTTTCTGTCAGCAGCGTTAAACTGAACTGCACCATGCCGTAACCGCATAACGTTGCCTATACCCTGCTACTGGCGATGTTATTTAACTTTGGTTGTAAGGTATTTTTCAAAGCCGTTTTGCTGCACTGCACAGCGGCGGCGATCGCGCCAAAAGGCTTGGTTTTGGCTGCAAAAGCGTCGCTCCGCTGAGGTCGTTGCTGCGCCATGCCAAACATTCGCAACAGCAACAGCGCCGCTGCGATCAAGGATAGTTGTACGATGCCGAACTACTCGGCCAAAAATACCATTGCGCCATGCAACGACTGCGCTACATCGCTGCTGCCGATGAGGTCTGATGGAGGTCGATGGTGAGCGAGATCGCATCCGACAGCGTGCCCAAGCAGGCCGATCCCGATCTGGTATCGGCCGACATCATTGTCGGCAGCCATGCCTTTCGCCGTGGCGTGTCCGAAGTGCGCACCGGCCGGCAGCCGCGTTATGACGACGAGGTGCTGGCGCTGGACGGCATGCAGTGGGCCTATGAATGGGGCCGGCAGTTCGCGCTGCTGGTGCCGCATGATCTGCCGCTGATCTCGCCTGACGAGGGCACCATCAATCCAAGGGCGGTCTATCTGTTCAACATCTACCGCGCCCGCGGCCAGTTGTGCAGGTAGTGCGATTGTAGCAACCATTAGAGCGCGGTGTGGTTTTCGACCCATGGCGAGCCGCGCTGGACGACGGTGTTTGCGTAGATGAGGAGTTTGCGAGCGCAGGCG
>NZ_QJTI01000003.1 GCF_003217325.1 Rhodopseudomonas faecalis
CTTTCTGAGTCTCGACAACCAGAAAGTACCCGCTTCGCGCTGGTTTGGCCGGGCATGCGCTGCGACACGTTGAATCATTCCCCGGACAGCCGTGCACCGCTACGCGGGGGAGAGAAAATCGTGGCTGCTGTGACGGACAACATCAGTTCCCGATGATGCAGCGCTGCTGACGCACGCGGCGCAGCAACACGCAGTTGCGATCAGCATCGGGCTTGATCGCCATAAACCTGCGGCATCTTTTTGCGACTAACTAACAGCACCCAATAACGCGACCAACAACGCTCCATAACGCGCAAGGGAGGACGCCGATGACCTCGATTTCCGGCAAGAAAGATCCCGTGGTGCGCCGCATTTCTGTGCACGATGTCGCCGAAGCGCTCGGCCAGGGACTGCGCGATTTTCAGGCGGCGCCGCTATATGGCCTGGCGTTCGGCGCGGTCTATGCGATCGGCGGCATTGTCATCACGCTCAGCCTGACCGCGTTTGGCCTGGTGTATCTCGCTTATCCGCTCGCCGCCGGTTTTGCGCTGCTCGGCCCGTTTGTGGCGATCGGCCTGTATGAAATCAGCCGGCGCCGCGAGGCCGGCGAGCCATTGTCGCCGCGCGCGGTGTTCGGCGTCGTCACCTCGCGCAGCGAGATCGGCTGGATGGCATTCGTGACGCTGTTTGTGTTCATCGTCTGGATGTATCAGGTGCGCCTGCTGATCGCGCTGTTCCTCGGCCTGAACACCTCGTTCGCCAGCATCCAGGATTTCCTCACCGTGGTGCTGACCACCAATGAGGGCCTGGTGTTCCTGCTGATCGGCAATTGCGTCGGCGCGGCGCTGGCCTTGGTGCTGTTCTCGCTCACCGTGGTGTCGTTTCCGCTGCTCCTGGAACGCGACGTCGATTTCGTCACCGCGATGGTGACCAGCGTGCGCGCCGTGGTGGCGAGCCCGCTGCCGATGATCGGCTGGGCGGCGACCATCGTGCTGCTGCTGGCGATCTCGACCCTGCCCTATTTCCTCGGGCTGCTGGTGACGCTGCCGGTGCTTGGCCATGCCACCTGGCATCTCTATCGCCGCATCGTGGCGCCGGTCGCGGCTGAGCAGCCGCAGAGCGCGCCGGCCGAACCTGTGGCATCGGCGACGGTGCTACCGATGCCGCGGGCCGCGCCGCGCGATTGATGGCGGACGCTCAGCCGATCAGTTTGGCGGCGCGCAGGCGATCCGCAATCACCGCAAAAGCCTGCGCCAGCCGCTCGGCCCAGCGCTGCTGGCCGTCCGGATCAGCGATCTGATCCTGGCGGATTTCGATGCCGGTGCTGATCAGGCCGCGCGCCTCGCCATGCACCGGAATGGTGTAATCGGTGAGATCGCTGACGCCGTAAGGCTGATTATCGCCGACCACCAAGGTGCCGTCGGCGCGCAATTGGTCAAGCAACAGCGGCGGCAGCACGGTGTCACGGTGATAGAGCGCGCCGACATGCCAGGGCCGCGCCACCCCGGCATAGACCGGCGTAAAACTGTGCAGCGCCACCAGCACGGTCGACTGCGACACCGCCAGCCGCTGCTCGATCGCAGCGCTGATGCGCTGATGATAGGGCTCGAAGATCAGCTTGCGGCGTGCCTCGGCCTGCTGCGGCGACAGATTGAGATTGCCGGGTACTTCGGTTGCTTCGCTCAAGACCGGGATCGAACTCGCGACTTGCGGCGGCCGGTTGCAGTCGATCACCAGCCGCGAATAACGCTGCGCGATCAGCTGCGCATCGAGCAACTCGGATAGCCGTTCGGCGACGCCGCCAATGCCGATGTCGAAGGCGATGTGGCGCTGCAATTCGCTGTCCGGCAGCCCGAGATCGGCAAGCTGCGGCGGGATCAGCCGGCCATAATGATCGCACACCAAAAGGAATGGCGAACGGCCCGCGGCATTGCGCTCGATCACCGGCGGCAGCGCCGGATCAAGCTGCAGCGGCAGGGCAGCGACCAGGTCGTCAACAGTCTCGCTCATCTTGGGCAACACTTCGCTTCGATTGCAAAGCAGGGGTAGCGGGTCGCGCCCACGCTGTCATCCCCAACGCGGCCGAGAAGCCGCTGCTGCGCCGCGGTGTCGCGGCCGCGCAGGGCTGGTTTTGCGCAATCGCCAGTTGTCAAAACCGCTGCGCCGCGTCAACACCAAGCAAGGCGCAGCGAGGGTGGGGGCGATGCAGGATCTGTTGTTCGTGTACGGCACGCTGATGCGCGGCTTTGATCATCCGATGGCGCGGCTCTTGGAGCACAACGCCGATTTTCTCGGCGAGGCGCAGTGCCCTGGCCGGCTCTATCTGGTGCGGCACTATCCGGGGCTGGTCGACAGCGATGATGACAACGAACGGGTGCACGGCCATCTGTTCCGGCTGCGCCAGCCCGCACAATTGCTGGCGGAACTCGACGATTATGAGGGCTGCGGCGCCGATGCGCCGCCGCCCGCCGAATATCGCCGCGAGCTGCGCACCATCACCGCCGCGGACGGAACCGCACAGCAGGCCTGGGTCTATCTCTATAACTGGCCGATCGACGGCATGCCGCTGATCGCAGGCGGGCGCTTCGACCTGGCGTAAGCGGCAACGGCCATTGCCTGACCTGTATTGCCTGGCCTGTGGATAAGCTGGATAACCGGGAGAACTCGGGCACGGCTCAGTCTTGCCCGCCCTAACCCGATATCGATGGACGGTTGCCGCCTCACCTGCGGCCGGAAACATTTCGAGCCCCTGATCCGATGCGCTTCACGCCGCAATTTCTGGAAGAGCTGAAAGCCCGGCTGTCGGTGTCGGAAGTGGTCGGCCGCCGCGTCAAGCTCAAGAAGGCCGGGCGCGAGTGGAAGGGGCTGTCGCCGTTTCAGCAGGAAAAGACCCCGTCGTTTTTCGTCAATGACGAGAAACAGGCGTGGTTTGACTTCTCGTCCGGGAAGAACGGCTCGATCTTCGACTTCGTGATGCTCACCGAGGGCGTCGAGTTTCCGGAAGCGGTCGAGCGGCTGGCGGGAATGGCCGGGCTGGCGCTGCCGGCGCCGACCCCGGATGCCGCGCAGCAGCAGCGCCATCGCAAGTCGCTCTATGAGGTGATGGAGCTGGCCGCGCATTTCTTCAGCGACACGCTGGCGTCGCGGCTCGGCGCCCGGGCGCGCGGCTATCTTGCCGACCGCGCGATCTCGCCAGCCACGCAGGTCAAGTTCCGGCTCGGCTATGCGCCGGGCGAGCGCTTTGCGCTCAAAGAACATCTCGGCAAGGCCGGGGTGCCGGTGCCTGACATGATCGAGGCCGGGCTGTTGATCGCCGGCGACGATATTCCAGTGCCCTATGATCGGTTCCGCGACCGGGTGATGTTTCCGATCACCGATGCCCGCGGCCGGGTGATCGCGTTCGGCGGCCGCGCGCTCGAAAAGGACGTGCCGGCCAAATATCTGAATTCGCCGGAAACGCCGCTGTTTCATAAGGGCGACAATCTCTACAACCTCGCCGGCGCGCGCAGCGCCGCCCATCAGGGCGCGCCGCTGGTGGTGGTCGAGGGCTATATCGACGTGATCGCGATGGCCACGGTCGGCTACACCGCGACGGTGGCGCCGCTCGGCACCGCGCTCACCGAAAACCAGCTACAACTGCTCTGGAAGATGGCCGAGGAGCCGGTGCTGTGTTTCGACGGCGACAAGGCCGGCCACAAGGCGGCGTGGCGCGCTGCCGATCTGGCGCTGCCGCATCTGTTGCCCGGGAAGAGTCTGCGCTTTGCGCTGCTGCCGGAAGGCCAGGACCCCGACGATCTCGCCCGGATCGGCGGCCGCGCCGCGGTCGATGAGGTGATCGGCGCCGCCCGGCCGCTGGCCGATGTGCTGTGGTCGCGCGAGCATGGCGCCGGCAGCTTCGCCACCCCGGAGCGGCGCGCGGCGCTGGAGGCGCGCATCAATGAGCTGACCGGCGCGATCCGTGATGAGGTGGTGCGGCGCTATTACCGCCAGGACCTTGGCGAGCGGCTGCGCCAGGCATTCGCTCCGGCGGGTGGCTTCGGCTCCGGCCGCGGCGGCTTTGGCGGGCGGGCGCGCAGCGATTCGCCGGGCGGCTTTGCGGCGCGGGGCAGTTTTTCCCTCGCCGCCGGCCGGATGCCGTCCCGCCCCGGCCGTCCCGCCGGCCCCGGTTCCGCAAGCTGGCTCGGCCGCCAGCCCTACCAGGTCGCCAGCCCCGACCTGGTGGCGAGCCCGATCATGCGCGGCCAGCGTACGGCAGTTTCACGCCGCGAAGCGTTGATCGTGCAAAGCCTGATCAACCACCCCTGGCTGCTCAGCGACCGGCTGGAGGAGATCGCCGCGCTGGAACTGGCGCATCCGGAGGCGCACCGGCTGCGCGCGGGCATCATCGCCGCCTATGCCAATGTCCATCAGCATCATCCCGACGATCCCGCCGCGCAAAGCGAGCGACTTCGTGCAGAATTGGTTGCGATGGGATTAACCGAGCATCTTCAACGTGTTGAACGGGCGATCACCACCAAGGACGTCTGGGGCGCGCAGCCCGGGGCCGCTGTGGAGGACGTTCGGGCCACCTGGCATCAGCTGGTCGCCTTGCATCGACAGTGGCACTCATTACTTAGGGAATTGAAGGACGCCGAGCTGGCGCTGGGCGAGCAGTCGAGCGAAGCGAACTTCGCATGGCTGCGCGACGTCAAGCAGCGGCTCGCTGACGTCGAGGGGACGGAAGCATTGATTGAGGGATTCGGCGCTTCTTCGGGACGGTTGCAGCGCAATATGTGACACAACTCGGGCGACGGCCGGCGCCGGCGCCGCGAAAAGACTCGCCAAATCTAGGATTTGGCTTCAGAAACAGGGTTAAACGAGGCTTAAACATCTGCCGGGTAAAGTGAGGTCCGGCGAGCGGCGGAATTCTCAACGTTCAGCACCGGCGAGAGTGAGTAACGGGGTGGCGTGGCCGTGCGCCGCCCTTTCCGCGTCGAGATGGATCAGAACCGAAAGGGGGCGGCAACGTCCCCGGCGTGAGTGCGTTTCAGGAGCATTGAATGGTCACCAAGGCAAAGACGCTGCAGACCAAGGATAAGGACAAGGACGACAAGGCCGTCGATGCGCCGGAGAAGGACTCCGCCGACGCGCCGTCGCCGTTGCTCGATCTGTCGGATGCAGCCGTCAAGAAGATGATCAAGCAGGCGAAGAAGCGCGGCTTCGTCACCTTCGATCAGCTCAATGAGGTGCTGCCTTCCGACACCACGTCGCCGGAGCAGATCGAAGACATCATGTCGATGCTGTCCGACATGGGCATCAACGTGTCGGAGTCCGATGACTCCGACAACGAGGAAGAAGACGCCAAGGACGAGCTCGACGACGAGCCCGATAACGATCTGGTCGAAGTCACCGCCAAGGCGGTCACCGAGACCAAGAAGTCGGAACCCGGCGAGCGCACCGATGACCCGGTGCGCATGTATCTGCGCGAGATGGGGTCGGTCGAGCTGTTGTCGCGCGAGGGCGAAATCGCGATCGCCAAGCGCATCGAGGCTGGCCGCGAAGCGATGATCGCCGGGCTGTGCGAAAGCCCGCTGACGTTCCAGGCCATCATCATTTGGCGCGACGAACTGAACGAAGGCAAGATCTTCCTGCGCGACATCATCGACCTGGAAGCGACCTATGCCGGCCCCGAGGGCAAGAACAACGTCAACCCGGCGATAAACGCCGGCGAGACCGACGGCGAAGGCGATGGCGAGGATGCCGAGGCGGTGGCTGCACCGCCGGCAGCGCCGCCCTCCCCCACGCCGTTCCGCGCCCGCGGCGGCGCGCCGGCTCCGGCCGCCGAGGTCAAGGATCCGGCCGAGGCCGCCGCCGAAGCCGACATGGATGACGACGAGTTCGAGAACCAGATGTCGCTGGCGGCGATCGAGGCCGAGCTGAAGCCGAAGGTGGTCGAAACCTTCGACAAGATCGCCGAGAACTACAAGAAGCTGCGCCGCCTGCAGGAGCAGGACATCTCCAACCAGATCGAGAGCGGGCCGCAGGGGCCGTCGCTGTCGCCCTCGCAGGAGCGCAAGTACAAGAAGCTCAAGGACGAGATCATCGTCGAGGTGAAGTCGCTGCGCCTCAACCAGGCCCGCATCGACAGCCTGGTCGAGCAGCTCTACGACATCAACAAGAAGCTGGTGTCCTATGAAGGCCGGCTGCTGCGGCTCGGCGACGCCCATGGCGTGGCGCGCGACGATTTCCTGCGCAACTATCAGGGCTCGGAGCTTGATCCGCGCTGGCTGAACCGCGTTTCAAAACTGTCGGCCAAGGGCTGGAAGAACTTCGTCCATCACGAGAAGGACCGCATCAAGGAGCTGCGCCAGGAGATCCAGTCGCTGGCGGCGCTCACCGGCCTCGAGATCGGCGAATTCCGCAAGATCGTGCACAGCGTGCAGAAGGGCGAGCGCGAAGCCCGCCAGGCCAAGAAGGAAATGGTCGAGGCCAACCTGCGCCTCGTGATCTCGATCGCCAAGAAGTACACCAACCGCGGCCTGCAGTTCCTCGACCTCATTCAGGAAGGCAATATCGGCCTGATGAAGGCGGTCGATAAGTTCGAATATCGCCGCGGCTACAAATTCTCGACCTATGCGACCTGGTGGATCCGGCAGGCGATCACCCGCTCGATCGCCGACCAGGCGCGCACCATCCGCATCCCGGTGCACATGATCGAGACCATCAACAAGATCGTGCGCACCAGCCGCCAGATGCTCAACGAGATCGGCCGCGAACCGACCCCGGAGGAGCTGGCCGAAAAGCTCGGCATGCCGCTGGAGAAGGTGCGCAAGGTTTTGAAGATCGCCAAGGAGCCGCTGTCGCTCGAAACGCCGGTCGGCGACGAGGAAGACAGCCATCTCGGCGACTTCATCGAGGACAAGAACGCGGTACTGCCGATCGACGCCGCGATCCAGTCCAACCTGCGCGAGACCACCACGCGCGTTTTGGCGTCACTGACGCCGCGCGAAGAGCGCGTGCTACGCATGCGCTTTGGCATCGGCATGAACACCGACCACACGCTGGAAGAAGTCGGCCAGCAGTTCTCGGTGACCCGTGAACGTATCCGTCAGATCGAAGCGAAGGCGCTGCGCAAGCTGAAGCATCCGTCGCGCTCGCGCAAACTGCGCAGCTTCTTGGATAACTAAGCGGCGATACGTTCGCTCTCGACGTTCTGATAAGAAAAATGGCCGGGCTCGTCCCGGCCATTTTTGTTGGAGCTTAGCGATAGATGAGGCGGACCGGCGCAGCGCCGCATGTAGGGTGGGTTAGGCGCAGCCGTAACCCACCATCTCAGCTGCGGCGGATTACGCCTTCGGCTCATCCGCCCTAAGGGCTACGGGCTGCCCTCTCGCCGTCATTGCGAGGAGCGCAGCGACGAAGCAATCTATCTTCATGCTTCCCGCTGGATTGCTTCGCTTCGCTCGCAATGACGGGGAAAGGTGTCGACCAGACTGACTGCTGCACGTGGTGGAGAAACCGCCGCTGGCAGCTCACCCCTCACACAACCCCCTCACGCCCGCTGTTCGCGCACTTCCTTCGGCAGCACGTTGCGCGATAGCCAGCAATTCAGCACCGTGGGCACGAGGCCGACCAGGCCATAGAGCACCAGCTGCTTGACGCCGGCGTCGGCGCCGCGGCCGCCATACATGAAAGCGGTGGCGGCGAATGCGATCGAGCCGCACAGCGCCATGCGCGCCGGCAGATGCAGCTGCGGGTAGTGCGACAGGATATCGTCGATCGCAGCGATCGCCAGCGACGGCAGCAGCGCGAACAGATAGCTGTACTGCATGGTCGTGACGGCTATCAGCAGAAACTTTTCAAGCTCCATCAGCGTGCCGCCGGTCCAGTAGCCGGACAGCACCGTCATCACCAACAGCAGCATGACGCCGCCCAGCGACGGGCCAATCAACCCATAGATCACATACCGCTTCATACCGCCTCCGCCGCCCAAAACTGTTGGGGCGAAGCTTACGGCAGCTCCGGCGAAAGCGGTATGGTCTTTTTGCCCCGGCAGGCGACCTTGGCCGTGCTACCATAATCACTTCAGCCCCGCGCCGTGAGCCTCAACATGCTGACCGGAAACCTGCTCGACCCGCTGCCGCCCGCCGCCCGCGACGAAGTGCTGGACACGCTGTTAACCTGCGGCGCGGTGCGCATCGAACGGATCGTATCGACCGGCCAGTCGAGCCCGCCCGGCTTCTGGTATGACCAGGACGAGACCGAATTCGTGGTGCTGCTTCAAGGCGCCGCCCGGCTGCGCTTCGAGGACGGCGAACTGACCATGACGCCCGGCAGCTACGTCACCATCGCGCCGCATCGCCGCCACCGTCTGGAGTGGACGCAGGCTGATCCGCCGACAGTCTGGCTCGCGGTGTTTTTCCCGTGAACGTGCACTACGAACGACACCGCGCCAGTTGCTCGGCACCTTTGCTCCACCGTCATTGCGAGCGCAGCGAAGCAATCCAGGGACGCGAACTGAGCGTCTCGGTATAGGGTGGCGGTCCAAAGCTGGATTGCTTCGTCGGCTTCGTCAGCCGCGTGCCGCCGAGCCGCTGGGCGTCCGGGACGGCGCTGGCACCACGGCCGGCTGCAGCGCACCGCCGACAGGTCGGCGCCGGCCGCCACCGCCGCCCGCGTCACGATCAGTGGTCATGGTCATGATCGCGGTGCCCATCGCCGCCGAGCCAAACGTGATCACGAAGCCGAACAGCAACAGCCCGAGCGCGGTGCCGGGCGCGGCGTCGGCGAAAATCAGATCGCGCAGCCGCAGCGGGTTGAGCCACAACAGGCCGCCGAGCAGCAAGGTCGCTACCAGCCCGCCGACCGCCAGATTGATGGCCAATAGCCGCAGCAGCGGCTGCTCGCGCAGCTTGCCCGTCAGTTCGCCTGTCTGCTTCTCTGGCATCCCTGCCCCGCTCGGGCCCTCGCCGCGTCGCATCGGCTCGCCTCCCTAAACTCGCACCGGCAGACTCGTACCGTTCAACAGGCTTGTAACGACTGCCTCAAAACGCTCTCGCCGCCAACGCCAGGCCGGATCGCACAGCAAGCTTGCCGGCTGGCGCGGCGGCGTCCAATTTCTTCCACGAAGTCTATGCTACAAGCCCGTTCGCCGCCATGCTGTTCCCTCCGTCCCCTGCAAGGAAGTCCATCACAATGTCCCGATTGCGCATCGCTTTGTTCGGAATCGCCGTGCTTGCCGCTGGCCCGGCCGAGGCCGCCCGCTGCGGCGGCGATTTTCAGGGCTTCGTCGCGGCGATCTCGCAGGAGGCAGCGGCCTCGGGCATTTCCCAGGGCGTGATCAATGCCGCGCTCGGCGGCGTCACCCAGGACCCGGCGGTGCTGGCGTTCGATCGTCGCCAGCGCGGCACCTTCAACAAGACCTTTGAGCAGTACGTCGCCACGCGAGTCGGGCCCGGCCGCATCAAGCAGGGCCTGGCGATGCTGCAACGCCACGGCTCGCTGCTGTCGCGCATCGAGCGGCAATTCGGCGTGCCGCCGGAAATTCTGGTCGCGATCTGGGGGCTGGAATCCGATTTCGGCAAGGGTGACACCGGCAAGCTGCCGGTGGTGCGCACGCTCGCCACCATGGCGCATGATTGCCGCCGTACCGAACTGTTCCAGGGCGAACTGCTGGCGGCGCTGCAGATCGTGCAGCGCGGCGACCTGCCGCTGCGCGACATGATCGGCGCCTATGCCGGCGAGATCGGCCAGACCCAGTTCCTGCCGTCGTCCTACATCAAATACGGCGTCGATTTCGACGGCAACGGCCATGTCGATCTGCGCCACAGCGTGCCGGATGTGCTGGCCTCGACCGCCAATCTGCTGAAAACCGCGGGCTGGCGCGCCGGCGGCTCCTATCAGGAAGGCTCGCCGAATTTCGAGGCGATGCGCGAATGGAATCGCGCTTTGGTCTATCGCAAGACCATCGCTTACTTCGCCGACCGGCTGGCCGCGGGCGGCAACTGATCCATCAACGGCCACCGAAGACCCGTGATGCCCGCGCCTGGTCGCGGGCATCTTCGTTTTGCCAGCAAGGCGGAGGCAAAACGTCAATGGCCGGGACGAGCCCGGCCATGATGGATCGATAGCTTGGTAGCAGTGGGACCCAGGGCCGCGATCAGCTCTTGCCGCTGGTGCCGCTGTTGTAATAGCTGGCCGGCATCACGATCCTCTTGATCTGATCGACGGTGAAGGTCTGGCCACCGATCGTCAGCAGCGGCGGGTTCGAGGACAGATCCGCCGAATCGACCACGCCCTGAACCTCGGTCGCGATCGCAACGTTCTTGCCATCGGCATCCTTGCCGACCGCCGTCAGCTTGTATTTGCCAGCCGGCCATTGTGTGCCATCGGTGCCGCGGCCATTCCAGACGAAGCTTTGATGATCGCCCGCCGCCATTCTTTCTTCGCCGGAGTATACGGTCTGGCCTGCGGCATTGGTGATGGAAATCGAGACCGTCGAAGCCTTGGGGACATTCACCCCCCAAGCCGCGCTTCCATTCACCAAGTTGGTGGTCGCGCCGTCCACGATCGCGGTGGCGCCAAGGAAGTTCAGCGCCTGCGTTGCTTGCGCCGTGGACTGCAGTTTGACCAGCGCTTCGAGCTGGCTGTTCGACTTGAGCTGCTGCTCGACGCCCGCAAACTGCACCAGCTGCTGGGTGAACTGGTTGGTGTCCAGCGGATCAAGCGGGTTCTGGTTCTGCAGCTGCGTGGTCAGCAACGTCAGGAACGACTGAAAGTTGTCGGCAATGCCCGATGACGATTTGGTCAGCGTGCTGCCCGAGTCCGACGGCTTAACCGGGGACGGCGCCGAGTAGATGGTGTTCGGTTTGGTAGCTTCGACTGACGACATGACCTGCTCCTCCTACACCCGGATATCGACGCCGCCTGCTGCTCCGAGCATGCGGCCATAGTTGCGACCGATCACCGCGGCCGGCGGCACTTCTTCCTCGCCGATCTCCAACCGGTGATAGTGCGGCTGCTGATCGTCCGAATTCTGGTTCTGTCCCGACGACTGGTCACGCAGGCTGAATTGCAGCCCGCTGTCGCTGGTCTTGAGGCCGGCATCGTCGAGCGCGCGCTGCAATTGCTGGGCATCGTTGCGCAGCATGGCCAGCGTCTCCGGCTTCTCGACGGTGAGATGCGAGGTGACGTTGCCATGACGATCGACCTCAATGCGCACGTCGACGCGGCCAAGCTCGGCCGGATCAAGGCGGATCTCGAACCGGCTGTTGCCGGCTTGCGCCGTCGCCGCGATCTCGATCGCCAGCCGGTTCATCGGCACCGCGGCATTGGTCGCGACATTCGCGGTCCATTGCGTGGTCGGCATGCCATTGGCGGACAGCTGCGAGGACGGCTGCAGCTGCTGCGTCGGCGCCGGGGTCAGCACCTGATCAGGGGCCGCGCTGAGCTGATTGACCACGCCGTTGCCATTGGCGTCAGCATGATGGCGCGGTGCCACCGGCGCATCGGACTGTGCCGTGCCCTGCGCGGCGGCTTCGTTCTGCGCGGCGTGCTGCGCCGCCTTGTGTTCGGCCTTGTGCTCACCCTTGCCGGCGGTGTCGGTCAAAACCGCAGCGCTACCCGCCTCGCCTTCGAGCGTCTTCGGCTTGGCTTCTCCGGCTGCAGCATTGGTCTGTTCGGTGCCGTCGCCATCAGCCGGCTGCTCGCCGGTCGCGGTGGTCTTGATCGCGGTCTTGGCTGCGGTCGCTTGCGCGACCATCGCGGCAAGATGCGGCGCGGGCGCAGGCTGATCGGCAGCCGCTTCCGCGGTGACCGCGGGCTGCGGCTCGCCCTTGGTTGCGTCGGCCTGCAATGCGGCCAATGCCAACGCGGCGCTCACCGGCTCTTCGGTCGGCGTCGTCGCCGCAGTCGCGGCCGTCGGCGCCGTGACAGTGGCCGCGACTGCGACCGGCACGGCTTCCACCACGGTCTGCGCCACCGCCTGGGTTTCGGCAGCCTGGGCGTCGGCCTTGGCCGCTTCGCCATCGGCCTCCGGGCTCGACGAGGTCGCGGTATCCTGGCTGGCGCTATCGTCGGCCTTGGCGGCGCCGGCATCGCCAGAGCTGGCGGCTTCGCGGCTCGGCTTGTCTTTGTCGGCAGCCGGCGCGTCGGCCTTGCTGTCGCGGGCCTCGCTGCTGGAACGACGATCGGCGGCATCCACGCCGCGCGGCGCGTCGCTGCGCTGCGGCGCCCGGCTGCGGTCCGAGGCGTTGCTGGCGCTGACCGGCTGGCTGTCGCGCATCGGCTCGCGGTCCATTAGGCGCCGGCCACCGGCCGACGGATCGACGTTGCTGCGCGTATCGGCGCGGCTGGCGAGCGAATTGGCGTCCACCAGCGACGCAAAACTCTCATGGGGCTCGGCGCGATCGCGTTTGCCCGCAGAGCGCGGCTCGGACAGGGAAGGATTGAGACTTGTTTCCGTCGATACGCTGACCACAGTGGCGCCTCTTGCACTCGTTCAGCCCTCCTCTCAGCAAAGAGCGGGCCAGCCAGGCTTCCGGAACAATCTCGTTATTAATCAATAATATACCCGAACGACCCCAGCCGGAACGACGCCAGCAACCGGCGTTTCCTGCAGCCCTGCGGCAACTCTTGCCGATCAAGCGCCGGCCGAACGATTGCTTCGCTGCCATACGAACTATATGAAAGAGACGCTTCAGCGCTGCTTGCGACCGGCCTCGCCCAGATCATCAGGGTTTTGCCAATCGGTCGGGAACCGCCGCTCACGCAGAATGACCGGGCCAATGCTCAACAGTCTGGACCTTGAGGGTCGACCCCAGGATACGCGAGTTGTCGTCGCCATGTCGGGCGGCGTCGATTCATCGACCACGGCTGCGCTGCTGAAGTCCGAGGGCTATGACGTCGTCGGCATCACGCTGCAGCTGTACGACCATGGCGAGGCGATCCATCGCAAGGGCGCCTGCTGCGCCGGCCAGGACATTCACGACGCCCGCACCGTGGCCGACCGGATCGGCATTCCGCATTACGTGCTCGATTATGAGAGCCGGTTCCGCGAGCAGGTGATCGACAGTTTCGCCACCAGCTACGCCACCGGCGAGACCCCGGTGCCGTGCATCGAGTGCAACCGCTCGATCAAATTCGGCGACCTCTTGGCGACCGCGCGTGAACTTGGCGCCCAGGCGCTCGCGACCGGGCACTACGTGTCGTCGCGCCGGCTGCCGGACGGCTCGCGCGCGCTGGTGTGCGCCGCCGATGCCGACCGCGACCAGAGCTATTTTTTGTTCGCCACCACCCGCGAGCAGCTGCAATTCCTGCGCTTCCCGCTCGGCGACATGACCAAGGCGCAAACGCGCGAACTGGCGCGGCGCTTCGATCTGTCGGTCGCCGACAAGCACGACAGCCAGGACATCTGCTTTGTGCCCACCGGGCGCTACACCGAAGTGGTCGGCCGGCTGAAGCCGAACGCCATGGAGCCAGGCGACATCGTCGATCTCGATGGCCGCGTGCTCGGCCATCACCAGGGCATCGTGCATTTCACCGTCGGCCAGCGCCGCGGCCTCGGCATCGCCTCGCAGGCGCCGCTCTATGTGCTGCGGCTCGAGCCCGCGACCCGGCGCGTGGTGGTCGGGCCGCGGGCCGCGATGCGCATGGACCGGATCTGGCTGCGCGACGTCAATTGGATCGGCGACAGTTCGCTCGACCTCGCGGTCGGCGACGGCCTGGAACTCTATGTCCGGGTGCGTTCGACGCGCCGGCCGCAGCCAGCCTGGCTGCGCGCGGTCGACGGCGAGTATCAAGTCGATCTGGTGGCCGGCGAGGATGGCGTCTCGCCCGGACAGGCTTGCGTTTTCTACGATGCGCCAGAAGGACAAGCGCGCGTGTTGGGCGGCGGCTTCATCAAAAGCGCCGAACCGCGCGCGGCAAACAGCGCTGTGATCGCCCCCGGAGCGGCCGCTCGGCCGATAGCGGGGGCACACGGCTAACATCACCGGGGCAGACCATGGGTAATGATATCGATCGCGCAGGCGTCGCGAAGGCGTATGCGCGCTGGGCGCCGATCTACGATCTGGTGTTCGGCAAAGTATTCGACAGCGGCCGGCGCTCGACCATCGCTGTCGCCGACGCGATCGGCGGCCGCGTGCTCGACGTCGGCGTCGGCACCGGGCTGTCGCTGTCCGACTATTCGCGCACCACGCGACTATGCGGCGTCGACATTTCCGAGCCGATGCTGCGCCGCGCCCAGGAGCGGGTGCGCACGCTTCAGCTCAGCAATGTCGACATGCTCGGGGTGATGGACGCCAAGAATCTGGCATTCGCCGACGGCTTCTTCGACGCCGTGGTGGCGCAATATGTCATCACCGCGGTGCCGGACCCGGAAGCGACGCTCGACGACTTCGTGCGCGTGCTCAAGCCCGGCGGCGAATTGATTCTGGTGAACCACATCGGCGCCGAAAGCGGCCCGCGCAAGCTGTTCGAGCTGGCGTTCTCGCCGATCGCGCGCCGGCTCGGCTGGCGTCCGGAATTTCCGTGGGAACGGCTGTCCAATTGGGCGGCGCGCCATGGCGGCGTGACGCTGGCGGAACGGCGCCCGATGCCGCCGCTCGGCCATTTCTCGCTGATCCGCTTCCGCAAGAGCTGACCAAGGCCAAACGGCTCGGAACAGAGTCGGGTGCCGATCGTTGGCTGGGCATGCGAATGCCCTCCACCCTGCTCTTGACCACCCTGATGCTGGCGCTGCCGCAGCTTGCGGCGGCGCAGGCGCCCCCGGTCACGCCCGGTCCGGGCGAAACCGCGCCGCCGACCGCGACGCAATGCGCGCCCAGCCGCGTCGCCCCCGAGCAAGGCACCATCACCACCCCCGGCACCACCACCGGCCAGAGCGGCGCGCCGCTGTCTGACCAATTGGCGCGCGCCGATGGCGTGCTGTGCCCGCCGGCCGGGGTCGACAGCGAGATGCGCATCCCCGCGCCCGATGTCGGCACCACCCCGGTGATCCCGCCGCCCGGCAGCGCGCAGAACCGGCCGGACCTGCAACCGAAATGAGATGTGGCGAGCTGTCCGGTGATCGCTTGACAGGCCGCGATCCGCCTCCTTATATGCCGGCGCACTGGCGGCCGACGCCGATGGCGGGTCGCCCAGTGTCTGTGGCGGGGTAGCTCAGCTGGTTAGAGCACGGGAATCATAATCCTGGGGTCGGGGGTTCGAGTCCCTCTCCCGCTACCAAACTTCTCTCAATCCTCAATCTCCCAGACCAATAGCGAAGCAGCGGCACGGACGCGGGTCGTGCGGCGCAAACTGTTGATCGCGGCGTTGCCACTGACGCCGCTCGATCGAGACAGTGCAGCCGACTGCCAACCTCGCAAATCATCAGCGCGCCAGCACGATCGAGATCCTGTTCTGGCCCTCCGTGCGCAGCACTTCCAGCGCAACATCGTCATTGTGACGCCGCACCCGGAGATCAGCACTGCACTTGCCGAGCCGCAGGTCGCGTAGCACCACTTCATTCAGGAACGACGGCAGACGCGGATTGACGAACCGGATTTCGTCGCGGCTGGGATCGAACTCAATGCCGAGCGCGGCTTCCAGCAAAGTCAGCGGCGTGGCGCTGGCCCAGGCCTGCGGCGCGCACGCCACTGGATACAGCGTCGGGCCGCGGCGGCGCTCGCGCGCAAAGCCGCAGAACAGCTCCGGCAGCCGCCGTGCTTCGAGATAACTCTCTGCTTCGAACAAGCCTCTGAACAGTTGATCGAGCAAATGCTTGTGGCCGTACCGCGCCAGACCCAGCGCGATCAGCGCGTTGTCATGCGGCCAGATCGAGCCGTTGTGATAGGACATCGGGTTATAACGCGCCTCGCCGCGCGCGAAGCGGCGATTCCGTGACATCGGCCAAGCTGGAAGCCGCATGGCCGCGCGCGATCCGGCCCGATGACGCGGTGCGGGACGTCAACGCGCTGCACATCGTGATGCTGGAACAGCTGCGGCGCTGCTGCGACCGCGATCAATTCGATCTGCTGCACTTCCATCTCGACTACTATCCGTTCTCGCTGTTCATGCGCCAGCCGACGCCGTTTCTGACCACGCTGCATGGCTGGCTCGATCTTCCCGAACACCAGCCGGTGTTCTCGACCTTTGACACCGTGCCGCTGGTGTCAATCTCGCTAGCGCAGCGCGCGCCGGTGTCGCAGGCCAACTGGCTCGCCACCATCCATCATGGCATGCCGATCGATCATCTGACGCCGCAGCCGATCCGGCCGTCTTATCTCGCCGTGCTCGGCCGTATCGCGCCGGAGAAAGGCGTCGACCGCGCGATCCGGATCGCCTTGCAGGCCGGCTGGCCGCTCAAGATCGCCGCCAAAGTCGATCGCGCCGGCCAGGACTACTTTGCGCAAATCATCAAGCCGCTGCTCGCTGATCCCTTGATTGAATATCTCGGCGAGATCGCCGACAGCGACAAAGCGGCGTTCCTGAGCGGCGCGACGGCGCTGCTGCTACCGATCGATTGGCCTGAGCCATTTGGCCTGGTCATGATCGAAGCGATGGCTTGCGGCACGCCGGTGGTGGCCTATCGGCGCGGCTCGGTGCCAGAGATCATCGATGACGGCATCTCGGGCTTCATTGTGGAGGATGAAGCGCAAGCGGTCGCGGCGGTCGGCCGGCTCGATCAACTCGACCGCCAGGCGGTGCGCCGGCAATTCGAGGCACGCTTCACCGCGCGGCGGATGGCGCAGGAATATCTCGCGGTCTATCGGCGCCTGCAGGCGCTCTCGCAGCCGCCGATGCGGCTGATCTCCAGCGCCGAATAGCGGGCGTGCTCATCCGCCCTCCAAACGTTTGCCGAGTTGCAGCAGCGTTACATCGGACACTGGCATCGCTTGAAATTCGCGAATGGCCTGCGCCAATTCCTGATCGGTCATCGGCTGTGCTGGCAGCTTGAGTTTACCGGTCTTGAAACCGTCCTCGATGCTCTGCAAATGTTCCTTTGAATCTGCTTCAAACAATTGCTGCACGCGGGACAAGAACCAGCGATAGGGCATGACGCAACTCCCTGATGGCGATAATCCTAACGCGCCTCGGGCCGCAGCCAATATCGGTTTCCGAGTGCAATAAAGGCGGCCTCTACTGTGGCCGCCTTCTTGCGCTACTGATGATGTTAGCGCATGCCCGAGCCAGTACCGGTCGTGCTCTTGGTTTGACCGGTCGAACTCGGCGTGGTCGCATTGGTGGCGCCGCGCGCGCTGCCGGCACCCTGGCCGCCGCGATCGGAATTCTCCGGACCGCCGCCACCTGAACCCGCGCCGCCGCCCGCACCGGAACCGCCGGCGCCTGCGCCAGCCCCGGCGGCACCGCCACCCGCGCCACCACCGGCCCCGCCGCCTGCTCCTCCGCCACCGCCGCCTTGGGCCAGCACTTCACTGGCGCCAAACGTCAGCGCCGCGAGCAGCGCGAGCGTTGTCATCATGATCTTCATGCATTGCTCCTGATCGTTTGCTTTTCGGCCAGGGCCAATGCCGTGGGGTGTAGTTACGTTCCTTTTCGATCGCAGCCGGGCGCACGCACGCGATCGGCGCGGCGACGAGGAACCTCCATCCACACTGCTGCTTGCCATGTGCGAACGGAGGACAAGCAATGAAAGCGCTCACCTGGCACGGCAAGAACGATATCCGCTGCGAAAGCGTGCCGGACCCGAAGATCGAGCATGGCCGCGACGCGATCATCAAGGTCACCGCCTGCGCGATCTGCGGTTCCGACCTGCATTTATTCGACGGCATCATGCCCAGCATGCAAGCGGGCGACGTGCTCGGCCACGAAACCATGGGCGAAGTGGTGGAGGTCGGCCGTGATAACAAGAAACTCAAGGTCGGCGATCGCGTGGTGGTGCCGTTCACCATCTCGTGCGGCGAGTGCTTTTTCTGTCAGCGTGGCTACTATTCCGGCTGCGAGCGTTCCAACCCCAATGCGTCGATGGCTGCGCAGCTGTGGGGCCACTCACCCGCCGGCCTGTTCGGCTACTCACATCTGCTCGGCGGCTTTGCCGGAGGACAGGCGGAGTATCTGCGTGTGCCCTACGCCGATGTCGGGCCGCTACAGGTGCCCAATGGCTTGAGCGACGAGCAGGTGCTGTTCCTGTCCGACATCTATCCGACCGGCTACATGGCCGCGGAGTTCTGCAATCTGAAAGGCGGCGAGACTGTCGCGATCTGGGGCTGCGGTCCGGTTGGGCAATTCGCCATCAAGAGCGCGCTGCTACTCGGCGCCGAGCGTGTGATCGCGATCGACACCGTGCCGGAGCGGCTGGAGCTGGCGCGCGCTTCCGGCGCGATCACGCTCGATTTCATGACCGAGGATATTTACGAGCGCATCCAGGAGCTGACGAAGGGACGCGGCGCCGATGCCTGCATCGATGCGGTCGGCACCGAGCCGTCAACGGCCTCGGGACTGGACGCGGTGGTCGATCGCATCAAGGTCGCGACCTTCATGGGCACGGATCGCCCGCATGTGCTGCGGCAGGCGATTCACTGCTGTCGCAATTTTGGTACCGTGTCGATCGTCGGCGTCTATGGCGGGTTGCTCGACAATCTGCCGCTCGGCTCCGCGATTAATCGCGGCCTCACCTTCCGCATGGCGCAAACGCCGGTGCAGCACTATCTGCCGCTGCTGCTGTCTCGCATCGAGAAGGGCGAGATCGATCCGTCATTTGTCATCACTCACCGCGCCAGTCTCGAGCAGGGACCGGACCTGTACCAAACGTTCCGCGCCAAACAGGACGGCTGCATCAAGGTGGTGATGAAACCGTAGGCCGAATCGCGCGATCGGAACCACGGCGCCGGCGTCCGGCAGCCGGCGCGAATCCGCGCGCCTCGTGCCGCTTTTGTTCCGGCTCCCGGTATTCGTAATCTTACGGAGCTATTCGAGGGAGGGAGGAGACCTTAGCCTGCGGGCCACAAACGAGGAGAGGCACCGTGGATCTGTATATCAGAGACGAGAACCTGAAGAGGTATCGCAAGGCTCTGGCAGACGCCGATACCGTAGTGCACCGGGCGATTCTGTCCGCCTTGATCACTCATCTCGAAGATCAAGAGCCGGTCACCCGCATGGCTTACACGCCTTCGATGGAAGGTCATCGAGACGTCAGTCTATAAATCCTTCCCTTCGGTATTAAGTTACTTCGTCTCAATCCAAAAACACCCTTAGGCTAGCTGCGTTCAACAAACCTCGGGTTTGCGGATGAACGCAGCTCAGCCTCCTATGTGCTTTCGTTGTGGCGTTGCCCGCGAACTGGTGCTGGTGTCCCCGCTAGGACCCGGGCTGGAGTTGCGTCAGTATACCTGCCCCAAATGTGGGAAGGTGCTGCGCCTAAAAATCCGGCACGACATCCCGTCGCCGTCCTGAGCAATGCAACCAAGAACGAAGCGGGCCGACGCCGGGTCGCGGCCCCCATGCCACGGTGAAACCGCGTCAATCGAAGCCGAGATAGGCCGACTTCACCTTGGGATCGGACAACAGCTCGCTCGCCGGGCCGGCATGGACGATCCGCCCGGTCTCGATCACATAGCCGCGGTCGGCGATCTCCAGCGCGGCGGCGGCGTTCTGCTCGACCAGCAAAATGGTGATGCCGGCCTGGCGCAGCGCGGTGACCGCGGCGAGGATCTGATCGACCAGGATCGGCGATAGCCCGAGCGAGGGCTCATCGAGCAATAGCAGCTTCGGCTTACCCATCAGCGCCCGGCCGATCGCCAGCATCTGCTGCTGACCACCAGACAAACCGCCCGCCGGCTGCTGGCGCTTGTCCTTCAGCACCGGGAACATCGCATAGATGCGTTCGCGGTCAGCCTCGATGCCATCGTCGCGGCGCAGATAGGCGCCGAGCCGCAAATTATCATCGACGCTGAGCGGACCAAAAATCTGCCGCCCTTCGGGCGACTGCGTCATGCCGCGCGCGACGCGCTGATGCGACGGCAGCTTGTCGATGCGCTCACCCATGAATTGGATTTGACCCGCGCTGATCGGCTGCACACCGGATAGCGCGCGCAGCAGCGTGGTTTTGCCGGCGCCGTTCGAGCCGATCAAAGCCACCACCTCGCCGGCGCTGACCTTGAGATTGATGCCCTTCAGCACCTCGATGCGGCCATAGCCGCCGTGCAGATCGATGACCTCAAGCACGGGCCGCCTCCCGCGCGCCGTGGTGACCGAGATAGGCCTCCAGCACCAAGGGATTGTCGCGCACTTGCTGCGGGCTGCCCTCCACCAGCATCCGGCCTTGCTCCAGCACCAGGATGCGATGCGAAATCTTCATCACCAGTTTCATGTCGTGCTCAACCAGCACCACCGCGATGCCGCGATCGGCGACGCGGCCGATCAGCCGGTCGATATCCTCGGTCTCGACCGAATTGCAGCCGGCCGCGGGTTCATCGAGCAGCAACACGCGCGGCTCGGCGGCGAGCGCCCGTGCGATCTCCAGCCGCTTGCTGGCACCATAGGACAGCGCGCCCGCGGGAATGTCGGCACAGTCGCGCAGCCCGACCTGATCGAGCAGCGCCAGCGCCGCCGCGCGGGTGGCGCGGTTCTGGCGGTTCACCGAGGGCAGCCGCAACAGATCGGCCAACAGGCTGCAATTTTCCTGCAGATGGCGGCCGACCATGACGTTCTCAGCCGCGGTCATGCGATGGAAGATCTGCAAATTCTGAAAGGTGCGCGACAGGCCGCGCGCCGCCAGCACATCGGGCGGCAGGCCGGTGACGTCCTCGCCGGCGAGCAGCACCCGGCCGTGGCTGGCGGTGTACATCCCGGAAATCACGTTGAACAAGGTGGTCTTGCCGGCGCCATTGGGGCCGATGATCGAAAAGATTTCGCCGGGCTCGACCGCAAAGCCGACGCCGTCGATCGCTTTGACACCGCCGAACGAGATCCCGATATCGCTGACCTCAAGTACGCTCATCGCCGCCCCCTGGTGATCAGCCGCGCCAGCATCGGCACCATGCCATCGCGCATAAAGATCATCGACACGATGATCAAAAGACCGAGCATGAAGTGCTCATATTCCTGAAACACGGTCAGCGCCTGCGGCAGCACCACCAGCACGGCGGCGCCGACAATGCTGCCGACGATCGAGCCGAGCCCGCCCAGCACCACCATGGTGACCAGTTCGACCGAATGCAGGAAGCCGGCCTGATCCGGATTGACGAAGCCGTTCATCATCGCCAGCGCTGAGCCCGCCACCGAGGCATAGACCGCCGCGATCACGAATGCCTGCAGCTTGAAGCGATTGACGGCGACGCCCGCGACGCGCGCGGCGGTCTCGCTGTCATGCAGCGCGCGAAAGGCGCGGCCGGTCGGGGTATCGTCGAGATTGAGCGCGATCCAAGTGCCGATCAGCAGCAATCCCGCCGTGATCCAGTACCAGGTATCGGAGCCGCTGACGCGCCAGCCAAACAGCACCAGCTTGGCGACCGGCATGCCGTCCGGCCCGCCGGTCCAGCGGCTTTCGGTGGTGATCACCATCGCGATCAGCACGCCGAGCCCGAGCGTGGCGATCGCGAGATAATGTCCTTTGAGACGCAGGATCGGCCGGCCGACCAGAAACGCCAACAGGCCGGACAGCAGCGCGCCGATGCCGACCGCGGCGAGCGCGTTGACGCCAAGATGCGCCGGGCCGATCGCGACCGCATAAGCGCCGATGCCGAAGAACCCGGCATGGCCGAGGCTGACCTGACCGGCCTTGCCCATCAGAATATTGAGACCGATCGCCGCCAGCGCCGACACCCAGACCAGCGAGGCCACGCGGAAGTAATAGCTCGACGGAAACACCAGCGGCAGCAGCGCCATCATGGTGGCGAGCGCCAGCAGAATCACGGAGCGCCGGTTGAGACGTGTCATCATGGCTCAGACCCGCTCCACCGCGCGGCGGCCGAACAGGCCCTGCGGCGCCACGAACAGCACCGCCAAAATCACGATGAAGGCGATCGCGTCCTTATAAGTCGAGCTGATATAGCCGGCGCCGAACGCCTCCAAGAGCCCGAGCAACAGCCCGCCGACCACGGCGCCGAGCGGACTGCCCATGCCGCCCAGCATCGCGGCGGCAAAGCCCTTGAGCGCCAGCAGCGTGCCGACGTCGTAGCTGGTCAGCGTGATCGGGGTGATCAGAATGCCGGCGACCGCGCCGATCGCGGCCGAGCCGCCGAACGCCAGCGCCATGATGGTGGCGACATTGACGCCGACCAGCCGCGCCGCCAGCCGGTTGGCCGCGGTCGCCATCACCGCTTTGCCGAGCAGCGTGCGCTCCATCACATAATAGAGCAGCAGCACCAAGAGCGCGGCGCCGCCCAGCACCCAAAAACTCTGCGGCTGGATCGCCGCGCCGAACAGATCGACCGGCGTGTCGCCGGAAAACGCTGGCAATTTGTGAAACTGTTTGTCGAACACGATCTGCGCGCCGCCGCGCAGCAGGATCGAGGCGCCGATCGTGATGATGATCAGCGATACCGCGGTGGCGCCGCGGGCCGGCGCGATCGCGAGCCAATACAGCAGCAGCCCGACGCCAATGGCGACCAGCACCGCGAGCAGCGCCGCGAGCGGCAGCGGCACGCCGGCGGCATAGGCGAACACCGTCACCATGCCGCCCAACATCACGAATTCGCCTTGCGCGAAATTGACGACGTCGGAGGCGTGATAGACCAGGGTGAAGCCGAGCGCGACCAGGGCATAGACCGCCCCGACGGTGAGACCCGACACAAAGAATTGCAGTAGTTCGGACATGGGCTCGGGCCGGTTAGTGTTGAGTTAGGAAAGGCGGCTGCGTCTCCCTCTCCCCGCCTGCGGGGAGAGGTGAACGTGCCCGCGCCCCGGAATGACGGACTCATCGTCGTCGTCGCGGCGGCCGCGCTTCAGCTTCCCGGCTGCACCAGCACCCAGTCGCCGCCCTTGACCTCGAGCATGCGGAAGGCGGACAGGTCGAGGCCGAGATGATCGGTCGGCGACATGGTGACGATGCCGCCGGTACCGACGAACTCCTTGGTGTTCTCGATTTCGTCGCGCACCTTTTTCGGGTCGCTGGAATTGGCGCGATCCATCGCCGCGATCAGGATCGACAGCCCGTCATAGGCATGGCCGCCGAAGGTCGAGACCGGCTGCTTGGTGGTCGTCTCGTAGGTGGTCTTGTAATCGACCACCACCTTCTTCTGCGGATCATTGTCCGGCAGCTTGTCGCCAACGAGCAGCGCCGCCGCCGGCAGGCGAACGCCTTCCGCTGCCGCGCCGGCCAGATCGATGAAGCTTTTCGAGGCGACGCCGTGGCTCTGATAGAGCGGCGTCGATGACATGCCGAGCTGCGCGTAGTTGCGGGTGACGATCGCCGGGCCCTGGCCGAAGCCGGGATTGACCACCGCCTGGATGCCGGGTGTGTTCTTGATCTTGGTGAGCTGCGCCGTCATGTCGCTGTCGCGCGGACCGTAGGTTTCTTCGGCGACGATCTGCACGCCGTAAGCCGGCGCGACCTTGACGCATTGCGCGCGCATCGAGGCACCAAAGCCATCGGTGCCGGAGATCATCGCGATCTTGGTGAAGTTGCGCTGCTTGATGTTCTCGAAGATCTTTTCGCACGCCATCTTGTCGGTGTGCGGGGTCTTGAACACGAACTTCCGCACCGGATCGATGATTTCAACCGCGCCGGCGAATGAGATGAACGGGATCTGCGCCTCCTCGAATACCGGAATCATCGCCATGGTGGTGCCGGTGGTCGAGCCGCCGACCATTGCCACCACCTTGTCGTCCTCGATCAAGCGCGTGGCGAAGGTGCGCGCCTTGTTGGCGTCACCGCCATCGTCATAGACCACCAGCTCGATCTTCTTGCCGTCAACGCCGCCGGCGGCATTGATCTTGTCGACATAGATTTTCAGCGTCTTGTCCTCGGGGTCGCCAAGGAATGACGCCGGTCCGGTCATCGACAGCACCGAACCGATCTTAATGGTATCCGCGGCCCAGGCCGCGGTCATGGCTGAAAAGCTGGAAATGGCGGCAGCCATCGTGCCAGCGGCAACGATGCGCAAGACCTGCATGCGGCGTGACATGGATCGTTTCCTCTGTGTGGGGCGGCTTGATTCTCAACGGCAGCCTGCCCGGCCCATTGCGTACAGTGTACGGCGTCAGATACGCCGGTCGCACGTCATGCTTTTGGCTATAAGTAGAATGACCGAGAGATAGCTCAGTAGCACCGCTATACCAACAGCGCATTCGCTTGCTTATCATTATCATCGCCGACTGTGAGCTGAGTGGGCGGCGCAATAACAGATCCAGGTTGCAACAGCGCCAACTAAACGCGACTCGTTATCAGTTGCTGATAACAAAATTTTTCTATGACTAGCCGAGCCACTACGACAGTTTTATGGAAGTCTGCGGGTCGCTTGACATATCTCAATTACGTCCAGCGGTAGATTTGGAATCTCTGTTCGCCTTGAGGCGCTGATCGCCGCAGTGGCGTACGCTGAGGGAGGCTTACGCATGCATACACCACGATCAGCGACCGAACCGTTGTCGCGCGACTCCAGCGAACTACGTCCATTGACCGGCAATGAGGCGATCGCACGCGGCGCCTGGGAAGCCGGCGTCAAGGTCGCGGCCGCCTATCCGGGCACGCCCAGCACCGAAATTTTGGAAAATCTCGCCACCTATCCGGCCGAGGACATCCACGCGCAGTGGTCGACCAATGAGAAGGTCGCGCTCGACGTAGCAATCGGCGCATCGTTTGCGGGGCAGCGCGCGCTGGCATCGATGAAGCATGTCGGACTCAATGTTGCCGCCGACGCCTTCATGACCGTGGCCTATATCGGCGTGAATGGCGGTCTGGTGATGACCGTATGCGACGATCCGGGCATCCACAGCTCGCAGAACGAGCAGGACAGCCGCATTTACGGCATGCTCGGCACCGTGCCGGTTCTGGAGCCGAGCGACGCCCAGGAAGCGCTCGACTACACCAAGCTGGCTTTTGAGCTGTCCGAACAATTCGATACCCCGGTGATCCTGCGCGGCACCACCCGGCTGTCGCACACCCGCAGCCCGGTCGCGGTCGGCGAGCGCAATCCGCCGCCACCGCGCAGCTTCATTGAGCAGCCCTCCAAGAACGTCATGATCCCGGCCCATGCCCGCGGCCGCCATGTCGTGGTGCTGCAGCGCGAAGCCAAGCTGAAGGAATATCTCGCCAGCGCGCCGATCAACCGCATGGAGATCGACGACACCTCGTTCGGCGTGATTACCGCCGGCACCTGCTATCCTTACGTCCGCGAAGTGCTGCCGAACGCCAGCGTGCTCAAGCTCGGCGCGTCCTGGCCGCTGTCCGAACAGCTGCTGCGCGAGTTCTGCTCCAAGGTCGACCGCGTGTTCGTGGTCGAGGAACTGGAGCCGATCATCGAGAAGGAAGTGGCCGCGCTCGGCTTCAAGGTCGTCGGCAAGGAGTTGTTCCCGCGCAATGGCGAGTTCTCGCCGGAAGTGGTGCGCGCCGGCTTCGTCAAGGCTGGCATTCTGCCGGCCCCGCCGCTCGACAATGGCTGGACGCCGGAGCTGGTGATCCGTCCGCCGGTGCTGTGCGCCGGTTGCCCGCACACCTCGAGCTTCCTGGCGGTGCGCGCCTCGGGCGCCCGCGTCGCTGGCGATATCGGCTGCTATACGCTCGGCTGTCTCGATCCGCTGCGCGGCCTCGACACCTGCGTGGCGATGGGCTCATCGATCGGCAACGCCGTCGGCATGGCCAAGGCCGGCGAGACCAAGCCGATCGTCGCCACCATCGGCGACTCGACCTTCCTGCACGCCGGCCTGCCGGCGCTGATCGACGCGGTCTATAACGGCGCCAACATCGCCGTGATGCTGCTCGACAATCACATCACCGCCATGACCGGCGGTCAGGAGCATCCCGGCACAGGCAAGACGCTGCGCGGCGAACCGGCCCCGCGCGTCGACTACGAAGCGCTGATCAAGGCGATCGGCGTGAAGTGGGTGCGCACGGTCGACTCCTACGATCTCGCCGCGGTGCATCAGTCGCTGCGCGAGGCGATCGCCTATCGCGGCGTCGCGGTGCTGATCTCCAACCGTCCCTGCGTGCTTGACCCGGTCAAGATCAAAGGACCGCCTCTGCAGGTGATGACCGATCAATGCACGGCCTGCCAGTCCTGCATGAATCTCGGTTGCCCGGCGCTGACCTGGAGCGACCAGTGGTTCGAAGGCCGGCATCGGGTCCAGATCGATCCGGCGCTGTGCATCGGCTGCACGCTGTGCGCCCAGGTCTGCACCATCGATTGCATTAAGCCCACTGCCCCGGTGACAGCATGAGCGATTCCAAACTCGCTTCCGGCGAAGCCGGCGAAGCCTTGGCTGCGCCTGCTCCCAACGCCCGGAAAACGCCGTTCAACGTGCTGATCGTCGGTGTCGGCGGTCAGGGCGTGATCATGGTCTCCAAGGTGCTGGCGGCGCTGGCGCAGTGGCGCGGCTTTGAAGTCAAGCAGAGCGAAGTGCATGGCATGGCCAAGCGCGGCGGCTCGGTGTTCAGCCATGTCCGCTTCGGCGAACGGGTGTGGTCGCCGACCATCGCCAAGGGCGAAGCCGACGTGCTGATCGCGCTGGAATGGGCCGAAGGCCTGCGCTGGCTGCCCTATCTGAAGCCGGCCACCGGCATCTTCATCTGCGATACCAAGCGGATCGTGCCGCCGTTCGCCTGCCTCAACCGCAAGCCCGGCGCGCCGATGCGCTATTCGCGCGAGACCGCCGAGCAGGTGGCGAACTACGTCGCCGAGGGCTATGCGATCGACGCCACCACCATGGCGGAAGAACTCGGCAATGAGCGCGCCGCCAACGTGGTGCTGCTCGGCGCGCTGTCGACGGCGCTCGACTTCCCGATCGCCGATTGGGAGTCGACGGTCTCGGAATTCGTTCCGAAGAAGACCATCGCGGTCAATCTCGAGGCGTTCCGCCTCGGCCGCACCTGGATCGCCGAAGCGCGCTCGCCGGCGCCGGCCAATGGCTCGCCGCCGCTGCTGCCGCTGGCCGAGGTGCCGTTTACGCCGCGGCTCGAAATCAATGCGGCGTGGTGCAAGAGCTGCGACATCTGCGTGAAGATGTGTCCGGAGCGCTGCCTGCGCCTGAACGACGATCGCATCGCCGAACTTGCCAACCCGGAAAAATGCACCGGCTGCCGGCTGTGCGAATGGCTGTGCCCGGACTATGCGATCCGGGTGCATCTCGAAGCGCAGGGTAAGGCCGCGGAGGAAGCTGCACGATGAACGTGGTCGACAAAGCGCGGGTCAAGCCGGCTGCCAAGCTGCTGTCCGGCAACAATGCCTGTGCACTCGGCGCAGTCGCCGCCGGCTGCCGCTTTTTTGCGGGCTATCCGATTACGCCGTCCTCGGAAATCGCCGAGCGGCTGGTGACGCTGCTGCCGCAGGCCGGTGGCGTGTTCATCCAGATGGAAGACGAGATCAGCGCGATGGCCGCGGTGGTTGGCGCCTCGATGGGCGGCGCCAAGGCGATGACCGCCACCTCCGGTCCCGGCTTCTCGCTGAAGCAGGAGAACATCGGCTACGCCGCCGGTGCCGAAATCCCGTGCGTGATCGTCAACGTGATGCGCGGCGGTCCCTCGACCGGCATGCCGACCCGGCCCTCGCAGGCCGACGTGATGCAGACCCGGTTCGGCAGCCATGGCGACTATCCGATGATCGTGCTGGCGCCGGCCTCGGTGCGCGAAATCTACAGCGAGACCATCCGCGCGTTCGATCTCGCCGAGACCTGCCGCACCCCGGTGATCCTGCTCTATGATCAAGTGATCGCGCAGTCGTCGGAGACGGTGGCGCTCGAGCCGCCGACCACGCCGCGCGCCGAGCGCAAATGGGCGACCGGCCCGCGCGAAGAATTTAAACCGTTCGCGGCCGGTCCTGATGGCATTCCGGCGATGGCCAAGCCCGGCGCCGGCTATCGCGTGCACACCACCGGCCTGACCCATAGCGAAACCGGCTTTCCGAGCCAGGACCCGGAAACGGTCAATCGCAATCTCGGCCGGCTGTTCTCCAAGCTGGAGCGGCATCGCGAACAGATCGAGTCCTGGGAGGCGGTGCAGTGCGACGACGCCGATGTCGTGATCGTCGCGATCGGCATTTCGTCGCGTGCCGCGCGCCGTGCGGTCGAAATCTGCCGCGCCTCCGGCGTGCGCGCCGGCCTGTTCCGCCCGATTACTTTGTGGCCGTTCCCGGAGGCCGCGCTGTGCGCCGCCACCAAGAACGCCCGCGCCGTGCTGGTGCCCGAACTCAGCATCGGCCAGCTCCGGCTCGAGGTCGAGCGGCTGCTCGGCCGTGACAAGGTCGAGGGCCTGCACCAATTCAGCGGCGAGCCGATCACGCCAGCGCAGATCGCTGCCCGTGCCACCGCTCTCGCCTCGGAGGCCTGATGTTTACCGACGCGCCGAATTTCGATGTCCGCGACTATCTCCGTCTGGAGATGATGCCGCATTTCCTGTGTCCGGGCTGCGGCCATGGCATCGCGCTGCGCGCGCTGCTGTGGGCGTTGCACGACCTGTCGGTCGATAAGGACAAGCTGGCGATCGTGTCCGGCATCGGCTGTGCCGGCCGCCTGTCGGCCTATATCGATGCCAACACCTTCCACACCACCCATGGCCGGCCGCTGGCGTTTGCCACCGGGCTGGCGCTGGCGCGCCCCGACCTGCATGTGGTGGTGATTTCCGGCGACGGCGACTGCCTGGCGATCGGTGGCAACCACCTGATCCACGCCTGCCGCCGTAACCTGAAGCTGACCTGCCTGATGCTCAATAACGAGATCTACGGCATGACCGGCGGTCAGGTGTCGCCGACCACCGCGGAAACCCGGCTGACCACCACCACGCCGCTCGGCAACAACGAACCGAGCTTCGATGCCTGCGCGCTGGCCAGCGCTGCCGGCGCCGGCTTTGTCGGCCGCGAAGTGACCCGGCACGTGCCCAAGCTCAAGGAGCTGATGAAGGCCGGTCTCGAACATCCGGGCTTCGCCTTCATCGAAGTGCTGACCGACTGCACCGAAGTCTATGGCCGCAAGAACGAACTCGGCTCCTCGCCGGAAATGATCATGCGCCAGAAGAGCGACATGCGGCCGAGCGCCTATCGCAACACGGTCGATACGCCGTTCCACCCGACCTCGTTGCCGACCGGCATCCTGATGCAGAACGACCGCCCCGAATACGGCGCGGCCTACCGGCGCGCGGCAGCGCTCGCGGCGGCGAAGGGAGCGAAGAAGTGATGGCGGCAACGCGCTTTGAAGTCCGCTTCGGCGGCACCGGCGGCCAGGGCCTGCTGCTCAGCGGCAAGATGCTGGCCGACGCGCTCGCCAGCGAAGGCAAGAACGTCGCGCAGTCGCAGACCTACGAGCCGACCTCGCGCGGCGGCTTCTGCAACGCCGACCTCGTGATCGCCAATGGCGAGGTCGACTATCCGCTGCCGATCTCGTTCGACTGCCTGGTGCTGCTCGATCAGCTCGCGATCAAGCCGTCCTGGTCGCGCACCAAGCCGAATGCGCTGGTGATCGCCGACAATCGCAACTGTCCGGAACTGCCGGCCGGCGACTATCCGTGCCATCATCTGCCGCTCAGCCGCACCGCGATCGAACTCGGCAGCGAGCGGGTCACCAATATTGTTGCGCTCGGCGCCCTGCTCGAGCTCAGCGGCATCTGCAAGCGCGCCTCGATCGAACGGGTGCTGCGTGCCAGCTCGCCGCGCAGTTTTCTTGATCTGAATTTGGACGCGCTCGCGGCGGGCTATGCGCTCGCTGCCCCGGTGGCTGCCGCGGCATCCTGATCTAGTTCTTTGACGCAGCGGTTTTGGGCCGCGGCACGATCGTTCGCCGTCCGCGGGCGACCAGGCAATCGACGGGAGACAATCGTGGGACAAGCTCAGACCGCGGCGCGGAATGCACCGGTATATATGTTTGAACCCGGCAGCGAGACCATGCCGCGCGCGCAGATCGCCGCGCTGCAGCTCGAGCGGCTGCGTAAGACGCTGGAGCGCGCTTATCAGTGCGTGCCGCATCACCGCGCCAAGTTCGACGCGGCCGGCGTCAAGCCCGAGGATCTGAAGTCGCTCGCCGACATCGTGCGCTTCCCGTTCACGGTGAAGACCGATCTGCGCGACAACTACCCGTTCGGCATGTTCGCAGTGCCGCGCGAAAAGCTGCTGCGCATCCACGCCTCGTCGGGCACCACCGGCAAGCCGACCGTGGTCGGCTACACCCACAACGACCTCAACACCTGGTCAGACCTGATGGCGCGCTCGATGGCCTGCGCCGGCGCCATGCCGGGCGACATCGTGCATAACGCCTATGGCTACGGCCTGTTCACCGGCGGTCTCGGCGCGCATTACGGCGCGGAGCGGCTCGGCGCCACCGTGGTGCCGGTGTCGGGCGGCGGTACTGAACGTCAGGTGTCGCTGCTCGCCGATTTCGGCGCCAATGTGCTGTGCTCGACGCCGTCTTACGCGCTCAACATCGCCGAAGTGGCCGAAAAGTCCGGCACCGACCTGCGCAAGGGCGCGCTGCGCCTTGGCCTGTTCGGCGCAGAGCCGTGGAGCAATGCCATGCGCCGCGACCTCGAGCAGCGGCTCGGCATCCGCGCCATCGATATTTATGGCCTGTCGGAGATCATGGGACCGGGCGTCGCCTGCGAGTGTAACGCCGAGCAGAACGGTCTGCACGGCTGGGAAGATCACTTCCTGTTCGAGACCATCGATCCGGAAACCATGCAGCCGCTGCCGGTCGGCTCGGTCGGCGAATTGGTGATCACCACGCTCACCAAAGAAGCGCTGCCGATGATCCGCTATCGCACGCGCGATATCACGCGGCTCAGCCACGAGCCGTGCTCCTGCGGCCGTACCCATGTGCGCATCATGCGCGTCACCGGCCGCAACGACGACATGATGATCATCCGCGGCGTCAATGTGTATCCGTCGCAGGTGGAATCGGTGCTGGTCGGCTTCCCCGGCATCGCGCCGCATTACCAGATCGTGCTGACCCGCGATAAGGCGCTCGACTCGATGACCGTCGAAGTCGAGATGGCGCCGGGCGCACCGATGGAAGACAGCGACCGCATGCGCAAGGCCGCCGAGGTCACCCATCACATCAAGTCGATGATCGGCGTCACCTGCAAGGTGGTGGTGCTGGCGCCGGGCGAAGTGCCGCGCTCGCAGGGCAAGGCGGTGCGCGTCAAGGATCAGCGCGGCATCGCGGGCTGATCGCCCCGCTTCGATTGTCAGTCGCTAACACGCAAAATGCCCGGCTCGCGCCGGGCATTTTTGTTGGTGGCTTATCGCTTCCCCTCCCGAAGGCTCCATGTCTGAGACCGAAGCGATATCGATTTGTTCGCCGAGCCTGTCGTAATCCCTCCCCCTTGCGGGGAGGGTCGGCCGAGCGAAGCGGAGGCCGGGGTGGGGGTCTGCACACATGGCCTCAAGGACACCCCCACCCGGCCGGCCTGACGGCCGGCCCCCCTCCCCGCAAGGGGGTCGCAAGGGGGAGGGAGAGAGCCTCGGTCTCAGCGCGTGCGCAAATTGCCGTCGCCGAGTTGAGGACACCCGTGTTGGAATTGAGCAAAGGGATTGGAAGCGGCTTGCGAAAGATCGGCCTGATTAGCTCGTCGAGCTTCTCGTAATCCCTCCCCCTTGCGGGGAGGGGCGGCCGAGCGAAGCGGAGGCCGGGGTGGGGGGCTCAACGCACGGCCTCAAGGACACCCCCACCCGGCCGGCCTGCGGCCGTCCCCCCTCCCCGCAAGGGGGAGGGAGGGAGCCTCGGTCTCAGGGCGTGCGCAAATTGCCGTCGCCGAGTTGATGACTCCCGTGTTGGAATTGAGCAACGGGATTGGAAGCGGCTTGCGAAAGACAGGCCTGATTAGCTCGTCGAGCTTCTCGTAATCCCTCCCCCTTGCGGGGAGGGTCGGCCGAGCGGAGCGGAGGCCGGGGTGGGGGGCTCAACGCACGGCCTTTGGACACCCCCACCCGTCCGGCCTACGGCCGTCCACCCTCCCCGCAAGGGGGAGGGAGGGAGCCTCGGTCTCAGGGCGTGCGCAAATTGCCGTCGCCGAGTTGAGGACACCCGTGTTGGAATTGAGCAACGGGATTGGAAGCGGCTTGCGAAAGACAGGCCTGATTAGCTCGTCGAGCTTCTCGTAATCCCTCCCCCTTGCGGGGAGGGTCGGCCGAGCGGAGCGGAGGCCGGGGTGGGGGGCTCAACGCACGGCCTCAAGGACACCCCCACCCGGCCGGCCTGATGGCCGGCCACCCTCCCCGCAAGGGGGAGGGAAAGAGGGGCAAATGTCTCCGTCATTGTAAGCGAAGCGAAGCAATCCAGCCTCGCGCCTCGCGCACCGACCCAAATTCTCGGCCGCCTGGGCGCCCGCGAGCCGGATGCCTCCGCGTGCGGCACGCCTCAAGCGGTCAGCGCCGCCTTCACCAGGCCGCTGGCCTTGCCAAAATCCATCTGGCCGGCATAGGCCGCCTTCAGGGCGGCGATCACCTTGCCCATGTCCTTGATGCCGGCGGCGCCGGTCTCGGCGATGGTGGCGGCGATCGCGGCCTTGACCTCGTCCTCCGACATCTGCTGCGGCAGATAGGCGGAGATCACCGCGATCTCCTCGCGCTCCTGCGCGGCGAGCTCGGCGCGGCCGCCCTTGTCGTACAGTTCGACCGATTCCTGGCGCTGCTTGATCATCTTCTGCAACAGGCTGAGCACATCACCGTCGCTGAGCGGCGGCTTGCCCTGGCCGCGGGCTTCGATGTCGGCGTTCTTGATGGTCGAATTCACCATCCGCAAGGTGGACAGCTTGCGCTCGTCCTTGGCCTTCATCGCCTCCTTCACCGCATTGTTGATGTCATCACGCAGCATCACAAACTCCTCATGGCGGCCTTCATCGGCCACTTGGTGCGCTGATTTAGGCGCTCCGCGCCGGTGAGACAACGACATTGACCCGCACGGCGCTACCCTGGCGGCACCGCCCGCCCGCCACCGACCGGGTGCGACAGCGCGTCCGCCTGGTGAGCCGGCAAATATTCGCAGGCCGTCCCCAAAACCGGCGGTTCCGGCTTTGACGGCCACGCGGCCCGGCTCTATGTAGTGGGCTCATGACGACATCAGACACCCATTCCGCCTGGCCGGACCTCAAGCCGACCGCGTTGCTCGTGCTTGCCGATGGTACCGTGTTCCAGGGTTTCGGCCTTGGTGCCGAGGGCCATGCCGTCGGCGAGGTCTGCTTCAACACCGCCATGACCGGCTACCAGGAGATCCTCACCGATCCGTCCTATGCCGGTCAATTGATCACCTTCACCTTCCCGCACATCGGCAATGTCGGCGCCAACGATGAAGACATCGAAGCGCTGAACGCCGCGGCGACCCCGGGCGCCCGCGGTGTGATCCTGCGTGCGGCGATCACCGACCCGTCGAATTACCGCTCCGCCAAGCATCTCGACGCCTGGCTGAAGAACCGCGGCATTATCGGCCTGTCCGGCATCGACACCCGCGCCATGACCGCGCTGATCCGCGGCAACGGCATGCCCAATGCCGTGATCGCCCATTCGCCGAGCGGCGAGTTCGACGTCGAAGCCCTGAAGAAGCAGGCCCGCGAATGGCCCGGCCTGGTCGGCATGGACCTGGTGCCGATGGTCGGCTCCGGCCAGCGCTTCGACTGGGATGAGACCCCGTGGGTCTGGAACGAGGGCTACGGCCGGCAGAGCGCGCCGGAATTCAACGTGGTCGCCGTCGATTACGGCATCAAGCGCAACATCCTGCGCTTGCTGGCGGGCGTCGGCTGCAAGGTCACCGTGGTTCCGGCCACCACCTCGGCCGAGGACATCTTGGCGCTGAAGCCCGACGGCGTGTTCCTGTCGAACGGCCCGGGCGATCCGGCCGCGACCGGCGAATATGCCGTGCCGGTGATCAAGGAAGTGGTGGCCTCCGGATTGCCGACCTTCGGCATCTGCCTCGGCCACCAGATGCTGGGCCTGGCGCTCGGCGGTAAGACCATCAAGATGCACCAGGGTCACCATGGTGCCAATCATCCGGTCAAGGATCTGACCACCGGCAAGGTCGAGATCACCTCGATGAACCACGGCTTTGCGATCGACCAGGAGACGCTGCCCGGCAACGTCACCCAGACCCACGTGTCGCTGTTCGACGGCTCGAACTGCGGCATCGCGCTGTCCGACAAGCCGGTGTTTTCGGTGCAGTACCACCCGGAAGCCTCGCCCGGCCCGAAGGACTCGCACTATCTGTTCCAGCGGTTCGCCGACCTGATGCGCGCCCGCAAGGCCGCCTGATCGGGCGACCAGCCAATCGACCAAGCTGCGGTTCTGAGCGATCAGAACCGCAGTTTTTTTATGGGCCGAGCTTGAGGCGCCAAAGCTGATGGCCGCGCGCAGCCGCCCGCCGCTGCCGCCCACGGGAATTTTCAGCGCGCCGCGCCCAAAACCTTCCCCCGCCCCGCGAAACGCATTAGACCCGGCGACGCGCCAGAATCGCCAAGTTCCGTTGTCAAATTCCGGCGATCGAGATTCCGAAAGCAGGCCGGCGAATGGAAGACTGGATCGATTATTACGACTCCACGCACACGATCTATGTCAGCAAGCTGCACCGCGACGTGCATTTCCGGCAGATCGCTGAGGACATCATCCGCTACATCCCCGCGCCGGATGCCGTGGTGCTCGACTATTCCTGCGGCGAAGCGCTGTCGGCTGGCCTGGTCGCGGCCGCCTGCGGCCGGCTGATCCTGGCCGAACCGGCGCCCGGGGTGCGCGGCCGGCTGATCGCGCGGTTCGCTCCCAACCTGAAAATCCGGGTGCGCTCGCTGGAAGAATTGCGCCACATGGAGCCGGGCTCGGTCGATCTGGTGGTGATGAATTCGGTGGCGCAATACATGACGCCGGACGATCTCGACCGCGCGCTGTTGGTGCTGCGCCGGCTGCTGAAGCCGCATGGCCGGCTGGTGCTCGGCGACATTCTGCAGCCCAATGTCGGCATGGTCACCGATGTCGCCGCCTTGCTGCGCATGGCGCGTCAGCACGGTTTTCTCAAAGATGCGCTGGTCGGGCTGGTCCGCACCGCGCTGTCGGACTACCGGCAACTGCGCAACACCATCGGCTTGCAACGCTACGAAGAAGCCGAGGTGCTCGATAAGCTGACCGCCGCCGGTTTTGTCGCCGTGCGCGCCGAGCGCAATATCGGCCACAATCCCTCGCGCATGACGTTTGTGGCGCAGCCGGCGGGAAACTGATCGTTCGCGCGCCGCGCTCACCTCGTCATTCCGGGGCGACCGCTCCCCCACCTCGTCATTCCGGGGCGGCCACCGCGCAGCGGTGGGCGAACCCGGAATCTCTGTTGGAAGACAATCGCGGGATTCCGGGTCTGCGCGCTACGCGCGCATCCCGGAATGACGTTGCGGGGCAGCGCCCCTCACCCGACCCGGCCTCGCCGGTTCGACCTCTCCCCGAACGCGGGGAGAGGTGAGTAACTCACAACTGCGGCTACTCAGACCGCCGCCACTCACACCGCTGCTACTCACACCACCACACACAGCCGCTTCGCGGCGCGGGTGATGCCGGTGTAAAGCCAGCGCGCGCGGCTGTCCTGAAACGCAAAGCTCTCGTCGAACAGCACCACGTCGTCCCATTGCGAGCCCTGGCTTTTGTGCACGGTCAGCACATAGCCATAGTCAAACTCGTCATAGGGCTTGCGCTGCTCCCACGGGATTTCCTCGATCGCGCCGCCAAAGCAATCGCCGCGCACCGACACTTTGGTGAGCCGCCCGCCGAAATCTTCATCCGGTACGATGCGCATGGTGATGATCATCGACTTCGAGGTGGCGCGCGCTTTCACGCGCCACAGCCCGCCATTGAACAGCGCCTTCTTACGGTTGTTGCGCAGGCACACCAGCTTGTCGCCGGCGACCGGCAACGGATCCTCGATGTTCTGCTTCTGCCGCACCCGCATATTGTAGGCGCGCCGCGTGTTGTTGCGGCCGACCAGCACCTGATCGGCGCCCATCACCCGGTCGGGATCGAGATCGCCGCGCCGCACCACCTGGCTGTCGCCATAGTCACCGACTTCGAGACGGCGCCCTTCGCGTACCGCCATCGACATGCGCACGATCGGATCGTCCTGCGCCTGACGATGCACCTCGGTCAGCATCACGTCGGGCTCGGCATTGGTGAAGAAACCGCCGCCCTGGATCGGCGGCAATTGCGCCGGATCGCCGAGTACCAAGAGCGGGCAATCGAACGACATCAAATCGCGGCCCAGTTCCTCATCGACCATCGAGCATTCGTCGATCACGATCAGCTTGGCCTTTGAGGCCGGCGCGTCGTCCCACAGCTCAAAACTCGGCTGTTCGACGCCGCTCTCCTTGGTGCGGTAGATCAGCGAATGAATAGTCGAGGCGCTGTCGCAGCCCTTGTTGCGCATCACCAAGGCGGCCTTGCCGGTGAAGGCGGCGAACTTGACCTCACCCTTGACGCCCTCAGCGATGTGACGCGCCAGGGTGGTCTTGCCGGTTCCGGCATAGCCGAACAGCCGGAACACTTGCGGCGTGCTGCCGCGGCCGGGCTTGGCCTTCAGCCAATCGGCAACGGCGGTGAGCGCGGCATCCTGATGCGGGGTAAAAGTGGGCATGGCTCTCAAGGGCTGATGCGGCCAAAAGGGCGCCTTCGGCGCCGCCGCGATTCGCAAGCTACAGCGTTTTACGGCGAAGTGGAGTCCGCTTCGCGTTTAAGAAACGTGTCGAAGCAATAGCCATTCAGGCAGCGAGCGCAAGCCGTCGCCCTTGCAGCAGCGCTGCGTGCCACGCATGATGGAGGCGTGATGCAGAAAATCGGAACCTGGATTGTCTATGTGGTCGGCGCGGTCGCGGTCGGCTATCTGCTGCTGTACGTCTATGCGTGGCTGACCGCGCCGGACTTAACGCCCGGCGAGCCGATCCGCATTTTCCGCAAGCACGACGCGCCGGAATATTCCTGACGCGCCGCGGCGCCGCTTAGGTCACCGGCACGAACGCGCGATGATCGCCCGAGGCGCCGGCCGGCGGAATCGCCAAGCCGTCGTCGGCATATTCGTTCAGCTTGTTGCGCAGCGTGCGGATCGAAATGCCGAGAATGTTGGCAGCGTGGGTGCGATTGCCGAGGCAGTGCTTGAGCGTCTCCAGAATGAGATCGCGCTCGACATCGGCGACCGTGCGGCCGACCAAAGCGCGCGTCACCTGCTCGGCCGCCATCGTGGCATGCGCCACCGCCGGCGGCTGCTTGGCAATGTCGAGCCGCTCGCCTTCGGGCGAGATGATCGCTTCCGCGCCGATCTCGTCGCCGATCGCCATCAGCACCGCGCGGTGCATGGTGTTTTCCAGCTCGCGCACGTTGCCGGGCCAGCGATTGGCCGCCAGCACCTGCCGCGCCTCCGAGGACAGCGGCCGCAGCGGCACGCCATTGGCCTCCGCGTATTTTTTGACGAAGTGCTGCGCCAGTTCAAGAATGTCGGCCGGGCGCTCGCGCAGCGGCGGCAGTTTCAGATTGACGACGTTGAGGCGGAACAGCAGGTCTTCGCGGAACGTGCCTTCGCGCACCGCATCCTGCAGATTGCGGTTTGAGGTCGCGATGATGCGGATATCGACCGGCACCGGCTTGGTGCCGCCGACGCGATCGATCATCCGTTCCTGAATGGCGCGCAGCAGCTTTGATTGCAGCCGGACATCCATTTCGGAGATTTCGTCGAGCAGCAGCGTGCCGCCGGTCGCTTCCTCGAACTTGCCGATGCGGCGCGCCACCGCGCCGGTGAAGGCGCCCTTCTCGTGGCCGAACAGTTCCGACTCGAGCAGGCTTTCCGGAATCGCCGCGCAGTTGATGCTGATGAACGGCTTCTTGGCGCGGTTGGAGCGGCTGTGCACATAGCGCGCCAGCACTTCCTTGCCGGTGCCGGATTCGCCGGTGATCATCACCGAGGCTTCCGAAGCGGCGATCTGCTGCGCCAGCTTGATGACCCGCGCCATCGACTCGTCGCGATAGATCAGCTCGCGGGAATCATTGGCGACCGCCGCCAGCACCGCGGCGATCAGCTCCGGATCGGGCGGCAGCGGGATGTACTCTTTGGCGCCGGCGTGGATCGCGGCGACCGCGGCGCGCGCGTCGTTGACGATGCCGCAAGCCACGATCGGCACATGGATGTGCTCGGCTTCCAGCCGCATCACCAGATCGCGAATATCGAGCGCGACGTCCACCATCAGCAGGTCGGCACCCTTGCCGCCGCGCAGCACGCGCATCGCCTGCTCGTTGTCCTCCGAGTGCATCACGGTGGCGTGGTTATCCATCGCGATCTTGGTCGCGGTGGTCAGCTGGCCTTTCAATGTGCCAACGATGAGAAGCCGCATGGTATTGCTCCTGTCAGTCTGCCGCGCGCATCGCGTTGGGCCGTGCGGTCACGTCAGTTCCGCTCCGCATTGATGATTTCCGTCATGGTCACGCCGAGCTTGTCCTCGACCAGCACCACTTCGCCGCGGGCCACCAGGCGGTTGTTGACGTAGATATCGATCGCCTCGCCGACCTTGCGGTCCAGCTCCAGCACGGTGCCGGGCCCGAGCTTGAGCAGCTCGCCGACATCCATCTTGGAGCGGCCGAGCACGGCCGAGACCTGCACCGGCACGTCGAACACCGCTTCCAGATCGGCGGCGACGCGCGAGACGTTTTCTTCTTCGCTGTAGCCGATGTCGCTAATCGGCGGGGCATCGGCGGAGTTGAGATCCGGGAGCGGTACCTGACCGTCATTATCGACCATTGCTATGTCCTCATTGCCGTGGAACCGCGGGCTTCATTCCGCGACGCCACGTAGCGTCCTACCAGTTCACTGATCTTCTCTTCGATCGCGGCGCGCTCGAGCACCACGCCGCCATCGGCCCATTCGATCCGGCAATCGCCATAGGCGATATCGGGCTCGGCCATGATCACCAGCCGGCCTTCATAGCCGTTCTGCCGCGCCAGCCGCTCGATGCTCTCATGGGCACGCTCATACATGCCATCGTTGATGCGGATCACGATGTGTGGCGTCGCCACCAACTGCCGGAAGCAGTCGCTGACCAGCGCATTGATCTCGACCAGCGGCTGGCTCGCCATCAGTTCAGTGCACAGCTTGCGCGCCACCGCCACCGCCACTTCCACCGCCTCGGTTTCCATCCGCGCCTCGACGCTGGAAAAGCCGGTAGCAATGGTGCGGATCGAGCCGCCGATCTGTTCGAGTGCCATCGCGACGCGGCGGTCGCTCTCGGCCTTCGCCTCGTTCTGGCCGGCCTGGAAGCCGAGCTGATAACCGCGCTGTTCGGCAGCCGCGACTTGCGCGGCGATTTCGTCGGCGCTCGGCGCCTTCTCGCGGCCCTGCTCCGGCGCGCCGAAATCGAGATCGAACAGGAATTTTGCCGGGGCCGCCATCAGTACACCAGCTCATCGTCGGCGCGGTTCTTGGTGAGCACGATCTCACCCTTGGCCGCGAGATCCTTGGCGAGGTTGACGAGCAACGCCTGCGCTTCGTCGACATCGCGCAGCCGCACCGGGCCGAGCGCGGCCATGTCGTCGAGCAGCATCTTGCCGGCGCGCTGCGACATGTTACCGAGGAAGAACGAGCGCACATCCTCGTTGGCGCTCTTGAGCGCGATCGCCAGCTTGTCCTTGTCGATGTTGCGCATCAGGGTCTGCGCCGAGCCGGCGTCGAGCTTAACCAGATCGTCGAAGGTGAACATCAGCGCCTTGATGCGCTCGGCGGATTCGCGGTTGTCCTCTTCCAGCGCGGTGATGAAGCGCGCTTCGGTCTGGCGGTCGAAATTGTTGAAGATTTCCGCCATCACTTCGTGCGCGTCGCGGCGCCGGGTCTGCGACAGGTTCGACATGAATTCGACGCGCAGCGTCTTCTCGACGCTTTCGATCACGTCCTTCTGCACCGCTTCCATGCGCAGCATGCGGCCAACCACGTCGAGCGCCATATCGTCCGGCAAGATCGCCAGCACGCGCGCGGCATGTTCCGGCTTGAGCTTCGACAGCACCACCGCGGCGGTCTGCGGATATTCGTTCTTCAGATAGGTGGCAAGCACCTCCTCCTGCACGTTGGAGAGCTTTTCCCACATGTTGCGGCCGGCCGGGCCACGGATTTCTTCCATGATGCCGGACACGCGATCGGCCGGCAGATACTTCTGCAGCAGCCGTTCGGTGGCGTCGTAATTGCCCATCAGCGCGCCGGACGCCGACATCCGCGACACGAATTCCAGCATTAGGTCTTCGACCACTTCCGGCTCGACCGTGCCGAGCGACGACATCACCGCCGACAATTCGCGCACTTCCTCGTCGTCGAGCAGCGCCCACACTTTGCCGCCATACTGCTCGCCGAGCGCCAGCATCAGCATCGCCGCGCGCTTTGGCCCGCTCAGCGGCTTGGTCGGCTGACGGTTGCCCTGCCGCATCGCCAGGTTGGCGACAACGCTGGCGATGTCATTGTTGTTGGCATCATTGGGCTGCGGGGTGCTCATGACGAATTACGCGGGTTCCTGAAGCCATTGACGAATGATAGCGACGGTCTCGTTGGGGTTGCGTTCGGCGAGTTCGCCGACCCGGTGCACGGTCTGGGCGTGTACCTGTCCCTGAACCTGAGCGATATCGACCATGCTCTGCTGCGGCACCGCCAGCGGCTGGCCATCAGCGCCGATCGCCGGCGCGCTACCGTCGGTCAGCGCCGGCGTTGCGCCTTGCCCCTGCGGATCAGCGGCGAGGATACGGCGCACCAAGGGCCGCACCACCATGAAGATCACCAGCAGACCGAGCAGCATCATCACGCCGAGTTCGATCACATACATCACGTCGTCCTTGGTGAACTTCAGCATGCCCATGAAGCCTGCCGGTTCATTGATGGGCGCCACCGCGGGACCTTCCGCGAAGCGCAGGTTGACGACTTCCACCTGGTCACCGCGCTTTTGATCGAAGCCGATCGCCGAGCGCACCAGGGCTGCAATCCGATCCAGTTCTTCCTTGCCGCGCGCCTGATAGACCAGTTCACCCTTGTCGTTCTTCGCGTAGATGCCGTCGACCAGCACCGCGACGGAGATGCGGTTGACACGACCCACTTCGGTGACCTCGGTCTTGGTCACCCGCGAGATTTCGTAGTTGTTCGTCTCTTCCGACTTCTTGCTCTGATCGCGCGCGGTGGCGGTGCCGCCGCCTTGCGCACCCGGCAGTTCGTTGTTGACGGTGACCTGACCGTCGGTCGGATTGAGCGTCTGCGCCGATTCTTCACGCGACTGGCTCGAGCGCAGCACCCGGCCCTCGGGGTCGAACTTGTCCGAGGTCTGGGTAATCTTGTTGTAGTCGAAGTCGGCGGTGAGCTGGACGCGGGCCCGGCCGTTGCCGACCACAGACGATACGATCGCCTCGACCTGGTTACGCATCCGTTTCTCGAAAGCCGCACGGCGCTCGTCGCCGGTCACACCTTCGAGGGAATCGCCGGCCGAGCCGTCGGCGAGAAGCTGACCGGCTTCATCGACGATCGAGACGCGCTGCGGCTTGAGGCCATTGACCGCGGACGACACCAGATGGCGGATCGCGCGCACCTGCTGCGGCTCGAGCGCGCCGCGCACCCGCAGCACGATCGAGGCCGACGGCTCCGGCACTTCGCGCGAGAACAGCGGCCGTTCCGGCAGCACCAGATGGACGCGCGCCGCCTGAATGCGGTCGATCGCGCGGATGGTGCGCGCCAGTTCGCCTTCCAGCGCGCGCAGATGGTTGATGTTCTGCACAAAACTGGTCGAGCCGAGCGCTTCCGACTTGTCGAAGATCTCGTAGCCGACGCCGCCGCCCTTGGGCAGGCCGGCTTCGGCCAGCTTCATGCGCAGCCGGGTGACCTTGTCCTTCGGGACCATGATGATGGCCCCTTCATTGCGGATTTCGAACGGAATGCCCTGCCGTTCGAGGTCTTTGATGATGCCGGAGGAGTCTTCAACGCTGAGGTCGGTGAACAGCGTGGTCATCTGCGGCGCAGTGACGCGCAGGATAATGAACGCGAAAAAGCCGATCAGCGCGGCCGTGACGGCGACCATGGCCGTCAGCCGGGCGGCGCCCAGACCCTTCAGGAAATTCAACAGACCTTGCAACGCACCAGCCCCTTGGATTCGGCACGCCAGACCGACTAGGCAAATATTGCCTATAGGATGGTTTCGATATGGTTAACGACCCTTAACCTCGGTGAACAAAACGCCAAACGCCGGCCAACCACCTCCGCTGAGGGAGGGGGTGACCGGCGCCTAACGATTGAATTGTAAAGAAAAAGAAGCCGAAGCTGCTTACTGGCGGTACTGCTGAATCCGTGTCGTGCGCAGACCGGCCAGACCATGCTGGTCGATCGAGAACTGCCAAGACAGGAACTCGTCCACCGTCAGCGTGTAACGGCTGCACGCTTCTTCAAGCGACAGCAGGCCACCGCGCACCGCAGCCACCACTTCAGCCTTACGGCGGATGACCCACCGTTTGGTTCCAGGGGCCGGCAAATCCGCAATGGTTAACGGACTTCCGTCGGGCCCGATGACATACTTGACCCTCGGGCGATGGGGTTCTGTCATGGCGTACTCGCAACTCTCAAACACTCAACAGTGCAAGCAACTTAGCGGGACCGGCTTAAAATTTAACTAAGCGCCGTGTGACGATTTGCATTGAATTTCAGCCACCTGCGCATGATTTCTGAAACGGTTTGTTAATCTTGAAGGGGGCCGACCCCATGCGGAATTCGCATCCTTCCGTTCGTCAGGCGAACGGATCAGGAACCCGAGTCAGATCGTCAGGCGAACAGGTGGAATGACTGCCTTCGAATACCACCCAGCACGATCGGTCAGCGCGCCGAGGAAAACCGCACCGGAACGGTAAAAGATAACGATCCTTGCGGCATTTCCGGCGGAAACGCCGGCAGCGGCTGGGCGCGCCGGATCATGGCCAGCGTTTCGGCGTCCAGCGCCGAGTTGCCGGAGGAATGCGCCAGGCTGGCGCGCAGCACCTGGCCATGGCGGCCGACGGTGAAACTCAGCATCGAGGTACCGTTAGCGCCATTGGCCTCGGCCGGATAACGCTTGTAGCGCTGCAAATGGGCGGCGAGCCGGTCGCGATAGCTCGGCAACGCCGCGGCGGCGACCTCGCCGGCGGTCGCGGCGGCAGCGCGTCCGACCCGATCGGAGGCCGGTGGCGCGCTGGTGTGCGGCGCGGCGGCCTCGGCTTGTTTGCGCGGCGGTTTCTTGACCGGTTTGGCGGGTTCGGGCGGCTTGGCTTGCGGCTCTGGCTTGGCCTGCGGCTTGGGCTCCGGCGGCGCCGCCACGGCCGCGGTGTGCTGCGGCGGGGTCGGCGGCACCTGCTCGGGCTGCTTGACCTGTTGCTGCGGTGGCGGCGGCGGCTCCGCGGCCTCGGCCTGCTGCATCTCCGGCCCGGGCGCGATATCCGGCGATTTCGCAGAAGGCGCGGCGTGGCTCGGCGCCATATCGACCATGATCGCCGGCATCGCGGTGCCGGGCGGCGGCGCCTGATTGTACCAGGCCATGCCGGCGCCGATCAGCGCGGCATGGGCCGCCACCACCGCCGCAGCCGAGAGCGTCCAGCGCCGCACGCCGGCCGCATCCTCCGCCGCATGCAGCGCCAGCATGGTCATCGGCCATCCAACCCGACCAGCGCGACCTTGAGATAACCGGCGTCGCGCAACTGGCTCAACAAATCCATCAGCGCGCCGTAATTGACACTCTTGTCGGCGCGCAGAAACACCCGCTCGTCCTTGTTGTGGTTGCTGGCGGCATCGAGCGTGGCGACCAGATTGTCGCGCGCGATCAGCTGTTCACCGACCGCGACGGACAGATCGGGCTTGAGCGTCACGAACACTGGCTTGTCCGGCCGCGGCTGCGGCTGCACGGTGCTCGCCGGCAGCTCGACGCCGACATCGACGGTGGCGAGCGGCGCCGCCACCATGAAGATGATCAGCAGCACCAGCATCACGTCGATGAACGGCGTGACGTTGATCTCGTGAGCCTCGACCAGATCGTCGTCCTCGCCGAGCCGCCCCCGGCCTCCGAGCCGCACACCCATGACCAACTACCCTGCCCGGCCGAACGCCACGGCGGGCCGACCCTTGCTGCGGCTGAGCAGCAGCAGCAACTGCGCCGAGGCATCGCCAAGCAGCGCGCGATAGCCGGTGATCACCCGCGCCAGATGATTATAGATCACCACCGCCGGGATCGCCGCCACCAGCCCGAGCGCGGTGGCGAGCAGCGCTTCGGCAATGCCGGGCGCCACCACCGCGAGATTGGTGGTGTGAGCCTGCGAAATGCCGATGAAGGCATTCATGATGCCCCACACCGTGCCGAACAGGCCGACGAACGGCGCCACCGCACCGACCGTGGCGAGAATGCCGGTGCCCTGACCGACCCGGCGCGCCATCGCCGCTTCGACCCGCTCCAGCCGCAACGCGATCCGTTCCTTGAAATCGCTATCCCAGGACGCGCCGGGCAACGACGCCTCATGGGCGGCGGCCTGCACCAGCCGCGCCACCGCATCGCTGGCCTCGCCGCAATCGCGCGCCAATTCGGCGAGCGAGGCGCCGCCTTCCAGCGCGGCCATGCGCTCGCGCGCCTGCGCGGTGGCCTGACGCAATTCCACGGTCTTGGCGAGCCACACCGTCCAGGTGGCGAGCGACGCCAGCGCCAGCCCGATCATCACCGTCTGCACCACCACATCGGCATGGGTGAACATGCCCCAGGGCGACAGGTTACGCGGCAGCATCGCGCTATCCGCACTGGCTAGCGCCATGGAAGGCGCCACCGTGAGCATGGCAGCAATCGCAACGCCGCACTGCAACATCAGAGCCCGACCTGCTTGAACACGCCGACGGTCACGAAGGAAGTTTTGAACAATTCTCATGCGGCGGGTTCCAATCACGCGGCAGGCCAGACAGCTCATTCGTCCGGTTCGGAAATGCAAAGCTCACGCCAGCAAGGCAGGGACGAACGGCTTATTCATGTTCATTCCGGACAATGGAACTTCAACTACCGGACGAACCACTTTTCAGGTACACAGTTTCTTATGATCACGCAAACCGGCAGCCCATCGTCCCCTTCAGCGGACCAGGACCAGCGAACCGACGCGGCAGTGCTGCTGCAATTGGATGCAGCCGCCGTTGCGGTGATCGATGCGTGGGCTGCGAGCCGGCAACTATCACGATCGGATGCCGTGCACCGCCTGCTGCTGCTCGGGCTCGATAGCGTATCCCCAAGACCGCTGCCACGGGTCAGCACCCTGCGCGCGGTGGAATTGGCCGCCAGCCAGCTCGGGCCGCTGATCGATCCGCAGGCCAGCTCCGAGGAGCGCGACCGCCGCATCGAACGGCTCACCAAAGGGCCGCCGGAATTCATCGAAGCCCGCCTCGACCAGCCGAAGCCGAGGCGCTGAGCGCAGGCCGGTACGCCGCGCCAGCGCCCAGTGGAGCAAGCGGGCGTCTCGCCGCTTATTCTAGCCGCTTGCTCTAGCTTGGTGCCGCGTCTTTGACCGGCACCACCAGCACGTCGTTATGCACACAGCGCAGCACCTCTTCCGCCACACTGCTGAGCAACAGCCGGACCACGCCGCGCCGGCCGTGGGTGCCGATCACCACCAAATCCGGCCGGGTGGTGGTGACGACGTCGATGATTGTCTCCGCCACCGCCGATCCTTCCCTGACCAGCGAGGTACGATCGATATCGCCGAGATCGACGGTCTTCATGAACACCGCCAGATCGCGTGCCGCCTCCGTCAGTGCATCGCCCAGATATGCGTTGCGCCGACTCGGCCGCACGCCCGCGTAATTCAGCATGCCGGCCGCCGCGGCGTCGTAGACATGCAGCACGGTCAGCCGCTTCGGCGGCAACAACCCGAGCCGGCGCGCGGTCGTAAGCGCCTGCGCCGAGCAGTCCGACAATTCCACGGGCGCGAGGCCGCTGGCATAAGGCTCGGCCGGATCGGAATTGGCCATCAACACCGGGAACGAGCTGTTGCGGATCACCCGCTCGGCGGTGGTGCCGATGAAAATGTCCTTGAGAAAGGCGCGGCGATGGCTGCCGATCACGCATAGATCGGCCTGCTGCTGCTCGGCGACCTTGACGATGCCGTCAAAGGCGACGCCGCGCGCCACGATCGGCGTACATTGCAGCCCCGCCAAATAAGCGTGCTCGCGGATCGCATCGGCGAGCGCCGTTTCAGCCAGTTCGCATTCGCCGTCGACAATGCGCGCCGGCTGATCGTCATCGACCACATGCAGCAGCACCAGCCGCGCGCCGGCCGCCTTGGCGAGCGCCGCGGCGCGGCGCACCGCGCGATCCGAGCGCGCCGAGAAATCGGTGGCCGCTACCACAACCTGCAGGCCCGACCGTTGCATCGCTGAGCCAGGGGGCACGTTCATCGTCAACCTCGTATTTTCTTATCGTGCGATCGTGGCATGATTGGACCAGCGGAACGCATCAGGTGCAAGCAAATGCGCCCCGCTCTGCGCCTTGTGTCACACCCCGAGCCGGCGCAGCGCACCGCTGCGCCGCATCAGCAATTTTTCCAGTTCGAGCACCACCATCATCACCGCGCCAGCGCCGATGATCACCAGGCCATCCTGCAACGACACCGGCGCAGTTCCGAACAGGGTGTGCATGAACGGCGCGTAGGTGAACGCCAGCTGCGCGGCGATCACCACCGCGAGCGCGATCAGCACCGGCGGCGTTCCCAATGCGCCACGGAAAGACAACGAGCTGGCGTGCAGATAGCGGACGTTGAACAGATACACGGTCTTGAACACCACCAGCACGTTGACAGCCATGGTGCGCGCGGTCTCCAGCGTATGGCCCTGTGCCTGCGCAAAGAAGAAGATCGCCAAGGTTCCCATGGTGAACAGCAGCGTGACGAACAGGATGCGCCACACCAGGAACGGCGGCAGCAAGGGCGCATCGGCCGCACGCGGCGGCCGACTCATCGTGCCCGGCTCGGTCGGCTCAAAGGCCAGCACCAGGCCGAGCGTGACGGTGAGAATGAGGTTGATCCACAGAATCTGAACCGGCGTCATCGGCATGGCGAAGCCGAGCAGGATCGCCAGGGTGACACTCAGCACTTCGCCGCCATTGGTCGGGATCGTCCAGGAAATCACCTTGCGGATGTTGTCGTAAACCGTACGCCCCTCGCGCACCGCCGCCACGATCGACACGAAATTGTCGTCGAGCAACACGATCTCCGCCGCTTCCTTGGCGGTCTCGGTGCCCTTGTGACCCATGGCAATGCCGACATCGGCCTGTTTCAGTGCGGGCGCGTCGTTGACGCCATCACCGGTCATCGCCACCACCGCGCCGCTGCCCTGCAGCGCGCGCACGATGCGCAGCTTGTGCTCGGGATTGGTGCGGGCGAACACATCGGACCGATGGATCAACGCGCTAAACTCGTCATCATCGGCGCGATCAAGATCAGCACCGCTGACCGCGCCGGCGGCCTCCGTCAAACGCAATTGCCGGGCGATCGCCTCGGCGGTGGCGGCGTGATCGCCGGTGATCATCTTGACGCTGATGCCGGCCGAGCGGCATTCGGCGATCGCCTGGATCACCTCATCGCGCGGCGGATCGATGAAGCCGACCAAGCCCAGAAACATCAGCCCGCACTCAAGATCGGCAAAGCCGAGTTGATCGGACGCGCGCACCGGCGCGCGCATCGCAAAGCCGAGCACGCGCTCGCCCTCCGCAGCGGCACGCGCGATCTGCTCAGTCCAAAATTGATGATCGAGCGGCCGCGGCCCAACGGCAGAGCTCTGGCTCTGGCACATCGCCAGCAGCCGTTCCGGCGCGCCCTTGACGAAGATCACATGATCGCCGGACGCCGTGCTGTGGCGCGTCGCCATGAAGCGATGCTGGGCGTCGAACGGAATTTCATCGGAGCGCTGCCATGCGCTACGTTCCGCGGCGGGATCAAAGCCAGCCTTGATGGCGAGCGCGACCAGCGCGCCCTCCATCGGATCGCCATCGACCACGTAATGCTCCCCCGCCTGGCGCAGCTGCGCGTCATTGCACAGCAGCGCCGAGCGGATCAGCGGCAGCGCGGCTTGATTGGCGTCGGCATCGACGCGGCCTTCGCTCAACAGCTGGCCCTGCGGCACATAGCCGGAGCCACTTACGAGGATCGTGTGGTCGGCGGTGACGATGCGGCGCGCCGTCATCTCGTTGCGGGTCAGCGTGCCGGTCTTGTCCGAGCAGATCACCGAGGTGGCGCCCAGCGACTCCACCGCTGGCAAGCGGCGGATGATGGCGTTGCGCCGCGCCATGCGCTGCACGCCGATTGCCAGCGTGATGGTGATCACCGCCGGCAATCCTTCCGGGATCACGCTCACCGCCAGCGCCACCACCGCGATCAACGCCTCGGGCCAGGCATAGCCGCGCGCCAGCGTCGCAAAGGCAAACAGCGCGGCCGCGGCCACGATCACCACCCAGGTGAAACGCTGCGCGAATTGATTGATCTGCTTGAGCAGCGGCGTGGTCAGTTGCTCGACGCTTTGCATCAAAGAATTGATGCGGCCGATTTCGGTGCGGCCGCCGGTCGCCACCACAACGCCAAACCCTTGGCCCGCCGAAACCACCGTGCCGCAAAACGCCATGCAGTGCCGGTCGCCGAGCGGCGCGTCCGGCGCTGCGGGATGATCCTGTTTATCGGCGGCGACCGATTCGCCGGTCAGCATCGCCTCGTCGATCAACAGGCCCCGCGCCCGCGTCAGGCGCAGATCGGCCGGCACCCGGTCGCCGGCTTCGATCATCACCACGTCGCCGGGCACGAGGTCGGCGGCGGCAATACTGACGCGATGGCCGTCGCGCCATACATGGGCGCGCGGTGAAATCATCTTGCGGATGGCGGAAAGCGCCCGCTCCGCCTTGTCTTCCTGGATGAAGCCGGCGATGGCGTTGATGGTCACCACCGCCACGATCACCGCCGCATCAATGGCATGGCCGAGCACCGCCGCCGCCAGCGCGGCCGCGAGCAGGAAGTAGATCAGCATGTTGTCGAACTGCGCCAGCAGCCGCCGCCAGGCCGGACGGCGCGGCGGCTCGGGCAGCGCATTCGGGCCATAGGTGGCGAGCCGCGCCTTGGCTTCCGCGCTGCTCAGTCCGCCGCGTTCGGTCAAGAGCAGCGCCAGCACGCGATCAGCATCGACCGCGTGCCAGATCTCGCCAGACGCCTGGTCATTGGGTCCCTTGATCGCGGCGTCTGGCACTTCGCTCATGAAGGCGCCGCGGTGATCGACACAGCTTCCAGCAAGATCGCAGCGCGAGTAGATGAGCGAAGCGTCACCGTGCGCCCCCGGCAGCAAGCGGCACTGATCAGCCGACACTTGCTGTTCCGTTCAGGCCGCATCGTCGCACAACGTGCTCCTTGCTGATCAGGCCGAGCACGGCGCAAGCCACTCGGATTCGACCTGGTCGGAACCGAAACTGTTATACCAGCGGCTCCTACCATTGACTCGTCATGCCCGCGCTTGTCGCGGGCATCCACGTCTTGAAAGCGCGGCAAGATCAAAGACGTGGATGGCCGGGACGGAGCCCGGCCACGACGTGCGGAGAGGTCGGCATCAATCACCGTTGGTATTACTCGCGCAACATGTCACCCGGCGGACGGCCTCAACGCGGCAGTCCGCCACGGTGAGTCTATCAAGCAAAATCGCGATGGAAGATGCGGTTGCTCGTCGCAAGGCGCGCGAAAAGGCTCAGCGCGATACCGGCGCGCTGGCGGCCTTGTCGAGCAATGCCAGCAATCCTTTCAAGATTTTCAGCGGCGGTGGCGGACAGCCGGGAATATGCAGATCGACCGGGATCACTTGCGCGACCCCGCCCACCACTGCGTAGCTGCCGGCGAAGCAGCCGCCATCCTTGGCGCAGTCGCCCAGCGCCACCACCCATTTCGGCGACGGCGTCGCGTCATAGGTGGTCTTGAGCGCATCGGCCATGTTCTTGGTCACCGGCCCGGTGACCAGCAGCACGTCGGCATGCCGGGGCGAAGCGACAAAGCGCAGACCGAAGCGATCGATGTCGTAATACGGGTTGCTGAGCGCGTGGATTTCCAGCTCGCAGCCATTGCAGGAGCCGGCGTCAACTTCGCGGATCGACAGGCTGCGGCCGAGCTTGCGGCGCGCGCGCTCGCCGAGCGCGGTGGCGATCTCCGCCACGGCGTCATCGTCGAGCGACGGCGCCGTCTCGGTGAACGGACGCTGGAACAGGCTTTCAAACAGCAGCTTGCGCATCGCCCTCGCTCACAGATCGACGCCGGAATAGGAGCAGTTGAAGGATTTGTTGCAGACCGGGAAGTCGGCAACGATATTGCCCTCGATCGCCGCTTCCAGCAGTGGCCATTGGAACCAGGATGGATCGCGCAGATGGCAACGCGCGATCGCGCCGTCCGTAAGCCGCAGCCACGCCAGCACGTCGCCGCGAAAACCTTCAACCAGCGCCAAGCCTTCGGCAGGCTCGATGATCGCCGGCAACGGCACGCGGCACTCGCCTTCCGGCAGTTCCGACAGAATTTGCTCGATCAGTCCGAGGCTCTGTTTGACCTCGCGAATCCGAATCCAGACGCGCGCATTGACGTCGCCTTCGGTCAGCACCGGCACTTTGAAGCGCAGCTGATCATAAGGTGGATAAGCGAGATCGCGCCGCGCGTCGAAATCGCGCCCCGATGCGCGGCCGACATAGCCGCCAGCGGCGTATTGCTGCACGAGTTCCGCCGACAGCCGCCCGGTGGTCACGGTGCGGTCCTGCAACGACGCGGTCTCGTCGTAGAGTTCGATCAGTTCCGGAAAACGCTGGCGCACGGTCTTGGCCATCTGCCGGATCGAGCCCTTGCCGGTGTCGTCGAGATCGCGGGCAACGCCGCCCGGCACCACCACATCGCGCATCAGCCGATGACCGAACGCCCGCTCCGCGGCACGCAACACATTTTCGCGCAGCACGCTGCAATGGGACAACATCAGCGCGAAGGCGACGTCGTTGCAGACGCCGCCGATGTCGCCGAGGTGATTGGCGAGCCGTTCCAGCTCGGCGCAGAGCGCGCGCAGCCACAGCGCCCGCGCCGGCACGGTAACGCCAAGCGCGGCCTCGGCGGCACGGGCAAAGGCGATCGCATAGGCCACGGTGCTATCACCGCTGACGCGGCCGGCAAGCTGGGCGCCACGCTCAAGATCGGCGCCGATCAACAGGCCATCGATGCCCTTGTGCACATAGCCGAGCCGTTCCTCGAGCCGCACCACGGTTTCACCATTGGCGGTGAAGCGGAAATGGCCGGGCTCGATAATGCCGGCATGCACCGGGCCGACCGCGATCTGATGCAGGCCCTCGCCATCGACCGGCAGCATCTGATAGCCGCGCGGCGCGCTGGCCGGCAGCCGCGGGCCGAGCGGAAAACGCACGCCCCATTGATCGCGATCGAGCCAGGGCCGCGGATCGGGCGAGCCTTCCGGCACCAGGCCGAACAGATCGTGGAGCGAGCGTTCCAGCCGCAGCGCCGGCGGATGCAACATGCCGACCGAGGGAAAGCTGCCGCTTGGGCACGGCAGGCTGAGCACCACCGCTTCGCCAAGCTGCGGTTCGAGCATCGCCATATGCACGGTGTCGGCTTCGCCCCACAGCGACAGCAGCGACCAGCGCCCGGCGACCAGTTCGAGCGTGGCGCGCGACCACTGCGCGGCATCAACCACCAGCCGCGGACACGGCCGATGCCCCGCAACGATCTGGCCCTGCAGCTTCAGTTCATCGAGTGACGCCATGCCATCCTCACACTAGCCGAGCAGTTGAGCGACATGCTGGAACCAGGCCACGATCGGCGCCGGCAGGTAGAAGCCGGCGATCAGCACCAGCGCCAGATGGGCAAACATCGGCACATAGGACGCCTGAGCCGGCGCGGTCGAGCCGCGCGGTTCGCCGAAGGCGACGCTGGTCAGCCGCAGCGTCAGCGCGCCGAATGCCACCAAGAGCCCGATCACCAGCACCAGTGCCAACAGCGGTTGCCGGGCAAAGGTGGAGCTGACCACCAGAAATTCGCTCATGAAGATGCCGAGCGGCGGCAGCCCGGCGATCGCCGCAACGCCGACCACCAGACCCCAGCCGAGCGCCGGATGGCTTTCGGTGAGGCCGCGGATTTCCGAAATCTGCTGGGTGCCTTTGATCTGCGTGATGTGACCGACCGCGAAGAAGATCGCCGACTTGGTCAGGCTGTGCATCACCATATGCAGCAGCCCGGCGAAATTGGCGAGCGGACCGCCCATGCCGAACGCGAACACGATGATGCCCATATGCTCGATCGAGGAATAGGCGAACAGCCGTTTGATGTCGCGGCGCCGATACAGCATGAAGGCGGCGAACAAGAGCGAGCCGAGCCCCATGGTCACCATCAGCGTGCCGGGCGCCAGCGCATCCGGATTGGCGGCGAGCAGCATCTTGAAGCGCAACAGCGCATAGAGCGCGACGTTGAGCAGCAGTCCGGACAGCACGGCCGAGATCGGCGTCGGGCCTTCGGCATGGGCATCGGGCAGCCAGGCATGGAGCGGCGCCAAGCCGACCTTGGTGCCGTAGCCCAGGAACAGGAACACGAAGGCAACGTTGAGCAGCGCCGGATCGAAATTGCCGGCGCGCTCGATCAGCAGCGTCCAGACCATGGCGTCGTTGCCTTCGCCGATCACCGGCAGCGCCGCCATATAGACCAGGATGGTGCCGAACAGCGCGAACGCGATGCCGACCGAACCCAGGATGAAATACTTCCACGCCGCTTCCAGCGCCGCATGGGTGCGATAGATGCCGACCATCAGCACCGTGGTCAGCGTCGCGACCTCGACCGCCACCCACATCAGGCCGATATTGTTGGAGACGAACGCCAGGTTCATGCCGAACATCATGATCTGGTACATGGCGTGGTAGAACCGCAGATAGGCTGGGGTCAGCCGTCCGGTCTGCAGCTCATGGGCGATGTAGCTGGCGCTGAACAGGCTGGTGGTGAAGCCCACGAACGTGTTCAGCACCACGAACACGATGTTGAGGTCGTCGACCAGCACATACGACCCCGGGGTCGGCCGCGGCAGCGCCAGCAGCAAGAGCGCCGAGATGAAGGTGGCAAGGCTCGCCACCACATTGAGCCGCGCGGTCAGCCGGTAGCCCGGCAGCAGCGCCAGCACCGCCGCCGATCCGATCGGGATCAGCAGCACGCCATAGACAGCATCGAAAGCAGTCATCGTCATCCGCGCTCTCCGCGCGATCGATCGAGATCGTCGACGTCGACCGAGTCGAAGCGCTCCCGAATCCGGAACAGGAAGATGCCGATCACGATGAAGGCGATCAGAACCGAGAACGCCACGCTGATTTCCACCACCAGCGGCATGCCCTTGGCGCCGGTGGCGGCCAGCACCAGGCCGTTTTCCAGCGACATGAAGCCGACCACCTGACTGACGGCGTTACGGCGCGTCACCATCACGAGCAGGCTGAGCAGCACCACCGACAGCGCGAAAGCGAGGTCTTCGCGCGCCAGCGCGTCGGCTTCCGCGGTGACGCGCAGCATGATCACCATCGACAGCGCCACCAGCCCCATGCCGGCCAGCATGGTCGGGCCGATGCCGAAAACGGTCTCGATATCGCGGTGAATGCCGAGCTGGCGGATGATGCGATGCAGCGCCACCGGGATCACGATCGCCTTGAACACCAGCGCGATCGCCGCGGTGACATAGAGATGCGGCGCGTTTTGGATCATCGCCTGCCAGGTGACCGCGGCCGCCAGCACCACGGCGTGCAGCGCGAACACGTTGAGCAGCGAATAGAGCCGGTCCTGATACAGCATCATGAAGCTGATCAGCACCAGGATGCCGGCCAGCGAGTGTGAGATATCGAACGCCAGACTGTGCATCACAAGCTCTTCGAGACGAACAACAACAGCGTGCCGAGCAGCCCCAGCATCAAGGCGGCGCCGAGGAATTGCGGCACCCGGAACACCCGCATCTTGGCGGTCGCGGTTTCAAACAGCGCCAGCAGGAAACCGACCGCCGCCAGCTTGACGACATAGACCGCGGTGCCGACCACATAAGATTGCAGACCGGCGCCCGACACCGCGATGCCCCAGGGGAAGAACAGGCAGGCCAGCAGCGACACATAGAGCAGCAGCTTGAGGAAGGCGCCGAACTCGATCAGCGCTAGATGACGCCCGGAATATTCCAGGATCATCGCCTCATGGACCATGGTCAGTTCGAGATGGGTCGAGGGATTGTCGACCGGAATCCGGGCGTTTTCCGCGAGTGCCACCATGATCAGCGCGATCATCGCGAGGCCGAGCGACACGCGCAGCCCGACCTGCGCGGACGCGATGAAATTGGCGATGGTCGAGAGCTGGCTGGAGCCGGCGACCAGCGCCACGCAGAACACGATCAGCAGCATCGCCGGTTCGGCGAGCGCGGCGATCATCACTTCGCGGCTGGAGCCGAGCCCGCCGAAGGCGGTGCCGACATCCATGCCGGCCAGCGCCAGGAAGAAGCGCGCGGTGCCGAGCAGCGCCACGATCACGATCAGGTCGGCCATCCAGTTGAACAGCAGCCCGGTGGCGAAGGTCGGCACCAGCGCCGCCGCCACCCAGATCGCCGCGAAGGTGACATAGGGCGTGGCGCGGAACAGCCAGGAGGCATTGTCGGCCAGCACCACATCCTTGCGCAGCAGCCGCAGCAGATCGCGATAGGGCTGCAGCAGCGATGGCCCGCGCTTGCGCATCAAGCGCGCTTTCACTTTTCGGATGAAGCCGGTGAGCAGCGGCGCCAGTGTGAACACCAGCAGCATCTGCAGGCCCTGCACCAGGAGGTCGTTGAGGGTCACGCCCATATTGCGATCACCACCAGCAGTGCGACCAGCGTGGCGAACACCAGGCTGAGATAGCCGCGGATCGACAGCAGTTGCATGTTGTTGAGACGGGTCGAGACGAATTCGATCGCGGACGCGATCCGACCGTACAGGTTCTCCCAGATCAGATCGTGCAGCTCGACCGAGAATTTCGCCGGCGCGACGCTGCCGGGCGGCGGCATGGTGACGTGGTCGCGGGCGCGGAACAGCAGCGTGCCGAACACCCGGCGCAGCGGCTGCGCAACGCTGTCGGGCGAATATTGCGCGAGCGGCACCGGCTCGGCGTAGCCGCAGCCCCAGGCCGGCGCACGGCGCACCGCAGGCGACGACAGCTTCAGGATCGCCAAGAAGCCGAGCGTCGCGGAGATCGCGATGAAGGCCAGCACCAAGAGGCCGTTATAGGAACCGCGGCGCAGATCGATCGGCACGATCGACAGCCACGGTAGTTCGGTCTGCCCGGCGAGCCGGATGTGCAGAATCTCGGCGCTGACCGGCGCCAGCGCATCCATCACCAGGCCTGGGAAAATGCCCGCCAGCAGGCACAGCAGCGCCAGGATCGCCATCGCGGCGACCGAGAAGCGATCGACTTCCCGCGCGTTTTCCGCGGCCGGGCTACGCGGCCGGCTGAGGAAGCTGGCGCCATAGGCTTTGACGAAACAGGCCGCGGCCAGTGCCGCCGCCAGCGCCAGCATGCCGCCGATCGCCGGCACCATGATTTTCAGGCCCCATTGCGGCAGTTGCGGGCTCTGCAGCACCGCCTGGAAGGTCAGCCACTCCGAGACAAAGCCGTTGAACGGCGGCAGCGCCGAGATCGCCACCGCGCCGATCAGGAACACGATGCTGGTGGCCGGCATGCGGTGAATGAGGCCGCCGAGCCGGTCCATGTTGCGCTCGCCGGTGGCGACCAGCACCGCGCCGGCGCCGAAGAACAGCAGGCTCTTGAACAGCGAGTGATTGAAGATGTGGAACAGCGCCGCGGTGAAGGCCAGCGCCGCCGGCAGACCCTGGCCATTGGCCTGAAACGCCAGCGCCAGCCCGAGGCCGACAAAGATCATGCCGACATTCTCGATCGTGGAATAGGCCAGCAGCCGCTTCAGGTCGCGCTCCATCAGCGCATAGAGAATGCCCATCACCGCGGTGACGCCGCCGAGCAACAGCACCACCACGCTCGCGGTCCAGTCGGGACGGCCGAGCAGATCGAACACCACGCGAATGAAGCCGTAGATCGCCACCTTGGTCATCACGCCGCTCATCAGCGCCGAGACGTGGCTGGGCGCGGCCGGATGGGCGAGCGGCAGCCAGACATGGAGCGGCACCAGGCCGGCCTTGGAGCCGGCGCCGAGCAGCATCAACACCAGCACCAGGGTCGCGGCGGCGCCGGAATGCGGGGCGGCGCGGATGGCGTCGAAGGCGTAGTTGCCGGCGGGACCTGCAAGGAAGCCGAACGCCAGCAGCAGCGCCATCGTGCCGAAACTGGCCATCAGCAGATAGACATAGCCGGCCTGCGCATTGCCGCTCTGGCGATGATGCGCCATCACCAGCGCCCATGACGCCAGCGACATGAATTCCCAGCTCAAGAGATAGGAGAATGCGTCGTTAGCCAGCAGCACCAGATTCATGCCGGCTAGAAACGCCGGGAAGAATGGCAGCACGCGCTGCGGCGCGTGTTCGTGGCGGCCGTAGCCGAGCGCATACAGGCTGGCGAGCGCGCCGCCGAGATTGATCACCACCAGGAAGAACGCGGACAGCGCATCGAGCCGGAAATGCGCGCCGAGCCATGGCAGGCCGATCGGCAGCACCAGGCCCGGCCCCGGCGCCGCGCCGGTGACCAGCACCCGCAGCGCGCCAAAACAGGCGGCACCGCACAGCAGCAAGGTGGCGCCATAGACCACGGCATTGCCGATCCGCCAGCGCGCCAGCATCACCGCCAGCACCGAGACGGCGAGCAACGCGCCGACACAGCTCAGTTGCAGGGCGACGGCCGACATCATGAGCGGCGCCCCCGACCACTACCGCAGAACCGGCGTTCCGGCGCGCAGCACGCCCGCCGATGGCCATCGCCAGTCCGGACTTTATGCGTGCTTGCATCACCGAGGGTCATAGCCGCTCCACTTATGATGTTCAAAACATCATATCTGATAGATGGGATATCTGTCTCGCCGCGATTCGTGAGTTTTTCGCGGAGCAGCTATTAAGCCACCGCTGGTGTCGAATGAAAATTGTCGCATTTTGAAACAGTCTTTCCGAGCAGCGAGCGGATCTGCCGGAACGGTCAACCGCCGGCGGGGCGCGGACGGGAAAGGCAGCTGAGGCGGCACTCTTGGCCGCTCAGCACAGCTGCCGCGGGCGCGGCAGTCGATCCGGCGGCGGCGGCGCAGCTCAGGCTGGGCTCGCCGATCCGGGGGGTGGGAGCGGCGGCCGCTCCTTAGATCCAACCCGGCGTGCAGCTGATCAAGGCGGTGGAGCAATCGTCCTCGGACTCGCCGGCGCCGAGCACGGCGCCGCAATGCCGGCAGATGCGCGGCTTCAGCGCCGTGGCGCGAGTGGTTTTGCGCTGCAACTGATAGTCGACGAAATCGACGACGTTCGGAGCTGGCGTTGATGATTGTTCGACCATGACTACCCTCACTTCTGAGGCGACGTTATCGCAGCACTTTTTTCGACAACCGTTCAGTCGAAAGCTCAAATTTTACCGGAGGCGCGCCGCACCGTGTTCTGTGCCGCCGATCCTGCTGAATGCGTTGAGGAACTGATAATACGATCGCACAGATCGCACAGCGAGCAATCAGGTGCGGCTGCAATCCAGGCTGCCCGGCGAGCGCCGCAAAGCATGATCGGCATCATCACAACGCCGAAACGACCGTGGTGCACGGGCGCTTCGCAGCACCACCGCGCGGGCAGATCGCCCCCACATCTCCAGCACGGACGCTATCGCCTGGCGGAGATAACGGTCGCGGTGCGGCTGCGCTGACGCCGAGGGATTGCCGCTGGCGAGCAGGCAACAAAAAAAGCCCCCGAAGGGGCTTTTCCGTTGTCGTTGTCCAATCGCTTCGATCAGTGGGCGTTGGCCCAGACCCGGCGCTTGGTGAAGTACAGAAGGCCGGTCAGCAGAGCCAGGAAGATCATGACCTGCAGGCCGAGGCGCTTCCGGGCTTCCATGTGCGGCTCAGCAGCCCACATCAGGAATGCGGTGACGTCCTTGGCGTACTGATCCGCGGTGTTCGGCGTGTCGTCTTCATAGGTGACGACACCATCCATCAGCATCTGCGGCATCTTGATGGCGTGGCCCGGGTAGTACTTGTTGTAGTACGCGCCGTCCGGGAGAACGAAGCCCTCCGGGGGAGTGTCTTCGTAGCCGCGCAGCAAGCCAGCCACGTAGTTCGGGCCCTGCTCCTGGAACTGGGTGACCAGGTCGATCAGGAACTGCGGGAAACCACGCTCATACGAACGAGCCTTGGTGATCACCGACAGGTCCGGGGGAGCCGCACCGCCGTTCGAGAACCGCGCAGCGGCTTCGTTCGGATAGGGCGACGGGAACGGGTCGGCAAGGCGGCGCGGACGATCGAACATCTCGCCGGAGTCGTTCGGGCCGTCCTTGATCGGCGCGGCTTCGGCAGCGAACGCCTTGGCCTGCTCGACGGTGAAGCCCGGTCCACCCGGCTCGGTGAGGTTCCGGTAGTGGACATACTTCATCGAGTGACAGGCCGAGCAGACTTCCTTGTACACCTTGTAGCCACGCTGCAGCTGAGCGCGGTCGAAGGTGCCGAACGGGCCGGCGAACGACCACTCCAGCGACGGCGGCACGTTGCCACCCGCCGAGGCCTTGGCGTCCTGGCTGGCGCCGACCACCAGGGTGCCGGCCAGCGCAGCGATCACGGCGACCGAGGCCAGCGACTTGCCCTTGGAGGCCGAGCTGGCGAGCACGTCGTCAGCGATCGAGTTCGGCAACGGCAAGGTCTTCTCCTTACGCGACAGCACAGGCAGCACCACCAGGAAGTAGGCGAAGTAGCAAGCGGTGAGCACCTGCGACATCACGGTGTAGACGCCTTCCGCCGGCTTGGCACCCAGCCAGCCCAGCAGCAAGCAGACCGCGACGAACGCCCAGAAGAAGCGCTTGGCCAGCGGACGATAGCGCGACGAACGAACCTTGCAGCTGTCGAGCCAGGGCAGGAACAGCAGAACCAGGATCGCGCCGAACATCGCCACCACGCCGAGCAGCTTGTTCGGGATGGCGCGCAGGATCGCGTAGAACGGCAGGTAGTACCATTCCGGAACGATGTGCGGCGGGGTCACGCCCGGGTTGGCCGGGATGTAGTTGTCGGCCTCGCCGAGATAGTTCGGCATGTAGAAAATGAACCACGAGAAGAACATCAGGAAGGCAGACATGCCGACCAGGTCCTTCAGCGTCGCATAGGGCGTGAAGGGCACGGTGTCCTTTTCGGTCTTGGCCTCGACGCCGGTCGGGTTGTTTTGGCCGGTGACATGAACTGCCCAAACGTGCAGCACCACCACGCCGACGATCACGAACGGCAGCAGGTAATGCAGCGAGAAGAAGCGGTTCAGCGTCGGGTTGCCGACCGAGTAGCCGCCCCACAGCAGCGTCACGATGCTGTCGCCGACCAGCGGAATGGCCGAGAACAGGTTGGTGATCACGGTGGCGCCCCAGAAGCTCATCTGGCCCCAGGGAAGCACGTAGCCCATGAAGCCGGTGGCCATCATCAGCAGGTAGATGATGACGCCGAGGATCCACAGCAGCTCGCGCGGCTCCTTGTACGACCCGTAATACAGGCCGCGGAACATGTGCACATACACCGCGATGAAGAACATCGAGGCGCCGGCGGCGTGGATGTTACGCATCATCCAGCCATAGTTCACGTCACGGACGATCGCCTCGATCGAATCGAAGGCCATGTCGGCGTGCGGGGTGTAGTGCATCGCCAGCACAACGCCGGTGATGATCTGCACCACCAGCATCATCGAGAGGATGGCGCCGAACGTCCACCAGTAGTTGAGGTTGCGCGGCGTCGGCCACGCCACGAAGGAGGAGTTCACAAAGTTCATCACCGGCAGTCGTTGTTCTATCCACTGCAGGACTTTGTGTTGTGGTTGATAGGTTGAAGGTCCACTCATGTCGCGATCCTAGGAATGATGGCAGCGATGCTTAATGGAGGATGGGGTGACGTCAGCCAATCTGGATCTTGCTGGCGGAGACGAACTGATAGGGCGGCACCGGGAGGTTGGCCGGCGCAGGCCCCTGGCGAATGCGGCCCGAGGAATCGTACTGGGAACCGTGGCAGGGGCAGAAGAAGCCGTTGTAATTGCCCTGGCGGGCCATCGGGATGCAGCCAAGATGGGTGCAGATGCCGACCACCACCAGCCACTGTTCATAACCTTCCTTGGTCCGTTCCTGATCGCTCTGCGGATCGGGCAGGCTCGACAGCGACACCGTGCGCGCTTCGTCGATCTGCTGCGCAGAGCGGTGCATGATGTAGATCGGCTTGCCGCGCCAAAACACCTTGATTTCCTGGCCCTCAGCAACCGGACCAAGATCGACCTCGATCGGCGCACCGGCCGCAATCGTGGACGCGTCAGGATTCATCTGCGTAACCAACGGCCAAACCACCGCGGCCGCGCCGACAGCAGCTACGGCACCGGTCGCGATGTATAGAAAATCACGGCGAGTCGGTTCCGTCGAAACCTCTGTCGTCATGACAACAAGCCCTTTCTTGTCTTCTCTAGCTGGTGCACCGCGCGATGCGGCGGCCACACACACTCACGCTCCGAGAGCAGCTTACGATATCCGCAATCCACGAAGGCGCGGCAATATGACCACTTCACCAACGATTAGCGTTGGAACAGCCAGTCCAGGGTCGTTCTATTGGCACCCTTGCCGAAATAGCGCAAGCCCGCTATCGGCCTAGTGACCCGCAATGCCTGAATCTGATGCAGCCTTATGATCAGACAGTGCTTTCGGGACTGTTAAGGAAGCCTGGCACCAGATGCGGATCGCCCTGTTCCAGCCCGACATCCCGCAAAACTGCGGAACCATTTTGCGGATGTGCGCGTGCCTGAATGTCGAGGCGCATATCATCGAGCCGGCCGGCTTCCCGGTGTCGGATCGGCATTTCCGGCGTGCGGGCATGGATTATCTCGACCAGGTGCAGATCGTCCGTCACGATTCCTGGACCAAGTTCACCGAGTGGCGAGATCGAACCGGCTGCCGGCTGGTGTTGCTTACAACTAAAGGATTAATCCCCTATTGGCAGTTCCGGTACGAACAGACCGATGTGCTGCTGCTCGGCCGGGAATCGGCCGGGGTTCCGGACGAGGTGGCGGCGGTGGCCGATGCCCGGCTGGTGATTCCGGTGCAAGCTGGGTTACGCTCGCTCAATATCGCAGTCGCCGCGGCGATGGTGGCCGGTGAAGCGTTGCGGCAGACCAGCTGGCAAACCTCCACTTCGCAGGGCGCGCCATGAGCTACGCCGTAAAAGAGATCTTTCTCACTTTGCAGGGCGAAGGCGCGCAGGCCGGGCGCGCCGCGGTGTTCTGCCGCTTTAGCGGCTGCAATCTGTGGAGCGGCCGCGAGCAGGATCGCGGCAAGGCCGACTGCCAGTTCTGCGACACCGACTTTGTCGGCACCGACGGCACGCTCGGGCAGCGTTATCAAAACGCCGCCGAGCTGGCTGAGGCGATTGCGGCGCAATGGCTCGGCGCCGAGGCGGAACGCTATGTGGTGCTGACCGGCGGCGAGCCGCTGTTACAAGTCGATGCCGCGCTGATCGATGCGCTGCATGATCTCGGCTTCTCGGTCGGGCTGGAGACCAATGGCACCATGCTGCCGCCCGATGGCATCGACTGGATCTGCGTCAGTCCCAAGGCAGGCACCGAGCTGGTGCTGCAGCATGGCGATGAGCTGAAGCTGGTCTTTCCGCAGGCGGGCGCCGAGCCGGAACGGTTCGCACGGCTGCCGTTCGAGTATTTTTCGCTGCAACCGCTCGATGGCCCCGATGCCGCGGCACATACCCAGGCGGCGATCGACTATTGCCTGCACCATCCGCAATGGCGGCTCAGTGTGCAGACCCATAAGGTGATCGGCATCCGCTGATCCGATCCCGGCCGATGTGGCGGCCCGCTACACAGCCGCCCCGCTACAACAGATGGTCGCGGGCGTAACGTGCCACGGTCTGATCGGCGATCGCATTCAGCGTCGTCGGATCAAGCGCGAAATCCGAGGCCAGCCAAGCGTCTTCCGCCAGCGCCACGACGTGGCCGAGCGCCGGCCCCTGCGCGACGCCGCGCGCGATGAAATCGGCCGCCTTCAGCGGGAAAGTCGGCGGTTGCCAGCGCTGCGGCAGCCCGATCAGATGCTGCCACTTGGCGAAATCGGCATCGCGGCCGGCGCGGGCAAAGGCCTGCATCATGCGGTCATGGTAGCGCGGCGCACCCAGCCGATAGAGCCGCCGCCGCGCGATGGTTTCGTCCATGCCGGCCAGCCGCCACCAGCGATGGCCCATGGAATCGAGCCGCTTGGTTTCGGCATTGGACAGCCGCAGCCGCTGCGACAGCCGCCGCGCGTCCTCGGTGACCGCCACCGCCAGCGCGCCGAGCCGGCGCACAGCATCGGGCGAAAGGCCCAGCGATTGTTCGGCGCGGATCATCGCCGAAAACGGCCCCAGATAAGGCACGCCGCCGAGCACCCGCAGCAGCAGCCCGCCATCGGCCATGGCGGTCGCGGCGCACAGCGCGCCGGGCGTCACCATCAGTTTGAGCAGCTCCATGCGCACCCGCTCGGCGGACAGCGTCTCCAGGCCGTCGCGGCCGCGGATGCAGGCGAGATAGGCGTCGCGCGGCGGTTCGCCGTGGCCATAGGCGGCATGAATCCGGAAGAAGCGCATAATGCGCAGATAGTCTTCCGCGATGCGGCGGTCCGGATCGCCGATGAAGCGCACCCGCCGCGCGGCGATGTCGGCGAGCCCGCCGACATGATCATGGACCACGCCGTCGGCGGTCACCGACAGCCCGTTGATGGTGAAGTCGCGGCGCTCCGCGTCGCGCTGCCAGTCGCGGCCGAACGCCACCTTGGCCTTGCGGCCAAAGGTTTCGACGTCTTCGCGCAACGTGGTGATCTCGAACGGCGTGCCATCCAGCACCAGCGTGACCGTGCCGTGCTCGATGCCGGTCGGCACGCTCTTGATGCGTGCGGCCTGCGCCCGGCGGACCACCTCCTCGGGCAAGGCGGTGGTGGCGATGTCGACATCGCCGAGCGGCACGCCGAGCAAAGCATTGCGCACCGCACCGCCGATCACCCGCGCTTCTTCGCCGTCCGTGTTGAGGAGGGCCAGCACCCGCGCGGCCGGTCCGGTCCGCAGCCAGGGCGCATTGCTCAGCATTACAACCGTACTCACCCCCGCCCCCTTATTGACTCTGGCCGGGGACCAGCCGGCCGTCTTCGATATGGGCGGGGACGTAGGTGGAGACCGGGGGCGCGCCGGAGAAGTCCGCCAGCAGCACCAAGCTGAGGATGGTGAGCAGCAGCGCGCCGAGCGCCAATTTGGCGAGCACATGCCCTGGCCACGACGACTGCGCGAAAAGGCGAGAACGGCTTGCCACCAGATAGAGCGCATAGACCGCAAAGGGAATCAGGAAGATCCCGATCTCGGTCAGAATGGGACGGATCATGGCAGATAGATTCGCTCGTACAGACCACGCAGGATACCAGCGGTGGCGCCCCAAATATAGCGCTCCGCGAACGGCATCGCGTAGTAGGACCGCATCGCGCCGCGGAATTCCTTGCTGTGCAACTGGTGATTGGCGGGATTCATCAGAAACGAAAGTGGAACCTCGAAGGCGTCATCGACTTCCGAGCTATTGAGCGCCAGTTCAAAGCCGGGCGCAACCCGCGCCAGCGCAGGCAAGATACGAAAACCGAAGCTGGTGGCATAAAGGTTGAGATAACCGATCGGCTCGACAAAACCGCGATCGAGCCCGATCTCTTCTTCAGCCTCGCGCAGCGCGGCGGCGAGCGGCGAGGCATCGCTCGCATCGATCTTGCCGCCTGGAAAGGCGATCTGACCGGCATGGCTGTTGAGATGCGGCGCGCGCAGCGTCAGCAGCACGGTCGGCTCCGCGCGCGCCACCACCGGCACCAGCACCGCCGCCGGCCGCAGCGGAAATTCCGCCGCGATCATTTCCCACATCTGATCGGTGTCGGCATCGCCGCTGGTCGGCAGCAGCGTCGGATCGGTAAGCGCCGCCGGCACCTCAAAGCGCAACCGCTGCTGCGCGCGCTCGAAAAACTCCGAGGTGTCGACGCGCAATTCCGCGGCACTGGTCGGCAACACCGGGCGGTTCACATCGCGGCCCTCACCTCTTCCGCATCGGCCATCGCAAAGAATGCGCCGCTGGAGGCCACCCCGAACAGCGCCTTACCATCGACCATCCGCTCCTCGCCGCTGTCAACCAGATCGTAGTACAGCGGCCGCGTCAGCTTGGCCCACAGATCGGCGCGCACATGAACATAGGGCATCAGCCCGCCATCGTCCGCTTTGGCAAAGCGCAAGCCGTGCTCGGCATCGCATGTCACCCAATCGCCGACATTGGTGCGAAAGCGCAGCAGCGGTCCGACATCGCTGCGTTCCTTGATCATCTCGACCGCCAGAAACGGCGCGTCATCGACACGGATGCCGACCTTCTCGACCGGCGTCACCAGATAGTATTTGTCATGCTCGCGCTTCAGCACGGTGGAGAACAGCCGCACCAAAGCCGGCCGGCCGATCGGCGTGCCGAGATAGAACCAAGTGCCGTCGGCCGCGATCCGGATGTCGAGATCGCCGCAGAAAGGCGGGTTCCAGAGATGCACCGGCGGCAGGCCGCGGCCGGCGTCGCTCGCTTTGCTCGCCGCGGCCGTGAGGCCGTCGAGACTTGGAGTTGCGCCTTGCCCTTGCTTCGCCATTGTTTCCTGACCTGACTTTCAAGATTGCCATGTTTGCTGCAAATTCCGAAGACGCAAAGGTTGTTTCACTCGCCGGATCGTGATGCGGTCGGTTGTGATCCGCCCGCATAATGCCTCCTCGGAACGCGAACGAATAACACGGCTTTCCTTCGTGGTGGAACGAAGGCCGGTCAGTTGCCCTGACGCGCTCCGCGTCGCACGGAAGGAAGAATCGATGTCCGGCACAGACGCTGTCGAGAAGCTGGAAGACGTGATCATTCGCTCGGCCGAACAGGCGTCGGCACAGATCCGCGCGGCGCGCGATGCGATCGCCACCGTGATCTTCGGCCAGGACCGCGTCGTCGAAAACACTCTGGTAACCATCTTGTCCGGCGGCCATGCGCTGCTGATCGGCGTGCCGGGCCTTGCCAAGACCAAGCTGGTGGAAACGCTCGGCACCACGCTTGGGCTCGACGCCAAGCGCATCCAGTTCACGCCCGACCTGATGCCGTCCGACATTCTCGGCGCCGAAGTGCTGGAGGAAAGCGCCGCGGGCAAGCGCTCGTTCCGTTTCATCGCGGGGCCAGTGTTCGCGCAGCTGTTGATGGCCGACGAGATCAACCGCGCCAGCCCGCGCACCCAATCAGCGCTGCTGCAGGCGATGCAGGAACAGCACATTACGGTCGCCGGCGCGCGCCATGATCTGCCAAAACCGTTCCACGTGCTGGCGACCCAGAACCCGCTGGAACAGGAAGGCACCTACCCGCTGCCGGAAGCGCAGCTCGACCGCTTCCTGATGGAGATCGACGTCGACTATCCCGACCGCGACGCCGAACGGCGCATCCTGTTCGAGACCACCGGCGCCGACGAAACGCTCGCCAAGGCGGCGATGACCGCCGAAGCGCTGATCGGCGCGCAGCGGCTGGTGCGGCGGCTGCCGGTTGGCGATTCCGTGGTGGAAGCGATTTTGACGCTGGTGCGCTCAGCCCGTCCCGGCCCCGATGCCGGCGCCACCGGCAAGCTGATCGCCTGGGGCCCCGGCCCGCGTGCCAGCCAGTCGCTGATGCTGGCGGTGCGCGCCCGCGCGCTGATCGACGGCCGGCTGATACCGTCGATCGACGACGTGCTCGACCTCGCCGAACCGATCTTGAAACACCGCATGGCGCTCACCTTCGCCGCCCGTGCGGAAGGTCATACCGTGCCCGCGGTGATCGGCCAGCTCAGATCGCGGATCGGTTGATGGCGCCGGCAACGCAGCCGCTCACCGAAACCACTGCGATCCGGCGCGCTGACGGCGAAAGCCGCAGCCTGGCCGCCTCGCTGCCGCGGCTGATGCTGGAGGCGCGGCGCATCGCCGCCAATGTCATTCATGGCGTGCATGGCCGGCGCCGCGCCGGGGCCGGCGAGAGTTTTTGGCAATATCGCCGCTTTGTGTCGGGCGAGCCGTCGCAGAATGTCGATTGGCGGCGCTCGGCGCGCGACGACCATCTCTATGTGCGCGAGCAGGAATGGGAGGCGGCGCATACGCTGTGGCTGTGGCCGGACCGCTCCGCCTCGATGGCGTTTGCGTCCAGGGGCGTGCGCGACAGCAAGCTGGAACGATCGCTGATCGTGACCTTCGCGCTCGCCGAACTGTTGGTGGCGGGCGGCGAGCGGGTCGGCGTGCCCGGCCTGATGAACCCGACCTCGAACGGCAACGTGATCGACAAGATCGCGCAGGCGATGCTGCATGACAGCGCGCCGCGCCCGAGCCTGCCATCGTCATTCGTGCCGACCGCGCTCGCCGAAATCGTGGTGTTGTCGGATTTCTGGTCGCCGATCGCTGAAATCCGCGGCCTGATAGCCGGGCTGTCGGCCTCCGGCGCGCACGGTACGCTGGTGCAGGTGGTCGATCCTGCTGAAGAGACTTTCCCCTATTCCGGCCGGGTCGAGTTCGTCGAGCCGGAAAGCGGCGAAGTGATCACCACCGGCCGCGCCGAAAGCTGGGCGCAGGATTATGTGGCGCGCGTCGCCGCCCATCGCGACGCGATCCGCGCCGAAACCGGCAAGCTCGGCTGGCTGTTTACCACTCACACCACCAGCCGCTCGGCGGCGGAATTGCTGCTCTATCTGCATGCCGGGCTGATGGCGAGCAAAGCCGGCAGCCCCGGCGTCAAAGTGGGGCGCAGCGCATGATCGGTCTGCCGCTGTCCTTTGCCCAGCCGCTGCTGCTCCTTGGTCTTTTGAGCCTGCCGGTGCTGTGGTGGCTGTTGCGGGTGATGCCGCCGCGGCCGCGGCGGATCGATTTCCCGCCGACCCGGCTGCTGCTCGAGATCGCGCCCAAAGAAGAAACCCCGGCGCGCACGCCCTGGTGGCTGACCGCGCTGCGCCTTGCCGCCGCGGCGCTGGTGATCCTGGCCGCCGCCGGCCCGGTGTGGAATCCGCAAAGCGCCGGCAGTTCCGGCAATGCGCCGCTGGTGCTGCTGATCGATGATGGCTGGAGCGCCGCGCCGAGCTGGGAACTGCGCCTGAGCGCCGCCGATCAGTTGATCGCCGAAGCCGATAGCGCGCGCCGCGCGGTGGCGCTGCTGCCGCTATCCGCCGCAACCCGCGAACTTTCGCTGCAGCCCGGCAGCACCGCGCGGGTCGCGCTGCGCCAGTTGTCGCCCAAACCCTATGCGGTCGAGCGCGCCGACGCGCTGCCCGCCTTGCAGCGGCTCTTGCAATCGATCGGCGATGCCGAGCTGGTCTGGCTCACCGACGGCGTCGATAGCGGCGGCGGCGCCGACTTCGTCAGCGGCCTTGCCCGCGTGGTGCAGCAGCGGCCGCTGACCATCATGGAGGGCGCGCCGCCCGCCCATGCGCTGGCTGCCGCCGACAACAACGCCGCCAAAATGACGGTCAAAGTGCTGCGCGCCGGTGGCGGCGCCGAAGCCGGCAGCGTGCGCGCGCTCGACCAGAAGGGCGCGCCGATCGGCGAAGCGCGCTTTGCCTTCACCGCGCAGGAGCGCGAAACCGAAACCTCGTTCGAGCTGCCGGTCGAGCTGCGCAACGACATCACCCGGCTGGAAATCGCCAGCGAGCGATCGGCCGGCGCGGTGCATCTGCTCGACAAGCGCTGGCGGCGCCGCGCGATCGGCGTGGTGTCGGGCTCGTCCGCCGACATTGCGCAGCCGCTGCTGGCGCAGACCTTTTATCTGACCCGGGCGCTCGGGCCGTTTGCCGATGTCCGGGTCGGCGAACGCGGCGCGGTGCAGCAGGCGATCGGCCAGTTCCTCGACCAGAAACTGCCGATGCTGGTGCTGGCCGATGTCGGCACGCTGTCGCCGGAGCTGCGCGACCGGCTCAAGACCTGGCTGGAAAGCGGCGGCGTGCTGGTGCGGTTCGCCGGTCCGCATCTGGCCAAATCCGACGACGATCTGGTGCCGGTGCGGCTGCGGCGCGGCGGCCGTAGCCTCGGCGGCAGCCTGACCTGGGAAAAGCCGCAAAGCCTCGCAGCCTTCGCCGCCGATGGCCCGTTCGCCGGGCTCGCCGTGCCAAAGGACGTCACCGTCAGCCGCCAGGTGCTGGCCGAGCCCGACGCCAGCCTGCCCGCCAAAAGCTGGGCCTCGCTCGCCGACGGCACGCCGCTGGTCACCGGCGAACGGCGCGGCAAGGGGCTATTGGTGCTGTTCCATGTCAGCGCCGACATGCGCTGGTCCGACCTGCCGATGTCGGGCAGCTTTGTCGAAATGCTGCGCCGGATTGTCGATCTGTCCGGCTACACCGCCGCGCCCGGCGGAAGCGGCAATGGCGAAACCACTGCGGAAACCGTGGCGCCGCTGCGCACGCTCGACGGCTTTGGCGCGCTCGGCCCGCCGCCCGCCACCGCCAAGCCGATGGACGCCGATTTCCGTGGCCGCGCCAATGCCGACCACCCGCCCGGCTTCTACGGCGTCGCCGATGGCCCGGTGGCGCTCAATGCGCTGACCGCGACCGATCAACTGACCGCGCTCGACACCTCGCCGCTGTCCGCACGCCGCACCAGCTATGGCACCGGCGAGCCGAACGATCTGCGCGGCATGCTGCTGAGCGCGGCGCTCGGGCTGTTCGTACTCGACGCCATCATCATCGCGCTACTCGGCGGCGGGCTTGCGATGCTGCTGCGCCGCCGCTCGGCGACCGCGGCCGTCTTGATCACAGCACTGGCGGCGACGCTGGCGCTGTCATCGTCGGCAGCGCTGGCGCAAGGCAAAGCGCGCAACACCCCGCCCAAAAACCCCGTGGCCAAAACCGCGGCCACGGATGATGCCGCCATCAAGGCGGTGTCGCAGACCCGGCTCGCTTACGTGATCACCGGCAATGCCGATGTCGATGCCATCGTCAAAGCCGGGCTGAACGGGCTGACGTTGTTTCTGGCGCAGCGCACCGCGCTTGAAGCTGGCGATCCGGTCGGCATCGATCCGGCCAAGGACGAGCTCGCGTTCTATCCGCTGATCTACTGGCCGGTGGTGGCCGGCGCGCCCAAACCGCCGCAGGAAGCAATCAACCGGATCGACGCCTATATGAAGCAGGGCGGCACCGTGCTGTTCGACACCCGCGATGCGATCGAGGCGCCGCCCGGCGCCAATGGCGAAGCGCAGACCCCCGGCATGGCGACGCTGCGCACGCTGCTCTCCTCGCTCGACGTGCCGGAACTCGAGCCGGTGCCGCGCGAGCATGTGCTGACCAAAACCTTTTATCTGCTGCGCGACTTCCCCGGCCGGTTCGAGAGCGGCCAGACCTGGGTCGAAACACTGCCGCGCGGCGATGACGATGATGACGGCGCGGCCCGGCCGGCGCGCGGCGGCGACGGCGTGTCGCCGATCATCATCACCTCCAACGATCTCGCCGGCGCCTGGGCGCTGCGCGACGATGGCCTGCCGATGCTGCCAATGACGCCCGGCGAGCCGCGCCAACGCGAATTCGCTTTCCGCGCCGGGGTCAACATCGTGATGTACACCCTGACCGGCAACTACAAGGCCGACCAGGTGCACGCCCCGGCACTGATCGAACGGCTGGGGCAGTAGGATGGGCGTCCGCAACACAATCAGCTCGTCATTCCGGACGATCCGCGCAGCGGATCGATCCGGAATCTCGATCCAACAACCTCTGGATTCCGGGTTCGCGCTGCGCGCGCCCCGGAATGACAGCGGAAGGAAGGAGTGCTGATGCACTACGGCATCGTGTTCGCACCGCTGGTTCCGACGCTGGTGCTGTGGGTCGCGCTCGGCGCGGTGCTGCTGATCGCGGCGCTGTTGCTGATCGGCCGGCGGCGCGGCGCGTTGCTGCGCATCGCGGCGCTGGCGCTGCTGGTGCTGGCGCTCGCCAACCCGTCGTTCACGCGCGAGCAGCGCGAACCGCTCAGTTCCGTCGCCGCGGTGGTGATCGACAACAGCCCGAGCCAGAATTTCGGCACGCGCCGGCAGGAAACCGCCGCGGCGCGCGAGGCGCTGCTGGAACGGCTGCAGCAGATCAAGGGCCTGGAAGTGCGCGTGGTCGAAGCCGGCCGCGCCGATGGCGAGACCGACGGCACGCAATTATTCGGCGCGCTCGCCTCTGCGCTCGCCGATGTGCCGACCGACCGGGTCGCCGGCGCGTTCCTGATCAGTGACGGCCGCGTTCATGACGTGCCGGCCAATGCCGCCGCGCTCGGCTTTCAGGCGCCGGTGCATGCGCTGATCACCGGCAGCAAGGACGAGCGCGACCGCCGCATTGCCATCACCGCCGCGCCGCGCTTTGGCATTGTCGGCCAGTTTCAGACCGTGACGTTCCGGCTCGATGATCAGGGCATTAGCGGCGGCCGTGCCCGCGTTGCAGTGCGCCGCGACGGCGAGACCGTGGCCGAGCGCACCATGGCGAGCGGCGAAATCGCCAGCGTGAAAATCGAGATCAAGCACGCCGGCGCCAATATCGTGGAAATCGAAGCCTCGCCGGTCGAGAACGAACTGACGCTGGTCAACAACCGCGCGGTGATCGCGATCGACGGCGTGCGCGACAAGCTGCGCGTGCTCTTGGTGTCGGGCGAGCCGCATTCCGGCGAGCGCACCTGGCGCAATCTGCTGAAATCGGACGCCAGCGTCGATCTGGTGCATTTCACCATTCTGCGCCCGCCGGAGAAGCAGGACGGCACGCCGATCAACGAATTGTCGCTGATCGCCTTCCCGACCCGCGAGCTGTTCCAGCAGAAGATCAACGAGTTTCAGCTGATCATCTTCGATCGCTACGCGCGGCAGGGCGTGCTGCCGATCGCCTATTTCGACAACATCGCGCGCTATGTGAAGAATGGCGGCGCGGTGCTGGTGTCGGCCGGGCCGGACTACGCCTCAATCACCTCGATCTGGCGCACGCCGCTCGATACGGTGCTGCCGGCCGAGCCGGTCGGCGTCACCGAAAAGCCGTTCCACGCCCATCTCAGCGACAGCGGCAAGCGCCATCCGGTGACGCGCGGGCTGGAAGGCTCGGCCTCCGAGCCGCCGCGCTGGAGCCGGTTCTTCCGCACGGTCGATACCCGCAATGTCGCGGTGCCGCCGGTGATGACCGGCGCCGACGGCAAGCCGCTGCTCTTGCTGTCGCGCTATGGCGAGGGCCGGGTCGCGCTCTTGCTGTCCGACCACATCTGGCTGTGGGCGCGCGGCTTTGAGGGCGGCGGCCCGCATCTCGATCTGCTGCGGCGTATGTCGCACTGGCTGATGAAGCAGCCCGACCTCGAAGAGGAAGCGCTGAAACTGTCGGTGCAGGGCCGCGATCTCATGGTGCTGCGCCAGACCATGGCCGACAGCGTCAAGCCGGTGACGGTGACCTCGCCGTCCGGCATCCGCCGCGAATTGACGCTGAGCGCCGGCGATCCCGGCGCCTGGCGCGCCACCGTTCCGGCCGATGAACTCGGGCTGTGGCAGGCCAGCGACGGCAATCTGAAAGCGCTGATCAATGTCGGGCCGCTCAACCCGAAAGAGTTTTCGGAAGTGACCTCGACCACCGAGGTGCTGAAGCCGCTCAGCGAAGCGACCGGCGGCGCGGCGCGGCGCATCGCCAGCGCCGGCCAAGTGGAGCTGCCGCGCATCGTGCCGGTGCATTCGGCGGGTTCATTCCGCGGCGACAATTGGCTCGGCGTGCGGATGCGCGACGCCAGCGTCGTCACCGGCGTCGGCGTGCTGCCGGTGTTTGCGGGCTTGATCGGGCTGTTGCTGCTGCTCGGCGCCCTCGCCGCCACCTGGCTGCGCGAAGGCAAATAGCGGGAGGCGTAGCCAGAGCTCACGCCTCGCCGCATCAGACTTCAGATCATCAACGCGCGCGCTGCCACTCCTCAGTGACCGCGGCGAGATCGGCGCTTTCGGTGGCGCGGATTGCCGAGGGCGTGCGCGAGAACCGCGGCGCCGGCGCCGGCTGGGTGATGCCGTCATGCTCCACGAACACCTGACGGGACGCCATATGCGGATGGTGCGGCGCTTCGGTCAGCGACAGCACCGGCGCGAAACAGACGTCGGTGCCTTCCATGATCGCGCACCATTCGGCGCGGGTCTTGGTCTTGAACACCTCGGCCATCTTCTCTTTCAGCGCCGGCCAATCCTTCGGGCTCATCTGCCGGTCGAACAGCGGATCGTCGAGCCCGGCGAGCTTGCGCAGCTCGGCATAAAACTGCGGCTCGATCGAACCAAGCGCGACGAACTCGCCGTCCTTGCACTCATAGGTGCCGTAGAAATGCGCGCCGCCATCGAGCAGATTGCTGTCGCGGCCATCCTTCCAGCGCTTGGCGGCCGCCAATTCGCAGAACAGCGACATCAGCGAGGCCGCGCCGTCGCACATCGCGGCATCGACCACCTGACCCTGGCCAGAGCGCTGCGCTTCGAGCAGCGCGGCCAGCACGCCGACCACCAGATAGAGCGCGCCGCCGCCATAATCGCCGACCAGATTGAGCGGCGGCGCCGGCTTGTCCTTGGGGCCGATCGCAGCCAGCGCGCCGGTCAGCGCGATATAATTGATGTCATGGCCAGCGGCGTTCTTGAGCGGGCCGGACTGGCCCCAGCCGGTCATGCGGCCGTAAACGAGCCGCGGATTGCGCGCCAGCACCACATCGGGACCAAAGCCGAGCCGCTCCATCACCCCGGGGCGAAAGCCTTCGATCAGCGCATCGGCGCCGTCCAGCAGTTTCAGCACCGCGGCGGCGCATTGCGGGTCTTTCAGATCGGCGACGATCTCGCGGCGGCCGCGCATCATCACCCCGCCGCGCAGGCCGAGCTGCTGGGCGCCGCGGGTCAGCGTCACCACCTCGGCGCCCATATCGGCCAGCATCATCGCGGCGAACGGCCCGGGCCCGAGCCCGGCGAATTCCACGATGCGCAGGCCGGCGAGCGGGCCGGAGCGAGCCGCGGCCTGGGACGGATGGGAGGCGGACGAAGTCAAGGTGTCAGTCACGAGGCGTTTCCGTTGTTGGTGGCGGCCGCTGCCCGGCCGCGTTTGAGGCGGAGATTGTGCCGCGCCCCCTAAACCGGCACAAGCGCGCCCGCCGCGCCGCTCCACGCAAAGTTGCGCCGCGAATTCCGCGCGGTGGTCGCCGGCAGCGTCTCAACACAATTTCAATCTGTTGAGTGGTGTATAGCGCCGATTTGACGCCCCCCCGCGCGGCCGCTGGCATCCGGCCCTCAGCCTTGCTCCCGACCACCGGTCGGACTGATTAGAACCTCTAAAGATATATCTTGAAGGGATATGTTTCCCGCTATATCTTAAAGCTCGTTATCGAAGGCGAGACCTAGCCCATGAGCATGAGCGACAATGGTGGACGGCGCTGCGGCGGCCTCGGCTGCCATGGTGGCGGCCGTCGCGGCTTTGGTCGGGGCCTGGGCCGCGGGTTTGGCGGCGATGGCGAAATGATGCGCGGCCGGATTCTGGCACAGGGTGATCTGCGCCTGATCGCGCTGGCGCTGATCGCCGAGCAGCCGCGCCACGGCTATGACATCATCAAGGTGCTAGAAGAAAAGACCGCCGGCGTCTATGCGCCGAGCCCCGGCGTGGTCTATCCGACCCTTACTTTCCTGGAAGATCTCGGCTACCTGTCGTCGCAGCAGGAAGGCACCAAGAAGCTCTATGTGCTCACCGAGGAAGGCCGCGGTCACTTCGCCGACAATCGCGCCATCGCCGAAGCGGTGCTCAGCCGCTTGGCCGCGCTCGGCGAACGCGCGCTGCGCCAGCGCAGCGATGATCAGGCCGAAAGCCGCGACGAACTCGGTTCCGGGCTGCCGGCGCTGCTCCGGGCCGCACTACTCAATTTACAACAAGTCGCCGCTCAGCAATTGGCCCGCAATCCGGAAGCTGAAGCCGAACTGGTGGCGATCCTTGCCCGTACTGCCACGGAGCTGCGCAAGGCGTAACACGCGCCGCTCGATCGATCTGTTTGCCGTTTCACTGGCGATGGCGCCAAGCGCCATGCCGATAGGAGGTCCTAAATGACAACAGCCCTACCTGCCACACCCACTCGCCGCGACTTCCTGTTCGTGGCCACCGGCGCCGTTGCGGCCGTCGGCGCTGCTGCGGTGACGTGGCCGTTCATCTCGCAGCTCAATCCGGACGCCTCCGCGGTGGCCGCCGGTGCGCCGATCGAAGTCGATCTGGCGCCGATCGCCGAAGGCCAATCGATCAAGGTGTTTTGGCGCGGCCAGCCGATCTTCATCAATCACCGCACGCCCGAAGAAATTGCGTTCGCCCGCAACACCGACCTGCAGAGCCTGCGCGATCCGCAGTCCGATGAGCAGCGCGTGAAGGCTGGCCATGAGCAGTGGCTGGTGGTGGTCGGCATCTGCACCCATCTCGGCTGCATTCCGACCTATCATCAGGGTGACTACCAGGGCTGGTTCTGCCAGTGCCACGGCTCGCAATACGACTCCTCGGGCCGCGTACGCGCCGGCCCGGCGCCGGCCAATCTGGCGCTGGTACCCTACGACTTCCTGTCCGACAGCAAGATCGTGATCGGCCAGACCGCCTGATCGATCCCGCCAGCTACCTCCGCGGCCGGCGACGCGAGCAATCCGCGCCGCCGGCCGTTTTTTTGGCCCGATTGGAGACCCCGATGCGTATTGCCGTTGCCAGCCAGAATTTCCGCACCATCACCGGCCATGCCGGCATGACCCGCCGATTCATGGTGTTTGAAGCCGCCGCCGGCCAGCCCTGCGCCGAGGTGGAGCGGATCGAACTGGCCAAGGATCAGGCGATCCACGAATTCAAGGGCGATGGCCCGCACCCGCTCGACAGCGTGCAAGTGGTGATCGCCGGCAGCGCCGGCGCCGGCTTCATCAACCGGATGGCGGCGCGCGGCATCGCCGCTCTGACCACCGATGAGACCGACCCGGTCACCGCGGTGACCGACTATGTCGCCGGCCGGTTGCAGACCTCGGCACCGCACGCCCATGATCATGAGCATGGTCACGATCATCACCATGATCATGGCCACCATCACCACGACCACGATCATGACCACCATCACCATGACCACCATCACGGCCATGAGCATGGCCATGGCAGCAAGGAAGGCTGCTGCGGCAACTGCACCTGCGGCAGCAACTAAACACCAGGCTTGACGCCAAGGCGTCACGAACTCCACAGCGGTCCGGGTTCGGCTTGGCGCGGAACCGGGACCGCTGGCAAAATTGCAGCTCCGCACCATTGTCGTATAACGAACGGCCACGGAGCTTCATGACCATGACCGACGATCGCGCCAACCGCCCGAACAAACTGCCCTGGCCGCCGATGCTGATGGTGGCGACCGCATTGGCCGCGATCGGGCTCGGCATGATCTTGCCGCTACCCTTGTTCGAGGCGTGGTGGCTGACGCTGCCCGGCGTGCTGCTGGTCGCGATCGGCCTTGGCCTCGATGTGTGGGCGATCACCACCATGCGCCGCGCGGCCACCAACGTGCTGCCGCACCGCGCCGCCGATCAGCTCGTCACCTCCGGCCCATTCCGCTTCAGCCGCAACCCGATCTATCTCGGCAATTCGCTGCTGCTGCTCGGCATCGGCCTTGCGGGCGGCAATGCCTGGTTCATCGTCGGCGCGCCGGTCTCGGCGCTGCTCGTCGACCGGCTGGCGATCCGCCGCGAGGAACAGCATCTCGCCGCACGGTTCGGCGCGGCCTGGACCGCCTATGCGCAGCAGACGCCGCGTTGGCTGTTCTGAGAGACAAAAGCTAGCGCCGCGCCTGAAAGAATTCGCGCAACAGCCGGGCGGCGCGCTGCTCGCCAAGCGCGGAATAGACCTCCGGCGCGTGATGGCAGGTCGGCTGCGCGAAGAACCGCACCCCGGAATCGACCGCCCCGCCCTTGGGATCGGCGGCGCCGTAATACAGCCGGCGGATGCGCGCGAACGAGATCGCGGCCGCGCACATGGTACAGGGCTCCAGCGTCACATAGAGATCGCAGTCGATCAGCCGTTCGCTGCCGAGCAGCGCCGCCGCCTGGCGGATCGCCAGAATTTCGGCATGGGCGGTCGGATCGCGGTCGGTCAGGGTGCGGTTGCCGGCACTGGCGATCACCCGCTGGCCGTGCACCACCACGCAGCCGATCGGCACTTCGCCCGCGGCGCCGGCGGCCTCGGCGGCTTCGAGCGCCAAATCCATGAAAGATGGTGCGGACATGCCTCGTGTCTTCGACAAAACTCTGCTAGGAGACCGCTTTCAGCAAAAGTGGATGCCGGTTTTGCGTGAGACTTCGCCTCGACGACAGCCAGTCGCGACGCGAACCCGTTGACGCCGCCGTTCCCACCAGATCCCGGACACCGAAACGAGACTTTCATGCCCCGCGACACCGACAAACACAACGATTCTCCGCGCGGCCGGCGTGACCGGCCAGGCGCTGGCCGGCCGGGCGGCAAACCCGGCGGCAAGGGCCGTTCCGGCGCCGCGCGCGGCCCGGAGAAGAAATTCGCCAAGCGCGGCTTTGGCGGCGGCGCGGAGCGCGGCGAGGAAGGTCGCGGCTTTGGCAAAAAGTCGTTCGACAAGAAGCCCTACGCCAAGGCCGGCGGCGGCTTTGGCGGCCGGCGCGACGATGAGCGCAAGCCGCGCTTTGACCGCGACGATCGTCCAGCGCGCGGCCCGCGCGAGGATTTCCGCCCGCGCGGTGAAGGACGTGGTGAAGGACGTGGTGAAGGCCGGTTCTCGGACAAGAAGTTCGGTGAACGTAAACCGTTCGGCGAGCGCAAGTCTTTTGGCGAGCGCAAATCCTTCGGCGAACGGAAGTTCGACGATCGCAAGTTCGATGATCGTAAGTTTGACGATCGCAAACCGCGCGCGCCGCGCGGCGAAGGTTTCCGCAAGGACGACGACCGCAAATCGTTCGGCGACCGCAAGCCGTTCGGCGATCGCAAGCCGTTTGGTGAGCGCAAGCCGTTCGGCGACCGCAAATTCGGCGATCGCAAGCCCCATGGCGAGCGCGATTTCAGCGATCGGCCGCGCCGCGACAGCAAGCCGTGGCAGCGCGACGACGACAAGGGCTTTGCCGACAAGAAGCCGCGTGGCCGCTTCGGCGACGAGCGGCGCGCTGAGCGCGGCGGTGATGAGCGCGGCGCAGAGCGTCCGCGTTTTTCGCGTTCGCGCGAGGATCGTCCCGGCTTCGATCGGCCGCGCCAGGATCGCTGGCAGGAGCATCCGCGCAGCGAGCGTGGCGAACGCGGAGAGCGTGGTGAACGCGGCGACCGTCCGCGGTTCTCGGACCGGCCGCGCCGCGACAATGAGGACGACAGCAAGGTTTTCGCCAAGCGTCCGGCCTTTGGCGGCCGCGGCGCCTATCGCGAGCGCCCGGCCGACGAGCGCCGCCCGGCGCGTCCGGCTCCGGCCAAGAAGGCCGGCGAGCGGGTCGCCAAGGTGGTGGCGCGCGCCGGGCTGTGCTCGCGCCGCGATGCCGAATTGTGGGTGACTGAAGGCCGCGTCGCCGTGAACGGCCGCGTCATCAACTCGCCGGCGCTCGACGTCACCGACCGCGACGTGATCACCGTCGACGGCAAGCCGTTGCCGGCGCCGGAGCGCACCCGGCTGTTCCTGTATCACAAGCCGCGCGGGCTGATGACCACCCACTCCGACCCTGAAGGCCGGCCGACGGTGTTCGACCATCTGCCGGAAGGGCTGCCGCGGCTGATCTCGATCGGCCGGCTCGACTTCAACACCGAAGGGCTGCTGCTGCTCACCAATGACGGCGGGCTGGCGCGAACGCTGGAACTGCCGGACACCGGCTGGCTGCGACGCTATCGGGTCCGTGCCCATGGCGAGGTCACCCAGGCGCAGCTCGATCAGCTCGCCGACGGCGTCGAGGTCGACGGCGTGAAGTACGGCCCGATCGAAGCCAAGCTGGAACGCGACCAGGGCGCCAATGTCTGGCTGGTGGTGGCGATCCGCGAAGGCAAGAACCGCGAAGTGCGTAACGTGCTCGGCCATCTCGGCCTCGAAGTGAACCGGCTGATCCGGGTGTCGTATGGCCCGTTCCAGCTCGGCGAAATCGAGGAAGGCCAGGTCGATGAGGTCAAGACCCGGGTGCTGCGCGAGCAGCTCGGCGAGCGGATCATCGCCGCCTCCGGCGCCAATTTCGCCCGGCAGCTGCCCAGCAAGGGCGACACCGATCTTGATCCGGTGGTCGTCAAGAAGCCGGTGCTGAAGCGCTCCACGGTTGAAGACCGCAAGGGCCGCCGCGTGCTGGTGCAGCGCGCCGGCAGCGACGAAGCGCGCGAGCGCAACGAGCTGGAAGCCACCCTTGGCGGCCCGCCGAAACGCCCGAAGCGCGGCTACAAGGGCAAGCGCGACCTCGGCCCGCGCGAGGAGTGATATTGGCGGTGGCGGTGCTATCACCGCCACTGTTCGTAAGCCTCGTGATGGTCCCCTGCCTGCTCCCTCCCCCCTTGCGGGGGAGGGTCGGGGTGGGGGGACCACGGCATCGGCGCTGATGACGAAATCCCTGATCACCTCAATGTAGAGGGGTCATTGAGCCCCCCACCCGACCGGCCTGCGGCCGGCCACCCTCCCCGCCACTCGCGATGCTCGCGGGGGGAGGGAGAACTAAGCGGAGCGATATGATGCGTGTCGTTGGTGGACGGCTGAAAGGCCGCACTCTGGCAGCACCGAGCTCGCAAGCGATCCGGCCGACCGCGGACCGCCTGCGCGAGTCGCTGTTCAACATTCTCGCCCATGCCTATGGCAACCCGATGCTGGATGCCCGGGTGCTCGACCTGTTTGCCGGCACCGGCGCGCTCGGCATCGAGGCGGTGTCGCGCGGTGCGAAATTCACGTTGTTTGTGGATGACGGCGCCGAGGCGCGCGCCCTGCTGCGCAACAATGTCGAGGCGCTGGGCCTTGGCGGTGTCAGCAAGATCTATCGCCGCGACGCCACCAAGCTCGGCCCGGCCCATCCGGTCGAGCCGTTTGCGCTGGTGTTTTGCGATCCGCCGTACCGCAAGCAGCTCGCCGAGCGCGCGCTGGCCTCGCTACGCGATGGCGGCTGGCTCGAGCCGGACGCGCTGGTGATTGTCGAGGAAGCCAAGGATGCCGGCTTCACCGCGCCGGAGGGGTTTGCCGAACTGGAACGCCGCGCTTACGACGACACGGAATTTACGTTCCTGAAATTCGGCGCGCCCGACACCAACGACTGATCATCACTCATTGGCACGTCATGGCCGGGCTTCGTCCCGGCCATCTATGTCTTTGCCCGTTGAAACGCTTTCAAGACGTGGATGCCCGCGACAAAGCGCGGGCATGACGAGTCAGTGCGGGGTGACGATTCAGGCCGTCATTCCGGGATGCGCCGCGCGGCGGCGCAGACCCGGAATCTCGATCCATTGACAACAACTTCTGGATTCCGGGTTCGCGCTTCGCGCGCCCCGGAATGACCGCGTGAGGGCGATTGTTGCCTCACAAATCGGCGGCGGCGATCCAAAACACTTCGCCCTCGGAATCCTCGGTGTCGAGCCACAGCAGCGGCAGCTCCGGGAACGCCTCCTCAATGGCGTCGCGGCAGCGGCCGACTTCGCACAGCAGCCCGCCATCGGCCTCGAGATACGTCGGCGCCGCTTCGAGAATCCGGCGCACCAGATCGATGCCATCGGCGCCGCCGTCGAACGCCATGCTCGGCTCGGCGCGGCATTCCGGCGGCAGCGACGCCATGCCCGCGGCATCCACATAGGGCGGATTGGAAATGATCAGGTCGTAGCGCGCGCCGCGCAGCGGTGCGAACAGATCGCCCTGATGCAGCGCAATGCGATCGGACAGATCATGATCGGCGACGTTGCGCGCCGCGACTTGCAGCGCGTCGGCCGACAGATCGACGGCATCGACATGGGCATTTGGGAAATGCAGCGCGGCCAGGATCGCCAGACACCCCGAGCCGGTGCACAGATCGAGCACGTTCTCGACCGCGTCGGGGTTGTCGATCAGCGCGGCGCTGTCACCAAGCTGCGGATCGCCGAAATGCGACGACAGCAATTCGCCGATGAAGGAGCGCGGCACGATCACCCGCTCATCGACATAGAACGGCACGCCGCGCATGTAGATCTTGTTGACCAGATAGGCCGCCGGCTTGCGGGTGGTGATACGCCGCTCGATCAGATCGATCAGTTTTTCAGCTTCCGCGGTGCTGACGCGGGCATGGGCAAAGGTGTCGAACTGATCGGGCGCCAGGTGCAGCGCCTCGCCGATCAGGAACGCGGCTTCCGACACCGGATCGGTGGTGCCATGCGCGAACACCAGTTTGGCGGCCACGAACCGGCTGACGGCGTAGCGCAGAAAATCCAGCAGCGTGAACAGCTCGCCCGGCTTGGCCGGCGGCAGGAGCGCCGAAGACGGCTGGCTGGTGCTGTCGATAGTGGCCATTATTGCTTCTCCCAACGCGCGGCAGCCGCGTCGTCATGCTGTTGTGCCTCGACCCAGGCGCTGCCGTCCGCGCGTTCCTCGCGCTTCCAGAACGGGGCATGGGCCTTGAGATAGTCCATCAGAAATTCCGCGGCGGCGAATGCCGCCTGGCGATGCGCCGAGGCGGTCACGACCAGCACGATGCGATCGCCCGGCACCAGCCGGCCGACCCTGTGGATCACCGTGACCGCGCTGAGCGGCCAGCGCGCCAGCGCGGTATCGACATGGCGGCGGATTTCAGCCTCTGCCATGCCGGGATAATGTTCGAGCGTCAGCGCCGCGACATCGCGGCCGTCGTCGCGGCCGCGGCACAGGCCGGTGAACGACACCACCGCGCCGATCTCGCTGCGGCCATGGCTGAGCGCATCGATCTCCGCGGCGATATCGAAATCGGCATCCTGAATGCGGATGGTGACAGGCGCAGCCATCGCGGCGCTAGCCGCCGGTCATCGGCGGAAACAGCGCCACCTCTCGCGCCCCGGCGAGCGGCGCGTCGGCCTGCACGTGGCACTGATCGATCGCGGCGCGGATCACCTGCGGCCGATCGAACGCGGCGGCGTAATTGTCGTCGCGCTGCGCCAGCCAGCCGATCAGGTCGCCGACCGTGCGCACCTCGGCCGGCGGTTCAAAATCATCTTCATCCTTGCCGATCCGTTCGCGTACCCAGGCGAAATACTTCACCCTCATGCCGCGTCCTCTTCGATCAGGTGATGGATGCCGGCCCGGAAATAATCATAGCCGGTGTAGATGGTCAGCAGCGCCGAGACCCACAGCAGCGACAGCCCGATCATGCTGTTCCAGGGCAGCACCCGGTCGCCCGCCTCGCCGGCGAGCAGAAAGCCGATCGCCACCAGCTGCACGGTGGTCTTCCATTTGGCGAGCCGGGTCACCGGCACGCTGACGCGCAGCGCCGCCAGATATTCGCGCAGCCCGGACACCAGGATTTCGCGGCACAGGATCACGATCGCCGCCCACAGCGTCCAGCCATAGATGATGCCATCCGCCGCCAGCATCAAAAGGCACGACGACACCAAGAGCTTGTCGGCGATCGGGTCGAGCATGCGGCCGAACGCGGAATGCTGGTCCCAGATCCGCGCCAGATAGCCGTCGAAAAAGTCGGTGACCGCAGCGAATACGAAAACCGCCAGAGCGACCCAGCGCAGCCAGAGCGGGCCGTTCATGATCGATTGCGCATAGATGCAACCGACCACCACCGGGACCGCGGCGATCCGGGCGTAGGTGAGGATGTTGGGAAGAGCCAGCGTGTGCTTCGCTACCCTTCGGGTCGAAACGGTGTTCATACGCTCTACCAACCCTGCTGGCGCACCAAGGTCAACCTTCGCTCTGGACGGCTCTCCCGGCAAAGCGGGGGCCTCGCGACGCAGACCAGTTCTAAAACCATTGCCACGTAATCCCTAGCCCGGTTGTGGGTGAAAATAGTCGAAGATTCGCCTGGCGCTTTCCGCACTGATGCCCGGCACCTTGCCGAGATCGCCCAGCGACGCGCGCTCGATCTCCTTCAGGGTTCCGAAATGGTGCAGCAGCGCCCGTTTGCGCGCTGGTCCAATGCCGGGGATCTCCTGCAATCCCGCCTCCCGAATATCCTTTTTGCGCAGCTTGCGATGCGAGCCGATCACGAATCGGTGCGCCTCGTCGCGCAGCCGCTGGATGAAGTACAGCACCGGGTCGCGCGGTTCGAGCTTGATCGGCTCGCGCCCCGGCATGAACAGCGTTTCGCGCCCGGCGTCGCGGTCCGGCCCCTTGGCGACCGCCATCAGCATCACCCGGTCGACCCCGAGCTTGGCGACGATCTCCATCACGGCGTTGAGCTGGCCGCGGCCGCCGTCGATGATCACCAGATCCGGCCATTGCGGCACGTCATCCTCCCGCGCCGGCGCCGCCGTGTCGGCCGGCGCGGCCAGCAGCCGCTTGAAGCGGCGCTCCAGCACTTCGCGCATCATGCCATAGTCGTCGCCGGGGTTCAGCGTTTCGGAGCGGATGTTGAATTTGCGGTACTGGTTCTTGATGAAGCCATCAGGCCCCGCGACGATCATGGCACCGACCGCATTGGTGCCCTGGATGTGGCTGTTATCGTAAACCTCGATGCGCTGCGGCACCCGCGGCAGTTGCAGCGTGGTCACCAGCGCTTCCAGCAGCCGGGTCTGGGTGGCGGTATCGGCGAGCTTGCGGCCGAGCGCCTCGCGGGCATTGGTCAGCGCGTGGCCGACCAGCTCTTTCTTCTCGCCGCGCTGCGGAACCACGATCTCGACCTTGCGGCCGGCCTTGACCGCCAGCGCCTCGGTCAGCAGCTCGCTATCCTCGATGGCGTGCGACAGCAGGATCAGCCTGGGCGGCTGCTTGTCGTCGTAAAACTGCGTCAGGAACGCGCCCAGCACTTCCTCGGCGGTAAAAGTCTTTTCGGCGCGCGGGAAATACGCGCGGTTGCCCCAGTTCTGGCCGGTGCGGAAGAAGAACACCTCGACGCAGAAGTAACCGCCCTCCTGGTGCACGGCGAATACGTCCGCCTCCTCCACGGTGCGCGGATTGATACCCTGCTGCGACTGCACCGCGGCCAGCGCCGCCAGCCGGTCGCGGTACAGCGCCGCGGTCTCGAATTCGAGCGCTTCGGACGCCTTCTCCATCTCCTCGGCGAGCTGCTGTTTCACGGCGCGGCTGCGCCCCGACAGGAAGTCGGTGGCCTCGCGCACCAGCGCGCTATAGCCGGGGAAATCGACCTCGCCGGTACACGGCCCGGCGCAGCGCTTGATCTGATACAGCAGGCACGGCCGGGTGCGGCTTTCAAAGAATGAGTCCGAGCAGGAGCGCACCAGAAACGCGCGCTGCAAGGCGGTGATGGTGCGGTTGACCGCGCCGACCGAGGCGAACGGCCCGAAATAACGGCCCGGCCGCGACTGCGCGCCGCGATGCTTCAGGATCTGCGGCGCCCAATGGTCGCCGGTGATCAGGATGTAGGGAAACGATTTGTCGTCGCGCAGCTGCACGTTGAAGCGCGGCCGCAGCTGCTTGATCAGATTGGCTTCCAGCAGCAGCGCCTCGGGCTCGGTCGCGGTCGAGATCACCTCGACCTCGACCGTGGAGGCGATCATGCGCGCGATGCGCAGCACATGGCCGGTCGGCCGGGCATAGGACGCCAGCCGCTTTTTGACGTTCTTGGCCTTGCCGACATAGAGCACGTCGCGCGTGGCATTGAGCATGCGGTACACGCCGGGCGAGGTCGGCGCCAGCCGCACCGCGCGCGCGATCGCCGAGCGGCCGATCGCCATACCGCTGTTGCGGCCGGACTCGCCGCCCTGCTCCTCCAATTCCGGCTCGATCGGCTCCGGCAACCGGCCCTCGTCATCGTCCTCCTGCGCCAGGCTGGCGGTCGCAGCGTCGATGTCCTGCGTCGCAGCGCCGCGGCTGGTCGCGGGCGCCGGCGCGGACGCAGCTTCGGAACCGGGCGGGCTGTCCGGACGGGGCTCTGGGTCGTCGATCATGGCGCTAAACTAGAGCATAAGCGCGCCTGATAGAAACCAACCCGCCATCCTAGACTGTTGTTTTCACGGGTTTTCTTGACCAAGGACGCGGCCGGCCGCGGCCGCGAGCGCAAGGCGGCACAGCGTACAGCCGCGATCCTGGCCTGGTAAGGAACCTTTAATCATCGCCATTGATGCCGCCGCGGCCGACTTTGCGGTTTAACAACTGCTTAACTGCCCATTTTCGATAAATTTGAACGGTAAGAGAGGCAATTCGGTAACCATCCAACACCTCGCTTGCCCGCCGACCGAACCCGGCCGGTGCAGCGAAGGAGCATCTAAGATGTGCAGGATCGCAATGACGGCGATGGCAGCGGTGGCAGCGGTGGCAGCGGGTCTGCTCGCGGCGCCGTATTCGGCCCAGGCCGCCGATTTCTCGTATGGTTCGCGCGCGCCCTACACCGTCAACCAGCCGCTGAACGCCTATAGCTGGGCCGGCCCCTATCTCGGCGGCAATCTCGGCTATGGCTGGGGCGACATCCACAACAACGCCGCCAAACCCTCCGGTTTGAACGGCGGTATCCAGGGTGGCTACAACTGGCAGTCCGGCGCATTGGTCTATGGCCTGGAAGGCGACCTGCAGCTGTCTGGCGCCGAGGACACCTTCGCCCAGTACAAATTCTCCAATCCCTGGTTCGGCACGGTGCGTGGCCGGATTGGCTACACTTTCAGCAACGTGATGTTCTACGGCACCGGCGGTCTGGCGTTCGGTGAACTCAAGGGACAGTTCGCGGGCTGGTCCGAGTCCCACACCAATGCCGGCTGGACGGTCGGTGTCGGCGCCGAGTTCGGCCTGACGTCCAACTGGAGCGCCAAGGTCGAGTATCTCTATGTCGACCTGAACAACAGCTACTTCTCATCTACCGGCGCCTCGAACGGCTATCAGTTCGGCGTCGTCCGTCTCGGCGTCAACTATCACTTTTAGGGGCACAACAAGAAGCTTCGACAGCCAAACAGCGCCCGGCCGCACCAACGGCCGGGCGTTTTGTCATTTCAGACCGGCCATATCCGCGAGCGCTGAGCCAACAGCTCGCCGCGCGGCAAGCCAGAGCACCGGCCGAGAGCTACCTCGCTCGCTCCGTGCTGCTTCCAGATTGCCGAGCGTTGCGGGCCCGATCCGAACCGCAGCCCTTGGTGAGTGAGGGACGCTGACCGCGAGCTACAAACGTAGCTACAAACGCGGCCAGTGCCGAGGCCAGCGTTCCGGCTGGCCGCAGCCCCAATACCGCGCCGCCTGAAACGCGGCTATGCGCCCAAGATCTTGCGCCCGATACGCCACTGCGGAATGAGCGGAGATGCCGCTACAGCGGCCTTGTCTCGTCAGCGAGACATTGCCCCTTTAGCGCCCCCTTCAGCGGCATTGTCGTCAGCAGGTGCTGCCTTCAGCGTATTTGCACCGGCCCCACGGCCTGCCGGAAAACATCGCCTTCAACAAAACACCGCATTCAACAAACAGCACCTTCAACAAACAGCACCTTCGACAAAACACTGCCGATGCCGCCGCGCCTATCCGCAGCGCAGCCAAAGCCATGCGGTGGCGCGGCTCGCGCCGCACCCCGCAAAACTACTTAGCCGCGTCGCGCTACGACACGACCAGATTGACGGCCTTGGGGCCTTTGCCCTTCTTGTCCGGCTCGACTTCAAAGCTGATCCGTTGGCCCTCGATCAGGTCCTTCAAGCCGGCGCGTTCGACTGCCGTGATGTGGACGAACACATCGCGGCCGCCATCGTCCGGCTTGATAAAGCCGTATCCGCGTTCGCCGTTGAAGAACTTCACCGTTCCCGTCATCGCCATCGGGAAACACTCCTCTCCCCCGCATTGCTTCCACCCGTCACGCACGCGCGCAACAGATCGGTCGACCGGTCATTGCGCGCGGAAAGCGTGGCCATGCGATCGAGGCAGGGGGCGACCTGCCGGTGAAATACGCGTCGAGGCCGTATCACTCCGCCGCTCCCATTTGCGAAAGCGGAACGTCAAGCCAGTCCAGTAGACGTAAGCATAATACGGTTTGTTACGAATTGCCTACGGGGTAGTTGCGACTTTTCGCAACGGAGTATGCTCACGGCTTCGCGATTTCCAGCCGGTAGCGGCCGGGCCCGCCCTGGCCGAGCGGCCTGACGAGTTCGGGCAGGATCACGCGCAGCTCATCGGCCAGCGTCCAAGGCGGATTGACAATCAGCAGCCCGCTCGACACCAGCCCGCTTTGCTCGGAGGGCGGCGCAACGCTGAACTCAAGGCGCAGGCAGCTGCCCGGCTTCGGACCGCGCGCGGCGATCTCCGCCACCTGGCTCGCCAGCGTGTCGGTGGCCCGGCGGCTCTTGACCGGATACCAGATCAAGTACACGCCGCTCTGCCATTTCGCCGAGGCGATCGCTAAGCGCTCGGCCACCTGCTCGAACTCATCCTTGCGCTCGAACGGCGGGTCGATCAGTACCAGCCCGCGGCGCTCCTGCGGTGGAACAAACGCCGGCAGCCCAACCCAGCCGTCGAGGTCCACCACCCGCGCCTGGGTGTCGCGGCGCAGCGCGTTGATCAGCGATTTCCGTGCGGTCGGTTCCAGCTCGCAGGCCACCATGCTGTCCTGCGGCCGCAGCAGCGCCCGCGCGATCAGAGGCGAGCCCGGATAGGCGATCAACTGGCCGGGCGGGTTGAAGGCGCGCACAATATCGAGATAGGGCCGCAGCAGCTGTTCGGCCTCGTCCGTGAACCGGGCCTGCAGCACGCGCGCGATCCCGGTCAGCCATTCGCCGCCGCGGGTCGCTTCGGCGCTGGTCAGATCGTACAGGCCGGCGCCGCCATGGGTGTCGATCACCCGGAACGCGGTCGGCTTTTCCTGCAAGTAGCAGAGGATCCGCACCAGCACGATGTGTTTGATGACGTCGGCGAAGTTACCGGCGTGAAAGGCGTGACGATAGTTCATGATCCAGCACTAGCCCGGAACTGGCCGCGGCGCGAACTGTTTCGCACTGCGGACACTGGTGATTAGGAGAAATTTAGTCGAGATCGACGATCGGCGCAGCAATCCTGCCGCGGCGCCAAATTTCCTTGGCATTGCAACATCGTGGATGCCGCAAAGAGCGCAACCGCGCGTGGGGGGTTAACGCGCTGTTTAACCACGGATGCTAGGTATGAGCCTCCAAGGACGGCGGTTTTCCCCTCCTTCAAACATGTCGGGCACCCCGGCAATAATTGTTCAATTGGTGTGTTCAACGCGCCCCGCGCGCGCTGTGGGAGTTCAAGATGGCGGTCGATCTGTCGATGCCGGTACTGGTGGTGGATGATTACAACACCATGATCCGCATCATTCGCAATCTTCTCAAGCAACTGGGCTTCCAAGACATCGATGACGCCAGCGATGGCTCGGAAGCGCTGGCCAAGATGCGCACCAAGAAATACGGCTTGGTGATCTCCGACTGGAATATGGAGCCGATGACCGGCTACGATCTGCTGAAGGAAGTTCGCGCCGATCCCAATCTGGCGATGACCAAATTCATCATGATCACCGCGGAATCGAAGACCGAAAACGTGATCGCGGCGAAGAAGGCCGGCGTCAACAACTACATCGTCAAGCCGTTCAACGCGGCGACGCTGAAGACCAAGATCGAAGCAGTGTTTCCGGATCCGGTGCCGGCGTAAGCCTGCACCGATCTGGATGGACTGCTGCAACGCGCCCATTGGGCGCGTTTTTCGTATCTGCAGACGACCCGCCGCGACAACACACCGCAGCAATACTCAACTTAGTGGTGCAGACCCCGGTGATAACTACCAGCGCAGGTCGCGCGTGAGCGCCAACGGCGGCTCGCCGAACAATTGCTGAGCGGCCGCCGGCGAGAGCGTGCCGGTGCCGTTAAAATCCTCGGCGTGGATGCCGCGGGTCACGAACAGACAATCGATGCCGTACGACTGCGCGCCGATCAGATCGGTCCGCACTGAATCGCCAATCGCCAGCACCCGCGCCGGCGAAGTCGGCGCGCCGCGAAGGCTCTCGGCGATCGCGGCGGCGCGCTGATAGATCGGCAGATGCGGCTTGCCGTAAAAGATCACCTCGCCGCCGATCTCGCGATACAGCTCGGCAATCGCGCCCGCGCAATAGATCAGCCGGTCGCCGCGCTCGACCACGATGTCGGGATTGGCGCAGACCAGCGTCAGGCGCCGCGCCAGCGCCTGTTCCATCATGCCGCGATAATCCTCGGCGCATTCGGTCTCGTCGTCGAACGGCCCAGTGCAGATGATGTAATCGGCCTGGTCGAGCGGGGTCAGCACGGTGTCGAGCCCGCGATAGATGGAATTGTCGCGCTGCGGGCCGAGCCAGAACACCGACTGGCCGGGATGGTCGGCGACATAGTTGCGGGTCAGATCGCCGGACGACACGATCGCGTCGTAGCAATCATCGGGCACGCCGAACTGCCGCAACTGCCGCTGCACCGAGTCCGCGGGGCGCGGCGCGTTGGTGATCATCACCACGGTGCGGCCCTGGTCGCGGGCGGTGCGCAGCGCGGCGCACGCCTCCGGGAAGGCGGCGACGCCGTTATGCACGACCCCCCAGATGTCGCTGAACAGCACATCGACCTCGCCAACGAGGTCGCGCAAATGATCGACGTAACGGAGTGTTGTCATCAGGTCCGAGGGGTTCAGTACGGGCCAGCCGCACGCCGCACCAACGCGGCATTGCCAGTGAGGCGTGACGCTTCAGTCCGATTGCTATCGGACGGCGAGTTCTTATTGGAATTGACCGCCCGCGCGGCGGTCGCGGGCCGGGCCTGGTTGGCGTTTTCCGGGCGCAGCGGACGCGGCGCGGCGAACAGGAAGCCCTGGCCGAAGCGCACGTCGTAATCGAGCAGATCGACCACCGCGCGCTCGCCCTCGATGCGCTCGGCGATCAGATCGATGCCATAGCGGCCGAGCAGATCGGGCAGATCATGCGGATGGATATGGGCCGGCACCTGCTCGCTATGCTCCAGCAGCAGCGCGGCCGGCACCTTGAAGAAGCGCACGCCGCGATCGGCCAGTTCGCGCGGCTCGATGCGCAGATCGGTGACGTGGTCGATCGAGAACCGGTAGCCGCGCTGCGCCAGCGCCGCCAGATGCTCGATCTCGAGCGGACCGAAATTGCGGAACGCGCTCTGCTTGAATTCGATGACGAACGACGAGGCCTGCGCGCGGTTGGCCTCCAGGAACGACAGGCACTGCGCGAAGGCGCGGCGGTCGCTGAGCGTGGCCGCGGCGAGGTTGCAGAACACGCCGACATCCTTGTTGCGCACCAGCAGCCGGCGCAGCACCTGCATGCAGCGCAACAGCAGAATGTAGTCGATGCGCGTCATCAGCCCGGCGCTCTCGGCGGCGTCGATGAATTGTTCGGCGGTCAGCACCTGGTCGTCGGCATCGCGCAGCCGGGTGACCGCCTCGTAGAACCGTACCTTGCGCTGCGGCAGGCTGACGATCGGCTGCAGATAGAGATCGAGCCGGTTGGCCTCGACCGCGGCCTGCACCGCTTGTACCACCCGCAGATCTGGCCCTGTTCCGGACACCAGCTCGGGCTGCGGCATCGCGATCGGGGCAACTGGCGCAACCGGCGCCGCAGCCGCGGCGGCCGGCGCCATCGGCAACGGCACCACGGTCGGTACGATCGGCGGCGCGGCCGGCGGCCTCATCGCCATCGGCGCAGCGGCAACCGGGGCCAGAGCGACCGGGGCCGCGACCATGGGCGCGACGGGCGGCGGAGCGGCCACGATCGGTGCCGGCGCCACCGGGGGCGGCGGCGGCACAGCAGCGGCCGGCGCGGCGGGCGGCGGCATCGCCAACGCCTGCGCTTCCGCCAGCTTGGCCAGTTCCATCAACAAATCTTCATGGGCGGACACGCTGCTGGCCAGATGCTTGACCATGGTGCCGAGCTCGCCGATCTCGCCGGCGACCGCCTGCAACTGCTCGGCGCCATGGCCGTTGCCATTGCTGACCGGCGCGATCGCGGCCTTGCTTTCCAGCACCGACAGCCGGCGGCCGAATTCGGCGACCTGGCGCGCCAGATCGGCGGTGCCGCGCGACAGGCTCTCGACCTGACCGGTGGCGTCATTACGCTCGCGCAGCCGCATCGACACCGCATTGTACAGCAGCATGAAGGTCAGCACCGTCATTGCGACGATCGCCGATTCCCCAAAGCTGAACCGGGCCATCGAATACAGCACCATCCCCAGTGAGGCCGAAACCAGCACCATGCAGATGGCGATGAATATCGTGGAAATGCGAATCATCGAACGCGGGTTTTCTCCAGGGCGCAAGCCTGCCGGCGAGCGCCAGCCGACCAGCCTCAGCCCCAGTGATCAAAGTGACGCCGTCCGGCCGCAAGGCCGGTTCCCGCCTTACGGTATACGCCCGCCGGGCAAGAGGTGAGCCATCATTGGCGAATCGGCGACTCAATCCACTGGATTCATTCGCCGATCGCCGCTGGGTCACGCCACGGCGCGGATCACCCGGCCGACCTTGTCGATGATCTCGCCGATGTCGGCGTCGCTGGCGATCAAAGGCGGGGTCAGCGCCAGGGTATCGCCGGCGATGCGCAGCATCAGGTCGTGGTCATGGAAGCCGGCATTCATCGCGTCATAGCCGCGCTTGCCGGGCGCATCCGCGATCGGCGCGAGGTCGATGCCGGCGGTGACGCCGACGGTGCGGATATCGACCACGTTGGGCTGGCCCTTCAGGGTCATCACCGCATCGGCCATCACGGTTTCGAGCTGGCGGGCGTGCTCGAACAGCTTTTCGTCGCGGTAGATGTCGAGCGTGGCCAGGCCGGCGGCGCAGGCCAAGGGATGCGCGGAATAGGTGTAGCCGTGGAACAGCTCAACGACATGCTCGGGGCCGGTCATGAACGCATCATGCACGGTGTCACGCACCACCACGCCGCCCATCGGCACCGCGCCGTTGGTGACGCCCTTGGCGAAGGTGATCATGTCCGGGGTGACGCCATAGCGCTCGGCGGCGAAGCCGTAGCCGAGCCGGCCGAACCCAGTGATCACCTCGTCGAAAATCAGCAGAATGCCGTGCTTCTGGGTGATCTCGCGCAGCCGCTGCAGATAGCCCTTGGGCGCCGGCAGCACGCCGGTCGAACCGGCCATCGGCTCGACGATCACGGCCGCGATGGTGTTGGCGCCGTGCAGCGCCACCAGCCGCTCCAGCTCGTCGGCGAGATGGGCGCCGTAGTCCGGCTCGCCCTTGGTGAAGGCCTGCTTGTCGCGATCATAGGTGGCGGGCAGATGGTCGACGCCGGCGATCAGGTTGCCGAACATTTTGCGGTTGGCGCCGATGCCGCCGACCGCGGTGCCGCCAAAGCCGACGCCATGATAGCCGCGCTCACGGCCGATCAGCCGGGTGCGGGTGCCCTCGCCGCGGATGGCATGATAGGCGAGCGCAATTTTGAGCGCGGTGTCGCCGGCTTCCGAGCCGGAATTGCAGAAAAACACCTGCTCGAGCCCGGCCGGCGCCAATTGCGCAATCCGGGTCGCCAGTTCAAACGCTTTGGGCTGGCCGAACTGGAACGGCGGCGAGAAATCGAGTTCCTTGGCCTGGCTGGCGATCGCGGCGGCAATCGCGTCGCGGCTATGGCCGGCATTGGTGCACCACATGCCCGAGGCGCCATCGATCACCTTGCGGCCATCGGTGGTGAAATAATGCATGTCCTTGGCGCCAGCGATCATCTTCGGCGTGCGCTTGAAAGCGCGGTTCGCCGTGAACGGCATCCAGAACGCGGCAAGATCGTTCGGCGCACTGACGGCGGACGCTGGGCTTTTGTCGAGCATGTCTGTCCTCTTTTGGGGGGATCGCGGGCACACTGGCCAGCCATTAGGTAGATTACCAGCTTCGGGCCCGCGCGGAAACGGCGAAAGCCATCCATTTGAGCAGGATCAACTATTCCGCCGGGCCGGCCCCGGCAATGGGCGTCTGGTCGCACGGCTGGCTTGCCGCTCCGCCGCGGCGCTGATACGACGCCCGCCATGTCCGACAAGATGCAAAAACCTAAGAAACCCGCCAAATTGCGCGCCCGGCTGCCCCGCGGGCTGGCCGACCGCGGCCCGGCGGAGATCGCCGCCACCCGCCAGATGGTCGAGACCATCCGCGAGGTCTATGAGCGCTATGGCTTCGAGCCGGTCGAGACCCCGGCCTTCGAATACACCGACGCGCTCGGCAAGTTCCTGCCCGACCAGGACCGGCCCAATGAGGGCGTGTTCTCGCTGCAGGACGACGACGAGCAGTGGATCAGCCTGCGCTACGACCTGACCGCGCCGCTGGCACGCTACGTCGCCGAGAATTTCGACAACCTGCCAAAGCCCTATCGCAGCTACCGGCATGGCTGGGTGTTCCGCAACGAGAAGCCCGGCCCCGGCCGCTTCCGCCAGTTCATGCAGTTCGACGCCGACACCGTGGGCAGCGCCTCGCCGGCCGCTGACGCCGAGATGTGCATGATGGCCGCGGACGCGATGGAAGCGCTGGGCATCCCGCGCGGCAGCTATGTGGTGAAGGTCAATAACCGCAAGGTGCTGGACGGCATCCGCGAAGCGCAGGGCATCGACAGCGACGCGCAGTGGCTGACCGTGATGCGCGCCATCGACAAGGCCGACAAATTCCCGATCGCCGATATCATTCAGCTGCTCGGTCCGGGACGCTGGGATGGCGGCGAAGAAGGCAAAGGCGACTTCACCAAGGGCGCCGGCCTCAATGACGCGCAGATCAGCGAGATCATCAGCTTCATCGGCAATCCGCAGGACGCCGGCGCGAGCGCGCGCGGCAGCGACAATGCCGCGACCATCGCCAATATGCGCGAGCGCGTTGCCAACTCCAAGATCGGCACCGAAGGCGTCGAAGAACTGGCAATGATCGCCAGCCTCGCCGATGCCGGCGGTTATGGCGAGTGCGTGCGTATCGATCCCTCGGTGGTGCGCGGCCTCGAATACTATACCGGCCCGGTCTATGAGGTGGAGCTGCTGCTCGAGACCAACGACGACAAGGGCCGCCCGGTGCGGTTCGGCTCGGTCGGCGGCGGTGGGCGCTATGACGGGCTGGTGTCGCGGTTCCGCGGCGAGCCGGTGCCGGCCACCGGCTTCTCGATTGGCGTATCGCGGCTGCAGGCGGCGCTGACGCTGATCGGCAAGATCAACACCGCGCCGGCGCTCGGCCCGGTGGTGGTGACGGTGTTCGACCGCGACCGGATCGCCGACTATCAGAAGATGGTCGCGCGGCTGCGCGCCGAAGACATCCATGCCGAACTCTATCTCGGCAATCCCAAGAGCATGGGCAACCAGCTCAAATATGCCGACAAGCGCAACGCGCCTTGCGTGATCATCCAGGGCTCGGACGAGAAGAACGATCCGGAAGGTCCGCAAGTGATCGTCAAGGATCTGCGGCTCGGCGCCGAACTGGCCGCGCTCGACAAGGACCGCGACGATTATCTGCAGCGTCAGGCCGACGCGCAGCGCAAGGTGCCGGAACTCGATCTCGTCGACGAAGTGCGCCGAATCATGGCGCGCCACGACCTCGACTGGAAGTAACGGGCGCGGCGCCAGCGCGCCCTGCCCGCAGCTCACAGCACCATGATAACAGAACCGCCACGCGCGGTTCTGTTTTTTTCACCATCTCACCATCGAGCTTGCCGCCGCGGCGCTGCGCCGCGCGGCCATGGCGCCGCGCGATTTGTCATCGGCGGTGGTTCGTGCGATTCAACATCGGCTTGCAGCTTGGCCGGAGCGGCGGACACGCCATCTGGCGGAACTGAAAACGCGGATCGCTTGGACCTTCAGATGGATGTTTTCCGCATGGCCGGCGCAGCCTATCGCGCGCTGACCGCCGTCAAGGACGGCCCCTCGCTCTATGACATCTGCGACGGCGCGCTGCTGCGCCCAAAGCGCGGCAGCAATCATCTCGCCGATTTCTATCGCACCGCGCTTGGCAATCCGGCGCTGCGGCCGCTGCTGCGCCGCGCCGGCCTGCCCGAGCTGAACGACCCGATCCGGTTTCGCGCGCTGCGCGATGCGCTGCTCGCCGCGCGCGACGACGCCGAGCCCGATTGGCAGGCGATCGGCGCGCCGGTCGCGCAATTGCTCGACACCATCACGCTGTCGCATCCCAAGCCGAAGCCGGTCAGCGCTCCGAGCCATCTGCCGCGGCTCGTTGATATCGAAGCGGCGATCCGCGCCTGCGGCACGCATCTGCTCGGCTCGTTCGAGCGCAATGGTTTCATCCCGGCCTATGCCACCTTCAATCTGCTCGGTGACCCCGATTGCCGCGGCCGCGAATTGCAGATGGCGCTCACCGGGCTGAACGCGCGCGGCTACAAGAACTCGACCTTGCTGTTCAATCTGGCGCGGGTGTTCATCGCCCGCTCGCCGGCGCGCGATGTCATCAACCCGCCCTGGACCGGGATCGCCGAACCGATGTGGTCGCCGGTGCAGATAAGGCATCGCACCGCCTATTACGATGCGTTCTTCATCGAGGCGCTGCTCAGCTATCTCGACACCGAACTCGCCACCACCGAGGAAGTCGCGGACGCCCGCAACGCGATCGACGAGATGGTGGCGTTTTGCCTAAATACCAGCCGCGAATTCGTGCGCGGCCGCGATCGCGACCGCTTTGCGGTGGTGACCGCGCTGCCACCGCCGCCGCATCCGCGCTTCAGCCGGTTTTTTGCAGACATCAAGCAGCGGCTCGGCTTCGACGTGTACGTGCCCGATTGCGACACCACGGCCTGCGCGTTCTCCGCCGCCACCAAGGCCGGCGCCAGTGATCCGATGCTGCAGCAGCCGCTGATCGATTTCTACGCGCTGTACCAGATCCGCGCCGGCGGCAACGCCCCGCAGGTCACGGTGCCGCTCAACGAGCATATCGATTATGACGGCGCGATCGTCACCTGGATCGACAGTTTTGCCGGCGAGCGGCCGTTTGGCAACGATCTCGACCCGACGCTCAATCTCGACGTCGTGGAAGTGTCGCTGCGCCATCTCGAGCGCTGGCAGATCTTGGAGACGCCTTCGCGGCTCGCCACGCTGCAACGGATCATCGGTTTCCACCGCCGCCTGATCGGCAGCGGCGCTTTTGCCGATCCGCGCTCGCACATCTACTATCTGCCGGAATTGTACGCCGCCTATTTCGGGCGCTGCTACGCCGCGTTCCGCGCGCTGCCCGAAGCGGCTCAGCGCGTCATCGATCCCGATCAGGCCTTTGCCGAGATGCGCGAGCGCGTGCTGCGCTATGTCGAAGATGAGCTGATCACCCATGAGATCAACCCGTTCGACGCCGCGCTGGCGCTGCTGGCGCTCGGCCATCTCGGCGCCGAGCCACGCCATTTTGCGGCGCCGCTGCATTGTATCCTGAACCAGCTCGGCGAAGGCGGTCGCAAGGTGCCGTTCAAGGCCTATGAGTGGAACAAGATGAAGACGCCGACCCGCATTCTGGTCGGCGGCCCGGAGGTGACCTCGGCCTTCGTGCTGATGGCGCTGGCGCTGGCGCGGCGCGTGCTACGTCAGCACCAACCGCTGTCCTGAGCGCGCGACTTTCGCTGCCGGCATGCCGGCCCTGTGCTGATCTGCACTGGCGCGCGTGCCGAACTCGCATCACAATCGCTTGCCATGCTGGGACGGTGGTGATTGCGGGTGATGACGACCATGCGACGACTGCTCTTGCCGGCGCTGATCGCGCTGATGATGCCGATGACGGCCAATGCCGCCGAGATCAACGGCGTGCCGAAAATCCGCGAGGCCGATCAGATCGTGATCGGTTCGACCAGGATCAGGCTGCACGGCGTCGATGCGCCGTCGGTCGATCAGTTGTGCCTCGACAGCAAAGGCGAGCGCTGGAGCTGCGGCGTGGCGGCGCGCGACGAGCTGATCCGCCATGTCGGCACCAAGAGCTGGCATTGCAAGACCCTGCATCTCGACCGGCGCGGCCGCATGCTGGCGCAGTGCACGGTCGACGGCGAAGACATCCAGAAATGGCTGGTGCAGCACGGCTGGGCGCTGGCGTTCGTCAAATATGCGCGCGACTACGAAGCCGAGGAAAAGGCCGCGCGCGCCGCCAAGGCCGGGCTGTGGGCTGGCGCGTTCTTCGCGCCGTGGGACTGGCGGGTGCGCAACAAGAAGACCACGGTGCTCGGCGCGGTGAAGCCGCCGGACACTGCCAGCGCGATCCTGCTGGCCTCGGCTTCCGGCCCGGTGGCGCCGTCGCCGGAATGCACCATCAAGGGCAACGTCAACCGCTCCGGGCACTGCATCTATCACCGGCCGGAAAGCCGCTGGTACGCCAAGATCAAGATGCATGTCAGCAAAGGCACGCGCTGGTTCTGCTCGGTGGAGGAAGCCGAAGCCGCCGGCTGCCGCGAAACGCGGCGCTGAGCATCATGGTCGTCGCATGATATAATACCATCCACTTGTACCAATAACCGTCATGCCCGCGCTTGTCGCGGGCAGCCACGTCTACAAAGCGCCGCAAGATCAAAGACGTGGATGGCCGGGACAAGCCCGGCCACGACGTGCGCAGTAGTTGGTATCAATCGCGGTGGGTATCAGTTCAGCTTGACCACCTCGACCCGGCGGTTTTTGGCACGGCCGTCCTCGGCGTCGTTGGAAGCCGCGGGTGCCGCCATGCCGACGCCGGCGGCGCGCAGCCGCTTCGGATCGATGCGGAAGTTAGCAGCCAGCGCCTTGACCACCGCATCGGCGCGGCGCCGCGACAGATCGATATTGTAGTCATACGCGCCCTGATTATCGGTGTGGCCGACGATCAGCACCGCAAGCTTGGGATCGCGGCCGAGCAGATCGGCGATCTCGGCAAGCGTCGGGTTGGAGGCCGGCTTCAGCTCGGCCTTGTCGGTGTCGAAATAGATGCCGTACAGCGCCACGCGCCCGGTGGCGTTGATGCTCTTGGCCATGTCATCGGCCTTGACCAGCACCATCTTCTGCTCACGCGGCTTCGGCTCAACGATATGCACCAGCGCCACGGTGCGCTCGTGGAACGCCTTGCAGTACAGATCGTCCTTCACCTGAAAAGTCTGCACCGTGACATAGGCGTCGCCCCCAGCCTGCGGAATTTTCGCGCTGAAGAACCGCTGATCGCCGATCCGCGAGGTCAGCGCGCAGGAGCCGTTTGAGAACGGCGCGTCCTTGAGCTGCGCCTCGGTGACGAAATACATCATCAGGCTCATCTCGCCGCCGCCACCGGAGCTGGAGCGGGTCGGGTCGCCGCCGCACTCCTCACCCTTGCAGCTGAACAGGATTTCGCCACCGGCGGCCTGCACGTCGTCCTGATAATTGCGCAGCACTTCGAGCGGCGAGCGCCCAGCCGGCAACAGATAGGCGATCCGGGTGCGTGCGCCTTCCACTTCCAGCTCGGTTTTCGGCTTGAATACGTAGTTATTGGATCGGTCGATCGTGTCGGTGCGCTCCAGCTTCGCAGTCGGAAGCTTGAAATCGGAGAAGGCCAGCCGCTCATAGCTGACGATGAACGATCCTTCGTAGCGCTTCAGCAGCGGGTTATCGCGCGCGCCTGCAATATCCTTGGTGGGAATGGTGGCGTCGGCGCGCGCCGCCGTGGCACCAAACAGACAGAGCGAACCAATCAACAAAATACGACCGAGCATTGCCAAAGAACTCCGTTGCAGAGACCGCCAGCTTGCCAATCCTGGAACCGGACACAAGGGAGGATGTCCCTGACACCGTTAGAGCTGTATGTTCTGACGCGTTTTGTTGACGCGAACCGGGATCCACTTCGCTCGAAAACGCTATAATACCAGCGGCTCATGCCATTGACCCGTCAAGCCCGCGCTTGTCGCGGGCATCCACGTCTTGAACGCGCAGCAAGATCAAAGACGTGGATGGCCGGGACGAAGCCCGGCCATGACGTGCAGATGGGTTGGTGTCAATCGCCGTTGGTATCAAACGCCGTGAGCCGCGGGGGATGCCCGCGGCTCGTGATGGTGGACAGCGATGGGCTCAGGCGATGGTCAGCCCCAGGGGCCGCGACCACCCCACAGGCCGCGCCGCGCGGGGGCGGCGGCCGGCTGCGGCGGGCGGATGCCGAGTTTGGCGGCGAGCTGCTGCAACGCCGCGATCCGGTTCTGGGTCGAGGGATGGGTCGCGAACAGATTGTCCATGCCCTGCCCGGTCAGCGGGTTGATGATGAACATATGCGCGGTCGCCGGCGCGCGCTCGGCCTCGTAATTCGGCACCTGATGCGCGGCGTTCTCGATCTTGGCCAGCGCCGAGGCGAGCCAGGCCGGCTGGCCACAGATGCGCGCGCCGAGATCGTCGGCAGCGTATTCGCGCGAACGGCTGATCGCCATCTGCACCAGCATCGCGGCGAACGGCGCCAGGATCATCATCAGGATCGAGCCGATGATGCCGAGCCCGCCATTGTTGTTCTCGCCCTCGCGGTTGCCGCCGCCAAAGAACATGCCGAACTGCGCCAGCATCGAGATCGCACCGGCGATGGTCGCGGTGATCGTCATCAACAGCGTGTCGTGGTTCTTCACATGCGCGAGCTCATGGGCGATCACGCCGGCGAGTTCTTCGCGCGATAGCGACTGCATCAAGCCGGTGGTGACCGCGACCGCGGCGTTCTCCGGATTGCGGCCGGTGGCGAACGCGTTCGGCTGCGGATTGTCCATGATATAGACCTTCGGCATCGGCAGCTGCGCGTTGCCGGCAAGATCGGCCACCATGCGCACCAGATCGGGCGCAGAGCGGGCGTCGACCTCCTGGGCGCCGTACATCGACAGCACCATCTTGTCCGAATTCCAATAGGCGAAGACGTTGGTGGCCGCGGCGACCGCCAGCGCAATCAGAGCGCCCGAGGAACCGCCGATCAGATAGCCGACGCCCATGAACAGCGCCGTCATCCCGGCCAGCAGGATTGCGGTCTTGAAATAACTCATCGTGTTCTCCTCCGAGCCGCGGCTTACGAACCCGCGGCACAGCCGACAAGTGGGGAGCGGCAATGCGCCGCTCAAGATTGCCCCCTTCAGATCGGCTGCGGCGCCGCGTCGCGGTTTGCGGCAAACGCCTGAAATCGCAGCCAGAAATCAGCCCCAGCAGCACGCCGGCGGAAGCGCCGCACTTGGCCGGAAACGGCCGCATTGCACCGCCGCGCGGACTGCAAACGCCAGCCACTTGTGCAAGCACCCGGCGCGCGCGGCCCCGCGCCGCGTGCTTGCTGCATGCCGAATCCTATCGCAAGGTACCGCCGTGAACGAGCGTTCGGCCTCCTGCGCCAGGCAGTCATACAATGAGCCGCCACCCTCCAGCATCCGGTCATGGTGGGCACGGATCAATAGTTCGGTCTCGGCGGGCCGCAACGCGGCGGCCGGCGATCACCACCTTGGCGCCCTCCGCCACGAACACCTCGGCGGTGCGCAGACCGATGCCGCTGGTTGCGCCGGTGATCACCGCAACCTTGCCCTCCAACCGTGCCCTCTCGTTCTCCCCGTTGGTTTTCCGCGAAACGAAATCGCGGCTGGTGATGCTCTGTTAACGACAATTCGCCGCGCCGCAAGCCGCCCCACAGCAGTACCGCGATTGCGAACGCTTTGGCTCCCCCACTTAACCAAAACTACAACGACCGCTGACACAGTGCCGGCACCATGTTCAATGCTGATAACAGCGAGCTGCCCACATCTGCTGGCGACGCACCGGACGATGACGCCCCCGCGCCATTGCTGCAGGGAAGGCTAAGCCCAGACCAGGCGACCGATCTGGCGATGCTGAAGCGCATCGTCGCATCGCTTCCTGCTGCGGTGACCGTGCAGGATCGCGACGGCCGTTTTCTGCTCGTCAATGAAGCGGCTGCCACGCAATTCCTGTTGCCGGCCAGCGATCTGGTGCGGATCGCGCCCGACAGCCCGCCGCCGAGCGACGCGCTGCTGCGCCGCCGGGAAGTGGGTATCGAGCTGCTACGCGAACGCCGCAGCGTGGTGTGCGAAGAGACCGTGCTCGGCGCGGACGGCAGCCGGATATTCCGCACCGCGCACAAGCCGGTGCGGATTGCCGGCCTCGATCTGTTGCTGTCGAGCGCCACCGAAATCACCGATCAAAAGCTGCTCGAACAAAACCTGTTCGAGCGCGCTTATTTCGACGAGCTGACCGGCCTGCCGAACCGCAGCGTGATCGAAACCAAAGCCAATGGTCTGCTCCACAGCGAGCAGAGCTTTGCGCTGGCATTTCTCGACCTCGATAATTTCAAGCAGATCAACGATTATTACGGCCACGCGGTCGGCGACTCGCTGCTGGTGGAATTCACCAAGCGCATCAGCCACAATCTGCGTAGCACCGACATGCTGTCGCGCATCAGCGGCGACGAATTCCTGCTGCTGCTGACCCCGGTGCTGAGCCGCAGCGAAGTCGACGACTATGTCGAGTTCGTAGTGCAGCGGCTGCGCGCGCCGTTCTATATCGACAACACTGAGCTGTTTGCCTCGGCCTCGATCGGCGTCAGCATCTATCCCGAGCACGGCCGCACTTTTGGCGAGCTGCGCCACAATGCCGACGTCGCGATGTATCAGATCAAGAACGCCACCAAAGGCGGCGCGGTGATCTTCGATGCGGCGATGGAGCAGGAAGCGCAGCAGCGCATGCAGACCGAACAGGCGCTGCGGCGGGCGATTCTCGACAAGCGCTTCTGCTGCGCGTTTCAGCCCAAGGTCGAGATGCGCACCCAGCAGGTGCGCGGCATCGAGGCGCTGGTCCGGTTGCGCGACGAGAACGGCGAGATCCTGGCGCCGGGATCATTCATCAATCTGGCGGTCGAACTCGGCTTGATCGACGAACTCACCCATCTGGTGCTGGACGAGATCATGCAATCGATCGACCTGATCGACGAAACCTTCGGCGCCGATGTCAGCATCAGCGTCAACGTCGCCGCCAAGCAGGCCTGCAACCTCGCCTTCATGACGTCCTTCACCGCGGCGCTCGCGGCGACCGGCTGCCCGGAACGGTTCATCGTCGAAGTCACCGAAGACGCGTTCGTCGCCAAATCGAAATTCCAGACCGAGATCTTGCCGATGCTGCGCCAGATCGGGGTACGGATCTCGATCGATGATTTCGGCATCGGCTACTCATCGCTATCGGCGCTGGCTGATATCACCGCCGATGAAATCAAGATCGATCGGTCGTTCATCACCGATATCCATCAGCGGCCGCGCAGCCAGAGCATTTTGCGTGCGATCGAATCGATCAGCGACGCGCTCGGCATGACCGTGATCGCGGAAGGCGTCGAGACGCTGGAAGAGGTGTTGTACCTGCAGACCGCGACCCGGATTCGCTACGCGCAGGGCTATTACTTCTCCAAGCCGGTGTATCTCGACGAGATCAAGCCGGTGGACCCCATCCGCGACGAACTGCGCTGGGCGATCCATGGCCGGCACCCCGAGCCGGCGCGCCTGCGCCCGGCCCGGCACTATGGCGGCGGACGGCACTAACAGCCGCGACGCCCTCCGCAATTCCCCGGACAAAACCGCAAACCATTGTTTCGACTAGCGCTTTCAGCCTCGCGAGGTTGATCTACCGCAATGTTGCGGCCGCGAGGCGAGCGGATAGTTGTACCATGAATCAGCAATGCGGAGGGCATCATGCCCAGCACTACGCCGTACCCACTGGTCGATCGGCTGATCGGAGTGTTTGCTGACTGGTTGAAGCATCGTCAGGAAGTCTCCGAGATGTGTCAGTTCGATGCCGCGGAATTCAGCCGGATCGCGCACGATCTCGGCGTGACGTCCTCCGATCTCGATGAACTGGTGCGCCATGGTTCGCACAGCGTCGAGGAACTGCCGCATCTGCTCAAGTCGGTCGGCATCGACGAACAGGCCGTGGCCCGCACCCAGCCGCTGGTGTTGCGTGACATGGAGCGCGTGTGCGCGCTGTGCCAGCACAAGAAGGAATGCGATCACGACATCGCCGATGGCTCGCTGGCCGCGCATTACGAGGCCTATTGCAGCAATGCGGTGACGGTCGATGCGCTGGAGCATGACCTGCCGCCCCCGTCATCGGCGACGCATTGATGGCGACCATGACCCGCACCGGCTGGGTCCGGCTGATCGTCACGGCGCTGGTGGTGGCGGCGGCGTTGCTGCTGGTCAGGCTGCATCGCGCCGACGGCACTGCGCCGGCGCAGGCCAGCAAGGGGCAACGTCTGGTCGAAGCGTGGTGCGTCGAGTGCCACGCCATCGACGGCGATGCCGTGGTCCGCACCGACAAGCGCCAGGGGCCGGACCTGCGCAAGATCGCCAATATGCCAGCGACCACCGCGCTGTCGCTCAAGGTGTTCTTGCGCACGCCGCACGCCAACATGCCGAACATCATCATTCAGCCCAGTGACGCGGATGAAATCGTGCATTACATCCTGAGCCTGAAACGCGATTGATCGGCTGCCGGGATGGATTTTGAACACAGCGCCAAGGTCGAGCGGCTGCGGGCTCAGCTCGGCGATTTCATGCGCTTCTATGTCGAGCCCGCCAATCATGACTGGCATCGCATTGTTGCCGCCGGGCATTATCCACTTGAGCTGATCGAGCGGCTGAAATCGCGGGCGTTCTCCGAAAACCTCTGGAACCTGTTCCTGCCGGGACTGCGCGACGACGAGCCGGGCCAGCGGCTGTCCAATGTCGAATACGCGCCGCTCGCCGAGATCATGGGCCGGGTGCACTGGGCGCCGGAGATTTTCAACTGCAACGCGCCCGACACCGGCAATATGGAGCTGTTGCATCTGGCCGCGACGCCGCAGCAGCGCGCCGCCTGGCTCGATCCGCTGCTGATCGGCGAAATCCGTTCCTGCTTTGCGATGAGCGAGCCTGACACCGCCTCGTCGGACGCGCGCAACATCCGCACCACCATGATCCGCGACGGCGATCACTACGTGATCAATGGCCGCAAATGGTTCATCACCGGACCGCTGCATCCCCATTGCCGGCTGGCGATCGTGATGGGCATCACCAATCCCGATCTGGAGCTGGGCTCGGCCGAGCGCCATTCGATGATGCTGGTGCCGATCGATACGCCCGGCATCGAGATCGTGCGCAACATCCCGATCATGCACTATCACTCGCCGGAGGGGCATTGCGAATTGCTGTTCCGCGACGTGCGCGTGCCGGCCGAAAACCTGCTCGGCGTCGAGGGTCAGGGTTTTAAGCTGGCGCAGCAGCGGCTCGGTCCCGGGCGGGTGCATCATTGCATGCGCACCATCGGGCAATGCGAATTGGCGCTGGAGCTGATGTGCGAGCGCGCGCTGGAGCGGCGCGCCTTCGGTGCGCATCTTTCCGAATTCGGCAATCTGCGTGACTGGATCGCGCAGTCGCGGCTTGAGATCGATCAGGCGCGGCTCTTGGTGATGCAGGCCGCCCATCGCATGGACCGCCACGGCAATGCCGCGGCGCGGGTCGATGTCTCGGCGATCAAGGTGGTGGCGGCCCAGCTACAGACCCGGGTGGTCGACCGGGCGATGCAGGTGTTCGGCGCCATGGGGCTGTCGCCCGATACGCCGCTATCCTATTTGTGGACCTGGGGGCGCGCGATGCGTTATCTCGACGGCCCCGACGAAGTGCATCTCAACGTCGTCTCCCGGGCGGAACTGGCCAAGGCCAAAACCAGGATCGGTGGCAATGCCGCGCATTTCGTGCCGCCCGAACGGGCGACCACGCCGATCAAGCCTGGGCGCGGCTGATCCGTGCTGATGCCACACGCGGCGGATCGGCGATCACCGTTACCAGCCAGCGCGGCACCTCACCCGATTTGTCTTCGCGAACGGCGCGTACCAATCCTGTCACGGACGTTCCGCCCACCGTCAGCGTTGCGCTGCGCCCGCTGAACTGCGCGATGCGCGAGCGACGGGCTTCCTTCAAGTCGGTGGTCTCAAGCGTCATCATTGCAATAGGCCCTCCTTATCCGCGCCCGAGTAGAGCGCCGCGGCGTTACATGAAAATTAATCGAACGCCTCGGTTGAATACCGGGATCAACGGCCTGCGCAGCACCCGTCCGCGTTGTGTCTCAAAGCGACCTCAGCTTTATGGCGAGTTCGCCGACGGGCTCAGTGCCGCTTGTTGATCGTTGCCGGCCGGCATCCACTTCGCCGCAAAACCAATTAAACTTGCCGCGTCAGTCCTGCGCCGGGCGATGTGCTGCGCTGCAACGCCGCGTTAGACGGACTATCCGGTTCACCGTGGCCAGAGCAGCGCTTACAATCGCATCCCGATGAGCCTACTGACCTCCACCACCCCCTCCGACATTCGGCGCTTGGCGCTGTTCCGCGAGATATCGCGCCGCTTCTGGTTCAGCGGCCGTAGCTCGGTGGTTGCCCTTGTGGTGCTGATGCTGAGCGTGGTGCTGCTGCAGCTTGCAGTGCAGGTTTATCTCAACCTCTGGAACCGGCATTTCTTCGACGCGCTCGAGCGCCGCGACAGCTACGCGATGTGGTACCAGGCCAAGCTGTTCTTTCCGCTCGCCGCCGGCAGCGTCGCGCTCGCCGCGATCTCGGTGTGGGGCCGGATGACCACGCAGCGCAAATGGCGCGAGTCGATGACCAAGGAGATCATCCTCGCCTGGTCGAAGAAGAAGCACGACGGCCCGTTCCCCTCCGGCGTCGATGGCGCCGAGAATCCCGAATACCGGATCGCCGAGGACGTCCGGGTCGCCACCGACGCGCCGATCGACCTGACGCTGGCGTTCATCTCCTCGGGCCTGACCGCGGCCACCTTTTTCGGCGTGCTCTGGACGGTCGGCGGCAGTTTGGAACTCCGGCTGTTCGGTGGTTACACCGAGATCCCCGGCTATCTGGTGATCGGCGTGATCCTGTACTCGACCATCATGACCTCGCTGATGCTGCTGATGGGCCGGCGCATGCAGAGCGTGATCGAGGGCAAGAACCAGGCGGAAGCGGAATTCCGCGCCGCCGCCGAGGTGATGCGCGGCGATCACCCCGAAACGCCCCGCCAGGCCCGGACCATCAGGGAACGGCTACAGCAGCGGCTCGACGGCGTGATGGCGTCCTGGCGCGATCTGCGCACGCAACTGATCAAGACCACGCTGGTCTCGCATTCCAACTTCCTGATGGCGCCGATCGCGGCCTACATCATGTGCGTGCCGAAATACGGCAGCGGCATGATGACGCTCGGCGAGGTGACCCAGAGCGCGGCGGCGTTCGTCACCGTGCAGGGCGCGATCAACTGGGTGGTCGACAATTATCAGCGGCTGGCGGACTGGCGGTCGTCGGCGCGCCGGGTAGCTTCGCTGCTCTATGCGATCGACAATATGGAAGACCAGGCCGCCATGCCGGCCGACCATGACGATCCCGAGCCCAAGCCGATGTCCTACAACCCCGGCTGACGGGGTTTCAAATCGCCGGCAAAGGTCCTATTTGTGGGGCATCCCCCCCGCGCGAGAGACGCTGACCAGATCGGGAGAGCAACGTGCTGAATAAATTCGGCCCCTCGGGGCTTGGCGAAGCCCAGGTTCAATATCTCGACGGCGATTTCCGCGTCGTTTCCCCGGGCACTTACGTGAAATGCGGCGTGACCGGCGTGCATATCCCGCTCGACGAGCTGAAATATTGGAGCGTCGACCTCAAGGAAGCCTACGCGACCCCGGCCGCCGTGCTGGAGCGCCACCACCCAAGCGCGTTCAAGCGCTGACCTTGTTCAGCGCCGCGCGCCGGTCCTACGCCGGTCGCGCGCCGCGGCGAGCTGAACGGCCAGAAAGCGGCGCAGCGCCGCTTCATCATCAAAGCCCAGGGTCACCGGAAAGCTGGTCAGCCCGGCCGCTTCGAGCTCCGGCACGGCGCCAAGCCGCGCCAGATCCTTGTCGGTGGTGACCGGAACCAGGCCGTCACGCCGCGCCCGCTCCGCCAACTCGGCGATCTCGGCGGCACTGAACGGATGATGGTCCGGGAACGGCACGGTCGCCGCGACCTCAAGGCCGTGGCCGCGCAGCGTGGCAAAAAACCGATCCGGATCGCCGATCCCAGCAAAGGCCAGCAGCCGCCGGCCGCGCAGTCGCTCCAGCACCGCCGCATCCGGCTGAAACGCAGCGCGCAGCACCCGCCCGCCCTGCTCGCGCACCGCTGCCGCCAGCGGCTCGGCCGCCCGGCCGTCACCGACAATCACCAGCGCCGAAGTCCGTTCGAGCTGCAGCGGCAATGGCGCACGCAGCGGACCGGCCGGCATCACCCGGCCATTGCCGATCGCGCGCTGGCTATCGATCACGATCAGCGCGGCATCCTTGGCCAGAGCCGGGTTCTGAAAGCCGTCGTCCATCACGATCACGCTGGCCCGGCGCGACAGCGCCAGCGCGGCACCGGCCTGGCGGTCCTTGGCGACCACCACCGGCACCTCGCGCGCCATCATCAGCGGCTCGTCGCCGACATCGCCGGCCTGATGGGTGGCCGGATCGACCAGCACCGGACCTTGCAGCCGGCCGCCATAGCCGCGGCTTAGCACCACCGGGGTTTCATCAAGCTCGCGCAGCAGTCGCACCACAGCCAGCGTGGTCGGGGTCTTGCCGGCGCCGCCGCCGTGATAATTGCCGACGCACAGCACCGGCACCGAGGGCGTCAGGCCGGGCTTTTTCATGCGCCAAGCGGCGATCGCGCCATAAAGCGCGGCCAGCGGCAGCAGCGCGGCGGACGGCAGCGACCGGCGCTGCCAGAACGCCGGCTCACGCATTGGCGGCATCCTTTTCGATGCGCAATTGCAGCAGATAGGGCTCGAGCACCGCCAGCGTGCGCTCCAAGGCGCCGCCGAGCCCGGTGACCACGCCATCGGCGGCCTTGACGGCGGATTGCCGCGCCGCGGCGTCGGTGAACAGCTTGGCGACGTCGCGGGCCAGTATCTCGGCGCTATCGACCTTGATGGCACCACCGGCGCGATCGAGCGCCTCATAGACGTCGATGAAATTGGTGACGTGCGGACCGTGCAGGATCGCGGCGCCGAGCTTGATCGCCTCGATCGGGTTCTGGCCGCCATGCTCGACCAAGGAGCCGCCCATGAACACCACCGGCGCCAGCCGGTAGAACAGCCCGAGTTCGCCGATCGTGTCGGCGACATAGATCGCGGTGCCGGCGCCCGGCATCTCGTCGCGCGAACGCAGCGCCACCTGCAGGCCGGCAGCGGCCACCATGCAGGCGACCGCTTCGCCGCGGTCGGGATGGCGCGGCACGATCACGGTCAGCAATTGCGGGAACTGGGCCTGCAGCGCGCGATGCGCCTCGAGCAGAAATTCTTCCTCGCCATGATGGGTCGAGGCCGCGACCCACACCGGCCGGCCGCGGGTCAGCGCCATCAGCCGTTCCAGCTTGGCGTCGTCGGCGGGCGGCGGCAGCACGTCCAGCTTGAGATTGCCGGTGGTCACCACATTGGGGCTGCCGAGCGCGGCGAACCGCTCGGCGTCGGCCGGCGATTGCGCGAGGCAAATGTCGAAGCGGCCAAGCAGCGCCGCGATGGTCGCCGAGGCGCGCTGCCAGCGCGGGAACGAGCGCGGCGACATTCGGCCATTGATCACCATCATCGGCAGCCGCCGCGCGGCGCTGGCCAGGATCAGGTTCGGCCACAGGTCGGATTCGATGAACAGCGCCAGGCTCGGCTGCCAGTGATCGAGAAAGCGCGCCACATAGCGCGGCGTATCGAGCGGAATGAATTGGTGGATGATGTCGGGCGGAAAGCGCCGTGCCACGATCGCCGCCGAGGTGGCGGTGCCCGAGGTCAGCAGGATGCGCATGTTCATGGCGCGCAGCCGCTCGATCAGCCCCGCGGCGGCCAGCACCTCGCCGACGCTGGCGCCGTGAATCCAGATCAACGGGCCATGCGGCCGGGCCACGGTGGCAATACCGCGCCGCTCCGAGACGCGCTCGGCGATTTCCTTGCCGCGCACCAGGCGGCGGCGGATCAACAAGGGTGTGAGCGGCGTGAGCGCCGCCGACAGTCGCCGGTACAGGCGCAGAGGCAGCGGCAACCGATCAGCCATTCGCGTCCACTCGCGGTTGGGCAGCTGGCAGAGCAACGACAGCGGCCACGACCGCCGTGGCGCGCGAACGGTGGATGATCCGCATCGTCAACCGGCGATCTTGGCGTCTTGGCCCGGATCGAGCAGCCGGTGCAGGTGCACCACGAAATAGCGCATATGGGCGTTATCGACGGTCTGCTGCGCCTTGGCCTGCCAGGCGGCGTGAGCCGACGCGTAATCCGGAAACAGGCCGACGATGTCCACCTGCGATAAGTCTTTGAAGGTGTTGCCTTCGAGATCGATCAGCTCGCCGCCGAGCACGAGATGCAGCAATTGCGGGTCTTCAGACATTCGGCTTTCCTAGCGCGGCGGACGGATATCGCGAAACGCTCACTGCGACAGCCGGGCCCTGAGACGTTCGACGATGCGGGCATGACGCTCGTGCCCCGCAGCCACCAGCACGCCATGCGTCACTTCGGGGAGATTATAGACGACGCAATCGCCCGCGAGGTCGGTCAATCTACCATTCGCCTCTCGAACGATCAAATCGGCCGCGGCCAAATCCCAATCTCGACTCTGGCCACCAGCAAAAGCCAAATCGAGCCGGCGATCGGCGATCCGGCACAACCGCAGCGCCAGCGAACTGATGCGCGGATGCAGCGTCAACGGCGGCTCAGCAAGGCCGAGCCGCTCCAGCAGCGGCTTCGGCCCGGCGACCCGCGACAGCTCGAAATCGACGCCGCCGCTGGCCGCAAGCGGCATGCCGTTCAGCGTCGCGCCCGCGCCCTGGACCGCAAAAAAGAATTCGTCGCTGACCGGGGCGAACACCGCCGCCAGCACCGGCGCGGCATTTTCCACCAGCGCGACGCTGACGCACCAATCCTCGCGGCCGGCCAGATAGCCGCGGGTGCCGTCGATCGGATCGACGATCCAGACCCGGGATTTTTGCAGCCGCAGCGGATTGTCGACGCTCTCCTCCGACAGCCAGCCATAATCCGGCCGCGGGGTCTGCAGCCGGGCATGGATCAATTCATCGACCGCAATGTCGGCTTCCGACACCGGCGATGACGCGCCCTTGGTCCAGTTGCGCAGCTCGGTGCGAAACATCGACAGCGCCAGCGCGCCGGCTTCCCGCACCGTGTCGGCGAGCAGCGCGGCGTCGGCGCTGCGGTCGGTAGCGATCGTGTTATCGAGGTCAGCGGCCTGCAATCGTCATCCCTTCGATGCGCAGCGTCGGCGCATTGGTGCCGTAGCGGAACGTCAGGTCGCTGGCCGGCGTCAACTGCTTATACATCTCCAGCAGATGCCCGGCGATGGTGACCTCGCTGACCGGATAACAGCGTTCGCCATTCTCGATCCAGAACCCGGCGGCGCCGCGGCTGTAATCGCCGGTCACCGGATTGACGCCGACCCCGATCAGGTCGGTGACGTAAAAGCCCTGCTTGATGTCGGCAATCAAGGCCTCGGGGCTGAGTTCGCCGGCGGCAAGATGCAGATTATAAGGCCCCGGCGAGGGCGAGGACGACACGCCGCGATGGGCGTGGCCGGTGCTGGTGAGCCCGAGCTCGCGCGCGGTGGCGCAGTCGAGCAGCCAGCTGGTGAGCACGCCGTCATCGACGATGGCGCGGCGCTGCACCACAACGCCCTCGGCATCGAATGGCTGCGAATGCAGGCCGCGGCGGCGCAGCGGATCGTCGATAATGCTGACGCCGTGATTGAACAGCCGCTCGCCGAGCCGGCCATTGAGGAAGCTGGTCTTGCGCGCGATCGCCGAGCCCTTGGCGGCGTTGATCAGATGGCTGACCAGCGAGCCGGCGACACGCGGGTCGAACACCAACGGCGCCTTGCAGGTCGCGACCTTGCGCGGATTGGCACGCGCCACCGCGCGCTCGCCCGCGGTGCGGCCGACTTTCGCCGAGTCCTCAAGATCGGCGGCGTGCACCGCCGAGCTGTAATCATAGTCGCGCTCCATCGCGGTGCCGTCGCCGACGATCGCCGTCATCGAGACGCCGTGGCTGGAACGCAGAAACGCGCCTTCAAAACCGGAGCTGGTGACCAGCACCATGCCGCGGATGCCCGATGACGCCGACGCGCCGCCCGATTTGGTGACGCCCTTGACCGCGAGCGCCGCCGCCTCGGCTTCCATGGCGCGGCTCTCCAGATCCGCAGCGCTGGGCACGACGTGATCGAGCAGATCGAGATCGGGGAAGTCGCGCGCCAGCAGCGCCGGATCGGCAAGACCGACATAGGCATCGTCAGGCGCAACGCGCGCCATCGCCACCGCGCGCTCGGCGAGTTGCTCGATCAGATCGGCCGACATGTCATTGGTGGACACCACCGCCTGACGCTGGCCGACCAAAACGCGCAGCCCGACATCGTCGCCTTCGGCACGCTCGGCTTCTTCAACCCGGCCGTCGCGCACTTCCACCGACTGCGAGACGTGGCGCACTGCAATGGCATCGGCGGCATCGGCACCGGCGCGGCGCGCCGCGGCGACGAGCCGCTCCGCGAGTGTCTGCAGGCCGGACTGATCGAACAGATCGGAAGCGGCGCCGGTGGCCGGCGAAGGCGTGCGCGATGTCGTCAAGGTCACGAAGCTGTCCTGCTGGCTTGAAGGGAAGATATCACGTCACAGATGTGCCCGATCGCCGTGAACTTCAAGCAAATCGCGGCCGTGCTGTGACGAATTGTGCGGGACGCTGCAAGGTCTCGTCAATCATGTCAGCCAAGCTTCTATCAATCATGAGAATCGAAGCCACACCGGTGAACGCTGATTAACCAGGCTTATTAAGCGATTCGGTAAAGGGCTCTGGCACGCTGACCCCATCGACCGGGAACATAATCCTGGCGGGGAGACAGAACCGTGAGGCGTCAAACAGCAACAGGCGGAGCTCAGCCCGCCGGGTCGAGCCGCAAACTGCGGCTCGACCCACTCTCACTACCGATCCGCTTCAACGCGCATGATGATCGCGCTGATGGCGGGGTTCGGCAGATCGAATTGCATCGCGAGCGCGTGGTGTTGCGTCGTGCGGTGGCCGGCATGCAGATGGCGGTCAATGTACGGGTGAGCGACTTCGCCGGCGTCGAGCGTCGCCGCTTGGCCGATGGCGAGATGGTGCTGCTGATGCATCGCGATCCATCGCTGTCGGTGCCGCTGTGCATCAGCTGCGACGTCGATGAAATCGAAACGGCGTGGCAGAACTGGAGCGAGCTGTTCGCGCTGCCGCAATTGCAGAAGGATGCCGACCGCGAGCCGACGCCGCGCCGTCGCCGTCGCAATGCGGTCAAGACGCGCCGTCCGCGCTTCCTGCTGCGCCGCAGGATCGGTGCGCTGCTCAATCCGGCTTCGATCTTCCGCGGCGAACGCGAGATCATCGCCCGCAACTAAGCGGCAGGATCACCTGCCGCTCTGCACCCGCAGCATCATTGAGTTAGCAGGAAGGCGCGGTCGGCAGCGCTCAGAGCGAGCGCAGCACCGCGTCCACCACAAGGCCCGCGGTCAAGAGCAGACCGGCATCGCGGTTCGACTTGAACAGCTTGAGGCACAGCGGCGAGTTCTTGATATCGAGCCGCACGATCTGGTGCACCAGATGCGCCGCGAAGGCAGCGAGCCCGATCCAGGCCGGCCAGCCGGCATGGGCCATGAACAGCGCGCCGCCGATCAGCAGCACCGCCAGACTGTACAACACCGCGAGCGCGGTGTGGGTGCGTTCGCCGAATTTCAGCGCGGTCGATTTGATGCCGACCATCAGATCGTCTTCGGCGTCCTGATGGGCGTAGATGGTGTCGTAGCCAATCACCCAGACGATCGAGCCGGCATAGAGCAACAGCGCCGCGGGATCGATCCGCGCAAAGGTCGCTGCAAAACCCATCAAGGCGCCCCAGGAGAAGGCGAGCCCAAGCACCACCTGCGGCCAATAGGTGATGCGCTTCATGAACGGATAGGCGGCGACGATGATCAGCGAGGCGATGCCGGTGGCGATCGCAAAGCCGTTGAACTGCAGCAGCACCACAAGGCCGATCAGGCATTGCAGCACCATGAACACCGCGGCCTGTTTGGTGGTGACCAGGCCCGCCGGGATCGGCCGCGACTTGGTGCGCTCGACCTTGTCGTCGAGATCGCGGTCGGTGATGTCATTCCAGGTGCAGCCGGCGCCGCGCATCACGAACGCGCCGACGAAAAACAGCGCCGCGAACCACGGCAACTGACTGACGTCACCGGCGACACCGGCGGCGAGCGCCGCCGACCACCAGCACGGCAGCAGCAACAGCCAGGAGCCGATCGGCCGATCGAAGCGCGCCAGTTGCAGATAAGGCCGCGTCCATAGCGGGGCGTGGCTATCGACCCAATTGCCCGTCGAATCGGCGACCCGTGGTGCTGCCTCGATGATCATGACTAGTTACCGCGCCAGAACGTTGCCGTTGAGAGTGTCGAAAGTGCTGCCGCCGCTGCGCTTCGTCGTGTTGGCTTCCGGCATCGCCGCCGAGGAGCCGAGCAGATCGCTGAAGCTCGGACCGGCCGGGCCGCGCTGCTGTTGCTGCGCCATGTTGCAGACCTTCTGCTGCATCTGCTCGGTGTTCTTGTGGCTGGCGCGCAATTGCTTGCCGATCTCGGCCGGGATGCCGCAGCGCGCGCTGTTGCCCTCAATGAATTTCAGCATCTTCAGCTCGGCCTGCGAGAAATTGCCGATCAGCTTGCAGGCTTCATCGGGCGGCGCGCGGCGTTCGCCGGCCGCCTTGATCGCCTTGCCGCGCTTTTCCGCTTCTTCGCGCAGCGGCAGAAACTTCTTCATGCAGTCGTCGTCGCCGCCAGCCTGCTGCTGCTGACCGGGCGGCGGGCCAAACGCGCCGCCACCTGAGACCGGTGGCGCCCCAGCCGACGGGAACCCGCTCGGCGGTGCGCCGATCGTTGCCGTCGGCGCGCCGTTCACCGGCGGGAACGGCGAGGCGCTCTGATTGGGCAGCGGCGCGGGAAACGCGCCCTGCGCCAGCGCCGCGACGGTGGACGTAGCCAGTGCCGCGAGCATCATCGGCAGGCTGAGATGGCGGATGGTCAAGGTTGCTCCTCCGGCAAGGTCGAGCCCCAGCTTTGCGAAAATCGCCGAGGGCGATGCGGCATCGAAACAATGCGGACCGTAATTCAAGGCCTTTTACGATTCCTGCGACGCCATAACAACCCGCCGATTGGGGCGGCAGCACGACATCCCGGCCGATAACCGTCTGGCAAAACCCGCGGATTGGGCTACAAGCCCGCGCAACCATGGGTGTTTTCAATGCCTCAGATCGAATTCCGCAGCCCCCGGCTGTATGTTGATGCACCGCTTGCCGCCGGTATCGAGACGCCGCTGAACCGCGAGCAGGCCAATTATCTTGGCAATGTGCTGCGGCTCGGCCCGGGCGACACCATCCTGGCGTTCAACGGCCGCGACGGCGAGTGGCAGGCGCAGCTTGGCGGCGGCAAGCGAGTGGATCGGCTCGCGATGCTGGCGCAGACCCGCGCCCAGGATCGGCTGCCGGACCTCCGTTACGTGTTCGCGCCGCTAAAGCACGCCCGGCTCGATTACATGGTGCAGAAGGCGGTGGAACTCGGCGCCTCCACCCTGATACCGGCACTGACCCGGTTCACCCAGGTCAGCCGGGTCAATACCGAGCGGATGCGCGCCAATGTCGTCGAAGCCGCCGAGCAATGCGGCATTCTCAGCATCGCCGCGGTCGAGGAGCCGGTCAAACTGGAGCGCTTCCTCAGCGAGCGCGACGGCGCCCGGCTGCTGGTTTTTTGCGACGAGGCCGCCGATGTCGCCGATCCGGTGCAGGCATTAACCGGCGCTGCGGCCCAGGCGGCCGCCGGAATCGACGTGCTGATCGGCCCGGAAGGCGGCTTTGCCGAGGAAGAACGGGCGCTGCTGCTGCGGCAGCCGACCGTGCTGCGGCTGGCGCTCGGCCCCCGCATCATGCGCGCCGACACCGCCGCGGTGGCGGCGCTGGCGCTGGTGCAGGCGGTGCTCGGCGACTGGCGCGCGCCCTTGCCATAGCCCGAAGCAGCCTTAGCCGGGCGCGCTTCGGCTCTGACGAACTCCGAACCGTTGGGCTAACCTTATGTTCTGACGCGTTTTCTTAACGCGAACCGGGGGCCACTTCGCTCGAAAACGCTATGAGACATAGCCCAATCGGTGGTCGAAACTGTCGTGCGGCCATGCTAAGGGCTGCGCCGACCTTGGGAAATCGCCACGCTGGACTGAATGATGACTGAAACCGCCGCCCTTCGCGCGACCGGAACCGCCGCATGGGCGGATGCGCTGCTCACCTCGTTCGGGCAAGCCGGCTATCGCCACGCCCACCCGGCGATTCTGCAGCCCGCAGAACCGTTTCTCGACCTGTCCGGCGAGGATATCCGCAGGAGCCTGTATCTCACCACCGATCCCGGCGGCGAGGAACTGTGCCTGCGGCCCGACCTGACCATTCCGGTGGCCCGCGATTATCTGGCCTCGGCGCAGGCCGGCCAGCCGGCCGGGTTCTGCTATCTCGGCCCGGTGTTCCGCTATCGCGGCGGCAAAACCAGCGAATTCCTGCAGGCCGGCGTGGAATCGTTCGGCCGCCAGGACCGCGCCGCCGCCGACGCCGAGATGCTGGCGCTGGCGCTGCAAGCCACCACCGCCTGCGGCCTGACCGAGATCGACATCCGCACCGGCGACGTGGCGCTGTTCACCGCGCTGCTCGACGCGCTCGACCTGGTGCCGGCCTGGCGGCGCCGGCTGATGAAGGATTTTAACCGCAAGGCCGATCTCGCCCAGGACCTTGGCCGGCTGACGCTCGCCACCTCGGCGAGCCGCAACGAATATGAGGGCGTGCTGGCGGCGCTGGCCGGCTCCGACCGCAAGGCGGCGCTGGCGCTGGTCACCGACCTGATGTCGATCGCGGGCGCCACCGCGCTCGGCGGCCGCACGGTCGCGGAAATCGCCGATCGCTTCCTGGAACAATCGACGCTGAAAAGCGGCACGCTGCCGCGCGAGACGCTCGACAAGCTGCAGCGCTTCCTGGCGATCACCGGTTCGCCGCAAGAGGCGCTTGCGCAATTGCGCGCGCTGGCTGCCGACGCCAAGCTCGCGATCGGCCCGGCGATCGATCAGTTCGAAAGCCGGATCGGCTTTATGCAGAGCCGCGGCATCGATATCGGCGCCACCCGGTTCTCGACCTCGTTCGGCCGCGGCGTCGATTACTACACCGGCTTTGAATTCGAGCTGCACCGCAAGGACAATGGCGATGAGCCGCTGGTCGCTGGCGGCCGCTATGACGGGCTGATGACCCAGCTCGGCGCGCCGGAACCGATTCCGGCGGTCGGCTTTGCGATCTGGATCGAAGCGCTGACCAAGTCCGGCCCCGCAACCTCTGTCGCCGGGAGCGCATCATGACCTCGCCTTTCGTTCTCGCCGTTCCCTCCAAGGGCCGCCTGCAGGAAAACGCCGAAAACTTCTTCGCGCGCGCCGGCCTGAACCTGACCAAGCCCGGCGGCGCCCGTGACTATCGCGGCACCATTCCCGGGCTCGACAATGTCGAGGTCGCTTATCTGTCGGCCAGCGAGATCGCCGCCAATCTGGCGCGCGGCACCGTGCATTTCGGCATCACCGGCGAAGACCTGATCCGCGAGAGCATCGTCGATGCCGACAAGCGCGTCGCCTTGATCGAGGGCCTGGGCTTTGGCCGCGCCGATGTGGTGGTGGCGGTGCCGCAGGCCTGGATCGATGTCCGCACCATGGCCGATCTAGACGACGTCACCACCGGCTTCCGCGCCCAGCACAACCGGCGGATGCGGGTCGCGACCAAATACATCAACCTGACGCGCAACTTCTTCGCCGCCCATGGCGTGGTCGACTACCGGATCGTGGAAAGCGCCGGCGCCACCGAGGGCGCGCCCGCGGTCGGCAGTGCCGAGCTGATCGTCGACATCACCACCACCGGCGCGACGCTGGCCGCCAACGGCCTGCGCGTGCTCGACGACGGCGTGATGCTGAAAAGCCAGGCCAATCTGGTTGCCTCGCGCGAGGCCGATTGGAACGACGACACCCGCGAGACCGCGCGCGTCATTCTCGACCACATCGCCTCGCGCGCCCGCGCCAGCAAATACAAGGAAGTGCGCACGCGGTTCGCTGGCTGCAACGACGCCCTGCTCACCGAAGCGCACAGCCGGTTCGGCGTGGTGTCGCCGTTCGGCGGCCCGACCTCGTCGGGCATGCTGACGCTGCACTGCCCGCCGGCGCAGCTGTACGGCCTGTCGAGCTTCCTGCGGCAGCACGGCGCCGACACGGTGTCGGTGGTGTCGCTGGATTATGTGATGGACCGCGAGAACCCGCTATTCGCCAAGCTCGAGGCCTTTTTGCGCGTGTAGCCCGGGGCAACGCACGGCTTGGCGCGAGATGGCGAAAGGTGGTGACCGGTGCCATATAGTATCGCGAGATCATTTGCTGACGAGATGCGCCTGGGACCCGATCGATGACGCTTGCTGTTGACCCCTCCGGCCGGCAGACGGCAGCGCCGGAGCAATCGCTGTATCTGGTGGTGCCGCTCTACAATGAAGCGGCGGGGCTGCGGCAATTGCACGAACGGCTGCAGGCGCTGGCCACCACGCTGCAGCAGTGCTACCGGCTGCGCTGCGAAGTGATCTATGTCGATGACGGCAGCGCCGACGACACGCTGGTGATCGCCCGCGGCCTGCCCGCCGCCCCTGCGCTCGACGTGCAGGTGGTGTCGCTGTCGCGCAATTTCGGCAAGGAAGCGGCGCTGATGGCCGGGCTCGATTATGCCGGCCAGGGCGCGGTGCTGTTCATGGACGGCGACGGCCAGCATCCGCCGGCGCTGGTCGAAAAACTGGTGCAGCACTGGCTGGTCGATGGCTATGACGTGGTCTACACCGCCAAGGCCCATCGCGATAACGAATCCTGGGCGCGGCGCACCGCGGTGCGCGGCTTCTACGCGCTGATCAATTGGGGCGCCCGGCAAAAGATCCCCGAGGACGCCGGCGATTTCCGGCTGCTGTCGCCGCGCGCTACCGCGGCGCTGCGGCAATTACCGGAGCGCAACCGCTTCTTCAAGGGCCTGGCGAGCTGGATCGGCTTCCGCCAGATCCGGGTCGATTACGAGCCGGAGCCGCGCGCGCACGGCATCACCTCGTTCAATGCGGCGCGGCTGATCGGGCTGTCGATCGAAGGGCTGACCTCGTTTTCGGTGGCGCCGCTGCGCATCGCCAGCGCGCTCGGCGTGCTGCTGGCGCTCGGCGCGTTCCTGTTCGGCATCTCGATCCTGTGGGAGACCTGGATCGACGGCAAATCGGTGCCGGGCTATCCGTCGCTGATCGTCGGCATGATGACGATCGGCGGCGTGCAGCTGCTGATGATCGGCATCGTTGGCGAATACATCGGAAAAATCCTGTCCGAGCTGAAAGCGCGGCCGATCTACTTCGTCGCCGAACACAATGTGCGCCGCGCCAGCCCCGACGCCGCCAGCGGCGAGCGGACCGCGGCCGAATGAGCGAGGCCGGGCCGCGCCGCATCTGGCTGTGCGCCGACGATTACGGCATCAGCCCCGGCGTCAATCGCGCGATCCGGCAATTGCTGACCATGGGCCGCATCAACGCCACCTCGGTGATGATGGTCGGCCCGGCGATCGGCCGCGATGAAGTCAAAGCGCTGACCGCCGCGGCCGACAGCCAGCCCGGCGCCGCGATCGGCCTGCACGTCACGCTGACCGCGCCGTTCTATCCGCTCAGCCTGCATTTTGCGCCGCTGGCGGGCGGCATGTTTCTGCCGCTGGCCAAGAAGCTGCAATCGAGTTTGCTGCGCCGCTACGACCGCGAGATCGTGCGCGCCGAAATCGCCGCGCAACTCGCCGCGTTCAAGGAAGCGTTCGGCCGGCTACCAGACTATGTCGACGGCCATCAGCATGTGCAACTGTTTCCGCAGATCCGCGACGCTTTCCTCTCCGCAGTGCAGCGCGCCGCGCCGCGCGCCTGGGTGCGGCAATGCGGGCGCAACCAGGCGCTGACCCGGCGGCTGAGCCAGCCGAAGGCGCTTTTACTCGATAGTCTGAGCGTGCAGTTTCGCGCCCGGGCGCACCGCGCCGGCATCGCGTTCAATCCGGGCTTTGCCGGCGCCTATGATTTTGGCCAAACCAGCGATTTCGGCGCGCATATGCGCGGCTTCCTGGACGGGCTGCCCGATGGCGGCCTGGTGATGTGTCACCCGGGCTATGTCGATCAGACCCTGATCAGCCTCGACCCGGTCACCGACCAGCGCGAACGCGAACTGGCCTATCTCGCCGGCGATGCGTTTGCTCGACTGCTCGCCGAGCAGCAGGTTCGGCTCAGCTAGCGAGCGGCAACGGCCGGGTTCGCCTACCAAAATTTAATGAACAGCCACACTTCTGGCGCGCGCGGCGACGATTACATTGTGAAGCGCGCCGCATGCGCTGTCGGACGATAGCGCGCGGCGGTGACACGTTGTCGTGGAGAACAAGATGACCCCGCAAGAACGTCAGTTGATCGACGAGCTGTTTGAGCGGCTCGCCCGCGTCGAGAACGCGCCGCGCGACCGCGAGGCCGCTGCCGCGATCGCCGAGGGACTGCGGTACGCGCCGAACGCGGTCTATACGCTGGTGCAGACCGTGCTGTTGCAGGACGAGGCGCTGAAGCGCGCCGATGCGCGCATCAAGGAACTGGAAGCCGGCCCCGCGCCGCAGCAGCCCGAGCACGGCGGCAGCTTCCTCGACACCATGCGCTCGACGCTGTTTGGCGGCGGCGAGCAGCCGCGCAGTTCGGTGCCCAATGTCCGCCCGAACAACGATGGCGGCCGACCGGCCTGGAACACCGGGCAGGTGCTGCCGCAGGGCGGCCCCGCTGGCGGTTTTGGCCAGGGAGGCATGGGACAGGGCGGCTTGGGCCAGGGTGGCTTGGGCCAGGGTGGCTTTGGACAAGGCGGCGGTGGCCCGTTCGGCCAGCAGGCCGCGGGCGGTGGCGGCGGCTCATTCCTCGGCACCGCGGCCGCGGCAGCGGCGGGCGTGATCGGTGGTTCGCTGCTGCTGTCGAGCATCCGCGGCATGATGGGCGGCGGCGAAGGCGGCCATCAGCAGAGTCTTGCCGATGCGCAGGCCGGTGGCGGTGGCGGCGGCCCGTGGGGCTCGTCGTCCGGTTCGGGCGGTGATCTCGCCCGCGACGCCGGCCTCAACGACATCGGCTCGTCGGGCGGCCGCGGCGGCGAAGAGAGTTCGCGCGCCGGCCTGGTCGACCAGGGTTCCTATGACCAGGCGTCCTACGATGACGACCCGGGCTTTGATGATTTCGACGACGGCGGCGACAGCGACTACGCCTGAGCCATCCGTCACTGCTCATCAATGCAACGGCCGCCGATTTCGGCGGCCGTTGTCGTTGGTAATACCAACGGCTCCTACCATTGACTCGTCATGCCCGCGCTTGTCGCGGGCATCCACGTCTTGAAAGCGCTGCAAGATCAAAGACGTCATGGCCGGGACGGAGCCCGGCCATGACATGCGGAGTGGTTGGTATCAATTGCCGTTGGTATAAGACGTCGATGCTAGGGACCAAGCGCGGGCATGACGGCTCATGAATTGGAGCCGAGATCAGATCACCACGACCCGCGCGCCGACCTTGACGCGCTCGTAGAGGTCGATGACGTCCTCATTGCGCATGCGGATGCAGCCGGATGACACGTTGGTGCCGATCGTCCACGGCTCGTTGGAACCGTGAATGCGATACAGCGACGAGCCGAGATACATCGCGCGCGCGCCGAGCGGATTCTGCGGGCCGCCTTCCATGTGGCGCGGCAGATCGGGACGGCGCGCCAGCATTTCCGGCGGCGGCGTCCAGGCCGGCCATTCCTTCTTCGCCGAAATGTGTTTCACGCCCGACCAGGTGAAGCCTGGCCGGCCAACGCCGACGCCGTAGCGCAGCGCGCGGCCATCGCCCTGCACCAGGTACAGAAACTTGTTCGGCGTATCGATCACGATGGTGCCGGCGCTTTCGCGGCCGTCATAGGCCACTAACTGCTTTTCGTATTTCGGATCGAACGAATGCTGCGCGCCTTCGATCATGTCGTCCGGTTCGCGCACCACCTGCTGCGGATCGTAGAGCGGCCGTTGCCGCGCGCCATAGGGCGACTGCCGCTGATAGGGTTCCGGCTCATAGCCCGGCTGCGCCGGCCCGTCGCTGAACAAGAATTCGATGAAGCCGCCGCCCATCCGGCCGCGCTGGGCCGACGCCATCCGCACCGGCGGCGGCGCCGGATCATCGGCGTAAAACAGGGTCGGCGACCGATCCACAGCATAGACATCGCGCGCAGCGGCAGAAGGCAGTCCAGCGGCGAGACACGACACGCCGGCCAGCAAGGCGAGAGTGGCTTTCTTCAACATCGACGTACTCTGTACTGTTTCGTCGGAACTGGTTCGTCAGCAACCGCCCACGGCCGCGCCATGGACGTGAACAACTGATTTTAAAATTGCATCGCTTTGGTAAACGCCGGCTCAGTTCCGATTCACCAAGCGCGCAGAGCGCCGCGGATTGTCGATTCAAAGTTTATTTTGCATGAAGACGATCATGCATGGTTAACCTCAAGTAATCGGACTTTTCGCGGCAATATTCGCGCGACAGCGGCGCGTGAACGCGTCGTTAAATAGATGCCGCTATCAGTGGAATTCTCGATAGAGGTTAGGACACGCCCGATGCCCGTTCAGCGCAAGCGTTTTCGTATTGAAGAAATTCACCTTGGGAGCACGCCGGTGCCATTGACTGCCGAGGAAGATACCAGCGAAGGGCACCGCGAGATCATGAACGAGCTTCGCGCCATCCGTGAACAGATGGCCAAGTACGCGAACGCACCGCGCGCCGCCAGTTCCGGCGAGGACGCGACCGCAGCCGTGATTGAAGCTTCGAAGGACGAGCAGATGGCCGCGGCGCACGCGCTGCTGGAAAGCTATCGCGCTCAGATCGAGCAGTGCGAAAAGCTCAAGGTCGAACTCGACCTGATCCACGATGCCATCAACCGCACCAAGCGCGAAATCGCTGTGCTGCACGGCAAGAGCTTCTCCGGCGAGGAGATGGCCAAGCTGAACGGCGAACTCGGCGCGGTGGTCGGCGGCACGGAAGAAGCGACCCAGCAAATTCTGGAAGCGACCGAGGCGATCGATCAGGCAGCGACCGCTCTGACCAAGGTTAATTCGCCCGAGCAGCAGCAGATGCTCACCGAGGAAATCCAGGAAAAGGTGATCTCGATCTTCGAGGCCTGTAACTTCCAGGATCTCACCGGCCAGCGGATCAACAAGGTGATGCAGACGATGAAGTTCATCGAGCATCACATCAACACCATGATGGACATCTGGGGCGGCGTCGACGCCATTAAGGCGCACTCGACGCCGATCGTCGACACCCGCGAAGGCGATGCCAAGCTGCTGAACGGCCCGCGCGCGATCGGCGAGGAAGGCCACGCCTCCCAGGACGACATCGACGCGATGTTCGACTAAGCTCAAACGCCAAATACGATCGATCGAGCCGGCCGCTGCAAAGCGGCCGGTTTTGTTTTAGCGGGTTCTCGCCGGCGCTCGCAGCGCCCACAGGCAGGCCAGCGCCGCGACCACGCCGAGCGGCGCCAGTTCCAGCACCACGCCGTCAGCCTGGCGCGAAAGCCGCGGACCGTCTCAGCGTCATGCCCGCGGCGCGCAGCGCACGTAGACCATGTTGCCGTAGCGATTGGCGGCATCCTTGTCGATGAACCGGGTCACCAGCACGCGGCCGTCGAACGACAGGATTTCACGGTCGAGATCGCCGCCGGCCGGGCCGGGCGGACCGATATAGTTCTTGCCGCTGCTGCTGCCCTTGAGGCGCAATTCCTGCGGGGTGGCCTGGTCGGCGAGATGCATGATCACGCCGCCGGAAGCGCCAGCGCCGATCACATAGGGATTTTTGCACTGGCTGCGCGCGGCGGCCTCGGTGCGGGCGCGGTCATTCGGGTTCTGGAACGAGGCCAGCCCCCAGCGCCCCACGATCTCATCGGGCCGGATGGTTGCGGGAAGTTCGGGCTCCGGCGGCGGCTCGGCCGGCGCTGCCGACTGTGACGAACCAAACCCGCCAAACGTGCCGCATCCCCCGAGCGAGAGCGCCAGGAGACAGGCCGCGCCCAGATGAATGAATGTGCGTGCGCTGCTGCGTGTGCTGACCATGATTTTCCCAAAACCTCGTGCTGGCTGCGCCCGGGCGCAGACAAGCGCAAATCCGCTGCCTGAGCAATGCGGTACTAATGTGAACGTGAGACACGAACGTGAGGACACGGCGACTCGGCTGCGACGCTGTAGCATGTTACGCCAGCTTCACCATCGCCAGAAGCCCTTGCTTGACAGGACCGGGTCCACACCATATTCCCGGACACGCTATTAGCACTCCTGCAGCGAGACTGCCAAAGGGTGCACGCTGATCGGGCCCGCCGGCGCAAACCGAGCTGCGACCAGGTACTCGACAGCACCCGAGTTGTGACAAGCAACCTCCTCCAAAAGGATTTCCCATGGCCAAGACCAACTTCCGCCCCCTGCATGACCGCGTGCTGGTCAAGCGTATCGATGCCGAGACCAAGACCAAGGGCGGCATCATCATTCCAGATTCCGCCAAGGAAAAGCCGTCGCAGGGCGAGATCGTCGCCGTTGGCCCTGGCGGCCGCGACGAAGCCGGCAAGCTGATCCCGATCGACCTCAAGGTCGGCGATCGCGTGCTGTTCGGCAAGTGGTCGGGCACCGAGATCAAGCTCGACGGCGAAGAGCTGCTGATCATGAAGGAATCCGACATCATGGGCGTGCTGGCGTAAGCCACCCACCCGCTTCGACTTTGAACACGGCCCTATCCCCGTCATTGCGAGCCCGCGCCGCAAGCTGCGGATCGTAAGCCCCGAGCCCTCAATGGCTTGGCCGCTTCGCCGCTCGCAATGACGGTTTAGGCGTTCGGTTTTTTTTGCGGCCCGGATTGGTGAGCACGACGCTCCATCGGGCCCCTCTTTCAGGAGCAATTTTTATGGCTGCCAAAGAAGTTAAGTTTTCCGCCGACGCGCGCGAGCGCATGCTGCGCGGCGTCGACACCCTCGCCAACGCCGTCAAGGTGACGCTCGGCCCGAAGGGCCGCAACGTGCTGATCGAGCGTTCGTTCGGCGCCCCGCGCATCACCAAGGACGGCGTCACCGTCGCCAAGGAGATCCAGCTCGAGGACAAGTTCGAGAACATGGGCGCGCAGATGGTGCGCGAAGTGGCCTCGAAGACCAACGACCTCGCTGGTGACGGCACCACCACCGCCACCGTGCTGGCCCAGGCGATCGTCCGCGAGGGTGCCAAGGCGGTTGCCGCCGGCATGAACCCGATGGACCTGAAGCGCGGCATCGAAACCGCGGTCGCCGCGGTGATCAAGGACATCGAGAAGCGCGCCAAGCCGGTCGCCTCCTCCGCCGAAATCGCCCAGGTCGGCACCATCTCCGCCAATGGCGACGCCGCGATCGGCAAGATGATCGCCCAGGCGATGCAGAAGGTCGGCAATGAGGGCGTGATCACCGTCGAAGAAAACAAGTCGCTGCAGACCGAAGTCGACATCGTCGAAGGCATGAAGTTCGACCGCGGCTACCTGTCGCCCTACTTCGTGACCAACGCCGAGAAGATGACCGCCGAGCTCGACGACGCCTATGTGCTGCTGCACGAGAAGAAGGTGTCGGGCCTGCAGTCGATGCTGCCGGTGCTGGAAGCGGTGGTGCAGTCCGGCAAGCCGCTGCTGATCATCGCCGAGGACGTCGAGGGCGAAGCGCTCGCCACCCTGGTGGTGAACCGTCTGCGCGGCGGCCTCAAGGTCGCGGCCGTCAAGGCGCCGGGCTTCGGTGATCGCCGCAAGGCGATGATGGAAGACATCGCGATCCTGACCGGCGGCCAGCTGATCTCCGAAGACCTCGGCATGAAGCTCGAGAACGTCAACGTGAAGATGCTCGGCCGCGCCAAGAAGGTGGTGATCGACAAGGAAAACACCACCATCGTCAACGGCGCCGGCAAGAAGGCCGACATCGAGGCGCGCGTCACCCAGATCAAGGCGCAGATCGAGGAAACCTCCTCGGACTACGACCGTGAGAAGCTGCAGGAGCGTCTTGCCAAGCTCGCTGGCGGCGTCGCGGTGATCCGCGTCGGTGGCGCCACCGAAGTCGAAGTGAAGGAAAAGAAGGACCGCGTCGAAGACGCGCTCAACGCCACCCGCGCCGCGGTGCAGGAAGGCATCGTTCCGGGCGGCGGCGTTGCGCTGCTGCGCGCCAAGAAGGCGGTCGGCCGCATCAACAACGACAATGCCGACGTGCAGGCCGGCATCAACATCGTGCTGAAGGCGCTGGAAGCCCCGGTGCGCCAGATCGCCGACAACGCCGGTGTCGAAGGCTCGATCGTGGTCGGCAAGATCCTCGAGAGCAAGTCGGAGACCTTCGGTTTCGACGCGCAGAGCGAGGAGTATGTCGAAATGCTCGCCAAGGGCATCGTCGATCCGGCCAAGGTGGTGCGCACCGCACTGCAGGACGCCGCCTCGGTGGCCTCGCTGCTGGTGACCACCGAAGCCATGGTCGCTGAGCTGCCGAAGGCCGACGCCCCGGCGATGCCGGCCGGCGGTGGCATGGGCGGTATGGGGGGCATGGGCTTCTAAGCCCTCCCCCTCCCCTGACAATGTTGCGAAGGCCGCCTCCGGGCGGCCTTCTTTTTTGGCGTGAGGGCGCGGATTTGATAGGACACTGCGTTGCCGATTCAGGTGGTGCGTTCCAGCCACCGATCGATCCAGCCATTTGCCTCGCGAGGACCTCCGATGCGCGCTCTGCTGTTCGGCCTGATCTGCCTGCTTCCCGCCACCTCGCCGCTGCTCGCACAAGGCAAAACACCGCCGAAGGCTCCCGCGATCCCGGCCAGCGAAACCCGCTATTTCACCACCCTGGATGGGCTGCTGGAGGGCAATGCCGACATCATCCTGAAAGAGGTCCGGCAGGGCAAAAACGTGACCGGGGCGACGCTCGACGTCTGCTATCCCGCCGAAAAGGGCTCTGAGCGCAAGGACCGCTTCGTGGTCGATCTCGCCGTCAGCGGCGCCACCATGAGCGGCTCGACCCAGACCCAGGTCGACAAGCTGCCGGTCGCGGTCAAGATGACCCGCAAGCCGACCGGAGACACCTTTGAGTTCAAAGGCGAGGTCACGATCGGCCGCACCACCACGCAGCTGGTCTCGACCGACAATTCCGACCAGTCGGAAAAGGAATTTCTGGAAAGCCATTCCGGCGACGACGTGATCGCAGCGGCGCCCAAGGATTTTACCGAGGTGTCGCCGGAAGCGGTCGCGGTGCGGGTCAAGCTCTATGCCGCGGTCGATTTCCTCAAGAGCCTGAAGGGCCAGAACCTCGCGGTGTCGTTCGCCAGCCTGAACCCGAATTGCGAAGCGCTGCGCGCCGGCCATCAGGTGATCAATATCGCGGTCGATCCCGATCATGCCGCCGCGCTGGTGGCGCGCGCCAAGAGCGCGCCGGGCGTGGTCAGCGCCGGCTGGACCAGCGGCATGGTCGATATGGAGCGCACCATCCGCTTTGCCGCCGCCGAATGGCGCAGCGGCGACAAGGTCAACCGCGACAAGCTGGCGATGGCGGTCGCCGACGTGCTCAGCAAGACCCTGAACGCGACGCTGGCGTCCTCGATCTGGAGCGACGACAGCGGCAAGCTGACACTGACCTTCAAGCGGCCGAGCCCGATCATGCCGGCGCTCGGCCTGACCGAGACCGTGGAGATCACCGCGCTGGCCTCGCCCGACCGTCCGGGCGCCACCGACCAGATGATGCTCTATGTCTCGACCCCGACCGTGACCACCGCCGACGAGGCCAATGGCGCCAAGCTCGGCCTGTCCGACGATTCCTCGCGCGAGGAAGAGACCGAGCCCAAGAGCGACAACAACTCGATCGACGCGCTCGCCAAGGAATTCAAGGCGCAGCGCTGGGACGCCGACAATTCGTCCTGGAAGTGACGCGGTGAGCCGCCATTGACGCACGCCATCCGGAAGCCGCCCCAGGCTCCTGGATGGCGTAGCTTCCGCGCGAGCAGCGGTGACACCCTCGGTATCGCCCGATTTGACACCCCGCGGCGAAGCCGCGATGAACGCCCCACAACAATTTCGGCAGGAAGTGACGATCGATGGCGCGCTATGACGCAGTGGTAATCGGCGCCGGGCTGGGTGGCCTGACCGCCGGGGCGATTTTGGCGCGCCAAGGCCGCAAGGTGCTGGTGATCGAGCGCGGCAATTCGGTCGGCGGCGCGGCGTCGAGCTACAAGGTCGGCGACCTGTTCGTGGAAGGCTCGCTGCAGCTGACCAGCGCCCCGCAGCATCCGCAGGACCCCAAGCATGACGTGCTGACCCGCGCTGGCGTGCTCGACATGGTGGAATGGGTGCCGTCCGGCGCGCTGTACCAGGTGCGCGGCGGCCCGCTCGGCCAGCCATTCGTGCTACCCGATGATTTTGCGCGCGCCCGCGCCGCGCTGATCGCGCGCTTCCCGCACGCTGAAGCCGGCATCACCACGCTGCTCGATGAATTGCAGACCAGTGCCGCCGCGCCCGCGCTGCCGGCCGCTGGCGAACTGTCGCTGGCGCAGCGGCTTCAGCAATTGTTCGGCGACGACGAAGCGGTGAAATGCGCGATCGCCGGCAATCTCTGCTACCTGCATGATGATCCGGCCAAACTGTCCTGGAACGCATTCGCTGCCGTGCAGGGCAGCTTTTTGCAGAGCGGCGGCCGCTTCGTGAAAGGCGGCTCGCAGCGGCTGTCGAGTGCGCTCGCCCGCGCCATCATGCGCGCTGGCGGCGAGGTGCAGCTGCGCCGCGTGGTCAGCGCCATCACGCTCGATGGCAATGGTGCCGCGTGCGGCATCGTGCACACCGCGCGCGATGGCTCCGATCCGCAGCAGGTCGAAGCGGCATGCGTGATCGGCAGCGCCGCGCCGCCGGTGCTGGCTGGGCTGATGCCGGAGACCGCAGCCGCAACCCTGACCGAGAGCTATGCGGCATTGCCGCCCTCGATCTCACTGTTCGCGCTGACGCTCGGCCTGTCGCAGCCGCCGACGCAGTTCGGCGTCGATGCCTATTCCACCCATGTGCTGCCGAGCTGGATGACGCGGCTTGCGGACTACGCGCAGGGCACGCAGCTGATGGCCGGCGAGCCGGACGGACGGCTGCCACCGCTGGCGATCGTCGATTACGCCGCAATCGACTCCGGCGTGCCGACGCCGCCTTATGTGCTGTCGGTGGTCGGGCCCGACAGCCCGGCCAATTGGCAGGGCGTGCCGCCCGACGATTACCGCGCGCGGCGCAGCCGCTGGCAGCAGGCGATCGTCGCGGCGCTGGACGCCCTCTATCCGGGCCTTGCCGACGCGGTGACGCACAGCGCGTTCAACACTGCTTTGTCGGTGCAGCAATATCTCAACGCCCCGGGCGGCGCGGTCTATGGCTTTGCGCCGCTCACCGGCCAACCGGCGCGCTCGCCGCGGACCGTGGTGCCGGGGCTCTATCTGGCCTCGGCATTCGCCGGGCTCGGCGGCTATAGCGGCGTGGTGCAATCGGCCGGCGTGTGCGCCGACCTGATCCTCGGCGACAGCTGATTACTTCCAGATCACCGTCCTGAAGAGGCCGACGCAGCGACCTGATCGCTGCGTCGCGACGCGCATCGCCGCGGGATGCAGCGACGCGCGGCATACGTGCGCGCCTTCGTCTGGCGCCGTCTGTCAATCGCTTAGCCCATTTAGTTCCGCACGCAACGGCTCAACTTTCCGTCAGACGCAATTGGTAGTTGCTACACGGATTTGTTGTGACGGGTGCGCAAATCCGGTTATGGTCGGCGATCAAAAGGCAGCCATGCCAGACAAAAACAGCGCCGCGTAATGGGCGCTGCCAGGGAGGACGAATTGATTTCCAGCCAGGCGCGACGACATACTATTTCCGAGCTGCTGCGGCGCACCGCGCGGCGCATGCCGGACAAGACCGCGGTGATCTGCGGCGAGCTGTCATGGAGCTATCGCCAGTTCGACGAGGTCTGTGATCAGCTCTCGCGCGGCATCGGTTCGCTCGACGTCAAGCCCGGTGACCGCGTCGCGCTGCTGGCGCGCAACTCGCACGCCTTTGCTGCGATGCGCTACGCGGTGGCGCGCGCCGGCGCGGTGCTGGTGCCGATCAACTTCATGCTCAACGCCCAGGAGATCGGCTATATCCTGCGCCATTCCGGCGCGCGGGTGCTGTGCACCGATAGCGGCATGGCGGACACCGCTCGCGCCGCCGCCAAGCTCGACACCAGCGTCGAGCATTTCGTCTGGCTGCCGAGCCTACGCGCTAGCGAGCCGGCGGATGGCATGATCACCTTCGACACGCTGCTGGCGCGCGGCGCTGCGGCGCCAGCGGCATCGGTCGAAATTCCGAACGATGCGCTCGCGCAAATCCTCTACACCAGCGGCACCGAGTCGCTGCCGAAGGGCGCGATGCTGACCCATGACGCGGTGATCGCGCAATATGCCAGCTGCGTGGCGGCCTGCGAGTTCAAGCCGACCGACATCATGGTGCACGCCATGCCGATGTTCCATTGCGCGCAGCTCGACGTGTTTGTCGGGCCAATGGTGCAGCTCGGCGCCACCAATATCATCATCGACGCGCCGGTGCCGGAAACGGTGTTCGACCTGATCGAGCGCTATCAGGCGACCTCGTTCTTCGCGCCGCCGACGGTGTGGATCGCGCTGCTGCGCTCGCCGGCTTTCGATCCGGCGCGGCTGCGCTCGCTGAGCAAAGCCTATTACGGCGCATCGATCATGCCGGTTGCGGTGCTGATGGAAATGCAGGAACGGCTGCCGCAGGTGCGGTTCTGGAACCTGTATGGTCAGACCGAGATTGCGCCGACCGCGACCATTCTCGGCCCTGAGGATCAGATCCGCAAGGCTGGCTCGGCCGGCAAGCCGGTGCTCAATGTCGAAACCCGCGTGATCGACGAATTCGGCAATGACGTCGCGATCGGCGAAGTCGGCGAGATCGTGCATCGCTCGCCGCAACTGATGATCGGTTACTTCCGCGATGAGGAACGCACCGCGCAAGCGTTTGAGGGCGGCTGGTTCCACAGCGGCGATCTCGGCGTGCTCGATGACGAGGGCTATCTCACCGTGGTCGACCGCAAGAAGGACATGATCAAGTCCGGCGGCGAAAACGTCGCCAGCCGCGAGGTCGAAGAAGCGATCTATCTGCTCGATGGCGTGTCCGAAGTGGCGGTGATCGGCCTTGCCGATCCGCGCTGGATCGAAGCGGTGACGGCGATCATCGTGCCGCGCAGCGGCGTCACCCTCACCGAAGAGGAAGTGATCGCGCATTGCAAGAGCAAGCTCGCCGGCTTCAAATCGCCCAAGCGCGTGATCTTCGCCGAAGCGCTGCCGCGCAATCCAAGCGGCAAGATCTTGAAGCGCGACCTGCGCCGGGTTTACGAGGCAACCGCCAGCCAGGCCGCGGAATAGCTTTTCGCGCCGGGAAAAAAACTGCGCAACGCTCAGCCCACATCAGCCTCGGCCGTGGCGGTTCTGATCTGATCAGAACCGCCACGATTGCTGCAAACAGCCGAGCGGACCGACACGGCTCAATCAGGGAGGGATGGCCGGCGACCACCGGCACGGACGGCGCCGCCGCATATGACATCGCGCCTGCGCCGATTGCATTTCAAAAAATGAAAAACAGCAATCTCGGAGGAAACGATGTTCTTTGCGAAAGCCGCGACCGCGGCCGCGCTGTGCGTTGCTATCACTTTCGGGGGCAGCGCCAGCGCGCAAACCGGCAGCGCCGTCAAGATCGGGCTGCTCGGTGATTTCTCTTCGGTCTATTCCGACATTGGCGGTATGGGCAATGTCGAAGCGGTGAAGATGGCGATCGAGGACATGGGCGGCACCATGTTCGGCCGGCCGATCGAATTCATCCACGCCGATGTCCAGAACAAAGCCGACATCGCCGCCTCGCTGGCGCGGCGCTGGTACGAGAACGAGGGCGTCGACATGATCATCGATCTGCCGACCTCAGCAACCGCGCTCGCTGCGATGGAAATGTCGAAGCGCTTTGAGAAGATCATGATCGTCACCGACGCGGCGTCGTCGGACATCACCGGCAAGTCGTGCTCGCCCTACACCGCGCATTGGACCTACGACACCTATTCTAACGCCCACACGGTCGGCAGCGCGATCGTCAAGAATGGCGGCGATACCTGGTTCTTCATCACCGCCGACTATCTGTTCGGCCACTCGATCGAGCGCGACACTGGCGAGGTGGTGAAGGCGGCGGGCGGCAAGGTGCTGGGCAGCGCCCGTCACCCGCTCAACAACGCCGACTTCTCGTCCTATCTGCTGCAGGCGCAATCATCGAAAGCCAAGATCGTCGGCATGGCCAATGGCGGCGGCGACACCATCAACACTATCAAGCAGGCCACCGAATTCGGCCTCGTCGCCGGTGGCCAGAAGCTGGCCGGCATCGTGATGTTCATTTCCGATATTCACAGCCTTGGGCTGAAGATGGCCAAGGGGCTGATCGTCACCGAAGCCTATTATTGGGACCTCAACGATCGCACCCGCGCCTTTGGCAATCGGTTCTTCGAGCGCATGAAGCGGATGCCGACCATGAACCAGGCCGCGACCTACAGCGCCGCGCTGCATTACCTGAAAGCGGCGAAAGCCGCCGGCAGCAAGGACACGGCGCCGGTGCTGGCCAAGATGCGCGAGACGCCGGTGCGCGATGCTTTCACCGACAACGGCTATCTGCGCGAAGACGGCCGCATGGTGCACAGCATGTTCCTGTTCGAGGTCAAGAAGCCCGAAGAGTCGAAAGCGCCCTGGGATTACTACAAGCTGCTGGCCGAAGTGCCGGGCGAGCAGGCGTTCCGGCCGCTCAAGGACGGCAACTGCCCGCTGATCAAGACCAACTGATAGCAACGACCTATTATGCCAACGACGATTGATACCAAGCACTCAGCACGTCATGGCCGGGCCTCGTCCCGGCCATCCACGACTATCATCTTGAACCACTATTAAGACGTGGATGCCCGCGACAAAGCGCGGGCATGACGTGTCGATGGTAGGAACCGCTGGTTTAACTCCCGATGCCCGCACTGGCCACGGGCATCGGCGTCTTGGAGGCTGTGCAAGATTTGCACTTCAGGCCAAGGTCTTGGCCGCGGCCACCAACTTCAGAAAATTATCATTCAAACGCCTGGCCGCTTGCGCAAAGGCCGGCAGCCGCGCCGCGGTGTCGTCGGTGAGCTTCGCGGCGCGCTGCGGCCCGAGCGCGGCATCGAGCGAGGCGGCATAGGCCGGCAGCTCGCGCCATTGCGGTACGGTCTCCGCGGTGATCTCGACATGGTACTGCACGCCATAGGCGTGGCGCCCGACCCGCATCGCCTGCACCGCGCAGGCTTCATTGCCAGCCAGCACCACGGTATCGGGCGGCAAGTGCTGCACCTCGCAACTATGCCACTGAAAGGTCTCGACCGGATTGGCAAAGCCGGCAAATAGCGGATCAGCCAGCCCGTCGGCACTGAGCGTGACCGTGCCGAGCCCGACCTCCGGAGTGCGGCCGAGCCCAACCGTGCCGCCGAGCGCCGCCGCGAGCAGCTGATGGCCAAGGCAAATGCCGAGATAAGGCCGCTGCAGTTCGGTGACGAAGCGTCGAATTGCCGCTTTTTCCGGCACCAGCCAGGGATACTCGGCCTCCTGCCAGACATCCATCGGCCCGCCCATCACCACCAGTGCCTGGTAATTGCTCAGTTCCGGGATCGGCTCGCCTTCATCGAGTTCGACGGCATCCCACTCAATGCCGGCCTCGCGCCAGAATTCGCGGAAAATGCCCGGATGCTCGATCGCGACATGCTGAAAGACCAGAAACCGCATAGTGCCCTTTCCTCATCCTGTGCCGCAGCCGGCGTGCCCCGTTCATGCAAGGAGCCTGCCGACTAACGGCTAGGCCGCGCCGCCCGCTCCGGCTCTTGACGGCGGCGCCCTTTGCCCGCCATCGATGGAGCGCGAAAGGCCGCCGGCGACGGCGCACCCTGGATGTTGCCATGAAACCGTTCGCGACGCCCGAGGCCGCACCGACCGCGATCGGCCACTCGACCAATCTGGTCGGGGTGCCGATGGATTTTCTGGCGCATGCCGGCTTCAACGACCAGCCGGTGCCGCTGCATATCTCCGGCGTGCGCGAGATGAATCCGGCGCTGTTCGAGATGCTGTCTTTGGCCGCCGACCTTGCCGAAGCCGGCGAAGCGTTCACCTGCTACATGATGGCGATGTTCGGCATCGATCCCGAACAGCGCGAGGAAGGCCGGGGCAACGGCCAGCGCCGCTATCGGTCGTCGTTCCTGCGCCTGATCAAAGGCTGGGGCTATGACAGCAACGGCCCGGAAGGCGCGGTGCTGAAAGGCTGGGTGGAAAGCCGGTTCGGCATCTTCCCGACCTTTCACAAGGCGCCGATCCGGCAGATCTCCAGCCGCACCTGGACCACCTATGTGGAAGAGAAGATGTCGAGCCGCTTCCACAACAACGCGATCTACGTGCAGCTCGATCTGCTATACGAGTTCTGCCAATGGGCGTTCGGCCGGTTCGTGGCGCCCGGCGCCAGTCACCTGACCTTGTATCGCGGCGTCAATTCGTTCGAGGAACATCAGATCATCGAGCGGATCGACAAGCATAACGTGCTGCTGCGCCTCAACAACCTCACCTCGTTTTCGTCGGACCGCGATATCGCCGGCTGCTTTGGCGACACCATCCTCACCGCGAAGATTCCGGTTCCAAAAGTGGCGTTCTTCAACACGCTGCTGGCCACCCACCCGCTCAAGGGCGAAAGCGAATATCTGGTGATCGGTGGCGAATGCCGCGTCCATGCCAGCTATTTTTAGCCGAGCTGTTGCTGACATGACCGGAGCCGCGCGATGACCCCCGCCAGCCTCGAAGACCGCGCGCTCGCCGCCTATCTCGGCTTTGCGATCGGCGATGCGCTCGGCGCCACCGTGGAATTCATGACCAAGGGCGAAATCGCCGCGCAATATGGCATCCACCGCGACATCATCGGCGGCGGCTGGCTTAAGCTGAAACCCGGACAGATCACCGACGACACCGAGATGGCGATCGCGCTCGGCCGATCGCTGCTGCGCCACAACGGCCTGGAAGTCGTCGATGTGTGCGAGGAATTCGCCGCCTGGCTGAAAAGCCGGCCGATCGATGTCGGCTCGACCTGCCGGCGCGGCATTCGCCGCTACATCACCGACGGCACGACCCAGGGGCCATATTTTGAGGGCGATGCCGGCAATGGCGCGGCGATGCGGGTGCTGCCGGTGGCGCTGGCGACGGTTGGCCAGCCGGAGACCGCGGAAAGCTGGGCGCTGATCCAGTGCCGCATCACCCATCATCACCCGCTATCCGACGCCGCGGCGATCATGCTGGTGCGCATGGTGCAGCATCTGCTGCAGGGCGGCGACAAGGCCGGCGCGCGCGCCATTGCCGATCAGATCATCGCCGAGCACAGGCTGCTGAAATTCGAGCCCTATGACGGCCAGTCGACCGCCTATGTGGTCGATACGCTCAAAACTGTGCTGCATTATTATTTCAGCACCGACTCCTTTGCCGATTGTCTGGTCGGCACCGTGAACCAGGGCGGCGATGCCGACACCACCGGCGCGCTGGCGGCGATGCTGGCCGGCGCCACTTATGGAATGGCGGCGATCCCGCCAAAATGGCTGGCGCGGCTCGACCGCAAAATCACCGCCGAAATCCGCGCGCAGGTGCCGGGGCTGCTGTCGATCGCCGCTAACGGCGGGTAGCGCTCCTAACCCTCTGGCGATTATGGGCGCGCGGCTGGCGGAGCCACGGAGGCGTCCGGCTGTGCCGTCACGGTAACCGTTTCGTCAGTGTCGAAGAAGGTGCGCGCCGCTGCGGAAAAGCCTTGCGGCGTCTCATACATCAGATGATGAGTCGCGCCTTTGAACTGCACCAGCCAGGCGCCGGGGATAGCCGCCGCTAGCGTCTTCGAGCTGTCAGTACCCACGACATTGTCAGCCGTGCCGACCACCAGCATCACCTGATTGTTGATCAACGGCAGCTTATCGAGCGGCGTTTTCCAATGCGTGGTGGCTTCGACCTGCCGCGCCACGATCGGATCGGGCGGCACGCGGCCGTGCAGCGCCTTGACGACGTTGCTGCCATCGGTCGAGGTCGCGTGAATCAGCGCCTTGTTGAAGCGATCGGGGTACAGCAACAGCAATTGCTGTGTGATCGTGCTGCCCATCGAATAGCCGAGCACATGGCTGCGCTTGACGCCGAGCGCGTCGAGCAGACCGATCACGTCGGCGGCGAACAGCGGATAGCTGAAAGTGGTGTCGTTGGCGGTCGTGTGCCCCATGCCGCGATTGTCCATCAGGATCAGCTGATACTTCTGCGCCAGCGCCTCGACGACCTGGGGCGGCCAGTTCTCGGCGGTGCCGCCCAGCCCCATGATCATCACCATCGGCTCGCCCTGGCCGATCAGCTTGTAGCCGATCGCGATGCCATTGGCGTCGACCTGATAGATCGGGCGGCCCTGCGCGTCCTGCGCGATCTGTTTGCCCGCGGGCAAAATCGGATCGGCAATCGCCAAACCGGCGCCGACCAGCAGCGCGAAGGCATATGACACCAACAACCGAGCGATCTTGGCCATGCGAATCACCTAGCGGGTAGGATTGATCCGGCAAGCGATAGCAAGAATCAGGTCGGATGTCGTTGCGCTGGAGGGAGCCGCTAGGTCCGGCCAGCCTCTGCACATGTCATGGCCGGGCGCGTCCCGCGCCATCCACGTCTTTGAACCAGCGGCACCTTCAATCGTGAGCTAGTCGCTTAAATGATGAGCAACATCTCAGCGCGCCAAGAGGCAGGCAAAGCTCAACTATCCACCTTGAGCGCGGCAATAAAGGCTTCCTGCGGGATTTCGACCTTGCCGAACTGCCGCATCTTCTTTTTGCCTTCCTTCTGCTTCTCGAGCAGCTTGCGCTTACGGGTGATGTCGCCGCCATAGCATTTGGCGGTGACGTCCTTGCGCAGCGCGCGCACCGTCTCGCGCGCGATGATCTTGCCGCCGATCGCCGCCTGAATCGGGATCTGGAACATGTGCGGCGGGATCAGCTCCTTCATCTTCTCGACCATGGCGCGGCCGCGGCTTTCGGCGCGGGTGCGGTGCACCAGCATCGACAGCGCGTCGACCGGCTCGTTGTTGACGAGGATCTGCATCTTGACCAGATCGGCCGCCTTGTAGTCGGTCAGGTGATAGTCGAACGAGGCGTAGCCCTTCGACACGCTTTTCAGCCGATCGTAGAAATCGAACACCACTTCGTTGAGCGGCAGATCGTACTTCACCATGGCGCGGGCGCCGACATAGGTGAGTTCTTTCTGGTTGCCGCGGCGGTCCTGGCACAGCTTCAGCACCGCGCCGAGATACTCGTCCGGCGTCATGATGGTGGCTTCGATCCACGGCTCCTCGATCTCGGCGATCTTCACCACATCCGGCATATCGACCGGGTTGTGAATTTCGAGCTCGGTGCCGTCGGTCATCCGCATCCGGTAGATCACGCTCGGCGCGGTCGCGATCAGATCGAGATCGAATTCGCGCGACAGCCGTTCCTGAATGATCTCCAGATGCAGCAACCCGAGGAAGCCGCAGCGGAAACCGAAGCCGAGCGCCGCCGAGGTTTCCATCTCGAACGAGAAGCTGGCGTCGTTGAGCCGCAGCTTGCCCATTGCGGCGCGCAGCGTTTCAAAGTCGTCGGCATCAACCGGGAACAGTCCGCAGAACACCACCGGCACCGCGGGCTTAAAGCCCGGCAGCATGTCCGACACCGGCTTCTTGTCGTCGGTGATGGTATCGCCGACCCGGGTGTCGGCGACTTCCTTGATCGCCGCGGTGATGAAGCCGACCTCGCCGGGGCCGAGTTCATCGACATTGACCATTTTGGGCGTGAAGAAGCCGACGCGCTCGACATCGTAAGCCGCGCCAGTGCCCATCATGCGGATGCGCTGACCCTTCTTGAGCACGCCATCGACCACGCGCACCAGCACCACCACGCCGAGATAGACGTCGTACCAGCTATCAACCAGCAGCGCCTTCAAGGTGGCGTCGCGGTCGCCCTTGGGCGGCGGCAGCCGGTTGACGATCGCTTCCAGCACGTCGGGCACGCCCAGGCCGGTCTTGGCAGAAATCATCACCGCGTCGGAGGCGTCGAGGCCGATCACGTCCTCGATCTGCTGCTTGATCTTGTCAGGCTCGGCCGCCGGCAGATCGACCTTGTTGAGCACCGGCACGATCTCATGATTGGCGTCGAGCGCGTGATAGACATTGGCCAGCGTCTGCGCTTCCACGCCCTGGCTGGCGTCGACCACCAAAAGCGAGCCTTCGCAGGCGGCCAGTGAGCGCGACACCTCATAGGCGAAGTCGACATGGCCGGGCGTGTCCATCAGATTGAACACGTAGTCCTTGCCGTCCTTGGCGCGGTAAGTGAGGCGCACGGTCTGCGCCTTGATGGTAATGCCGCGCTCGCGCTCGATATCCATCGAATCGAGCACCTGTTCCTTGCCCGCCATTTCACGGTCGGTCATCGCCCCGGTCATCTGGATCAGACGATCGGCCAGCGTCGACTTGCCATGGTCGATATGGGCGACGATGGAGAAATTGCGGATGTTTTCGATGGGTTTGGTGCTCATGGCGGCGGGATAGCATTGGCGCCTCTCACCAGCAAGATGATCCGGCGCGCTTGACGAGCTGTTCCCGGGCGGTGCATCTCGGCGGCGCCCGCCGCGAAAATCAGTTGCAACAATGAAATCTCTCACTGCCCGCCTCCGGCTCGGTTTCGAGCACTGGCTTGACGCATTGCTCGATCCGCGGCGGCAGCACCGTGCGGTGATCTGGACGCTGCTGGCCTATGGCGCGATCTGGACCGCCTACCGGACCATCGCGACGTTGCCGCGCGACATCCATGCCGATGTGTCCGAACTCTATGGCTGGTCGCGCGAGTTGGCGTTCGGCTATGACAAGCACCCACCGTTCAGCGCCGTGGTCGCCAAGGCCTGGCTGACCTTGTTCCCGGTCAGCGACCTCAGCCTGCATCTGCTGGCCACCGCCAATATCGCGCTGACGCTGTACATCGCCTGGCGGACCATGCGCCGTTACCTGTCGCCGGGCAAAACGGTGTTCGGGCTGGCGCTGTTGATGCTGATCCCGTTCTTCAACTTCATCGCGCTGAAATACAACGCCAATGCCGTGCTGCTGCCGCTGTGGGCGCTGACCATCGACGCCTTTCTGCGCGCCTATCAGCAGCGCCAGGCGATCTGGGCCGCCGCTGCCGGCGCCTTGGCCGGGCTGTCGATGCTGGGCAAATACTGGTCGGCGGTGCTGGTGGCGACGCTCGGCCTCGCCGCGCTCGCCGATCCGCGCCGCGGCCAGTTCTTCCGGTCGCCGGCGCCGTGGCTGATGGCCGCGGTGGGGCTCTTGGTGCTGGCGCCGCATCTATGGTGGCTGGTGCAGCACAATTTCCCGACCTTCGCCTATGCGGCGGCGCGCGGCAGCGCCAGCACCTCGGAAAACATCGCCGTCACCGCCGGCTACCTTTTGGGCAATCTCGGCTATATCGCGGTGCCGCTGCTGGCGAGCTTTTGGCTGCTGCGTCCCTCTGCCGCGGCGCTGCGTGACCTCGCCTGGCCGTCCGATCCCGATCGCCGGCTGGTGGTGCTGATCCAGCTCATGCTGATCGCGCTGCCGGCGCCGGCCGCGCTGCTGCTCGGCGCCAAGATCGTGCCGCTGTGGACCATGCCGGCCTGGACGCTGCTGCCGATCGTGCTGCTGGCCTCGCCGCTGATCACCGTGACCCGCGACGCGCTGCGGCCGCTGGTCGCGGGCACCGCTTTGTTCACGCTGGCGATGCTGGCGGCGGCGCCGGGCGTGGCGCTGGCGATCCATCTCACCAACCCGCCCGGCTCGTTCGAATATGCCTCGCTGCTGGCGCAGCGCGTCGAGCAGCAATGGCAGGCGCGCAGCAACAACGCGGTGCCGCTGGTCGCCGGCGACACCGTGCTGGCCGCCAATACCGCGTTTTACCTGAAAACCGCGACCCGCTCGTTCGACACCCGCGATCTGGCGGCGCTGACCGCGACCGCGCGCCGCCAGGGCGCGGTGCTGGTGTGCCCGGCGACCGATTCGGGCTGCATCGCCACCGCCGAGCAGATCACCGCCGGCCAGACGGAAATCGTGCGCAGCGAGGTGCGGCTGTCGCGGCCGTTGTTCGGCTTTGCGGGGGGAACGGTGCGCGACGTGTTCTGGCTGATCGCGCCGGCAGCGCCTTCGCAGCCCTGAGACCAGCACCCGTATCCATGACCGTCATACCCGCGCTTGTCGCGGGTATCCACGTCTTAAAAGCTCTGCAAGATCAAAGACGTGGATGGCCGGGACCAGCCCGGCCATGACGTGCGGAGTGGTTGGTATCAATCGCCATAGGTGAGCGCCGTGGCGGTCGACGCCCCAACGACGAACGTGAAAATCCGCGATCAGCGCGGGCATGACGAGGCTGACGGGAGGGGTTGAGGCGTTCGCGATCGCAGCGGTTCTGCCCAGAACCGCGCAGCGGCTACTCTTCTTCGCCGAATTTGGTGGCCATCAGCTCGGTCAGGGCGTCGAGCGCCTCCTGGGCCTGCGGCCCGACCGCCGAGATCACCACGCTGGTGCCGATCCCGGCCGCCAGCATCATCAGCCCCATGATCGAGGTACCGCCGACCGTTTCGCCATTGCGGGTGACCGAGACCTCGGCATTGAAGCGTTCGACGGTCTGAACGAACTTCGCCGAGGCGCGGGCGTGCAAGCCGCGTTTGTTGGTGATCGGCACTTCGCGCGATACCGAATCGGTGGTCGCCGGAGATTCGGCGGAAACCTGCTGCATGTTGCCTCCGGAACCGATCATTTGCCGGCAAGCACCCGGCTGGCGATCGTCACGTATTTGCGCCCGGCTTCCTGTGCCAGGGCGATCGCTTCGACCAGCGTCCGCTCCTCACGCACTTTGGCGAGCTTCACCAGCATGGGCAAATTGATGCCCGCGAGAACCTCGACCTTTGGCCGACTCATACACGAGATCGCCAGATTGGAGGGGGTGCCTCCAAACATGTCGGTGAGAATCGCCACGCCGTCGCCACTATCGACGCGGTTCACCGCCTCGATGATGTCGCTGCGACACAGATCGGCATCGTCTTCCGCACCGATTGTGATGGCTTCGATTTGTTTTTGCGGCCCCATCACGTGTTCAAGCGCTGCCTTGAATTCGTCGGCAAGGCGCCCATGGGTCACAAGTACCAGACCAATCATCTAAAACTCCACGCGCGTGCGATCGGCGCACCGCGCGAACGGGCCACTTTGACCATCCATAGCCCTCATTCAAGAGGACTGCGCCATTTTTCCGTACTGAACCTTCGTGAGCGGGCGCAGTGGTCTCGTTGGGGCACAATACTGTGATTTATATGGTTACCAAACCCCTTCCGGCAATCATACCTGGACCGGGCTTAAGCGAACCGGTTTACGCGGACACCTCGGCTGTGGTCAGCGCCGCCACCACCACGGGTAGAGCATCAAAGCCGGCGGCAATCGGCAGGCGCGGCAGCTCAATTCCGGCAATGGTGGTGCGCAGCGCCGCCGGTTGCGGCAGCCGCTCGGCATCAGGAGCGGACAGATCGACCACGAGGCCAACCACCGCCTGCGCGGCAAAGTCGCAGCGCCGCACCCCAAGGCCGCGGATCTCGATCAAGCCGGCGAGCGGTTCGGCCGGACTCACCACCAGCCCCTGCGGCGTGGCGGCGACCTCGACCCGGTCGTCGCCGATCAGCACGGTTTTGCCGATCTGACCGGAGCGGCCGGCCAGAATCAGATCGAAAGCGAGCCGCGACTTGCCGGTTCCGGAACGGCCGCGAATCAGAATCGCTCGGTCGCCGACCAATACGGCCGACGCATGAATGCTGGACATGCCGCAAAAACTCCTTGTCAACTCGCGGGCAGCCGGACCACGAAACGCGCGCCGAGCACGGTCGGCTCGCCTTCGGCATCGACTGGCCCGGGGCGGTTCTCAGCCCAGATCTTGCCGCCATGGGCTTCAATGATCTGCTTGGAGATCGATAACCCGAGCCCGGAATTCTGTCCAAATCCCTGATGCGGGCGGTCGGTATAAAACCGCTCGAAGATCTTCTCCAGCGCATCCGGACGAATGCCAGGACCGTCGTCATCGACCACGATCTCAATCTGGTTCTTGCGGCGCCGGCACACGATCCGCACCTTACCGCCGGCGCTGGAGAACGACTGCGCGTTGCTGAGCAGGTTGGCAATCACCTGTCCCAGCCGTGAATCGTGGCCCGGCACCTGGAAGGAATCGCCGGCGGCGCCCTCGAACCGCACCTCGACCGCGACATTATCGCCGAGCCGGGTTTCGTTGGCGACCGAGGTCAGCGTGGTCAGCAGCCGGCGCAGATTGACGGGTGCGGCATCCTGACGCTGCAGCTCGGCATCGAGCCGGCTGGCGTCGGAAATGTCGGAAATCAGCCGGTCGAGCCGTTTGACGTCATGCTCGATCACCTCGAGCAGCCGGGCGCGGCTGCGCTCGTTCTTGGCGAGCGGCAGGGTTTCCACCGCCGAGCGCAACGAGGTCAGCGGGTTCTTCAACTCGTGCGACACGTCGGCGGCGAAACGCTCGATCGCCTCGATGCGGTTGTACAGCGCCTCGGTCATTTCGCGCAGCGCGCCGGACAGATGGCCGATCTCGTCACGGCGCCCGGTGAAATCGGGAATCTTGACGCGGGTCTTGATCCGGCGCCGCACCCGTTCGGCGCTGTCGGCGAGCCGGCGCACCGGGCCGGCGATGGTGGACGCCAGCAGCAGCGACAGCACCATCATCACCGCGGCCGCGACGCCGCCGACCTTGAGGATCGCCAGCCGTTCGGCGGTCACCATCTGATCGATGTCGTCGCCCTGGGTCGACAGCATCAGCGCGCCATGCACCGCGCGGAAGCGCTGCACCGGCACCGACACCGAGACGATCACCTCGCCGCGGTCGGTGATGCGCACCATGGAGCCCTTCTGGCCCTTCAGCGCTTGGCCGACCTCCTGATAGCCGTTGCCGTTCTCCGGGCCGAGCTCGTGATAGAGCGGCAGGTCGCCGCGATTGAGCCAGGTGCGGATCGCAATCATGGTGCGCTCGGCAAAGCCCGGCTTTTCATTGGTGGGCGGCGGCAGATCGAAACGCATCACGTCGCCGCGGCCATACAGGCTGCGGCTGTCCAGGATCAGCACGCCGTCGCGGTCATAGATGCGCGCCCTAGTCTTGGTCGGCGAGATCAGCCGTCGCAGCACCGGCGCGACCCGCTCCGGATTGATCGGGAAATTCAGCACCGCATATTCGTCCGAGGGGCCGTAGCTTTCGCCCGGCTTGAGATCGAGCAGCCGTTCCGGATCGACAGTGATGGAATTGGTTTCGACGGTCGCCGAGGCTGCGATCGCACCCGCTATGATTTCGGCCTGCACCAGCAGGCTCTGCGCGCGGGCATCGATCAGGCCGGCGCGGAATTGCGACAGATAGAGAATGCTCGCCACCAGCGCGATCAGGCCGGCGAGATTGAGCGAGACGATGCGGCGCGTCAGGCTGGAGAAGCTGAGGCTGAAGAAGAACTGCCCGGCGCGGCGCAGCCAGCGCATCGGCCGCGGCCACACCACGCCTCGATTCCCGTCGGTCTGGCCGTCGGGAGCAAGCGGCGGCGACGTGTCGTCCGCGATATCGATCGGGTCAGACTGCGTTCGATCCAGCAATGGGCGACACCGCCAATTGGTTTCACCTTGACCGCGACGCAGCGGCCGGCGTCATCCTACGCCACCGCGGCCGCGTCGTCAGTCATCAATGTGTCCGCCGCAGCGGCTCAGGTTTCCTTGAACCGATAGCCGACGCCATACAGCGTCTCGATCATCTCGAAGTCTTCGTCGACCGCCTTGAACTTCTTGCGCAGCCGCTTGATGTGGCTGTCGATGGTGCGGTCATCGACATAGACCTGATCGTCATAGGCGGCGTCCATCAGCGCGTTGCGGCTTTTCACAACGCCCGGGCGGGTCGCCAGCGCCTGCAGGATCAGAAACTCGGTGACGGTCAGCGTCACCGGCTCATTCTTCCAGGTGCAGGTGTGGCGCTCCGGGTCCATGCGCAGAAAACCGCGATCGAGCGCCTTGGCGTCGTTTTCCTTCGGCAAGGCCGCCGGGTCTTTCGGCGCCGCGCGGCGCAGCACCGCCTTGACGCGCTCCACCAGCAGCCGTTGTGAGAATGGCTTGCGGATGAAATCGTCGGCCCCCATTTTCAAACCGAACAGCTCGTCGATCTCCTCATCCTTGGAGGTGAGGAAGATCACCGGCAGATCCGATTTCTGGCGCAGCCGCCGCAACGTCTCCATGCCGTCCATGCGCGGCATCTTGATGTCGAGGATCGCAAGGTCTGGTGGCGATGTCCGGAAGCCGTCCAGCGCCGAGGCGCCGTCGGTATACGTCATGATGCGATAGCCTTCGGCTTCCAGCGCGATCGAGACGGACGTCAGAATGTTGCGGTCGTCGTCGACCAAGGCGATTGTAGGCATAAGGTTGCTTCCCGAAACGGAGGGACCAAAAGGCGGTCCGCGAAATTGGGCTTGCGAACGCGGCCACGGACAATGCAAGCGCGGCCGAAATGTGACCGAAATGACGGTGCCTGCGCAACCTGTCGTCGGTTTCCCGCCTCATATAACGATTGGGACCATTCAAAATAAGGTCCACGGTCCAATAGAATTGATGGAACGCGATGCAGCCGACCGCCGATTTTGATGCCCCTGCCCTGGTCCGATCGCTGCTGCGCCGTCGCCGGCAAGGCGCACTGGCCACGCTGACCGCGCCGAGCGGCGCGCCCTATTGCTCGCTGGTCAACCTGGCAAGCCACTGGGACGGCTCGCCAATTCTGCTGATTTCCAAGCTGGCGCGCCATACCCGCAATCTGCTCGCCGACCCGCGGGTGTCGTTAATGCTTGATGAGCGCACCGCCGGCGACCCGCTCGAGGGCGCACGTATCACGCTTTCCGGAACAGCGGAGCCCATCGCAGGCGATGCGGTTGCAGCGATCAAGCGGCGCTATCTCAACGTTCATCCGGGCGCCGCAGGTTATGCAGAATTCACTGATTTCAGTTTTTTTGTGATCCGTTCGAGCAGCGTACATTTGGTCGCAGGTTTCGGCCGGATCATCGATCTGCGGCCCGAACAATTCCTCACCGACCTCACCGATACGCATGCATTGATCGCAGACGAGCAAAGCGTCATCGACCACATGAATGACGAGCATTTGGGCACGATGAAACTTTATGCGGAGCTGCTCGGCGGCGCGCCCGGCGACTGGCGCTGCACCGGCTGCGACCCGGATGGCATTGATCTACAAGCAGGCGCGGACACCTTGCGCCTGTCCTTCCCGCAGCGGGTCACCACTTTCGCTGCACTGCGAAAAGCCCTGCAGGATAGCGCGGACCGCGCGCGAGCTACAGTTGGAAAACTTGATTCTAGTCAAACCACGCGGCCGGAATAGCGCGATGTTGCGGGGGGCGGGTTGGCAAAACCATCAATCAACACTATTAGTTCGCCACCGGAGTCGGGCGGTATATTGACGGTTGCCGCAGCATACCCGCGTTCGCGCAGATGGCGCATTTTTTGTGCGGGTTCGATGGAGGACATTTCGTGATCGAGACGGGCGTACGGAACGGTGCCTATGGCGCCGACAAATTCGGCTTAAAAAATCTCAAGGCCGTGAACTGGAATCTGGGCGCGCCGCAGCTCTACGAATACGCGCTCCGCGCTGGCGAAGCGGTTATTACGGCCGACGGTGCGCTGTGCGCCGAAACTGGGGTTTTTACGGGCCGCAGCCCGAAGGACAAGTTCACGGTGCGCGACGCTACCACCGAGAATACGGTGTGGTGGGGTAGCAATCAGTCAATCACTGCTGATCAGTTCGAGACGTTGTATCAGGACTTCCTGAAGCACGCCGAGGGCAAGTCGCTGTTCGCGCAGGACCTGTATGGCGGTGCCGATCCGACCTTCCGGATCAAGACCCGCGTCTTTACTGAACTCGCCTGGCACTCACTGTTCATTCGCACGCTGCTGCGCCGCCCCGAGCGCGCCGAGCTGGACAGCTTCGTTCCCGAGCTGACGCTGATCAATCTGCCGAGCTTCAAGGCCGATCCCAAGCGCCACGGCTGCCGTTCCGAAAACGTCGTCGCCATCGATTTTGCCCGCAAGATCGTTCTGATCGGCGGCACCGAATACGCCGGCGAGATCAAGAAGTCGGTGTTCACCACGCTCAACTACTACCTGCCCGAGAAGGGCGTGCTGCCGATGCACTGCTCGGCCAATGTCGGCCCGGATGGCGACACCGCGATCTTCTTCGGCCTGTCCGGCACCGGCAAGACCACGCTGTCGGCCGACCCGAACCGCACCCTGATCGGCGACGACGAACACGGCTGGGGCAAGGACGGTGTCTTCAACTTCGAAGGCGGCTGCTACGCCAAGTGCATCAAGCTGTCGAAGGACGCCGAGCCGGAAATCTTCGCCGCCGCGTCGCGCTTCGGCGCCGTGCTGGAAAACGTCGTGCTCGATCCGGTGACGCGCACTCCCGACTTCGACGATGGCTCGAAGACCGAGAACACCCGCGCCGCCTATCCGCTGGAGTCGATCCCGAACGCTTCGATGACCGGCCGCGCCGGCCAGCCGAAGAACGTGGTGATGCTGGCTGCCGACGCCTTCGGCGTGATGCCGCCGATCGCCAAGCTGACCCCGGCGCAGGCGATGTATCACTTCCTGTCCGGCTACACCGCCAAGGTCGCCGGCACCGAGCGCGGCATCACCGAGCCGACCCCGGAATTCTCGACCTGCTTCGGTTCGCCGTTCCTGCCGCGCGATCCGGCCGCCTATGGCAACATGCTGCGCGAGCTGATTGCCAAGAACGGCGTTGACTGCTGGCTGGTCAACACCGGCTGGACCGGCGGCAAGTACGGCACCGGCCATCGCATGCCGATCAAGGTGACCCGTGCGCTTCTGACCGCCGCGCTGAACGGCAGCCTGCGCAACGCCGAGTTCCGCACCGACCCATATTTCGGCTTCGCGGTGCCGACCGCACTGCCGGGCGTGCCGAGCGACATCCTGGAGCCGGCCAAGACCTGGGCCGACAAGGCCGAATTCGACAAGACCGCGCGCGCGCTGGTCGGGATGTTCCAGAAGAACTTCACCAAGTTCGAGTCCAAGGTCGACGCCGAGGTGCTGGCAGCAGCGCCCGAGGCCAAGCTCGCGGCCGAATAACAGCTTCCATCGAAGAAGTGCGATTGAGGGCGGCCTTCGGGTCGCCCTTTTTCATTGCCGCACCGGGGTGGCGCTGCCGAGCTGGACAGGCGGCACTCGCCGGCGACTGCTACCATCGGGTCGTATCAATGACCGTCATACCCGCGCTTGTCGCGGGTATCCACGTCTTGAAATCGCTGCAAGATGGTCCTCCCCGTGTGCGGAGGGTGGCCGCCCCGATGCTCATCGGGTCGGATGGGTGGGGCCAGCCGGCCAAAGGCTGGGGTGCTGGAAAACGGATGGATCACTCTGAGCGAGCCCCCCACCCCGGCGCTTCGCGCCGACCCTCCCCACCGCTACGCGGGGGGAGGGAAAGCAGCGCCGCCGTCTCTAACACACGCGCCAAGCCAACAAGTGCCAAGCCAACAGTGCCAAGCCAACAGTGCCAAGCCACATCGCCAGAATCAAAAACCCCGCCGAACCGGGTTCGGCGGGGTTTTGGTGGCAGTCCGCGGCGGAGGTTAGTGCGCGGGCTGCAAAGTGCCTTGTTCCTGGCGGGCGATCGCGCCCTTCACGGCCGCCTGCACCTTTTCAAAAGCCCGCACCTCGATCTGGCGGACGCGCTCGCGCGACACGCCGAATTCGGCAGCGAGATCTTCCAGCGTCATCGGCTCTTCGGCGAGACGACGCGCCTCGAAGATGCGCCGTTCGCGGGCGTTCAGCACCCCGATCGCACCCTTGAGCGCAGCGCGGCGATGATCGAGCTCTTCATGCTCGGCCATCACGGTTTCCTGGCTCGGCGACTGATCGACCAGCCAGTCCTGCCATTCCCCGGGCTCGCCATCATCACGGATCGGCGCGTTCAGCGAGGCGTCGCCGCCCAGGCGCCGGTTCATGTCGACCACGTCCTGCTCGGTGACGCCGAGCCGGCTCGCGATTAGCTTGACCTGATCCGGATGCAGATCGCCCTCTTCCAGCGCGGAAATCCGGCTCTTGGCCTTGCGCAGGTTGAAGAACAGCTTCTTCTGGTTCGCCGTGGTGCCCATCTTCACCAGCGACCACGAGCGCAGGATGTATTCCTGGATCGAGGCCTTGATCCACCACATGGCGTAGGTCGCCAGCCGAAATCCCTTTTCCGGCTCGAACCGCTTGACGGCCTGCATCAGCCCGACATTGCCTTCCGACACCACTTCGGAGATCGGCAGGCCGTAGCCGCGGTACCCCATCGCGATCTTGGCGACGAGCCGCAAATGGCTGGTGACGAGCTTATGCGCGGCGTCGCGATCGTCATGTTCGCGCCAGCGCTTCGCAAGCATGTATTCCTGCTCGGGTTCGAGCATCGGAAACTTGCGGATCTCAGCAAGATATCTAGATAGACCGGACTCTCCGTTGAGAACCGGAAGTGTGGCTGCACGGGCCATTCAGCGCCCTCCAAGGTTCAGGCCCCCGAGATCGGCGGGCCAGGCAGTGGTCGCTTTGTAAAAAGCCGACCGGCCTGCGAGGTTCCGCGTTGGGACATCCAACGCACCCTGAATATACACGCGATTTCCGCGAGCTTGGAAGGAGAACGACTCTCAAGTCGCCGTGAGCAGGGCTCAAGCGACTGGTATATTTAACTTTTTCCGAATGGTCTGCGTCATTCAGCCGCTTGCAGCGCGGCCTGTAGCGCCGCCAGATCGGCCGGCAACTCAGAGGTCCATTCGAGAATCTCGCCGCTGACCGGGTGCTCCAATACCAAAAGGTAGGCATGGAGCGCCTGGCGTCCCAGCGTTTCCAGCGCGCTGCGCGCGCCTGGCACCAGCGAACTGGCCTTGGTCTTGAAGTGTGGTCCATAGACCGCATCGCCAAGCAGCGGATGGCCGATATGGGCCAGATGCACGCGGATTTGATGGGTGCGCCCGGTTTCGAGCTGGCAGCCGATCAGCGCCGCCACCGGCTTGCCGCTGCGGCCGTCAAAGCGCTCCAGCACCTCCCAATGGGTGATGGCCTCGCGGCCGCCCTCGCGCACCGCCATCTTCTCGCGGCTGAACGGATGGCGGTCGATCGGCGCGGCGATGGTGCCGTACGGCCGGTTCGGCACGCCCCAGACGAAGGCCTGGTAGCCGCGGCGTAGCGCGCCGGTGCGGCCGTGATCGGCAAATTGCTCGCTCAAGGACTGGTGGGCGCGGTCGTTCTTGGCGGCCACCATCAAGCCGGTGGTGTCCTTGTCGAGCCGGTGCACGATGCCCGGCCGCCGCACCCCGCCGATCCCGGACAGGCTGGCGCCGCAATGGGCGATCAAGGCATTGACCAGCGTGCCGCTGTCATGGCCGGCGCCGGGATGCACCACCAGGCCGCGCGGCTTGTCGATGACGATGATGTCGTCGTCCTCATAGACCACATTGAGCGGGATGTTCTCGGCTTCCGGCTCGGCCGCCACCGCCGGCGGCACGTCGATTGTGATCGTATCGCCCGCGGCGACGTGATAAGCGGGGTCGCGAAGCGGGGTCGCTCCGATCGCCACCCGCCCGGCGAGGATCAGCGCTTTCAGCCGCGAACGCGACAGATCCGGCACCCGCGATGCGAGCATACGGTCCAACCGTACTTCTCCTTCGTCGCCGGCGACCGTGATGCGGAGCAATCGACCTTCGTTCCCAGATGGGTTTTCCACGCGTGAGCCTTGCATGACTGAAACTGTTGCGCCCGAACCGACCCCCGAGCAAGCCGCGCTGTTCGCGCGCGTGCGGCGGATGATGCTGATTGCGGGCCTGACGACGGCGCTGGCGGTTTGCGCCGTGCTGATCGCCATCGGCTATCGTCTTTTTCGCGCCGAGGGAAGCGCCCCGACCGTGACCGCCGAGGTCACCGCCGCTTTGCCGAAGGGCGCGCGGGTGGTGTCGACCGCGGTAGCCGGCGAACGGCTGGTGGTGACGCTTGATGTCGGCGGCGCGGTCGAGATTCGCACCTTCGACGCCCGCACCTTAAAGCCCACCGGCCGGCTGACCTTCGTCAACGTGCCCTGAGCCGGATTTTTCCCGCGCGCGGCTGAACAAGCGGCGGCGCGGACCCGCACCGACAAAATCGCCAAGCGGCGCGTGATCGCCGCCGCTGCATCTGGATATCCGCAACCACCATCTTGCGGACCGCGCGTTTCAAGGCTATTCCCTTGCCACGCTGCTCCCTTCGTCTAGCGGTCAGGACGTCGCCCTCTCACGGCGAAAACAGGAGTTCGATTCTCCTAGGGAGCGCCATTTCCCCCTGCAGCGCGATCTTTCAATCACCCGCACGGCACCCGTCTGCTTTGACGCGGACTTGCGTTGCCGCGTGCTGTGTCAGCACCCCGATCCGTTGTTTGCGACTTGAGATCACTGATCCGCCCCAGTACATCTACTGGTTGCCTTATTTATTCGCCGCAACCATAGTCATCTGGAAGCAGTCCGGATGGGAGGGGCGCCATGAGTTCGACAGCTGCAACGCCCCGATCGTCCCTGTTCAAAAATCCGCTGCGCAGTCTGCGGCTGCGCACGACGGCTCGTATGCCGGCTACCGACAGGGACCGCGAGCGAAGTAATCGAGGCTGGCAGCTATCGCTGAGTGGGACGGAAGAACGAGGTGACGTCTTCATATCCTGGTGATCGGCTGGCCTCTGCGGCGCGTCACGGATTTCTGGCTGTGATCCGTGGCGCGCCCCTTTCCGTTTTGACGGCAGAGAAACTGATTTCATACAGCGCCGCGCCGTAGCGGATTACTTCTTCAAAACGGTCACAATGCGCAGTCGGCGTTGTTATTATTCTACACGCATTGCAGGCAGCGGCGCGCGCCGCTACTCGATGGATGACGCCGTCGCAGCGACGGCCCTTTCATTCAAAGAGCGAACCCGCAATGAACGCACATTGGCAACCTCCTCCGCCGGACCTGGTATCGGCGACGGCGACTAATCACTCCGGCATCGTCATCGACAAGGTCCGCAAGATCTATGCGGCCCGCAAAAGCAGCGCCGAAGTGGTCGCGCTCGATGACATCAGCCTCACCGTCCCGAAAGGCACGATTCTGGGCGTGATCGGCCGCAGCGGCGCCGGCAAGTCGACCTTGATCCGGCTGATCAACGGCCTCGATAAGCCGAGCGAAGGCCGCGTGGTCGTCAACGGCGTTGATATCACCGCGCTTGATGAAGCCGCGCTGCGCCAGGCGCGCCGCTCGATTGGCATGGTGTTCCAGCATTTCAATCTGCTGTCGTCGCGCACCGCGTTCGACAATGTCGCGCTGCCGCTGGAGATCGCCGGCACGCCGAAAGCCGAGATCGAAAAGCGCGTGCTGCCGCTGCTCGACATGGTCGGGCTCGCAGACAAGCGCCATCGCTATCCGGCGGAATTGTCGGGCGGCCAGAAGCAGCGCGTCGGCATCGCGCGCGCGCTCGCCACCGAGCCGTCGGTGCTGCTGTCGGATGAGGCGACCTCGGCGCTCGACCCGGAAACCACCGATCAGATTCTCGATCTGCTCAAGCAGATCAACCGGCAACTGCACCTCACCATCCTGTTCATCACCCATGAGATGGCGGTGGTGAAAGCGCTGGCCGACCGCGTCGCGGTGATCGAAGGCGGCCGCATCGTGGAAGAAGGCTCGACCTTCGACGTGTTCGCCACGCCGCGCCACGAACTAACGCGGCGGTTCGTCAGCTCGGTGACCGGCAGCGCCGCGCCGGATTGGCTGGCGGCGGCGCTAAAACCCTATCAGCCGCCCGGTGGCCAGGCCGTACTGCGCATCACCTTTAAGGGCAGCGATGCCAGCCAGCCGTTGCTGTCGCAGATCGCAAGGTCGCTGAACATCGACCTCAACATCCTATCCGGCCAGGTGGAGATGATCGCCGGCCATCCGTTCGGCACGCTGATCGTGTCGGCGGCGGCCTCGCCCGAACAATTGCAGCAGGTGATCACGCATTTCTCGGCTAACAACAATCTCGTGGAGCAACTCGGCTATGTCGCCTGAAATCATCCGTCTGATCGTCGAATCCACGCTCGATACGCTAGCGATGGTCGGGCTCGCCGGACTGTTCGGCACCGTGCTCGGCGTGCCGCTCGGCATCTTCCTCGCCACCAGCCGCGCCGGTGAACTGTACGCCGCGCCGGTCGCCAATCGCATCGTCGGCGTGGTCGTCAATGCCACGCGCTCGACGCCGTTCATCATCCTGGTGGTGGCGATCGTGCCGTTCACGCGCCTGGTGGTCGGCACCTCGATCGGCACCGCGGCCGCGACCGTGCCGCTCACCATCGCCGCGATTCCGTTCATCGCCCGGGTGATCGAAGCCGCGATCCGCGAAGTCGATCATGGCCTGATCGAAGCGGCGCGCGCGTTCGGCGCCAGCCCGCTGCAGATCGTGCGCAAGGTGCTGCTGCCGGAGGCGCTGCCGGCGATCACGCTGGCGCTGACGCTGACCTTGGTCAGCCTGATCGGCTATTCGGCGATGGTCGGCGCGGTCGGCGGCGGCGGTCTCGGCGATCTTGGCATCCGCTATGGCTATCAGCGCTTCATGCCGGAAGTGATGCTGACCGTGGTGCTGGTGTTGATCGTGCTGGTGCAGGGCGTGCAGACGCTCGGCGACACGCTGGCCCGCAAGCTCGATCACCGCAGCCGCCGCTCCTGAACCAAGCTTCCCTCTCCGAACAAGAAACGACACGACAACAAGGATAGAAAACTCATGCGACGCATTGTGCTGTCCCTGGTCGCGCTGGCTTTCAGCAGCGCGGCCTATGCCGAAACCATCCGGGTCGGCGTCACTTCCGGCCCGCACGCCGAGATCATCGACGTGGTCAAGAAGGTCGCCGCCGAGCGCGGCGTCGACATCAAGCCGGTGGAATTCTCCGACTACGTGTTCCCGAACGAAGCGTTGGCGCGCAAGGAGCTGGACGCCAATTCATTCCAGCACGAACCTTACCTCTTGAACCAGACCGCCAAGAGCAACTGGAAGATCGTCAAGGTCGCCGGCACCATCTTGTCGCCGCAGGGCGTCTATTCCAAAAAATACAAGACGCTCGCCGATCTGCCGCAAGGCGCCACGGTGGCGATCGCCAATGATCCGTCCAACGGCGCGCGCGGCCTGTTGATCCTGGCCTCGCAAGGGCTGATCAAGCTCAAGGATGGCGCCGGCGTCACCGCGTCGGTCGCCGACATCGTCGACAATCCCAAGAAGCTGAAATTCGTGGAGTTGGACGCGGCGCAACTGCCGCGCTCGCTCGGCGATGTCGATCTGGTGTCGATCAACAACAACTACGCGGTGCAGGCCGGGCTCAGCCCGTCGCGCGACGCCATCGCCCGCGAAAGCGTCGATGGCCCCTGGGTCAACATCCTGGCGGTGCGCGAGGAGGACAAGGACAAGCCGTGGGTGAAAGCGCTGATCGACGCCTATCACTCCGACCCGGTGAAGCAGTTCATCGAAACCCGCTTCAAGGGCACCTACCTCGCCAGCTGGTGACGACCAACCATCGGGATGGCGCAGGCACCGCGCCATCCCTTGGGCTGTTGCTCAGAACAGATAATTGAACCGCAGCAGCGCCTCGTGACGCTCGAAATGTTCGAGATCGTAGCGATTATGATCGTTGATCGCCTTGCCGGCGACCTGCGTGCTAAAAGTGCCTGACAGGCCGACATTCTTGGCCAGATGCACCGAGAAGGTCGGGCCGATGAACAGCGCGTTGCCGGCGAGATTGTCGAGGCTGGCGCCGTGATAGGCGCGCACATAGCGCGCTTCGCCGCCGATGATCAGATCGGAATTGACCTTGTAGGACAGCGCGGTGTGCACGGCGAAGTCCGAGGCGTGGGTCCAGCTATTGGCGAGGTCACGCGCGCTGCCGGCCGAGAACCAGAAATTGACAGCCGCGAACAGCCGGTCCTCGATCAGTTCCTTGTCGATCAACGCTGCGAATTCCGAGCCATAGCTGAGCTGATCGAGCCCGGTGGCGTCATCGACCCGCGACCAGCCCGGCGCGGCATGCACCGTCAGGCCGAACGGCATCTCGTTGCGATCCAGCACCTTGTAGCGGAATTCCATCGAGGCGCCCGCAAAGGCGCTGCGATGATTATTGGCCATGCCGGGAATGTCGCTGATCTGATTGGTGCCGAAGCTGACGCCGGGCGCGACGCGGAAGCGGTCGGTCAGCACGAATTTCATCTGCGCCAGCGTGCCGCCGCCGAAATAGGAGCCAAAGCGCTTGCCGAACCGGCCGATATTCTCGACTTCCAGTTCGACCTCGCCGGCCTTGCCGATGTCCGAGCCCATGCTGAAGCCGAAAATGTGCTCGGTATCGACGTCGTCGGCGTCATGCTTGGCGGCAGCGGCTACCGCGCGCGGCTGGCCGAATGGCGCAGCAGGTGACACCGAGGACGCATAGGACAGCCAGGACGGTCGCTCCTCGGCGCGAGCAATTGCCGCCGACAGCCCGACCGCGGACACCACGCCGAGCGTCAGCCCGGTTTTGACAATGACCTGACGCCACAACGCCGACGATTTGGCCGAGAAACGCATTCAACCCCCAATGACTGCAACACTTGATCTGGGGGAACCAATGCATTTGCGAGTACTTCGCAGTCAAAGAATTAGTTTTGTAAGTTCAATAAATTAGAACCATCCTAAATTTGACTCGCAACAAGGACGGGCCGCCGCGATGGAACTTGAGCGCGCAAAACGCGGCCTTAGGTAGCAGATACACCAAGGCCCTTTCGTAGAGCACCATGATGGATCTGGGCGCTGTCAAATGGCGATGGCAGCGTTAATTGGTATATCTCGTAGAAGTGAAAAGGTTGTGTCACTCTCCTTATGCTCGTTTGGCATGTGTGAGGGGGACAATGCCCACCTTTGAATATCTTCGAATTTCACTAGCGAAACAGGCAGACCTTTTCGATCCTGGATTGTCGCGCCAAGAGTTTCTAAGAAATATTTTTTCGAGGCGATGGGATTTCTCTTACCGCCGCCGCGTTTACACCTACGATCCAATACCTGATTCAGGCGACTACATCGGGGGCGTGATCGGCCGAGAAATCGCGGAACTCAGAAACGATGGACCTGACACGCATTGGAATGTTATTGAGCAAAGACACTGGCCGATTGCCTACCTAAGCTTAGATTTGGCGGAGCGAGAGCAGATCGCAGCGATTCAGAACCACCAGAGAGTAGGGTCTCCTTACGGGTTGTTGAAGAGCTTGCTTGAGCACGCTGTCCGCTCAGTAGAATTTGCGTCTTGGAAGCCAAGCGTTGAGTATATTTCGTCAGCATCCGATTTTTGGATTGCTGCCAATAACTACGCCGGGAAGATCACGTCGCTAAGCTTCGTCTTTGTGCCCCCAAACATGCTGGGGGCTAAAGAGGCGATAGACGACCTCGTTAAGGCCGCGTCCGAAGAGGCGCTCTCCGAGGAAACTGAACTAAAGCTCAAAAATCCTCATGGAAATTTAGTTCCTTCTGGCTCGCTTGTGGAAGCGTCGGTTTCAACCGCGACTGCGGGTGGCGGGGCGATCACCATGCGGGCAGGGAAGAAAGTCATCTATTCTTCGTCAGCAAACAGACGAACCAAAGAGATCAACTCGGAAGACATTCCGAAACCGTCCAGCATTGAAAAGGTTCGAGATTTCTTCAAACGGTTGATGGCGAAATGACAAAGGTTGCGGCAGTAATCGCGATGATCACTGTTGCACTATGTGCAACATTCGCAGAGCCAGAATTCTTTGCGAAGAATGCATTCCTTGGTTCGTTTATAACGTTCGAACTATTGAACATCCTTGCGGTCATTCTGACGGTCACTCTTGCTTCAATAGCAAATATTCACCTGTCACTTAACAGGATAGTGAGAGCAGCCTTCAAGGACCGAGCCAAAGGAACAGAAGCGGCGAACAGGGTTCGAAGTGAAATCAATCAAAACGGGTGGCTTCTGTTTTGGCTGTTCATTGCCGCTTGCGGACTTTTATTTTTAAAAGGCGCGTATGAGGCGCCGACTGTGTTTGTGCTGTCGTTCGTCCATTCGTTCGGGCTAATTGTACTGCTAACTAACTTGCTCGTGCTGTGTGACACCTATCAGGTGATTTATCAGATTGTGAAGATGGAAACCCATCATTCAAGCACGGGACCAACGGACTTCGGCGCCTAGCTTGCGTTAGTCTATTTTGAGTTCCTTTGTGCCCGGCATTTAGGCATTGGATCATAAACGTCTAAGCCCTTGGCCCGGATGACACGGGTAGCGAGTTCGCGGACATCTAGCGGCCTTTCTTTGGCTAGGGCTTCGCGGCAGATTGTGGCCATCTCGCGCGGCAGATCGCGACGGCAGATTTCGATCTGTTTCTCATTGGCGCAGAGATTGTCCGCTCGATTTCTTTCCGCTTGGTCTCAAGCGTTCTGACAATGTTGGCTCGCTCATGACAGTAAGGTGCCGTCATGCGAGCTTCCGTGCCACCAGGGACTTGGTGCATTCGCTACCTAAGGCCGCAAAACTGTAGCCAGACACCATCAGCGGGGGTTCACGGTGCCGGCGCGCACGATCGGGGTGGCGCGGTAGCTGATCTCGGCAAAGGGCAGCTCCTTGGCGAGCAGCGCCAGCAGCTCGGTCAGGTCGCGCTCCGCTAGCACCACCGCGATCTCAATCATGCGCACATAGCCGCGGATCTGCTCGAACACGTCGCGATAGGCGACGTTCTCGCCATGGCAGCGCACATCGCTGATGCGAAAGCCGGCGCGGGACGACGGCTCATGGGTCGACAGCAGCCCGGTAAGCTGCTCTTCGAGCGCGACCGGTGCGGTCAGGGTCAGCAGCACGCTGGTCATGGTTTCTTGCCCGCAGGAATGCCGAACCTTCGATACAGGATCGGCAGGATGATCAAGGTCAGCACCGTCGAGGTCACCAGGCCACCGATCACCACGATCGCCAGCGGGCGCTGCACATCCGAGCCCGGACCGGTGGCGAACAGCAGCGGCACCAGGCCAAACCCGGTGATGCTGGCGGTCAGCAGGATCGGCCGCAACCGCCGCTGGGCGCCTTCGATGATGATGTGGTCGCGGTCAAAACCCTGATCGCGCAGCTGATTGAAATAGGACACCAGCACCAGGCCGTTCAGCACCGCGATGCCGAGCAGCGCGATGAAGCCGACTGACGCCGGCACCGACAGATACTCGCCGGAGATCAGCAGGCTGAACACGCCGCCGACCAGCGCGAACGGGATATTGACGAACACCAGCAGCGCCTGCCGCACCGAGACGAAGGTGACGAACAGCAACAGGAAGATCAGCGCCAGCGCGATCGGAACCACCACCGCCAGCCGCGCCGCGGCGCGCTGCTGATTTTCGAACTGGCCGCCCCAGGTCAGAGTGTAGCCTTCCGGCAGCGGCACCTTCTCGGCGATCATGCGCTTGGCTTCTTCAACGAAGCCGACCAAATCGCGCCCGGCGACGTTGCTCTGCACCAGCGCGACGCGGCGGCCGTTCTCGCGGTCGATCTTGACCGGGCCGTCGAGCCGCTCGAGCCGCGCCACCGTGGCGAGCGGCACGTTCTTGCCATCGGCGAGCGCGAGACTGAGCCCGGCAAATTGCGCAGGTGAATCGCGGAGCGCATCGGTGCCGCGCACCAGCACTGGCGTGCGCCGGCCTTCCTCAACCACGATGCCGATCGACTTGCCTTCCACCTGGGTGCGCAGCGCCTCGGTGAGCGCATCGACGTCGAGGCCGAGCCGGCCGGCCTGCAGCCGATCGATCCGCGCGCTGAAATACTGGAATCCCTTGTTGAGCGTGGTGCGCACGTCCTCGCTGCCGCGGATGCCGCGCAGCGTTGCGGTGATGCGCTCGGCGAGGCTGTTCAAGGTGGCGATATCGGGGCCGAAAATCTTCACCACCACGTCGCCGCGCGCGCCAATGATCATCTCCTGCACGCGCATTTCGATCGGTTGGGTGAAGCTGAAGCCGATGCCGGGAATCGGCGCCAGCGCCTTGCGCAGCTCGCCCAGCAGCCAGTTCATGTCGGACGGCTGCCGCCAGGTGTCCGGCTCCTTGAGCAGCACGTAAGTGTCAGTCTGGTTCAGCCCCATCGGATCGAGCCCAAGCTCGTCCGAGCCGGTGCGCGCCACGATGCCCGCCACTTCCGGCACCTCTTTCATCAGCCTCTGCTGAATTTTCAGATCGAGGTCGGTGCTCTGATCGAGGCCGATCGACGGCAGCTTTTCCACGCTGACGATCGGCGTGCCTTCATCCATGGTCGGCATGAAGATCTTGCCGAGCTGGCCATAGGCAAACACGGTCGCAATCAGCGCCGCGATCGCACAGCCCACCACCGCGCGTTCATGCTTCAGGCTGAATTGCAGCGCCGGGGTGTAGAGACGATTGATGTTGCGCACCAGCCAGGTCTCGTGATGACCGCCGGTCTTGAGCAGCAGCGACGCCAGCACCGGGATCACGGTCAGCGCCAGCAGCAGCGAGCTGCCGAGCGCAAACACGATCGCGAGCGCCACCGGGATGAACAGCTTGCCCTCCAGCCCTTGCAGCGACAGCAGCGGCAGGAACACGATCACGATAATGGTGATGCCCGAGGTCACCGGCACCGCGACTTCGCGCAGCGCATGATAGATGCGATGCAGCAGCGGGCTGCGATCGGCGGAACGATCCTTGTCGAGATGGGCGACGATGTTTTCGACCACCACCACCGAGGCGTCGATCAACATGCCGATCGCGATCGCAAGGCCGCCGAGGCTCATCAGATTGGCGGACATGCCGACCTGACGCATCAGCAGGAAGGTGGCGAGCGCCGATAGCGGCAGCGTCAGCGCCACCACCAGGGCCGCGCGCCAATCGCCCAGAAACAGCACCAGCAGCACCACCACCAGCAGCGTCGCTTCCAGCAGCGAGCGCGACACCGTGCCGACCGCGCGGCTGACCAGATCGCCGCGATCATAGAAGATATCGACCTTGACGCCCTTGGGCAGCGTCGGCGCCAGTTCAGTGAGCTTGGCGCGCACGCCCTCGACCACGTCGCGGGCATTGGCGCCGCGCAGCCCGAGCACCAGGCCCTGCACCGCTTCGCCTTCGCCATTGCGGGTCACCGCGCCGTAGCGGGTGATGCTGCCGATCCGCACTTCGGCGACATCGCCGATCCGCACCATGGCGCCGTCGCGATTACTGACCACGATGTTGCGCAGATCATCGAGCGTGCGCACCTGGCCATCGACGCGCACCAGCAGCACTTCTTCGCCTTCGGTGAGACGGCCGGCGCCGCCATTGCGATTATTGGCCTCCACCGCCTTCTGCAGCATCTCGATCGAGATGCCGCGCGCGGCCATCGCCAGATTGTCCGGCACGATCTCGAAGCTGCGCACAAAGCCACCGAGCGAGTTGACGTCGGCGACGCCCGGCAGCGTGCGCAGCGCCGGACGGATCACCCAATCGAGCAGCGTGCGCCGTTCGGCGAGCGACAGATCACCGCCCTCGATGGTGAACATGAACATTTCGCCGAGCGGCGTGGTGATCGGCGCCAGCCCCGCGTTGATGCCGGGCGGCATGTCCTTGACGACACCGGTCAGCCGCTCCGCGACCTGATTGCGCGCCCAGTAGATATCGACGCCGTCCTGGAAATCGATGGTGACGTCGGCGAGCGCGTATTTGGTCACCGAGCGCATCACGGTCTTGTTGGGGATGCCGAGCATTTCCAGCTCGATCGGCGTGGTGACGCGGGTCTCGACTTCTTCCGGCGTCATGCCCGGCGCCTTGACGATCACCTTGACCTGCACCGGCGACACGTCCGGGAAGGCGTCGATCGGCAATTGCCGGAACGCATAGATGCCGCTGCCGATCAGCAGCAGAGTCGCAAGGATCACCAGCAGTCGATGGCCGAGCGAAAATTCAACGAGGCGCGTGAGCATCACTCAACTCCGCCCAGCCCTTGCCAGGCACCTTTCAGCGCGGCGAGACCGCGCACCGCGATCAGCTCATGGCCCTGGAAATGGCCCGTCACCACCACGAATTCCGGCATCTCTTCCTGCACCGTGACCGGGGTCGGCATAAAGCCGCCGTCGGTTTTGACGAACACGAAGGCGTCAGTGCCGCGCCGCACCAGCGCGCCGATCCGCACCCGCCACTCGCTGCCGGCATGGGCGCGCGGCGACACCACGGCTTCGACCACCTGGCCCGGCCGCACTTCACCCGCCGGCGCGGCAAATTCAGCGCGAACATTGACGGTCTGCGCCGAGGGATCGACGCTGGTGCCGATCGACACCACTCGGCCAGTTACTTGCTGATCACGCAACGCGACCTCGGCGCCGATCGCGAAATCGGCGGCGCGCGCTGACGGCACCTGGATCTCCACCCATAGCGGCGCGAGCTGCGCCAATCGGCAAATCGGCGCCAGCGCTTCCACCGTCTGGCCGGGCACCACCGATGTTTCCAGCACCACCGCATCGATCGGCGCGGCAATCACCAGCCGCGGATCGAGCGACTGGCTGGCGGCCAGCTTGGCGATCGCATCCTCGGTCATGCCGTAATGCAGCAGCGCCTGGCGGAATTCCGCGGAGGTGGCGCGCGCCTGCTCATATTCATTCTGAGTGGTGATCAGCTGCTTCTTGGGCACCGCGCCATAGGGCGCGAGATTCTCCTCGCGCTCCAATGTGGTGCGCAGCAAGGCTTCCTTCTTAAAGGCGACGAGAAAATCAGATTGCGCCTTGGCCAGCGCCGGGCTCTGTAATTCGGCGATCACATCGCCGCGCTTCACAGTGGCGTCGACGCGCACCAATAGCCGTTCGACGCGGCCGCCGAGCGGCGCATTCATCAAGCGCGTGCGATCAGGCGGCACCGTGACCCGGCCGGGGAACCGCAAGCCGGTGATCACCGGTTGCAGCTCGAGCGGCGCGGTCTCAATCCCGACCAGCTCGGCCTGGGCCGGCGAAATCGATACTTTGCCGTCGCCGCCCTCTTCCGTTGCACGGGCCAGACCCGTACTCAGCATCAAGGTCAGGCAAAGCCAGGCAAACAGACGGATCGACATCGACACTCTCACTTACGGCTCATTGACGCCGCGGCTGGCTCCTTCTTGCACTATTTCACCTGACAACTTCCTTACGGCGCTGGCCGAACGAGCGCATGGCCTCAACGCACGGCTATCGGTGCACGCCGGCGCATGGCCGCCGTGCAATACGCGCGGCACACAAGCTGCGCGTAACGTTAAAAATGCGCGGTCAGCCGCAGCAAGGCCTGATGACGCTCAAAATTGCTGAGATCGAGCGCGCGCGGATCATCGAGCGCCTTGCCCGCGGCCTGAATGTTCCAGCTGCCGGACAGCCCGACATTCTTGGCGAGCGCGATGGAAAAGGTCGGCCCGACATAGAAGGCGGCGCCCTTCTGCCGATCGAGGCCGCAGCCATCAAAGGCCTGCAGATAGCGCGCTTCCACACCAAACAGCACCGATGGGAAGAATTTGTAGGAAACCGCCGTGCTGATCATCAGATCGGAATCATGCGACCACGGATTGCCGCCGCGCAGCTGCGAGGCGCCGACGATGTAGCCGACATTGAGTGCACTAAACAGCTTGTTGGGAACCCATTCTTTATCCATCAGCGCCGACAGCACCGCGCCATAGCCTTCGATGCGGCGGCCGCTGACGTCATCGATGCGGCTAACGATCGGCTCGAAATTGAGCGTGAAGCCGAACGGCGCAACGTGGCGGTCGAGCAGCTTGTAGCGGATTTCGACCGACGCTTCGTGAATGCCGATCGCGTTGCGATCCTCAAGCTCCGGCACGCCGCTGATATTGTGGGTGCCGAGCGTGAAGCCCGGCGCCACCCGCAGATTGTCGGTCAGCGTGTATTTGAAATGGGTGTGGGTCGCGGTGGTGAGATAATAGCCGGACCGCTTGCCGATGCCGCTGAAGGTTTCCAACTCCAGCTCGAATTCGCCCTTTTCGCCGATGTCCGATCCCATCGTCATGCCGAAAATATGCTCGGTATCGATTTCGTCATGATCGGCGGCGGGAAGCGGCTTGCCAGCCGTGGCAGCGGCCGCGCGCGCCTCAGCGCTTGAGACCCGTGGCAGATCGCCGGCCTGCGCCGTCGGCATCAGGGCGACGCTCAACAGCGCCGCCAGCGGCCATGCGGATGCGCCTTGCTGCGCGCTGCGGCTGCGCCGGACGGCGTGGACCTGAAATGACATTCACCCCCCAATGATCCCGACTGGCGCGACCCATGCCGTCATGCCTTCGCACCGCGCGCCGACATTGTCTTTACGGGGGACTTGGCAGGCAACTCAAGACTGCACGTCGGACGATCATCATACCATGATACCGCGATGTCGGCCTTGCTGTGGTCTCAGTCGAATGAGAGGGTGGCCTTTACCGGCGAGAATGCTATCTGCTCGCAGGCAATCGAGGGCTCGGCTCGATTGCACAGGACAAGCCGACCGCGCTCAAGCCCCGCAGCGCGAACCATGTTGCAAGCCGGCGGCGGTCGACAATGCATGAGGGAATGAGATGACGAAGAAGACCCCGGCGATCAACATCGGGATTCCGGAGGCGCAGCGCGCCAAGCTCGCGGAAGGGCTGTCGAAGCTGCTGGCCGACTCCTACACGCTCTATCTGATGACGCACAATTTCCATTGGAACGTCACCGGGCCGATGTTCAACACGCTGCACGCGATGTTCATGGCGCAATACACCGAGCAGTGGACGGCGCTCGATGTGATTGCAGAGCGCATCCGCGCGCTCGGCTTTGCGGCCCCCGGCACCTACAAGGAATTTGTGAAGCTGGCGTCGATCGAAGAGGTCGAGGGCACCCCGAAGGCGATGGACATGGTCCGCCATCTGGTCGCCGCGCAGGAAGCCACCGCGCGCACCGCGCGCGAGCTGTTCCCGCTCACCGAGGAAGCCAACGACCAGCCGACCGCTGACCTTTTGACCCAGCGGCTCGACGTGCACGAAAAGACCGCCTGGATGCTGCGCAGCCTGCTCGAAGACTGACGCGCGCCAGCCAAGAACCAGCCGCACGCCCGTCGCCTGATCAAGCAGGCGGCGGGCGTTGCCGTTTTAACGCTAATGGCGCAGCGCCAGCGCCACGCCGCCGAGCGTCACCGCCAGCGCCAGCAACTCGCGCAACCCGATCGGCTCGGCCAGCATCGCCGCAGCCGCCAGCACGCCGACCACCGGCACCAGCAGCGTGCCGATCGAGGCGGTCGCCGCTGGCAGCCGTTCCAAAGCTGCGAACCAGCACACATAACAGACGCAGAACTGCACGAAGGTCAGATAGGCCATCGACGCCCAGCCGCGCGGCGACAGCGCCGCGAAATGCGGCTGCTCGATTGCCAGCCCGACGATCACCACCGGCACGCAGCCGATCCCGACCTGCCATGCCGTCAGCGCGATCGGCTGCAAGGTCAGCGGAAAGCGCTTGGTCAGCACGGTGCCGAACGCCACGCCGATCGCACCGGCAAGCGCGAACAGAATGCCGGGCAGTTTTTCAAGACTGACACTGATCCCGCCGCCGCCGAGCAGCACGCAAATGCCGGTGAGCGCCACCAGCAAAGCGAGGCCGCGCACCACCGACACGGTCTCGCCGAGCAGCGGCCAGGCCAGCAGTGCCACCCAGACCGGAATGGTGATCGCCAGCACCGCGGCATCGCTGGCCTTCAGCCACACCAGCGCCAGCCCCATGAACGCGACCCAGCCGCCGATATTGAGCATCGACACCAGGATCAGCCGCCCCCATAGCGGTTTCGGCACCGTGAGGCGCTGGCCGCGGTGATGCGCGATCAACGCCAGCGCCGCGGCGCCGACCAGCCCAGCAAGGCCGCGCGACGACAATGGCGGCACTTCGCTGAGCAGCTGCTTCATGATCGGGAAGTTGAGGCCCCATCCCACGGAGGCGATCGCGAGGAACAAAAAGCCAAGCGGCGCGATGCGGCCGCGTCCGGCCTCGCTGAGGATGGTCATTGGGTGTTTCCGCCAGTTGTTTTCTTGCACGATGGCGAAGAATCGCGGCGCGCGCCACTGGAAAGCGCTGGCGCCGACCGATAGAAAATTACGGTCATGCCTCGCGATGATCGTTCGAATCCGATGAGTGCAGCGTGGGATTATCAGGCACCGCGCTGGTTGCCGGGCGGCCATGCCCAGACCATCTGGCCGGCGCTGTTTGCGCGGCCCTATCGCCGCGAAGCGCCGCATTATCAGCGCGAGCGCTGGCAGGCCCCGGATGGCGACTTCATCGATGTCGATCACTTCGGCTGCACGGCGGGCGCGCCGTGGCTGGTGCTGTTCCACGGCCTCGAAGGCAGTTCGTCGAGCCACTATGCCATCGCGTTCGCGCGGGAAGCGCAGGCGCGCGGCTGGAATTTCAGCGTGCCGCATTTCCGCGGCTGTTCTGGCGAGCCCAATCTGGCGCCGCGCAGCTATCATTCCGGCGATTTCGCCGAGATCGACTGGATGCTCGCGCGCATCCGCGAACGCGCCGCCGCGCCGGTGCTGGCAGCGGGCGTGTCGCTCGGCGGCAATGCGCTGCTGCGCTGGGCCGAAGAAGCCGGCGACCGTGCCGCCGCCACCGCGCGCGCCATCGCCGCCATCTCAGCGCCGCTTGATCTGACCGCGGCCGGCGCGGCGATCGACAGCGGTTTTAACCGCATCGCCTATGCGCGGCATTTCCTGCGCACCATGAAGCCGAATGCGCTGCAGAAATGGCAGCGCCATCCGGGGCTGTTCGACCGCGACCGGATGATGGCGGCGACCACGCTGCGCGCGTTCGATGATTGCTTCACCGCGCCGCTGCATGGCTTTGCCGGCGTCGATGATTATTGGCGACGCGCCTCGGCCAAGCCGCATCTGCACACGATCCGGATTCCGGCGCTGGTGCTGAACGCCCGCAACGATCCGTTCGTGCCGGCGGCCTCGCTGCCCAGTGCCAATGAGGTTGGCGGCTACGTCACGCTATGGCAACCCGACAATGGCGGCCATGTCGGCTTTGCTTCCGGGCGCTGGCCGGGCCATGTCCACGCCATGCCGAACGCGGTCAGCGACTGGCTGGCCGCCGCGTGGGCGAGCTAAGCGGAGAGACGCTGGACGACGGCGCCCGGCCCGTCGTCGACATAATCGCCCCAATTCCAGCAGCCGCCACCGGCGCGCTTGGCGACATAGAGCGCATGATCGGCCTGATCGAGCACCGCTTCGATGCAGGTCGCGGCCAGCGCTTTATGATCGGTGACGATCACGCCGGCCGACGCGCCGATCCGCAAGGATAGCCCGATCACGTGGAACGGCAGCGACAGCGCGGTGATTGCGTTGCGCGCCAGCGTCGCGGCTTCGTCACGCCCGCTCTGGCCGGGGTGCACATATTGCAACAGCATGAATTCGTCGCCGCCAAACCGCGCCGCGAGGCCGCGTTCGGCCACGCATTGCCGCAGCCGCGTGGCGACCTGGCGCAGCAGTTCATCGCCGGTGAGATGGCCATGCTTGTCATTGATCGGCTTGAAGCCGTCGAGATCGATGGCGACGATAGTGAAGTGACCGGTCGCGCCGCCGAGCGCCGACAGGAACGCCGCGCGGTTCGGCAGGCCGGTCAGAAAATCCTGATTGGCGCGCTGCGCCAGCGCCTGCCTGGACTCCAGCCGCTCGATGAAGGCCGAGCTGAGATGGCGCGATGCCTCCTGCATCGTGGTCCAGAACAGCACCACCAGCACCGCACCGACCTTGAACTGAATTTCCGGCTGCCACAGCGCGGTCACCAGGATCGGCGCCAGCATCAAGCCCGAGGTCAGCGACACCACCCAGGGCCGCACCGCGGCGCGCGACACCATGCCGACGCAGAACGACATCGACAGGCCGAACGCCAGCCAGGCGCCCGGCAGATCGCCGATCTGCAGCGCACGTGATGCCAACAGCCCCAGCACCGAGCCGAACGACGCCGCGCCGATGCCGTATACCCGCTCCCAATAAACCACCTGGCGGTCGCTGAGCGCCGCGCGCCGCGGATAGCGCCACAGGCTAAGGAGACGCCCGGCCCCGATCACCACGATCAACACCGCCGTCAGCGCATAGACCGGGTCGGGCGTCACCAGCGTGAGGGTCACGGCCACGATCGCCGAGGTGACACACAGCGCCAGCACCTGAGGGAAGGCAGTATAAAGCAGGTCGACCAGTTCGCGGCGAACGGTCGGATGGGCGCTTTGCGGCTCTGACAAGACCTGGCGGTTCATGCGGCCACCATTGCAGCCAGTTCCTAATAGCCGTTTCCCGACGCTCCTCGTGACGGTGCTCGGTTAGGGATTGGGCTAATTGTCCGTTAATCGGATCGATTTCGAGGCATTTTCGGTGGAAAATGGCAGCAATTTGGTGCCCCGCGCCCCACGCGGCCCTGCTCTGCGTAACAGCATGCCGCAATAATCGATCGTGAGACGGGGCCGGTTGCGTAATTTTTTTCCTCGGCAAATCAGTAAATTAGACGGATATTTCGCGGTCGTTGAGGCTCTGAAAGCCCCGTTGCAACGCTCCGTTATGCAGAGCCGGGACAGCAGCTCCGCCGTTGGTTGGATGGACCCTCAGGCGGAACCGATTACAGCAGACCGATCAATCGGTTCACCGTTATCCGTTTCGTTCGCGCGCCAGGAGCAATTCCCGCATGTCGATCTCGTCCCGTGTTCTCCATCCGCAATTGCGTTCCAAGATCATGACCGCGGCAGATGCCGCGGCATTGATCCCGTCCGGCGCTACTGTCGGCATGAGCGGCTTCACTGGAGCGGGCTATCCCAAACTGCTGCCGCTGGCGCTGGCAGAACGCATCAACGCCCATCACGCCCGCGGCCAGAAGTTCAAGCTCAATGTTTGGACCGGCGCGTCCACGGCGCCGGAGCTGGATGGCGCGCTCGCCAAGGTCGACGGCATCGAATTGCGGCTGCCCTATCAATCCGACCCGACCTGCCGCAAGCGCATCAATGCCGGGCGGATGGACTATATCGACATCCATCTGTCCCATGTCGCGCAGCACGTCTGGTTCGGCTTTCTCGGCAAGCTCGACGTCGCGATCGTCGAAGTCGCCGGCATTCGCGAGGATGGCAGCCTGATTCCGTCGTCCTCGGTCGGCAACAACAAGACCTGGCTCGACCTTGCCGATAAGGTGATCCTGGAAGTCAATTCGTGGCAGGACATCCGCCTCGAAGGCATGCACGACATCTATTACGGCACGCAGCTGCCGCCGCATCGCAAGCCGATTCCGATTTTGGAATCGGGCGATCGCATTGGCGAAAAGTATCTGCGCTGCGACCCCTCCAAGATCGTCGCGGTGGTCGAGACCAACCTGCCGGACCGCAATTCGGCGTTCAACGCCCCGGACGAAAACTCGCAGGCGATCGCCGGCCACATCCTGGAATTCCTCAGCCATGAGGTGAAGAAGGGCCGGCTGCCGGAGAATCTGCTGCCGCTGCAATCGGGCGTCGGCAACGTCGCCAATGCGGTGATGGCCGGCCTCGAAGACGCTCCATTCGAGAACCTCACCGCCTACACCGAAGTGATGCAGGACGGCATGCTGCACCTGCTGCGCAAGGGCAAGCTGATCCATGCCTCCGCCACAGCGCTGTCGCTCAGCCCCGAGGGTTATGACGAGTTCACCAGCAACCTGGACTTCTACCGCGAGCGGCTGGTGCTGCGTCCGCAGGAGATTTCCAACCACCCCGAAGTGATCCGCCGGCTCGGCGTGATTGCGATGAACGGGCTGATCGAGGCCGACATCTACGGCAACGTCAACTCGACCCACATCATGGGCACCAGCATCATGAACGGCATCGGCGGCTCGGGCGACTTCGCCCGCAACAGCTTCCTGTCGTTCTTCATGACGCCGTCGGCGGCCAAGGGCGGCAAGATCTCGTGCATCGTGCCGATGGCATCGCATGTCGATCACACCGAGCACGACGTGCAGGTGATCGTCACCGAACAGGGCCTGGCCGATTTGCGCGGCCTGAGCCCGAAGGCGCGCGCCAAGGTCATCATCCAGAACTGCGCGCATCCGACCTTCCGGCCGGCGCTTAAGGAATACTACAAGCGCGCGCTGGAATATTCGCCGGGTCTGCACACGCCGCATATCATTGATGAAGCGCTCGGCTTCCTGCCGAACTGGATGGCCAACAAGGCCGCGCGCGAAGCCTGGCGTGAAGACGCGGTGATCCAGGCCGACGTCTGGCGCTAACGCGCCCTCAAATCGCTGGCGTATCGCCGCGCCAGCGATTTCCGATCTCGTTCGCAGAGCGTGCAGCCGCAGGGCTGCGCGCTCTTTGTTTTTCAACCGAGTTACGCGAAGCGATCAGAATTCAATCGAAGCTGCTGGAAAACCGCCAAGGAAATTTCACGGCGCCTGCTCATGATCAACGTCAACAGCCCGCGCGCGCATGGGGTGCCGCGGAGCGACGCTGACGAATGACGAGGACGGTGATGAAAGCTTGCGATGTGATGTCGACTCACGTGATCGCGGTGCGGCCGGAGACGCCGGCGCGGGCGGTGGCCGAAACGCTGCTGAAACACGGCATCAGCGGCGTTCCGGTGGTCAATGCCGATGGTGCGCCGCTCGGCGTGATCAGCGAGGGCGATCTGATGCCGCGCGATGTCGCCGAGCGCGAAGCGCGGCGCGAACAATGGCTGAGCATGTTGTCGCACGGCCAGGACGTCGGCTCCGATTATCTCGAACTGCTGACCGATGATGATCGCTCGGCCAGCGAAATCATGAGCGCCCCGGCGGTCACCATCGAGGCCGACGCCGAATTGCTGGAAATTGCCGGGCTGTTGTCGGCAAACCGCATCAAGCGGCTGCCGGTGATGCGCAACGGCAAGCTCGCCGGCATCGTCAGCCGCGCCGATCTGGTGCGCGCCGTGGTGCAGTCGGAAGCCGATGCCATCACGGCAGCGGCGCAGGTCAGCCGCAACGGCGATGGCTGGCCGGTCGCCTCGGCGCGGCTGGAAGCCCTGACCGCGCCGCCGGCACAGCCCGAACCGGCAGCGGCCGCCCCCGCGGGCGGGCTGTCGGCGGCCGGCTTCCACGATCTTGTCTCCCATCATGAACAACAGCTGCTGCAACAGCGCGAACAGGAGCGGCTGCGCGCCGCGCAACAGCAGCACAAGGACGCACAGGATTTTCTGGCCAATCAGCTCACCGAAGAAGCCTGGCAGCAGATGCTCGCCAATGCCCGCGCCGCGGCGCTGCGCGGCGAGGAAGAGAGCCTGATGCTGCGCTTCCCCGCCGAAGTGTGCCGCGATCACGGCCGCGCCATCAACGCCCCGGACCCGGCCTGGCCGGAAACGCTGCGCGGCATGGCGTCCGAGGTGTTTTTGCGCTGGCGCTCCGAGCTGCGGCCGCAGGGCTTTGCCCTGCATGCCCGCGTTGTCGAATTCCCGAACGGCATCCCCGGCGATATCGGCCTGTTCCTGGCCTGGTAGCGGCGTCCCCAGCCCCGTTCACGCAACGATATGGAAGCCGCGATCGGCATAGCTGACCGAGCCGGTCAGCGGGACCGCGGCATCGCTGGCGAGGAAGGCGGCCACCTGGCCGATTTCCTCGATCGAGGTCAGCTGATGGGCCGGGGTGCGCTCGCGCACCCGGTCGAGCAGTTCATCGAAACGACCAATGCCTGACGCGGCGCGGGTCTTCACCGGCCCGGCCGATAGCGAATGCACATGGATGCGCTGCGGCGCGAGGTCGGCGGCCAGCGTGCGCACCGTGGCCTCCAGCGCCGCCTTGACCGGCCCCATGACGTTGTAGTGCTCGACCACGCGCTCGGCGCCGAAAAAGCTGACGGTCTGCAGACTGCCGCCCTCCGCCATCAGCGGCACCGCCAGCCTCGCCATCCGGATGAACGAGTGGCAGGAAATATCCATCGCCATCGCAAAGCCTTCCGCAGAACAATCGACCAGCTTGGCCTGCAGATCCTCGCGCGGCGCGAATGCGATCGAGTGCAGCAGGAAATCGAGCCGGCCCCATTCACGCGTCAGCCGCTCGAACACCGCTTCCAATTCGCCCGGCACCCGCACATCGCAGGGCACGATAATCGGCGCCTGCAGCGCTTCGGCGAGCGGCCGGACGAACGGTTCTGCTTTCGCGTTCAGATAGGTGATGGCAAGCTCGGCACCTGCGGCGCGAAACGCCTGCGCGCAGCCGGTGGCGATCGAATGCTCGTTGGCGATCCCGACCACCAGACCGCGTTTGCCGGCAAGATTGACAAGGGAGGGCATCGAATGGGCATCTCCAGACAGCGGCACACGACGAATGAGGCCGCGATACCGGGTCACAATAGCGTCGATTCAGCGACGGCCAGCGCCACATCGGCGCGGTCGCGTGGCGGCAAATCGTCGTAGTCCAATGTCGTCAACGCTTCACAGACCCTTGCGACACCGGAGCATTGCTCGTTCGCGCGGCAGATTGTTTGCTGCGGCAGCAGGCCGCATCAAACAACGCATCGGGTACGGTTTCCGGGCCGCAAAGTTTGTCCAATTCCATCCCTTTTGGCTGAGAAACTCGATACAGAAGATGCTTGCGGCTGCGTCGTTAGATTCGCTGTGCGGCCGCAGGAAGCCCGAACGGACTGCGGATCAAGAGAGGCTTGGATGAGTGTCGTAATTGATGCCCCGCTCGCTCGTCACGCGATGGCTTATGTGCTGGCAGGAGGCCGTGGCAGCCGATTGATGGAGCTGACCGACCGCCGCGCCAAGCCGGCGGTGTATTTTGGCGGCAAATCGCGGATCATCGACTTCGCGCTGTCCAATGCGCTGAATTCGGGCATCCGCCGCATCGCGGTCGCCACCCAATACAAGGCGCACAGCCTGATCCGCCATCTGCAGCACGGCTGGAACTTCTTCCGGCCGGAGCGCAATGAGAGCTTTGACATTCTGCCGGCGAGCCAGCGCGTCTCCGAGGAGCTCTGGTATCTCGGCACGGCCGACGCGGTCTATCAGAACATCGACATCATCGAGAGCTACGACCCGCAATTCATCGTGCTGCTCGCGGGCGACCACATCTACAAGATGGACTACGAGAAGATGCTGCAGCAGCACGTGCACCAGCGCGCCGACGTCACGGTCGGCTGCCTGGAAGTGCCGCGCAAGGAGGCATCCGGTTTCGGCGTGATGGATGTCGACGCCAACGACCAGATCCTGTCGTTCGTCGAAAAGCCCGAGAATCCGCCGACCATGCCGGACAAGCCGGACATGTCGCTGGCGTCGATGGGCATCTATGTGTTCGACACCAAATTCCTGTTCGAGGAACTGCGCCGCGACGCCGCCGACAAAAACTCGAGCCACGATTTCGGCAAGGACATTATTCCTTACATCGTCAAGAACGGCAAAGCGGTGGCGCATCGCTTCGAGAGCTCCTGCATCCGCTCGCACGCCGAGTCGGCCTCCTATTGGCGCGACGTCGGCACGGTCGATGCCTATTGGGCCGCCAATATCGACCTGACCGATATCGTGCCGCAGCTCGATTTGTACGACCGCAACTGGCCGATCTGGACTTTTAGCGAGATCACGCCACCGGCGAAATTCGTGCACGACAAGGTCGGCCGCCGCGGTCTGGCCACCTCCTCGCTGGTATCGGGCGGCTGTATCGTCTCCGGCTCGACGCTGCGCGAGACGCTGCTGTTCACCGGCGTGCGGGTGCATTCATTCTCCACCATCGAACAGGCGGTGATCCTGCCCTATGTCGATGTCGGCCGGTCCTGCGAGCTGACGAAGGTGGTGATCGACCGCGGCGTGCATATTCCCGATGGTTTGGTGGTCGGTGAAGACCCGGAGCTCGACGCCAAGCGCTTCCGGCGCACCGAGAACGGCGTCTGCCTCATCACCCAACCCATGATCGACAGGCTGGAGCTATGAAGCCGATTACTGCGCTCTCGGTCGCATCCGAGGTTTATCCGCTGATCAAGACCGGCGGCCTTGCCGACGTCACCGGCGCGCTGCCCGGCGCGCTCGCCGCCCATCAGGTGACGCTGCTGACGCTGATCCCCGGCTATCCGGCGGTGCTGAAAGCGATCGACAAGGCCGAGCCGGTGCACCATTTCGCGGACCTGCTCGGCGGGCCGGCACGGCTGTTGGCGGCACGCAAGGGCGAGCTGCAGCTGCTGGTGCTCGATGCCCCGCATCTCTACGACCGGCCGGGCAATCCCTATATCGGCCCCGACGGCAATGACTGGCCCGACAATGCCCAGCGCTTTGCTGCGCTGGCGCGGGTCGGCGCCGAGCTCGGCCAGGGGCTGCTGCCCGGTTTTGTGCCCGAGCTGATCCACGCCCATGACTGGCAGGCCGGCCTGACCGCCGCCTATCTGCGCTACAGCGACCGCCCCGGTCCGGCCACGGTGTTCACCGTGCACAACCTGGCGTTCCAGGGCCAATTCCCGCATGAATTGCTGCCGGCGCTCGGGCTGCCGCCGAACTCCTTCACCATGGACGGCGTCGAATATTACGGCGCGATCGGCTTCCTGAAGGCCGGATTGCAGCTGTCGGACCGCATCACCACGGTATCTCCGAGCTACGCGCTGGAAATTCAGGCGCAGGACGCCGGCATGGGGCTGGATGGCCTGTTGCGGCAGCGCTCGCATCATCTCAGCGGCATTTTGAACGGCATCGACGAGGCGGTGTGGGACCCGGCCACCGACACGCGCATCCCCGCGCCCTATTCGACGCGCAAGCTGCACGCCCGCGCCCTCAACAAGGCGGCGCTGCGCGAGCATTTCGGGCTGCGCTCGGAAACCGATCGGCTAGTGCTCGGGGTGATCAGCCGACTGTCCTGGCAAAAGGGCCTGGACATGCTGCTGGAAACGATGCCGGTGCTGCTGTCGGAGGGGATTCAGCTGGCGCTGCTCGGCACCGGCGACGCCGAGCTTGAAACCGCGTTCCGCCAGGTGGCGCAGTCCCATCCCGGCCAGATCGGCGTTGCGATCGGCTATGACGAGAACCTCGCCCATCTGATCCAGGCCGGTGCCGACGCGCTGCTGGTGCCGTCGCGCTTTGAGCCCTGCGGCCTGACCCAGCTATGCGCGCTGCGCTATGGCACGGTGCCGGTGGTGGCGCGGGTCGGCGGCCTGTCCGACAGCATTATCGACGCCAATGAAATGGCGATCGCCGCCGGTGTCGCCACCGGGGTGCAGTTCGCGCCGGTGACCGCCGACCGGCTGGCGGCGGCGCTGGTCCGCGCCCATGCGCTTTATTGCGACCGTCCGGTCTGGAAGACCCTGCAGCGCAACGGCATGCGCGCCGACGTATCCTGGCGGCGGCCGGCCGAGCACTACGCGCAGCTGTACCGCGCATTGCTCAACGCCCGGAACCCGCATCTGGCGATGTAAGCGCGCAATGCGAACGTCTGGCGGACATCGCGTCCGCTGGACGACTATTATCAGCAACTCCTACCATTGACCCGTCATGCCCGCGCTTGTCGCGGGCATCCACGTCTTGAAAGCGCTGCAAGATCAAAGACGTGGATGGCCGGGACGGAGCCCGGCCATGACGTGCGGAGTGGTTGGTATCAATCGTCGTTGGTAAATCTGCTGCGATCATCAGCAGCGAGTTCCTGCCAAAACTACAGTTAACGCCCTTCACAATGGCGTCACGCTGCCTGTAGTATGTCCTGGCCTACGCTGCTTCGCAGCATTCTGGGGGCCAGGAGCGTTACTTGAACGCGCATGTCTCACAGGGCGGTTGGCCGGTATTAGTATTGAACGCGGATTTCCGCCCGCTCAGCTACTACCCACTGTCACTTTGGTCGTGGCAAGACGCGATCAAGGCGGTGTTCCTCGACCGCGTCAATATCGTCGAGTTCTACGACCGCGCCATCCATAGCCCCAGCTTCGATATGCAGCTGCCGAGCGTGGTGTCGCTCAAGTCCTTCGTCAAACCGTCGACCCATCCAGCCTTCACGCGCTTCAACGTGTTTTTGCGCGATCGCTTCGTTTGTCAGTATTGCGGCGCGCCGGATGATCTCACTTTCGATCATGTGACGCCGCGCTCCAAAGGCGGCCAGACCACCTGGGACAATGTCGTCGCGGCCTGCTCGCCCTGCAATCTGCGCAAGGGCAATCTCACGCCGCATCAGGCCGGCATGTTTCCCAAGCAGACACCATTCGCGCCGACCGTGCACCAGCTCCATCGCAATGGCCGGCTGTTTCCGCCGAACTATCTGCACGAAAGCTGGCTCGATTACTTGTACTGGGACACCGAGCTCGATCCGTAAGCTGGTGAACTGACGCCCCACTCCACAGCATCGCAGTGATCACCTGGCAGCCGTGAGGTCGCGAACGCGGTAGCGCATTCGCGCGGCGTGCCGGGACAGTGCGCGTCCGCTGCCTCAATTATCCCTCACCCGCTCGGCCCCCGCGTGCCATCGCCGGCGCGTCGCCATTGGTCCGGTCATGCGACCGAAACGACGGCAGCGGCCGAGTCCGGTCTTGATTTCGATGCAATTTCGATATATCGAAATAATATCGATAAGGCTTTGGCCGCGCTGACGGCCAAGGCCCAAGCAGGAGCGATGCAATGTTCAAATGTGGCGCAGGCGGTTTTGGTGGCCGCCGCTTTCAACACGCGCCGCCCGACCAGGGTGGCGGTAATTTTGGCGGCTTTGGCGGTTTGGGCCGAGGCGGCGGCCAAAACAGCGGCCGGGGCCGCAGCCGGCGCATGGGTCGACTGTTCGGCCATGGCGACCTGCATCTGATCATATTGCGGCTGATCACCGAGCGGCCGCGCAGCGGCTACGACCTGATGAAGTCGATCGAGGACAGCGTGGCGGGCGCCTATAGCCCGAGTCCCGGCACCATCTATCCGGCGCTGGCGCTGCTGGAGGACCGCGGTTTTGTCGAGGTCAACGGCGAAGGCCGCGCCAAGCTGTACAGCGCGACCGACGCTGGACGCAGCTATCTCGGCGACAATCGCGACGTGGTCGAGGCGATGCTGGCCAGGATCGCCGAGGTCGGCGCCAGCCGCGCCGCCGTGCCGGCTCCGGTGGTGCGCGCCATGGAGAATCTCAAGCTGGCATTGCAACTGCGCATGGAGCGCGGTGCGCCAAGCGAGGAAGCGGCCCGCGCCATCGCAGCGGCGATCGACCGCGCCGTCACCGAAATCGAAAGGAGCTGATCATGGACCAGAGGCGCTGGGTGCAGCGGCGGCTGCGCCAACTGTCGCAGGCACGGATGCTGGGCCGATCGGTGGCCGACGCCGCCGATACCCCGCAACTGGCGCCGCCGCCACCGTTCCTTGAACCGCCGCCGGCCCGCCCCGCCGCGCCAGTGCCGCAGCGACCACGCAGCACCGACGACACCCAGGACCAGCCTGCTGATCCGCAGCGGCAGCCTGCGCATTGATCGGAGACCAACGGCCGGCGGCCTGCCGGTGGTGAATTGATCGCAAACTGGCTGGAGAACTGACGCCGCAGGCTTCGGGCTTGATCCCGATCTCCATTTCCATTATTCACGAACTATGGAATCGAAAGCTGTCATTGAGGCCTTGTCCGCCCTTGCGCAAGAGACCCGGCTCGCGGTGTTTCGGATGCTGGTGCGTTGCGAGCCGGACGGCATGGCCGCCGGCGATCTCGCCAAAACCGTGGGCGTGCCGGCCAACACCATGTCGGTGCATCTCAATGTGCTGAGCCGCGCCGGGCTGGTCAGCTCGACGCGGCATAGCCGCTCGATCGTCTATCGCGCCGATCTCGACCGCTTTCGCGCGCTGATGACGTTCATGCTGAAAGATTGCTGCGGCGGCCGCAGCGAAATCTGCGCGCCGCTGATCGCCGATCTTGTGCCCTGCTGCCCGCCGAAGGAAACCGTCGATGGCTGATCGGATCTTTAACGTGCTGTTTCTCTGCACGGGCAACACCGCCCGCTCGATCCTGGCCGAAAGCATTTTGCGCAAGGATGGCGCCGGCAAGTTCAACGCCTTTTCGGCCGGCAGTCAGCCCAAGGGCGTCGTCAATCCGTTCGCGCTCAAAGTGCTTGCCGCCAGCGACTATCCCACCGAAGGACTGCGCTCCAAGAGCTGGCAGGAGTTCGCCGCGCCCGATGCCCCGGTGATGGATTTCGTGTTCACCGTCTGCGACAACGCCGCCGGCGAGACCTGCCCGGTGTGGCCCGGCCAGCCGATGACCGCTCATTGGGGCATCGACGATCCGGCGGCCATCGACGGCAACGATCTCGAGAAGGAACGCGCTTTCGTGCAGGCGTTCCGCTTCATGAAGAACCGGATCAGCGTCTTCACATCCCTGCCCATCAAGCGGCTGGACGGAGTCGCGCTCGACGCCAAGCTACGCGAGATCGGCCACACCGAAGGCGCGAGCCGCGGCCGTCCGGAGGTGGCGTGATGGATGTCATCATTTATCACAACCCGGCCTGCGGCACCTCGCGCAACACGCTCGCTTTGATCCGCAATGCCGGCATCGAGCCGCACGTCATCGAGTATTTGAAGTGCCCGCCGAGCCGCGCGCTGCTCGAGCAACTGATGCACCGCGCCGGGCTGACGCCGCGCGAGCTGCTGCGCGAGAAAGGCACGCCGTTTGCCGAGCTGAAACTGGATGATCCCGCGCTCAGCGACGCGCAATTGATCGACGCGATGATGGCGCATCCGATCCTGATCAACCGGCCGCTGGTGGTGACGCCGAACGGCGTGCGGCTGTGCCGGCCGTCCGAGGCGGTGCTTGATCTGCTGCCGACGCAGCGCGGCGAATTCCGCAAAGAGGATGGCGAGCTGGTGATCGACGCTCACGGCCACCGCATCGCTGGTGCTTAGTCACGTGCGCCACAGCGCCGTCATTGCGAGCGCAGCGAAGCAATCCAGACCTAACGCAGTGAGCTACTGGATTGCTTCGTCGCTGCGCTCAGGTCCAATCAAGTTACTTCGTTATCAGGATGCTTCAGCGCACTTCGACACCCCATCACCGTCGTCATGGCCGGGCTCGTCCCGGCCATCCACGCCCTTCACGGGATAGCCGCTGCAAAGACGTGGATGCCCGGCACAAGGCCGGGCATGACGAACGACAATCAGACTGGTAGCCAAGCGATCGTCTTCATTGCGAGCGTAGCGAAGCAATCCAGCACCAAACGGCGAGCATGGATTGCTTCGTCGGCTTCGCCTCCTCGCAATGACGGGAGGATGGTCCGAATTTTCTCTTGAACTTCGTTTCTTGTTCCGAGGCAGCCAATGTCCACCTTCGAACGCTATCTGACGCTATGGGTTGCGCTGTGCATCGTCGCCGGCATCGCGCTTGGCCATTTCATGCCGGGCCTGTTCCAGCTGATCGGCGCGGCGGAAATCGCCAAGGTCAATTTGCCGGTCGCGGCCTTGATCTGGCTGATGATCATCCCGATGCTGGTGAAGATCGACTTTGCGGCGCTGGCTGGGGTGCGCGACCATTGGCGCGGCATCGGCGTCACGCTGTTCATCAACTGGGCCGTCAAACCGTTTTCGATGGCCGCGCTGGCCTGGCTATTCATCGGCACGCTGTTCAAATCCTATCTGCCCGCCGACCAGATCAATTCCTACATCGCCGGCTTGATCATCCTCGCCGCGGCGCCATGCACCGCGATGGTGTTCGTGTGGTCGAACCTGACCAAGGGCGAGCCGCATTTCACGCTGAGCCAGGTGGCGCTGAACGACACCATTATGGTGTTCGCTTTCGCGCCGATCGTCGGACTGCTGCTCGGGCTGTCGGCGATCACCGTGCCGTGGGACACGCTGGTGCTGTCGGTGATCCTGTATATCGTGGTGCCGGTGGCGATCGCGCAACTCCTGCGGCGGCGGCTGTTGGCCACGGGCGGCAACGCGGCGCTACAGAAACTGCTCAAAGTGCTACAGCCGCTGTCGCTGGTGGCGCTGCTGGCCACGCTGGTGCTGCTGTTCGGCTTCCAGGGCGAACAGATCATCAAGCAGCCGCTGGTGATCGCGCTCTTGGCGGTGCCGATCCTGATTCAGGTCTATTTCAATGCGGGCCTCGCCTATCTGCTCAACCGCTTCGTTGGCGAGGCGCATTGCGTCGCCGGGCCGTCCGCGCTGATCGGCGCCAGCAATTTCTTTGAGCTGGCGGTGGCCGCCGCCATCAGCCTGTTCGGCTTTGAATCGGGCGCGGCCCTCGCCACCGTGGTTGGCGTTCTGATCGAAGTGCCGGTGATGCTGAGCGTGGTCTGGATCGTCAACCGCAGCCGCAGCTGGTACGAGGCGCGACCGCAGGCATCGTGACGCGCTCGCACTGCACTAACCCCGTCATTGCGAGCGCAGCGAAGCAATCCAGTATCACACGATAGGCCTGGATTGCTTCGTCGCGTAGCCTGTGCCCGGACGGCGCAAAGCGCCGATCCGGGTGCTCCTCGCAATGACGGAAGGAAACGACGACGCGGCGCCCCGTCGAACGCGATCACACCTCCGGTGCGGCGCGGCGCACAGCAAAACTCGCCGTCAGCGGTGCCGTTGAGTCGCTGCCGACAAACACGTCGAACGGCGATTCATCCTGCACCCAGTCGCGCGCGGCCGCGTTCCAATAGCGAAGCTGCTGCGGGCCGAGCGCGAACTGCACCGTGCACCGCTTGCCGGGCTCCAGCGTGACGCGCTGAAACCCTTTCAGCTCGCGCACCGGGCGCGCCGCGCTGCCATAGCGCTGATGGATATAGAGCTGCACGACCTCATCAGCGGTGCACTTGCCGGTGTTGCAGACCTCGACGCTGACTTGCAGCGTCTCGCCCGGCGCGATCTCCGCCCTATCGAAGCTCAGCCCGACAAACGCAAAGCTGCTGTAGCTGAGCCCAAAGCCGAACGGATAAAGCGGGCTATTCGGCTCGTTCCAATAACGCTGCTCGGCCTTGTGCGGCTGATGCGACTTCAGCCGCGCATAGGGCAGCGGCAACTGGCCGATATTGCGCGGCCAGTTGAACGGCAGCTTGCCGCCCGGCGACACATGGCCGAACAACAGATAGGCGATCGCGGTGCCGCCCTGTGTGCCGGGATACCAAATCGTCATCAGCGCCTGCGGCGTGCTGCCCTTGAGATCGAGCGGCCGCGCGCTCATCAGCAGCAGCACGGTCGGCGTGCCGGTGGCTAGCACCGCATCGAGCAATTGCTGCTGACGGCCGGGCAGATCGAGCGAGGAGCGCGAGGCGTTTTCGCCGATCATGATCTGCGCTTCGCCAAGCACCAGGATCGCGACCTCGGCGCCGCGCGCCAGCTCGGCGGCGCGGGCGATCTCCGACTCGTCATCGACTTCGATGCGCGGCGCCTGCTTGTGCTCGGGGCTTTCGAAGATCGAGCGGAATTGCCGTGCCGGCACGCTGACGCCGGGCGAATACGCAACCTGCACCTGATCGCCGAGCGCCGCCTTGATGCCGGCCAGCACCGTGACCGTTTCCTGATCGTCCTGCGCAAAAATCCACGGCCCCGAACTGTCGCGCGCGGCATCGGCGAACGGACCGATCACCGCGACCGAACGCAGCGCTTCAGCATTGAGCGGCAGCAGCTGATTTTCATTGCGCAGCAGCACCACTGATCGCTCTGCGGCCAGCCGCGCGACGGCGCGGTGCTGCGGATCGCTCAGCACCGCACGCGCGCGCGCAATATCGACATAAGGCTGCTCGAACAGCCCCATGCGGATTTTCGCTGCCAGCACGCGGCGCACGGCAGTGTCGAGCTCGGCCATGGTGATGCGGCCATCGGCCAGCGCCTCGGGCAGCCGCTTGTAGGCCGATTGCCCGAATGGCGGCGCCATCTCCATATCGACGCCGGCCTGCAGCGCGCGCACGCCGGCCTCGGTGAGATCGGCGGCAACGCCATGGGTGGTGAGGTCGGCCGCGGCGCCAGCATCGGTGACCACAAAGCCGTCGAAGCCGAGCGTGCCGCGCAGCACCGTGGTCAGCAGCCAGCGATTGCCAGTGGCCGGGATGCCGTTCAGCCCCATATAGGCGGTCATGACATTGCCGGCGCCGGCGTCGATCGCGGCCTTGAACGGCGGCAGATACACGTTCCACAGCTCGCTATCCGACAGATTGACCTCGTCATAATCGCGGCCGCCGAGCGCCGCGCCATAGCCGGCAAAATGTTTCGGACCAGCGATCACGCGGTCCGGGCTGCCGAGATACGGCCCCTGGAAGCCGCGCACCTGCGCCGCCGCCATCGCCGCGCCGAGATAAGGGTCTTCGCCCGCGCTTTCGATCAAGCGGCCCCAGCGCGGATCGCGCGCGATATCGACCATCGGCGCAAACGCCCAATGCAGACCGATCGCGCGCGCTTCGGCAGCCGCCACCGCCTGCCCCTGCTCGACCAGCTCCGGGTCCCAGCTCGCCGCCATCGCGATCGGCACCGGCATCACGGTGTGAAAGCCATGGACGATGTCGAAGCCGAACAACAGCGGAATGCCGAGCCGGGTCTGTTCGACCGCGATGCGTTGCAGGCGATTGATGTCCTCAGGATCGGTCACGAACAGCAGCGAGCCGGCGCGCCCCGCCGCCACCTCGGCCTCGACGCGCTTGGCCTCATCCTGCGAGGTCAGGAAATCGAAATACTGGGTGATCTGCCCCGCCTTTTCCTCGACGGTCATCTGCGCCAGTAGAGCATCGACGCGGGCGCGCACCACGGCGTCGTCCAGCGCTGCGGCGGGCGCCTCGCCCTCGTTCAAAACTGAACCGCTCGATCCCGGCTGGTTGATGTTCATGTTCGTTCCTTGACAGAGTGTATTGCTGCCGCAAAAGGCCACTTCGAACGGCAGATCAGGTTCGCATCATCGGCTCAAGTGTCGTTGGCGCAGATCATCTCCTCATCTCCGGCAGCATTGCTGCGTGCAGATCGGCTTCGCGCTGCGAGGACGACGGCGGCGTGCCGATCGCGTCACACTGGCGCATCAAGCTTTCATGTCAACTGCGGTGGACCGCGACAAACCGTGTCACGACGCATGCCGCGCTGTCATTGACGCGCAGCATTGCTGCAACTGCGCTCGTTGCACTGCACGCGATTGCTCGATTTGTCAGCAATGTCAGCGGTCGCCGCGGAATTAGTAACTGCGTGATGGGACATGGTGACGCATCGATTACCACTGCAGTGCGGGAGATGCGGACAATGGCAACGATCATCGTGACTTGCTACGCTGCGCACAGCAGATATGCTGTCGCGGCAGCTTGACATATACGAAGGTTTCGGTTGACCCGACCGAGCCTCACCGGTCACCTTTCTAACAAAATGCAAGAGTTCGGCCTGCAATCAACTGATTGCCTTCTGCACGAACCATCAACACACATTGGAGAGGAAATATGTCCCAAAGGAAAACGACGCTCGACCGTCGCACGATTCTCAAGGCCGGCGCAGGCGGCGCTCTGGCGTTGGCTGCGCCGATGTCATTCATCCGCGGCGCCTGGGCCGACGACTTCTGCAACATGCCGAAGGGCTCGACCGTCACCTTCGGCTTCAATATTCCGCTCACCGGCCCCTATGCCGACGAAGGCAATGACGAGCTGCGCGCCTATCAGCTCGCCGTCAAGCATCTGAACGGCGAAGGCGACGGCGGCATGCTGAAAACCATGAAGCCGCTGGCGCTGAAGGGCAATGGCGTGCTCGGCAAGAAGGTCGCGTTCGTCTCCGGCGATACCCAGACCAAGGCTGACGCGGCGCGCGCCTCCGCCAAGCGCATGATCGAGAAGGACGGCGCGGTGATGATCACCGGCGGTTCGTCCTCGGCCGAAGCGGTCGCGGTGCAGTCGCTGTGTCACGACATCGGCGTGATCTTCATGGCCGGCCTGACCCACTCCAACGACACCACCGGCAAGGACAAGCGCGCTTACGGCTTCCGCCACTTCTTCAACGCCTATATGTCGGGCGTCGCGCTCGGCCCGGTGCTGGCCGAAGCCTATGGCAAGGACCGCGCGGCCTATCATCTCACCGCCGACTACACCTGGGGCTGGACGCAGGAAGAGTCGATCAAGGACGCTACCGAGAAGCAGGGCTGGAAGACCATCAAGGCGGTCCGCACGCCGCTCGGTGCCGGCGACTTCTCGCAATACATCACCCCGGTGCTCAATTCGGGCGCGGACGTGCTGATCCTGAACCACTACGGCAAGGACATGATCAACTCCTTGACCCAGGCGGTGCAGTTCGGCCTGCGCGAAAAGATGGCGAACGGCAAGAAGTTCGAAATCGTGGTGCCGCTGTTCTCCGAACTGATGGCCCAGGGCGCCGGCGACAACATCAAGGGCATCATCGGCACTGCCAACTGGGACTGGAAGCTCGAGGACGAAGCGACCCGCGCTTTCACCAAGTCGTTCGGCGCCGCTTACGGCACCCCGCCCTCGCAGGCCGCGCAGACCTGCTACGTGCAGGCCATCCTGTATGCCGACGCTTGCGAGCGCGCCGGTACCTTCAATCCGACCCAGGTGATCAAGGCTCTCGAGGGCTTTGAATTCGACGGCCTCGGCAACGGCAAGACGCTGTATCGCGGCGCCGATCACCAGTGCTTCAAGGACGTGCTGGTCGTGCAGGGTAAGGACAACCCCAAGGACAAGTACGATCTGTTGAACATCAAGAAGATCGTCGCGGCCAAGGACGTCACTTACGATCCCGCCATTTTTGGCGGCGAACTCGGATCGAGCGAAGCCAAGAAGTGCTGATCGCGGCCGGGACTGGATCAGTCCCGCCGCTTTGACGTGTCTCCGGTCGACTGCGCCCCAGGTGCAGCCGGCCGGTCCGTGTCACTCGCAGCGCCGGGCGATCACCGCACGCTGCGACGACACGGCGACACGGCCTAAGCAAAACGCGACTTAGCAAGATTCGACCTAAGCAAGACGCGACTTAACAAGACGCGACATAACAACGTCAGAACAGAAACGTCGGGCCACACACGTCGGAACAGACACGTCACAACACCTGACGTGGGACCCCAGACGTAGCAACGACGATTGCCTCTCATGCCGTCTCGCCGCCTGGTGGCGCCGGGACGGAACGATGCGCAGTGCCACGGCCGGCTCGATGAGCTGTCCTTGCGGAAGGTTGGGCGACGAATGGACGCATTTATTCTTCAGATATTGAACGGTCTCGACAAGGGCGGCGCCTATGCGCTGATTGCCCTCGGTCTGACGCTGGCTTTTGGCACGCTCGGCGTCGTCAACTTCGCGCATGGCGCGTTGTTCATGCTCGGCGCGTTCTGCGCGGTGACGCTGAACAAGATCCTGACCTATGAGATCGTCCGCATCGATCCGACCCGCACCACGCCATGGGGATCGCCGCTTGAGGTGAAGACGCCCTATGTGCAGGCCATGCTCGGCGACTGGGGCAAGTTTCTGATCGACTATTCCGTTCCGGTGTCGATCCTGCTGGCGATTCCGGTGATGCTGCTGATCGGCCTGGTGCTGGAACGCGGCCTGATCCGCTTCTTCTACAAACGCCCGCACGCCGACCAGATCCTGGTGACGTTCGGCCTCGCGATCGTGCTGCAGGAAATCGTCAAGCAGATCTTTGGCGCCAACCCGATCCCGCAGGTGGCACCGCATATCGTGTCCGGCAGCCTCTCGCTGACCGACACCATCGTCTATCCGTACTGGCGCATCGTCTATCTGGCGTTCTCGGTGGTGGTGATCGGCGCGGTGTTTGCCTTCCTGCAGCTCACCACCTTCGGCATGGTGGTGCGCGCCGGCATGCAGGACCGCGAAACGGTCGGCCTGCTCGGCATCAATATCGAACGGCGTTTCACCATCGTATTCGGCCTCGCGGCCGTGGTCGCTGGCCTCGCCGGCGTGATGTACACGCCGATATTACCGCCCGATTATCACATGGGCATGGACTTCCTGGTGCTGTCCTTCGTGGTGGTGGTGGTCGGCGGCATGGGCTCGCTGCCCGGCGCCGTGCTAGCCGGCTTCCTGCTCGGCATCGTGCAGTCATTCGCGTCGATGAACGAGGTCAAGGCGCTGCTGCCCGGCATCGACCAGATCATCATCTATTTGATTGCCGTCATCATTCTGCTGGTTCGGCCACGCGGACTGCTCGGCCGCAAGGGCGTGATGGAGAGCTAGTCAGATGAAGCACATTACCAAAACCGCAGATTTCATTCTGCTCGGCTGTTTCGCGCTCGCGGTGGCGCTCGGCCCGTTCATCTTCGCGCCGATCGGCGCCGGATATCCGGACCTGCTGCAGAAGTTCGCGATCTACGGCATCTTCGCGATCGGCTTCAACATCCTGTTCGGCCTCACCGGCTATCTGTCATTCGGCCACGCCGCGTTTCTCGGCGTCGGCTCCTATGCCGCGGTGTGGTCGTTCAAGCTGGTGTCGATGGAGCTATTGCCGGCAATCGGGCTGTCGGTGCTGCTGGCCGGCCTGCTCGCGCTCGCGATCGGCTTCGTCAGTCTGCGGCGATCGGGCATCTACTTCTCGATCCTGACGCTGGCGTTCGCGCAGATGTGCTACAACATGGCCTATTCGGTGCTGACGCCGATCACCAACGGTGAAACCGGCTTGCGCGTGCTGCGCACTGACCCGCGCTATCTCGACGCCGCGATCGGCTATTCGGCGAAGGCGCCGACGCTGTTCGGCCTCGAGATCACCGGCTGGACTGGCTATTACATCTGCGGCGTGGTGCTGATTGCCGCATTCGGCCTGTCGATCGCGATCTTCCGCTCGCCGTTCGGCATGACGCTGCGCGCCATCAAGTCCAACCAGAACCGGATGGGCTACACCGGCTTCAACTCCCGGCCCTATCTGCTCAGCGCGTTCGTGATGTCTGGCATGTTCGCCGGTCTCGCCGGCGCGCTGCTAGCCGCCACCGACCCGCTGGCAGGCGCGGAGCGCATGCAGTGGACCGCGTCGGGCGAAGTGGTGCTGATGACCATTCTCGGCGGCGCCGGCACCCTGCTCGGCCCGGTGATCGGCACCGGCATCATCAAATACTTCGAGAACATCTTCTCGGCCTATAACGAGAACATGCTGAGCGCGATGTTCTCGTTCCTGCCGGATGGCGTGCGCGAACCGCTGGTGAAGTTCATGAGCCTGTTCGTCGGCGACGGCTGGCAGCTCACCCTCGGCCTGATCTTCATGGCGGTGGTGATCTTCTTGCCCGGCGGCGTGATGGAAGGCGTGATGCGGCTGTTCCGGGTCAAGCGCACCCCGCGGGTGCGCTCGCTCGGCGACTCGCCGCAGCGCGACATGCTCGGCGAAAGCATCATCGAGGATATGCCGTCGGACTATGACTCCTCCGGCGCCCACAAACATCCCGCCAAGAACAACGTGACTCCGGTGGCGCCATGAACCCGACCCTGCTGCATATTGACAATGTCCATAAGACGTTCGCCGGCCTGCACGCGCTCAGCGACGTCAACCTCGATATTCGCGAGGGCGAGACCCACGCGATTATCGGCCCGAACGGTGCCGGCAAATCGACGCTGCTCAATGTCTGCGTCGGCGTGATCGCGCCGACCAAGGGCAAGGTGCTGTTCGACGGCCAGCAGCTCACCGGGCGCCGGCCGTTCGAGATCAACCAGCTCGGCGTGGCGCGCGTGTTTCAGACGCCGGAGATTTTTGGCGATCTGACCGTAATCGAGAACGTGATGATGGCGATGCTGTCGCATCGCGACGGCGCGTTCCGGCTGCGGCTCTTGTCGCGCTTTGACGAGCGCGGCCAGGTTGGCCGGCGCGCCGCCAAGGCGCTGGCCGATCTCGGGCTCGGCGATCATTTGCATCACCTGGCGGGCGCGCTGTCGCGTGGCGACAAGCGGCGGCTCGAGCTGGTGATGAGTCTGGCGCAGGACCCGAAGATGCTGCTGCTGGATGAGCCGACCGCGGGCATGGCCCGCGCCGACACCAACACCACCATCGACATTTTGCGCGACATCAAGCGCAAGACCGGGATCACCATCGTCATCATCGAACACGACATGCATGTCGTGTTCTCGCTCGCCGACCGCATCACCGTGCTGGCCGGCGGACGGGTGATCGCTCAGGGCGTGCCTGAGGAGATCAAGGGCAATCCCAAGGTGATCGAAGCCTATCTCGGCGAGGAGCAGGTATGAACGTGCACACTATTCAGCGCCCGCAGGCGACCCAGCCCACTGGCACGCCGTTCTTCTATTGCCGCAACCTCGATTCCTATTACGGCGACAGCTACATCGTGCAAAAGGTGTCGTTCTCGCTCAACAAGGGCGAGATTCTGGCGCTGCTCGGCCGCAACGGCGCGGGCAAAACCTCGACGCTGCGTTCGATCGCCCGCGCCTCGACGCCGGAGCTGCATGGCGGCGAGGTGGTGCTCGACGGCGTCAAGCTGCACGGCAAGCCGAACTACTTCGCGGCCCAGGCCGGCGTACAGCTGGTGCAGGAGGATCGCCGCATCATCCCGGGCATGACGGTCGAGCAGAATTTGCAGCTCGCCATCATCAACGGCAAGAAGGGCTGGTCGTTCGAGCGCATCTACGAGCTGTTTCCGCGGCTCGCGGAGCGGCGCAAGCAGGAAGGCGTCACCATGTCGGGCGGCGAGCAGCAGATGCTGGCGATCGCCCGGGCGCTGGCGCGCGACGTCAAGCTGCTGCTGCTGGACGAGCCCTATGAAGGGCTGGCGCCGGTGGTGCGGCAGGACATCGCCAAGGCGTTGATGGAGGTGCGCGCGGCCGGCATCACCAGCATCATCGTCGAGCAGAACGCGCTGGCGGCGCTGCATCTGTCCGACCGCGCGGTGATCCTCGACACCGGCGAAGTGGTGTTCGACGGCACCGCGCAGCAGGTGCTCGAGGACGAAGACCTGCGCCATCGCTATCTGGCGATCTGATCGATCGTTGCCACGACAACGGTCTTAGCGGCTCTGAGAACCGCTAAGACCTTTTTTTTGGGGCTCAAGAGCCCTCATGATTTTTGGGAAGCCTGCCAGACATCGATGACGATGTTGCCGCTGGAAAGCTGCAACGCTCCCTGTTGTCCCTCCCCCTTGTGAGGAGGTGGACGGCCCGATGACAATCGGGCCGGACGGGTGGGGGTGTCATCAGGCGAGCTCCGGAGCCTACGAGGCAACGCCGGGCGCATAGCCCCCACCCCGGCGCTTCGCGCCGCCCCTCCCCACCGCTCCGACACCGCTCCGCGGGGGGAGGGAGCACGCGCAACTTTAGATGCGGCGCTTGCTGCTAACGCCACAAGAGGCGCCCCACGATCACCCCAGTTCCGGGCGACTGTCGCTTTGCTTGGCGGCGCCAAAAATGTCCCAAACTGCGATGAACATCGCCGCGATCACCGGGCCGAGGATGAAGCCGTTCAGGCCGAACACGTTGATGCCGCCGAGCGTTGAGATCAGCACCACATAGTCCGGCATCTTGGTGTCTTTGCCGACCAGCACCGGCCGCAGCAGATTGTCCACCAACCCGATCACGAACGCGCCATAGGCGAACAGCACCACGCCTTTCCAGACCGCGCCGGTGGCGAGCAGATAGATCGCGATCGGCACCCAGACCAGGCCCGCGCCGACCGCCGGCAGCAGCGACAGAAACGCCATCACCACCGCCCACAGCAGCGCGCCGCCGATGCCGAGCGCCCACAGCATCAGCCCGCCGAGCGCGCCCTGCAGCATGGCGATCACCATGTTGCCCTTGATGGTGGCGCGGATCACCACGATGAATTTCAGCAACAATTCATTGAGCTGATGCTCATGCAGCGGCAGCACGCCGCGAATCCGGCGCGTCAGCTTCTCGCCGTCGCGGAACAGAAAGAACAGCAGATACAGCATCACGCCGAGATTGATGACGAACTCAAAAGTGTTTTGGCCGATGGTCAGCGCCTGCCCGGCCAGAAACTGGCTGCTCTTGAGCAGGCCATCTGACAATTGCTGCTGCAATGCGCCGAGATTGCCGATGTCGAACTCTTTCACCAGATCGGTGACCCAGGACGGCAGCGCCGCGGTCGCCTCGCGGAACAGCCGCACCAGATCGATCTCACCCGATTGGAACCTTGCATAGGTGCGGGCCGCCTCCTTGGTCAGCGCCGCGCCGATCAGCGATAGCGGCAGCAGCACCATCATGATGATGATCGCCAGCGTCAGCAGCGCGGCGAGATTGTCGCGGCCGTTCAGGCGCTGCCACAGCCAGCGATGCAGCGGCGTGAACACGATCGCGATCACCACGCCCCACAACAGGCCGCTATAAAACGGCAACAACACCCAGCCAAAGGCCAGGGTCACCACCACGATCAGCAACACGAAGAACTTATTCTCGTCAGCGCGCATGCGGACCGTTGTTTTGGAGACGGCAGGCGCTGACCACGCGCTGCACCAGCGCGCGAGCGGTGTCGTGATCAGCGGCGAGCGCCGCCAGCCACAACAGCACGCCGCCATGGAACAGCGCGGCGCCGGAGCCGACTGCGGTGAGATGCCAGATCACGCCGGGCCCGGCCATCATCAGCGCGCAGCCGGACGAATAGAGTAAGCCAAGCCAGATCGGCAACGGATGGCCGAGCCGCCAGGTGGTGATCGCGAGCAGCGCGATGGCAATCACGGCCTTCACCACCGCCATGAACCGCAGCAGCATCGCAAGCTCGGCGTCGCTGCGCAGCAGTTCCGCTCCAGCCGGCGCCAATAGCAGGCCGGCCGCGGCAGCGATCATCGCCACCAGCAGCAGCGCCGGTTGCCAGAGGCTGCTGCGCCACAGCGGCGGCCGCGCGGCGGCGCGGGTCGCAGCATCTGCGGCGGCCCTTCGGTGCAAGGGGTAGCCGACGGCATCGGTCATCACCACCTCCGTGGGTCGATCAGCCACGCTAGCGCAACGTTGCCGGATCGGCAATTTCCCCGTCAGCGACGGAAATTGCCCGATCACTCTTTCTTGGCGGCGGCCGCGCGGCGGGCATCGGCAACCGCCATGGCGAACTGCTCCTTGGTCAGCACGCCCGGCACCCGGAACTTGCCGATGATGTAAGACGGCGTGCCGACAAAGCCGAATGCCTTGGCCTGACTGTCGCTGCGCTTCAGCACCGCCTCGATCGCGGCGCGGTTCTTGTCGAGATCGCGGCCCGCGCGATCGACATCAAGGCCGGCGCGCGCCAAGGCGTCGCGCGCGGTGCTCTCGGTGAGACGCGAGGTCATCGCCATCAGCGCATCATGCGCTTCGATAAACTTGTCTTGATATTTGCACGCCAGCGCCAACCGCGCGGCATAGACCGAGGCCGGGCCGAGTACCGGCCAATCCTTGAACACCATGCGGATCTTGCCGTCTTCCTTGACCAGCGCGTGCAGATCGGGCGCGATCTTGCGGCAATAGGGACACTGATAATCGGCAAATTCCACGATGGTGATATCGCCGGCCGGATTGCCGGCCACCGGAATCTCCGGATCGCGCAGCACCGAGGCTTCGCTCAGCACTTCAAGGTCGGAAGCCGCCAGCGCCGCGGTGCTGCCACCGAGCAGCAGCGCCGCACCGGTCAAGACCAGCGCATGACGGCGCGAAAGCTGGGGGCTGGTCGGCGCGCGGCCGGCGGACATCGTCTGCGTGATCATCATGGTTCTCCTGCCGCCGCCACGATCCGTCCATGGCGACCCGCTCGCTTTGGCACATCTGGCCCAGGGACGATAGCGGCCGCGGCCGCCGCACGGCGGTCTCGCGCAGGATTGATCGTCAGCGCAGCAGCAGTGTGGCGGCCAGCGGCACCAGCAGCGAGGTCAGCAGCGCATTGAGGCTCATGGCGATGCCCGCGAACGCACCGGCAATGGCATTGACCTGGAACGCGCGCGCCGTGCCGATGCCATGCGAGGTCAGCCCGAGCGCAAAACCGCGCGCGCGAAAATCGCTGATCCGCAAGCGATTCATCAGCGGCGTCACCACGATCGCGCCGATGATGCCGGTCAGGATCACCGCGACCGCGGCAAATGACGGATCGCCGCCGATCGATTCCGCGATGCCCATCGCGACGCCGGCGGTCACCGATTTCGGCGCCAGCGAGCGCACCACGTCATCAGGCAGGCCGGCAAGCTGTGCCAGCCACACCACCGACAGGATCGCGGTGATGCTGCCGACGATCAGCGCCAGCAGCATCGGCACGATCGCGGCCACGATCGCGCGGCGGTTTTCATAGAGCGGCACGGCGAGCGCCACCGTCGCCGGGCCAAGCAGGAAGTGCACGAACTGCGCGCCGCCAAAATAAGTCTGATACGAGGTGCCGGTCAGCAACAAAAACACGCCGATGATCCACATCGCGTGCAGCACCGGATTGGCGAGCGGATGACGGCCGGTGGCCTGCGACAGCGCATCGGTGGCCGCATAGACCAACAGCGTCACCGTCAGCCACAGCAGCGGCGTTTGCGACAGATAGACCCAGAGCGCAAAGGGATTGTCGCTGATCACTTCGCCCTCCGCGTCAACAGCCGCGCGGCAAGCAGGAAGGTGCCGACCGTGACCAGCAGCGTGATCAGTGCCGAGACGATCAGCACCAGCGCGATCGCGACGCCGCGATCGGCGAGTAGATCGAGCTTTTGCACCACGCCGACCCCAGCGGGCACGAACATCAGCGACATATGGGCGAGCAGCACCCGCGCCGCCTTTTCGACGCCGTCATGGCGCAGCGGCCCAAATTCCAGGATCGAGAACTGATCACGCAGCAGCAGCAGCAGCACCAATAGCGCGAGCCCGATCACCGGGCCGGGCAGCGGCAGCGCGAAGCCGCGCGCCAGCCCTTCGCCGATCAATTGGCAAAGCAGGATCAGGCTGAAACTGGCGATCATCGGCGCGCCCCGCGGTCACGCGACCGGCAGCTGCGGCCGCGTGCCGTGCTGGCGATCAGGCGCCCTTCAGCTTCTTGTTGCACTGGCTCCAGTAGCCGCCGCCCTTCTGGATCCAGCGCAATCCGCCGGTGGTGTTGTTGGCCTTGTTGATCTTCCATTGGTCCGCGCAGGTGTGCAGTCGCGCGCGTGCGGGCTTTTCCTCGGCGTATTTCGGATCGATCGCCGTGGGGAATACCGCCGCGCCGGGGGCCGCGGCCGGCTTCGCCGCCGCCTGTTTGCCATCGGGCTTAGCGTCAGGCTTGGCGCCGGTTTTGGCATCGGCCTTGGTATCCGGCTTGGCCTCAGGCTTCATCTCGGGCGTAGGCTCCGACTTCGCCTCAGACTGGGCCTCCGATTTGGCGTCGTCGGCCTTGCCCTCGGGCTTGGCCGCCGCCGCATCGGCGCAATCGGATTTGCGGAAATCATTCCAGCTCTTGTCGCCGAGCGTGCCGGCCGCCTTGGCCGCCTGATATTTGGCGCTGCATTCCTGCGCCGTCAGCGCCTGAGCAGCCTGTGGCGGCAGCAGCGCGGTGCAAAGCAATGCGGCGCCTGCCAGCCATGTGGTGCGATTCATCATCAGCTCTCCTATCGCCTTCGCGATTGCCCCATCCTACTGCGCAGATGCCAACTGACAACGTGCCAAGGCCGGTATTCGCCAAGCCCGCGCGCTCAACGGCGGCGATACACGATGCCGCCGATCGCCAGTACCACCATCGCCAGCGAAACCAACACATTGTAGCCGGCCAGCGACAGGCCGAGAAAGCGCCACTGCACCTCGTCGCAGGGAATCACCTTCACCGCGTCGAGTCGGTCGAGCAAGCTGCCGGCGCTGCCGAAATCGACGGCGCGCCCGGCGCAGCCGGCCGGCCCCTTCCAAAATCCCCATTCCACGCCCGAGTGGTAGGCGCCGAGCGCGCCATTGGTGACCATCGCCAGCGCCACCAGCACCAGCCCGGCGCGCAGCCATCCCGGCGCCGCGCCAAGCCAGGCGCCGAGCGCCAGCAACAACGCCAGCGGCGTCGCGAAGTAGTAGCCGTAGCGCTGCTCAAGGCACAGCGGACAGGGCCGGATATCGAGCACCAGCTCAAAGAACCAAGCGCCGGCCAGCGTGCCGGCCCCAATCAGCGCCACGCCGAGCGCCGCCCACATCATGGGTGCAAGCGCCGCGCGCCGTCCCGCTTTGCTGTCCGCTGTCTCGATGCCGAACTCGGATGCCACGGGGAATCTCCTGCCTCTCTGCCCTCCTAGCGCCGACCGCCGGTGCTGTCGAGCAGTGCTCGGAATCGAACACAACGTGTGGCCGCTGCGTGATCCGGGTTGACCGTAACGGGCCGCCCGCTATAGTCCGCCCGCTTCGCGATGTCGGCGCTGCCGAGGTCGCGCGGGCCCCTGTGGCGGAACTGGTAGACGCGCTCGACTCAAAATCGAGTTCCGCAAGGAGTGCTGGTTCGATTCCGGCCAGGGGCACCATTTTGGGCGATCGCCCGCTGGCCCGCAAATTGTCCACCGATCAATGCCGCCGTTGTCAGCATTGCTGGCCGACGCTGATCGCATATCTCGGCGCTCGGCCGACCTGCTCGCACGGTTAACCGAGCGGCCCGCGCCGCCTCGCCGGCGGCCGGTCCAAGCCGCCCTCGACCTCAGCGACCGCTGCCATTGGTCGCAGCCGCGGGAGCGGCGCGGTGCTGATCGCCGGGTAAACTGGGGCGAAATGATCGCGCAGTGACCGCAACTGACCAGAAAAGCGGTACAATTGGCGCTCGTCAGGAATGATTGCTGATAGCAATTACCCACCCACCCTCAGCCCCGGCGCCACCGGCAGCCGCACCGGCAAGTTGTTTGTTGCAGCGCTGAGTTGTTACCGGGCGGGCGGTCAAATCGAGCGCTTGTAGCTCGCCACTCAGCGAACTCTGCCTAGTTCGCGAGCCATTAGACTAATCGCTGCCCAACCGTCTATTTATCTCAACCTCGATCGGGTCTATCCCACCGCACGCTGCTCATTCCATGAGCGGAATTGGCGTAAATGGAGGCTATGCGTGCCGCAACTAGACGAAAAGCTTGAACCAATTCTGGCCCAGGTAATCCACCGCAATGCCGGTGAGGTGGAGTTTCACCAGGCCGTCCGCGAAGTGTTCGAAAGCCTCGGCCACGTCATCGCCAAGCGCCCCGACTACGCCGACGAAGCGCTGATCGAGCGGATCTGCGAGCCCGAGCGTCAGATCATTTTCCGCGTGCCGTGGACCGACGATAAGGGCCAGGTGCACATCAACCGCGGCTTCCGCGTGCAGTTCAACTCGGCGCTCGGCCCCTATAAGGGCGGTATCCGCTTCCACCCGTCGGTGAATGTCGGCATCATCAAGTTTCTCGGCTTCGAGCAGACCTTCAAGAACGCCCTGACCGGCATGCCGATCGGCGGCGGCAAGGGCGGCGCCGACTTCAATCCGCGCGGCCGCTCTGACGCCGAAGTGATGCGGTTCTGCCAGTCGTTCATGACCGAACTGTCGCGCCATCTCGGCGAGCACACCGACGTGCCGGCCGGCGATATCGGCGTCGGCGGCCGTGAGATCGGCTACATGTTCGGCCAGTACAAGCGGCTCACCAACCGCTACGAGGCCGGCGTGTTGACCGGCAAGGGCCTGTCCTATGGCGGCTCGCGCGCCCGCACGGAAGCCACCGGCTACGGCAACACCTATTTCGTGCAGAGCATGCTTGAGACCAAGGGCATGAGCTTCGACGGCAAGCGCTGCGTGGTGTCGGGCTCGGGCAACGTCGCGCTGTACACCATGGAAAAGATCATGGCGTTCGGCGGCAAGGTCGTGGCCTGCTCGGACTCCAACGGCTACATCGTCGACGAGAAAGGCATCGACCTTGAGCTGATCAAGGAGATCAAGGAAGTGCGCCGCGAGCGCGTCTCCGAATATGCCCGCCTCAAGGGCGCCGGCACGCAGTACATCCCGGACGGCTCGATCTGGGACGTGCCCTGCGACGTCGCCATGCCCTCGGCGACCCAGAACGAACTGACCGGCAAGGACGCGCAGACGCTGGTGAAGAACGGCGTGATCGCGGTCGGCGAAGGCGCCAACATGCCCTCGACCCCCGAAGCGATCCGCGTGTTCCAGGATGCCAAGGTGCTGTTCGGACCCGGCAAGGCCGCCAATGCCGGCGGCGTCGCGACGTCGGCGCTGGAAATGCAGCAGAACGCCGCGCGCGATAGCTGGACGTTCGAGCAGACCGAGGCCCGTCTCGCCACCATCATGCGCAACATCCACGACACCTGCGCCGAGACCGCCGAAGAGTTCGGCGCGCCCGGCAACTATGTCATGGGCGCCAACATCGCCGGCTTCGTCCGCGTCGCCGAAGCGATGCGCGCGCTCGGCGTGATCTGATCGGCTGCCGGCGGTTTGCTGCGGCAAGCCGCCGGCGCCACCTGCTCCGCATCGGTGCGACGAAACGCCCTGGCGCGACCTCAAGGTCGCTTAATCAAGCCAACGCCGCGTATCCGTGCCATGCCCTGGGCGCCGTCATCACAACCAAAGCCAGAGAAATCAGCATCCTCAACCTGGGGCTGCTGCGATTCACTGCGCCTTCGGGTATAGTGCGGCCCGGCCAGAACATTCCCCAGGCTTCGCGCAGGTTAACCTTCAGACTATTTTAACGAAGACTTCCAGGCCGCTTTGGTCTTTCTCTGCGAACGTCCGGCATCCTAATGCCGCTGCGAAATTGGACCGTGCCATGACAGCCCAGACTCTTTTGACCCGCGCAGCCGCGCAACGGCCGCCGATGGCGGCGGAGCCTCCGCTCCCCGTTGCCGCGCCGCCAGTCCGCTGCGCTGACACCGGGCTCTATATGCGCATCGTGCCGCTCAAGGCCTACGACAATCCCAATGGCCGCGAGCGCTGGCACAATCTCGCGGTGCGCGCGCTGGTGCCGAACGTGTTCTACGAACCGGAATTCGCAATTCCCGCGATGATTCCATTCGGCGATGATGTGCAGTTGCTGCTGATCGCCGACGAGCGCGGCCCGGATGTGCAATTGCTCGGCTTGCTGCCGTTCCGGATCTCGACCCGGCGCTGGGGCGTGCCGCTGCCGGTCGCGGTCGCCTGGAATCACCCCTTTGCGGCGCTTGGCGTGCCGCTGATCGACCGCGACCGCGCGCGCGACACCATCGCCACGCTGCTGAACGCCGCGCGCGTGCTGCCGGGCATGCCGCGCCGCATGGTGCTGCCGCTGATTCCAGATCACGGCCCGTTCGCCGAGCTGCTCGACGAGCTGCTACAACAGGACAATCTGCGCGAGCTGCGGCTCGACCGCTATGCGCGCGCGATCCTCGATCCGCCGCTCGGCGCGCGCGATCACTATCTGGAAAACAAATTGTCGTCGCGCACGCGCGGCAAGATGCGCACCGAGCTGCGCCGCATCGAGCGCCAGGGCACGGTGACATTCGACACCATCACCGCGCGCGATGAGATCGACGAAGCGCTCGAGGATTTTCTGGCGCTGGAGGCCGCCGGCTGGAAGGGCCGCGGCGGCACCGCGGTCAGTTGCTCGCCGGCCGAGATCGAATTCTTGCGCCAGACCGTGCGCAATCTCGCGGCCTGCGGCCGGGTGCGGATCGATCGCTTGCGGCTCGACGGCCGCACGCTGGCGTCATCGATCATCTACCTGACCGGCGATCAGGCCTGGTGCGCCAAGATTTGCTACGACGAAAGCCAGGCGGCCAGCTCGCCGGGCTCGCAGCTGGTGATGTACATCACCAGCGAGCTGCTCGCCGATCCGTCGATCGCGCGCGCCGATTCCTGCACGCCGCCCAACCGGCCGTTCATGAGCAAGTTCTGGGGTGAGCAGCTGCCGCTGTCGAACCGCGTGATCGAGCTCGCGGGCGGCGATCCGCTGCACCCCTTGGCAGCGATGCTGGAGCAAGGTCGGCGCCGGCTCAGCCACGCGCTCCATGAGTTCAAGGAGCGCCGCAACGCCAGTCAGGACAAGCGGCGCCGCAAGAACGACGACCGTGAGAAACAGTCGGCGCCCGAGTAAGCCACTCAGCAATTGATACACTCAGCGATTGATACCAAGTGATTGGCGCGTCATGGCCGGGTTCGTCCCGGCCATCGACGTTTTTGCATTGCTTTGACGACGAAGGCTCCCGCGACAAGCGCGGGCATGACGGGGCAATGGTAGGAGCCTCTGGTATACGGTCCAATCGCGTGTTTCCATCACGCCCCGCGAACAGCCGCGCGCGATCACCAGCACGCAAAAGAAAACCCCGGCTCTGCGCGCGCAGAGCCGGGGTTGATGTCGTGCGAGACGTGACGATCAGGCCGCGACTTCAGGCAGAGCCGCCAGCGACGCCGCCAATTCGGCCTCGTCATAGTCCTGATCAACCAGCTTGCCTTCGAAGTAGTTGATGTAGGACTGCATGTCGAAGTGGCCGTGGCCCGACAGGTTGAACAGGATGGTCTCGGACTTGCCCTCGGCCTTGCAGCGCAGCGCTTCGTCGATCGCGCAGCGCACCGCATGGGTCGATTCCGGCGCCGGCACGATGCCCTCGGTGCGGGCGAACTGCACGCCAGCCTCGAAGCACTTCACCTGATGATAGGACTTGGCCTCGATCAGGCCGAGTTCATAGGCGTGCGACACCATCGGGCCCATGCCGTGATAGCGCAGGCCACCGGCGTGGAAGCCCGGCGGCATGAACGAGGCGCCGAGCGTGTGCATCTTCATCAGCGGCGTCATTTGCGCGGTGTCGCCGAAGTCGTAGGCGTATTTACCGCGGGTCAGGGTCGGGCAAGCCGCCGGCTCGACCGCCACGATACGGCGCTTGCGGCCACCGCGCAGATGCAGACCGATGAACGGGAACGCCAGACCGGCGAAGTTCGAGCCGCCGCCGGCGCAGGCGATCACCACGTCCGGATCGTCGCCGGCCATTTCCATCTGCTTGATGGCTTCTTCGCCGATGATGGTCTGGTGCAGCATCACGTGGTTCAGTACCGAGCCGAGCGCGTATTTCACGTCGGGGTTCTTCACCGCGATTTCCACCGCTTCCGAAATCGCCATGCCGAGCGAGCCGGGGCTGTTCGGGTTCTTGGCGAGAATGGCGCGGCCGCATTCGGTCTCGTTCGACGGCGAGGCGACGCAGCGGGCGCCATAGGTCTCCATCAGCGCGCGGCGATACGGCTTCTGATCATAGGACACGCGCACCTGAAACACGGTGATGTCCATGTCGAACAGCGAACCGGCGAACGCCAGCGACGCACCCCACTGACCGGCGCCGGTTTCGGTCGTCAGCTTCTTGATGCCGGCCTGCTTGTTGTACCAAGCCTGCGGAATGGCGGTGTTGGGCTTGTGCGAGCCCGCGGGCGAGACGCCCTCATACTTGTAGTAAATCTTCGCCGGGGTATCGAGCGCCTGTTCGAGACGGCGCGCGCGCATCAGCGGCGAGGGACGCCACAGCTTGAACACGTCGCGGACCGGATCGGGAATCTCGATGTAACGCTCGGTCGCAACTTCCTGGAGGATCAGCTCCATCGGAAACAGCGGCTCGAAATCCGCAGGTCCCGCCGGCTGCTTGGTGCCGGGATGGAGCACCGCGGGCATCGGCGTCGGGAAGTCCGCGGCGAGGTTGTACCAAGCTTTCGGAATACTGTCTTCGTCGAGCAGGAACTTGATCTGATCGCTCATGCAACTCTCCAGTTTTCGCTTTCAGAAGAGGTGCTTGCGTGACGCCTCGATCACCTCCAAAACGGCTGCCGCGAAACGGCCGCGAACCTTAGGTTCACGGCAATCGCGGCTGCCTTGAGCAAGATCAATTGTGCTCTGATTGCCGTCAAGACTGCGCTTTTGTTGCAGCGTAGCAAGGCAGTGGAGAACGCCTTGAGCGTTCACTCACTGGCTGTCCGTGCAAGCCAATTCGCTGAGATCGCGGATCGCGATCTGCGGCAGGAAACGGTCGATATCCTCGCGCCGGCACAGCGACGTTCCAGGGTTGACCAGCGCCGCCGTTCCCGCCGCGACGCCGAAGCGCAGCGCGTCCTGCAGACTGGCGCCTTCCACCAGGCTCGACACCATGGCGCCCACCAGACTGTCGCCAGCCCCGACCACGCTGGCGGGCGCCACCGTCAAGCCTTCGGCGCTCCAGGCATGATCGCGCGCGATCAACAGCGCACCCTTCGGGCCCATGCTGAGCGCCACCAGCTCGACCGCACCGCGCTCGATCAGCTGTCGGCCGGCACGGATCAGCGCAGCCTCGTCGGCATCGGCATCAACGCCGGTCAGCACCCGATATTCGCTCATGCTCGGCTTGATCAGAAAAATGCCGCCGGCATCGAGCGCGGCGCTGAGCGCGGCATGCGAGGTGTCAACGATCACCTTGGCGCCGCGGGCGCGGCCGGCACGCACCACGCGCGCATAAAAATCATCGGGCACGCCCGGCGGCAGGCTGCCGCTCGCCACCACGAATTTCGGCGCCGGTTCAGCATTGGCGACCGCGTCGATCAAGGCCTGCCATTCGCTCTCGCTCAGCTTTTCGCCAGGCAGCACGAAGCGATATTGCTTCTGGGTGCTCTCCTCGAACACCGTGAAATCTTCGCGGGTTTCGTTGGTGACCGGGATCACCTGGCTCTCCACGCCTTCGGCATCGAGCAATTGCCGCAGCAGCTGGCCGATCGAACCGCCCGCCGGATAGATCGCGCGCACCTGTCCGCCGAGCCGGTCGATCACGCGCGCCACATTGACGCCGCCGCCGCCCGGATGGCGCAGCATCGGACCACATCGCAGCTTGGAAAACGGAGCAAGGGTCGGGACCGTGGTGGAGGCGTCGAGCGCCGGGCTCGGCGTAACGGTGAGAATGTTGGACAAACGACTATCCTGACTTGGTGTGAAACGACTTTAGCCGATCTGGGTGGGGTTCGTCATGAGCTCCCGATGGAATGTCTCCACGCGCAATTTGTGGCCATAACCGCGGCGAATTGAAGCGTTCCGGCGCAATCTGGTCCAGGCCGGCAGGCTTGACCAGAGGAGATTAGCCGATCGGCGATGACGGTTGTTCGGGGCGGGGTCCGATGTCGCCTGCGACGCGGTGCCCCTGCCCGCTCCGCTATGCCACCGCGACAAATGAAAAACCCGGCTCTGCATGGCAGAACCGGGTTGATCTTGGTCGGGTCAAGCGGCGTGACGGCAGCGCCATCACGCCAGCTTGGATCAGGCGAAGCCGTGCTTTTTCTTGCTCTCCAGCTCCTGGGTCTTGAACTGGTTGAAGCGCGGCAGGAACTTGTCCCAATCGATGATGTGGGCGTCGATTTCCGGGCCGTCGATGCAAGCGTGCTTGCGCACCATCTTGCCGTCGATGGTCACCGGCACCATGCAGGCGCCGCACATGCCGGTCGCGTCCACCATGATCGAGTTGAGGCTGGCCACCGTCTTCACGCCATACGGCTTGGTGAGGTCGGACACCGCCCGCATCATCAACGGCGGACCGATCGCGATCACTTCCGCGATCTTGCGGCCCTTGCCCTGCTGATTGGCCTTCAGCATCTCCTCCAGCGGACCGGTGACGAAGCCCTTCACGCCGAACGAGCCGTCATTGGTGGTGTAGATCAGCTCGAGCTGGTCGCCGAACTCCTTCTTGATCTGGCCCATGCGTTCGTCTTCGCCGGTCCAGAACAAGAACTCCTTGGCCCGGAAGCCGGAGATCAGCGTGACGTGGTTGCCGAGCTTCAGGTGCTCGCGCAGGATCGGATAGACCGGCGGCAGACCGACGCCGCCGGCGCAGAACACCACGGTCTCATCCTTGCCGTAGTGATGCAGCTCCGAAGCGCGGCCGAGCGGGCCGGCGATGCCGCTGAAGGCGTCGCCGATCGCCATCCGGTTGATCTCCAGCGACGAGGTGCCCATGCCCTGCACGACCAGATCGATGGTGCCCTTTTCGGCATCCCAATCGGCCAGCGTCAGCGGGATCAGTTCGCCCTTCTCCCACGGCAGCACGCGCACGAACTGTCCGGCCTTGGCCGAACGCGCCACCATCGGCGCCCGCACCGTGAACTCAACGATGCCACCAGCGAGCGGCACCTTGTTGACGATGGTCTGCGCCACCTGGCCGAGCTCGGTGTAGCGCGCCGCACGTTCGACGCGGTCCTTGATCTCGGCCGGGGTGAACGGGATCTCGCCGACGATCTCGCGCGCCGCCGCCTGGCCGTCGCCGGCCGCGCGGATCGCGGTGGAGCCGCCACGGGCAGCGTCGCCGCCGGTGTAGACGTCCTTGATCGAGGTGCGCTGCGAACCCTGCTCGACCTCAATGGTGCCCCACTTGTTGGTCTTCAGGCCCGGCTCGGCGTCCTTCATGATCGGGTTGGCGGTGTTGCCCAGCGCCATGATCACGAGGTCCACCGGCACGCGCTCGATTTCGCCGGTCGGCTTCGGGCTGCGACGGCCGGACTTGTCCGGTTCGCCGAGCTCGTTGACGTCCAAGAGCGCGTGGGTGACGAAGTGGGTGTGGTCGTCGCCGATGAACTCTCGCGGCGCGCGCAGCACCTTGAGGTTGATGCCTTCTTCGAGCGCGTGATGCAGTTCTTCGACGCGCGCCGGCATTTCGCTCTGGGTACGGCGATAGACGATGGTGACGTTGGCGCCGAGCCGCTTGGCGGTGCGGGCCGCGTCCATCGCGGTGTTGCCGCCGCCGATCACGAACACTTCCTTGCCCTTGGTCTCGGGCAGCGGCGTCTCGTAGCGATCGTCCAGGCCGCGCATCAGGTTGACGCGGGTCAGGAACTCGTTGGCCGACATCACGCCCAAGAGATGCTCGCCGGGCACGTTCATGAAGGTCGGCAGACCCGCGCCGGTACCGACGAAGATCTTCCAAAAACCCTCAGCCTTGAGGTCTTCCAGCGTCGCGGTCTTGCCGACCACGAAGTTCTTCACGAAGCGGCCGCCGAGCAGCGTGATCTTCTCGACCACGTCGTCGATCAGCGTGTTGGGCAGACGGAATTCCGGAATGCCGTAACGCAGCACGCCGCCGAGATCGTGGAACGCCTCGAAGATCGTGACCGGAAAACCTTCCACCGCCAGCAGATAGGCGTTGATCAGACCGGACGGACCGGAGCCGACCACCGCGATCGGCGGCTTGGTGGCCGCCGCCCAGGGCGAGATCCGGCCCAGGAAGCGATCATTGGCGTTCGGTTCGACCAGCTTCTGATGCTCGGGCAGATACCATTCGATCTGACCGATTTCGATCGGACGCTTGGTGTGGGTGCAGACGCCCTGGCACTGCAGTTCCTGCGGGCACACGCGGCCGGTGACGTTCGGCAGCGGGTTGCAGCTCTCGATCAGCTCGAGCGCTTCGCGGTGCTTGCCGTTGCCGAGCAGGTCCAGCATCTCGGGGATGTGGATCTTGACCGGGCAGCCGCCCTTCGGCTCGCTCTTGCCGTGGATCAGCACGCCGAGTTCGCACGGCTTGTCGTCGCACTGCTTGTCGCGCATCACTTCGAGCCAGACGAACAGCTCGCATTCACGCACGCTGTAGCCGAGCGACTGGTAACCAAGGTAGCCCTGGTTGACGAGTTCGAAGTCGATCGAACGTTCTTCCGCCGGACGAATGTAGGGCGGAATGAACGCTTCGCCCGGCCAGCCTTCCGACAGATTTTCGAACATCGGGTAGCGATCGCGCAGATGCACGTCGATCGCCTTGATGAACTTGCGCTTGAACTTGAGCGGCAGCGCCCAGATGAAGCGCTGCAGGATGATGCTCATGTCATCGCCGCGCGCCAGCAGATTCCACAGCGTCGCGGTGAACGCGGCGCCGAGTTCGGGCTGCTGGAACTCCCAGACCAGAGCCTGGGAGCCGTCGGCGATGAACATGCTGCGCAGCGACGCCGGGTCATTGACCAGGCGCTTCTGCAACAGCGCGAGCTGCTTCTGGAACACGCTGACAGCTTCGCTGTTCTGCAGTTCCTCCAGTTCGCTCCGTGCTGTGTCAAGCACGGTGCGAGCCTGTTCGTAGCGCTTCAGTTCGTCAGTGGTCATGCCGGTGGCGCCGCTCATCGGATGATCTCCGCGTCGCAGTTGGCCGCCGCACGGCTGAGCTTGGCCGACAGTTCAGGGGTGACCTTGATCTTGTTGAACACGCCCGGGATCACGTGAGCGACGTCCTTGCTGGCGCCGCCGACCACGATCTTGGTGAGTTCGAACACTTCAGGGACGTCCTGATAGCAGCTCTTGCAGTTGGTGCACTTGTCGAGATCGGACTCGGCAATGTCCACCGGGGAGGCGCCGTTGCCGTTCGCCGGCTTGGCACCGTTGGTCGCAGCCGCCGCGGCCGGAGCCGGAGCGAGCCCAGCCATCAGACCGGCGAAACCGCCAGCCGCCGGAGCATTCGAGGACGCCGCCAGTTCGCTCATGCCACGCGCGATCTGATCGAGCGAGCTTTCGCGGGCCTTCACCGACTCTTCATACTGGTGCTGCAGCGACTCGAGCTCAGCGCGATGGCTCTCGTCCAGCACGCGGATGTCGTAGCCGCCGAGATACTGCAGCGTGCGCCAGTAGCGGCGACGCTCCTCGACCAGCTTGATCACCGCCGCGCCGACCGAAAGCTTGATCAGCTTCTTGTCGCCATCGGTGGCGTAGATGAACGGCGTCTTGCCAGCGCGGGCGTCGGCATCGAGCGCCACGTAGTCGGCCACCGGCACGCCATCGGCATCAGCCTTGAGCGGCTTGAACTGCTTGCGGAAGCGGACTTCGGTGTAGGCGAAGTCGGCCGGGGTCACCGGGGTCTTCAAGAGCTGGGTAGCACCGTTGTCATCGACATATTCGATCGACTGGGTGGCCCAATCCTGATCGGCTTCCGGGTTGCCGTCGAGCGAGAACCAGTTGTTCAGCTTCGAGCCCTTGCGCGGGTCGTGCACGAACACCGGGTTCATGCGGCTCTCCACCGCCTTGCGGGCCTGACGGTTGGCGACCGCATCGCCGATGCCGTGCTCAGCCTGGCAGGGGGTGTAGACGTCGAGCACCGCCGGGGAGTCGGTGTAGGTCAGGAACTCCAGCACGTTCTTCATGAAGTGACCCTGCAGCGCAGTCGAGGTCTGGATCACGAAGACGTTCGGGTGGAACGAGGCGATCAGGCCGAGTTCCTTACGGGATTCCTGCTTACCGGTGTTGGCGATGCCGAAGCGCGACAGGTCGCTATCCTGACCGGTCAAGCTCGCGGTCGAGGTCTGACCGCCGGTGTTGGAATAGGCACCGGTGTTCAGCACCACCACCTTGATCGGGGTCGAGGTCGACAACAGACGCGACAGCGCGCCGAAGCCGATGTCGTAGGTCGCACCGTCGCCGCCCATCGACAGCACGGTCGGCACCAGCGCCCGTTCTTCCGGCGAGAACTGATTCCAGCCGAAGTAACGGAAGTAGCCGTCGTGCTTGCTCGGCTCATAGGCATCGCCGAGTTCGAGCTTGGCGACACGCAGCGCACGGAAGTCGTCGGACGCCTGCGCGATCAGACCTTCAAAGATACCCTTGGCAACGGCCGGAGTGTCCTGGAACAGGCTGTTCACCCACGGGTCGGTGTAGGGGTTGAAGGGGAAGGTCGAGGCGTACACGCTCGAACAGCCGGTGGCGTTGGCGATCACCATGCCGGACGGGCCGTTGCCGGTCGGGCCGCTCTCGAACAGGTAGAGCCGCTTTTCCAGCGTCTTCATGGTGCGCTCGATGCGCTCGCGGCGGGCCGCGTCGGTGACGCTGTCACGCTTGGCCGAGAGCTTCTCGATCAGGCTTTCCAGCTCGCGCACGTGGTCCTTGCGGCGCTTGTCGTGCAGCGCGTGGTTGGTCGCGGTGACCAGACGGATCGCGGTGACTTCGCCGCAGCCGCGGCAGGCACCGTGGCCGCCCGTGGTCGCGTAGTAGTTGGCGCGATCGAGGATCAGACGCTTGGTTTCGCCGTCGGGCTTGGTGGCGCCATCGACGAACCGGGCCGGGGTGTTGGCGGTGCGGCTGAAGAACTCGAAGCTACCCTGCAGCTTGTCCAGCAGCGCCTCGTCCTGCTCACGTTCCACCAGCGCGCCGGGGCCGCAGACGTCAACGCATTCCAGACAGCCGGTGCACTTCCACGGATCGACGTTCACCGAATACAGACCGCCGGAGCCCGGCTGGTTCTTCTCGGCCGCGTCGAAATACGGACGGGTGCGGGCCACCGGGAACACCGAGAGCGCCGCGGCGAGCTTGCCGAAGTTACGCTTCAAGGTGGCGTTGTCGGTGTCGATCGCCTCGGCCGCCTGCGCCACGATCTCGTGGAACGGCTTGTCGTCCTTGCCGGCGCGATACATCTCGCGCACCGCCTCGCTCAGCGCGTGGACGTGAGCGCTCAGCGCGTCGCGCTGCGCCGGGGCGATGTCGAGCTGCTTGATGGCCGAGGCCAGCAGCTCATGGATGTCGTGCACGCCGTTCGGGATCGCGGCATCCGGGCAGACCAGCGCGCATTCCAGACAGCCGGTGCACTGATCCGGGTTGAACTCCGGAACGTTGCGGCGGAACAGACCCTTGTCCTTCATGGCCGCCGAACCGGCGGGCATGAACATGCCGATGCCGGGCAGCACCGGGGCGTCGGCAATGGTGCCGTCGCGGAACGGGCCGGCGAGCACGTCGTCATAGTACTGCGGATCGAAGATGCCGGAGGCCTGGGCCGGACCGGCGACGCGGCACATCGAGGCCGAGATCGACACGTCGCGCTTGGCCTTCGGCGCGGCCTGGACTTCGGCTTCGGCGAATTCCGGCGCGTCGTAATTGACCTGCTGGGTCGCTTCCGAACCCTCGCGGATCACCGCCATGTTGCCTTCGACGATGTCGCCACCCTTCGAGCCGAACTTCTTGGAGATCTGCTGACGGATCTTGGTGAGCATCGCGTCGCGCGAAGCGTCGGCCACCACGCGGTCGACATGGCCGCACACCGCGCCGATGAAGGCGATACCCATCATGCGGGTTTCGAGTTCGGCGGTCGGGGCGTGGCGCTTGGCCACCGCGAAGGCGTCGATCACATAGAACTTGATCTTCTTGTCGCGGATGGTCTGCCGCGCCTTGGCCGGCAGGTCACGCCACACTTCGAGCGGCGACAGGTTCGACTGCAGGATGAAGGTGCCGCCGGCGACCAGGCCGCGCAGCGGGTTGGCATGCACGAACACCTTGTGGTCCGGCGAGATCACGATCTCGACGTCTTCCAGATCGGCGTTGGTGATCTTCACCGGCTCCGGCGACAGGGTGATGTAGTAGTTGGTCGGCGCGCCGCTCTTTTCCGAGCCATACTTCGGCGCGGACTTCGAGCGCATGTCGAGCACGCCGGCCAGAATGTCGGTGAGCAGCTTGCCCGAGGCGATGGTGCCGTAGCCGCCGATCGAGTGGAAGCGGATGCGGAACGCCGAGGGCGGCAGCAGCTGCGGGTTCGGGCCGGTTTCCAGCGCCATCAGCTGGGTTTCCGGATAGGCCGCCTTCAGGCGATCCTGCAGCGCCGCCATGCGCGGCGACGGATTCTTCGAGAAGAACTGCGTGCCGAGATAGACGAACGGCGCGCTCTTTTCCTTCTCCATGTTCTCGAAGCAGGCGATCATGTCGCGCGGCTGCAGGTCGTGCGCGCCGAGACCGAAGATCGCGGTGGTGATCTTCGGCAGCTTGTCGATCGCCGGGATGCCAGCGTGGCGGACGCCGACGTCGCCGTTCTCACGCGCCTTGCACAGCGCCTGGGTGACGAGCGTGGTGAGCGCGGTGACTTCCGAACGCTCCAGCACGGTGACCGACTTCTTGCCGGCCAGCGCCGCGACCAGTTCGGCCTCGGGGAACGGCTGCAGCATCTTGATCGAGATCACGCCGACCTTCTTGCCCTGGCCGCGCAGATAGGCAGCGACCGCCTCGGCGTCGTCGGTGACCGAGCCGAGACCAACCACCACGTGCTCGGCGTCGTCGGCCATGAAGCTCATCACCGGCTGATATTCACGGCCGGTCAGCGCTGCGTATTCGCGCATCGCTTCCTTGACGAAGTTCGGCACCGCGCTGACGAAGTGAGTGCGGTGATCGACCGCGCCGGCCTGGAAGTCCGGCTGGTTCTGCACGCCGCCGGTCAGGCCCGGATTGTCGACGTCAACCAGCGCCGGCACCAGCTGGCGGGTGCCCTTCTCGGGCGCGTTGATCCACTGGCGCTTCCACTGCGCATGCAGTTCTTCCGGCACGTATTCCAGCGAGCCGGCGATCAGCTTGCCTTCGGAATCGGTCTCGACGGTGTCAGCGCGGCCGTCCAGATAAGCGATCAGCTTTTCCAGGTCGGAGGCGATGAAGTCGGCCTTGTGGCGGGCGAGATACTGCTTGAGCTGGAACACGCGGCCCTTGGCGCCGTACAGCATTTCCTGCGCCACGGTCGGGCACTTGATGCGGCCGGCCGGGTCGCCGAGGAATTCGCGCAGCAGCTCGGGCTCCGGCATCAAGGCTTCGCTGAGCATGTGCGAGGTGGCGAAGCCGTCCATCGCATTGGCGACCGGGATCAGCGACATCGCGCTGACCTTGTAGGAGATCGCGGCGAGGTCAGCGGCTTCCTGCGGATTGGAGCCGAACAGAATGGTGTAGCCGGACGGCAGCAGCGCATAGACGTCGTCATGGCCGGCCATCACGTTCAGCGAGTGCTTGGACACCACGCGCGCGGCGACCTGCAGCACAAAGCCGCCGACCTTCTTGCCAACGGTGACGTAATGCGATTCCAGGCCGTACAGAATGCCCTGGCTCGACGAGGCGTTGGAAACGAACTTGCCACCCGTCAGCGCCGCACCGAGCGCGCCGGACTGGGCCGAATGCTCACCTTCCGGCTCGAAGAAGAACGGATGCTTGCCCCAGACGTTGCAGCCGCCGGACGAACGGAACGCTTCATAAATTTCGGAAATTTCCGTCGAGGGGGTGATCGGGTAGCCGATGACGCCACCGCAGACATGCCCCATCACTTGGGCGACGGCACCGTTGCCGTGAATGACGGAGGGAATGCCAGGATATTTTGCGTTCATTGTCATGCGTCCATCTCTGCAATGCTGCGGGTCGCATCCGCCGCCGCTGGCGAACGAAAAGCGCTTCCCCTGCCGCGACCACTTCTGCGAGCGATCCGGCTAACCGAACTCAAGTTTCAGAATTGACTGTCTTTGCGCGAGCCAGCCTGTTTATGTCGTGCGACGTTGCGGCCGCCTGCTCCGGGCCGTGCGGGTCCGTAGCACGGCCCCTATACCGTCGATTTGACGCGCATCAAATGAGAATCCCGCAGCAGTTTAGCGCAACAAAGTTGCGTGATTGCGGCAATTTCGCATTGCGGCATCGAATTGTCGCATTGCAACAGATTCGCGTCAGGGTTGGCACGGACATGGGCCGCTGTTTTCATATATCTTTCATGATCTTAACGCGGCTCTAATGCAGCGCAGGCACCCGATTGCAGCCCGCCCCGCCTCGTTATATAGACAAACTATATCACGGGAGTCGGGAGCTGGGGTTTGTCGATCGAAGCCAGCATTACCCTAAAGACTAAGAATGTCGCGGCGGTCGGCCGCGATCGAATCCGGCTTTTGCAGGCGGTCGCGCGCGAGGGCAGCATTGCCGCCGGCGCCCGGGCCGCCGGACTGACCTACAAGGCCGCCTGGGACGCGCTCGACGCGATGACCAATCTGTTCGGGCAGCCGCTGCTGGAGCGGCGCACCGGCGGCAAATCGGGCGGAGGCGCCCACCTGACCCCGACCGGACTGCGGGTGATCGAAGCCTTCAACCGGCTGGAAGCGGAAATGGCACGGGTGATCCGCGCGCTCGAGCCGGAGCTCGCCGGCAGCGGCATCACCCCCAGCAATCTGGTCTCGGGATATTTTATGAAAACCAGCGCTCGCAACGCTTTGCGCGGCACCATCACCGCGATCACCGCCGATACGCTCAATGCCGAAGTCGCGGTCGCGGTGGCCGAGGACACCACGATCTACGCGCTGGTGACCAGCGAGAGCGCCGACAATCTCGGGCTGTGCGTCGGCCGCGAGGTGGTGGTGCTGATCAAGGCGCCGTTCGTGATGATCGCCCCCGGCCGCGAGCCGCCCAAAACCTCGGCGCGCAATTGCGTGCAGGGCACGGTGCGGCGCTGCGAGGTGTCCGGCGTCCACGCCGAGATCGTGCTCGACGTCGGCGCCGACAAGACGTTGGCGGCATCGATCACCGCCGCCAGCGCCGCCGACATGCGGCTCAACCCTGGCAGCCCGGCCTGTGCGGTGTTCGACGCCGCCCATGTGCTGATCGCGATCGATTGAGGCGGCCGATGACGCCGTTCCCCACGCGCTCATTGCAGTTCGGCACCCGGCCTCGCAGCGGCCGGCCGCCGCTCGCCCTTCCGTTTCTTCCCACCACCAAGCTGACCAACAGGAGAGACCCTTGAAGTTCATCATGCCCATCAAGCTGGCGCTGATCGGCGTCGCCGTTGCCTGCGTCACCAGCTCCCAGGCTTTGGCCGACAGCGCCAATATCGCGGTTGCCGCGAATTTCACCGAGCCCGCCAAGGAGATCGCCGCGGCGTTCAAGGCCAAGACCGGCCATGAGGCGGTGCTGTCATTCGGCTCGAGCGGCCAGTTCTTCACCCAGATCAGCCAGGACGCGCCGTTCCAGGTGTTCCTGTCGGCGGACTCCGCCCGCCCGAAGAAGCTGGTCGAAGACGGTCTGGCGGTGAAGGACAGCCGCTTCACCTATGCGGTCGGCAAGCTGGTGCTGTGGAGCAAGGAGCCTGGCCTGGTGAAGGGCGAACAGACCCTCAAGCACGGCAAATTCGCCAAGCTGTCGATCTGCAACCCGGTCGCCGCGCCTTATGGTGCCGCCGCGGTCGAGGCGATGCAGACCCTGAAGCTCTATGACGAGCTGAAGCCGAAATTCGTGGAAGGCGCCAACATCTCGCAGGCATTCCAGTTCGTGCAGACCGGCAATGCCGAGATCGGCTTTGTGGCGCTGTCGCAGGTGATCAACGACAAGGACGGTTCGCGCTGGATGGTGCCGCAAAACCTGTATTCGCCGATCACCCAGGACGCGGTGCTGCTCAAGAAGGGTGAAAACGACGAAGCCGCCAAGGCGTTCTTTGAATTCCTGAAGGGACCGGAGTCGCGCGCCATCATCGAAAAGTTCGGCTACGAGGTCCCGCCCGCCAAGGCGAGCTGAGCCTCGCTGCATGAGACCGGGCGTTTCGAGAATGGCACCAACGGAGCGGAAAAAGCTCCCTCTCCCCGCGTGCGGGGAGAGGGGTGGGGTGAGGGGGCGCCTCCCCCAGGCTGAGCCGCCCGACCGCGCGAACACGCCCCCTCTCCCGACCGCCCTCGCTTCGCTCCGGCGATCGACCTCTCCCCGCATGCGGGGAGAGGTTAGGACCACCCGTCATTTCCAACTCATGTTCCAGCAATGAGCGGCCTTCCCCCCGATATTTGGCAGCCGGTTCGGCTCACGGTCGAGCTGGCGGCGATGACCACCTTGATCCTTTTGATCGTCGGCACGCCGATCGCGTGGTGGCTGGCGCGCTCCAAAGCCTGGTGGAAGGAAGGCATTGCCGCGGTGGTGGCGCTGCCGCTGGTGCTGCCGCCGACCGTGCTCGGCTTCTATCTGCTGGTGCTGTTCGGACCGGATGGCCCCGGCGGCGCGCTCGCCGGTCTGTGGGGCGGCCGCACGCTGGCCTTCACCTTCGAGGGCCTGGTGATCGGCTCGGTGGTGTATTCGATGCCATTCGTGGTGCAGCCGATCCGCAATGCCTTTGCCGCGGTCGGCGACCGGCCGCTCGAAGTCGCCGCCACGCTGCGCGCCTCGCCGCTGAAAGCGTTTTGGACGGTGGCGGTGCCGCTGGCGCGCCCGGGCTTTTTGTCCGGCGCGGTGCTCGGCTTTGCGCACACCGTCGGCGAATTCGGCATCGTGCTGATGATCGGCGGCAACATTCCCGGCACCACCAAGGTGCTGTCGGTGGCGATCTACGATTATGTCGAGACCTCGCAATGGCGTGAGGCCAATATCCTGGCCGCGGGCATGGCCGCCTTCGCCTTTGTGGTGATCCTGACCATGATGATGCTGGAAAAACGCACCGCGCGGATCAAAGGATGAGAGACCTCGCCAACTCGATCAACGCGCAGTTTCGCGGCCAGTTGGGCCGCTTCCGGCTCGACGCCGCATTCACCGTGCCGGCGACCGGCATCACCGGGCTGTTCGGCCCGTCCGGCTGCGGCAAGTCCACGGTGCTGCGCTGTATCGCCGGGCTGCAGCAACTGCCCGGCAGCCGCTTTTCGATCGCGGGCGACACCTGGCAGGACGAAAGCCTGTTTCGCAAGGCGCATCAGCGCCCGATCGGCTATGTGTTTCAGGAAGCCAGCCTGTTTCAGCATCTGTCGGTGAAGGGCAATCTCTTGTACGGCGCGCCGCGCCACCCCGCCGAGCAGAGCAACGGCCAGAGCATCGGCTTTGACGAGGTGCTGGAGTTGCTTGGCCTCGTGCCGCTGCTCGATCGTTCGCCGCGCCATTTGTCCGGCGGCGAACGGCAGCGGGTCGCGATCGGCCGCGCGCTGCTGTCGCAACCCAAGCTGCTGCTGATGGACGAGCCGCTATCGGCGCTCGACCGGCTCACCAAGGATGACATCCTGCCATTTCTGGAACGGCTGCATGAGCGGCTATCGCTGCCGGTGATCTATGTCAGCCATGACATCACCGAAATCGAGCGGCTGGCCGACCATCTGGTGCTGATGCGCGCCGGCGAGGTGATCGCCTCGGGGCCGCTGACCCAGGTGCAGAGCGACCCGACGCTGCCGCTCGCCGCCTCGCGTGAGGCCGCCGTCAATTTCGACGCGATCGTGCAGCGCTATGACAGCAACTACGGGTTGGTGACGTTGCAACTCGAAGGCGCTGAACTGCTGGTGCCGGCGCCGCCGGTCGCGGCCGGTGAGCGCCGCAGGGTGCGCATTGCCGCCGGCGACGTCAGCCTGGCGCGCCAACTGCCGCAGCAATCCACCATCCTGAACGCGCTGCCGACTAAGATCGTGTCGGCGACGCCGCTCAACGCCAGCGAGATGGTGGTGGTGCTGGCGCTCGGCGACGGCACGGGCGGCGCGCGCTTGCTGGCGCGCGTCACCCGGCGCTCATGGGATCATTTACAGCTTGCCACCGGCCAGCAGGTGATCGCCCAGGTCAAGGGCGTGGCGCTGGCGCCGGGACGCGGCGACAGGTCTCGCGACCCCAGCCACAGCCCGACGGCATGATGACACCGGGGATGTCGCGCTTAGCTCGATGAGCGCGGCCTCACGCCGGGCCGAACGACCGCGTCACCGGATAGGCCAGGCCGGCATGGGCGGCCAGCCGCTCGATATCGCGCTGGCTGTCCAGCACCGCATAGCCGCCGCGCGCTTTGTTGGCGCAGGCGGCATCGAGCAGCCAGTGGCGCACCGCGAGCGGATCGGCGCGATCCTGCGTGACCAATTGCCGGCTGAGCAACAGCCCGGCGAGGCTGCTGGCCAATGCCGCGGCACTACAGGCCCCGCTGCGGCGCGCCACCCGGCCTTCCAAGGCCGCGCCGAAAATCCGGCTACCCGGCATCGCGATACCGCACCCGCCGCCGATCGCCAGCGCGCCATCGCAGCCCGGCGACGGCAATTGCTCGACCGCCTTGACCGCCAACACCGGCGCCGCCAGCGCGGCGCGCAGCAATTCGGCACTGCCTCTGCGACCCGCCGCCGCGATGATCAGCACCTTGCGGCGCAGGCACAGCGCCAGCGCTTTGGCGAGCTGGCCGTCATGGTCGGCCATGGTGACAAACGCGCCGCCGCCGACATGAATGACCTGCGCGCCATGATCGACCGCCACCACGATCGCCCGCGCCAGCCGCTGCGGCGTGCAGACCGCGCCATCGGCGAAGATCGGCACCAGCAGGCCACGGCATAGCGGCGCCTGCCCTTCCACGGCGCTGCATGGCTGTCCGAAAATCACGCTGGCGGTATGGGAGCCCTGCGCCATGGTGCGATCGTTGCACGTGCGCGCTGTCACAAATTCATCGGGAGCGAAATCATCGATCGGCGTCAGCCGCGCGCCGCGAAAACACTCGTGGGTGCGATCCACCGGCCCATCCAGCACGGCGATGGTGATACGCGGATCACCGCCGCCGAGAGTGTACAGCAGGTCTTTTTGAAAAGCGGACCTCGGTAGGAACGCAGACTCGGCAGTGCCAGACATCAACCCTCATCCTTGAACACGCGGCGCTGACGATTTCGGCACCCCGTATTAGTCGCGCCCGGTACAATTTGGTTTCGGGAAATCGACTGCGGATGAGAAACTTTTTATTAACAGTTGTTAAGACAATCGGCCGGCCCAGCGTACACAATCGGATGCACCGCTGGATGTGCAGAATTGATCAGATTGCCGCGGCGACCTGATGCAAGCCGATGATGCGGGCCAGCGAGCGCACTTCCTGCTTCTGATCCTCGCGCAACTGGAAAAGCAGCGGCATCGCCGCCGACTTAAGCTGTTGCACTTCCTCGCTATCAGGATCGATGGCCGGTGCGGCGCCCTTGGGATTGGCCTGCTGGGTGGCGTGCATCTTGCGCGCGACGGCACGCAGCGCCTGCTCGACCGACGGCCAATAATAGGCTTGCGACGACGACAGATTGAGCCGGCTCTTGATGGCGGCGATCTGTGAATCGCTGAGCAGCGCATAGGTCTTCTGCACCGGCGGCTTGCTGGCCGCTTTCGGCTTAGCCTCGAGCTTGGCATCGGGCTTGGCGTCTGGTTTGGCTTCCGGCACCGGCACCATCGCCGCAGCAGCTTCGACCGGCTTGGGCAGTACCAGCGGGGTATCGGCGGCAAAGGCCTGGCGCAGCGGCACTTCTTCCGGCGCGGCGGCGAGCGCGGCCGCGGATTCGGCGGCGTTGGTCGACACCGTCATCACCGCCAGCCGGTCGGTCTTGGCGGTGCGATTGGCGACCGGGCGGTGATTGGCGGACTCGGTGCCGGCCAATTCGGCGACACCATCATTGCGAGTCACGATGCTCAGCGCGGCTGCGCTGGCGATGAGCGTGCAACCCAGCGCCAGCAGGGCAATGGTTCGTGTCACGCTGGTCTCCCTTCCGCGGTACGGATCGCCGGCCATCTTGAACATAATTGCAGATTAAATATGGCTTAACCATAAGTTCCGCGGCGGCGCCCGGCGAGATCGTTAAGAACTGGTTACAACTCGGACTTGCTAGTTACGGCCTGTTAACAGGTCGCGCGCGCCCCGGCACCGCATGGAAAAGCCCGGAAAAACAAGGTTTTCGAGCAGCGAGCAGCTCCGCTCAGGCCTGCAGCCTGGCGGAGGCGGCGCGTAGCAAGCCGATCGCACCACATCATCAAGGCGCGAAAACGGCCATCGGTCGCTCAGCTTGCGACAGGCGTCAGGCGGCGGCGAGGTCGTAAGCGTCCTGAATATCGGCGACGATTTCCGACGCTTCCCACAGGGCGCGTGCTTCAACCGCGCGGATATTGACGGTCCAGTTCACACCGCGCCGGGAGCGCGGCGTCTGCATGACGTCGAACTTCACCTGCCGGCAGAGCGGGTGACGCTGCAACGCATGGTACACCCGGGTTCGGATCTCACAGAGAGTCGCGGGGGTTTTTTCAACGAGCATGGCGGCATCCAGCTTTCGCTTTGGCTGGTAGCGCAGCAGCGCGATGATGCACGGCAGTCGCGATCAGCCATGCGTTATGGTGAATCCGCTTGGTTAAGAAACAACTAAGTATGTGGTTAACGAATAACTAACCGCCGAGCCGGCGGTTAGCGTTTCTCGATCACCAGGCTCTGCACCGCGCGCCCGAAATAACCATGCAGGTCACCGAGCTTGGAGGACGCGATGCCGGCGCCATCGGGACTAATCCACATTTCCGAGTTCAGCAGCACCCACTCGCCGATCGGCGGCCGCGCCAGATTGATGCTGAGATCGGCGTTGATGAAGGTCCATTCCTTGAAATCCAGCACCGCCGAGGTGGCGTTGCTGAAATCGGCCGCCACCGCGGCGCGCATCACCGGCGAGATCGCATGGCCTTCGACGATCGGCCGGTCCATCCGGTACCAGATCGCGCCCGGGCCGAGCGACAGGAAACCGCCATGAACCTCGCGGATCGAAACGCAGGACACGAACGGATTGTTGTCGCCCATGGCGCGCAGCGGCTGGCCTTGCTCCGGCGGCGGCACGTCGATCGGCGGATGCTCGATTTCATCAGGCAGTGTCTGCGCGCCGATCCGCATTTTCAGCACGGTGGCGCTGACCACCACCACGCCTTCAGCGAGCAGCCGCACCGCGCAGAGCTGAATCTTGCGGCCATCGCGGATCACCTCGGTCTCGAATGTGAGCGGCGCCACCGGCACCGGCCGCATCAGATCGATGGTGAGGCGAACGATCTGCATCGGCTGCGCGGTCGGAATCGACTCGGCGATAAACGCCACCAGCGCCGACGGCGGCGAGCCGTGCTGCATGGTGAGATCCCAGGGACCAGCCGCATACGGGCTGGTGGTGATGTGATTTCCGTCAATCCGATAGATCGCCTCCATCGCCGACCTCACAGCGCCGGATCGATGGCAGCATCATATTCGCGCTTCAGCCGCGCGACGAGCTCGGCCACCGGCACGATGCTGGAGACCGAGCCGATGCCCTGGCCGCTGCCCCAGATTTCCTTCCAGGCTTTCGGCTTGGCGCGTTCGCCGCTGTCGTCGGTGCCAAAGCTCATCTTGGAGGGATCGGAGCTGGGCAGATTGTCGGGATCAAGCCCGGCCGCGGCGATCGACGGCTTGAGGTAATTGCCGTGCACGCCGGTGAACAGGTTGGAATAGACGATGTCGTCGGCGCTACAGGTGGTGATCATCTCCTTGTAGCGCTGCACGGCATTGGCTTCGTCGGTGGCGATGAACGCCGAGCCGATATAGGCGAAGTCGGCGCCGAGCACGCGCGCCGCGCGGATCGCCCGGCCATTGGCGATCGCCCCTGACAGCGCGATCGGTCCGTCGAACCAGGCGCGGGTCTCGGCCACGAACGCGAACGGCGACTGCGTGCCGGCATGGCCGCCGGCGCCGGCCGACACCAGGATCAGGCCGTCGGCGCCCTTCTCGACCGCCTTATGCGCGAACTTCTGATTGATCACGTCGTGAAACACGATGCCGCCCCAGCCATGGGCGGCCTGGTTCAAATCCTCGCGCGCGCCGAGCGAGGTGATGATCATCGGCACCTTATGCTTTTCGCAGAGCGCCAGATCCTGTTCGAGCCGGTTGTTGGATTTGTGCACGATCTGATTGACCGCGAACGGCGCTGACGGCCGCTCCGGATGCGCGCGGTCATGGGCGGCGAGTTCTTCCCTGATGCGATGCAGCCACTCGTCGAGCAGCGCGGCCGGGCGCGCATTCAACGCCGGAAACGAGCCGACGATTCCCGCCTTGCACTGCGCGATCACCAGATCGGGGCCCGAGACGATGAACAGCGGAGAACCGATCACAGGCAGCGACAGACGGCCCTTAAACAAGGCAGGCATCGACATTCAGGCATTCCTCCGGCGTGTTCTTGTGTGCTTGGCGCGCGGCCGGACGGCCGCGACAGCCAGCAAAGCAAGAGCGCCGGCGCTGTGCAAGCGCGCGCTGCGCGTAGCTGCGCACGAAAACGTCTGCTAACGGCAGATAGCCCGCGTCACGAAATAATTGGTGTGACAATCGCTTGGCTCGCGCTGCCGGCCAGGGATCAACGCTTTCGCCGAACAGGCTTCGGCGGAATCGGTGGTCAGGCTCTTGCCTTCGCGAAAGCCCTTGCTGCGGCACAGCTGATCGGCGCCAGCCTTGCAATCGGCCGCGCCATCGCTGGCGGTCGGGCATTGCACGCGGCCCGACACCATCGAGGGCACCATGCTGCTGTCGGCAGGCGGGGCTGCCGGCGGGGGGACAGCCGGGACGGCAGGTGCGGCGACCGGCGGGGGGACCGGAGCAGGCGCCGCGGGCGCTGGAGCGGTGACGCGGCCAGCGGGAGCGGGAGCCGGCGCCGGTACAGCGGCACGGCCGGACGGAGCCGGGACGGGGGCCATCGCCGGAGGAGCGGGTTCTGCCGGCTTGGCGGCGGCCGCGGGGTCGGGCGCTGCGGGCGACGGCGTCAGGCTCGGCAGCATCGAAGTGGATTTGTCCCAGATCTTGCCGATCTCATCGATCAGGCCGGGCTTGTCATCCGCGGCCGGAGCGGCGGCGGGCGCAACGGGCGGCGCGCTTGGGACGGCGGGCGCGCCGGGTGGCGCGCTTGGGGCAGCGCTCGCCGGCGGCGGCGTTGCGGCCCGCTGAGCCATAACGGCCGACATCATCGCCGGAGACATCACAAGCGCCATCGCGGCGACGGCGACACGCGCCGGCCCCGCGATCATCCACAAACCAGGAGAATCAGACATCGGCCGCACCGTAATCCCGGTGCGGCGCAGCGAAAAGCAAAAGCGCCGGCGCTGCGACATCACGCAACGGCGCCATGCGCGGGGCGAACGCCTTACCGCCTCAGGTTTTAGAAAGCGCGCAGCGCAATCACAAAGCCCAGCACCAACAGCGCGGTGCCGACCGCCACCCAGAACCCGAGCCGCCGCTCGATCGCCGCGCGGATCGCGGTGCCGTAGCGGTTGAGCAGGATCGCCACGATGAAGAACCGGCCACCGCGCGCAATCAGCGAGAACAGGATGAACAGCCAGATATCGTAGCCGGCAAAGCCCGAGGTGATGGTCACCAGCTTGTAGGGGATCGGCGTCAGCCCCTTGAGCAGGATGATCAGCGCGCCGTATTGGGCATAGCCGGCCCGGAACGCCTCGACCTTGTCGCCATAGCCATAGAGCTGGATCAGCCATTGGCCGACCGAGTCATAGAGCAGCGCACCGATCGCATAGCCGGCGATACCGCCGGCCACCGAGGTCAGCGTACAGAGCACGGCGTAGAACCACGCCCGCTCCGGCCGCGCCAGCGACATCGGGATCAGCATCACGTCCGGGGGGACGGGAAAGAAGGAGCTTTCCGCAAAGGACACGCTGCCCATGATCCAGGTCGCGTAACGCTTGTGGGCGGCGTCGATACACCAGTCGTAGATTCGTCTCAGCATGGGCGCGATCAACCACCCTTAGGCGGTTTTGTCCATGCTTTGCGAACCAACTCCTGACAATCAGCCGCTCTTGCGCACCGACAAAAGCGGCTGCAAAGCGACCACTTGCGCCGGCTTTGGGGCCGGCTCGGCGGCTTCGGCCGCGACAACGGGCCGCTCGAGCCGCGCCTTGAGCCGGTCCTTGGCCCGCTCCTTGGGCAGCTTTTCAGCGATGCCAAGAAGCGCTTCGCGGCGGTCCATCTCGGCCCAGACGTCGTCCGGGCTGACATCGGCCGCGGCCCACAGCACCGCCAGATTGTAGAGCAGATCGGCGCTTTCGCTGATCACCGCATCGCGGTCACCGCCGACCGCGTCGATCGCCACCTCGATCGCCTCTTCGGCCAGCTTCTTGGCCATTTTCGCCGGGCCGCGCTGAAACAGCCGCGCGGTCCGAGAACTCGACGGGTCCAGGTCCCGGGCGGCCAGTACCGCCTGATAGAGCCGTTCAAGCGAATCGGACATGTCGGCACACTAGTCCAGACAGATCGCCAGCGCGTTAACGAATAGAGCGGACGCCGCGAGATCGAGCGGCGTTCTGCCCGTCCGGCGCGCCGGAAACCGCGTCAATAGCCGTAATAGCCCCAGCCCGGCCGGTAGCCATAGGCCGGCGGCGGGCCGCCGTAATAGTAGCCGGGGCCGCCATAATAGCGCCGCTCATAATAATAGTCGCGCCGCTGCTGCGCGGCCGCCATGGCGCCGATCGCGCCGACGATGCCGACAAACGCCGCCGCGGCCGCCGCTCCGCCATCGCCGCGATGCCGGACATAACGGCGCTTCTTGCGGGCGGCGCTGAGGTCGGTGACCGACTGATCGGTGGCAACAGTGGCAACCGGCGCCTTGGGCGCGGCCGGGGCCACTCCCGCAAAGGCCGGCGCCGGACCGATCGACGTCACGCCGACCGCCAGCGCAAGCGCAAGCGCAATTCCGCTTTTGGTGGTGTGGTCGCTGGGCATCATGGCTCTCCGTCGTCTTCGAGCTTCAACCCCCGATGACGATATAGGTTCCCCAAGGTTCCGGTGCCGACCTGGGGAAGCCCCCAGGGTAAGGGGTGACCGTCAACGGGCTGCGTTATGTTGTCGCGATAGCCTGCGCATTGGTTTGATCGCCGATCCTGATCAAAGGTGGCGTTGATCCGAAGCGGCATCGATGATTTGAGGGCAGCCGCAAGACTGCGGAGTGGCCCGAGTGGACCCGACTGAAACTGGATATCACGCCACGCTGCGGCGGCTGTTCGACCTGTTCAAGGTGATGTGCGCCGGGCTGGCGACCGGGCTGATCACGCCCTGGCTGCAACCGCTGCTCGACCGCGTCGACCTGCCGCCCGGCGGCGTCGGCGTGGCGCTGATGGCGCTGCCATTCGCGCTGTTGGTGCAATGGCTGGTGTGGCGCACCGGGCGGCGCTGGTGGACCGCGACGCTCGCCGCGCTGGTCACGATGCTGGCATTCGTCGCCGCGGTGAATGTCGCGATCCTGGTCGATGCTTTGACCTTCGACAGCGGCCGCAACATCCGCAACGCGCTGGCCGGCTTGGCCGGCGGCGGCACCGGCTCGCTGCTGCTGGTGCTGGGCCTGCTGCCGCTGCCGGGCGTGCCGGTGGAGCGCCTCGCCTGGATCGTCACCCCGCTGATCGGCACGCTGGCGGGCGGCCTGCTGGCGGTCGATTTCGCGGTCGGATTTGAGTTCTTCTCTTTCCTCTACCCGGTGTGGCAAGCTGCGGTCGCGGTCAGCCTTGCGACCGGATTGCACCGCCGCAAACCGGGCTAACCTCCGCCATCGAAGACCCTTGCCATCGAAGACCCTTGCCATCGAACAAGGGCCGATCGTGATGGCTCAGCCACCCTGCTCAGAGTCAAAGACGCAGATGGCCGGGACGAAGCCCGGCCATGATAAGCGGAGTGGTTCGAGCCAGCAGCAACGTCGCTCGAAAACGCTAGGCTGGTGCCGTTAGCGCTTGCGCACAAACACCGTGCCGGCCGAGTAACCAGCGCCGAAGCTGCAGATCAGCCCGAGGTCGCCCGCGACGAGATCGTCGCAGCGCTTGTGGAACGCGATGATCGAGCCGGCCGACGAGGTGTTGGCATAGTCATCGAGGATGATGACGTTTTCCTCAGGGGTCGGATCGCGGCCGAGCACGCGGCGGCCGATGATCTCGTTCATGTTGATGTTGGCCTGATGCAGCCACATGCGCTTGAGCGTCGGCAGTTCAATGCCGATCTCGGCGGCATGATCGTTGATCATCTCCGACACCAGCGGCACCACTTCCTTGAACACCTTGCGGCCCTGCTGCACGAACAATTTGTCCGGCAGATCGCGGCCTTCCGGCCAGGCGCGATTCAGGAAGCCGGCATTGTTGCGGATGTTGTTGGAGAACTGCGTGCGCAGCCGTGTGCCAAGCACATCCCAGCCGCCTTCCGCCTGGTCGGCGCGTTCCACGATCACCGCGGTCGCGACATCGCCGAAGATGAAGTGGCTGTCGCGATCGCGGAAATTGAGGTGGCCCGAGCAGATTTCCGGATTGACCATCAGCACCGCGTCGGCCGTGCCGGTGGCGATGTAGTCCACCGCGGTCTTGAGGCCGAAGGTCGCCGACGAGCAGGCCACGTTCATGTCGAACGCAAAGCCCGGCAGCCCGAGCGCCGCCTGCACTTCGATCGCCATCGCCGGATAGGAGCGCTGCATGTTCGAGGCGGCGCACAACACCGCGCCGATCCGTTCGCGCGGCTTGCCCCAGCGCTCCAGCGCCTGTTCGGCCGCCTTGACCGCAATTTCCGCCAGCAGCGACAATTCTTCGTTGGAGCGCTCCGGAATGACCGGCCGCATCACTTCCGGATCGAGAATGCCGGACTTCTGCATCACATAGCGCGACTTGATGCCCGAGGCCTTTTCGATGAAGGCCGACGACGACGGCAGCAGCGCCGCAATCTTGCCCTCGGCGATCGCCGCCTCGTTCTCCGCATTGAAGCGCTCGACATAGGTGTTGAAGCACTCGACCAGTTCGTCGTTGCTGATGCTCTCGGGCGGGGTAAAAAGGCCAGTCGCGGCGATGACGGCAGGACGCACGGAAAACTCCGGATGACAATCGTTTGAGGTTGGAAGACGGCCAGGGACAGCAAGGGGGCCGTGCCTGCGGTCATCCGACGCCGATTTCGGCAGAGGTGCCTTGACATCAGACAAATGCAGGCCGTGACCCGCGGCACGTCGCACCGCGCGTTGCCCCTGTCAATGGCTTGCCGGCGTCAAATAGTGGGGCGCGGCAAGCGGTCTCGATCTCGGCCTGCGACGCGCCCGACTATAGTCGAACCGGCTCAACCGGCGATTTTCCGCGCCGCGCACGCACCGCCTTCGCCGATGTTGCGCTGCATGATCGCCGCGCCCGCCCCGCGCAGTGCCCGCCGCTGGTTGTTTCAGTTTGGGAAACATCCCCAAAGGCGCGCATCAAGGGTGCATCTTGCGTGCAACACTCGGTTTATTTGGCACCCGAACGTTCGTGGTGATCTGGACAAGGCACCTGGTTTCGAATGACCTTTCCCGAGGTTCGGGATCACGGCTGGCGCTGCTCAAGCGCGAGCCGACGGGGTTGGACTGAGGCAGATCATGAAGTTCGCGACCGGATTGCTGGCGGCCGTGCTGGTTTTGGCAGGCATCGAGACGAGCCAGGCGCTGGTGCGGATCACCGAAGACCGCGGCGGACGGATCGGCACCTATGTCGATAAATATCAGGGGCTGCGGCAATCCGGCGAAACGGTGATGATCGACGGGCTGTGCGCGTCGGCCTGCACCATCGTGCTCGGCGCCGTTCCGCACGACAAAATCTGCGTGACGCCGCGCGCCAATCTCGGCTTCCATGCCGCGTGGGACCTCGGCGTCAATGGCCGCGCGGTCACCAACCGCGAAGCCACCGATATGCTGTATTCGATGTATCCCTCGCAGGTTCAGCGCTGGATCGCCCAGCGCGGCGGGCTGACGCCGCGCATGATCTTCCTGCGCGGCAAGCAGCTGATGAACATGTACAAGCCGTGCTATCTCGACGCACGGGCCAGCACCTCGCGCTGAGCCGCCCCGATCGGCGCGTGCAGCGCTTGCCGGTCGCCAGTTCGCCGCCTATCTGGAGAAGCAAGCCGTGTCCGAACTTTCGTGATACGATTGTGTGCGTGACATGAGGCGGGAGGATCGCGCCATGGCCGCCGACAACAGACGCCCTCTCATCATCTTCGCGGCTTTTGCCATCAGTCTGGCGATTGGCCTGTTTGCGCTGTTTGCGCTCGGCGGACTGCGCAATGTCACGCCGTCGGCGACGATCGGCGGTCCGTTCCAGCTCAGCGATCAGAACGGCCAGCGCGTCAGCGATCAGAATCTCAAAGGCAAGCCGACCCTGATTTTCTTCGGCTTCACGCATTGTCCGGACATTTGCCCGACTGCGCTGTTCGAGATGACCGAGCTGTTGCGCGCCATGGGACCTGATGGCGACCGCATCAACGTCTATTTCGTGTCGGTCGATCCGGAACGCGACACCGCGGCGACGCTGAAAGAATATCTGTCGAGCTTCGATGAGCGCATCAAAGGGCTGAGCGGCGATCCGGCCGCGATCGCCGCCATGATGACCAGTTACCGGGTCTATGCCCGCAAGGTGCCGCTCAAAGACGGCGACTACACCATGGACCACACCGCGCTGGTCTATCTGATGGACCGCAACGGCCGCTTCGTGGCGCCGTTCGATATCAAGCGCAAACCGGACGTGGCCGCGGCTGATCTCAAGCGCTATCTGTGAGCGCGCGCACCGCCATCAGCTTGGCTGATGACGCACCCTTGCCGGCTGTCACCACGGCCTCGCGCCGCGCGAGACCATGCTCGGTCTTCTCCCAATGATGCGGCATCAGCACGAACTGGCCGAGCGCGCGCCACGCCGCGATCGACAGGCATAGCCAGTAACCAGGCATCAGCAGCAGCCACCAGCCCTGCCAGGCGCGGCCGCGCCGCGACAGGCCGATCAGCGCCACCGCGGCGCTGCCGCCATAGCTCGCGGCAATGGTCAGGGCATAGACCAGGGTCATCGGCCCGATCACACTGGCCAGCGTTTCGCCGTGATACAGCCGCACGAGCGCATAGCCGAAATCAGTGAGCAGCAGCGGATGCAACAGCGCGGTGAGGATCGCGCCGCCGACCACGAAATTGAGTGTCAGCATGCCGCGCCAGCCCGCCTCGCGCCACAGCGTCCGCGGATCGCGCATATGCACGCCCCAGGTCTGCATCCAGCCTTTCATCCAGCGCGAGCGCTGCCGCAACCAGGCGCCGAACCGGAGCGGCGCTTCTTCATAGGTCACCGAGTCGAAGCTGATCGCGCGATAGCCGAAGCGGGCGAGACGAAAGCCGAGATCGGCATCCTCGGTGACGTTGAACGGGTCCCAGCCACCGACCTCGCGCAGCACCGCCGTGCGGAAGTGATTGGAGGAGCCGCCGAGCGGCAAAGGCAGCGCAAAGCGGCTCATGCCGGGCAGCACCGCGTCGAACTGGCCGGCATATTCGGCCGTAAACAGCCGCGACAGCCAGCTATGGCTGAGATTGTCGATGCACAGGCTGGCCTGCACGCAGGCCACTGCCGGCCCGCCATCGGCAAAAGCACCGAGCGCGGCGCGCAACTGCCCAGGATCAGGACGGTCCTCGGCATCGAACACCGCGACATAGGTGCCGCGCACAAACGGCAGCGCGCAGTTCAGCGCCTTCGGTTTGGTACGCGGTCCTGACCCAGGCGCGACCAGCGTCAACAGATGCGGGCGCGGCGCGAGCCTGGCGATCGCCGCTAGCGTTTCAGTATCATCGGGCTCGACCACCAGGATCACGTCGAGCTGTTCGCGCGGATAATCGAGCGCCTCGATGGCGCGTAGCAGCGGCGCGACTGAACTCGCCTCGCGGTACAGCGCGACCACCACAGTATAGATCGGCCAATCGCGCGGCGCCGCTTGCAGCGCCGGCGCCGGCGCCGGCGGCGTCACCAACGCCGCCACCAGACGAAAGCCGACAAAGCTGAGAAACAGCAGCAGCGACAGCGCGCTGCCGACCGGATTGGCAAACAACAGCGGCAGCAACATCACCAGCGCCGCCCCGAGCGCGCGCTGCAGCAGCGCCAGCGCCGGGTGGCGACCTTGCCTCGGCGCCGCCGACAGTTTTGGAAAGCGGCGCTGCAGGCCGAACACCGCGAGGTCGGCGAGCGGCGCCGCGCCATGACGCAGCATGAACTGCCGCAGCGAGGCCGTGCTGGCGACGCGCAGCCGGGCAATGGTCGAAGGGTAGCTTGCGGTCAGACGGCAGATGGTGCGCGCCGCCAGACGGCGCGGCGCCACCGTCCAGAGCAGTTCGCCGTTCCGGCGCAGCGGCAGCAAGCCCGACGCCGCCGCCAGTGGCAGTTGATCATCGCGCAGCGGCGTATCGGCGCGCGCCGGATGCGCGAACGGTTCTTCGGCGATCCCCAGATGCGCGGACAGTCGGTGCAGATAGGCGCGCTCGTCGATCGCGCCCCAGCGGATCAGCACCTGGTCGGCGCCGATGCCGAGCTGCTCGGCGCGGCGCTGCGCCGCGTGCAACAGCGGCGACGGCAATACCGCGCGCAGGCAGTGCAGCTCGGGCGCCAGACCTGCGAACCGCTCGCATCGCCTAATGTCGCTGTGGTCGGCTTGGTACCGCCCAACTTCACAGCGCTCGTTTTCATGGCGCTCGTTTTCATGGCGCTCGTTTTCACGGCGCCCGTTTTCATGGCGCCCGTTTTCATGGCGCTCGACATCACACCGCACGGCCACAACCGGAGCGCCGCCCGATTGGTGGCCACCAACAGCCCCCCACGCCATCCGCTACGCTACCCCAACGCAAACGACGCTCGCCTACGGCATCGGATGGGCTATAAGTCCCAGCCGACCCGGACCCCCGATCATGCAACCATCGATCGCGCCACACTTCAACGGAAGATTGTTTTGACGCCCGCCACAACCATATCCCGCTGGCTCGCGGCTTTGGCGGTCGGCGTCATGCTGAGCGCCGCGCCCAGCGCGCCGTCGCTCGCGCAAAACGCGCCGGCCACGCCGCCCGCGGCGCAGCCTGCAACGCCCCCGGTGGTGCAGCCGGGACCGCAGGCAGTGCCCGGCTTCTGGGACCCGCGCCGCCGCCCCGAGCGGCCGGACCTCGCCAAGGTCACGGTGATCCGCTTTCTGACCGAGACCGATTATCCGCCGTTCAATTTCACCGGCCCCGACGGCAACCCGGCTGGGTTCAACGTCGAACTCGCCCGCATGCTGTGCGAGGAGATCAAGGCGACCTGCACCGTGCAGATGCGCCGCTTCGAAACGCTGCTCGACGCCATCGCCAGCAATCGCGGCGACGCCATCATCGCCTCGCTGGCGGTGACGGCGCAGACCCGGGCCCGGCTCGATTTCACCGATCCCTATTACCGGGCGCCGGCGCGCTTTGCCTCGCGCAAGGACGGCGTGCTGATCGAGATGCGGCCGGAACTGCTGGAAGGCAAGAAAGTCGGCGCGATCGCCGGCTCCTCGCACGAGGCTTATCTGAAAGCGCTGTTCACCGACGCCGAATTGCGCCCCTATGCCAATGACGACGCGCTGCGCGCCGCCTTGCGCCGCGGCGAGGTCGATTTCATTTTCGGCGACGCGATTTCGCTGGCGTTCTGGATCAACGGCACCGATTCAGAAAATTGCTGCGCTTTCTCGGGCGGTCCGTTTATCGAAAGCCGTTATTTCGGCGAGGGCATCGGCATCGGCGTCCGCAAGGGCAATGATGTTTTGCGGCAAGCGCTGAATTGGGGCCTGTTCCGGCTTTGGGAAAAAGGCCGCTTCACCGATCTCTGGCTAAAATATTTTTCGGTCAGCCCGTTCTGAATGCTCGCGCCCTGCGGCGCGGCTCTTGCGATCTGGAGTAAATGATGTCCACCACCGACCTTGTCCCTTCCCCGAGTGATCTGCGCGCGATCGCCGAGCAGTCCAATGCTTGGCCGTTCGAGCAGGCGCGGGCGCTGGTGGCGCGGCTGAAGAAGGCGCCGAAAGACGAGGTGCTGTTCGAGACCGGCTACGGCCCGTCCGGCCTGCCGCATATCGGCACGTTCGGCGAAGTGGCCCGCACCACCATGGTGCGCTACGCGTTCCGCGTGCTGACCGAGGACAAGATCAAGACCAAGCTCTTGGCGTTTTCCGACGACATGGACGGGCTGCGCAAGGTGCCGGACAATGTGCCGAACCAGGAACTCTTGGCACAGCATCTCGGCAAGTCGCTGACCAGCGTGCCCGACCCGTTCGGCACCCATCCCTCGTTCGGCGCGCATAACAACGCGCGGCTGCGCAGCTTCCTCGACACGTTCGGCTTCGACTACGAATTCGCCAGCGCCACCGACTACTACAAGTCCGGCCGGTTCGATGCCACGCTGCTCAAGGTGCTGGAACGGCTCGATAAGGTGATGGCGATCATGCTGCCGAGCCTGCGCGAGGAGCGCGCCGCCAGCTACTCGCCGTTCCTGCCGATCTGCCCGCGCACCGGCATTGTGCTGCAGGTGCCGATCGTGGCGCATGACGTCAAGGCCGGCACCATCTCCTATGACGACCCGGAAACCGGCGAGCGCGTCACGGTGCCGGTCACCGGCGGTCACTGCAAACTGCAATGGAAGCCGGACTGGGCGATGCGCTGGACCGCGCTCGGCGTCGATTACGAGATGGCCGGCAAGGACCTGATCGACTCGGTGAAACTGTCGGGCAAGATCGCCCAAGCGCTCGGCGGCAAGCCGCCGGAGGGCTTCAACTACGAGCTGTTCCTCGACGACAAGGGCCAGAAGATTTCCAAGTCGAAGGGCAATGGCCTGACCATCGACGAATGGCTGCGCTATGCCTCGCCGGAATCGCTGGCGCTGTTCATGTATCGCGAGCCGAAGGCCGCCAAGCGGCTGTATTTCGACGTGATCCCGCGCAATGTCGACGATTACCAGCAGTTCCTGGACGGCTTCTCGCGTCAGGACGCCAAGCAGCAGCTCAGCAATCCGGTCTGGCACATCCATTCCGGCAAGCCGCCGCAGGGCGATATGCCGGTCACGTTCCAGCTGCTCTTGACGCTGGTGTCGTCATCCAATGCCGAAAACGCCGAAACGCTGTGGGGCTTCATCGGCCGCTATCGCCCGGGCGTGACGCCGCAGACCCACCCCAAGCTCGACGCCATGGTCGGCTACGCCATCAATTACTATCGCGACTTCGTGGCGCCGACCAAAGTGTTCCGCGATCCGACCGACGCCGAGCGCGCCGCGCTGCAGGATCTGCGCGATGCGCTGTCCAATTTGCCGGCCGACGCCACCGCCGAGGCGATCCAGGACGTGGTCTATGAGATCGGCCGCCGCGAGCCGTTCCTCGATCACAAGAAGGCGGCCAAGGACGGCAAGCCGGGCGTGTCGCTGGAATGGTTCAACATGCTGTACCAGGTGCTGCTCGGCCAGGAGAAGGGCCCGCGCTTCGGCTCATTCGTGGCGGTGTACGGCGTCGCCAACGCGGTGTCGATGATCGACGGCGCGCTGGCGCGTAGCGCTTAGCCGGCACTCCGCAGCATTGCCGCGCTGATCGGCTGAACAAGCCGATCAATCGCGCCCGGCGCGGCCTCAGCTTGCGCCGGGTGCCGACTGACGCGCCGGCCGCGTCACCAGATAGATGCCGATCGCCACCGGGATCACGCCGAGCAGATCGCGGCTGTCGATCGCCTCGCCCAGCACCATCCAGGCAAACAGCATCGCCAGCGGCGGCATCACAAAATGCCAGGCGCTGGCGGCGGTGGCGCCATAGAGCTTCAGCAGCCGGAACCAGAGCCAGTAAGCCAGGATCGATCCGCCGAGCACCAGAAAAGCGAAGGCGGCGGCGAGCGGCCAGCTCGGCGTGACGTCGCGCACGCTCGACAGCGAGAAGGCCAGCGGCGCCATGGCGACACCCGCGGCCAGATTCTGCACGCCATTGCCGATCCACAGGCTGCCCTGCGGCGACAGCCGCTTGAACAGGATGGTGCCGGCGACCAGCGACGCCAGCGAGGCCAGCGTGAACAGCACGCCCTGCCAGCCTTCGATGCCGAGCGTCAACCGATGCCAGACGATGAAGGTGACGCCGATCACACCGAGCGCGAGCCCGGCGATCTTGCGCCAAGTCAGCGGCTCATTGAGCAGCAGCGCCGCCAGCACCGCGGTCACCACCGGATTGGCGCTGATGACGAGGCCGCTCAGCCCCGCCGACACGGTGAGCATGCCGGTGTAGGAAAAGCCGAGATAGAGCGCATTGTTGGCAAGCCCCAGCAGCGCGCACACCGCGATATCGCGCCAGCGCAGCGGCCCGTGTTCGCCGAACAGCCGGGCGAGGCCAAGGATCAGCACGCCGGCCAGCAAGAACCGCGCGGTCAGCAACAGCAGCGGCGGGCAATCGGCAACGCCGACCTTGCCGGCGACAAAGGCAAAACTCCACAGCATGCAGAACAGCACGATCTGCAGCGGCCGCGCCAATCCGGCGCGCGAGGTGACGGCAACAAGAGAGGCGATCGGCATGCGGCAAGCTCCTGGCCTGCTGGTGTAGGGCGCCCGCTTCTCATTGGGAAATTAAATGATAGAATGCTGATCAGTGATTTTATGAATGGCGATCACCATGCTCGATCTCGATCTGCTGCGCAGCTTCGTTGCGGTGATTGATGCCGGCGGCTTTACCCGCGCCGCGGAACGGGTGCATCGCACGCAATCGACGGTGAGCCAGCAGGTGCGGCGGCTGGAGGACGATCTGGGCCAGCTATTGCTGGATCGCTCCGGCAAGGATGTGATCCCGACCGAGGCCGGCGAGCGGCTGCTGAGCTATTCGCGCCGACTGCTGTCACTGGCCGAGGAAGCGCGCGACGTGGTGGCACGGCCGAGCGGCGATGGCGCGGTGCGGCTGGGTCTCACCGAGGATTTCGCCGCGCACCGGCTGACCCGATTACTCGGCAGTTTTGCGCGCTCGCGGCCGGGACTGCGGCTCGACGTGCGTGCCGGCCAGAGCCTCGATCTGCATCGCGATCTCGAGCGCGGCGACCTTGATCTCGCGCTCCTGAAGCGCGACAGCGGCCGCGGCCCGGCGGTCGCGGTGTGGCCGGAGCGGGTCTATTGGGTGAACAGCAAGCATCACCCGTGCGATCTGAAAGCGGACTCGGTGCCGCTGATCTTCTTCCCGAGCGGCTGCGTCTATCGCGCCCGCGCCATCCATGCCATCGAGGCTTCGGGGCGGCGCTGGCATCTCGCTTACACCAGTTCGAGCCTCGCTGGCATTCAGGCCGCGGTCGCGGCCGGGCTTGGGCTGTCGATCCTGTCGGAAATCTCGATCCAGGCCGAACATCGCAAGCTGACCGCGCGCGACGGCTTTCCGGCGATCGAGCGCACCGAACTGGCGCTGATTGCCGCGCCCAACGCCAGCCCGGCCACGCTGCGGCTCGCCGAACGGCTTGCGGAATTCTGCGACAAGGTGCTGGCCGGCAGCCTGGATCAGCAGCAGCGCGCCGCGGCCACCGTGTAAAGCTGGCGATCGCCGAGCACATGCGCGTGGAAGCCGGGTGCGCCGAACACCCGCAGGAACGCGGCGTCACGAATGCTCAGGCCGCCGGTATAGGCACCGAATGACGGCATCACCAGCCGCTCGCCATCGCTGGCAAAGCAGCGCCGCTCGATCGCGCGGCCGCGCGCCGCGATCCGCGCCTTGGGATGGAGATGACCGGCGATTTCACCATGCGCGCCGGTCGGCTCATGGCGGAAGTTAATCGCGCCGATCGCCAGTGCACTCGCCACCGTGCCACCGAGCGCACAGGGCAGTTCCGGATCGTGATTGCCGACGATCCAGATCCAGTCGCGCCGCGCTTGCAGCGCCGCGAGGTGATCGCGATTGGCCGCCGATAGCCGATCATGCGCCTCACCATCATGAAAACTGTCGCCGAGCGCGATCACCGCTCTCGGATCAAAGCGCGCGATCACCGCGCCGAGCTGGCCGAGCGTCGCCAGGGTATCGTAAGGCGGCAGCAGCACGCCGCGGGTGGCAAAGCTCGAACCTTTTTCCAGATGCAGGTCGGCGACCACCAACAGCCGCTGGTCCGGCCAATACAGCGCGCCGGCGAGATCGGCGATCATGCTGACGCCGGCAATGGTGACGACGTGCTGCCCTTCCCCTTGCGGAGTGGCGTCTGCGATCTGGGTGCTAGCAGCTTGGCTTCTCAATTGACGACGAGCCTTCAACGACGAGCCTTTAACGACGTGCCTTTGGCACCCCCCACCCCGACGCTCCCCCGCAAGGGGGGAGGGAGAAGAAACTACCCCATCGCCGTGCGCACCAGTTCCTCGGCGGCCTCGGCGAGCAGATCGTCGGACGCCTCGCCGTACACCGCCTCGCGGCCGATTTCCAGCAGCACCGGCACCGCCAGCGGCGAGACCCGCTGCAGCGATTTATAGGCGATTCGGCCGCTGATCCGGCTGAGCATATCGCCAAGCCGGCGCAGATCGAGCAGCCCGGTGGCGGCATCGGCGCGCGCGGCGCGCAGCAACACATGGTCGGGCTGGTGCTTGCGCAGCACGTCATAGACGAGGTCGGTGGAGAACAGCACCTGGCGCCGGCTTTTCTCGGCGCCGACAAAGCGGCGCGGAATCAGCCCGGAAATCACCGCGCAGGTCTTAAACGTGCGCTTCATCAGCGCCGATTCCGCCAGCCAAGCTTCGAGATCATCGCCGAGCATGTCGGGCTCGAACAGCGCATCGAGATCAAGCCGGCCCTGCCGGATCAGCGCCGACAGATCGCCGAGCCCCCACACCGCCAGCGCGTATTCATTGGCGACAAAGCCAAGCGGCCGTGCCCTGGCGCGTTCCAGCCGCCGCGTCAGCAGCATGCCGAGCGTCTGATGCGCGAGCCGGCCCTCGAACGGGTAGCACACCAGATAGTGCTTGCCGGCATGGGGAAAGCTCTCGACCAGCAATTGCCGCGAACCCGGCACCACCGACAATTCGGCCTGTAGGCTGAGCCAATCGCGCACCTGATCGGGCAGCGAAGCCCAGGCACGGCGATCATCGAGCAGCCGCCGCACCCGATCGGCGAGATAGGTCGACAGCGGGAACTTGCCGCCCATATAGGACGGCACCCGCGCATCCTGATCATGAGCGCGCGAGACATAGACCTGATCCTCGGCCATCGCCTCGTAGCGCACCACTTCGCCGCCGAACACGAAAGTGTCGCCCGGCACCATCGACTCGATGAATCCCTCTTCGACTTCGCCGAGCAGCCGGCCGCCGCGGCCGATCGCCCCGGTGGCGCCGCTGCCGGCGCTGCGCGAGCGCACCAGCCGCACTTTCAGCATGGTGTCTTCGACGATGGTGCCGACATTGAGCCGGTAGCTCTGCCGCACTTTGGGATTGGCGACCCGCCAGCGGCCCTGCTGATCCTGCTTGATGCGCGCAAAGCGCTCATAGCTTTGCAGCGCGTAGCCGCCGGTGGCGACGAACGCCACCACGTCGTCGAAATCACGGCGCGGCAGATCGGCGTAAGGCGCGGCGCTGATCACTTCCTCAAACAGCTGATCGGCGACAAACGGCGCAGCGCAAGCGCAGCCGAGCACATGCTGCGCCAGCACGTCGAGCGCGCCGCGCCGCAGCGGTGGGGTATCCTGGGCATTTTGGGCGACCGCCTCGATCGCGACCCGGCATTCCAGCACTTCAAAGCGATTGGCCGGCACCAGCACCGCGCGCGACGGCTCATCGAGGCGATGATTGGCGCGGCCGATGCGCTGCATCAGCCGCGAGGCGCCTTTCGGCGCGCCGACATTGATCACCAGATCGACGTCGCCCCAATCGACGCCGAGATCGAGCGACGAGGTGCAGACCACGGCGCGCAAGCGGCCGGCAGTCATGGCATCCTCAACCTTGCGGCGCTGCGCGACATCGAGCGAGCCGTGATGCAGCGCGATCGGCAGATTGTCGTCGTTGATGCGCCACAGCTCCTGAAACAGCATCTCGGCCTGGCTGCGGGTGTTGACGAACACCAGCGTGGTGGTGTGCCGGTTGATCAGCTCATAGATCTCGCCAAGCGCATGGCGCGCCGAATGGCCAGCCCAGGGCAGCCGCTCGCGGCTGTCGAGCATGGTCACGATCGGCTGCGCCGCGCCGCCCGCCATCACGATATCGGCTCGTTGTTCGCCCTCGCCGCTGACGGGAGCGGGTGAGTGATGCTGCGGCAACAGAAAACGCGCCAATTGCTCCGGTTCGGCCACCGTGGCCGACAGCCCGACCATGCGCAGCTGCGGCGCCAGCCGCCACAGCCGCGCCAGCCCGAGCGACAGCAGATCGCCGCGCTTGGAGGTGACGAGCGCGTGCAATTCGTCCAGCACCACGCGGCGCAGCGTGCCGAACAGATGCGGCGCGTCATCGGAAGCCAGCAGCAGCGCCAATTGCTCCGGCGTGGTCAGCAGAATCTGCGGCGGATAACGCCGCTGCCGCTGCCGGCGCGACACCGGGGTATCGCCGGTGCGGGTCTCGACCCGGATCGGCAGCGCCATCTGCGCGATCGGCGTTTCGAGATTGCGGGCGATATCGACCGCCAGCGCTTTCAGCGGCGAGATGTACAGGGTGTGCAGACCACCGCTATGCGGGGCCGCCTGCCCTTCTCCCCGCGTGCGGGGAGAAGGGGGCGCCTCGGTGGCAAGCTCGGCCGCTATTTCATCAGCCCCCTCACCCGACTTGCCGGCTGCGCCAGCAAGTCGACCTCTCCCCGCAAGCGGGGAGAGGTGCAAAGGAAGCGGTGACGACAATTCCACCAGAGTCGGCAGAAACCCGGCCAGGGTCTTGCCGGCGCCGGTCGGGGCGATCAACAGCGCCGAGCGTTGCTGCCGGGCCTGGTCCAACAGCGCGAGCTGATGCGGGCGCGGCGCCCAGCCGCGCGCCGCAAACCACTGCCGGAACCGCTCTGGCAGCAACTCCTCCACAGAACAGGGCTGGTCGATGGCATTCACCCGATCAACGCTAGAGATTCGCCGCCGTGCGGTCGAGCACTCGTACCATTACGGGCACGTCGCGGGCGGCAGTCGGACAATGCCCCGCAGCGGTATGGAAACGCCGCTTTCACGGAACCGGGCGCGGCAGAATCAGGTTGTTTACCAGTTGGTTACGACAGATTTCCGCCCGGTGTGGCAGCCCGGGCACAGACAGTTGCAGTGCCCTGCCGTAATCTGCGCCGACATTTTCATTGGGGGTTCTTGCCATGAAACGAATTCTTGCCGGCGTCGCGCTCGTCGGAACTGCCGTCAGCGCCCAAGCCGCCGATCTCGCGACCAAGGCCCCCTATCTGAAGGCGCCGGTGGTGGCTGCCTATGACTGGACCGGCTTCTATCTCGGCGTAAACGCCGGCGTCGGCATGAGCCGCTCGCTGACCTCGCACAATTATCCCGCTGACGGCACGATCAACAGCACCTATCTGCAGTCGGAAGGCGCGTTCGGCGGCGGCCAGATCGGCTACAATTGGCAGACCAACGCCTTCTCGCTGTTCGGCCCGGTGCTGTTCGGTATCGAAGCCGACATCCAGGGCAGCGGCGCCAACAACGGCGACGCCACGCTGAGCAGCGGCGCGGGCTTGGTTGGCTACAATCAGAAGCTCGACTGGTTCGGCACCGTGCGCGGCCGCGTCGGCTTGGTGCGTGGTCCGTTCGTGAGCTACTTCACCGGCGGTTTCGCGGCCGGCGACGTCAAGACCTCGGTCACCGGCACCATTCCTGGCGGCTATTCGTTCAATCGCACCCAGACCGGCTGGACCATCGGCAGCGGCCTTGAAGCGGCGCTCGGCGGCAACTGGACCGGCAAGATCGAGTATCTCTATCTCGACCTCGGCAACAAGAACGACTTCATCGGCAACGAGGCGCTGCGCACCGAAACCCGCGAGCACCTGTTCCGCGTGGGCGTGAACTATCGCTTCGGCGGCAATGGCCTGTACGCCCCGGTGCCGGCGGCGAACTGGGCTGGCTTCTATCTCGGTGGCAATTTCGGCGGCGCCACCGGCCGCGATCGCACCACCGCCTCCCTTGGCGGCGCCACTGACAGCTTCACCCTGTCGCCGGACGGCTTCATCGGCGGCGGTCAGATCGGTTACAATTGGCAGGCGGCGAACTGGGTGTTCGGTCTGGAAACCGACTTCCAGGGCTCGACCCAGCGTGACAACCGCACTTCGGTGCTCGGCTCGAACGTGTTCTACGACGCCAAGCTGCCCTGGTTCGGCACCGTGCGTGGCCGCGTCGGCTACTCGGTCGGCTCCACCCTGTTCTACGCGACCGGCGGTTATGCTTATGGCAGCGTGAAGACCAACATCGTCACCGCCACCACCAACGAGACCTTCACCAAGACCAAGAGCGGCTGGACCGCGGGCGCGGGCATCGAAGCCCCGTTCACTTTGCTCGGCCTGCTGGGCCCGAACTGGACCTCGAAGACTGAGTATCTCTATGTCGATCTCGACTCGACCACCGATCTGTTTGCCGGCACTGGCGTGAACACCACCAAGGCCACCGAGCATGTGTTCCGCACCGGCATCAACTATCACTTCAATTCGCCGGTGATCGCCAAGTACTGAGCGAGCACGCCTTCCGAACGGCAAAACCCCGGCCTTGCGGCCGGGGTTTTTGTTTGTGCGGAGGCATTGAGAGCTGGGGCGGCATCGGTCCCGATCAGCTCAGGGATTTTCTGCTCACGGCTTTTGCGCCACCACCACCAGGCCCGGCACTGGCTGGCCGCCCTCGTTGCGCGCTGAGGCGTGGTCGAGCACCAGCTCGCGCAGTCCGCTGTGTTGCAAGCAGGCGCGCACATAATCAGCGCCATGGGCGTAGCGCAGCCCCTGGCCGAGCACCACGCCGTCGCCGGCATGGGTCTCGACCGTGAACGCCAGCAGCCCGCCAGCGGTCAGCACCCGCGCCGCCTCCAGGATCGGCGGCAGCAGATCGTGCAGATAGATCGCGACGTCGGCGGCGATCGCGAGATCAAACTGTTCGGGCGCCTGCTGCCGCAAGCCCGCCACGACATCCGCGACCAGCACCTCGCGATAGACCCCGGTGGCGCGCGCCAGTTCGGCCATGCGCGGCGACAGATCGATGCCGATCATGTCGTCGGCCTGGGCTGCGAAGGCGCGGCCGGCGAGCCCGGTGCCGCAGCCCAGATCGATCACCCGCCGGAACAGCGCCGGCTTGCCGGCCGCGACGCGCGCCGCCAGCACCGCCTTGAACAGCAGCGCCGGCCCGCGATAGCCGAGATTGCCGAGCAGCGAGGCTTCAAACCGCGGCGCATATTGATCATAGAGCGTGCGCAGATAGCCGACCGGCATCGGCGCCGGCGCAGCGCTGCGCAGCCGGATCAGCCGCAGGCTGGCGCCATGGCAATCGGCCGGATCGCTGTCGGCCGCGCTCTGGAACGCCGCGACCGCGCCATCCTGGTCGCCGCGCTGCTCGCGCAGCTCGCCGAGCGCGAACCAGGCGCTGGTGAAGGATGGCACCAGCTCGACCGCCTGCAGCAATAATTCCTCGGCGGCGTCATGATCGCCGCGCAGCCGCAGGTCGCGCGCAAAGTCGAATCGCCGATCGGCGATCGTGTCCCCGGAAGACATGAACACGCGGGTCGACATCGCGGACTGATCCGTTGGCGGTTTGGCTGGATAAAGACTCCTGGAGGCGCGGCGGCGGCCTATATAGCGAAGATGGCTCGCCCGCAAGATATCCTGATGCCGACCCAAGCCGGTCTGTGCTGCCCGCTTGGCGGTTTCCATATCGACCCGGTGCGGCCGGTCGAGCGCGCGGTGATCACCCACGCCCATTCCGATCACGCCAGGTCCGGCCACGGCGCGGTGCTGGCCACCGCCGAAACGCTCGATCTGATGCGGCTGCGCTATGGCCCCAATTTCGCCGGCCAGACCCAGGCGCTGCGCTATGGCGAGACGCTGCGGCTTGGCGAGGTCAGCGTCAGCCTGCACCCGGCCGGTCATGTGCTGGGCTCGGCGCAGGTTGCAGTTAGCTATGGCGGGCTGCGGATCGTGGCGTCCGGCGACTACAAGGATGCGCTTGATCCGACCTGCACGCCATTCGAGCCGATCCGCTGCGACGTGTTCATCACCGAAGCGACGTTCGGGCTGCCGGTGTTTCGCCATGGCGATGCCGCCGCCGAGGTCGCCAAATTGCTGGCCTCGGTGAGGCTGTTTCCGGAGCGCGCCCATCTGGTTGGCGCCTATGCGCTCGGCAAGGCGCAGCGGGTGATCGCGCTGCTGCGCGCCGCCGGCTATGACGCGCCGATCTATCTGCACGGCGCGATCGAGCCGCTGACCCGCTACTATCAATCGCGCGGCATTGCGCTCGGCGAATTGCGCGCCGTGAAAGACGCCAGCAAGGCCGAACTCGCCGGCCAGATCACGCTGGCGCCGCCATCGGCAACCAGCGATCTGTGGACCCGGCGCTTCCCCGATCCGCTGACCGCGTTTGCCTCGGGCTGGATGCGGGTGCGCGCCAGAGCGCGGCAGCGCGGCGTCGAACTGCCGCTGGTGATTTCCGACCATGCCGATTGGGACGGCCTGACCGCCACTATCAAGGCCAGCGGCGCCGGCGAGATCTGGGTGACGCACGGCCAGGAAGACGCGCTGGTGCATTGGTGCACGACCCAGGGCCTTGCGGCGCAGCCGCTCGAACTGGTCGGCTATGGCGAGGAAGATGACGACGCCGCGGCGCCGGCCAGCGAGGCCGCGACGCCATGAACCGCTTCGCCCATCTGCTCGATCGGCTTGGCTATGAGCCCGGCCGCAACGCCAAGCTGCGGCTGATCACCGATTACTTGCGCAGCACCGCCGATCCCGAACGCGGCTACGCGCTGGCGGCGCTGACCGGCGCGCTGTCGTTCAAGCACGCCAAGCCGGCGCTGATCCGCGATCTGATCGCGCAGCGCGCCGACCCGGTGCTGTTCGCGCTGTCTTACGACTATGTCGGGGACCTGTCCGAGACCGTGGCGCTGATGTGGTCGAGGGAGGCGGCTATCTCCCCTCCCCCTTGCGGGGAGGGGTCGGGGGTGCGGGACCGCAACGGAAGCTCTACCTCGGGGCACCCCCACCCCAGCCCTCCCCGCAAGGGGGAGGGAGCGCGCCGTGCCTGGGGCGATGGCCATGACGACCAAGCGAGAGAAGCAGCGGGTGTGGTCGCAGAAGATCGCGCGGCCAAGCTCCGCAACGATCACACGCCGTCGCTGACCGAGGTGGTCACCACGCTGGCGACGCTCGGCAAAGCCGAGCTGCCGGCGCAGCTGATGCGCTGGCTCGATGAACTCGACGAGACCGGACGCTGGGCGCTCTTGAAGCTGGTGACCGGCGCGCTGCGGATCGGCATTTCCGCGCGGCTCGCCAAAACCGCGGCGGCCGCGCTCGGCGACCAGGACCCGCATGACATCGAACTGGTCTGGCCCGGGCTCACCCCGCCCTATCTCGAACTCTTCGCCTGGCTGGAAGGGCGCGGCGACAAGCCTGACAACAGCGATCCGGCGCCGTTCCGCCCGGTGATGCTGGCCCATGCCATTGAGGACGCCGATTTCGCCGCGCTCGACGCTCGCGATTACATCGCCGAATGGAAATGGGACGGCATCCGCGTGCAGGCGGTCAGCGGCCAGGACCCAGATGGCGCGATGGTGGCGCGGCTTTATTCGCGCAGCGGCGAAGATATCTCCAAGAGCTTTCCCGATTTGCTGCCCGCGCTGCGCAGGCCCGGCGCGATCGACGGCGAACTCCTGATCGTGCGCGACGGCCGCGTGCAACCCTTCAACGTGTTGCAGCAACGGCTGAACCGCAAATCGGTGACGCCCAAATTGATCCAGGAGTTTCCGATCCATTTGCGCGCCTATGATCTGCTCGCCGATGGCGATCAGGATCTGCGCACGCTGCCCTTTGCGGCGCGGCGCGCGCGGCTGGAAAGCTTTGTCGCGGCGCTCGATGATCCACAAATCGATCTGTCGGCCACCATCGATTTTGCCGATTGGCCAGCATTGACCGCGGCGCGGCACGATCCCGCCAGCGCCGGCGCCGGCCTTGATGCCGATGCCGTGGAAGGCGTGATGCTGAAACGCCGCGACGCGCTTTATCTGCCCGGCCGCCCCAAGGGCCAATGGTGGAAGTGGAAGCACGATCCTCATGTGATCGACGCGGTGCTGATGTATGCGCAGCGCGGCCACGGCAAGCGTTCGTCTTACTACTCCGACTACACATTCGGTCTGTGGACTTTGGTGGACGGCGCGGAGGTGCTGGTGCCGGTCGGCAAAGCCTATTTCGGCTTCACCGATGAGGAACTGCTGCAAATCGATCGCTTCGTCCGGCGCAACACCACCGAACGGTTCGGCCCGGTGCGCCATGTGGTGCATGAACCCGAGCACGGCCTGGTGCTGGAAGTGGCGTTTGAGGGGCTGCAGCGATCCTCGCGCCACAAATCCGGCGTGGCGATGCGCTTTCCACGCATCAGCCGACTGCGTTGGGACAAGCCGCCGCGCGATGCCGACCGGCTGGCGACGCTGGAACGGCTGCTGGACCGGCCGCGGCTCGTGCGTGATCGCTGATCGCCGCGGCGTGCGGCCGCCATTGACGGCGGCGCGCTGGTTCCCCATCTGCAGCGCACTTGCTATGATGGCCGTGTGACTGCGCGCGTCAGGAGGACCCATGCCCAACGATCCACGCGATCTGCCCGCCACCGATGACAGCCTGACGCGCTTTCTCGGCGGCTCGCCCGCGGCGGTGGCCGTCCGCCTGATGTTGATGTCGCTGCTGGTCGGCGTGGTGCTGGCGGCGATCGGCTTCGATCCCTGGAATATCGTGGCCAGCGTGCAGGCGTTGTTCATCCGGGTGTGGGAACTGGGCTTCGACGCCATCAACGGGCTGTGGCGCTACTTCCTGCTCGGCGCCGTGGTGGTGATCCCGATCTGGCTGCTGTCGCGGCTGTTCGGCGCGCCGCGCCGCTGACGCAAGCCCGGCGCTGCCCGGCATCGACACCTCGGCGCGGCAACAACCGGCGCGTGCCGACACCGGCACGATGATCGCGCGCCGCGCTGGCGCCGGCATGATCCGCCGATCGGCGGCGATGCATCCTGGCAACGCCGCTATGCAGCTTTGGCCCGTTCACTATGTCGCAGCCCGCCGGCTGCAGGGCTGGCGCTATCCAGCTATGGTACGGCTGTCGTTTCCATCACACCCGGCGTAACAATGGTCCGGGAAGGCACAGCGTATCGGATCACATGATGCAATTGCGATTTGTCGGCTGCGGTGACGCATTCGGCTCTGGCGGCCGTCTCAACACCTGCTTTCACGTCAGCGGCCAGCAGGCCAATCTGCTGATCGATTGCGGTGCCACCTCGCTGCCGGCGCTGCAGCGCTACGGCATTTCACGCAACGACATCGACCTGATCCTGATCACGCATTTCCACGCCGACCATTTTGGCGGCGTGCCGTTCCTGCTGCTGGAAGCGCAATGCAGCCGGCGCAAGCGGCCGCTGGTGATCGCCGGCCCGCATGGCATCGACCTGCGGCTGACCCGGCTGATGGAAGCGATGTTCGAGAATTCCACGCTCAACAAGCAGCATTTCGAGCTGTCGGTGATCGGGCTCGATCCCGGCGTGCCGCATGTGTTCGGCGAGGTGACGGTGACGCCCTATCCGGTGGTGCATGGCGATTCCGGCGGGCCGTTCTATGCCTACCGGGTCGAGGCCGAGGGCCGCTCGATCGCCTATAGCGGCGACACGCAATGGACCGATTCACTGATCGCGGCCGGGCGCGACGCCGACCTGTTCATTTCGGAAGCCTACACTTACGAGCGGGCGACCAAGAGCCATCTCAGCCTGAAGACGCTGGAAACGCATCTGCCGCAGATCAATCCGAAGCGGGTGGTGCTGACCCATATGAGCGACGAGATGCTGCACAAGCTGAATACCATCAGCCATCTGGCCGCGCAGGACGGCATGATCATCGAACTATGAGGCTTACAGCTTTCGGTTCTGATGGAATCAGAACCGAAAGCTAATTTGATGATCTGACGCGTTTTCTTGACGCGAACCGGTATCCACTTCGCTCGAAAACGCTATGCGCACGCCGCGCTGGCCGATGATCAGACCGGCCACTCTTCCGCGGTGATGGTCGGCGCGTCGGCGCCGACGATCTCCGACAGCTGCTCGCGCCCGGTGCGGCGCAGGGTCGAGGACAGATCGTTCTTGATGGCCTCGACCAGGCCGAGCCCCTTATAGACCAGCGCCGAATAGAGCTGGATCAGGCTGGCGCCGGCCCGGATCTTGGTCAGCGCCGCGCCGCCGCTATCGATGCCGCCCACCCCGATCAGCGGAAACGCCCCTTCGGCGCGCACAAAGGTTTCCGCCACCATGCGGGTCGACAGCCGGAACAACGGCCGGCCGGACAGGCCGCCGGCTTCCTTGGCGCGCTGCTGTTCGCGTAGGCTGGCCGGCCGCGACAGCGTGGTGTTGGCGACGATCATGCCATCGACCCGGCGCGACCTCGCGATATGCACCACGTCATCAAGCTCACTCAGCGTCAGATCGGGCGCGATCTTGAGCAGCACCGGGGTGTCGCCGGCGCTGGCGCGCACCCGCTCGCGGGCGTCGATCACCTTGGCGAGCAGATCATCGAGCGCCGCCGCCTGCTGCAGATTGCGCAGCCCCGGCGTGTTCGGCGACGACACGTTCACGGTGAAATAGCTCGCCACCGGCGCAAAGGCTTCGATCAGCTGCACATAATCGGCGACGCGATCGACCGAATCCTTGTTGGCCCCGACATTGACGCCGACAATGCCGCCGCGATGATTGCGCGCCGCCAGCCGGCGCAGCACCACTTCGCTGCCGTCATTGTTAAAGCCCATGCGGTTGATCACCGCCTCGTCGCGCTCCAGCCGGAACAGCCGCGGCCGCGGGTTGCCGGGTTGCGGGCGTGGCGTCACGGTGCCGATCTCGACAAAACCGAAGCCGGCGCGCAGCAGCGCGTCGGGCGCCTCGGCATTCTTGTCGAAGCCCGCGGCAATGCCGACCGGATTGGGGAAATTCAGGCCGAAGGCGCGCACCGCCAGATTGGCGTGCTCCGGCTTCGGGGTGGCCTGCGGCACCAGCCGCATGCCCTGGATCGCCAGCCGGTGGGCGTCTTCCGGATCAAGCCAGCGCAACAGCGGCAACGACAAAGCATCAAAGGCACGGATCACGGCTCAAGCTCCGGAATGAGATGCGAGCCATCCGGGCGAACCGGCAATTCCAACACAGCCCGCACGGCGCCGATGTCGAGCGCGCCATACAGATGCGGAAACAGCTCATCATTGCGCGAGGGCTCCCAGCGCAGCGCGTCGCCGAGCGCGTCGGCATCGACCGCGATCAGGAACAGGCCGCTGCGCCCGGCAAAATGCCTGCTCAGCGTGCCGCTAACCTGCGCCGCGGTGGAGAAATGGATGAAACCGTCGCGGAGATCGTCAGCGCTGCCCGCAAAGGCGCCCTGCCGCTCGGCTTCGCGCCAGGCAGAAGCGTCGCAAATCTTGTAGATGGTCCGCACGGGTCGGCGATCCTGCCTGTTAGAGACGCCGGAACGGCTACGAGCATCCGTTGCAACGCCCTTGGTCTCAATGGTTTGCACGGCGTCGACGGCGTCGGAAAGCCAATGCGAGGGGCGGCCGAACGGACTGCCGCGGGCGACGCCCAAGCCGCACACCCGCAATTGACACCCGCGCCGCTGGTCGGGACCGTCCCGGCAGGCCGCAACCGACCGTATCGGGCGCCTTGGTGCAGTTCAAGATCGCCATTCAGCGCAAGCGGTGGATTGCACAATGTTCCGAATTGAGGCAATAATTCCTAGTTTCATATCGCTGATGCGGTTCCCGGTTGGACATCGCGGAACAGGACAAGCGCCATGCTGACCCACGACCAGATCTGGACTGCGCTGGATCGTCTCGCGGCACGCGCCGGGCTGTCACCGTCCGGTCTCGCCAAGCGGTCGGGCCTCGACCCCACCACCTTCAACAAATCCAAGCGCATCACCAATGACGGCCGCGAACGCTGGCCTTCGACCGAATCGGTGGCGAAGGCGCTAGCCGCGACCAGCACCACCATCGACACCTTCGTCAGCCTGATTGGCGATGGCCAGCGCGCGGTGCAATCGGTGCCGCTGCTCGGCCTCGCGCAGGCTGGCTCCGGCGGCTTTTTCGACGATGGCGGCTTTCCGGTGGGCGAAGGCTGGGACGAGGTCGGGCTGCCGTCGATCAACGACGAGCACGCCTACGCGCTGGAGATTTCCGGCGATTCGATGCGGCCGGCCTACCGCGCCGGCGACATCATCGTGGTGTCGCCGGGCACGCCGATCCGCCGCGGTGACCGCGTGGTGGTCAAGACCCGCGAGGGCGAAGTGCTGGTCAAGGAATTGAAGCGGCGCACCTCCAAGGTGCTCGAATTGGCATCGCTCAATCCTGCCCATCCCGACCGCACCTTTGCGCCATCGGACATTGAGTGGATTGCCCGCATCGTGTGGGCCAGCCAATAGGCTGAGTCGTTGCCAACGCGGCCGGCGGCCGTCATCAGATCGCCGGTTCGCTCTGCTATTTTCAATCACCAACTTGAAGGAACCCATTGATGGAACGACGTCATGCCTTGAAGGCCCTGGCGGGTCTTGCGCTGTGTCCGCTGTGCGCACCGGCCGGCTTTGCTGCCGAGCACACGCCGCATTGGAGCTACGAGGGCGAAGGCGCCCCGCAGCATTGGGGCGAGCTCGACGCCGCCAACAAGGTGTGCGCGATCGGCAGCCAGCAATCGCCGATCGACATCAACGGCGCCATCAGCGCCGACCTCGCCGCCATCGACCTGAAATGGGCCGACCGCGCCGCGACCATCGTCAACAATGGCCACACCATTCAGCTGAATTTCGCCGAAGGCAGCACGCTGACCCGCGGCGACACCACCTACAAGCTGCTGCAGGTGCATTTCCACCGCCCGAGCGAACACCTGATCAATGGCAAGCCGTTCCCGATGGAAGCGCATTTCGTGCACCGCGCCGATAGCGGCGCGCTGGCCGTGCTTGGCGTGCTGATCGCCGGCGGCGGCAGCAACGAGGCATTTTCAAAGATCGTCGCCACCATGCCGGCCGAACACGGACCGGCGGTGCCGGCCGATTCCAGCATCAATCCGAAGGCGCTGCTGCCGGCCAAGCTCGGCTATTATCGCTACCAGGGTTCGCTGACCACGCCGCCCTGCACCGAGATCGTCGATTGGTTGCTGCTGACCGACTACATCACGGTGTCGACCGAGGACATTCTGGCCTTCGCCAAGCTGTATCCGATGAATGCCCGGCCGGTGCAAGGCGACAACCGCCGCTTCGTGCTGCGCTCGAGCTGATCGGGCGCACCTTGTCTTCGCGTCATGGCCGGGCTCGTCCAGGCTCGTCCCGGCCATCTACGTCTTGGATCACGCACGGCGTTGAAGACGTGGTATCCGCGACACGCGCGGGCATGACGGGTCACAATTGAGCGGCGCATCCCTCAGTCCTTGCGGAACACCACCGAGGCGATCCAGCCGGTCATCAGCGCCATCAGCGCGGTGACCAGGCCGTAAGCGAGGCCATTGTTGCGCGCGGCGCTGGCAACGAACTGCTCAAAGCCGACCTTGACGATTTCGAAGCCGGTGGTGGTCTTGGTCAGCAGCGCGCCATCGGCAAAACACTGGATCTCGACCTCATAGGCGCCGATCGGCACCTCGGCCGGCAGCGGAATCCCGGTGCGGAACAAGGTCGGCGTCAGGAACGTCACCGCCGCGGCGTCCTGCCGGTACAGGCCCTGGCCCTCGCGCAGCCGCACAAAGGCCGAGCGGAACGCATCATCCGGCACCACGTCGCCATAGTCAGCGCCGACCCGCTGGGTCAGCAGGATGTTGTTCATGCCAAGCTGCTGACGGCGCTGGGTGTCGGCCGAGGCGATCGCTTCCAGCGGCCGATTGGCGAATACCGCGAGATAGGCCGGGACATTGATGAACTGCCGCGAGTCGGTGTTGACCCAGATGCCGAGCTTGCGCTCCTTGCGCCGCGTCACCATGTCGGCGCGCGGCCCGCGCACCGTGACCACGAGGTCATAGCCCGGCCGCACGGCCGCGCCGGCTTCCCGCTCGATCGAGCCGAACAGCACCAGCTCGCCGCCGGAATAATTGGTGGTCACGGTGATGCGGTTGTTGGAGATCGACACGATCAGCTGCTCGGCGCGCGCCGCACCGGCCAGCACCGCCACCAGCAGCAGCGCCGATAGCGAGCTCAGCAGGCGCAGGGCGACTTGGCGTGTCATCCGCTCACTCCGGTTTCGCGGACGGTGAACAGCTCGGCCGGACGGATGCCGAGTTCAATACCAAAGCGCACGCCGACCGCCAGGATCAACAGGCCAAGCAACAGCCGCAGCTGCTCGCTGCGGATGCGCTGCCCGGCCCTGGCGCCGAACTGCGCGCCGGTGACGCCGCCGATCATCAGAATCAAGGCCAGCACCGCATCGACCAGATGGTTGGTGACGGCGTGCAGCACGGTGGCGATCAGCATGGTGAACAGCGTCAACACCATCGAGGTGCCGATCACCGTCGAGGTCGGCACCCGCAGCAGATAGATCAGGATCGGCACCAGGATGAAACCGCCGCCGACCCCCATCACCGCGCCGATGAACCCGATCAAGAGCCCGATCGCCACCACCGGGATCACCGACAGATAGATCTTGGAGCGCTTGAACCGGATCTTGAACGGCATCGCGTGGAGCCAGTTGCGGCTGCCGGTGCGTTTCACCATCGGCGGCTGGCCGCGATTGGCGCGCATGATGGCGCGCATCCCTTCCCACACCATCAGGCCGCCGACCGTGGTCAGCAGCGCCACATAGGACAGCGCGATCATCAGATCGAGCTGACCGATCGAACGCATCAGCGTGAAAAACCACACCCCGAGCAAGGTGCCGAGCACGCCGCCGCATAACAGCACCAGCGCTAAGAGCGGATCGAGCGCTCTGCGCCGCCAGTAGGACAACGCACCGGAAAACGACGAGGCCGCCATGTGGCTGGTGACCGTGGCCACCGCAACGGCCGGGGAAATGCCGGTGAAGATCAAGAGCGGCGTCATCAGGAAACCGCCACCGATGCCGAACATGCCCGAAATGAACCCGACCGCGGCGCCCATCGTCAGGATGAGCAGCACGTTGACCGGAAGGTCCGCGATCGGGAGATAAAGCTGCACGCGCGCCGCCGCTGCTCGTGGAAGGAACTGATCGCGTCGCACGCGATAAGCCGCAGGCATAGCCGAAATCGATGCACGCGCGATTAAAGAAAACGCGACCGGCGGAGTTTTTCAACTCCGCCGGGGTGTTGGACCGATCCGTTGGTGAACAAACGCGCTTAATGCGCGGCGCGCTTGCCGATGGTCTTGGCGGTGGCGGCCGGGGCGCCATCCCAGCCGGCGGGCGGCGCCGGAACGTTGACGGCGTCGGCCGGCTGCGGCTCGGCGACAAAGGTCTGGATCGCCAGTTTGGCTGCGGCCAGCGACTGCGGATCGAGCCGCTTGGCGACGTCGTCGCGCTTGCGGCCGGAATCGACATCGCCCTGCGCGGCGGCCAGGCTGAACCATTTGTACGACTCAGCGAGGTTCTGCTCGACGCCGATGCCGCGGGCATACAGGATGCCGAGATTGAACTGGCTGTCGGCGATGCCGCGTTCGGCCGCCTTGCGGAACCAGTGCGCCGCGACCTTGTAATTGGGTCCGCGCGCGCCGCCATCGGCTTCCAGCACCGCGAGATTGTGCATCGCCTTGGCGTTGCCGCGCTCGGCGGCGATGGTGTAGTAGCGCCGCGCCGTTTCGATGTCCTTCTTCACGGCCAGGCCCTTCTCGTACAGGGTCCCGATCCGGAAGATCGCCGGCACCACCTCGGCCTGCGCCGCGCGCTGATACCATTTGGCGGCTTCGTCGTAGTTCACCGGCACGCCGCGGCCCTCGGCGAAGCGGACGCCGACCTCATAGGCCGCATTCGGGTCGCCCTTGAGCGCGGCATTGCGCAGCAGCGGCCCGCCGATCTCGTTCGGCAGCTTTTCGCCGGCCGGAATCGACACCAGCTTGACCGGGGTACGCGACGGCTCCGCGACGCTGACACGCGGCGCGGCCGAGATCGACCCGGTGATATCGGGCGCCGGCGGCGGCGCCGGTTCCGCGGGCTCGCTCGGCGCGCTGAACGACGACGACTGCCGGTCGATCGGGGTCGGCGAGGTCAGCGACGGCTGCGCGGGCGCGGCCTGCACCGCGGGCGCGGCTTCCTCGACCGACGGCGGCGGCAGTTGCGTGGTGCTTTCGGCGACCGGCGGCGTCTTGGGGCCGCTGTCGCTGTCGAGCATGGTCATCGCCATCCGGAAGGTGCCGAGCACGATCACCACCACCGAGGCGCCGACCAGCAACGAGCGGATCTTGGCGCCAAGCGTGGTGCTCTGCGCCTTGGGCGCCGGTTCGATCGGAATCTGCTTCTTGCCGGAGCCGCCCTTGTCCTGCGCGGCGGCGGCAGCGGCCTGCGCGGCGCGGCGCGCGGCCGCGATGAAGCTCGACGAGCTGGTCTGCTCGTTGCTCGGCGCGGGCTTGGGCACGGCGAGATCGCTGATCGCGCTTTCCGAGGCGGCGATCCGCTCCGACGGCGAGGTGCGCGCCGACGGCCGGGTGCCGGGCTCGAGCGGGAAATCGGGCGCCAAATCGGACTTGCCGGCCGAGGGCCGCGCGGCAACCGGTTCTTCGGACGAGCTGGCCGCGGGCTGCGGCTCCAGGATTTCCTTGATGGTACGCGCGGGCTGCGGCTCGGGCTCGGTGGCCGGCTGCGCCGGGAACTTGCGCGGCGCGGCGTCGAACACCGCGCGCGCCGGCTCCTCCGGCCGCGGCGTGATCGCCTGCGGCGGCGCGGGCACGGCGCTCGGCGCTTCGCTGCGCGGCGCGATCGGGGCCGACGGCGGCTCAGCGGCCGGCGCGGGACGCATGGTGCGCAGATCGCCTTCGATGGTGGCGAGCCGATCGACCACATGGCCGAGCGTGCTGTGCACCGCTTCCAGCGAATCCTGGGTGTGGCGGTCGAGTTCAGACTGGCTCAGGCGCAGATCGGAGATGTCGCGCTTGATCGCCTCGACCGCGCCGCCATCGGCGCCGGCGGTCGGCGGCGTGGCGATCGCGGCAAAACTGTCCTGCTGCCGTTCGAGATGGCGCAGGATGTCCTGCAGCCCCTCTTCGATCCGGCTCATACCCGCGCCGCCATTGGCGCCGCGGCTCTCCGAGGCGGCCTCCAGCCGCTCCAGCAGATAGCTGACGCGCTGCTCGAGATGGGCGAAGGTCGACGCGCCGTCATTGCCGACCGGCAGATTGTCGAGCCGCTCCGACAGCGCCTGCATCGCGCCTTCGAGCTGCGCGGACGGTTCGGACGCAGCCGGCCGCTCGCGGCTTTCCAACGACAGCGTCAGCGCGGCGATGCGCTGTTCCAGCGCGGCGAACGACACGCTGTGATCGGTGCTGGCGATCTGATCGATCTTGGACGACAGCGCCCGCACGTCCTCGCTGAGCCGGCCCAGCGCTTCGTTGGAGGCGACATTGGCGACGATGGCGCGCAGTGCCGCGATCGCGGTTTCGAGCTGCTGCAACGTGCCCGGATCGTCGCTGCTGCGCACGATCATGTCGATCTTGCCGCCGAGACTGCGGATCGCATCGTCGAAACCGGCGAGCTGTTCCGCGGGCGTCAGCGTGCGCAGCACTTCGCGGATTTCGGTCAGCGCGCGTTCCACGCTGGCGAGCGCCTGAGCGTCGATGCCGTTCTGCCGGCTGTCATCGATGCGCTGCGCCAGCGAGCGCACTTCGCTCTCGAGCTTGTCGATGGCGTGGCGCGGCATCGCCTCGGTGATCGCCTGCCGGATTTCGGCCAGCTCGGTGCGGAACCCGGCGATCGACTGCTCGACATGGTCCGGGCGCTGCAGCGCGTCGATCTGGTCGGTGATGCGGCGCAGCTGCTGTTCGAGATTGGCCAGGCCGGCCTGCGGCACTTCCGCCATCGGCTGCGACGGCGGCTCGGGCGGCGCGACGCGCGGCGCGGCCGGCATCAGGCGCTGGGCATCGAGTTCGCTTTGCCGGGCGGCAACCTCGGCAATGGCGAAATCGAGCGAGCCGGGGCTGATCGAGGGCGCGTTGTAGAGCTGCGCGGCGGCGCGTTCGACCCGCTCGATCGAGGGCTGCGGCGCCACCGGCGCGCGCGCCGGTTCGTTGATCTTGGACAGACGGGCGTCGAGCCGCGAGATCGCGTCATTGAGCTGGCGCGCCACGGGCGGTTCGCTGCTGCGGGTCGCCGGACGCGACATCAGCTCGATTTGCCGGGCGATTTCGTCAAGACGCTGATGGATATCGGCAACTTCGCGGGCGTCATTCTCCGGCAGCGGCGGCGGTGCCGCCGGTCGCGGACGGGCAAAAGGCGGGGCGTCACCGACCTGGGCGCTGATCCACTCGCCAAGCGTCATCCCGGCACGCCGCGCAGCCGCTTCGGCGCGTTCACGCACGGACGGTTCGATCCCCTCGACGCTCCACGATACGCGCGAATTCATGTGCTTAGTCCGGTTCCGGCTGACGCTTACGCCTGCAGCCGCTCCGCGCGTCCCAAAGAATAGACAACCGAATTCGCCGCGGGGCGTCTGCCTCTGAATTCGACTTTTTCGTGTTAGAGTAAATAACGGGTTAAGGACTGCCCCGATCAGGGACGAAAGTTCGGAAGCGGGAAATTATTACCGTCGCACTGGGCAGCCCGACGGTAAGATCAATACTGGCGAGCTTTTACCGCATAGCAGCCCCGCAATTTTGATTGCTGCGCCGCAGAAATTTTCCTAAAGGGGTCCAACCAAAGGCCCCACCCGAGAGGACCAAATGCCAAGCTACAAAGCTCCGTTGGACGACGTTAGTTTTCTGCTGAACGATGTGTTTCAGTTCGATCGCTACAACAACCTACCGGGCTTTAGCGACGCCTCTCCAGACCTCCGGGAAGCCATCCTCTCGGAAGCGGCCAAGCTCAGCGAAGAAGTGCTGCAGCCGCTGAACCGCGTCGGCGACAAGCAGGGCTGTACGCTGCATGCCGATGGCCGCGTCACCACCCCGGATGGTTTTAAGGAAGCCTACAAGCAGGTCACCGAAGGCGGCTGGCTCGGCCTGTCGGCCCCGGTGGAATATGGCGGCCAGGGGCTGCCGGTGACGCTGACCCAGGCGGTCGCGGAATTCCAGTCGTCCGCCAATATGGCGTTTTCGATGTATCACGGCCTGACCATGGGCGCGACCGCCGCGCTCTTGGTAAGCGGCTCCGAGGAGCAGAAGGCCAAATACGTTCCGAAGATGATTGCCGGCGAATGGACCGGCACCATGAACCTGACCGAGCCGCAATGCGGCACCGATCTTGGCCTGCTGCGCACCAAGGCCGCCAAGCAGGCCGACGGCAGCTACAAGATCACCGGCACCAAGATCTTCATCTCGGCCGGCGACCATGACCTCGCGGACAACATCATCCATCTGGTGCTGGCGCGCATCGAAGGCGCCCCGGCCGGCGTCAAGGGCATCTCGCTGTTCCTGGTGCCGAAATTCCTGGTCAATGACGATGGCTCGCTCGGCGGCCACAACGGCGTGAGCTGCGGCGCCATCGAGCACAAGATGGGCATCCACGGCAACGCGACCTGCGTTCTCAACTACGACAACGCCACTGGCTGGCTGATCGGCGAAGAGAACAAGGGCATGCAGGCCATGTTCGTGATGATGAACGAGGCCCGGCTCGGCGTCGGCGTGCAGGGCCTGGCGGCGTCCGAGGTCGCCTATCAGAACGCGGTCACCTATGCCCGTGAGCGGCTGCAGGGCCGCTCGCTGACCGGCGTCAAGGCCACCGACAAGCCGGCCGACCCGCTGATCGTGCATCCCGACATCCGCCGCACGCTGCTGTCGATCCGCGCCTTCAACGAAGCCGCCCGCGCGCTGGTGATCTGGACCGCGCTGCAAAGCGACGTCGCCCATCGCTCCGACGACGCCCAGCAGCGCCAGGCGGCCGACGACCACATGGGCCTGATGACCCCGATCGTGAAGGGCGTGCTCACCGACCTCGGCTTTGCCAATGCGGTGCAGGCCCAGCAGATTTTCGGCGGCCATGGCTACATCGCCGACAACGGCATGGAGCAGTTCGTGCGCGATGCCCGCATCGCCATGATCTATGAAGGCGCCAATGGCATTCAGGCGCTCGACCTGGTCGGCCGCAAGCTGCCGCGCAACGGCGGCCGTGCGGTGATGGCGTTCTTTGCCGAGGTCAATGGCTTCATCAAGGAGCACGGCGAAGACGCGGCGATGAAGCCCTATACCGCGCCGCTGGCGGTTTCGCTCGGCCATCTGCAGAAGGCCACCACCTGGCTGATGATGAACGCCATGGCGCAGCCGGACAATGCCGGCGCCGCGGCCACCGACTACATGCATTTGTTCGGCCTGGTGGCGCTCGGCTACATGTGGGCCAAGATGGCCAAGGTGGCGCAGGACAAGATTGCGGCTGGCGAGGCCACGCCCTATCTGACCAGCAAGCTCGTCACGGGCCGGTTCTTTGCCGAACGGATGCTGCCGGAAACCGCGCTGCGCCTCACCCGCGTCGAAAGCGGCTGCGGCACCGTGATGGAACTGCCGGCCGAAGCGTTTTGATCATAACTCCGTCATTGCGAGCGACGCGAAGCAATCCAGAACAGCGACACAGGCTGGATTGCTTCGCAGGCTTCGCTTGTTCGCATTGGCGTCAGAAAACCTGATTGTTCTACAATTCGTCCGACTCGCGTGAGCCAGGACAGATAACGGGAGAAAATGGATGCCCGAGGCCTATATTTACGATCACGTTCGCACCCCCCGCGGCCGTGGCAAGCCCGACGGCGCGCTGCACGAGGTCACCGCGCTGGCGCTCGCCACCGTGCCGCTGCAGGCGCTCAAGGAACGCAACAATCTCAAAGAAGACGTGGTCGACGACGTGATCCTCGGCGTGGTGGATCCGGTCGGCGAGGCCGGCTCCGACATCGCCCGTTTTGCCGCGATGAAGGCCGGGCTCGGCGAAGCAGTGCCGGGCGTGCAGATCAGCCGGTTCTGCGCCTCGGGGCTCGATGCGGTGAACTTCGCCGCGGGGCAGATCATCAGCGGCCAGCACGAACTGGTGATCGGCGGCGGCGCCGAATCGATGAGCCGCATCGGCATCGGCGCCTCGGGCGGCGCCTGGGCGATGGACCCGTCGATGGCGATCCCGTCCTACTTCATGCCGCAGGGCGTATCGGCCGACCTGATCGCCACCAAATACGGCTTTTCGCGCGACGACGTTGACGGCTACGCCGTGCGGAGCCAGCAGCTCGCCGCCAAGGCCTGGGACGAAGGCCGCTTCAACAAGTCGGTGGTGCCGGTCAAGGACATCAACGGCGTGACGATCCTGGCCAAGGATGAGCACATGCGTCCCTCGACCACCATGCAGTCGCTGGCGCAGCTGCAGCCGTCATTCGCGGCGATGGCGGCGATGGGCGGCTTCGATGCGGTGGCGATCCAGTCGCATCCGGAAATCGAGAAGGTCAATTTCGTGCACCATGCCGGCAACTCGTCCGGCATCGTCGATGGCGCCGGCGCCGTGCTGCTCGGCAGCAAGGAAGCCGGTGACAAGCATGGCCTGAAGCCGCGCGCCAAGATCCGCGCCTTCGCCAATGTCGGCTCCGAGCCGGCGATGATGCTGACCGGGCCCGTCGATGTCACCAACAAGCTGTTCGCGCGTTCCGGCATGACGAAGAGCGACATCGACCTGTTCGAGCTCAATGAGGCGTTCGCCGCGGTGGTGCTGCGCTACATCCAGGCGTTCGAGATCGATGACGACAAGATCAACGTCAATGGCGGCGCGATCGCGCTCGGCCACCCGCTCGGCGCCACCGGCGCGATGATCCTCGGCACCGTGCTCGACGAGCTGGAGCGGACCGGCAAGGCGACCGCCCTGGTGACGCTGTGCATCGGCGGCGGCATGGGCACCGCGACCATCATCGAGCGGGTGTGATCACTTGATAGTGCCGCGGGCCGGGCAACACGCGCCGGCCTGCTCCATGGGCGGGGCCCGCGGCGAAGCTTCCGATGTGGCCCCCACCCCCGCCCCCTCCCCGCAAGGGGGAGGGGAGAAGAACAACAACCGCCGCGCCTATCATGGCTGCTGGCATCGAAGGAGCTAACAGATGGCCTTCAAGATTTTCAAAGTCGAGACCGACGCCGACGGCATCGCGCTGGTGACCTGGGACCTGCCCGGCCGCTCGATGAACGTGCTCGACGCCGCCACTATCGAGGAACTGGGTGCGATCGTCGACCAGACCACCGCTGATGCCGCGGTCAAGGGCGTGGTGATCACCTCCGCCAAGGAGGCGTTTTGCGCCGGCGCCGACCTGTCGATGCTGGAGGGCATGAACAAGCAGTTCGCCAAGATCAAGCAGGAGCAGGGCAACGAAGCCGCGCAGAAGATGCTGCTCGAAGAGAGCCGCAAGCTGTCGCTGATCATCCGCAAGGCCGAGACCTCGGGCAAGCCGTGGGTCGCCGCCATCAATGGCCTCGCGCTCGGCGGCGGCTTTGAAGTCGCGCTCGCCTGCCACTACCGCGTCGCCTCCGACAATCCGAAGACCCGGCTCGGCCTGCCGGAAATCAAGGTCGGCCTGTTCCCGGGCGGCGGCGGCACCCAGCGCATTCCGCGCATCGTGCAGCCGCAGGACGCGCTGCAGATCCTGCTCAAGGGCGACCAGATCAAGCTCGACAAGGCCAAGGCCTGGAAGCTGGTCGACGCCGTGGTGCCGGCCGATGAGCTGATCAAGACCGCCAAGGACTGGATCAAGAACGGCGGCAAGGCGGTCGCGCCGTGGGATGAGAAGGGCTTTAAGCTCCCGGGCGGCCAGGTGTTCTCCAAGCAGGGCATGATGATGTTCCCGGCTGGCAACGCCATCTATCGCCGCGAAACCTATGACAACTACCCGGCCGCGCGCGCCATCATGAGCTGCGTCTATGAGGGCCTGCAGGTGCCGATGGACGTCGCGCTGCGCATCGAGTCGCGTTACTTCGCGCAGGTGGTGCAGACCAAGGAAGCGGCCGCGATGATCCGCAGCCTGTTCCTGTCGATGCAGGAGCTGAACAAGGGCGCCCGCCGTCCGCAGGGCGTGCCGCCGACCAAGGTCAAGAAGCTCGCCGTGATCGGCGCCGGCTTCATGGGCGCCAGCGTCGGCTACGTCTCGGCCAAGGCCGGCATCGAAGTGGTGCTGATCGACCGCGACCAGGAGAGCGCCGACAAGGGCAAGGCGCATTGCAAGAGCGTGATCGACGGCCTGATCGCCAAGGGCCGCGCCAAGCCGGCCGACGCCGAGGCGCTGCTCAGCCGCATCACCGCGACCCCGGACTATGCCGCGATTGCCGATTGCGACCTGGTGATCGAAGCGGTGTTCGAGGATCGTAAGGTCAAGGCCGAAACCTATGCCAAGGCGCAGCCTTATCTGAAGGAAGGCGCGATCTTCGCCTCCAACACCTCGACGCTGCCGATCAACTCGCTGGCCGAAGAGTTCAAGGATCAGTCGCGCTTCATCGGCATCCACTTCTTCTCGCCGGTCGAGAAGATGATGCTGGTCGAGGTCATTCTCGGCAACAACACCGGCGATGTCGCGCTCGCCACTGCGCTCGACTACACCCGCCAGATCAGCAAGACCCCGATCGTGGTCAATGACAGCCGCGGCTTCTTCGCCAACCGCTGCGTGCTGCGCTTCACCGCCGAGGGCCTGGAGATGCTGCTCGAAGGCGTGCCGCCCGCGATGATCGAGAACGCTGCCAAAATGGCCGGCATGCCGGTTGGCCCGCTGTCGCTCGCCGACGAAGTGGCGCTCGATTTGATCGTCAAGATCATGAAGGCCACCGAAGCCGACCTCGGCGAACAGGCGGTCGATCAGGCGCAGAAGAAGCTGATGATCGAGATGGTCGAAAAGCTCGGCCGCCTCGGCCGCAAGAACGGCAAGGGCTTTTACGACTATCCGGAGAAGGGCAAGGGCCAGAAGGCGCTCTGGGCCGGCATCGCCGACCTGCAGCCCAAGAAGCTCGATCCCGACACCATCGACGTGCAGGAGCTGAAGCAGCGCTTCCTGGCGGTGCAGGCGGTGGAAGCCGCGCGCACGGTCGAGGACAACGTGATTGTCGATCCGCGCGAAGCGGATGTCGGCTCGATCCTCGGGTTCGGCTTCGCGCCGTTCACCGGCGGCACGCTGAGCTACATCGACTTCATGGGCACCAAGGAGTTCGTGGCGCTGTGCCACAAGCTCGAGGGCAAGTACGGCTCGCGCTTCACGCCGCCGAAGCTCTTGGAAGACATGGCCAAGACCGGCGACACCTTCTACCACCGCTTCGCCCCCAAGAAGCAGGCGGCGGCGTAGTCACCCCGAGCACAGCGCGCTCCCTCTCCCGCTTGCGGGAGAGGGCTGGGGTGAGGGCGACGCGGGCACTGACTCAGCGTCCCGCGGAGAGGAGTGCCCTCACCCGCCGCGCTTTGCGCGTCGACCTCTCCCGCAAGCGGGAGAGGTGCGGGCCGCCGCTGCGGAGAAGCTGTCTCTTACTTCCAGCAGAAATAACAAGGGCCGGATCATCGATCCGGCCCTTGTCTTTTGTGATCAGCAATCTCCCCGCAACGTCATTCCGAGCGGAGTGAAGCAACTCCAGCTCTGTGCACCGGGCCCCTGGATTGCTTCGTCGCTACGCTCCTCGCAATGACGGGGAGACATGAGTGCTCAAAAGCAACTCTTACAGGACACGCAGCCCACCCCATCGTCATTGTGAGCGCAGCGAAGCAATCCAGCTCATTGCACGGGACCCTGGATTGCTTCGTCGCTTCGCTCCTCGCAATGACGGAGACGATGCGTCATCTGGGAGAGACGTCGCCTCAGGCGTCGCAATCGCTCCATGCCATCAGCGGTTACGCCTTGTGCAACAGACCTTCCTGCTCCATGGCCTGCTGCACCGCGGGCCGAGCGGCGACGCGGGCTTTGAACGCCACCAGATTCGCAAAGCCGGACAGATCGATCTTGAGGCGCTCGCACCAGGTGAGAATCACGAACAGATAGCCGTCGGCGACCGAGAACGATGATCCCAACAGATAGTCCTTGCCGGCGATCTGGCGATCGACCTGGCCAAGATGCTTGGCGATCCGCTCGCGGAAGAAGTTTTTGGCGTCGTCGCCGAGCGTCGGCGCAAACAGCGGACCAAAACTCTTATGCAAGTCGGTCGAGATGTAGTTCAGCCATTCCTGCAGCCGGTAGCGCTCCATGGTGCCGTTGGCCGGCGCGAGCTGACCGGCTTTGGCCTTGTCGGCGATCAATTGCACGATCGCCGGACCTTCGGTGAGCACAGACCCGTCATCGAGCTTGAGCGCCGGCACCGAGCCCTTGGGATTGACGGCGGTGTAATCGCTGCCGTCAGCCAGCTTTTTGGCGCGAATATCGACCTTTTCCAGCTCGAACGGCAGCCCCGCCTCGCACAGCGCGATGTGCGGCGACAGCGAACAGGCGCCGGGCGAATAATACAGCTTCATGGTTTCTCCTCCTTGAGGATGATGACTGCGGCGATCAAATGCAGCTGCATGAACAAGTCAAGGTTGCAGGCGCTCATTCGCTTCTGAAGGAATCCGAACCCGCGCCGTAACTTCATGATCTGATGCGTGCTCTTGACGCAAGCCGGCCCCCTCGCGCGACAACGCGACAGGCGGCCCGCGCTGCGGCGCAGCCTTCAGTGCGGTGGGTGGAGCAGATCGCGGGTGCGCTGAAAGATGCGGCCGAGCTGCCGAAACAGATCAGCCCGGGCGCTGGTGGAGCGCCACGCCAGCACCACTTTGCGCGGGCAGGCGTCGGGCAGCGGCGCGATCGCCACCTCCTGGCCGCCGAGCACACCGGCATCAAGCGCCAGATCCGGCAGCAAGGTGATGCCCAGCCCCTCGCTGACCATCGAGATCAGCGTCGGCAGCGAGGTCGCGGAAAAGCTCTCGTCCTGCTCGATGTCGCGATCGGGAAAGGCGCTGAGCGCGTGGCGCTGCAAGCAGTGTCCTCGCTCCAGCAGCATCAGCCGCGCCCCCTCGAGCTGCGCGCCGCGGACCGGCTCGGGCCCAAAACTGCCCGGCGGCGCCGCGAGGTGATAGCCATCCTCGAAGAGTTCGATCGTTTCCAGCCCGTCGGCCTCGAACGGCAACGCGAACAGGATCAGGTCGAGACGGCCCTGATGCAGGCCCGCCAGCAGCGGTTCGGTCATCTCCTCGCGCAGCAGCAGTCTCAGCCGCGGAAAGACACGGCGAATCTCGGGCAAGGCCCGCGGGATCAGATAGGGACCGATGGTCGGAATTGCGCCGAGCCGGAGATCGCCGGCATCGGGCGCCCCGGCAGCGGCGGCCAGCGCCTCAATCTCACGGGCCCCAAGGAGCAGCGCCCGGGCGCGCTCGGCAATCACCGCACCGGTCGGCGTCAGCAGCACCGAACGCTTGGTCCGCTCTGCCAGCACCACGCCGAGACGATCCTCCAGCTCCTTCAGCCCCGCACTGAGCGTCGGCTGGGTCACGAAACAAGCATCAGCCGCTCGCGAAAAGTTGAGCGTATCCGCCAGCGCGACCAGGAAGCCAAGCTGTCGCAAAGTGATGTTACTATTCATATTGACTAAGTCTATCACAGATAGCTGAACAATCAATTTCAGCAATCAATGAACCTCGCATAAACCCGCAGACATCGGAGACGAACTTCGACACCAGGAGACTGCAATGACCGATGTGACCGCCCCCAGCGCCCCCCAGCTCAACGCCCCCGCGCCGGCTTTCGACGCCCCCACCACCCATGGCCGCAAGACGCTGGCCGACTACGCCGGCAAGTGGCTGATCCTGTTCTCGCATCCGGCGGATTTCACCCCGGTCTGCACCACCGAATTCATGGCCTTCGCCAAAAAGCACGACGCCTTTGCAGCGCGCGGCGCCGAACTGCTCGGCCTGTCGATCGACAGCCACTATTCGCACATCGCCTGGACGCTCAACATCAAGGAGAAGTTCGGGGTCGAGGTGAAATTCCCGATCATCGCCGACCTCAGCATGACCGTCGCAAAGGCCTACGGCATGATTCAGCCGGGCGCGTCCGACACTTCGGCGGTGCGCGCGACCTTCCTGATCGACCCCGAGGGCAAGCTGCGGGCGATGATCTATTACCCGATGATCGCCGGCCGTTCGGTCGACGAAATCTACCGGCTGCTGGTCGCGCTGCAGACCTCCGACGCCAACAAATGCGCCATGCCCGAGAACTGGCAGCCAGGCGACCAGGTGATCGTGCCGCCGCCGGCCACCTCCGACGCTGCGCTCGCCCGCGCTGGCGAGGGCTACAACACGGTCGACTGGTATTTCTCGACCCGCGCGCTCTGACGCCGCCGAGACGAGCCTACCGTCGGACTGCTGAGTGATCGCCCTGCTTGGCGTGAGAGGCAGTTTTGCATGACGATAGTCACACCCTATCGTGAAGGCCGACCGCATCTGAGAGTGCCGCGGCGCCGCCAATCCCAGGCGGCGCCGCGCTGCTTGGCGTACCACCGGCCTTCATCATGCGGTGAAACGGCCGGCCATGGATTGCGATTGCGTGATTGCGCGGCGCAGGTGATTGATGCAAATGCATCCGCTGCGCTACAGTCCGCGCGCACCATGGACCACCCGATGAAATGCAAGCCATCGGCCGAAGCGACCGGCGCCTGGACTCGCCTGATGCGGGCACGCACCAGGGTGCTCGACGCCGTCGAACAGGATTTGAAGAAGGCCGGCTTCCCGCCGCTCGCTTGGTATGACGCGCTGCTCGAGCTGGCGCGCGCACCGGCCGGTGAACTGCGCCCGGTCGAACTCGAAAGGCAGATGTTGATCCCGCAATATTCGACATCGCGGCTGATCGAACGGCTGGTGGAAGAAGGGCTGGCGGCGCGGCGCGAATGCAAGGCCGACAAGCGCGGCCAGTATGTCGAAATCACCGCGGCCGGCCGCGATCTGCAAAAGCGCATGTGGAGTGCCTATGCCAGCGCGATCGAAAAACATGTCGGCTCAAAACTGTCGGACGCCGAAGCGGCGCAGCTATGCGCCCTGCTCGACCGGCTCGGCTGCTCGTGCGGCACTGGGCCGGCACAGCAAGACGGCGCGACCTCACAATGATAAAAGCTGAACCACCCTTGGCCGCGGCCCTGTTGGCCCGCGGCTATTCCCGCCAACCCGCGCATCTTTTCGCTGCGCCTGCAATTCGGAATCTACATGGCGCGTGACCAGATCGATATGACGCCGCTGCAATCGCGCGACGAGCTCGTGGCCTGGCTGGAGGCTGGCGTCAAACCGCGCCACCAGTTCCGCATCGGCACTGAGCACGAAAAGACCCCGTTCACGCTGCAGGGCCACCGTCCGGTGCCCTATCAGGGCGTCAACGGCATCGGCGCGCTGCTGGACGGCATGCAATTGCTGCTCGGCTGGGAGCCGATCGTCGAGCGCGGCAACATCATCGGCCTGTATGACGTCACTGGCGGCGGCGCGATTTCGCTCGAGCCGGGCGGCCAGTTCGAACTGTCCGGCGCGCCGGTGGAGACCATCCACCAGACCCATTCCGAGCTGATGGCGCATCTCGCGCAGGTGCGCGAGGTGGCGACGCCGCTCGGCATCGGCTTTTTGGGTCTCGGGCTGACGCCGTCCTGGTCGCGCGCCGAAATCCCGGTGATGCCCAAGGGCCGCTACGGCATCATGACCAATTACATGCCGAAGGTCGGCACGCTCGGCCTCGACATGATGTACCGGACCTGCACGGTGCAGACCAATCTCGACTTCAGCTCGGAAGCCGACATGGTCAAGAAGCTGCGGGTGTCGCTGGCGCTGCAGCCGGTCGCGACCGCGTTCTTCGCCAATTCGCCGTTCACCGAAGGCAAGCCGAACGGCTTCCTGTCGTTCCGCTCAGAAATCTGGCGCGACACCGACGCCGCGCGCTCCGGCATGCTGCCGTTCGCCTTTGAAGACGGCATGGGCTTTGAGCGCTGGGTCGATTACGCGCTCGACGTGCCGATGTATTTCGTCAAGCGCGGCGACGCCTATATCGACGTCGCCGGCTCGTCGTTCCGCGACTTCTTCGAGGGCAAGAACGACAAGCTGCCCGGCGAAAAGCCGACGCTGTCGGACTGGGCCAATCATCTGTCGACCATTTTCCCGGAAGTGCGGCTCAAACGTTATCTGGAAATGCGCGGCGCCGACGGCGTGCCGTGGGGCCGGCTGCCGGCGCTGCCGGCGTTCTGGGTCGGCCTGCTGTATGACGACGCCAGCCTCGATGCCGCCTGGCAGATCGTCAAGGATTGGAGCGCCGACGACCGGCAGGCGCTGCGCGACCAGGTGCCAAAACTCGGCTTCAAGGCGCGCATTGGCGACCGCTATCTGTTCGAGATCGCCAAGGAGTGTCTGGCGCTGGCCCATGCCGGCCTGCGGCGGCGCGCCCGCATCGATCAGGACGGCCGCGACGAGAGCCGCTATCTCGAACCGCTCGACCGCGCGATCGAGAGCGGCAAGACCCCGGCCGAGACCATGCTCGACCTGTTCCACGGCGCCTGGCAGGGTTCGGTCGACCCGGCTTATGACGCCTATGCGTTCTGAGCTTCGGTTCTAATGGAATTAGAACCGATGCTCTAACTTGATGTTCTGACGCGTTTTCTTAACGCGAACCGGAATCCACTTCGCTCGAAAACGCTATAGACAGCCCCCCCGTTCATCCGCGGTACAGGAACAACCCCGTCAAATAGCGCCACGGTTGCAGCCGATCTGGCTGCGGCCATGTGGAATGGTCACCCAGACGGCCGGCACGGCCTGCGGCGTTCCTGTTCGAACGGATTGGTCGCTGGGAGGGCGAGACGGCGTGCAAGGTGTGGGCGATACAGCGGCAAAACACGCGGCGGCGCGCTGGCGCCGCATTGCGGTGGCGATCGCGTTGCCGCTTTTGGCATTGACGCTGGCGCCGCTCGACCGCGCCGCCGCACAGGCCAATTTCGACCGGCCCGGCGCCGATTATGCGCGCAGCACCATTTTGAGCGGTGATCCGGCCGATTGCGCCATGGTGTGCGAACGCGACCGGCGCTGTCGGGCCTGGACCTTCGCCTATCCGAAAACCACCGAGGACACCGCGCAGTGCTGGCTGAAAAATGCGGTGCCGCCGCGGCTGCCCAATAGCTGCTGCGTGTCCGGCGTGCGCGGCGCCGGGGTGCTGGAGCCGCGCAGCTCCAATGCCGAGGCGGCGATCGACCGCTTTGGCGGCGACTACCGCTCGTTCGATCTCAAGCGCGGCGAAGGCGAAGATGCCTGCAAGGCGGCCTGCACCGAGGACAACAAGTGCCGGGCCTGGACCTACGCCCGCCCCGGCTATGTCGGCCGCGACGCGCGCTGTTTCCTGAAGAAGGACATCAAGCCGCCACGCCGCAAGCCCGGATTCATCTCGGGCGTGGTGCGGTAGCGCGTCCGTAAAGCCCCCACCCGTCCCGGCTACGCCCTACGGGCTGCGCCGGGCCACCCTCCCCACCGCTGCGCGGGGGGAGGGAAAGAACCCGCGGCAGGTCATCATTTCAGCGCAGCGATGAGCAGCAATGAGAAGCGATGAGATCGCGTCTCGGAGGCTCATGGCACCGTCATCGGCGGAGTAACAACGCTGATCAGAATGGACCCGCGGCGCTTGTGATCACGAACACCATCGCAGCGCACGCCCTCCCTCCCCCTTGTGGGGAGGGTGGCCGGCCGTAAGGCCGGCCGGGTGGGGGCAACAAGCCCTCCTACTCACTACTGCTGCGCGACCATCCAATGCAGCGCGAGCATGGCGCCGAACAGACCAGCGAGCACGAAGCCGGCCAGAAAGCCGACGATCAGGCCGGCCTTGAATCCCGACTGCCGGCCGTGCATGGCGCGGATTCGTTCGCGGCTGGTTTCGCCGCGCGCTTTCCAGGCGGCTGCGTCGGAACTGCTCCAGTGGCGGCCGTCGAGTTCGCCAAGATCGCCAGAGATCTTGAGCAGCAGCGCCATGTCGTCGTCGGCCGGCTCCTTGAGCTGATCGCGCAGATCATCAAGCACGGCCTTGGCGGTGAGGCCGTCGGCGGCGGCCGTTACATTCTCTGCGGCCGCGTTCTCTACCGTCATGGCAACACCTCCCGCTCCTGACGCTGTCACGTGTGACCCGGCGCCCGCGCGCGGCGATCACCGCAAGCGCAGCCTTAAAGCCGCAGCTTGCTGGACCATCATCCTGCGTCTGCGGCCGCGCGGCGACGTTGACGCCGCTCAAGGGAGGTGAAGCCGCGCCACAAACGACAATGCCCGGGACCAGCCCGGGCATCGCGTGGATTGGATGATGACGCGCCGTGGTGACGCGGCACGCACCTTACTTCGGCAGCGTGCTCAGGCCCATCAGCGCCTGATCGATGGCGCGGGCGCACAGTCGGCCCTCGCGGATCGCCCACACCACCAGCGACTGACCGCGGCGCATGTCGCCGCAGGCAAACACCTTGGGCACCGAGGTCTGGAAATGGGCGGTGTCGGCGGCGACATTGCCGCGCGGGTCGAGATTGACGCCGAGCGAGGCCAGCAGCCCTTCCTTGACCGGGGCGACAAAGCCCATCGCCAGCAGCACCAGATCGGCCTCAAGCACGAATTCGGTGCCGGCGATCGGCTGGAACTTGTCGTCGACCTTGACGCAGTTGAGCTTGGTGACGTGGCCGTCCTTGCCTTCGAACGACTGGGTCAGCACCGCGAAATCGCGCTTGCAGCCCTCGGCCTGGCTCGAGGAGGTGCGCATCTTCATCGGCCAGTTCGGCCAGGTCAGCGCCTTGTTTTCCTTCTCGGGCGGCGCCGGCATGATCTCGATCTGGGTCACCGACTTGGCGCCCTGGCGCAGGCTGGTGCCGATGCAGTCCGAGCCGGTGTCACCGCCGCCGATCACCACCACGGTCTTGCCGGTGGCGAGAATTTCGGCGCCGGTGATGGCTTCGCCGGACACGCGGCGGTTCTGCTGGGTCAGAAAATCCATCGCGAAATGGATGCCGCCGAGCTCACGGCCCGGGATCGGCAGATCGCGGGGCTTTTCCGAACCGCCGGTCAGCGCGACCGCGTCAAATTCCTTGAGCAGCTTCTGCGGATCGACCGCGTTCGGGCCGGCGCCGCCGACCGGGGTGTTGGTGTGCAGCACCACGCCCTCGGCCTGCATCTGCGCGACGCGGCGGTCGATCAGGTGCTTCTCCATCTTGAAGTCCGGAATGCCATAGCGCAGCAGGCCGCCGGCCTTGGCGTTCTTCTCATAGAGATGCACTTCATGGCCGGCGCGGGCGAGCTGCTGCGCGCAGGCGAGACCGGCCGGGCCAGCGCCCACCACCGCGACCTTCTTGCCGGTCTTGTGCGCGGCCGGCTCCGGCTGCAGCCAGCCGCTTTCCCAGGCGCGATCGACAATGGCGCATTCGATGGTCTTGATGGTGACCGGGTTGTCATCGATGTTCAGCGTGCACGACGCTTCGCACGGCGCCGGGCAGATGCGGCCGGTGAACTCTGGGAAGTTATTGGTGGAGTGCAGGTTGCGCGCCGCCTCCTGCCAATCGCCGTGATAGACGAGGTCGTTCCAATCCGGGATCTGGTTGTTGACCGGACAGCCGGGGGTGCCGGGCGCCACCGCGCCGGTGCCGTGGCAATAGGGCACGCCGCAATTCATGCAGCGCGCGGCCTGATCGCGCAGTTCCTTCTCGCCGAGCGGAACGACGAACTCGTTGTAATTCTTCAGGCGTTCGGCCACCGGCGCATAGGCGCGATCATGCCGTTCGATTTCCAGAAAACCCGTGACCTTACCCATTGGACCCACACGCCCTTTCGTATGTCTTCCGTCCTGCCGAGCTGCGTCATCCGCACACGCTATTGAGACGGCTATCATCTTCTCCGCCCGCTGTTGCGAGAGCGACAAAGCCATCCAGCATGCAGCTACGCGGCCTGAATGACATCGCTTCGCTCGCAATGACCGAGCGGCGGTTAGCTCCTGCGCATGATCGGTCCCGAACAGCGGTGGCCGCTGTTCGGGATCATCGCGTCACGCGCCGATCGCGATCTTCGGCTCCTCCGCCTGCCGGGCCTTCAGCTCGGTGAGCGCGCGGCGGTACTCGACCGGCATCACCTTGCGGAACTTCGGCAGGTAGTCCTTCCAATTCGCCAGGATCTCGGCAGCGCGCTTCGATCCGGCGTATTTGGCGTGCCGCGAAATCAGCACATGCAGCCGTTCGATGTCGGAGCCGAGCAGATCGGCGAACACGTCGACGCGGCCATGCGCTTCGAGATCACCGGACTGGTGATAGGCGCCGGAGTTGATCATCTCCTCCGACAGCACCGGCTCGAGCTCGACCATCGCCAGATTGCACAGCTTCGGGAACGAGCCGTCTTCATCCAGCACATAGGCGACGCCGCCCGACATGCCCGCCGCGAAGTTGCGGCCGGTCTTGCCCAGCACCACGACGATGCCGCCGGTCATGTATTCGCAGCAATGATCGCCCGCGCCCTCGACCACCGCGACGGCGCCCGAGTTACGCACCGCGAAGCGCTCGCCCGCGACGCCGCGGAAGTAGCACTCGCCTTCGATCGCGCCGTACATCACGGTGTTGCCGACGATGATCGACTGCTCCGGCACGATGCCGGAATGCGCCGGCGGACGAACGATGATGCGGCCGCCCGACAGGCCCTTGCCGACATAGTCGTTGCCCTCGCCTTCGAGATCGAAGGTGATGCCGCGCGCCAGCCAGGCGCCGAACGCCTGACCCGCGGTGCCCTTGAACGACACGTGGATGGTGTCGTCCGGCAGGCCGGCGTGGCCGTACTGCTTGGCAACCGTGCCGGACAGCATGGCGCCGGCCGAACGGTTGGTGTTGTTGATCGCCATCTCGAACTTGACCGGCGCGCCGCGATCGATCGCGGGACGGGCCTTCTCGATCAGCGTGCGGTCCAGCACCGCGTCGAGATGATGGTTCTGCGTCTCGGTGTGATAGATCTTCTGGCCCGGCAGTTCCTTCTGGCGATGGAACAGCTTGGAGAAGTCGAGGCCCTTGGCCTTGGCGTGCGCCACCAGATTCTTGTGATCAAGCATCTGGGTCTGGCCGACCATCTCATTGAAGCTGCGGTAGCCGAGGCTCGCCATCAGCTCACGCACTTCTTCGGCGACGAAGAAGAAGTAGTTGATGACGTGTTCCGGCTGGCCGGTGAAGCGCTTGCGCAGCACCGGGTCCTGGGTGGCGACGCCAACCGGGCAGGTGTTGAGATGGCACTTGCGCATCATGATGCAGCCGGCGGCGATCAGGGGCGCGGTCGCGAAGCCGAATTCATCGGCGCCGAGCAGCGCACCCACCACGACGTCGCGGCCGGTACGGAAGCCGCCATCGACCTGCACGACGATGCGGGAGCGCAGCCGCTCGCGCACCAGGGTCTGGTGGGTTTCGGCGAGGCCGATTTCCCACGGCGAACCGGCGTGCTTGATCGAGGTCAGCGGCGAAGCGCCGGTGCCGCCTTCGAAACCGGAGATGGTGACGTGATCGGCGCGCGCCTTGGCGACGCCCGCGGCCACCGTGCCGACACCGATTTCCGACACCAGCTTGACCGAGACCTGACCCGCCGGATTGACGTTCTTCAGGTCGTAGATCAGCTGCGCCAGATCTTCGATCGAATAGATGTCGTGATGCGGCGGCGGCGAGATCAGGCCGACGCCCGGCGTCGAGTGCCGGACCCGGGCGATGGTGGCGTCGACCTTGTGGCCGGGCAACTGACCGCCTTCACCGGGCTTGGCGCCCTGCGCCATCTTGATCTGCATCATGTCGGAGTTGACGAGGTATTCCGTCGTCACGCCGAACCGGCCCGAGGCGATCTGCTTGATCGCCGAACGCATCGAGTCGCCGTTCGCCATCGGCTTGAAGCGATCGGCCTCTTCGCCGCCCTCACCGGTGTTCGACTTGCCGCCGATCCGGTTCATGGCGATCGCCAGCGTGGTGTGCGCCTCGCGCGAGATCGAACCGAAGCTCATCGCGCCGGTCGAGAAGCGCTTGACGATTTCCGACGCCGGCTCGACTTCGTCGAGTGGCACCGGCTTGCGGCCTTCGGCCTCGGCGCCCTTGATCTGGAATAGGCCACGCAGCGTCAGCAGCCGCTCGGACTGCTCATTGAGCCGGCGCGCAAAGGCGCGGTAGCGCTCCTGCGAGTTGCCGCGCACCGCGTGCTGCAGCGCCGCCACCGATTCCGAGGTCCAGGCATGGTCTTCGCCACGCGCGCGGAAGGCGTATTCGCCGCCGACATCGAGCGCGTTCTTGTAAACCTGCACCTCGCCGAACGCATCGAGATGACGGCGCACCGTCTCCTCGGCGATCTCGGCAAGGCCAGCGCCTTCGATGCGGGTGTGGGTGCCAGTGAAGTACTTGGCAACGAACTCAGCCTTGAGGCCGACCGCGTCAAAGATCTGCGCGCCGCAATAGGACTGATAGGTCGAGATGCCCATCTTCGACATGACCTTGAGCAGGCCCTTGCCGATCGACTTGATGTAGCGCTTGACCAGTTCGTAGTCGTCGAGCTGCACCGGCAGCCGATCCTTCATCGCCAGGATCGACTCGAACGCCAGATAGGGGTTGATCGCCTCGGCGCCGTAACCGGCGAGGCAGGCGAAGTGATGCACTTCGCGCGGCTCACCCGATTCCACCACCAGGCCGACCGAGGTACGCAGGCCGGTACGGATCAGATGGTGATGCACCGCGGCGCAGGCCAGCAGCGACGGCAGCGGAATGCGCTCGGCGCTGGCGGCACGATCCGACAGGATCAGAATGTTGATGCCTTCGCGCACCGCGGCTTCAGCGCGGGCCGACAGTTCATCGAGCACCTGCTCCATGCCCGCCGCGCCGACGCTGGCGTGGAAGGTGGTGTCGAGCGTGCGCGACTTGAACTGGGTATCGCCGACCTCGGCGATCGCCCGGATCTTCTCCAGGTCGCCATTGGTCAGGATCGGCTGCCGCACTTCGAGGCGCTTGGTGCTGGACAGGCCCTCGATGTCGAACAGGTTCGGGCGCGGACCGATGATCGAGAACAGGCTCATCACCAGTTCTTCGCGGATCGGGTCGATCGGCGGGTTGGTGACCTGGGCGAAGTTCTGCTTGAAGTAGGTAAAGAGCTGCTTGGAGCGATCCGACAGCGCCGACAGCGGCGTGTCGTTGCCCATCGAGCCGGCCGCTTCTTCGCCAGTGGTCGCCATCGGCGCCAGCAGCACCGACAGATCTTCCTGGCTATAGCCGAACGCCTGCTGACGCTCGAGCAGCGGCAGGTCGGACGGCTGCGCCTTGCTCGGCACCGCCGGCAGGTCTTCCAGCACGACGCGAGTCCGCTCCAGCCAGTCCTGATAGGGATGGCTGGCGGTGAGCTGCGCCTTGATCTCGTCGTCCGGGATCAGCCGGCCCTGCTCCAGGTCGACCAGCAGCATCTTGCCGGGCTGCAGCCGCCACTTGGTGACGATCTCTTCTTCCGGAATGGTCAGCACGCCCATTTCCGACGCCATGACGATGCGATCGTCGCGGGTCAGCAGATAGCGCGCCGGACGCAGACCGTTACGGTCGAGCGTCGCGCCGATCTGGCGGCCGTCGGTGAAGGCCAGCGCGGCCGGGCCGTCCCACGGCTCCATCAGCGAGGCATGATACTCATAGAACGCGCGGCGCTGCTCATCCATCAAGGGATTGCCGGCCCACGCCTCCGGGATCATCATCATCACCGCGTGCGGCAGCGAGTAGCCGCCCTGCACCAGGAATTCCAGCGCGTTGTCGAAGCAGGCGGTGTCGGAAGCGCCTTCATAGGAGATCGGCCACAGCCGGCTGATATCCTTGCCATACAGCTCGGAATGCACCGAGGCCTGACGCGCCGCCATCCAGTTGACGTTGCCGCGCAGCGTGTTGATTTCGCCGTTATGCGCGACCATGCGGTACGGATGCGCCAGCGACCAGGTCGGGAACGTGTTGGTCGAGAAGCGCTGATGCACCAAAGCGAGCGCGCTTTCGAAATCCGGCTCGTTGAGGTCGGGGTAGTAGCTGCCGAGCTGGTCGGCCAGGAACATGCCCTTATAGATCACGGTGCGACACGACATCGACACCGGGTAGTAGCCGGCGAGGCCGCGGTCGCGACGCTGATAGATCGCGTTCGAGATCGACTTGCGCAGCACATAGAGCCGGCGCTCGAACTCGTCGTCGTTCGTGATGTGCTCGCCGCGGCCGATGAACACCTGCATGTGGGCGGGTTCGGTCGGCTTGACGGTTTCGCCGAGCGAGCTGTTGTCGGTCGGCACCTTGCGCCAGCCGAGCAGCGACAGCCCCTCTTCCTTGATCTGATCGGCGATGATGCTCTGGATCACCTGGCGCCAGGCGGTGTCGCGCGGCATGAACAGCGCGCCGATCGCATACTGGCCGGGCTCAGGCAGCGTGAAGCCAAGCTCGGTGGCCTGACGGGCGAAGAAGCGATGCGGGATCTGCACCAGGATACCCGCGCCGTCGCCAGCGCGCGGATCGGCGCCGACAGCGCCGCGATGTTCCAGGTTACAGAGAATGCGGATGGCGTCGCTGACGATCTGGTGCGACTTGACGCCCTTAATGTTGGCAATGAAGCCAACACCGCAGGAGTCCTTCTCCTGCGAAATGTCGTACATACCTTCCGCCGGTGGCCGCCAGCTATGCTCGCGTGCGTTCCCGGTCGAATCCGTCTGCCGCTGCGCAGCGCTATTGTCGCGCTCGAACTCGACCCCGCTCATCTTCGTCCTTTCAATCCTTGCAAGGAGACCCTTGCTAATATAATAGGCACAACTTTAGCGTTCGGCGGGCACCCGACGGTCCTCCGCGCTCACGCGCGAGCCGCAATGTCGTAATTTCAGGCTATGATGCCTTACTCTCTCGAAGGCAGCGGGCTGCCATAGTTCAGGTCGCGTGCCGACGCAATACCGTTATTTAGGTCGCGTCCCGCGGTAGCCCCTACCTAGATACCTGTAAATTGAGACAGCAATCCTGTCCTAGACCGAGCTTGCCAAATTTTCTTTTTCTGTACAAGCGCGTGGCCTGATCGAGACCAATTTGATCATGGCGTCGCAATGCCGCGAATTGAAACTAAATTCGTCTCGATTGGGTCGCTCCTGCGCCGAATTCCTTAGCGACACTCCGCAGACCCCAATACCACTCGATATGGGGGCTTGGAGCGATCAAGGGAGTCCGTAATGGTACGGATACGTGCATGGGCCGCCTTAGCGGCACTGCTGGTAGTCCCGCTCGCCGGAACTAACCAAGTATCAGCGCAAGTGATGGCGCCCTTCGAGATCGACGCAGCCCCCTCGGCGCGGCTGGAAAAAGCCGTCGATCTCGGCGGTCCCTACGCTGCTATTCCGCCCGATGAAATACTGCCGCCCGGCGCTATCAAGGCCGCGCTCCGCGCCGCGGGCTACACGCCGGTCGGCCCGGCGCGGCTGCAAGGCACGCTGTACCGGATCGGTGCGATCTCTGCCGATGGCGAGCAGGGCCGCGTAGTGGTCGACGGCCGCTCCGGCGAGATCATGCGCTTCATCCCGGCGAGCGCCGATTACGGTCTGTGGCAGCGCCCGGTTCCAAGATTCCCGGTTCCAAGATTCCGCGAAGCGGGTCCGATCCCGCGGCCGCCGCGGCCGATCCCCCGGCTCGCCAGCCGAACGATCGCCCCACCGCTGCCAACCGAGCGCCCCGTGGCCGCGCCGGCAGCGCCGGCTCCGGCGTCCGCAGCACGCGCCGCCGATCCGGTGGTGGCAGCCAAAACCGCACCAGTTCCGCCGCCCGCGCCCGAAGCGAAGCCCGCGCCGATCATCGCGCCAACCGAGCCGATGCCGCCGGTGCAGGGATTGGACTGAACGCAGCGATTGGTGCGAACGCGGCGATAGCCGTTTCGACCGAGGTGGCTCAATGCAAACGCCCCGGGCTGAGCCCGGGGCGTGTCGCAGTCACACACACACTTACGAAATTTCTTGCGCGCGTCAGGCCGCGGCTTTGTCACCGCTGCCGATCACCTGCGGCTGGCTGGCCGAGGTGGAGATCGGAATACTGCGGGGCTTCTTCGCCTCCGGAATCTCGCGGACGAGATCGACGTGCAGCAGGCCGTTCTCGAGCGAGGCATTCTTCACCGTGACGTAGTCGGCGAGTTGGAAGGCGCGTTCGAAAGCGCGCGCCGCGATGCCGCGATACAGCACCTCGGACCTGGCGTTTTCATTGGCGACCTTCTCGCCCTTGATGGTCAGGGTGTTTTCCTTGGAGACGATCGACAGCTCATTCGGGGAGAAGCCCGAAACCGCGACCGTGATCCGGTAGTCGTTCTCGCTGGTCCGCTCGATGTTGTAGGGCGGATAGCCCGGCGCGGTTTCCCCGGCGGCCTGATCGAGCAGCGAAAACAGCCGGTCAAAACCGACGGTGGAACGATAGAACGGGGTGAGATCGAACGTACGCATGGTGTAGTCCTCCGAAAAGCGACTCTGATAACGCCCGCCCGCCATCGGGCCGGGCTTCGTTCTGTGCAGCCTGAGGGTTGGTGCCCCTAGTAGCGGCCTGCACGAAAGTGATATGGGTGGGCTTATTCGGGGTTCAAGAGGGGCGACACGCTTCGCGCGACGCGCTGTGAGCCCTGTGCCCTGCCTTTGACGCCAACCCGGCACGCTCCATGAAGCTCGTCTCGATTCCCGCCAACCCGGTCCCAGAGGGCGCCATCTCCGGGCTGATCAAGACGCCCGACGGCGCCGAACTGCGCTACGCGCGCTGGCCGGGGCCGGTCGGCTGCAAGGGGACGGTGTGCGTATTCACCGGGCGCGGCGAATACATGGAGAAGTACTTCGAGACCGTGCACGAGCTGCGCGAGCGCGGCTTTGCGGTGGCGATGATCGATTGGCGCGGCCAGGGTCTGTCGTCACGGCGGCTGCGCGACCCGCGCAAGGGCTATGTGCGCGCCTTCTCCGATTTCGAGACCGACGTCGAGACCTTCGTTCGCGAGATCGTGCTGCCGGACTGCCCGCCGCCGCATTTCGCGCTGGCGCATTCCATGGGCGGCGCGGTGATGCTGCGCGTCGCTTATTCCGGCAAGCGCTGGTTCGACCGCATGGTGCTGACCGCGCCGATGATCAACCTGCCGGGCCGGACCACCAGCCTGCCGGTGCGGCTGTTGCTGCGCTTGATGCGGCTGGCTGGATCGGGCGGCAGCTATGTGCCGGGCGGCAGCGACCTGTTGACCGGCACCGGGCCGTTCGTCGGCAACCAATTGTCCAGCGATCCGGTGCGTTATGCCCGCAACGCCGCCATTCTGGTCGAGGACCCGAGCCTCGGCATTGCCTCGCCAACCATCGCCTGGGCCGACACCGCGTTCCGGGCGATGCACGATTTTCAATCACCGGCCTATCCGGCCAGCATCGGCCAGCCGCTGCTGATGATCGCGGCCGGCATGGACACCGTGGTCTCGACCCCGGCGATCGAAAGCTTCGCCTGCCAGCTGCGCGCCGGCTCCCATCTGGTGATCGCGGGTGCCAAGCACGAGATTCTCCAGGAACAGGACCGCTACCGCTCGCAGTTCTGGGCGGCGTTTGACGCCTTCGTGCCCGGAACACCGCTGTTCTGACGCCGCTATTTCAAAAACCGCCCTTTATTTGGAAAACCGCCCTTGGCCATGGAGACCCCCAACATGCCAGCCGGTCGCAGCTCTCACCCACTGATCATCATGCAACCCGCCGCCGCTGCGACGATTGGATGATGATCGCTTTCACAGAACGGCCTTGGTTCCGCGCTGGAACCCTGCTGATCTCGGTTCAAGCCTTCGTATCCATCCCTGCAAGAGATACCCCATGAAAATCCGCAAAGCCGTGTTCCCGGTCGCTGGCCTCGGCACCCGCGTTCTCCCCGCCACCAAGGCGATGCCGAAGGAGATGCTGACCATCGTCGATCGCCCGCTGATCCAGTACGTGGTCGATGAAGCCAAGGAAGCCGGGATCGAGCATTTCATCTTCGTGACCGGCCGCAACAAGGGCATGATCGAAGACCATTTCGACCGCCAGTTCGAGCTCGACGTCACGCTGGAGAAGCGCAACAAGAAATCCGAAATGGAGCTTCTGGCGCGCGATCAGCCGGAAGCCGGCGCGATGAGCTTCACCCGCCAGCAGGCGCCGCTCGGCCTTGGCCATGCGGTGTGGTGCGCGCGCGATATCGTCGGCAACGAGCCGTTCGCGGTGGTGCTGCCCGATGAATTGGTGCTGAATTCGCCCGGCTGCCTCGCGCAGATGATCAAGGCCGCCGAAACGCTCGGCGAGAAGGCCAATGTGATCGCGGTCGAGGAAGTGCCGGCCGACAAGACCCACCAATACGGCATCTGCGGCGTCGGCAAGCGCGACGGCAAGATGTTCGAGATCGACGGCATGGTCGAAAAGCCCGCGCCGGGCACCGCGCCGTCCAATCTGTCGATCTCTGGCCGCTATATTCTGCAGCCGGAAATCTTCAAGATCCTGGCCACCCAGGAACGCGGCGCCGGCGGTGAAATCCAGCTCACCGACGCCATGATCGGCCTTGCCAAGACCCAGAAATTCTATGGCGTCGAATTCGAGGGCGAGCGCCACGATTGCGGCTCGAAGGCCGGCTTCCTGCGCGCCAATATCGCCTTTGCGATGCAGCGCCCGGATCTGCGCGACGATCTGCGCGCCACCATGAAGCGCTATCTCGGCGACTAAGCGATCTCGCGGGTGGCGGGCAGCTCTGCCACCCGCGTCGTCTTTCGGCAGTTGGCCACCACGCACACGTTGCGGCCGCTCTCCTTGGCCGCATACAGCGCCTTGTCGGCGGATTCCACCAGATGGCTCCAATGATCGACCTGGTCCGGCATCAGATCGGCGACACCGATGCTGACCGTCACGCCGGCCTGATCGACCGACCAGCGCTCCACCTTGGCGCGGATGATTTCCGCGACCGTCAGCGCTTCCAGCGCCGTTAGGCCCGGCAGCAGCACCGCAAATTCTTCGCCGCCAAACCGCGCCGCGCAATCGCCGGCGCGATGCACGCTGTCGGCGATGCACAGCGCGATCCCGATCAGGATCTGATCGCCGGCCTGATGGCCATAGGTGTCGTTGAACCGCTTGAAATGATCGGCATCGATCATCAGCAGCGCGATCGGCGAGCGATTGCGCTGCGCGCGGCGCCACTCCTCATCGATGGCACTGTCGAACCGGCGCCGGTTGGTGAGACCGGTGAGCGGGTCGGTGATCGACAGCTCCTTGAGCCTGCGCTCGGCACTGGCGCGGCGATTGATCTCGCGGATCAGAACCACCGTGACCGCGGCGACGAACACCGCCAGCGCCAGCAGAATCGCGGCCAGCCGGAGCGCTTCCTTCCGCCACAGCCCGAAAATCGTCTCCCAGGACCGGCCGACCAGAACCACCATCGAGCGTGGATTGTCGGTCCAGACGAACATGCGCGACACGCCGTCATCGAGCCCCTTGCCAGAGAACCAGCCGCTCGGCGTGGTCAGCATCCGCTCGACCGAAGGAATCTGGCTGATATTCTTGCCGACCATTTCTGGAATGAGCGGCCGGCGTGTGATCAGCATGCCGTCGCGCCGCAGCAAGGCGATGATGTCGTCATCGGCCAGGCGCAGGCGGCTGAACAGATCCTGGAAATAGCTGAGGCGGATCGCACCGGCGACCACGCCAGCAAAGTGGCCGTCGGCGGTATGCACCCGGCGGCTCAGCACGATCGACGGAATGCCGTGAAAAATGATCGGGCGGCTGAGATAGAGCCCGACATCGGTCTTGTTGCGATGGACGGTGAAAAACTTCTCGCGCTCCAATTCTTCTGGCGGCGGATCGAGCGTCGAGGCATCGAACCGCACCCTGCCCTCGGCATCGATCACCTGCAACGGACCGAAATGCGGCGCGGTCTCGGTGCGGGCGAACAGCAGCATCTGCAGCACCGGCTTGCTGACGCCAGCCAGCTCTTGCTGGCCAATGTTCTTGGCGACCACTTGCAGCGAGTGATCATATAGCTCGATGGTGCGGCTGACGTCGGCATCGACCGTGGCCGCGAGATTCTCCAGCGTCTGCCGGGCCAGTTCTTGCGCCGATTGGCGCATACTGATCAACACGCTGGCGCACACCACCGAGAACGCCAGCACCGTGACGATCAGCGAAATCACCAAAAGCTTGACCGAGATCTGCCATGGCCGTTTCGCCACGCCTCGAACCCAGGCCATTGTGCTTTTCAGTGTCATGGCCGAACACTGCCCTGGATTCGTTGCGGGCCAATTAAGTTGATCAAGATCGACACTGCTCAGTTAATGGAAAATTGACGGCTGCACCGATCCGAAAATACAACCTGCGACAGACGTCGCCCGCTGCACATGAGGAACATCTGGTGAGTAACTACGATCCGCTGCGCGATTATCTGCTGGCGCAGACTGCCCCCGAGCTGGTGCTCAGCCTCGAGCAGATCGAGGACATTTTGGGCTTCGCGCTGTCGCGCGCCTCGCAGCGCGCCTCGTGGTGGGATTCGACCTATGCGCCCGAGGAACGGATGCCGCAACGCGAGGCCTGCCTTGATGCCGGCTATATCGCCACCCGCCTCGCCGACGGCAAAGGTGTGCGCTTCCGCCGGATCGACAAGCCGCACCGCCCGCGCTGGCGCTGACCGCGGCGGCCGCGGCGGCCGCGGCGGCCGCGGCTTAGTGCTGCAAGCGGACGCCGAGCGTCACCACCGTCGCGGCGCTGCTCGAGCCCGGCACGCTGGAATCGAGCCAATCGCGGCGCAACTGCGCCTTGACCTGCAGATTGCGGTTCAACTTGTAGATCAGATCGCCGCCGACCGAGCCGAATTTGTCGAACCGATCGGAGATCTGATAGTCCGACGTGCCCCATGAGAACCGGCCGACCGCGGTCAACCAGCGCCGGAAATCATGATCAACCTGAAAACTATAGGTGCGGGTCAAGACGCCGGACACGCCGGCCAGCGTGGTCTCGTCGAGCGAGGTGGTTGAGCTGAACCGCGCGGTGGTCAGCGGCGTCGCGGTCCAGATCAACGACGCGCTGGTCAATAGCCCGGTGAGATCGGCCAGCCGCGGATCGGCATAGCTGCGCAGGCCATAGCCGATCGCGATCTCGCCGGTCAGCAGCCGTGAGAATTCAAAACTGGTGCCGCCCTTGACCGAGGTGCCGTGCGAGCTGCGCTGATAGCCGCTGCGATCGGTGGCCTGATCGCGCGCCCGCTGATCGACCTGGACTTCGCCAAACGGCTTGATGCCCGGCTTCAATTCGTAGCTGACGCGCATCACGCCGCCATACTGATTGTAATTGCGGTCGTTGTTGCCGTCGGTGGTGCCGTCAGTGAGCTGCGACGGCTGATAGGTGGTGCGATCGAAGCTGCCGACCGCCGCGATCTGCAGCCGGTTAAAACTCTGATCGATGCCGAGCGAGGTGCCGGCGGTGAGGCCGAGCGGATATTTGGTCAGCCCGGTCTGGATGTTCGGGCTGCCGGGATTGTCGGTGAACACCCGCATGCGCAGCTGGCCGAGCAGCTTGGTGTCGCGCGTGGCATCGAGCCGGCCGTCGATATGACCATCAAAGTTCGGTCGATCGAGATTGACCGGCGCCGGCAGCGGATTGCTGAGGCCATCGGTGCCGAGCGTGGTGCCGTAGCCGGTGTAGGAGCCGCGCAGATCGGCGACCAGCGCGTGCCGGCTCCAATCCGAGGTCACCATCAGCTCTGGCGCGACCGCATAGAACGCCGAGCCTTTCGGGGCGTTGAGGCGCGCCGGATTGGTGTCATAGCCGCCGCGCAGTTCCACCGCCGATTTCACCAGAAAGCCGCCGACCCGGGTGCCGATCGGATCGAACGGATTGTCGTCGGGCTTCAGCCGCTTGCGCGGCGGCTGGCCGGGCACGGTGCCCGCCAGCGCCGGCGCGATCGGCGCCTGACGGCGCTGGATGGTGGTTGCGGCGTTCGGCGCGGCCGCCGTCGGCGCCACATTGCCGGGGCCGAGTTTTTTCGGCTTCGGCTGGCCGGGATAAAGCTTTGCGACCTTGTGGCGGCGGTTCTGCGGGTCGTAATCGCCAGGCGCTGCGGCCGGTGCCGGCACCTTGAGCGCGGAGCGGACCGGGGCCGCGGGCGCCGAACCATCCAGCGTCACCAGCCGCGGCTCATCGACCGGATCGCGGGTTTTTGGGTCCAGAGCCTTGCGGGTCGGCAGGTCCTGGGCTTGCACGAAGCCGCCCTTTTCCGGGCGGAACAGGTCGGCGGTCAGCGCCTGGGCCTGGAGCGAGCTGGGGACAACGACGGTGAGCAGCAGGCATGCGGAGGGCGCGCAGACCGAAACTGCGCGGTTCCGGCGGGCGCTGCCTGGCCCCCTTCGCACCGTCAAAACTCCAATTTTATCAGTTACTTGCCTGATCGCACCGCGTCGCGCCGGCCGCCCAGAGACCGCGCCTTACGGTTAAAAGACCTAAAACACTTATGGTTAACAGCGGGTTGAGAGCCGCGGCGCGGGTTTCCCGCCCGCGGTCACGTGCTAAAACTGCGCACGGAGCAGTTCCGCTTCGGCTTAACCGGACCTCTCAATGCCCTTCTCCCTCCCCCGAACGGCAAAGCCCTACATGATCGATCAGGCCAACGACGCCATCCCGTCCGCACTGCGCACTCTGGAGGCGGAAGCCGAAGGGGTGACCGCGCTGGTCGCCGCGCTGCAATCCGATCTCGGCGGCGCCTTCCTGGCTGCGGTCGAATTGATCGCAAATTCCAAGGGCCGGCTGATCGTCACCGGGCTCGGCAAGTCGGGCCATATCGGCCGCAAGGTGGCGGCGACCTTCGCCTCGACCGGCACTCCGGCGTTCTTCGTCCATGCCGCCGAAGCCAGCCATGGCGATCTCGGCATGATCACCAGCGAGGACATCATCCTGGCGCTGTCCTGGTCGGGCGAGCAGGCCGAGATGAAGAACCTGATCACCTATGCCAAGCGTTTTCGGATTCCGCTGATCGCGATGACCGCCAATCGCGACTCGACGCTCGGCCTCGCCGCCGACGTGTCGCTGGCGCTGCCCAAGGCGCGCGAAGCCTGCCCGTATAATCTGGCGCCGACCACCTCGTCGGTGATGTTGCTGGCGCTCGGCGATGCGCTGGCGATCGCGCTTTTGGAAGGCCGCGGCTTCACTTCGAGCGATTTCAGCGTGCTGCATCCGGGCGGCAAGCTCGGCGCCATGCTGAAACACGCCCGCGACCTGATGCACCGCGGCGACGCCATGCCGCTGAAACCGCTCGGCACCAAAATGTCGGACGCGCTGGTCGAGATGTCGTCCAAGGGCTTTGGCTGCGTCGGCATCACCGACAGTCACGGGCTGTTGATCGGCATCGTCACCGATGGCGACTTGCGCCGGCACATGCGCCCGGACCTGATGACCGCGCAGGTCGATGAGGTGATGACCAAGAACCCGAAGACCATCAGCCCCAATCTGCTGGCCAGCGAAGCGCTCGAGATCCTGAACGCCTCCAAGATCACCGCGCTGATCGTCACCGAGGGCAAGAAGCCAGTTGGCATCGTGCATCTGCACGATCTGCTGCGCGCCGGCGTCGCTTGAACCAACAGCGATTAATCGCACCACGTCATGGCCGGGCTCGTCCCGGCCATCCACGTCTCTGATCCGACAGCGCTTTTAAGACGTGGATACAAGCGACAAGCGCGGGCATGACGGGGTTGGAGTCGCAGGTCTCAAACCTTGACTAGACCCAGCGCCGCAAAATGGCCGCGGCGCTGCAGCCAGGCCAGCAGCAGCAAGCTCGGCAGCGCCATCGCCACGCTGATCGAAAAGAACGCCGGCCAGCCGGTCGCCGCCGCCACATAGCCCGCGCCCGCCGACAGATAGGTGCGGCCGACCGCGGCCAGCGCGGTGAGCAGCGCGTATTGCGTGGCGGTGTGCAGCGGGTTTTTGCACAGCGCCGACAGATAGGCGACGAAGATCACCGTGCCGATCGCGCCGGTGAAATTCTCGACCGAGATCGCCAGCGCCAGCGCCCATTGGCTGACCGCGACGGTCGACAGCCAGGCAAACGCCAGATTGGACAGCGCCTGCACCACCGCGCCGATCCACAGGCTGGCGACCAGCGAATAGCGCCGCGCCACATAGCCGCCGGCAAAGCCGCCGATCAGCGTCGCCACCAGGCCGACGCCTTTGACGATCGCGGCGTAGTCGTTGCGCGAGTAACCGAGATCGATCACGAACGGCGCGGTCATGGTGCCGGAGAACGCATCGGTGAATTTGAACAGCACCACGAAGGCCAGCACCGCGGCGGCATCGGGCCTTGTCAGAAATTCGGAGAACGCGCCGATCGCCGCGTGCAGCACGCGCTTGAACGCGCCCTCGCCGCTGGTGGCCTGATCGGCCAGCCGCGACTGTTCGGGCTCGGTGGCGATCAGCGCGGTCACGGTGCCGATCAGCACCAGCGCCGCCATCGAGCAATAGCCCCACATCCAGGCCGCGCCGCGCGTCAGCCCGGCGCCCTCATAGGCGCTGACCAGAAACAGCGCGCCGGCGGTCGAGACCAGCATGCCGATCCGATAGGCGGCGACATAGGACGCCATGCCGGCGGCCTGCTCGTTCTCGGGCAGGCTCTCGACCCGGAACGCATCGACCACGATATCCTGAGTGGCGGACGCAGCGGCGACCAGCAGCGCGCCGAGCGCGACCAGCAGCGGCGAGCGCGCCGGATCGGTGAGCGCCAGCAACAGGATCGCCGCGATCAGCAATAATTGCGCGATCACCAGCCAGCCGCGGCGCCGGCCGAGCCAGCGCGACAGCAGCGGCACGTGCAGCGCATCGACGAGCGGCGCCCAGAGAAATTTCAGCGTGTAGGGCGTGCCGACCAGCGCGAACAGCCCGATGGTGCCAAGATCAACCCCGGCCTCGCGCATCCACACCAGCAGTGTCGAGCCCGACAGCGCCAGCGGCAGGCCGGAGGCGAAGCCGAGAAACATCACGATCAAGACGCGCGGCTGCAGATAGACCGCAAGGCTGTCGCGCCACGACGCGCGGGCGGAGGCAGCGGGCGGCACGGGGGAAGCGGCGTCGGTTCCGGTCATGCCGCAGTGCTAGCAGATTCGGTCATCAGCGCAGGACCACCGTGCTGCGCGCCAACGCTCAGCGCCCGAAAAAGCCCGGCAGCTCGGCCGAGGGCCCGAACAGGCTCGGCGCGCGGATCACGCGCGGCCGTTGCGGCTGCTGCGCCACCGGAGCCGGCGGCGTTGGCGCCGACTGGAAACCGAAGAATCCGCCAAAGGCCGGGGGCTGCTGCGTCGGAACCGGGGTCGCGACGATCGGGCGCGGCTTCTTCGGCTTCGGCGCCGCGGCCGGGGCCAAAGCCGCCGCGGCACCGGCCGCATTGCCGGTCGCGGCTGCCGGAACTTCGACCACCGGCACCTCACCACGCGCCTGCTCGGTACCGACCTCGCGGCGCGGCCAGGCGAAATCATCGGCGCGGCCGGGCGGCGGCACCAACGGCTCGCCCTTGACCAACGTCCGGGTCGCCAGCACGTCGGACGGGGTGGAGCGGTTGCTGGGACCGCCGAGCAATTGATCGGTCGAGATCGACGCCGCCACCAGCGGCACCACCGGGCCGACCAGCGGTCGCGGCGTCGGGCCGTCCGGTTTGGTCTCGGCCTCCGGCTCGGATGGCACCACGATCGGCGCCGAGCGTCCGGCCAGCAACCGGGCGATTTCGCGCTCGGCATAATGCGCCAGCTTGCGGGCACCAGCCTTGGTGAAATAGACGCCGTCATAGGAGCGCAGCCGGCGGATCTGACCCTCGAAGTCCGGGCCCTGCTGCAGATAGCGGCCGCCTTCGTCGACAAAGCCGTCCCAGACATCGACATAGGTGATGCCGGCTTTGCCGGCGCCGTCGCGATACAGCGCGTTCAGATACTGCGCGTCCGAGGTCGATTTGGTGCCGCGCACCGCCGGCAGCCCGACCCACAGCACCGGCACGCCCTTGCTCTTCAGCACCGCGATCAGCTCGGCGATTTTCTTGGCGTACAGCTCGGCCCAGCGATCCTCACGGAATTCGTAGGAGCCGCTGGCGGAGCGGGTGTTCTTCTCCGGCGCAGCCAAGTCGGCGTCGTCGGCAAGATCGGCCTCGGACGGGCGCTCCTCCGGCTTGGCGGCCGGGTCGGCCGGCTTGCTCGGGTCGGTCTTACTCTGATCGGATTTGGCCTGATCCGATTTGCTCTGGTCAGGCTTGGCCTGATCGGCTTTGGCCGGCTCGTCCTTCTTGCCCTTGTCGGCCTTCTTGTCGGCGGGCTTTTCGGCGCCTTCGCGGATCGGCATGCGGTCGTTGAGGCCGAGCATCACCACGATCGCATCCGGGTTCTCGGTGGCGAGAATACCCTTGGCTGCCGCCGCCCAATCGGCCGGCTCGCCCTTGAGCTGATAGCGGATCAGGCCGGACACGGTCTTGTGCTTGCGGATCACGCCCATCTCCGGGGTTTCCGCGTAGGCGTTTTCCAGACCATAGGCCAGCCAGTCGGCCATGGCGTCGCCCAGCACCAGCACATTGCGGGTCGCCGGGGTCTCGCGCTTGTCCGGCGCGGGCGCGCGCGAAAAATCCTCGCGAACTTGCGTCTTTTTCTGCGGAACCTGGGGCTGAAACGGCGCGAAAATGTCGTTGCCGAACCAGCCGCCGCCGCCACCGCCGCCGCGCGGCACCGCAGCGGGCGGCCGCGGCGGCCCGCCAAAACCAAAGAACTGCGCATAGGCCGGCGACAGAATGCCGAGCAGCAGCAGTCCCGCGACTGACAGCGCCACCAGCGGACCGCGCTCGCACAACACACGCAGGAAGGAAGGCGGTTTCGACATGGAGCTTCGTCGCCGATGGAGGTCAGAGAGCATAATAGTGGATTCGGGCCGCAAGCGGGCAGCTTTCCAGCACCCGGCGCGGCATGGTTAGCGCTGCTCCTGGCGGAAGCCAAGAGCGCGCCCGCCCCTCACGGGGCGAGCCCGCGCAACTCTCCGTGTCAGCCCGCAGCGTGTTACCTGCCGCGCAGCCGCTCCAGCATCTCGGCGGTGGCAAAACCGTCGGCCGGGGAGCCGATCGCGGCCTGGAACGAGCGCAGCGCCTGCCTGGTCTCGCCGCCGAACTGGCCGTCCGGCGTGCCGCGATAGAAGCCGCGCTGCGCCAGCAGCTGTTGCAGTTCCAGCCGCTCGGTGCGCGACAGCACCCGCTCATGCCGCGGCCAGGCTTGCACGAACGGCTGGCCGCCGCGCAGCCGGTCGGCGAAATGGCCGATCGCCAACGCATAGGCTTCGGCCGGGTTGTAACGCATGATCACGCGGTAATTCTGCAGCATCAGGAAGCCGGGGCCCTCGGCGCCGGCCGGCGCCAGCAGATAGGCCTTGTCGCTGGCGCGCGGGAATGGCTGGCCATTGGCGCGGCGCAGCCCCATCTGCTGCCACTGCCCGAGCGGCATGGCGCGGCCGCGATCGGCGAGCATGTAGTTGAAGCCTTGCGGCACCACGACCTCGTAGCCCCAGCTCTGCCCCGGCTGCCAGCCATCCTTCTTGAGATTATTGGCGGTGGAGAAGATCAGGTCGGTCGGGTTATCGACCACGTCGCGGCGGCCATCGCCATCGCCGTCGATCGCGTAGCGCTTGAACGCGGTCGGCATGAACTGGGTCGGGCCGAACGCGCCGGCCCAGGAGCCGCGCAGCTGCTCAAGCCGCAGATCGCCGCGGTTCAGGATTTCCAGCGCCGACAAAAACTCGTCGCGGAAATAGGCCTGGCGGCGGCCGATACAGGCCAGCGTCGCGGTGGAATTGAGCACGCTGCGGTCGCCCATCTGGGTCGAATAGTTCGATTCAATGCCCCAGATCGAGGCGATGATGTAGCGATCGACCCCGAACGCCCTTTCGGCGGCGTCGAATTGCGGCTTGTACTTGGCCAGCACCTCGCGGCCCTTAGCCATGCGGTTATCGTTCACGAGGATGTCGAGATAGTCCCAGATCGCCTTGGTGAATTCCGGCTGGGAATCCATCAGGTCCATGATGCGCAGATCGGGCGACAGTCCTGCGGTAAACCGCTGGAAATTGGCCTCGGTGATGCCGCGGCGCGCAGCCTCCGGCCATAGCGAAGCGATGCAATTGTCAAAATTGGCGGCCGACTCGCGGATCGCGCTCGCAGTCATCAACGGATGGCCGGACGCGCCGTCCTCGCCGCTCCAGGGCTGCGCGCCGGCGGGCAGCGACACCGGGGTGACGGCGGCGCGCTGCGGCGCTGCCGGGCGGCTCGGCTGGGAGATCGAGCCGGTGAACAGATTGTCGAACACGGCGAGCGGCGACTGCGCCAGCGCCGCACCCGATGCCAGCGATGCCGCCATCACCACTGCCGCCACCGCGCTTTGCTTCATGCCTTTGCCGTTCGTCATCATCGCATCCCATAACACCACGCGCCCCAGCCCAGCAGGCCCCGTGATGGTTTCGATCAGCTTAACAGCGCCGCAGATTTGTCGGCCCGCAGACATCGGGTCGCAGCTTGGTGCCGAAATCGTGGCGCAGAAGCGGACACAATGCGGCTCAGCCGAGCATGCGCCAAGCGTTGATCGCCAGATAAACACCGAGCAGCAGCATCGCGATCAGAAACCAGCGCCGGAACTGCTCGGCATTCATGCGCGAGCGCAGCGCCTGACCGGCGAACATCCCGGCAAACGCCGCTGCCATCGCCACCAGAGCCGGCAGCGTGGTCGCGGCCGACAACAATCCGGCCTCGGTGAGATTGAACGCCTGCACCACCGTCGCCGTGGTGAAGAACACGCCGAGCGCCTGCACCAGCTCGTCCTTGTCCATGCCGATCGCCTGCATGAACGGCATCGACGGGATCACCTGCACGCCGGTCGCGGCCGCGATCACCCCGGTGACGACGCCGACCACGCCGCCCAGCCATTTTTCGTGGATTTGCGGCAGATGGAAACGGCGCTGGCTGAGCCCGAGCAGCGCATAGATCACCAGCAGCACGCCGAGCACCACGGTGCCATAACCGGCATAAGGCCCGGTCATCAGATCGGCGCCGGCGCGAATGCCGATCGCGGTGCCGAGCATCAGCGGCCATAGCCGGCGCACGATGTCGAGCAGATAGGGGCCGACAAAGGTCTGCCAGATATTGGTGACGATCGCCGGCACGATCACGATCGCCAGCGCCTGCGCCGGTGGCAGCGCCACCGCCAAAAGGCCCATCGACACGGTCGGCAGCCCAAGGCCGATCACGCCCTTGACGAAACCGGCAAGGGCAAACACGGCAGCAATCAGCAGGAGGAATAGATCGAACACCGCGCCAATCTGGCCGATCACAGCCGCTGGCACAATCCGCAGCGAACGCAGGCCGGGCTGCGCTGATCGCGGCAGCCCGGCCTACCGCGTCAGCCGTGCAGCTTGATCGCGGTTTCGGCGATCACCCGGCCCTGATAGCGCGCGCCGGCGAGTTCGTCCGCGGACGGCAGACGCGAGCCATCGCCGCCGGTGATGGTGCTGGCGCCATAGGGCGAGCCGCCGGTGATGGCATCGAGCTTCATCTGCGGCTGGAAACCGTAATTCAGCCCGACCACCACCATGCCGAAATGCAGAAGATTGGTGATGATCGAGAACAGCGTGGTCTCCTGGCCGCCATGCTGGGTCGCGGTCGAGGTGAACGCGCCGCCGACCTTGCCGTGCAGCGCGCCCTTGGCCCACAGCCCGCCGGCCTGATCGAGGAAATTGGCCATCTGCGAGCTGATACGGCCAAAGCGCGTGCCGGTGCCGATCACGATCGCATCGTAATTGGCGAGATCATTGATGGTGGCGATCGGCGCCGCCTGATCGAGCTTGTAGTGCGAGGCCTTCGCCACCTCCGGCGGCACCAGTTCTGGCACGCGCTTGATGTCGGCCTGCGCGCCGGCCTCGCGCGCGCCTTCGGCAACGGCCTGCGCCATCGCTTCGATATGCCCATAGGCGGAGTAGTAGAGAACCAGCACTTTGGCCATGGAAAGCTCCTCAAGGTTGCAGGGAATAGTCGGGTCGAAGGCGGTCGCTGGCCGGCATCACCGGCCAGCCTCGTTGTCAGGCGTTGGCGCCGAAGCGGCGGGTTAAGCCGCGTCGACCATCACCAGTTCAGAATCATCGAGCGCGGTGATGGTCAGCTCGGTCTCGTCGCTGATCGCGGCGCCGTCGCGGGCGTTGACCTCGACGCCGTTGATCGCGATCCGTCCCGAAGCCGGCACCAGATAAGCGAACCGGCCGGCGCCGAGCTGATAGCGGGTGCGGTCACCGGCGCGCAGCGTACCAGCCAGCACCCGGGCATCGGCGCGGATCGGCAGCGCGTCGGCATCGGCCTCCCAGCCGCTCGCCACCGGGACCAATTTGCCGGACCGCTCATCGCGCGGGAACGGCCGGGTGCCCCAGCACGGCTGACCGCCATCCTTGGTCGGCATGATCCAGATCTGGAACAGCCGGGTCGGCCCTTGCTCGAGATTGTACTCGGCATGGCGAACGCCGGTGCCGGCACTCATCACCTGGACGTCGCCGGCCTTGGTCTTGCCGCTGTTGCCGAGCGAATCCTGATGGGTGATGGCGCCGTCGCGCACGAAGGTGATGATCTCCATGTCGGCATGCGGATGCGGCGGGAACCCGCTCTGCGGCGCGATCTCGTCATCGTTCCAGACCCGCAGCGCGCCATGACCCATGCGGTCCGGGTCGAAATAGTTCGCGAACGAGAAGTGAAAATGGGCCTTGAGCCAGCCGTGATCGGCGGTGCCGAGGCTGGCAAACGGACGAAGCGTGATCATCGGTCTCTCCTCTCGGTGAGGTGCGAACCGCGCACCGATTGAGCGTTGAGACTCTGGATAAGCACTGCGCACTGGTATTATAATAGAAACAATCGAAACACATTGTTTCCAAAATAGCGATGAAGATTCCCGATTTCGAGGCGTGGGCGGTGTTCGCCAAAGTGGTCGAGCTGCGCTCATTCGCCGCTGCCGCGACCGAACTCGCGACCTCCAAGGCCACGGTGTCGAAGGCGATCACCCGCCTGGAACAGCGGCTCGGCGCGCGGCTGTTTCACCGCACCTCGCGGCGGCTGGCGCTGACCGAGGCCGGCCAGCAGCTCGCTGAACGGGCGGCGCAGCTGCTCGCCGACGGCGAAGCGGCCGAAAACGAAGCGCGTGCGCAGTCCGGCACGCCGTGCGGCCTGGTGCGGCTGGCGGTGCCGATGACTTTTGGGGTGCGGGTGATTGCGCCGCTGCTGCCGCGCTTTCTGGAGCGTTATCCGCAGATCGCGATCGACCTGCATGCCAGCGACGAAATGATCGATCTGATCGGCAATGGCTTTGACGCCGCGGTGCGGATCGCGGCGATGCCGGATTCCTCGCTGCTGGCGCGGCGGCTATGCCCGATGCCGCGCTACACGGTGGCGGCGCCGTCCTATCTGCAACGCTACGGCCGACCCACGCACCCGATGCAGCTCGCCCAGCATCGCTGCCTCGGCTACGCCTACCTGTCGACGGCCAATGCCTGGCACTATTACAACGCCGCCGGCGACCAGGTGACGGTGCGCCCGGCCGGGCCGCTGCGGGTCAATAATGGCGAAGCGCTGCTGCCGGCGCTGCTGGCCGGGCTCGGCATCGCCGATCTGCCGGCGTTCATCATCGGCGAGGCTCTGGCCGCGGGCGCGGTCGAGCCGATCCTGCCCGGCTGGCGGCAACGCGAGGGCGCGGTCCATCTGGTGACGCCGCCGGGCCGGCCGCGTCCGGCGCGGGTCGAGCTGTTGGCGGATTATCTCGCCGAGCAGCTCAGCGAAGCCGGCAAGCAGCTCACTCCAGCGTCGCGCTAAATTCGTAGGCGCGCTCGCCGCCGATCACCGTCAGTTTCAGCGCCGCGCCTTCCGCCTTGGCGCCGGACGGCAGGCCTTCCAGCTCAAACGCAAAGCGCTGCGCCCCGGTCGGGCTGGGCGTCACGCGGCGCGGCAGCGGCAGCGCCCAATCCGCGGTCGGCCCCTCGGCCAGCAGGTCGATGGTGCGCGGATCCGGCGCCGCCACCTCGACCAGCACGGTCTGGCCCTGACGGCCGACATCGCGAATGGTGATCGGGTGGCTGTCGCCGATGCTGGCCGGCACCGGCACGGTGTCGAGCGCCGCGGACAATGCGCTGTCCTGGGTGCTGGCGACGCTGGCGAATGACAATTCCGTCACCGCCTCGACCGGAATGCACAGTTTCTCGCACACCGCATAGCTGATGGTGGCGCGCAGGATCACAGGCTTGTCAGCATTCTTGGCGACAATGCGCAGCGGCAGCACCACCTGCTTGTGATAGCCGATCGACGTGCCGCCGGCGCCATCGGGGAATTTCATCGGCGCCGGCCACAAAATGGTGACGCCGTCGACATTCTCCGATTTCGAGAAATCAAAACGCGGCGGCACGCCGGAATCACCCGGAGAACGCCAATAGGTCTTCCAGCCGGGCTCGAGCTGGAACGCGATGCCGCCGAGCAGCACCGAACCGCTACGCGAGCCAGCCAGCAGCCGCACCGCCGAATGGCTGTCATTGACCCAGGGCGAACTATCTTCGGCGGAGGCCGCGTTGATGGCACAGACACTCGCCAGCACGGCCACGACCGCAGTCGCAACCGACAACAACTGGCGAAACGGAACCCAATTTCTCATGTCACGCACTCTTTACGTCCGAACCGCACCCACGCCCCACCCGGCCACCGATTGCCATCGGCATCGCTCCGGGTCGCTTGATTGACAGCACAGCCACCCAATATCAGGATGGCAGCCAAATTGAGAATGCTTAGCCGATGATGTCGAAATCCCAACCGCCAGACCCGGAGCACTCCGCCGAAGGCAGCTATCTGGACGGCCAGTTGCTGGTCGCAATGCCTGTGATGGAGGACGAGCGCTTTGCGCGGTCGGTGATCTACGTATGCGCCCATTCGGCCGAAGGGGCGATGGGAATCATCGTCAATCGCCCGGCCGGCAGCATCAACTTCCCGGAACTGCTGGTGCAACTCGAAATCATCGACAAGGCCGACCAGATCAAGCTGCCGGAAAACGCCGAGTCGATGCGGGTGCTGAAAGGCGGGCCGGTCGAGACCGGGCGTGGCTTCGTGCTGCATTCCAGTGACTTCTTCATCAAAGACGCCACTTTGCCGATCGACGATGGCATCTGTCTGACCGCGACCGTCGATATTCTCAAGGCGATCGCCAAGGGCGCCGGACCGAAACGCGCCATTCTGGCGCTGGGCTACGCCGGCTGGGCGCCCGGTCAGCTCGAAAACGAGATTCAGGAAAACGGCTGGCTGCACTGCGCGGCCGATCCGGACCTGATCTTCGGCAGCGATGTTGAAGACAAATATACGCGCGCGCTGCACAAGATCGGCATCGAGCCCGGCATGCTGTCCAACGAAGCCGGCCACGCCTAAAACAGTCTCGGTTCTGATGGCGTCAGAACCGAGACTCCAAAAACACCAGCTTGATCAGCTTGCGGCTTCAAGCCGCGTTTCGGTGAGCAGCCGCATCGCCGCGTCGGCATCCATCGGTTCGCCGAACGCAAAGCCCTGCGCGTATTCGCAGCCGAGCTGATACAGCTCCACCGCATCGGAATCGGTCTCCGCGCCTTCCGCCACCACATCCATGCCGAGGTCGTGCGCCAGCGCGACGATCGACTTCAGGATCACCGGGCGGGTGCCGCGGCTGGTGGTACGTACGAACGACTGATCGATCTTGATGGTGTCGAACGGGAAGCGCTGCAGATAGGACAGCGACGAGTGCCCGGTGCCGAAATCATCGAGCGACAGCCCGGTGCCGAGCTCCTTGATCCGCTGCAGCATCTGCGCGGCGTGCTCCGGATTCTCCATCACCAGCGACTCGGTGAGTTCAAGCTTGAGCGTGCCGCGGGCCACCGACCAGCGCGACAGCACCGAGCGGATGTCGTGCAATAGATCGTGGCGCAGCAATTGCCGCGACGACACATTGACGCTGGCGAAGATCGGATCGCGCGCCCGCATCGCGCGCTGCCAGGTCGAAAGCTGCTTGGCGGTCTGATCGAGCACGAAGGTGCCGAGATCGATGATCAGCCCGGTTTCCTCGGCGATCGAAATGAACTCGCTCGGCGACATCCGGCCGAGCTTGGGATGATCCCAGCGCGCCAGTGCCTCGAAGCCCGCCACCGCGCGATCCTCCAGCCGCACGATCGGCTGATACAGGATCGCCAGTTCCTGCCGTTCGATCGCCCGGCGCAGTTCAGACTCCAGCGTCAGCCGGTCGGTCTTGCGCGCGCGCATCGCCGGTTTGTAGACGTCGATTCGGTCGCCGCCGATCCGCTTGGAGTGATACATCGCCAGCTCGGCGTCCTTGATGATCTCATCAGTGAGCTGGGTCTGCGGATCGGCCAGAGCCAGGCCAATCGACGCGGTCAGGAAGATTTCGCGCTCGTTGAACGCGATCGGCGCACGGATGGTCTTGCGGATCGTTTCGGCAAACGCGGTGATGCGCGCCGAATCCTGCTCGGACAACAGGATCAGGCCGAACTGATCGCCGGCGAGCCGCGCCAGCGTATCCTGCGGCTTGAGAATCCGGGTCAGCCGCCGCGCCAGCGTCAGCAGAATGGAATCGCCGACCGCGATGCCGACGGAATCATTGACCTGCTTGAAGCGGTCGAGATCGATCACCATCACCGTCGGCCGCAGGTTCGGCATGGTCTTGGCGAAGGTCGCGACCGCGTTGAGACGATCGAGGAACAGTTTGCGGTTCGGCAGCCCGGTGAGATTGTCATGCACCGAGTCGTGCAGCATCCGTTCTTCGGCGTTCTTGAACTCGGTGACGTCGGTCAGCGTGCCAACCACCCGCGCCACTTCGCCGTCCGAGCCGACCACCGGGCGCGCCTTGAGCGCAAACCACATGAAATGGCCATCCGGCGTGCGCAGCCGAAAATCCTGGGTCAGCCGGCCGCGACGCTGATCGAGCACCGAGTCGAGCGCCGCCCGGAAACGGTCCTGATCGAGTGGATGCAGCACTTCCAGCCATTTTGCGGCGGTGCCTTCCAGCGTGCCGCGTTTCAGCCCGAGCAGCGTCTCGGTCTCCGGGCTGGTGAACACCTTGTCGGCGGCGACGTCCCAATCCCAGATCAGATCGCCCGATCCGGTCAGCGCCAGCGCGCGCCGTTCGACGTCGGACACCACGCCGGTCGGCGCGCCGCCGCCGGCAAAGGCGTGCTGCATCACGGTGAAGCCGATCAGCATCACGATCAGCACCAGGCCGCCGAGCAGCGCCGGGCCGACGATGTCGTTGGTAACGCTGCCCGCCACCGTCATGCCGGCCGCGATCACCCACACCACCAGCAGGAACCAGGTCGGGATCAGCAGCACGGCGCGGTCGAAGCCATGGGTCGCCAGATAGAGGATCAGCGCAAAGCCGGCGACCGAGATCAGCACCAGCGACATGCGCGCGATGCCGGACGCCACCGCGGGGTCGAACAACGCCAGCGCCACCAGCGAGCCGAGGAAGATCAACCAGCCCAGCGTGATGTGCGCGTAGCGGACGTGCCAGCGATTGAGATTGAGATAGGCGAACAGAAACACCAGCAGCGTCGCCGCCAGGATCGCTTCGCCGGAGGCGCGCCACACGCGCTCGGCGCCGGACGACATATCCAGCACCTTGCCCCAGAAGCCGAAATCGACGCCGATATAGACCAGCACCGCCCAGGCCAGCGCGGCGGCGGCCGGAAACATGATGCTGCCCTTGACCACGAACAGAATGGTCAGCACCAGCGCCAGCAGGCCGGAAATGCCGATCACGATGCCTTGGTACAGCGTGAACGAGTTGACCTTGTCCTTGTAGGCTTCCGGCTCCCACAGATAGAGCTGCGGCAGCTTGTCGGTGCGCAGTTCGGCCACGAAGGTCACCACCGAACCGGGGTCGAGCGTGATGCGAAACACGTCGGCGGTCGGGCTGTCCTGCCGCTCCGGCCGGTCGCCGCTCGACGGCGTGATCACCGCGATACGTGACAAACCGAGGTCGGGCCAGAACAGGCCGGACGACACGATGCGATAATGCGGCGCGACGATCAGGCGGTCGAGCTGATCATCGGTGTTGTTGGCGAGCGCGAACACCACCCAGTTCTGACCGCCTTCGCGCGCGCGCACTTCGACGCGCCGGACAATGCCGTCATTGCCGGGAGCGGTCGACACCTGAATGCGGTCGCCATCGCTGCGCTGATGTTCAAGGACGGCGGTGAGGTCAATGGCCGGCGCATCGCTCCGGACGCTGACCGCGTCGACCGCATAAGCCGGCGCACCGGCCGCAGCTATCATGAGGCCCAACGCCAGCAGCGCCAGGCACCTGATCAGACGCAATGTCGGTTCTCCGCGTTAACGATTCATCGAACGTGTGGCGCCGGGATGATGACAGTACCACAATTTGCCCAGTTGCACGGACCGCGTCGCGCCATCCTATCCGCCCCGCACGTCCCTCGGACGAGGGCCGATAAATGGCACGGATGATAACCAAATCAAAGGCTTTCCGGCCCGACGATGGTCGCTACCGGGTCAGCACAATTTTGCCAATATGTTGGCTGCTCTCCATCCGGCGGTGCGCCTCGACCGCCTCGTGCAACGGGAAAGTGCTGTCGATCACCGGCTTGATGCGGCCCTGCGCCAATAGCGGCAAAACCTTGGCTTCGATCGCCGCCACCATGGCGGCCTTCTCGGCATTGGTGCGCGGACGCAGCGTCGATCCGGTATGATGCAGCCGCTTAGTCATCAGCTTGGCGAAATTGACAGTGGCCTTGATGCCGTCCAGCAGCGCGATCTGCACGATCCGTCCTTCGATCGCGGCGGCGTTGTAGTTGCGCTCGATGTAGTCGCCGCCCACCATGTCGAGGATCAGCTCGACGCCGCGCCCCCCGGTGAATTCCTTAACGACCGTGACGAAATCTTCGGTCTTGTAGTTAATGGCGCGGTCCGCGCCGAGCTTGAGGCAAGCCTCGGCCTTCTCGGCCGAACCGACCGTGACCACCACGCGCGCGCCAAACGCTTTGGCGAGCTGAATCGCCATGGTGCCGATCCCGGACGAGCCGCCATGCACCAGCAGCGTTTCGCCGGCTTGCAGCGCGCCGCGCTCGAACACGTTGTGCCACACCGTCATCAAGGTTTCCGGGGTCGCGCCGGCCTCGATCATGGAAAAGCCCGGCGGCACCGCCATCGCCTGCGCATCGGCCGCGATGCAATATTCGGCATAGCCGCCGCCAGCGACCAGCGACATCACCTGCGCGCCAACGGCATGACGGGTCGCGCCCTCGCCGACCGCCACCACTTCACCGGCGATCTCCAGCCCCGGCAGATCGCTGGCGCCGGGCGGCGGCGGATAATGACCGGAGCGTTGTGCCACATCGGGACGGTTGACGCCCGCCGCCACCACTTTCACCAGTAGTTCCCCGGGCCCCGGCTGCGGCACCGGCCGGATCTCCGGCTGCAGTACCTCAGGTCCGCCGGGTCGGCTGATGCCGATCACGGACATTTGCGTGGGGATCGGTTCCATGATTTGTCCTTGTAAAGCGAATGACGCAGGCGGGAATCCGGCTAGGATTAGACAGCCGTGGTCGCGCTGGCAACCAACGGGGTCAATGCGGGAACAGGTCGATGGCGAGCGAACCAGACGACAAGCCGAAGAAGAAGCTCATTCACGAAATGGGACAGGATCTGTCGGCGCTCTCGGTCGAGGAACTAACCGAGCGCATCGCGCAATTGCAGGCTGAAATCGAGCGGCTGCAAACGGCGATGTCGATGAAGCGCGCCACCCGCGACGCCGCCGACCGGCTGTTCAAGACCGCGCGCTAGCCACACCGATCACGACACCTTGATCAGCGCACGTTCCGCACCGCCGCAAAAGCTGTGCACGCTTAGCAGCGCGCTGTTTTTCGCCGGGAAATAACACCCGTGGCGCCGTGGGAATGGCAAACCAAATCTAAACAAAAACGCTCATTTACGCGGCGTTAAGCTTTCCGGCCTATTACTCGACTGTCCAAGTTTTGGACGCTGAGTGGCTCCTGTCCACTCTGCTTTGACGCCTCCCTGTTATCAACTTCAAAGCCGCCGGCAACGGCGGCTCTTTTTTGGGCGTCACGATTTAGCCATCAAGCCGACCTCGCATTAACCTTTGCGAAGGACGTTGCTGGACTCCGTTCCCGCCGCGCGCAATGATTTATTTATCATAAGCCGGCGCACAGAAGCCGGTAGCGTTAAGGGTTGCGTGAGGCGTTAATGATGTCCGACCAATTGCAGGGCGAAGGTGCTCTCGTTCATTTCAGCGAGCATTTGACCAATTCGGCTGCCTTCGCCACGCTGTTCCGTGACGGCATGGACCTGGTCGAGGAGACCGCGGCCTATCTCGACGGCGCGGGGCGCGGCGAAGCTAAGGCGCTCGACCGCAGCGCCAGCCTCACTTACGCGACCGAAAGCATGCGCCTGACCACCCGGCTGATGCAGCTCGCCTCCTGGTTGCTGCTGCACCGCGCGGTCAAGGAAGGCGAGATGACGCTGAGCCAGGCCAATCGCGAAAAGACCAAGGTCAAGCTCAGCGCCGCCGACCCCGGCCCGGACGATGCGCTGGAAAAGCTTCCGGAACAGCTTCAGGACCTGATCTCGCGCTCGATGAACCTGCAGGAGAAGGTGCGGCGGCTGGATGGCACCATCCACGGCGCCGCCACCATGGAACGCGCGCCGATCGGCAATCCGCTGGTGCCGCATCTCAACCGGCTGAAGGCGGCGTTCGAGCGCTGACCTGCGGCGGCAGATGGCGCGGCGCGCGCGGCACCCTGCCCTGCTAAAAATCACATTTCAGAACAGCGACTTAACGTCATGGCCGGGCTCTGTCCCGGCTATTCGCGTTGGGAGCGCTCGGCATGCAGGCATCATGGCGATCGACGCTGGCCGGCCGCGAATTGTTGCAGCCCGCGCGGAGCGGCGCCGAAACACAAAAAACGCCCCGATCGGATCGATCGGGGCGCGTTTTCGTCCGCCGGGCGTTGCCCGCGAATGAACTTACTTGAGGAAGCCCGAGAACTTCTTCTGGAACCGCGAGACGCGGCCACCGCGGTCCAGCACCTGCTGCTGGCCGCCGGTCCAGGCCGGATGCGACTTCGGGTCGATGTCGAGGTTCATCTTGTCACCCTCCTTGCCCCAGGTGGAGCGGGTGACGTATTCGGTGCCATCGGTCATGACCACCGTGATGTTGTGATAATCGGGATGAATTTCGGCTTTCATGACAAATCCTCGGGCGCTCTGGCGCCGGCCGGTCGATTGGCTATTGGGGACGAATTCCGAGGCTCTATATCCCAGCCCCAGTGTCAAGACAAGATATCCTCCGGATTTGCCAGCGGACGCATCGCAGCCTATTGGAAACACTCCAAAATGAAACAGCGGCACAGCCTATGAGCGCGACTCCCAGCCCCCCCGCTCCCCAGGGCGGCAGCATTGCCTTGACCCTTGAGGCAATCGCTGAAAGCGAGAAGGTGATGCACGCCGGGCGCCCGTCGCCCGAGGCGGAGCCGCTGCTCGACGACACCACCCCGGCCGCCGACGAAAAGCCTGCCAAGCAGAGCCGGCTGCGGCCGCTGCTTGAGCTTGCGCCTTATGTCGACCGCTACCGCTGGCGCGCCTCGTTCGCCTTCATCGCCCTGACCGTTGCCGCCGCCACCACGCTCTTGGTGCCGCTGGCGGTGCGGCGGTTGATCGATCTCGGCTTCGGTCACGAAGGGCTGGAGATGATCAACAGCTACTTCGCGATCATGGTGCTGATCGTGGCGGTGCTCGCGATCGCCAGTGCCGCGCGCTATTACCTGGTGATGACGATCGGCGAACGGATCGTCGCCGATCTGCGCCGCGACGTGTTTACCCATCTGACCTCGCTGTCGCCGTCGTTCTTCGATTCAGCGCGCAGCGGCGAATTGGTGTCGCGGCTCACCGCCGACACCACCCAGATCAAGTCGGCGGTCGGCGCCTCGGTCTCGATCGCGCTGCGCAACATGATGCTGTTCATCGGCGCGTCGACGATGATGGTGATCTCGAGCCCGCGGCTGTCGGCGTTCGTGCTGGCGGCGATCCCGCTGATCGTGCTGCCGCTGGTGGCGTTCGGGCGCTGGGTGCGCCGGCTATCGCGCAATGCCCAGGATACGCTGGCCGATGCTTCCGCCTATGCCGCCGAGCTGGTGTCGTCGATCCGCACCGTGCAGGCCTACACCAATGAAGGCCTCGCCAAGCAGCGCTTCGCGCGCGAGGTCGAGGGCGCCTATGAAGCGGCGCGCAGCTCCACCGGCGCGCGCGCGGTGCTGACCGCGATCATCATCTTCATCGTGTTTTCCAGCGTGGTGGCGATCCTGTGGGTCGGCTCCCATGACGTGGTCGCCGGCGACATCAGCGCCGGCCGGCTCAGCCAGTTCGTGATGTATGCGGCGTTCGCGGCCGCTGGCCTTGGCCAGCTCAGCGAAGTGTGGGGCGAGGTCGCCGGTGCCTCCGGCGCCGCGGAGCGCTTGTTCGAGATCCTGCGTGTCAAGCCCGAGATCGCCGCGCCCGCCAAGCCGCAGAACCTGCCGGTGCCGGCGCGCGGCGACGTCGCGCTCGACAAGGTCAGCTTCGCCTATCCGATGCGGCCGCAGTGGCTGGCGCTCAACAACGTCTCGCTGTCGGTCAAGGCCGGCGAGAAGGTCGCGATCGTCGGCCCCTCCGGCGCCGGCAAGAGCACGCTGTTCCATCTGCTGCTGCGCTTCTACGACCCAGCCTCCGGCACGATCTCGTTTGACGGCACCGCCATCAACACGGTCGATCCGCAGCGGCTGCGCGAGCGGATCGCGCTGGTGCCGCAGGATTCGGTGGTGTTCGCCGCATCGGCCATGGACAACATCCGGTTCGGCCGGCCCGACGCCACCGACGCCGAGGTGCAGCGCGCCGCCGAACAGGCCCACGCCATGGAGTTCATCCGGCAACTGCCGCAGGGCTTTGACACCCAGCTCGGCGAGCGCGGCGTGACGCTGTCCGGCGGCCAGCGCCAGCGCATCGCCATCGCCCGCGCCATCCTGCGCGACGCGCCGCTGCTGTTGCTCGACGAGGCCACCTCCTCGCTCGACGCCGAAAGCGAGACTCTCGTGCAGACCGCGCTGGAAGAGCTGATGCGTCACCGCACCACGCTGGTGATCGCCCATCGGCTCGCCACCGTGCTGTCCTGCGACCGCATCCTGGTGATGGAGCAGGGCCGGATCGTCGAACAGGGCACCCACGCTTCGCTGGTGGCGTCCGGCGGGCTGTATTCGCGCCTCGCCCGCCTGCAATTCGAGGCGGCCTAACCCCTTAGACCGAGGCGGCCGGTGTCCCCGGCCGCCACAGCAGGTTCAGGATCAGCCGTCCCGAGGCATTGAACTCCTCGCCGGTCTTTGCAAAGCCGTTGCGCTGATAGAAGCGGATCGCGCGGTGATTGTCGGCATTGACCTTGAGCGCCACGCCTTGCGGTGACCGGCGCTTGGCCTCATCGACCAGCGCGGCGGCGAGGCCCGAGCCCCATTCCGCCGGCGCCACCACCAGCTGGTCGAGATAGCCGCTGCCATCAATGGTGACAAAGCCGAGCAGCGCCTCGCCGCGGACCGCGACGATGATCGCGGCATTTGGCACCAACTCGCTGCGCCAGCGCTCGCGCCACCAATCGAGCCGTGCCGTAAAATTGATCGACGGATACGCAAGCTGCCAGGTGTCATGCCACAGCGCGATCGCGGCCTGTTCGTCGGCGGCGTCATAGGGGCGGAGCGTGAAGGCGGCGCTCATCTGGTGTCCTTGATTCCCACTCTGACCATCAACCGCTTATCGCACAGCTGGCGGCGGCGGCGCACGCGCTGAAACCAGCCGCGGGAACCAGACGTATCTGGTCGGTGTTGAGAACCGTGGGCGGTGACCAATGACATATCTCGCAGCTTTGCTGCTGATTGCGGCGGCGCTGTGCGCGCTGATGGCGGGTGCCTGGGTGGTGCAGCAGCGCACCGGCAATTCCGGCTGGGTCGATACCATCTGGACCTTTTCGGTCGGCACGGTCGGCGCGGTCGCGGCGCTCTGGCCGCTCGGCGATGATGCCCCCCATGCCCGGCAATGGCTGGTGGCTGTGCTGGCTTTGACCTGGGCGCTGCGGCTCGGCATGCACATCGCCCAGCGCAGCAAGGTCGCTGGCGATGACCCGCGCTACGCCGCCTATGCGCAGCAATGGGGCGCCGACGCGCCGCGGCGCATGTTCATCTTTCTGCAACAGCAGGCGCTCGGCAGCATTCCGCTGGTGTTCGCGATTTTCGTCGCCGCGCAGTTTCCGTCCGCAGAGCTGCGCTGGCAGGACATCGCCGGCTTTGCGATACTGGCGATCGGCATCGCCGGCGAGGCGATTGCGGATCGGCAATTGCGCCAGTTCCGCAGCGATCCGGCCAATCGCGGCCAGGTGTGCGATAGCGGGCTGTGGCGCTGGTCGCGGCACCCGAACTACTTCTTTGAATGGTTCGGCTGGCTCGCTTATCCGATGATCGCGCTGTCGCTCAGCTATCCCTGGGGATGGGCGACGCTGCTGGCACCGCTGTTCATGTATTGGATTTTGGTGCACGTCACCGGCGTGCCGCCGCTGGAACAGCAGATGCTAAGCTCGCGCGGCGAGCGCTACCGCGCCTATCAGGCCCGCACCAGCGTGTTCTTTCCCTGGCCGCCGAGGTCTGACGCATGAGCGCGCTTGCCGGTCTGATTGCCACCGCCGAACGGCTGCCGCTGCCCGACGTGGTGATCCGCGCCGGCATCAAGCAACTATGCGCGCGCACCGCCAAGCGCTGGACCAGCGGCGATGCCGCTTCCGACGCCGCGTTCGCGGAAGCGATGGCGGCGCGCGCCATCGCCGAACACACCGACGCCGCCAACACCCAGCATTATGAGGTGCCGGCGGCGTTCTTCGCGCTGGTGCTCGGCCCGAACCGCAAATACTCGTCCTGCTATTACAACGAGCCGAGCTCGACGCTGCAGGAGGCGGAAGAAGAAGCGCTGCGCCAGACCGTGGAGCACGCCGGCCTCACCGATGGCCACAGCATCCTTGAACTTGGCTGCGGCTGGGGCTCGTTGTCGCTGTGGATGGCGCGGCAGTTTCCCAACTCCACCATCGTCGCGGTGTCGAACTCACAGTCGCAGCGCCGCTACATCGAAGGCGAAGCCGCGGCGCGCGGGCTCGCCAACCTCACCGTGATCACCAGCGACATGAATGCGTTCAAGCCGAACCGGCGCTTTGACCGCATCGTGTCGGTCGAAATGTTCGAGCACATGATGAATTGGCGCGAGCTGATGCTACGGATGCGCGGCTGGCTGACGCCGGAGGGCCGGTTCTTCATGCATGTGTTCGCGCATCGCGCCGGCTGCTATCTGTTCGATCGCGCCGACCAGGAAGATTGGATCGCGCAGCATTTCTTCACCGGCGGGGTGATGCCGAGCCATCATCTGATCCGGCAATATGCCGATCTGTTCACGGTGGAGAAGGAATGGCGCTGGAGCGGCGTGCATTATCAGCGCACGGCGCAGGACTGGCTGCGGCAATTCGATCTGCACCGCGATTCGATCGAACGAGTGCTGCGCCCCGTCTATGGCCGCGACACCGCGCTGTGGATGCGGCGCTGGCGCTGGTTTTTCCTCGCCACCGAAGGACTGTTCGGCTTTGCGGATGGCGAGGAATGGGGCGTCAGCCATTATCTGCTGACACCGAGCTGAGCCGGCGCTTGTCGAAGACAAGACGTGGATGGCCGGGACGTCGCCCGGCCATGACGTGCGAAGAAGCAACAAGTCGTGGTGATATCACTCCGCCGCGGGCAATGGCCGCTGCAGCGGAAACAGCTCGGCGGTGCTGGCGCGCGGCTCTGACGCCGCGATCGGCGCTGCGTCGCTAAAATCCAGCTCTTCGATGCGGCCGGCGCGGCGCTCGATCTTGTCGGCGGTGATCAGGATCTGGCGGACGTCGTCATTGACCTGACCAAAATGGGTTTGCAGCTTGGCGACGCGCTCGCGCAACCGGCCAAGATCGTCATTGAGCGCCAGTACCTCGGTGCGAATCTGATCGGCGGCATCGCGCATCTGCGCGTCTTTCAAAATCTGCTGCATCACCTGGATCGCCAGCATCAAGAGCGACGGCGACACCAGCACCACCCGGGCGCGGTAAGCCTTCTGCACCACGTCGTCAAAGCCGTCGTGGATTTCGGCATAGACCGATTCCGAGGGCACGAACATCAAAGCGGTGTCCTGGGTCTCGCCCGGGATCAGATATTTGCCGGCGATATCGGCGACATGGCGCAGCACGTCGCCGCGCAGCCGCTGCGCCGCGGCACGCCGCTCGTGCTCGTTGCGCGCCTGATGCAGCGCGGTGATCGCCTCCAGCGGAAACTTAGCGTCGATGCAGAGCGGCCGCTGATCGGGCAGAAACACCACGCAGTCCGGACGCTTGCCGGTCGACAGCGTGTATTGGAATGCGTAGCCGCCCTTCGGCAGCCCGTCCTGCACGATCGCCTCCATGCGCGCCTGGCCGAATGCGCCGCGCGCCTGCTTGTTGCCGAGCACATCGCGCAGCGTGGTCACCTGCGCGGTGAGATCGCTGAGGCTGCGATTGGCGTGATCGATGATGCCGAGCCGCTCATGCAGCGCATGCAGGCTCTCCATGGTGTGGCGCGCCGACTGCGCCATCGATTGGCCAACGCGGTGCGTCACCGAATCGAGCCGTTCGCCGACCGCGCGTGCCATCTCGGCCTGCCGCCCGGCCAGCGCCTGCCCCATCGCCGCGATTCGGCCATTGGCCTCGTGCTGGGCGCGCATCAATTGCTCGAGCCGGTAATCGACCTCGCTGGCGCGGCGCGGACCGGCGCCGCGCGCCACCACCACCACGATCACCGCCAGCAGCAGCAGCGTCAGCGCCGCAAAGCCGGACGCCGCCATCGCCACCGTGACCGCCACATCGCCAACGATGAACAGGATGTCGTGCATCGCCGCGTCAGCCCGCGATCAACCGGCAACCCGCTTCAAGCCGCGGCTTCGCCTGACCAAAATCGATCCACTCCCGCATCCGCCCCCTCATTGTCAGGGCGGCATGCGCCGCACCCTACCCGCTCGGCTTGTAGCAGATCGCAGGCCAAACGGAACAAAGAAAGAACACTGCAGTTAATGCCGCCTTAGTTGCAACGCTCAAGCAAGCCTGCGCTGAAAGTGGCATCCATGAGCGCATTGACCGCGCCAAGGCCGCAGATTAAATCGCAACTCATGGCCCTTCGCGAAATCATCATCGTTCCCGACAAGCAGCTGCGTCAGGTCTCCCAGCCGGTGGAAACCGTGACCCCGGAGATCCGCAAGCTCGCCGACGACATGTTCGAGACCATGTACGATGCCCCCGGCATCGGCCTGGCCGCGATCCAGATCGCTCAGCCGGTGCGGCTGATCACCATGGATCTGGTGCGCAAGGAAGGGGGCGGCGCCAGCGAACCGCGCGCCTTCATCAATCCTGAGATCATCGGCGCGTCCGAAGAGATGCGGGTCTATGAGGAAGGCTGCCTGTCGATCCCGAACTATTACGCCGAGGTCGAGCGCCCGGCGAAGGTGCGGATCCGCTACACCGATCTCGACGGCAAGCTGCATGAGGAGGACGCCGAAGGGCTGTTCGCCACCTGCATCCAGCACGAGATCGACCATCTCGGCGGCACGCTGTTCATCGACCATCTGTCGCGCCTCAAGCGCGCTCTGGTGATGCGCAAGTTCGAAAAGGCCGCCAAGCGCGGCTACAAATTCGTCTGACCCTGCGCCCGCGACCGGCCGGCGATCGGCGGCCGCTTTGCCGCGGCGCTGACCTGTGCGGGACTTTGTGGCCATGCCCCTTCGCCTGATTTTCATGGGCACCCCTGATTTTGCGGTGCCGACGCTGCGTGCGCTAGCCGAACGCGGCCACGAGATCGTTGCGGTCTATACCCGCGAGGCCAAGCCGGCCGGGCGCGGCATGAAGCTGCAACCGACCCCGGTGGAGCAGGAGGCGCGCAAGCTCGGCATTCCGGTGCTGACGCCGAAAACGCTGCGCACGCCGGACGCCGCCGCCGAATTTGCGGCGTTTCAGGCCGATGCCGCGGTGGTGGTCGCCTATGGCATGATCCTGCCGCAGGCGATTTTGGATGCCCCGAAATTCGGCTGCTTCAATCTGCACGGCTCGCTGTTGCCGCGCTGGCGCGGCGCCGCGCCGATCAATCGCGCGATCATGGCCGGCGACGCCGAAAGCGGCGTGATGGTCATGAAGATGGATGTCGGGCTCGACACCGGCGATGTGGCGATGACCGCGCGGCTGCCGATCACCGAGACCATGACCGCGGTCGATCTGCATGACGCGCTGGCGCCGCTCGGCGCCGCGCTGATGGCCGATGCCATGGCCGCGCTGGAGCGCGGCGAGCTTTCCTTCGTCAAGCAGAGCGAGGACGGCGTCACCTACGCCGCCAAGATCGACAAGGCCGAAGCGCGCATCGACTGGAGCAAGCCGGCGGCCGAGGTGCTGCGCCATATTCACGGGCTGTCGCCGTTCCCCGGCGCCTGGTGCGAGCTGCCGCTCGATGGCGAGCCGGTGCGCATCAAGCTTTTGCGCTGCGAGGCCGCGCGCGGCGGCGGCGAGCCCGGCGCGCTGCTCGGCGACGACCTGACCATCGCCTGCGGCGACGGCGCGCTGCGCGTGCTGCAATTGCAGCGCGCCGGCAAGCAGCCGATGTCGGCCGAGCAGTTCCTGCGCGGCACGCCAGTGAAACCGCCGCTGCGGATGTGTTAGGTGCAAATGGCGCCGATCGCGCCACGCGCTGCGATCCGCCATTTCCTCCTGTGAGCGACGCCCGCCATGCCCCGCTACAAGCTGACCATCGAATATGACGGCACGCCCTATTGCGGCTGGCAGCGCCAGGACAATGGCAGCACCGTGCAAGGCTCGCTGGAAGCAGCAGCGCAGGCGATCTGCGGCGTGCCGGTGCGCGTGCACGGCGCCGGCCGCACCGATGCCGGCGTGCATGCCCGCGGCCAGGTGGCGCATTGCGACGTGCCCAAAGAGCTGCCGCCCGGCCGGTTTCGCGATGCGATCAACGCCCATCTGCGGCCGCAGCCGATCGCGGTGATCGACGCCGACGTCGTCGCCGACGATTTCGAGGCGCGTTTTTCTGCGATCAAGCGCCACTACGTCTATCGGATCAGCAACCGCCGCGCCAATCTGGCGCTCGATATCGCGCGCAGCTGGCGCGTGCCGCGCCGGCTCGACAGCGACGCGATGCACGAGGCCGCGCAGCGCCTGGTCGGCAAGCACGATTTCACCACGTTCCGCGATACCGAGTGCCAGGCCAAATCAGCCGACAAGACACTCGATCAGCTCGACGTGATCCGCGACGGCGACGAGATCCGGGTGATCACCTCGGCGCGCTCATACCTGCACAGCCAGGTGCGCTCGATGGTCGGTTCGCTGGTCTGGGTCGGCGAAGGGCGCTGGAGCGCCGATGATCTTGCCGCCGCGCTCACCGCGCGCAGCCGCGCCGCCTGCGGTCCGGTGGCGCCGCCCGACGGGCTGTATCTGATGCGGGTCGATTACCCATAGAGGCAACGAGTCGTTCCGGTCACCGCACCGGGTCTTTCCGGGGCGAGCAGCCGCGCGGTCCGACGCAGCCGCGGCCTGCTCCCTCGCCCCGCTTGCGGGGAGAGGGCTGGGGTGAGGGGGCGCTTGCGCCAATCGCAACGGTTCGGCCCCGTTGATTCGCCCCCTTGTATCTGCCCATCGACGGAGATGTGCGATGGAAGCGACGAAGCGCTTTGGCCGGTGGCCACCGGCCAAAGCGCGCGGCGACGTCGCC
>NZ_QJTI01000004.1:0-135566 GCF_003217325.1 Rhodopseudomonas faecalis
CTCCGCAAGGCTCAGTTGATCTCGCTCCGCCATCGCCGTCTCCGATCCAATGCCAAACCATTGAATCACCAATCGCCAATAACGCAACGATCCCCGCAAGGGGGAGGGAAACCTCGCTCAGTCATCAAACCGCTTGCCGCGCCCGGCCTTGATATCGCCGCGCCGCTTTTTGCTTTCCAGACGGCGCTTTTTGGAGCCGAGCGTCGGCTTGGTGGCGCGGCGCACCACCGGCCGGATCGCAGCTTCCTTGAACAATTCCACCAGCCGCTCGATGGCATCGGCGCGGTTGCGCTCCTGGGTGCGGAAGCGCTGGGCGTGGATCACAATCACGCCGTCCTTGGTCATGCGCTGGCCGGCGAGCCGCGCCAGCCGCAGCGCCATATCCTCCGGCAGCGTCAGCCGCTTGGTGTCGTAGCGCATCTGCGCGGCGGTCGAGAGCTTGTTGACGTTCTGCCCGCCGGGACCGGAGGCGCGCACGAAATCGAACTCGATGTCGTCTTCATCGATCGCGATGGAGCGGGTGATCCGCAAGAGGGGCATGGCGGCACCAAACGGGACGGAACGAACGGACAGCGCCGCATCACCGCGGCGCTACCCAAAAACAGCGCCGCCTCTGTAGCACAGCCGGCCGCGCGCTGGGAAAGGGCGCGGCGCGAGCCTCGGTCTATTCGCGTTGCGGAGCGCGCGCCCGCCCTCGCCTCAATTGGCGCGCGGCGGGGTCGCGGCCGCGGGCGACTGCGCCGCAGCTGCGGCCGGGCGGCCGACCACCACGCTGAGCAGGCCATCGGCCCACAGCCGCTTGGCGACGCGGCGCGCATCCTCGAGCGTCACGGCATCGACCAGCGCGTTGCGCTTCTCGATATAGTCGATCGGCAGCTTGTCCTGCTGATATTGCAGCAGCGCGGTCGCCAGCTTCGAGGAGGTGTCGAGCGACAGCATCTGCGAGCCTTTGAGATACGACTTCGCTTCCTCAAGCTCGGTGGCGCTCGGGCCCTCATCGGCCATGCGCTTGATCTCGGCATCGATCGCGGTCAGCGTCTCGGCAACGCGGTCGGCGCGGGTGCCGGTGTTGCCGATGAACAGCGCCGAATGCTCCATCCACAGCAGCGTGCCATAGACCGAATAGGCCAGGCCGCGCTTCTCGCGCACCTCATGATAGAGGCGCGAGGTCAGCGTGCCGCCGCCGACGATGTGGTTGACCACATAGCCGGCCATGAAATCCGGATCGTTGCGCTTCAGGCCCGGGCCGCCAAAGGCCACGGCGGTCTGCGGCACGTCCATCGCCACGAATTCGCGCTTGGGCGGCTTGGTGGCCACCACATCGGCGACCGCGACCAGATCGGCCTTGGCCGGCAAGGCGCCAAAAGTGGCATCGAGCAGCCGGCCGAGCGCAGCGGCGTCGATATCGCCGACCACCGCGATCTTCAGATTGCTGCGCGCCAGCACGCGCTTGGCGTAGCTGCGCAGATCATCAATGGAGATCTTGCCGATGCTGTCGAGCGTACCGCTCGCCGGGCGGCCATAGGGATGATCGCCGAACGCCAGTTCCAGAAACTTTTTGTTGGCGTGCCAGCCCGGATTGGCCGATTGTCGGCGCAGCGTCGCGGACAGCTGCGCGCGCACCCGTTCGACATCGGCGGGCTCAAAGCGCGGCTTGGTCAGCGCCAGCCGCAGCAGGTCGAACGCCTCGTCGCGATGCTCGGTCAGCATGCGCAGCGAGCCGCGGAAGTAATCGCGGGTCGAGCTGAACGACAATTCGATCGCGCGGCGCTCCATGCGCTCATGGAAGCTGCGCGAGTCGAGATCGCCGGAGCCCTCATCGATCAGATTGGCAACCAGATGGCCGACGCCGGGCTTGTCGGCCGGGTCCTGGGTGGCACCGCCGTCAAAGCCGAACTCCATGGCGATCAGCGGCACGGTGGCGTCCTGCACGAACCAGGCTTCGATGCCGCCGGGCGACACCAGGCGCTGTACCTTGGCGGCGGCCGAAGCGGCGGTGACGGAAGCGGCGGCGATGCCGACGCCAATGGCGAGCACCAGCAGCGTGCGCAGCGGACGGACCATCACAGCGGCGATCACGAGCGTTTCTCCTCACGCTTGCCGCCATTGTCCTTGATCAGATAACCGGTGACCGAGCGGTTCTTGTCGAGCCAGCGCTGCGCGGCGGCGCGCACCTCGTCGGAGGTCACGGCGCGGATCCGGTCCGGCCAGGCGCGGATGTCATCGACCCCAAGGCCGACCGCGAGACCGGCGCCATACCAGCGCGCCAGCGCCGCCTGGCTGTCCTGGGTGTAGATCGCTTCGGCGATCAATTGCGTCTTGACCCGCTCCAGCGCTTCGGCCGGCACGCCGTTGCTGGCGACGTCGGCGATCACTTCGTCGATCGCCTGCTCGATCTTGCCAAATTCGACGCCCGGCTTCGGGGTCACCGCCAGCATGAAGTAGCTGTCATCGACCGCGGTGCCTTGATAGGAGGCGCCGGCGCTGACCGCGAGCGGCCGATCGATCACCAGCGCCCGGTACAGATAGGAATTGGCGCCGTTGCCGATCACCTGCGCCAGCACGTCGAGCGCCGCGCTTTCTTCGGGCTTGGTGGTCATCACCGAGGGCGCCAGATAGTAACGACGCAGCGCCGGCTGTTCGACCCGCGGATCGGCCAGCGTCACGGTGCGCGGCCCGGCCGGCACCGGCTCCTGCGGCCGCACCCGCCGTTCCGGGATCGCCGGCTGCGGCGCGATCGTGCCATAGGTGCGCTCGGCGATCGCGCGCACCTCATCCGGCTCGACATCGCCGCTGATCACCAGCGTGGCGTTGTTGGGCGCGTAGAAGCGGCGATAGAACGCCAAAGCGTCGTCGCGGTCGAGCTTCTCGATCTCCTGGCGCCAACCGATCACCGGCCGGCCATAGGGATGGTTGAGATAGAGCGCCGCCATGATCTGCTCGGTGAGCCGCGCATCCGGATTGTTGGCGACGCGCATGTTGAACTCTTCGAGCACCACATCGCGCTCCGGCAGCACGTTCTCATCCTTGAGCACCAGGCCGGTCATGCGATCGGCCTCAAACTCCATGATGGTGGCGAGCTTGTCACGCGGCACGCGCTGGAAATAGCCGGTGTAGTCGGTGGTGGTGAAGGCGTTCTCATTGCCGCCGATGCGCAGCACGGTCTGGCTGAAGGCGCCGGCCGGATTCTTGGCGGTGCCCTTGAACATCAGATGTTCGAGAAAATGCGCGAGCCCGGATTTGCCGGGGGTCTCGTCCGCCGAGCCGACCTTGTACCAGATCATCTGGGTGACGACCGGCGTGCGGTGATCGGGGATCACCACGACGCGCATGCCGTTGGGCAGCGTGAACGAGGCCGGCGCCTCGGAGCGCGGCGTCTGCGCGCCTGCGGCCGAGCCGAACAGCACGGCGAGGCTCAGCGTGATCGCGGCGAAGGCCCCGCGGCCACGGCGCAACGCGCGGGCCGGCGGGTTCATATGGCGCGGACCGCCAGCAATGGCGCGGCTCAATTGCTGGTCTCTTTGCCCGACATGATGTCGATGCGCTTATTGTTCAACGACTCCTTGGGGCCGGTGCCATAAGCATAGTCTGGCGACGGCGTCTGATAGCCGGTCGGCGGCTGGGTCAGCGTTTCGCGCGTCGGCTCGCCGGTGAAGGTCGCGGTCTCGGCCTTGTTGCCGCTGAACACGTTCCACAGCGAGCCGTTGAAGCCGAGCTGCGAGGGGCTCAGCATCGGGTTGTTGGCGCTGTTGCCGGGCGTCAGCGGCTCGGTCGGCGACGACGGCTTGGTCTTGGCCGCGGCAAGTTCGTTCGGCATCAGCGGCCGCGCGCCTTCATGGCCGACCGGCTTCTGCTTCTTGGCCTGGTCCTTCAGGCGACGCCGTTCGAGTTCTTCCGGATCGGTCGGCCAGTTCGGCGCCGTGATCGCGGCGGCCTGCGGCGGCGGCAGATCGAGCTTGGGCGGCACCACCAGCGGCGAGCGCTCGCGATAAGTGATACCGCGATTGTCCATATTGGTGCCGCCAAGGCCGGTCATGATGTTCTTGATGATCTTCTCCTCGAAAGTGGAGTCATCATCAGCTTCCGGATCGTCAGCCCGGGCCACATTCGAGGCCATCAGCACACCGATGCCGGCCACCACGGCGATCAGCCGGAAAGCCGACCACCAGCTCGCCGACGTCAACCACTGCAACCGATCGTTGGCTTGGCGTCCACGCATTGCGTCCATCCCGTTCAATCGACGAACTCAGCTCGCCGTACGCTCTACTTGATTGATATCCCAAGGGATCAGGGCGCTTTTACGGCGGGTTGCCCTCGGAAACTGTCATAGAGCAGCGCTGCGACGCCGGCAACGATCGCCACGTCGGCAAGGTTAAACACATACCAATTGTAAACCTTATCCCCGATCTGCGCATGCAGCAGCACGAAATCGACCACCGCGCCATGCGCCAGCCGGTCGATCAGATTGCCGATCGCGCCGCCGATGATCAGGCCGAGCGCCACCGCCACCAGGGTGCTGCCGGTGCGCGCCATCCAGATCGTCAGCGCCACCACGGCCACCGCCTTGACGCCGAGCATTAGCGATTGCCCGACCGGGCCCTGATCGGAGAACCAGCCGTAGCTGATCCCGGTGTTCCAGGCCAACACCAGGTCCATGAACGGCATCACCGGCACGACGCCCTGGCGGCCAAGCTCAAAACCGTAAAGCAGCCAAAGCTTTGACGCCTGATCCAGCAGCAGCGCCAGCAGCACGGCGATGATCCCGAAGCGCAGCGGCGCGTTCATGGGCGCACGCTCACGGCCGAGGATGGCCGGGACGAGCCCGGCCATGACACGTCTCTGTGGAGACCTGCGCCGCTCAAGACGCCGCCAGCCCGAGCGCCTGCCATTCGCGCAGCGCCTGAGCGTCGCGCGGCGACACGTCCGGGAATTCCGGATCGTCGCCGACCGTCGGCAGGATCTTCCAGGAACGTGCGCACTTCTTGCCCTGGGCCTTTTCGACCACCACGCCGACATCGGCCAGTTCCGGCAGCCGGAACGCATCGGCCGGCGGCGTGTCATTGCCGCGCAGCAGGGTGACCATGGCATTCGAGGTGATGCAGATCTCGGCCCAGTCGACGTCGTACAGATCACCCATGATCTGCTCAGGCAGATAGATCATCGGCGAGGCTTCCAGCGACGAGCCGATGCGCTTGGCGGCGCGTTCGACTTCCAGCGCGCCGGTGACCACGCGGCGGATCGCGCGGACCAGCACCCACTTCTTCTCCAGCGCCTCGTCGCGATACTGCTCGAGCCCTTCGGGGAACAGCGTCAGATGCACGCTCGGTTCGCCATCGGGCCGATAGAGCTGCCAGGCTTCATCGGCGGTGAACGACAGCGCCGGCGCGAGCCACTTCAGCACCGCGTCGCAGATGATGTCGATCGCAGTCAGCGCCGCCTTGCGGGTCAGCGACGACGGCGGCTCGCAATACAGCGTGTCCTTGCGCACATCGAAATAGAACGCCGACAATTCGGTGTTCATGAAGTTCGCGAGCGAGGCGATCACGGTCTTGTAGTCGAACGCCGCATAGGCCTCGCGCACGATCGCGCTCTGCCCGGCGAGCTGATGCAGCATCAAGCGCTCCAGCTCCGGCATCTGATCGAACGGCACCGCCTGGTCGCGCTTGTAGTGATGCAGCGTGCCAAGCATCCAGCGGATCGAGTTGCGCAGCTTGCGATAGGTCTCGACCACGTTTTTCAGGATTTCCGGGCCGATGCGCTGATCGTCAGCGTAGTCGGTGGCGCACACCCACAGCCGCAGGATGTCGGCGCCGGACTGCGCGATCACCTTCTGCGGCTCGACGGTGTTGCCGAGCGACTTCGACATTTTGCGGCCGTTCTCATCGAGCGTGAACCCGTGAGTCAGCACATAGTCATAGGGCGCGCGGCCGCGGGTGCCGCAGCTTTCCAGCAGCGAGGAGTGGAACCAGCCGCGGTGCTGGTCCGAGCCCTCGAGATACATCACGCTGTCCTGGCCGCCATCGACCTTGCGATGAATGCCAGCCAGCCCCGGGAAATGCACCGGGTCTTCCAGCACGAAGGCGTGGGTCGAGCCTGAGTCGAACCAGACGTCGAGAATGTCGTCGACCTTCTGCCAGTCCTCATTGGCGCGCGAACCCAGGAAGCGCTCGCGGGCGCCTTCCATGTACCAGGCATCGGCGCCTTCCTGCTCGAACGCTTCGGCGATGCGCTGATTGACCGCTTCATCAACCAGGATTTCGGCCGAGCCGTCGCCGTTCTCGCGCACGAACACCGCGATCGGCACGCCCCAGGCGCGCTGGCGCGAGATCACCCAGTCCGGACGGCTGGAGATCATGCCGGTGATGCGGTTCTGGCCGGCGGGCGGCACCCATTGCGTCACCGAGATCGCCTGCAGCGCCCGGGCGCGCAGCGTGTCGCCAGACTTGGCGGCGCCGCCATCGGCGATGTCCTTGTCCATCGCGATGAACCATTGCGGCGTGTTGCGGAAGATCACCGCCTTTTTGGAGCGCCATGAATGCGGATACTGATGCTTGAGCTTGCCGCGCGCCAGCAGCCTACCGCGCGCGATCAATTCCTGGATCACCGCCTCGTTGGCGTCGCCCTTCTCGCCCTTGTCGTTGATCACCCGCTTGCCGACCAAGCCGGGCACCTGCTCGGTGTAGGCGCCGTTTTCATCGACAGTGTAGGGAATGGTCGAGGAGATGCCGCGCGCTTCCAGCGCCCTGGCATTGTGCGTCCAGATCTCGAAGTCTTCGCGGCCATGGCCGGGCGCGGTGTGCACAAAGCCGGTGCCGGTGTCGTCGGTGACGTGATCGCCATCGAGCAGCGGCACCGTGAACTGATAACCGCCACCCAGGCCGCACAGCGGATGGGCGCATTCCAGCGACTTCAGCGTTTCGGCGGCAACGACGGCGACCTTCTCAAAAGCCACCACGCGCGCCTGCTTGAACACGCTTTCAGCCAGCGCATCGGCGAGGATCAGCAGATCGCCGGTTTTCGCCCAGTTATCAGCCGGCGCGTCGGTGACCTTGTAGAGACCGTAGCCGATCTTGGACGAGAAGCTGATGGCGCGGTTGCCGGGCAGCGTCCAGGGCGTGGTGGTCCAGATCACGACCGACGCATCCGCCAGATCACCTCTCCCCGCTTGCGGGGAGAGGTCGGCGCGCAGCGCCGGGTGAGGGGGCGTTTCGACAAGGGAAGCCCCCTCACCCCGACCCTCTCCCCGCGCGCGGGGAGAGGGAGAAGTGACCGCGAACTTCACCCACACGGTATCCGAGGTGTAGTCCTCGTACTCGACCTCGGCCTCGGCCAGCGCGGTCTTTTCGACCACGCTCCACATCACCGGCTTGGAACCGCGATACAGCGTGCCGTTGGCAGCGAACTTCATCAGCTCGCGCGCGATCTGCGCCTCGGCGGCGTAGTTCATCGTCGCGTAGGGATGATCCCAATCGCCGATCACGCCGAGCCGCTTGAACTCGTCGCGCTGCACGTTCAGCCATTTGGTGGCATAGCCGCGGCATTCCTTGCGGAACGCGACCATCGCCGCCGAATCCTTGAAGTTCGGCTTCGGCTTGCCCTTGGAGCGGTAATTCTCCTCCTCGATCTTCCATTCGATCGGCAGACCGTGGCAATCCCAGCCAGGCACATAGTTGGAGTCGTGACCGAGCATCTGCTGGCTCTTGGTCACCACGTCCTTCAAAATCTTGTTGAGCGCATGCCCGATATGGATGTTGCCGTTGGCATAGGGCGGGCCGTCGTGCAGCACGAATTTCGGCCGTCCCTTGGCCACCTTGCGGAGCTGGCCATACAGGTCCATCTCCGCCCAGCGCTTGAGCAGTTCCGGCTCGCGCTGCGGCAGCCCAGCGCGCATCGGAAAGTCCGTCTGCGGCAGGAACAGGGTTTTGGAATAATCGAGGGTTTCGGTTTTTTCGGGCGTGTCGGTCATGGCGCCGTCAATAGCGGTTTTGCTGCGCCGGGGAAACCCGAACGCATTGCACGGAAAGCAAATCTGCACCGACTTGCCCCGATTGCCGGCCTGCGGCAAGCCCCGGTTGAAAACCCTCTCCGAAAGGCTAATCTCTTGATCGAATGGAGGGTTTCATGACCGCGAAGTCGCTGGCCGAGACCGTCGAGCGGTTCAAGGAGCTGCGGCGAAAAGGCGACAGCCGATCCGTCGAGGCTTTCATCTCTGATGAATCCCTGCTCGATCAGACCGAGACCATCCGCACGCAGGAGCAGGACCAGGCGGTGCGCTCCATTCCAGTGGGGCCCGAGCGCGCCGACGCGATCTTCCGGTCGGTCGCGACGCTCGCGCTCGCTGAACGGGTGTTCGGCAACCGGGACAAGGCGCAAGCTTGGCTGACACGGCCCAACCGGGCGCTGAACGGCCAACGCCCAGCCGACCTGTTGCAGGATGAGCTTGGCGCCGCCGTGGTGCAGGAGCTGCTGGAGCAGATCGACCACGGCATTTTCGCCTGAGCGTCGATGGAGCTGAATGCGGGGCGCATCACGATTGCCGAGATCATCCACGCGCCGTTCGACCCGCGGCTATAGCGTTGTCCAGCAAAGTGGATGCCGGTTCGCGTCAAGAAAACGCGTCAGAACATCAAGTTATACCAGAGGCCCCTACCATTGACCCGTCATGCCCGCGCTTGTCGCGGGCATCCACGTCTTGAAAGCGCTGCAAGATCAAAGACGTGGATGGCCGGGACGAAGCCCGGCCATGACTTGCGGATAGGTTGGTATCAATGGCCGTTGGTATCAGAGCCTCGGTTCTGATTCACTCAGAACCAACAGCTCAGCCGATCTTGCCCAGTTTCGGGAACGCATCCGGTGCGGCGGCCAGCGCGGCGCGGGCCCGGATGGTATCATCGTCCATTTGGGTGATCAGCGCGGCGATCGAGTCGAACTTGGCCTCAGGGCGGATGAAGTCGATGAAGGCGACGTCCAGGGTCTGGCCATAGAGGTCGCCCTTGAAATCGAACAGGAACACTTCGAGCAGCGGCGCGCCATTGTCGAAGGTCGGGCGCCGGCCGAAATTGGCGACGCCATCGATCCTTCGGCCGCCGACCTCGACCCGCACCGCATAGATGCCGTGCTTCAGGCCACAAGTGGGCGACAACCGCAGATTGGCGGTCGGATAGCCGAGTTCCCGGCCGCGCTTGTCGCCATGGATCACCTCGCCGGTGACGAACCACGGCGCGGTCAGCATCGCGGTGGCGTCCTGGATCCGGCCTTCCGATAGCGCCACCCGGATCGCGCTCGACGACACCGGCAGATCGCCGACATCGACATGGGGCTGGACATCGACCTCGATGCCGAGCTTCGGCAATTCGCTGGCCAGCAGGCTCGGCGAGCCAACACGGCCTTTGCCGAAATGGAAATTGTAACCGACCGCAATGCCGGACACGCCGAGCCGGCCGACCAGCTCATCGTGAATGAAGGCATCGGCCGGGGTCGCGGCACGCTTGGCGTCGAAGCCGAGCAGAATGACGCCGTCGAGCCCGGTGCCGGCCAATAGCCGCAGCTTGCCATTGATGTCGGCCAGCCAGAATTCCGGATTTTGCGGGTTGAAGAACGCGCGCGGATGCGGCTCGAACGTCACCGCAAACGCCGGCTTGCCGCGGCTGCGCGCCATCTCCAGACAGGCGCCGATCACCGCGCGATGGCCGCGATGCACGCCGTCGAAATTGCCCATCGCCACCGCGGCACCCCGCGGGATCGCGGACGCCGGCGTGTTATCCCGGATCACGGCAAAAGCAGTCGTCATTGTGTGGATGTCATTCAATTCATGAAGGGTGGGGCGCGAACTGACGCGCTCAAGGTGCCTGAGTCAAGCACGGCCGCCGACGCTGGCGCCGCGCCTGCTCACGCTTGCGCGATCGTTAGCCGCCGCGCACCGGCGGCATCGTCACCTGATCGCGGCGGCAGGCGCGGCGATCGATCTCCTCGCAAGCGCGGAACTGCAGATCCTTGCTCATGCAGATTCGCACCTCGCTCAGCCTGGTGCGATTGCAGGTCACCGCGATCGCCGACCGGCTCAGGCCCGGATTGGCCTTGATGAACGCCTCTTCGATCTGATCCGGCGTCAGCGTCTTTTCGGACTCCAGATCGATGAATTCGTCAGGAATCTTCACCGACGAGCGCGCCTTGCGGATGGTTTCGAAATAAGGCCGCGCCGTCAGGCCCGAACAGGTGCCGTGCTTGTCCCATTCATGGAAGATCAGCCCCGGCGCAGGCATCAGATCGAGCATCGAGGTCATGATCTCGCGCGGCAGCCGCGGTGCTGGCACCTGGCAATAATCCGGAAAGCCGCGTTCATATTGCGGCCACAGCCCGTGCACCACGAAGGAGAACGGCCGACTCCTGTCGCATTGGGTCTGCTGGTTGCGGCCGGACTGGCCGCGCTCGGCGGCCTCCGCGCAATAAGACGGCGACCATGACAGCGACAGCACGTAAAAATCGAAAGCACCCGGCGCGTTCTGCCGGCGGTCCTGCGCATTGGCGGCGCCGCCTGCGCCCGCGATGATCGCCGCTGCCAGCAGCAGCGTTTTAGCCCCAAACGTCTTCATGGTCGTGGTTCCCTGCCCGCGGCCAGACTAGACGTTCGCCGGCGCTCGCTCAACTGCGGCGCGTGCGTCAATCAGACGGCGCGAGATCAGGGACGCGCGGCCTTGCAGGCCGGATTGTAGGCCCAGTCGCGATCGAGGCCGACCACGCAGAATTCGACGCCATGGCCGAACGAGGCAAAACCGCCGTCCTCGATGATCGAGTAATGCAGCTTGCGGGCCTTGCCGTCGTTGAACAGCGCGGTGCCCGAGCAGAACCGGCGCGGAATATTGTCGGACTGCCAGGGCCGCAGCGCGGTTTCATGGATGTCGGTGAAGCCGGTGATCTCCAGGCGCGAGTTCCAGAAGGTCTGCTCCTTCTCGGTGAACTGCGAGTTGATCGCGGTCAGCCCGGCTTCGCAGGACGGCAGCTGGCCGTCATAGCGCGGCCCGGACATCCAGAAATTCATCTCCAGGAAGTTGGCGGCCTGCGCGGGCGGCGTCAGCGCCAGCGCACCCAGCAGCGCCGCTGCGCCCAACACCGGCATTTTGGCAAATGAAAGAAGGTCGCGCATGTCGAGGTCCGCCCCATGGATTCCGCGCGAACGGTGCCGCGAAGCCGGCAGCAGGTCAAGTGCACCGGGGCCACACTGCCCGACAACCCGCGTTTGCCCCCGTGCGGTGCGCTTTCCATCGCCGCGGTTGCGGCCTAGAGTTGGAGCACTGCGCCGCGCACCGTGGCGGCGCGACCAGAGGGGAGAGAATGATGCGAAGGATCGTGGCGGCGACTTTGGCCGTGGTCGGCGTGTTTGGTGCAAGCGCAGCCAAGGCGGACTATGTGCCGATGGTCAAGGGCAACGATACCGGCGGCATCATTTCCTACAATCTGGTCGGCCATGCCGACATCAAGGCGATCGCCGCCGACCACTGCGCCCGTTACGGCAAGGTGGTGAAGCTGCTCGGCGTGCAGACCCAATATGGCGGCTACATCTCGTTTGCTTGCCGCTGGGTGCCCTATGGCGCCGACGAGCGGCCGCTGCGGGTGCGCTACTGAGCTGAATTGATCGGTAGGAGGCGGGCATGACCCGAGGCTGCGCGTGGTTGGCGCTGGCGCCGGCATTTTGGCTGGCCACCGCTCCGGCGGTCGCGATCGAGGTCGAGATGCCGAACCGCAAGCCGGGCTTGTGGGAGATGAAGATGGTCAATTCCGGCGTCGCCGGGATGACCATGCAGCACTGCACCGACGAGGTCACCGACAAGCAGCTGCGCACCGCCTACTCGCCGATGGCCAAGGAAATCTGCAGCAAGAATGTCGTGCAGAAGACCGCGACCGGCTACATCACCGACGCGGTGTGCACGGTCGGCGGCGTCACCATGAACTCGCATTCGGTGATCAATGGCGATTTCAATTCCGCCTACACCGTCAATGTCAGCTCGGAGCAGCAGGGCGCGCCGTCCGGCGTGCCGCAGCGCACCTCGATGACGCTGGAAGCGAAATGGCTCGGCCCGTGCAAGCCGGAGCAGAAGCCGGGCGATATCGTGATGCCGGGCGGCTTCAAGATCAACGTCAACGACATGGACAAGCTCAAGGGCCTGCTGCCGCGCTAACCGCTTGAGCGGCGGTGATGCGGCCGGCTGTGTGCGCTACGCCACATCGCCGGTAGAATCGCGCGGCGCGCTCCCCGCCGCAATTGACAGCCCGCAGGTGACTCTCGATGTTACAATGTAACATTGGCTGACCTCAGGTCAGCCGGCGATGGGGTCGCTGGGCTGCGCGGCATGGGGCTGATCAGAACAAATCGACGGAGCGGATCGTGGCTGGCGCTGATGGCGCTGCTGCTGCAGATCGTGCTGTCGTTCGGCCATGTGCACGGGCTTGCCGAATTCGCCGACGCGACGGGACACGCCGCGCTCGCCGCCGCGGCACCGACCTCGCCCGGTGAGCCGGCCGGCTCCGATCCTGACGGCGACCACCACGGCGCCCCGGACTTGTGCGCGATCTGCGCCACTTTGGCGCTGGTCCATGCCGGCGTCGCGGCCACGCCGCCGGCACTGCCGCTGCCGGCCTTGGCGGGCAGCGCCGATAGCCGCGCCCTGCCCGCGCCGGCGCACGCCGCGCTCAATGCCACGGCGTTCCAGCCGCGCGCGCCGCCAGCCGCCTGACATCCTGCCTTGCCGCCAAACCGCCGCGCGCCGCACCGGCCCGCGCGGCACCATGAACTCGCCGCCAGCGCCGAGACTGCTCGGCTGCCGGCGCGCCGCGACGCCTCAGGAAAGTCATGTCGTCATTGAAACCAACCTCGCTGCTGCTCGCCTGCAGCTCCGCCGCGCTATTGCTGCCCGGCCCCTGCGCCCCGGCGCTGGCCCAGACCGCCACCGCGCTGCCGGAAATCACCGTCACCGCCGCGAGCCCGATTACCCGGCGCAAGCCGGCGCCGCGGCCCGCCGAGCCCGCCGCAACTCCGGCGCCGGTTGCCGCCGAGCAGCCGCCGCAGCAGGGCATCCTGCCGGTGGTCACCGATCAGTTCGCCACCGTCACCGTGGTGCCGAACGAGGAAATCCGCCGCAGCGGCGAGGCGACGCTCGGCGATCTGCTGTTCTCCAAACCCGGCATCACCGGTTCGAGCTTTGCGCCCGGCGGGGCCAGCCGCCCGATCATCCGCGGCCTCGACGTCAACCGGGTCGGCATTGTCGAAAACGGCATTGGCGGCGGCGGCGTATCCGATCTTGGCGAAGACCATTTTGTGCCGATCGATCCGTTGGCCACCAACCGCATCGAAGTGATCCGCGGCCCGGCGGCGCTGCGCTATGGCTCGACCTCGATCGGCGGCGTGGTCAGCGCCAGCAACAACCGCATCCCGGAGGCGATGCCGAGCTGCGCCGCGCCGTTCCGCACTTTTGGCCCGTCCGACGCCAAACCGTTCGGCTCGCCCTGCGTCACCGCCGAGACCCGCACCTCGTTCGACACCGTCGATCGCGGCCTTGAGGGCGGCGTGCTGTTCGACGCCGGCGCCAAGCAATTCGCGCTGCATGCCGACGCCTATGGCCGCAAGGCCGGCGACTACGACATTCCCGGCTATCCCTATCTCAATGACCCGGGCTATCCGGTGAACGGCCGGCAGCCCAATTCCGGCGTGCGCGCCAGCGGCGGTTCGGTCGGCGGCTCCTATCTGTTCGACGGCGGCTTCATCGGCGCGGCGCTGACCCAGAACGACTCGCTGTACCGGATTCCCGGCCTTGACGGCGCCAATCACCAGACCCGGATCGACGCGCGCCAGACCAAGCTGACCGTCAAGGGCGAGTATCGCCCCGACAGCGCCATGATCGACGCGATTCGGCTATGGGTCGGCAGCACCGATTATCGCCACAACGAGATCGGCCTTGCCGATTTGGCGATTCCGGCCAGCGACGGCGTGCGCCAGACCTTTACCAACAAGGAGCAGGAAGGCCGCGTTGAGGTGCAGTTCGCGCCATTCGACGCGCGCTTTGCGGCGATCACCAGCGCGGTCGGCGTGCAGGGCGGCTATCAGAAACTGACCGCCTCCAGCCCGGACGATCCAGGCTCGCTCTACAATGGCCTGTTCAATCCGAACGATAATTATCGGATCGCCGGCTACGCTTTCAACGAGTTCAAATTCACCAACTCGACACGGGCGCAGATCGCCGGCCGGATCGAACATGTCGAGCTGAAGGGCGCTACCCCGAGTTTCCCGGCCGACTACATCCCGAATTTCCTGCCACAGGAGTCGATCGCTCAGCAGCGCTCGTTCACGCCAAAGAGCGGCAGCATCGGCCTGCTGCAGGACCTGCCCTACGGCCTGGTTGCCAGCGTGTCGGCGCAATATGTCGAGCGCGCGCCAAAGCCGGCCGAACTGTTTTCGCGCGGCGGGCACGACGCCACCGCGACCTTCGACATCGGCAATCCGAACCTGAAGATCGAAACCGCAAAAACGCTGGAAGTCGGGCTGCGCAAGGCCGATGGCCCGCTGCGCTTTGAAGCGACGATGTACTACACGCGCTTCAACAACTTCATCTACCGGCGGCTGACCGGGCTGATGTGCGGCGAGGATTTTGACTCCTGCGGCGACGGCAATCCCGACAACGAGCTGAATCAGGCGGTGTATTCGCAGCGCGACGCCGTGTTCCGCGGCGGCGAAATCCAGAGCCAGCTCGACATCGGCGCCTTCCATGGCGGCATCTGGGGTGTCGAAAGCCAGCTCGACGTGGTGCGCGCCACCTTCACCGATGGCACCAACGTGCCGCGCATTCCGCCGGTGCGCGCCGGCGGCGGCCTGTTCTGGCGTGACGCCAACTGGCTGACCCGGGTCAACCTGTTGCACGCGATGGCGCAGAACAACGTGGCGCCGATCGCCGAAACGCCGACGCCCGGCTACAATCTGCTGAAAGCGGAAGTCAGCTACCGCACCAAGCTCGATCCGGCGCGCTATGGCGCCAACGAAATGACGCTTGGTCTGGTCGGCAACAATCTGCTCAACGAGCCGATCCGCAGCGCGGTGTCCTACACCAAGGACAATGTGCTGATGCCGGGCCTTGGCGTGCGCGCCTTTGCCAATCTGAAGTTCTAAGCGTCACTGGATCGGAGCCGCGCCGCGGCGTGGCTCCGGTTCGCCCGTTACGACTTGCGGGCGTAGCGCCAGTCGGGGCGGATCGCGCCGGACACGTCATTGAACGCGCCGTCCACCAATTCGGCGACCAGCAGCCGGCGCGGATCGACCGGCCCCGGCATGGTGACCCGGCCCTTGGGGATCGCCTTAAACCCGTTGCGGCCATAATAGGGCTCGTCGCCAACCAGCAGCACCAGCCGGTGGCCCTGCGCCCTGGCATCGTCGAGCGCGCGTTGCAGCAGCGCCTTGCCGACGCCGCGGCCGCGGAACGGCGGCTCCACGGTCAAGGGCCCGAGCAGCAGCGCCGGCACATCGCCGATCGCGATCGGCAATTGCCGCACCGAGCCGACCAGCAGGGTGTTGACCCAGGCGGTGAACGACAGCTCGAACAGGTGGTCGACATGCTCGCGCAGCCGATAGGCGCTGAGCGCGAACCGGCCCGGCCCAAAGGTGCGCTCGTGCAGCCGTTCGATCGCCTGAGCGTCGTTGGCGGTTTCAGGAATGATGGTGAGAGCAAGATCGGTCATAAGGGGCGCCGCATAGCATTTGCGCCGCGCGCGGTCCATGGGCTCGATCGGGACAAGGTGGCCTCAGGCCCCGGCATCGTCGGCGGCGGACACGTTGTCCGGCCGCCAGGTCGCGATCGGCGCCGCGCCCTGCAGCACCTCGGCAATGCGCAAGCGGGTGCCGAGCGTGGTGTCCTCCGGCAGCGCGTCGGGGGCGAAGAACCTGGCTTCGGCGATCTCGTGGTTCGGCTCAGGCAGCCGGTCCTGGCGAAATTCCCGAACCACATAGACCGCGACGTGGTCGCGCCGCGACACATGATTGTTGAGGAATACGCCGTGCAGCACTGGCTCGCCGATCAGCTCGATCCGGCCTTCTTCCAGCAATTCGCGGCGCAGCGCGCCGACAAAAGTCTCGCCGACCTCGACGCCGCCGCCCGGCAATTGCCAGCCTGCGACATAGGTATGGCGGATCAGAAACACCTGGCCGCTTGGGTCCAGCACCAGGCCGCGCACGCCGAGCGTCATGCCGCGCGCCAGCCGCCAATAGAAGTGAAACACCCGGCGCAGCGCCGGCTCCAGCGCGCGCCGCAGCGGCGACAGATCCATGGCGTCGTCCCCTCTCCCGGTCTTTGGCCTGCTTGCGCCGGATCAGTCGGCTTGTAAAGCGCGCGCGGCATTGTCGGATTTGCGCGGCCTCGTTGACGGCAGCTCAGCCCCAGGCATCTGATCGGCGCCATGAGGTTTACCATGCGTCACACAACCCACCCCCTGCTCGCCATCACCGCCGCGGCGTTGCTCTCGGTCCCACTGCCCCGCGCGGCCACCGCGCAGCCGGCCCCGGCCGCCTTTGACGGCTTTTTGGCTGGGCTGACCGAATGTCAGTTCAGCCCAGATTTTCAGAAATTCCGCAGCGGCGTGATCGAGCGCTTCGCCAATCCGGCGTTCAGCAAGCAGCCGGTCGCCAACAAGAGCGCGGCGGTGCCGCTGCCCGCGGCGCTGTCCGGCGCGATCGATATCGAGGGCGCACGGCTGCGCAGCGACGATGACGGCGAATCGACCACCGTCGATATTCCCGTGACCGGCACGTATGGCGGCCTGCCGCTCAAAAACCTGTTGTTCGTGCTCGGTAATGAGAACGGCATCGCCATCGCCGGTGCCGAATTCGCGGCGCCGCGCGACCAGGTGGTCAAGACCTTTGGGCCGGCGATCAAGCGCGGCACTGCGCGGCTGAAGAAGACCGCCGACGAATTTCCGATGTCGGTCGGCTTTGGCAAGCCGCCCGCGGCATCGATCTATTGCGACCAGTCGAATTAACGCGCGGCTTCAGCGAAGCGCGCGCTGAGCAGCGTGCGCGGATGTCGATCAGACACAAAAAATCCCGCGGATCGATGAAACGATCGCGGGATTTCCTTCGACCAATTACCCCTGCCAGTACATCCGTGGTCAGAGCTTATTGGTCGCTGCAGCGCTGGCGGATTACGCCGCGCGCAGGTTCTCGGCAGCAGCCTTGCCGGAGCGGCGGTCGGCAACGACGTCATACGACACCTGCTGCCCTTCGCTGAGCGTGCTCATGCCGGCGCGTTCAACCGCGCTGATATGAACGAAAACGTCGCGATCGCCATTCGACGGCTGGATGAAGCCAAAACCCTTTTGGCTGTTGAACCACTTCACGGTACCGGTATTCATTGCATAGTCCTTCACTGTAGGCGTGCACGGGAGGCTGCGCGCAACACGATGCTGCGCACTTGGTCCCTTGATGTCGATTTTGGAGAAGTTCTGAAACGTGCGCGCCGTCAGTGAAGACGGAGAAGCGGCCCAGTTGTTCGGCCAAGTATCGATGGCTCAATATCTAGTGGTCGATTGCGGCCGATTCAAGACGGTCTGTCAAAATAGTCCTGCATCGACTCGAAAGCGTCGCTACAGCCACTTCTTCCATTTGAAGAACATGTACGGCACCACCGCGACGATCAGCATCATCACCAGTGCTATCGGATAGCCCAAATTCCACTCGAGTTCGGGCATGGCACGGAAGTTCATGCCATAGATCGAGGCGATCAGCGTCGGCGGCATCAACACCACCGCCATCACCGAGAACAGCTTGATGATGTTGTTCTGCTCGAGATTGACGACGCCGAGCATGGCATCGAGCACGAAGGTGATCTTGTTCGACAGATAAGAGGCGTGGTCGGTCAGCGACATCACGTCACGCTGCATGGTCTTGAGTTGCGCGCGCATTTCCTTCGACCATTTCAAGCCGTCGGACTCGGTCATCACAAAAGTCACCAGACGGCCGATCGAAACCAGGCTTTCGCGCACCTTCGACACCAAGTCGCCCTTGCGGCCGATCGCGATCAGAATGTCGGAATAGCGCTTCGGGTGCCCGGTGCGGGCGCTGCCCTCCGGCTCAAAGATCGCGCGGCTGACCTGATCGACGTCGGCGCCGGCCCGTTCCAAAATGTCGGCGGCGCGGTCGATCACCGCGTCCAGCAGCTCCAAAAGTATCGTTACACCGTTGGTGCCGGGCGAGATGGCGCGCGCCAGCTTGTTCTCGACCAGCACGAACGGCCGCGGGGAATCATAGCGCACCGTGATCAGCACGCGGTTGGCGAGAATGAAGGTGATCGGGCTGATGCGCGGCGACTCGCTGTCGGCGGCGCACACCAGCGAGGCGGTCATGAAACGCGCGCCGTTCTCGATATAGAGCCGGCTGGAGATCTCGATCTCCTGCATGTCTTCGCGGGTCGGGATCGCCACCCCGGTCAGCCGCTCCACCGCCCGGTCTTCTTCCGCGGTCGGCCGGTCGAGGTCGATCCAGGCGGTACCCTCAGGCAATCGTTCCAGGTCGCTGCCCCAGGACTTCCTCAGCGCGGCATCGTCAGCGGGGGCGAAGATCGCGAGCATGGCAACTCCAGAGTGTACAAGGAGCGGGAACGGGACCCGCTTGCAGTGCGCAACGCGCTACGGTTTGGCAAGCGCAAAGCGCAGCGAAAGGCAGGGTTGCCAACCGGCAATGACGGCACTGTGACATCTGCGCCGCCTTGCCGCAGCGCAACATGCCCAGTGTTTCGGCAGCCGCCCCGCACGCTGAGACATAAATATCACAACTGCAAGCGGTGTGGTGAAAGCGCGATCTAAGCGCTGGAAAGCAGGGTGGATTCGGCGATAATCAAGACCGTGAAAGCTGACATTTTGCAGGTGGGTTGCGGTGCCGTTTCGGCGCCGCTCTTTGATTGGAATGGGATCAATGGCGTCGATTGCATCGAAACTGGGTTTGCTGGCCGTAGGCCTCATGCTGTCGGGCTGTATGCAGACCACTTACCAGGCGGCGCCCGAAACCTCGTTGAAACCGAGTGACAAGGCGCAGCTGGCGAAGGCCCGCTACGCCAAGGTGTCGGTGCCGGAGCCGTTCCGCCGCGCCATCGTCGACTACCACCGCAAGGAAAGCCCCGGCACCATCGTCGTCGATTCCGACAACCATTACCTGTATCTGGTGCAGGATGGCGGCAAGGCGATCCGTTACGGCGTCACCGTGGGCGAAGAAGCGCTGGCGTTCTCGGGCATCGCCCGGGTCGGCAACATGGCCGAGTGGCCGAAATGGACCCCGACCGCCGACATCCACAAGCGCATCGAGGGGCTGCCGGCTTCGGTGCCCGGCGGCATCGATAATCCGCTCGGCGCGCGCGCGCTGTATCTGTATCAGGGCAGCCGCGACACCCTGTTCCGGATTCACGGCACCAACCAGCCGGAATATATCGGCGCCTCGATCTCCTCGGGCTGCATCCGCATGACCAACGAGGACGTCATCGACCTGTATAGCCGCGTCAAGGTCGGCACCATCGTCGTGGTGCTCGATCCCAAGCAGGGCGACTCGCCGCACAATTCCAAGATGGCGCTGGGCTTCGGCGGCGGCACCGCGGTTCAGTAAGTCCGAGCCGGCCGCCTCTGGCGGCCGACCTCGCAGGTTTCAGAGCCAAATTTCAGACGATTACAAGCGCCGGTGCTCCCGGCGCTTTTTTGTTGCCTGCTTGCTCTTGGCTGGCTTGGCGGCAACCGGCGGCGGTTCGGCCTCGGCGCCTTCCGGCTCAGCAACCTGCTGCGGATCACCGGCGGCCGGTTCTTCGACGGCCGTCGGCCGCGCGCTGACCGCACCGGCGCCCTCGGCGCCGGGACGCGGCGGCGCCTCATCCGGCCGCACCGCCGGCAGCAGCGGCGCCACCTTGGGCAGCGGGTCCCAGACGTGCCAATTGCAGACGCGGTAGTCAGGCCGTCCCGGCGCCAGATCGAGATGGATGTGATCCTCGTGATAGCCATCCGAGCCCGGGCCGAGCACGGTCGAGAACCGCGCGCACACCGAGCCGACCACCTTCTCGCGCAGCGCGCGCGGCACGGTGCGATCGGTCAGCGAGACCGTCTGGCCGTTGGCCAGTTTGAGCGCGCGGATATCGATGGCATTGGCGCGGCCGTGCTCGGACAGCTTGCCGCCCTTCTGACGATTGCGGCCGCGGCATTCATAGGCATCAAAATTGTCGATCTCGACGATCTCGGTGCCGCGCGTGGCGGCAAGCGGCGATAGATCATCGCGCACCCAGTTCACCAATTCGCGCGCCATCGCGCAGCGCAGCACCGCGGCCGGCTTGACCGCGACCTGACTGTGATCGGGCAACACCACCGCTTCCAGCCGCACCAGATCTTCGCCGCCACACGCGCCCGGCCCTTTGATGTCCGGGATCGACGGCGCGATGGCAATCTGTTCGGTCAGCGACAACCGACATGGCGAGGGCGGCTTGGTGTGCGCTTGCGGTGCAACAGCTTGCGGTGCCGTTTCGGCCGATGGCTCGGCCTGCTCCCCGACAGGTTCTGAGAACGTTGGATCAGCTTCGATAGCAGCAGGGGCAGCCGCCGGACGCGGCTTCGGCAACGGCACTGCGGCATTGGCATTTCCTGGATAAGGAATAACCAGCAGCGCGGTTGCAACGACAACTAACAGTGTTTCGCTGCGGCGAACGTGGTGAGATGTCCATTTGCCGCGGCGCGTCTTCACGCTAAGATCGGTTTCAATCCCGAAGGGATAAAGAACAGGAGGAACGTTCCAATGCACGGACTGATGCAAGATTGGCCCTTGTTGTGTCATCGGATTATCGACCATGCGGCGATGATCCATGGTGGTCGCGAAGTTGTCACCCGGTCGGTCGAGGGTCCGATTCACCGCACCACTTACAGCGAGATTCGGCAGCGCTCATTGCAGGTGGCGCAGCGTCTGGATCGCGACGGCATCAAGCTCGGTGACCGGGTCGCCACCATCGCCTGGAACACCTGGCGCCATCTCGAAGCATGGTACGGAATTATGGGTATCGGCGCGATCTGCCATACCGTCAACCCGCGTCTTTTCCCCGAACAGATTGCCTGGATCATCAACCACGCCGAAGACCGGATGGTGATGACCGACCTGACCTTCGTACCGATTCTGGAAAAGATCGCGTCGCAGCTACCGAGCGTCGAGCGCTTCATCATCCTCACCGACGCCGCGCACATGCCGCAGACCACGCTGAAGAACGCGGTCGCCTATGAGGAGTGGATCGCCGAGGCCGACGGCAACTTCCAGTGGAAGACCTTTGACGAAAATACCGCCGCGGCGATGTGCTATACCTCCGGTACCACCGGCGACCCGAAGGGCGTGCTGTATTCGCACCGCTCCAACGTGCTGCACGCGCTGATGGCCAATAATGGCGACGCGCTCGGCACCACCACCAAGGACACCATGCTGCCCGTGGTGCCGCTGTTCCACGCCAATAGCTGGGGCATCGCGTTCTCGGCGCCGTCGATGGGCACCAAGCTGGTGATGCCGGGTCCGAAACTCGACGGCGCCTCGGTCTATGAGCTGCTCTCCACCGAAAAGGTCACCCACACCGCCGGCGTGCCGACCGTGTGGCTGATGTTGCTGCAATACATGGAGAAGGAAAAGAAGACCCTGCCCGATCTGCGCATGGTGGTGTGCGGCGGCTCGGCGATGCCGCGCGCCATGATCAAGGCGTTCACCGACATGGGCATCGAAGCGCGTCACGCCTGGGGCATGACCGAGATGAGCCCGCTCGGCACCACCTGCTCGCTGCAGCCGCAATTTACCAGCCTGCCGCGCGAAAAGCAGCTCGACGTGCTGCAGACCCAGGGCTTCCCGCCCTTCATGGTGGAAATGAAGATCACCGACGACGCCGGCAAGGAGCTGCCGCGCGACGGCAAGACTTTTGGCCGGCTCAAGGTGCGCGGCCCGGCGGTGGCGGGGCGCTATTTCCGCGTCGATAGCGACATCCTTGATGAGGACGGCTATTTCGACACCGGCGACGTCGCCACGCTCGACGGCTACGGCTACATGCGCATCACCGACCGCTCCAAGGACGTGATCAAGTCCGGCGGCGAGTGGATTTCCTCGATCGATCTGGAAAACCTCGCGGTCGGCCATCCCAAGGTGGCGGAAGCGGCGGTGATCGGCGTCTATCATCCGAAATGGGATGAGCGGCCGCTGTTGATCGTGCAGCTCAAGCCGGATGCGACCTGCACCCGCGACGAGATCCTGCAGTTCATGGATGGCAAGATCGCCAAGTGGTGGATGCCGGACGACATCGTGTTCGTCGAGGCGATCCCGCACACCGCGACCGGCAAGATCCTCAAAACCGCGCTGCGCGATCAGTTCTCGAACTACCGGCTGCCGACCGCCGCGGCGTAACCGGCACCGCGGTACAGCATCACGTACCAACTCACCTCTCCCCGCGCGCGGGGAGAGGTGACGACCAACCGAAGTCCCTTGAATTTGCCGTAGCGCCGTGATCTCACGGAGACAGTTCGCAGCCCGGCTGTTCGGTCCCGGCGCGCTCCAACTCCGGCAGACCTGGCAATGGCCCGCAGATTTTCCGCTCCCTACCAGATGGAATCGATGTCCGGCCTCGCGCTGTGGGCGCGGCGGCTGGCGGTGTTTGCCGCGATCGCGACGCTGGCCTCGATCGGCATCGTGCGTTTCGGGTTTCTGGAAGTGCGCCCGGCGATGGCGACGTTCTTCGCCGCGCTCGGCCTTGCGGGCTTGTCGATTCTGCTGGCGCTCGCCGGTTTCGTCGCGATCTGGCAAAGCGGCGCGCGCGGGCTCGGCGCGATCCTGGCCGCGCTGCTGATCGATGCGCTGATCCTGGCCTATCCCGGCTATCTCGCCGTGCAGTATCACCGGCTGCCGCCGATCCACGACATCACCACCGATTCCATCGACCCGCCGAAATTCGAGGTGCTGTCGCGGCTGCGGGTCGGCAGCGGCACCAACACCGCGGTCTATGCCGGCCTCTATTCCGCCGAGCAGCAGCGCGAGACCTGGCCGGATATCGAAACCGTGCAGCTCGACGTGCCGCCGCAGCGCGCGTTCGACATTGTGCAGGCGATCATCAAGAAGCAGAAATGGCTCGAGGTCGATGCGCGCCCGCCGCAAGCGCCGCGCTTTGAAGGCAAGATCGAAGCGGTGGCGCGCACGCTGATCATGGGTTTTCGCGAGGACGTCGCGGTGCGGGTACTGCCCGACGGCGATGGCTCGCGCGTCGATCTGCGCTCGTCGTCGCGTTACTTCGAAAGCGATCTCGGCAGCAATGCCGCGCGCATCACCAAGCTGATCAAGGCGATCAATGACGCCGCCGATGTCGCGCCAGCGCCGAAGAAGCCGGCGGCCCCCACGCCGAAGAAAAACAGCAAGTAACGGCAGCGCCGCGCGCGGGCGAGCTGCAACGCGCCGGCGAAACGTCAGGCGCGCGCCAGCTTGTAGCGGCCGTCGAACACCGGATCGCCATCGGTGGTGACGATGCCGCGGCCGACCAGATCTTCCAGATGCGCCAGCACCGAATAGCCGGCCGCGGTCGCCAGCCGCGGATCGATGCCGATATAGATCGCGCGCACCATGGTCGGAATGTCGGTCTCCCCCTTGCCGAGCCGGTGCAAAATCGAGGTCTCGCGCGCCTGGCGATGCCGGATCAGATGGCGCACATAGCGTGGCCCTTCCGGGATCAGCTCGCCATGGGCCGAGAAATACAGCTGCTCGTCGCGGCGGCCGAGCTTGTCGAGCGAGGCCATGTATTCCGGCATCGAACCATCCGGCGGCGCCACGATCGAGGTTGACCAGCCCATCACATGATCGCCGACAAAGCTGACACCGCGCTCGCGCCAGGAGAAGCACAGATGGTTGGCGCAGTGCCCGGGCGTCGGCACCGCTTCCAGCGCCCAATCCGGGCCGCCGAGCACGTCGCCGTCGCGGAGCTGCTCATCGGGCACGAAGGCGCGGTCGGCGCCGGATTCGGTCGAAACCTTCTCGTGCTCGTAAAAAGGCCGCGACGCGCGATGCGCGCCCTCGGCATAGACCGTGGCGCCAGTGACCTGTTTCAGATAGGCGGCGCCCGGCGAATGATCCTTGTGGGTGTGGGTGACCAGGATGTGGGTCACGGTCTCGCCGCGCACCGCATCGAGCACCGCGGCGAGATGCACCGGATCATCCGGGCCGGGATCGATGATCGCCACTTGTCCGCGGCCGACGATGTAGCTGACCGTGCCGGTGAAGGTGAATGGCGAGGGATTGGCGCACAACACCCGACGCACACCCGGCACCGGCTCATCCACGATTCCGGGCTGCAGTGCAAAGGCACGATTGAACGGAATGTCGTCGTTGTCGCTCATGCGGGCACCTATAGGCGTTTCTCTCGATCAAGCTTTTGCGGTTCCGAAGCCATCAGAACCGAAGCTCTATTTGTTATTCTGGCGCGTTGTCTAAACGCGATCCGCGATCCACTTCGCTCGCAAACGCGATCGTCGATTGATCCGCGCCGGCGTCATTGCGAGGAGCGAAGCGACGAAGCAATCCAGGCTTGCGGAATGGATTGCTTCGCTTCGCTCGCAATGACGGCTGACGCCTTGAGGCGTTACGAAAACGCCTGAATGCCGGTGATGGCGCGGCCGAGGATCAGCGCATGGATGTCGTGCGTACCCTCATAGGTGTTCACGGTCTCCAGGTTCTGCGCGTGGCGCATCACGTGATACTCGATCTGGATGCCGTTGCCGCCGTGCATATCGCGCGCGGCGCGGGCGATATCGAGCGCCTTGCCGCAATTGTTGCGCTTGACGATCGAGATCATCTCCGGGGCCATCTTGCCCTCGTCGAGCAGCCGGCCGACGCGCAGCGACGCCTGCAGGCCGAGCGCGATCTCGGTCTCCATGTCGGCGAGCTTCTTCTGCACCAGCTGCGTCGCCGCCAGCGGCCGATTGAACTGCTTGCGATCGAGCGTGTACTGCCGGGCGCGCTGCATGCAATCCTCGGCAGCGCCGAGCACGCCCCAGGAAATGCCGTAGCGGGCGCGGTTCAGGCAGCCGAACGGCCCCTTGAGACCGGAGACGTTGGGCAGCAGCGCCTCTTCAGGCACCACCACGCCGTCCATCACGATCTCGCCGGTGATCGAGGCGCGTAAGGAGAGCTTGCCGCCGATTTTCGGCGCCGACAGGCCCTTCATGCCCTTGTCGAGAATGAAGCCGCGGATCTGGTTGTCATGCGCGGCCGACTTGGCCCACACCACGAACACGTCGGCGATCGGCGCGTTCGAAATCCACATCTTGCTGCCGGTCAGCCGATAGCCATCGGCAACCTTTTCGGCACGGGTCTTCATGCCGCCGGGATCGGAACCAGCATCGGGCTCGGTCAGGCCGAAGCAGCCGACCCATTCGCCGGAAGCCAGTTTCGGCAGATACTTCTTGCGCTGGCTTTCATCGCCGTAAGCGTAGATCGGGTACATCACCAGCGAGGACTGCACCGAATTCATCGAGCGATAGCCGGAATCGACGCGCTCGATCTCGCGTGCCACCAGCCCATAGGCAACGTAGCTGGCGCTGGCGCAGCCATATTGCTCGGGCAGCGTGACGCCGATCAGACCCAACTCGCCCATCTCGTTGAAAATGGCGCGATCGGTCTTCTCGTCGAGATAGGCGCTGGTGACGCGCGGCAGCAGCTTGTCCTGCGCATAGGCACGCGCGGTGTCGCGGATCATGCGTTCGTCTTCGGTGAGCTGATCCTCGAGCAGGAACGGATCGTCCCACTTGAAACTCACCGGAGCCGGCTTGTCCTTGGTCTGCGCCCGAACGCTCATCAAAACTCCTTTTGCACGACAGCGCGGCTTTTGCGCGCACGCAAGATCGGCAGGTTAGAGACTCGATGTTCAGCCTTCAAGGCGCTCGTTGGACACGATCTCGATGCCGAAACCGGACAGCCCCTTGTAGTCGAGCTGCGATGAGGTCAGGTGCCGGATCGAGGTGACGCCGAGATCGCGCAGAATCTGCGCGCCGACGCCGATCTCGCGCCACTGCTTGTGGCGATCGGCTTCCGACGACTGCGGCTCGTCGATCGGTTCGACCGGCACGCCGGCGGCGCCATCGCGCAGATAGACCAGCACGCCGGAGCCGGCTTTCTTGAAATGCTCCAGTACGGCTTCCATGCGGCGCGGCCCGGTGAACATCTCTTTCAGGATGTTGGGCTTGTGGAAGCGGGTCAGCACGTTCTTGCCGTCGCCGACGCCGTTATAGACCAGCGCGACATGGGCAATGCTGTCGAACGGCGAGCGATAGGCATAGCCCTGCATCGGGCCGATCGGGCTGTCCATGGTGAAACTCGCCACCCGCTCGATCAGCTTCTCGCGCGCCTGGCGATAGGCGATCAGGCCGGCGATGGTGACGTGCTTGAGGCCATGCGTCTTGGCGAATTCGCTGACCTGCTCGCCCTTCATCACCGAGCCGTCGTCATTCATCAATTCGCTGATCACGCCGACCGGCGGCAGCCCGGCGAGCTTGCACAGATCGACCGCGGCCTCGGTATGGCCGGAGCGCAGCAGCACGCCGCCCTCGCGGGCGATCAGCGGGAAGATGTGGCCGGGGCGGGCAAAGTCATTGGCGCCGGCATTGGGATTGGCGAGCGCGCGGCAGCACGAGGCGCGCTCATCCGCGGAAATGCCGGTGCCGTTATCGGGCTTGTAGTCGATCGAGACCGTGAAGGCGGTGGTGTGGTTGCTGTCATTATGCGCCACCATCGGATCGAGCCGCAGGCGGCGGGCGTCCTGGACGGTGATCGGGGCGCAGACGATGCCGGAGGTGTGCCGGATGATGAAGGCCATCTTCTCCGCGGTGCAGAGCGAGGCAGCAACGATCAGATCGCCCTCGCCCTCACGATCGTCGTCGTCGGTCACGACGACGATCTCGCCATGGGCAAAGGCTTGAAGAACTTCCTGGATGGAATGGGCCATTGGCACTCGCTCGGATGATGTTAGCCGACCATATGGCGCAGCACGCCGGACGACGCAACCACCCGCGGAAATGCCACGGCGCGGAAGCTTAGGTGGCAGCGGCCTTTTTCTTCGCGAACTGGTCGTAAGCTTCGACCGCGGCCGCGGCATACATCACGCTCGGACCGGCGCCCATGTAGATCGCCATGCCCATGGTCTCCATCACCTCGTCGCGGCTGGCGCCATGCTTGACCGCGGCCTCGGCGTGGAAGCCGATGCAGCCGTCGCAACGGGTCGCGACCGCGATCGCCAGCGCGATCAGTTCCTTGGTCTTGGTGTCGAGCGCGTTCGACTTCAGCGCGGCCTGCGCGATCGCCGAAAAGCCCTTCATCACGTCCGGGGTGCCGGTACGAACTTCCTTGAGCGCGACCGACAGGTCGGCGGTCATATCGATCCAGTTCTTGTGCATGGTACTCGCCTGAAAAAGAGGTCCCGGGGACAGTCGCCCCCGGGATTAAGTCGCAAGAAAGACAGCTTAGTTCAGTTACGCTTGGCGGGGCAGGTATTGAAACCAAAAAGCGTATAGGCCGGGCAGAAGCCGATCGCAGCGGTCAACAGCGGCACAACGCCGACCCAAGCCCAAACCGGTCCACCGGTCAGCGCCCAGCCGATCAGAGCGAGGCCAACCAGGGCGCGCAGCGCGCGATCGATCGTTCCAACATTGGCGGTCATGTGTGTTTCCTTCGGTTCTTTGAGTGACGTTATGCCCCCAACCTAGGTCGACAACGAGGTGACGTCTGTGACGAAGTCACCGGCCCGCCGAGGCCGCCACCGCCCGCAGCGGCGCCGCCTTGCGCAGTTCGACACGGCCGCGGCCAAGACTGACCCAGCCGCGTTTTTCAAATGCCTTGAGATGCCGGCTGACCACCTCGCGCGCGGTACCGATCTCGGCCGCCAGCTGCTGGTGGGTGATCGACAGCGCGCTCTGCCCGGAGGTCAGCGTCAGCAGCCGCGACGCCAGCCGCGATTCGATCGATTCGAACGCGACGTGCTGGATCACGCGCATCAGGTCCGCCATCCGCGCCGCCTGGGCATTGAACACGAAGCTGCGGAACCTGGCCGAGCGGCCCATCAGATCGTGGAAGGTTGCCGCCGGCAGCCCGACCGCCTTGACCGGCGTCTCGGTGACCGCAAAGGCGCTGTAGCTCTGGTCGGCCAGCAGCGCCAACGTGGTCAGGATGCACATGCCGCCGGGGCCAATCCGATACAGCACGATCTCGTTGCCCTCGGCGTCGAGCTGGTAAACCCGCACCTGGCCCTCGCACACCAGGATGAAGAAATTGCAGGGCTGGTCCGGGGCAAACACCGTGACCCCGGCCGGCAGTTCCATCGGCACAGCGCCGCCAACCATCGGCGTGCGCTCGCTGGGTGCGAGGTCAGCCAGCGGCCCAAATTGCTGCAGCCAGTCGGTGTCGGACAAATCCATTGCGCACAACGGTCCCACTCGGGCGCGAGGCCCCTGCCGATGATGCTAGGCTGCTGTTCCGGCTAGGAGTCAAGTCCGCCTTTTCGCGCGCCCTATTGCCCCGGAAGACCGGCGACGGCCATGGCGCCTTCTGCTACGCTAGCCCGGTTCAGAGGAATGAACCAAGGACCACGGAATGCGACAAGCACTACAACGATGGCTGGACGGCCAGGGTCTGCTCGGGATCGCGGCCGGCGTATTCGGGGTCGTCACGATATTGTCGCTGCTGCTCGTGGTCGGGGGCTACCTCCTAGTGACGCCGTAATTCCGACATACATACAGCGGGTCTCTGGAGCATGATGATGCCGTCTCTGACCTCCTGGAAAGTCCCGCCCGCGGCTCAGCCGCGCGCCGAGGATTTCTGTTTTGATCTTGACCAGATTCTGCGGTCGGTGGTCGGCCTGCACGCGATCGTGCCGGCCGATGCCTTTACCGCGGAAACGCTGGGCACCGAGCGCAGCGGCAATGGCGTGGTGATCGATGACGGGCTGGTGCTGACCATCGGCTATCTGATCACCGAAGCGGAGACCGTGTGGCTGCATCTCGGCGATGGCCGGGTGGTCGAGGGCCACGCGCTCAGCATCGATCCTGACACCGGCTTCGGCCTGGTGCAGGCGCTGGCGCCGCTCGATCTGCCGGCGGTGCCCCTTGGCAGTTCCGCGGCGGCGCGGCCCGGCGACCGGGTGCTGATCGGCGGCGTCGGCGGCGCCGAGCATTCGGTGGCGGCCTATATCGTCGCCAAGCAGGAATTTTCCGGCTACTGGGAATATCTGCTCGATGAGGCGATCTTCACCACGCCCTCGCACCCGAACTGGGGCGGCACCGCGCTGATTTCCGAGCGCGGCGAACTGATCGGCATCGGCTCGCTGCAGATCGAGCGCGAGCAGAGCGAGCAGGACGACGACGTCCAGATCGAGCATTTCAACATGATGGTGCCGATCGATCTGTTGAAGCCGATCCTCAATGACCTCCGGACCGTCTGCCGGGTGCGCAAGGCGCCGCGGCCCTGGCTCGGCCTCTACGCCGCCGAAATCGACGATCAGGTGGTGGTGGTCGGCGTCACGCCGAAAGCGCCGGCGGCGCGCGCCGAACTCAAGCCCGGCGATCTGATCCTCGCCATCAACGGCGAGCAGGTCGACAATTGCGCCGACTTCTACCGCAAGCTCTGGGCGCTCGGCCCGGCCGGCGTCACCGTGCCGCTGACGCTGTATCGCGGCGGCGACACGTTCGATGTGGAGCTGGTATCCTCGGACCGCTTCAAGCCGCTGAAAAAGCCGCGGCTGCATTAGCACAGGCTGTCAGGGCCGAGCCCGCCGCGGCCCTGAACCCTTTTCCTTGACCAATTTGCCGCCCAGCTCCGGCTTTTCTGCTCTGTCAATTGCAGCGCGGCGGCCGTAAAACACCGCGACCTTCGAGAATTTTGAGGAAATCCAATGCCCGCCTACCGTTCCCGCACCTCCACCCACGGCCGCAACATGGCCGGAGCCCGCGGCCTGTGGCGCGCCACCGGCATGAAGACCGAGGATTTCGGCAAGCCGATCATCGCGGTGGTGAACTCCTTCACGCAGTTCGTGCCGGGCCATGTCCATCTGCAGAATCTCGGGCAGATGGTGGCGCGCGAGATCGAGAAGGCCGGCGGCGTCGCCAAGGAATTCAACACCATCGCGGTCGATGACGGCATCGCGATGGGCCATGACGGCATGCTGTATTCGCTGCCCTCGCGCGAACTGATCGCCGACAGCGTCGAATACATGGTCAATGCCCATTGCGCCGACGCCATGGTGTGCATCTCCAATTGCGACAAGATCACCCCCGGCATGCTGATGGCCGCGCTGCGCCTCAACATTCCCGCGGTGTTCGTGTCGGGCGGCCCGATGGAGGCCGGCAAGGTGGTGCTGTCGACCGGCCCCCGCAAGGTCGACCTGATCGACGCCATGGTGGCCGCGGGCGATGACCGCATCAGCGATTCCGACGTCACCGTGATGGAAGAAAACGCCTGCCCGACCTGCGGCTCCTGCTCGGGCATGTTCACCGCCAATTCGATGAACTGCCTGACCGAAGCGCTCGGCCTGTCGCTGCCCGGCAACGGCTCGGTGCTCGCCACCCATGCCGACCGCCAGCGGCTGTTCGTCGAGGCCGGTCATCTGATCGTCGATCTGGCGCGCCGCTACTACGAACAGGACGACGAAAGCGTGCTGCCGCGCTCGATCGCCTCGTTCGAGGCGTTCGAGAATGCCATGTCGCTCGACATCGCGATGGGCGGCTCGACCAACACCGTGCTGCATCTGCTCGCCGCCGCGCAGGAAGGCGAAGTCAACTTCACCATGGCCGATATCGACCGGCTGTCGCGCCGCGTGCCGTGCCTGTGCAAGGTCGCGCCCTCGGTCTCCACCGTGCATATGGAAGACGTGCATCGTGCCGGCGGCATCATGTCGATCCTCGGCCAGCTCGACTCCGCCGGGCTGCTGAACGGCGACACCAAGACCGTGCACGCGCCCTCGCTGCGCGCGGCGATCGATCTATGGGATATCAGCCGCAGCAATTCCGACACCGTGCGCCAGTTCTATCTCGCTGCGCCCGGCGGCGTGCCGAGCCAGACCGCGTTCAGCCAGAGCCGGCGCTGGGACAGCCTCGACACCGATCGCGAGAACGGCGTGATCCGCAGCAAAGCATACGCCTTCTCGCAGGATGGCGGTTTGGCGGTGCTGTTCGGCAACATCGCGCTCGATGGCTGCATCGTGAAGACCGCGGGCGTCGATGAGAGCATCCTGAAATTCTCGGGCCCCGCCGTGGTGTTCGAGAGCCAGGACGATGCGGTGTCCGGCATCCTGACCGGCAAGGTCAAGGCCGGCGACGTGGTGGTGATCCGCTATGAAGGTCCGCGCGGCGGCCCCGGCATGCAGGAGATGCTGTATCCGACCAGCTACCTGAAATCGAAGGGGCTCGGCAAAGCCTGCGCGCTGATCACCGACGGCCGGTTCTCGGGCGGCACCTCGGGCCTGTCGATCGGCCACTGCTCGCCGGAAGCGGCGGAAGGCGGCAATATCGGCCTGGTCGAAGCCGGCGATATCATCGACATCGACATTCCGAACCGCACCATCAATCTGCGGGTGTCCGACGAGACGCTGGCGACCCGCCGCAAGGCGATGGAGGCCAAGGGCAAGGATGGCTGGAAGCCGGCCGCGCCGCGCAAGCGCAAGGTGTCGGCCGCGCTGAAAGCCTACGCGCTGCTGGCCTCCAGCGCCGCCAAGGGCGCGGTGCGGGTGCTGAAGGACTGATCGAAGCGATTGGTAGCAACCCATCCGTACGTCGTGGCCGGGCTTGTCCCGGCCATCCACGTCTTTGATCCGGCGGCGCCTTCAAGACGTGGATACCCGCGACAAGCGCGGGCATGACGGATCATGGTGGCATCATCCAATACGTTGTGCCGGAGACTGACCTCAGTCTCCGGCGTTTTGTTATCAGCGTGACCTCACGCTTTGCTCTTGCGCGGACGGCTGGCGATCTCGGCCGACAGCGCCGCCAATTGCCGCTGCGCGGCGCGCGCCGCAGCTTTCTCGATCGCGCGGTAGCGACTGACCAGCGATCGACCGAACGGCGTCAGCATCGCGCCGCCGCCATTCTTGCCGCCGGTCTGGCGCTCGACTGCGGCCTGACCGCAGATCCGGTTGGTTTCATCGACCAGGTCCCAAGCGCGCTTGTAGGACATGTCGAGCGCGCGCCCCGCCGCGGCGATCGAGCCGCAGGCGTCGATCTGTTCGAGCAGCGCGATCTTGCCGGGGCCGATGCGGCGCTCCGGCGCGAGATCGATCCGCAGGCTGAGCGACGGCAACGACGATTTCCGCATAGCAGCCTCCTGCAGCGTCACGGCAGTTCAGCATAGGCCGCAGCGGCGCACCGTCCAGCGCTCAATGCGTGTCGGGCAGGATCTGCACCTGCACGTCGCGCGGCTTGGCGAGATAAGGCGCCGAGGTCACCAGCACATCGGCGCCGGCGCCGGCATAGGCCGCGGCATTGCCGGCATTGACGCCGCCCGCCACCGCAACCTGCGGCCGCCGCGGCCGCTCCGACAATTGCTGCGACAGCGCCATCACTTCATCGGGCGTGAATTTTTCGAGCTGCAGCACGTCGAAGCCGGCCTCGGCGGCGAGCAGCGCCGCCTCGATCGAAGTCACCTCGATCACCAGCTTCTTCTCCGGCGCGCCGCGCCGCAGCAGCGCCACCGTCGCCGCCAGCGGTTGCTCGCCCAGCAAAGCGCGATGCTCGGGGAACAGCAAAATGCTCTCCGACAGGCCGAGCCGGTGCATCACCGCCCCGCCCGCTTTCACCGCGGCGGCGGCGAAACGCTTGGTGCCGGGCGTGTTCTTGCGGGTGCAGGCCACCACCACCTGCGGCGACACCGACTGCGCGGCGGCGACGATCTCGCGCGCCGCCGAGGCAACGCCGGACCAGACCTCGATCAAGGTCTGCGCCACCTTCCAGCTTTTCAGCAGCGCCCCAGCCGGTCCGCGCGCGGTCAGGATCGGCGCGCCATGGGTCAGCGTCGCGCCGCAGCAGGACGCCAGCTCCACCTCGCCGCCGCACATCGCAATCAGCGCCGCGGCATCATTGACCGCCGAAGCCACCATCACGTCGCGAGCGGTGAAGCGCATGATCGCCGGCACCGCGCCGATGCCGAGCGCCTCGGTGGTCAGGTCGCCATGGGGAACATCGTCGAGCAGCAGATCTTCAAGCTCGGCGCGACTGGCGCCGGTGGGAAGGGACGCGGTCAAGGCAGGTCTCCAGACGGGACAGCGGGACTGCAGCCACACGGCCGCCGCGGTCGCCGCTATGTACGAATGAATACATCGATGTCGGACTCCCGACGCCCTGGCAGGCATCTTTTAGGGATTCCGGCCACCGATTAAGCAAAATACACGCCGAAACGCCCGGCATGATGCTTGCTAGACTGACTTTGATCAATGCCACCAACGGGTGATCCGACCGGATGCCCGCGCACCGTCAGGATGCCGCTCATGGGCCTCGAGCTTCCCGAACCCGACCCGAATCTGGTGGCGGCGATCATCTACCACCCCGAAGACGACATCGACACACTGCTCGCCGAATTGGGTGAGTGGTGGCGCGAAGTCTCGACCCGGCAGGCCGCGCGCGCGGTGCGCGCCCTGGAGATCGCCGCCGCCGAACTGAGCGCGCAGACGACCGCCAGCGGGAGGCCGTCATGAGCGATGACGCCCTGCAATCGCGGCTGCATTGCTCGCAATTGCCGATCGCCCTGATCATGGGCACCAGCGAAATCGCCTCGGCAGTCGCGGTGCGGCTGACCCAGCTCGGCTATGCGGTGATCATGAGTCACGATCCGTTTCCGCCGGTGATGCGGCGGGCGATGGCGTTTCATGACGCGCTCTATGACGATCGGGTGGCGGTGGACGGCATCGAGGGCAAGCACGCCGAGACTGCGAGCGAAATCGCCACCGCGCTGTCGCAGCCCAATCAGGTCGCGGTAACGTCGCTGCATCTCACCGATCTGCTAGCGCTCTATCCGATCAGCATTTTGGTCGATGCCCGCATGCAGAAGCATCGCATCACCCCTGATTTCCGCGGCGTCGCCGGGCTCACGATCGGCCTCGGCCCCAAATTCGCGGTGGACGTCAATTGCGACATCGCGGTGGAAACGCGGCCAGCGAAAAACGGCACCGTGATCCGCTCCGGGCAGACCGACGATCCAGACGGCATCGCCCGGAAGCTTGGCGGGGTCGGCGCCGAGCGCTTTGTCTATTCCGAGCGCGCCGGCCGCTGGCACACCGCACTCGAAATCGGCGCCCGGGTGTTCAAAGGCTTTGTGATCGGCCATCTCGACGGCCTGCCGGTGCCGGCGCCGATCGACGGCGTGCTGCGCGGCCTGGTGCGCGACGGCACTCAGGTCCCGCAGCGGGTGAAACTGATCGAGGTCGATCCGCGCGGCCCCGATGCCAGCTGGACCGGCAGCGACGAGCGCGGCCGCACCATTGCCGCTGCCACCGTGGCGGCGATCCGGCTGCATGCGCTGCGGCCGGCGATGGTCCGGCGCGGCGCCGGGTTGTTCTGGCGCTGAGCGAGCGGCGACGCGCCAAGATCGCCCAAGGTAAACGATCAGTTAACCGCGCGCCGCGCTGGTGTCATTCGGTCAACGAATGGCACAGGCAGATGTGTGCCGCTCGCCGATCAATGCGGCCTGCCCCGGCCTCATCCTATAGAGCTGGCCGGCGCCGGCTCTCGCCGTCCTTTCCACCGGCCTGATCCATGCGCGTCAGGCCGACGGCGCACAGATAGGTTCTCGCGATGAAGTTCACCACCCGACTGATCCTGCTGGTCACCGTGCTCACGGTCGGCGCCACGCTGCTGACCTCGGCGCTGCTGAGCTGGACCACCAAGCAAGCGATCATCAGCGGCGCGGAAAATTCTGGCGAGCGCGTGGCGCGGCTGCTGGCCCGCAGTGCCAGCCTCGCCACCTCGATTCCAGCTGAGGTGGAAGCGGTGATCGCCAAGCAGATGGTGGCGCAGGGCGCGATCCTGGCGCAGTTCGTCGAAGCGGCAGAGCGTGCCGGCTACAGCACCGCCGAGATCAATCGTCGGCTGAAGCGTTTGACCGAGGAAACCGAGATCGACGAGATCTGGATCACCGACGAGAAGGGCCACGCTTATCTGCGCACTGAAAGCAATGTCGACTTCACCTTCAGCAATTCGCCGCAGGCGCAGCCGCAAGCCTATGCGTTCCACGATCTGCTCACCGGCAAGCGCAATGTGGTGATCCAGGACGCCCGCAAGCGCGAGATCGACAATCTGCATTTCAAATATGTTGGCGTGCCGGGCGTGGATAAGCCGCGCATCGTCCAGGTCGGTCATGACGCGCGTTTCCTGGAACTGCTGGCGATGAAGATCGGCCTGCCGCGCACCGTCGAAAATCTGCTCGCCGGCGGAGATATCAACGCGGTCTGGGTGTTCGACCGCAAGCTCGATGCCATCGTCGGCCCGGGCAGCTATGGCGCCGAGAAGCCGAATGAGGCCGAGATGGCGCCGGTGCGCGACGTGATCGCCGACGGCAAGATCCGCCATGTTGAAAGCCCCGGCAGCCTGAGCGTGATCGCGCCGGTGCAGAATGACAAGCAGCAGGTGATCGGCGCGGCGTTGGTGCGGCTGCCGATGGACCGGGTCTGGGCGTTCGTGCAGAAGCAGGTCGAGATCAGCGCCGCGATCGCATCGGCGATTGCCGCGCTCGGCATTGTGCTGTCGATCGGCGTGGCGCGCTATCAGGCGGCGCCGCTGCGCGAGATCACGCGCGCTGCCGCGGCGGTGGAAACCAAGAAATTCGATCCGGCCTTGCTGTCCAAGGTGACCGAACGGACCGACGAATTGGGGCAGCTCGCGCGGGTGTTCACCAGCATGGCGAGCCAGGTGGCGGCGCGCGAGGAATATCTCGACTCGATGGTGCAGCAGCGCACCGAAGAATTGGAGAACCGCAACCGCAGCCTGGAAGGGCTGTCCGCCAAGCTGTCCAAATATCTGTCGCCGCAGGTGTACTCCTCGATTTTCTCCGGCAGCCAGGTCGCCGAGATCGCTTCCGAGCGTAAGAAGCTGACGATCTTCCTGTCCGACATCGCCGATTTCTCCGCGACCACCGACAAGCTGGAGTCGGAAGAACTGACGGCGATGCTGAACCGCTATCTCGCCGAGATGGCGCAGATCGCGCTCAAGCACGGCGCCACCATCGACAAATATGTCGGCGACGCCATTTTGGCGTTCTTTGGCGATCCGGAGAGCCGCGGCGTACGCGAAGACGCGCGCGCCTGCCTGCTGATGGCGATCGAAATGCAGGCCAAACTCAAGGAGCTGGAGCTGGAATGGATGGGCGCCGGCACTGAACGGCCATTCCGCGTGCGGATCGGCATCAACACCGGCTATTGCACGGTGGGCAATTTCGGCAGCCCCGATCGCATGGACTACACCATCATCGGCAGTGAGGTGAATCTGGCGTCACGGCTGGAACAGAGCTGCGAGCCCGGCTCGATCCTGATCTCGCATGTCACCTGGTCGCTGGTGAACGACATCATCGACGCCGAGGAATGCCCGCCGCTGAACGTCAAAGGTTTTAGCGAGCCGGTGCGCACTTACGCGGTGCGCGGCCTGAAGACCGCCGCGCGCAGCACCATCATTCGCCGGGAACTGACCGGCATGCGGCTGTTCATCGATACGGCGACGGTTGACCGCAGCGCCGTGCAGCAAACCCTGGCGCAAGTGGCCGAGCAGCTGCAGCCGCAATCCTGAGCGCCGCCGGCCGTTACTTGCCGGCGACGTTGCGGTCGCGCGCTTCGCGGATCAGCCGGTCCATATCGGCGCCGAGTGCCGCCTCCTGCGCGGCGATCTGCTGCACCGGCACGGTGCCGTTGCCGACCACAGCGCCGTTCACGGGCTTGGCGGTGGGCACGATGGTCGGGCTGTCGGCTTTCTTGAGCTGCGCCGACTGAGCCCCCGGGGCCGGACCGTTGGCCTGCGGCTGCGCGGCGGCTTGCGGAGCCGGCTGCGCCGGACGCGGCACCTGCACCACCGGCTGCAACACCGAGCGCCGCACCTGCTGCAGCGGCGCCACCTTGGCCGGCGGCGTGGTGGCCGCTGCGGGGTTGGTCGCGCCATTAGCCGGCGCCGCGGGCTTGGCGGTGACCGGAATGGTCCTGACCTGCATCGGCTGCGCCACGATCGCGCCCTTCGGCAATTGCGAGGTGAGCCGATCGCCGCTGACCCGGGCCTGGATGCGCGCGGCATAAACGCTCGGCGGCGCGAAGAACATCTTGGCCAGCACCGGCACCACTTCCAGGAAGATCACGAACAGCTTGGTCATCCAGGAAAACAGCACGATGGTGGCGCCGTCCTTGGCGTCCTTCTTCAGTTCCTGATACGCGGTCATGCGCGACAGCGGATCGTTCTTGGCCTTGGCCTGGAAATGCGCGGCGCTCATCACTTCGCGCCGATAGGCTTCGATCCGTTCGTCCTTGCGGGTCTCGAACTGCTTGAGCGACGCACGCGCTTCATCGACCTGCGCCTGCAACGACTCGCGCTTGGACTTGATGCCGGCGATCTCCTGCTCGCGCAGCGCCAGTGCATCCATCATCAGCTTGTTCTGCACCGCGCGCAATTCATCGCGCTTGGTGCGCAGCTGGGTGATTTCCGCCTGCCGGGCGTCGCGCTGCTGCTCGAGGCTTTCGCGCTGCCGCTTGGCGAATTGATAGCGCGGCCCGATGCCCGATTTGCCGCTATTGGCATCGCTGAGCTTCTGGCCGGTTTCCTCGGCATTCTCCTCGGCGGCGTATTTCAGAATGTTCTTGTCGATCTCGCGCAGCTCGGCGCGCAGCCCCTGTTCTTCGGTATCGAGTGCCTTGATGCGCTGCTCGATCTCATCAAAGCGGGCATTGGCCGCAGGATCGGCCGACGGAATCGCGGTCGGCGCGTTGCGCAGCGCGGTTTCCAGCGTTTCGAGATTGGCGCGGCGCCGTTCGCTCTCGGCGTCGAGCTGCGCCTGGAACTGTTCGACCTTCTGCACCACCGGCGCGTTGGCGGCGGCGCGGTTCTGCTCGATCCGCTCGCTGATGCTGTCCGAAAAAATCGCCAATTCCAGGAAGGTAGCGATCACCCAGGCCAGCCCGAACGAAATCGACAGACGCACCGTGACGCGCAGCAAGCGCCACGCGGTCTGCTTCCAGCTGAGATCGCTTTCGGTGCCATCTTCATTGCGGCGGAGCAGGCCCTGATAGAACCAGTCCGACTGATAGAGCGCCCGGTCGAACATGAACACCACGGTGGCGATCACGAATGACGTCGCCGCCTGCAGCCTGACATCGGAGATCATGTAGCCGGTGGCGTGAAAGGAGATGCCAAACACCACCACGAATGACAGACACAGCGATACGCCAAGATGCGCAGCCCAGATCCGGTCGGTGGGCGGGCATGTCGCCAGCGTTTCCCGATCAACACCTGCAATGTAGTTCAAGACACGCTGGAACATGGCCACTCCGCAGTGTTGGTGGTGTGGTTAACAATTGGTAGCCCCAGCAAATCTAGCAACGTCCCGCGCTCGTCAGAAGGGACCGCCGCCTGCCATCACTACACAGAGTTAACCGCCGCAGCGCCGCCGCGGCAAAATGGTGTCAAAACACCCTCCGCAGCGATTGTGACGCTTTACGCGGCAGCGTAGCGACGAAAATCGGCAGTATTTCGCTCGCAGGGCGAACCCGCCCAAACTATCAGCCCTGCTTTCCGACCGGGAGTCGGCCCTGATCAGCAAATAGTGATCGGGTTGTCAGCCAGTGCAGCGGCAAAGCTTCACCGTGTTCAGCCGTCAGCAGTGCCGAGCCGGTGCTCGATCGCATGCCGCCGCGCTGATCGATGACAGCCCAATTAGCTGATGCAGATGGCATTACCGCTCCAGGCGTTATTGCCGGCAACTCGATAACACAGCGAAAGATCATGTAGTTACGCATCGCTGCGCTGGACAATCGCGCATAGCGCGAACCATGGCGCGGATCAGCTCCTCACCAAGCAACGGAGTGAACTCAACGCTCGATCAGCGCTGATCACTCACCATTGCAAATCGCCGTGCAGCGCCGATGCTAACTGCCCGCCATATCGAGCGCGTGCAGGTGGTGAATGGGCTGAAAGCCGGCAACCTCACCGCGGCGCTGCGCGGCGAACATGTCGGCACGCTGATCCACACCGCGGCCCGGCCAAGCTGATCTTCGCAAGCGGCTGAAGCAACGATCTCGCAGGGCGCCTGAGCTGCCGCTTGGGCGCCCTTGTCGTTGCGGCGGGATGCGGTCCGTAAGACCTGCGCAAAACGCATGGACAGCTTGCAGCACGCCACCACGGGCCAACGCCGGCCAAGCAAGCCGGCACGCGGCGTGACTCCCCAGCGAAATGCGCTACAACGCGGCTTCACGCGCGGCGAGGACGATAACAGCGATGGTGTTTGGAATTGATAGCCTGTCGGGAAAGGCTGAACTGGTCGGAGTGGCAGGATTTGAACCTGCGACCCCTGCGTCCCGAACGCAGTGCTCTACCGGGCTGAGCCACACTCCGACAGCGAGGCCCGGCTTATAGCCTCGGCTTTCGGAGTGTGCAAGACGTTGAATCGAGAAAATGGACAAATGATTTGATGACTGTCGATCTGACCACCGCCGTGCTCCCCGCCTCCGACCAGGCGGTGCAAACCGCCAACAGCTGCCTGCGCGGCGGCGGTTTGGTGGCGTTTCCGACCGAAACCGTTTACGGGCTCGGCGCCGATGCCACCAATGGCGCGGCGATTGCGCGGCTTTATCAGGCCAAGGCGCGGCCGGCGTTCAATCCTTTGATCGCCCATGTCGCGGATCTGGAGGCTGCGCAGCGAATCGGCCGGTTCGGCCCGGCAGCCTTGCAGCTGGCGCAGAGCTTCTGGCCCGGTCCGCTGACCCTGGTGGTGCCGAAAACCGAATCATGCACCGTCGCGGAGCTGGCGACTGCCGGTCTCGGCACCGTCGCGATTCGCGTGCCGGCCCATCCGGTGGCGCAGGCGATACTGCGCGCGCTCGGCCGGCCGGTGGTGGCGCCGTCGGCGAATCGCTCCGGTCACGTGTCGCCGACCACCGCCGCCCATGTTCATGGCGACCTCGATGGCCGCATCGATCTGATCGTCGATGGCGGGCCGGTCACCGTCGGGGTGGAATCGACCATCGTCGGCTGTTTCGACACGCCGGTGCTGCTGCGCCCGGGCGGGGTGCCGCGCGAAGCGATCGAGGCCGTGCTGGGCGCGCCGCTGGCGCAGCCGCAGGCGCCGGCCGGTGCCGCGCCGCTGGCGCCCGGCATGCTGTCGTCGCACTACGCGCCGCGCAGCGCGGTGCGGCTCAATGCCAGCTCGGTCACGCCCGGCGAAGCGCTGCTGGCGTTCGGCCAGCCGCTGCCGCCGGGCAGCGAGGCCGCGTCGCGTGTGCTTAACTTGTCGGAAACCGGCGACCTCACGGAGGCCGCCGCCCATCTGTTCGGCTATCTGCGTGCGCTCGACGGCAAAAGCCCGATCGGCATCGCGGTGATGCCTGTGCCGACCCATGGGCTCGGCGAGGCGATCAACGACCGGCTGGCGCGCGCCGCGGCGCCGCGGCCCTGACACCGATCCGGATTGATCCCAGTCCCAGCCATCAACAGCCGTGGAAGCGCCATGACCGTCCCCCCGCCCTCGCTGTCGCCGGAGCTGATCGCCCGCTTTGCCGCGATCGTCGGCCCCAACCAGGCGCTGACCGCGCCGGCCGATCTCGCGCCCTATATCGCCGAGGACCGCGCCCGCTTCCCCGGCCGCTCGCCGCTGGTGCTGCGCCCGGGCTCGACCGAGGAGGTCGCGGCGATCTGCCGGCTCGCCAGCGCTGAGCGGATCGCGCTGGTGCCGCAGGGCGGCAATACCGGGCTGGTCGGCGGCCAGACCCCGCTCAATGGCGAGGTGGTGGTGTCGCTCAAGCGCATGGACCGGCTGCGCGAACTCGACCTCGCGTCCAACACCATGACGGTGGAAGCCGGCATGATCCTGCAACACGCCCAGGAGCACGCCGCGGCGGCCGACCGGCTGTTTCCGCTTTCGCTCGGCGCGCAGGGCAGCTGCACGATCGGCGGCAATCTGTCGACCAATGCCGGCGGCACCGCGGCGCTGGCCTATGGGCTGGCGCGCGACATGGCGCTCGGCCTGGAAGTGGTGCTGGCCGATGGCCGGGTGCTGAACGGTCTGTCCAAGCTCAAGAAGGACAACACCGGCTACGATCTGCGCGACCTGTTCATCGGCGCCGAGGGCACGCTCGGCATCATCACCGCGGCGACGCTCAAACTGTTTCCCAAGCCGCGCGCGGTGGCGACCGCCTTTGTCGGGCTGCGCTCGCCGCAGCACGCGCTGACGCTGTTGCAGCTCGCCCGCGACGCCGCGGCCAGCGAACTGACCAGCTTTGAACTGATCGCCGAGATCGCGGTGCGCTTCAGCGTCGCGATCGGCAATCGCGATCCGCTTTCCGGCCGCCATCCCTGGTACGTGCTGCTGGAAGTATCATCGCCGCGCAGCGACGCCCGCGACACGCTGGAAGCGATCCTGACCGCGGCGCTCGAGCAAGAGGTGATCGACGATGCGGTGATCGCCGAAAGCCTCAGCCAGCGCGCGGCATTCTGGAAGCTGCGCGAAGAGATTTCGCCATCGCAGAAGCCGGAAGGCGGCTCGATCAAGCACGACGTCTCGGTGCCGGTCGCAGCGGTGCCGGCTTTCATCGAACAGGCCAACGACGCGGTGACGCGGCTCATCCCCGGCGCGCGGCCGGTGCCGTTCGGTCATCTCGGTGATGGCAATATCCACTACAACGTCAGCCAGCCGGTCGGCGCCGACGCAGCGGCGTTCCTGGCGCGCTGGCATGAGGTCAACGCCGTGGTGTTCGCGATCGTGCAGCAGCTCGGCGGTTCGATCTCGGCAGAACACGGCATCGGCGTGCTGAAGCGCGACGAACTGCCGATGGTGAAGGACAAGGTGGCGATGGCGCTGATGCGGTCGATCAAAGCAACGCTCGATCCGCTCGGCATCATGAACCCGGGTAAGGTGCTGTGAGGCATGGATCGCGTGACGACCAAAGCGGCGCTGGTGATTGCGCCGATCAACGACGACGACATTTCCGCCGTGGTGGCGCTGTGGCAAGACTGCGGCCTGACCCGGCCCTGGAACGATCCCGCCGCCGATATCGCGCTGGCAAGGCGCGGCGATAATTCCGAGGTGCTGATCGGCCGTGCTGGCGAGGCGATCGTCGCCACCGCAATGGTCGGCCATGAGGGCCATCGCGGCTGGGTGTATTACGTCGCGGTCGACCCCGCGCATCGCCAGCAGGGTTTTGGCCGCGCCATCATGGAGGCCGCCGAACACTGGCTGCGGCAGCGCGACATCGTCAAGATGCAGCTGTTGGTGCGGCCGGAAAACACCAAGGTGCAGGCGTTTTACGAGACGCTCGGCTATGGCGTGCAAGAGCGCATCGTCTACGCCAAATGGCTCGATGGCTGCCCACTGACGCCGTAGCGCCGGCGGCAGTCATCTGCACTAGTTTTCTTCGTCGCTACTTGGCACCCAGTTGGGTCGAGGCTCGCGGACGCCGACGAATTTCGTGACGCCAAGGATACGGCTGAGGTACTCGGTGTAGAACTGAGTGAGCTGTTCGGTCGGCAGCATCCTCTTCACCACCACGGACGTATTGCCGGAAGGATGCTCCAAGACCAAACGTCCCCGAACAAACCTTTGCTTGCAGCCGATCCTCCTCGCCTCGTCCAAAAACTGCGCGAGCGTTGGCAATGATGGCAGCCTTGGCGGCATCCGGCACTCGACCTGGTTGAAGAATCAACTTGGAACAACCTGCTATTCATGCCACAAAATCAGCGAACTGGACCGACTGCTGGTCGGTCTCCCCGTCCCGGGGGAGCTTTGCTGTTGGTTCTGAGTGGCTGGTGTTCGTGCTCAAGAAACCTTAACCGCAGGTCGTCATCATGCGCCGGCTAGTTGGAACAATCGCGAGCATTATTGGTTCGTTCCAGTCCCCTGGGGCGCGCAAGATGAACAGCATCGGTATCAGAGCGGTCCTCTTTCAGCAGGATGAGGTGTGGTGCGCGCAGTGCCTCGAGCACGACATCGCCGCCGAAGCCCCGACCCTGGACGCGCTCAAGGATGAGATGGAAGCCGTGCTGGCAATTCAGGCTGAATTGTCGCTCAGCCACGGCAAGGAGCCGTTTGCTGACTTGCCGCGTGCTCCCGAAAAATACTTCCGCATGTACGAGGCGTTGCAACGTGCGTCCGGGCGCATCGCCGAAGAACATTCGATCCCGCTCGACGACCATGTTCACGCCTGCATCGTCGCCCGGTTTGCATATCAGCACGACCACGTCGTCTGACACTCGGCGTATCGCCTGAGAGCCGATCACCTCGGACTGATCATTTCAGAACAACGAGTTCTCAAAACAACGAGCCCTGCCCATCCGGCGCGGCACGTTTGCGGCGCCGCGCGGGTCTTGATGTGCTGATCTTTTTGGCAGATTGCGGCGACGGCTCCTGCGGCAGCTCGGCCGGATCAGCGACCGGCTCGATCAGCCCGGCATGGTCATTGCCGACATTGTTGACCTCGGTCGATACCGGGTGCCACAGCAACGTGCCGTCCGGCGGCGCGTGTAGCAGCTCGGCGGCCTCTTCGGCCGACACCGTGGCGCAATCGAGCCAGCGATCGAGATCGCCGGCTGCGATCGTCACCGGCACCCGGTCGTGCAGCACCGCCATCGCCGCGCTGGCCGCCGCGGTGATGATCGCCACAGTATCGACCTCCTCGCCATGCGGGCCGACCCAGGTTTCCGCGAGCGCCGCCAGCGCCAGCGGCGCGCCATCGCTCGGGTGGATGAAATAAGGCTGCTTGCGGGCGCCGCGCCGCTGCCATTCGTAATAACCGTCGGCCGGCACCACGCAGCGCCGGCGCCGCATCGCGCCACGAAACGCCGGCTTGTCGAGCACGGTTTCGGCGCGGGCGTTGATCAGCAGCGCGAACTGGCGCGGGTCCTTGACCCAGGACGGCATCAAGCCCCAGCGCATCAGTTGGAACTGGCGGATGCCATGATCGACCAGCACCACTGGGATCGGCTGGGTCGGCGCCACATTATACCGAGGCGGAAAATTAGGCTGTTCCTGATAGCCAAACACCAGCCGTATCGCCGCGGGCGGCGAGGTGATCACAAACCGACCGCACATCACAGGTCCCCGGGCAACGCCATGTTCAGTCCCCTTTAACCGATCGTGCCCACAATGCCGACAATGTCGACCATGTCACTCCAAGCGGCGCCTCCTGCTTGTCCAGCGCCGACCAGCGCCGGCAATGACGAGGCGTGGGCGGCGCAGCTGGCAGCAGCCAACATCAATCCGCAGACCTGCCTGGCCACCGACTACCTCAATCATTTCAATGAAGCGGTGATGCTGCTGGAAATGATTCCGGACATGCCGGAGTGCTTTGAGGATTTTCTTGCCTGGCAGCCGCTCAGCTATGCCGAACATTTCACCGCGTCGAATTTCAAGGCCCGCGATCTGGCGATCTACGCCTATGAGAACGCCGATCCGGGGATCCGCGCCGATTTCGACGACCTGACCAACAACATGACGGTGATCCTCACCGAGGTGGGCAACGCGATGCGCGAGGTCAAGCACGACTGGACCCGCGCCGTGCTGGCGGAACATGCGGTGCGCTGGATCAAGCCGATGATCGGCCGCGCCGGCGGTATCATCAACGGCCAGGGCAGCGCCGCCGACGTCGATTACATCATGGCGCATTGACGCCGATGACGACGGTTCCCGTGGACACGGTGCCGCGGCGGCCGCTGCTTGCGGTCAGCGGCGCGATTTTTCGCAAAACCGAGCTGCTGGTGGTGCGCCGCGCCCGTCCGCCAGGCCAGCATCTATTCTCGCTGCCGGGCGGCAAGGTCGAATATGGCGAGGCGCTGACCGAGGCGCTGCACCGCGAGGTGGCCGAGGAAACCGGGCTGTCGATCGAGATCGTGGCACTGGCCGGCTGGCGCGAGGTGCTGCCGGGGCCAAAGCACCCCGGCCATTATCTGATCATGACCTTTGCCGCCCGCTGGCACGCCGGCGAACCGCAGCTCAATGAGGAACTCGACGCGTTCCGCTGGATCGCGCCCGGCGAACTCACCACGCTGGCGCATACCGACGGTCTGCCCGCGATGGTGGCGGACGCCGCAAAGCTGCTCGGCCTTTAACCATGGCTTGCGCGGGGGGAGCCCGCGTTGCATATCAGGCCACCCTGACCCCGGCCGCCGCGGGATCAGGCTCCGTTGGACCTGCGCATGCTGTCTCGCCTTGCCGCCATTGTGCTGATGCTCGCCGCCTGCCTCGCCTCGCCGGCGCGTGCCCAGGAGGCTGCGGCGCCGTTTGACGCCGATCTGCAGCGGCTCGCCGAGATTCTTGGCGCGCTGCATTATCTGCGCGGCATCTGCGGCAGCAATGAAGGCGCCAAATGGCGCGCCGAAATGCAGGCGCTGATCGACGCCGAGACGCCGTCCGGCGAACGGCGCACCCGGATGATCGCCGGTTTCAACCGCGGCTATAACGGCTTCCAGACCACCTATCGCAGCTGCACGCCGGCTGCTGATTTGGCGATTCGCCGCTATCTGGAAGAAGGCTCCAAAATCTCGCGCGACCTGACCGCGCGTTACGCCAACTGAAGCCGGTTTCCGCTCCCGTCCGGCCCCAGCCGAACAACACTCACAACATCAAGGCCTTAAACCGCCACAACGTCCCCGGCGGCGCAACTTGGTGTGCGGTACTGTGGTCGGGCTGTGGATCACTGGCCCCGCCGTTAACCTTTCCTAAAGAACTGGCCTGCCGTGGCGGCTGCCGCGTGCTAATGCTCGGTCATTCCACGGCCCGCCCGGGTCGCAGCTTCAGCCTGTTGAGTTTCATGAGCCAGCAATCGTCCTTTTCCACCCGCGAGCCGCTGCACGATCACGAACAGAAGCAGGCAGCACTCAGCTATCTGAACGAAGCCTGGGCGGAAGCCCGCCATGACGGGGTCGATGGGGACTGCTTGGCGCAGGCCAGCCTGTTCGCGGCACTCGCGGAACTGGTCAGCACCTATGGCGAGGACGCGGTGGCGACCTTTGTGGAAGGTCTGTCCACCCGGGTCCGCCACGGCGAATTCTCGATCGCGCTGGCGCGTCAGTAAGCGCCGCGATTTTCCAACTTTCATTTTTGGAAGCGAGCCCGCCCTCGTCTCGTCAGAGCGAGGACAGCAGCGACGAAGCAATGCAGGGCTCAAGGCACTGGGCCGTGGATTGCTTCGTTGCGCTTGCTATCGGGACCGCCAGCCCGGCCGCGACCTGCTGAGCGCTGCGCATTGTACCAACGGCGGGTGATAAAAGCCTCTCCGCACGTCATGGCCGGGCTCCGTCCCGGCCATCCACGTCTTTGATCCGGCAGCGCTTTTAAGACGTGGATACCCGCGACAAGCGCGGGCATGACGGGCAATGGTGGGGGCCGCTGGTATTACGCCTTCAGCGTTTCCAGAAACCGCACCGGCTCGCCGATCGCCGGCGTCACCAATTCGCCCTGCCACATCACCCGGCGGCCACGCACGATGGTGCCGACCGGCCAGCCGGTGACGCGCAGTCCGTCATAAGGCGTCCAGCCGACGCGCGAGGCGGTCCAGGCATTGGTGATGGTCTCGCTGCGCTTGAGATCGACCACCGTGATGTCGGCGTCATAGCCGGCCGCGATCCGGCCCTTGCTGGCGATGTCGTAGATCCGCGCCGGGCCGGCGCTGGTGAGATCGACAAAGCGCGCCAGCGACAGCTTGCCGGCGTTGACGTGATCGAGCATCAGCGGCACCACGGTCTGCACGCCGGTCATGCCCGACGGCGAGGCCGGATAGCTCTTGGCCTTTTCTTCCAGCGTATGCGGCGCGTGATCGGAGCCGATCACATCGACGATCCCTTGCGCGATGCCGCGCCACAGCCCGTCGCGATGCGCGCCGTCGCGCACCGGCGGGTTCATCTGCGCGCGCGTACCGAGCCGTTCGTAACATTCCGGCGCCGCCAGCGTCAGATGATGCGGCGTCACCTCGCAGGTCGCGACGTCCTTATGGTCGCGCAGAAACTCAATCTCGTCGCGGGTCGAGACGTGCAGCACGTGAATGCGCTTGCCGGCCTCGCGCGCCAGCTTCACCAGCCGCTGCGTCGCGGTCAGCGCTGCGATCTCATCGCGCCACACCGGATGCGAGCGCGGATCGCCCTCGATGCGCAGATCCTTGCGCGCGTTGAGGCGATATTCGTCCTCGGCGTGGAACGCGGCGCGGCGCTGGATCACCGCCAGAATCTGGCGCAGGCCCTCATCGTCCTCCACCAGCAGGCTGCCGGTTGATGAACCGATGAACACTTTGACGCCGGCGCAGCCGCGCATGCGCTCGATCTCTGGCAGCTCGGCGACATTGTCGCGGGTGCCGCCGATGAAGAACGCAAAGTCGCAATGCATGCGATGCTGGCCGCGCCTCACCTTGTCGGCGAGCGCGTCGGCGGTGACGGTGAGCGGATTGGTGTTCGGCATTTCGAACACCGCGGTAACGCCGCCCATCACGGCGCTGAGCGAACCGCTTTCCAGATCTTCCTTGTGGGTCAGGCCGGGCTCGCGGAAATGCACCTGGGTATCGATCACGCCTGGCAAGAGATGCAGCCCGGTGCAATCCACCACCTCGCCGGCCGATGCCTGGCCGAGCGCGCCGATCGCGGCGATCCGGCCATCACGAATGCCGATGTCGCCGACGCCCTCCCCATCCTGGTTGACGATGGTGCCGGATTTCAAAATCGTGTCGAAACGCTGTGTCATCGGTCCTCGGCGGCTGGCAGCTAGGCAGTGCAGATATGGGGCAGGTGTTGTTGCGGACAACGTCTTGTTGCCGCCAATCTAGCTGCTTAACTTGGCTGCGACCATCCGCACCAGGATATTGGCAGCGTAGCGGCCAGCGCCGCGCATTGAGAGTTCAGCATGAAGGCAGCGTTCCTCGCCGACCGCGGCGTTGTGAAGATCAGCGGCGACGATGCACGGCATTTCCTCAACGGCCTGGTCTCGACCGACATGACCAAGGCGCAGCCGGGCCAGGGCCGCTATGGCGCGCTGCTGACGCCGCAGGGCAAGATCATCGCCGATTTCCTGATCACCGAATTGCCGGCTGCCGATGACGGCGGCTTTCTGCTCGATTGCAGCGGCGCGCTCGCGGCCGCGCTGACCAGCAAACTGAATTTCTACAAGCTGCGCGCCAAGGTGTCAGTGGAGAACCTGTCGGACCGGCTCGGCGTGCTGGCGATCTGGGACGGCACGCCGTCGCCGCCGCCCGAGGGCGGCTTTGCCGATCCGCGCAGCCCAAAGCTGGGCTGGCGCGGCCTCTTGCCGCAGGAGCTGGCGACCAAAACCGCCGCGGCGCTCAAGGCCGAATGGCGCGAGCCCGCGGCCTATCACGCGCACCGGATTCGCTGCGGCGTGCCGGAGGGCGGCGTCGATTTCCACTATGGCGATGCCTTCCCGCACGAAGCCAATATGGACCGGCTGAGCGGCGTCGATTTCGGCAAGGGCTGTTATGTCGGCCAGGAAGTGGTGTCGCGCATGCAGCACCGCGGCACGGCGCGCACCCGCACGCTGCGGCTTGGCTATGACGGCGCGGCGCCATCACCGGGCAGCGAGGTGCTCGCCGACGACAAGCCGGTCGGCCAGCTCGGCTCCGCCGCCGAGGGCTGCGCGCTGGCGCTGCTGCGCATCGACAAGCTCACTGATGCGGCCGGGGCGCGGCTCCATGCCGGCGATGTCACGCTGCGGCTGATCGATGACATCGAGCAGCCATCAGCGCCGGCACGGACGCCTTCATGAGCGAGCCGCGGCTCCATCCCGACGGCGTGACGCGCTGTCCCTGGCCGGGCGACGACCCGTTCTACATCGCCTATCACGATCAGGAATGGGGCGTGCCGGAATATGACGACCGCGCGCTGTTTGAAAAACTGATCCTGGACGGTTTTCAGGCCGGGCTGTCGTGGATCACCATCTTGCGCAAGCGCGACAATTTCCGCCGCGCCTTCGACGGCTTTGATCCGGAAAAAATCGCGCGCTATGGCGACGACAAGGTGCAGGCGCTGATGAACGACGTCGGCATCGTTCGCAACCGTGCCAAGATCGTCGGCACAATCACCAGCGCGCGCAGCTATCTCGACATCATGGCGCACGGCCCGGGCTTTTCCGCGCTGCTGTGGGACTTTGTCGGCGGCACGCCGCAGATCAATCACTTCAAGACCACCACCAGCGTGCCGGCCTCGACGCCGCTATCGGCGCAGGTCTCCAAGGAACTGACGCGGCGCGGCTTCAAATTCGTCGGCCCGACCATCGTCTATGCGTTCATGCAGGCCACCGGGCTCGTCAACGATCATCTGGTCGATTGCGTCTGTCACCAGCGCTGCGCCGCGCTCAACAGGCCGCGCCCGTCGCCGCGTTAGCGCTGTCACAGATCATGCGGTGAAATGGTATTGGCCGCGGCCAGCTTCGTGCTATGCCGTGCCGCATCATTCGCAAGCGTTGCTGTTCCGCCATGTCCTCGTCACGTTCGTCCTCCTCCGCGCCGCGCGCCTGGCAGCGGATGCTGTCCGGCCGCCGGCTCGATCTGCTCGATCCGTCGCCGCTCGATATCGAAGTCGAGGACATCGCCCATGGCCTGGCGCGGGTGGCGCGCTGGAACGGCCAGACCCACGGGCCCTATATTTTCTCGGTGGCGCAGCACTCGCTGCTGGTCGAGGCGGTGCTGCGCCTCAAATCGCCGCGCTATGATCACAGCGCCGCTTTGGCGGCGATGCTGCACGACGCCCCGGAATATGTGATCGGCGACATGATCTCGCCGTTCAAGGCGGTGATCGGCGGCGCCTACAAAGAGGTGGAGAAGCGTCTGCTCGGCGCCATCCATGTGCGCTTCGGCCTGCCGGCCGAGATCGATCCGGCGCTGGAGCGGCGCATCAAGGCCGCCGATCGCGGCGCCGCTTATCTCGAGGCCACCACGCTTGCCGGCTTCGGCGTCACCGAATCGAAGCGGCTGTTCGGCTCCGATCCCGGCCTGCCCGACGACATCCGCACCGATCTGCTGACGCCCTGGCCGATCGGCAAGGCCGAGAAGCGGTTCCTGGCCCGGTTCCAGACCCTGCTCGATTGAGCATTACCGCGACTTGGACGGCTTCCGCCCCGCGGAGCCGCTTTGTATAGTCGGGCCGATTTCCAAGAGAGTCCGATGATCCACGTCTGTTCGCTTGCAGCCTTGCATCCGACCGTCGCAGCCACCGGCGCGAGCCATGTGCTGACCGTGATGGCGCGCGTCGCGCAGGTGCAGCGCCCGGCCTCGGTGGCCGAGGCCAATCATCTGCGCGTGGAGATGGACGACATCACCGACGAGCTCGACGGCTTCAACGCGCCGTCGCTCGACCACATCGCCATGGTGCTGGATTTCGTGCGCGGCTGGGATCGCGCCGCGCCGCTGGTGGTGCATTGCTACGCCGGCATCAGCCGCTCGACCGCCAGCGCCTTCCTGGCCGCCTGCGCGCTCAACCCGCACCGCGACGAAATCACGATCGCCCGGCAGATCCGGCAAGCATCGCCGAGCGCCTTTCCGAACCGGCGCATCGTGGAGCTGGCCGACCGCGCGCTCGGCCGCCAGGGGCGCATGCTGCGCGCGCTCGATGCGATCGGCCCGGGCACCGCGGTGTTGGAAGGCGCGCCGTTCCGCGTCGAGCTCGAATGAGCGAGAAACTGCCGACCCCGATCGAGATCGGCCTGACGGCCGCGATCGTCGCGATCGAACGCAACGAGCCGATGATCCTGACCGCATCGGGCGGCGATGGCGACAGCCTGGCCGGGCTGCCATTCGGCCCGTTCGACGCGATCGCGCATCGCACGCTGGAAATCGGGCTGCGCGCCTGGGTGGAAGAACAGGCCGGGCTGCGGCTCGGCTATGTCGAGCAGCTGTACACGTTTGGCGATCGCGGCCGCCATGCGCGGGTCGGCGATACCGACGTGCACGTCGCCTCGATCGGCTATCTGGCGCTGACCCGCGCCGCCGACAACGCCGCGCGCGCGCCGGGCGCCACCTTCGAGCCCTGGTATCGCTACTTCCCCTGGGAAGACTGGCGCGCCTCGCAGCCCGAGATCATCGCCCGCGATATCATCCCCGAACTAACCGCCTGGGCCGCGCAGGCCGAACAGCCGGATGCCACCCGCGCGCTCGGCCGCAAGGATCGGGTGCGGCTGTTCTTCGGCATCGACGGCGCGCCATGGGACGAGGAGCGCGTGCTCGACCGCTACGAGTTGTTGTACGAGGCCGGGTTGATAGAGGAAGCGCGGCGCGACGGCCGGCCCGCGGCGCTGGCGCGTAGCAAGGTGCCGGCGCTCGGCGTGCCGATGCGCTTTGATCATCGCCGCATTCTGGCGACCGCGATCGCGCGGCTGCGCGCCAAGCTGAAATATCGGCCAGTGGTGTTCGAGCTGCTGCCGCCCGACTTCACGCTGACCGAATTACAGCGCACCGTGGAGGCGATTTCCGGCCGCCATCTGCACAAGCAGAATTTTCGGCGGCTGGTGGAAGCCGGCGCGCTGGTGGAGCCGACCGGCGAAGTCGCGACCCATACCGGCGGCCGCCCGGCGGCGCTGTTCCGGTTCCGCCGCGAAGTGCTACAGGAACGACCGGCGCCCGGCCTGCGGGTGCGCGGCCGGCGCTGAGCTGAGCGCACACTCTCCGTCATTCCGGGGCGCGCCGCATGGCGGCGCGAACCCGGAATCCAGAAATTGTTGCGAAGGCTGTTACCAGCCGATCGGGATTCCGGGTTCGCGCCAATAGGCGCGCCCCGGAATGACTCGTTGCAGCGCTTGCGATGACTCGTTGGAACGTTTGCATCCAACACGACGATGCCCGCGACCAGCGCGGGCATGACGGTCATTGGCAGCAGCCGATGATATCAGTGGAAGCAATACTGGAGGAGCAATTATGGGCGGATCGCAGCTCCGCCCTCGCTAGCCGCGACTAATCAGTCGAGCGGCGCAGTTCCGAAGCGGCATCGGCGGGGGTGGCGACCGCCCGCACCGGCTCAAGCCGGGCCGCCTCGACGCGCGGCGTTTCCACCCGCGACGCCACCTCGGTCGGGGTCGCGTCCGCCGAGCGATAGGAGGTGCGCTGCAGCCGGGCCCGCGGCCGGGCATTGGCGCGCGCCACCAGCATCGGGCTGGCGCCCTGCTGCCGGAAATCGCAATAGGCGAAGCTCAGGCCGGACACCGAGCCGCGGAAGCTGCGGTCGTCCTGCTTGTTGAGATTGAAGCACGGTTCGAACGGAATGCCCTTCAGCGACGCGCATACCGCTTGGCCGCGCACCTGCAAGGTATTGCCGGGCAGCCGCATGTAGCGGGTCGGACCTGAGCCCGAGAACTGCACCGAACCAGCCGCCGAGCCATCCTCGAACACCCGGCCCGCGCCGCGCGTGCCGTCAAAACAGGTGAAGGCGAATACTTTGCCATGGACGAATTTGCGTGCTTCGTCCGCGTTCATCTCCGCGAAGGCAGGCGCGGCCATCGCTGCGGCAGTCAGGGCTCCGATCAAAATACGCACATACATCGCACACTCCGACTCGCTGCTGCAGCGACCGTGTAATGAGTCTCATTCTTTACGGGGTACTTACCATAATCACCATGGCAACATTGGAGCAGCTTGGTTGGTAAATTCTGAACGTCCTCAGGAAATTTTCACCACGATTCGGCCGCGCACCTGGCCGGCCACCACCTTGGCGCCGGCGTCGAAAACCTGGTCCAGCGGTATTTCCTGAGTGATTTCAGCCAGTTTTTCCTTGTCCAACCCGGTCGCCAACCGGCTCCAGGCCTGCCGGCGCAGCTCGATCGGGCACATCACCGAATCGATGCCGTAAAGACACACTCCACGCAAAATGAAAGGCGCCACCGAGGTCGGCAGATCCATGCCGCCGGCCAGCCCGCAAGCGGCAATGGCGCCGCGATACTTGGTCATCGACAACAGATTGGCGAGCGTGGTCGAGCCGACGCTGTCGATGCCGCCCGCCCAGCGCTCCTTGGCGAGCGGCTTGGCCGGGCCGGACAGTTCGGCGCGATCGATCACTTCAGCAGCGCCGAGCTCGCGCAGATAGGGTTCTTCAGCGAGCCGCCCGGTCGAGGCAATCACGTGGTAGCCGAGCTTGGACAAGAGCGCGATCGCCACCGAGCCGACCCCGCCGGCCGCGCCGGTGACCACCACCGGCCCCGATTGCGGATTAAGGCCATGGCGCTCCAGCGCCAGCACGCTCAGCATCGCGGTGTAGCCGGCGGTGCCGATCGCCATCGCCTCGCGCGCCGACATTCCGTCCGGCAACCGCACCAGCCAATCGCCCTTGACGCGCGCCCGCTCGGCATAAGCGCCAAGATGGGTCTCGCCCATGCCCCAGCCATTGCCGATCACCTGATCGCCCGCCTTCCAGTCGGGATGCGACGAGGACAGCACGGTGCCGGAAAAATCGATACCGGCGATCATCGGGAAACGGCGCACCACCGGCGCCTTGCCGGTCAGCGCCAGGCCGTCCTTGTAGTTGACGGTGGACCATTCGACGCGGACCACCACGTCGCCGTCCATCAGCTCGGCCTCGTCAAACGCCGTCAGCGCCGCCGTGCTGCCCTTGTCCGCTTTATCGATCCTGACCGCCCGGAACGTCGCCACCTGCTTCCTCCCCCGTCTGAACGCGTTGCTGAGGCAAACTAGTGGCTTTGCGGGGCAGATGGAATCAGAACTGCAACGCACCGGGCCGAGCCGGTCTTGTGGGGGCTACTCCGCTGCGGCCAAGCGCCGCCCAGGCGAGTTATGACAATTGCGCCAGGCGGGAAGCAGGGCTGTCGTCACAAATTTTACACCCCTGGCATCTGGCGAACCCGGCCGCATCGTGCTATATTTGATTTGCTCTTAATGAGGATAAGGCCTGAGCGGGCACCTCCAAGAGCCTGACATCGCCTCGGTGCTGCGCGAGAGATCAGTCCCAACGCAGCAGCTCACACCGGCCTCACGGCCGGGTTTCTCGGACCCTCTATATGCTCAGATTGAGTATATAAGGACCTGTAATGGAGAGTACGATGGCGCTTGCAGGAATCTACGGCCCCGAACATTTCGGTCGCCCGGTCCCCGGCCGCCAGGAAGCGCGGGCGCGCGCTGCGGTCAGCACGCTGGAGCGTGGCCGCGCGCTGCCGATGCCGTCGCTGGAATGGACGCCCGAGGTCGAGCGGGCCACCGCGCATCTCTATGAGCGCGTCAAGAACGTGATCACCCCGGTGGAGTGGCCGCTGATGGCGCCCTACATCAAGGCGATCAACGAATTGAAGCGCGAGCGCAACGCCGTGGTGCTGGCGCACAATTATCAGACGCCGGAAATCTTCCACTGCGTCTCTGACATCGTCGGCGACTCGCTGCAGCTCGCGATCGAAGCCACCAAGGTGAAGGCCGATGTGATCGTGCAGTGCGGCGTGCACTTCATGGCCGAGACCTCCAAGATTCTCAGCCCGGACAAGACCGTGCTGATTCCGGATTCCCGCGCCGGCTGCTCGCTGGCCGCGAGCATCACCGGCGAAGACGTGCGCGCGCTGCGCGAGCGGTTCCCCGGCGTGCCGGTAGTCGCCTATGTCAACACCTCCGCCGAGGTGAAGGCCGAGGTCGATATCTGCTGCACCTCCTCCAACGCCGTGCAGGTGGTGGAGAGCCTTGGCGTCGATACCGTGATCATGGTGCCGGATCAGTATCTGGCGCGCTTCGTCGCCTCGCAGACCGACGTCAAGATCATCGCCTGGAAGGGCGCGTGCGAAGTGCATGAGCGCTTCACCGGCGACGAGCTGCGCACCTATCGCGAAGCCGATCCGGACGTGAAGATCATCGCGCATCCGGAGTGCCCGCCGGACGTGATCGCGGAAGCCGATTTCACCGGCTCGACCGCGCATATGATCAACTGGGTGCGCAAGGAGCATCCGCCGCGGGTGGTGATGATCACCGAATGCTCGATGGCCGACAATGTTCAGGCCGAGCTGCCCGACGTCGAGATGGTGCGCCCCTGCAATCTCTGCCCGCACATGAAGCGGATCACCCTGCCGAAGATTTTGGACAGCCTGATCTACCTGCGCGAGGAAGTCACCATCGACCCCGCCGTGATCGACAAGGCACGGCGCTCGGTGGAACGGATGATCAACCTGAAGAATTGAGCGCGCTTCTGCGCTCAATCGGCCGCTTGCCGGCCGCTGCGTACAGAGTTGGATCTCGCCATGAGCGATCAACCGGAATTTGATCTCGCCGACGGTGCCGCCGAAGTCGTGATCGTCGGCGGCGGCCTCGCCGGACTGTTTTGCGCCCTCAAACTGGCGCCGCGCCCGGTGACGGTGATCACCGCCGCCCCGCTCGGCGAAGGCGCATCGACCGCCTGGGCACAGGGCGGCATCGCCGCCGCGGTGGCCGAAGGCGACAGCGCCGAGTCGCACGCGGCCGACACCATCGCGGTCGGTGCCGGTCTGGTCGATGAGGCGGTGGCCTATCGCCTCGCCCGCGAAGCCGGTGCCCGCATCCACGATCTGCTCGATTATGGCGTGCCGTTCGACCGCGACCTCGAAGGCCGGCTCGCGGTGTCGCGCGAAGCGGCGCATTCGGCGCGGCGCATCGTTCACGTGCGCGGCGATATGGCCGGTCAGGCGATCATCACCGCGCTGATCAAGGCGGTGCGTGAAACGCCATCGATTCGCGTGCTGGAAGGCTATTTGGCCGAAGCGCTGCTCACCGATGGCGACGCGGTGATCGGCCTGCAACTGCGCAAGACCGGCGCCGATATCACCCGACCGCTGCGGGTCGCGGCGCGCGCCGTGGTGCTCGCCACCGGCGGCATCGGCCATCTCTATGCGGTGACCACCAATCCGACCGAAGCCTGCGGCCAGGGTCTGGCGATCGCGGCGCGCGCGGGCGCGGTGATCGCCGATCCGGAATTCGTCCAGTTCCATCCGACCGCGATCATGGTCGGCCGTGATCCGGCGCCGCTCGCCACCGAGGCGCTGCGCGGCGAAGGCTGTACGCTGATCAATGGTGCTGGCGAGCGGTTCATGCCGGCGCGCCATCCGCTCGCCGAGCTGGCGCCGCGCGACATCGTCGCCCGCGGCGTGTTCGCCGAGATCGCCGCCGGGCGCGGCGCGTTCCTCGACGCCCGCACCGCGCTCGGCGCGCGTTTCGCCGAAGAATTCCCGACCGTGTATCAGAGCTGCGTATCAGCGGGTATCGACCCGGCGCAGCAGCCGATCCCGGTGGCGCCGGCGGCGCATTACCACATGGGCGGCGTCGCGGTGGATATGCAGGGCCGCACCTCGCTGCGCGGGCTGTGGGCCGCGGGCGAAGTGTCGTGCACCGGCGCGCATGGCGCCAACCGGCTCGCCTCCAATTCGCTGCTGGAAGCGGTGGTCTATGCCGCGCGCATCGCCGAGGATATCGGCGGCCGTGAATTCGCCGCGCCCCCGCGCCGTGCCGAGCCTTTGCCGGCACTGCGCAGCGCGCCGCTCAGCGCCGCGCAGGAAGCCGAACTGCGCAACACCATGAGCGCCAAGGTCGGCGTGATCCGCGACAGCGACGGCCTCGCCGCCGCGGTGCGCCGGTTCTCGGCGATGGAGATCGCCGCGACCAGCACCGCGCAGCTCAACATGGCGATCACCGCTCTGCTGGTGGCGGCGGCCGCCTGGACCCGGCGCGAAAGCCGCGGCGCGCATTGCCGCTCGGACTATCCGAACGAAAATCCGACGCTGGCCGATCGCACCATGACCACACTCGCCGACGCCCGCGCTACCGCGGCCTCGCTCGGCGAGGCCGCGCCGCGCGGCCCGCGCACTGCCCTCGCTTAGGGCGTTGCGGTCCTGACGTTTCAGGACCGCGATGCCCGACACGCCCTGCAACGCGCTCGCTCCACGCCGCGGCCTCGCGCTGGACGACGCTTCCAACCATTGGATTGTTCGATGATCCCTGCTGGCTCTTTGCTGCATCCCGATGCGTTCTTGTCGCCGCTGGTGATCGACGAGGCGGTGCGCCGCGCGCTCGACGAAGATCTGGGCCGCGCCGGCGATGTCACTTCGCTCGTCACCATTCCGCCCGACGCGCAGGCCCATGCCGTGCTGGTGGCGCGTCAGGCCGGCGTGATCGCCGGGCTGCCGCTCGCGGTTGCGACCTTCAAGGCGCTGGCGCCCGACGTCGTGATCCACGCCCACGCTCATGACGGCGCCGCGGTCGCGGCCGGCATCAACCTGCTGACCATCTCCGGCCCGGCGCGCGCGGTGCTGAGCGGCGAGCGCACCGCGCTCAACTATGTCGGCCGGCTGTCCGGCATCGCCACGCTAACAGCCAACTATGTGCGCCACACCGCGGGCACCAAGATGCGGATCTGCTGCACCCGCAAGACCACGCCCGGTCTGCGCGCGCTGGAGAAATACGCAGTGCGCTGCGGCGGCGGCTTCAATCACCGCTTCGGCCTCGATGACGCGGTGCTGATCAAGGACAACCACATCGCGGTCGCCGGCGGCGTGCGCCCGGTGCTGGAACGCGCCCGCGCCCGGATCGGCCATCTGGTGAAAATCGAGATCGAGGTCGATACGCTCGATCAGCTGCGCGAGGTGCTCGACACCGGGCTCGCCGATGCGGTGCTGCTCGACAATATGGACATCGCGACGCTCAAGCAGGCGGTGGCGATGGCGAATGGTCGCGTGGCGCTGGAAGCTTCCGGCGGCGTCACCGAAAGCACGATCGCGGCGATTGCCGCCACCGGCGTCGACTACGCCTCCTCCGGCGCACTGACCCATTCGGCGCCGAACTTTGACGTCGCGCTCGATATCGACGTGTAGTTGGTCGAGCCGTCATCCGTCGCTTCGAAACAGCAGCCACGAACAAAGCCCGTCATTCCGGGGCGCTGGTGACTCACCCCCGCCGTCATTCCGGGGCGCTCGCGACAGCGAGCGAACCCGGAATCTGACACTGGCGACAACACGCATTCCCAAAACGTCGAGATTCCGGGTTCGCGCCAACAGGCGCGCCCCGGAATGACGTCGTGTTGCATGTTGTGGTCGGCGCGCCGACTACAAATCAGCGCCGCGAGGCTTCGATCTCGGCCGAGCTTTTCGCCGCTTCGGCGAGGCTGGCGGAAATCGCCGCGGTCTGTTCCTGGCTGCCCCAGCTCGGCGCGTCGCTGCCATCGCCCCAATTGCGCGGACGATAGAAGGTGTGCACGCCGAATTTGTACATCTTCTTCATCTCGTGCACCCAGGACGGCCGCACCCAATAAGCGTGGTAGTGGGTCGACTTGCCGACTTCCGGCAACCAGAGCTGGCCGTCGAGCGTGGCTTTCGCGATCTTCTTGGCGCGGTCCCACATGTCGGGCTCGCGCACCACATCGGCGACGCGGTCGCAGGCAAAGGTGAACTGGCAGGCGTAGCGGCGATGCTTGTTCTGATAGACCACGCCGCAGACATTGCTCGGATAGAAGCCGGAGAACGCGCGGTTCAGCACCACTTGCGCCACCGCGATCTGGCCGCGCACCGCCTCGCCGCGCGCTTCGAAATACACCGCCTCGGCCAGGCACTTCTCATGCTTGGCGCGCAGCTTATCGTCGAACAGGCCGAGCCGTTCCGCCGGCGTCTTCTTGCGTTGATTGTCGGCGTTGACTTCACCCTTGGAGGCGACGCTCTCGCCGGCAGCCCCCGCCGGGTCCGGCGCCGCCGTGCTCTTCATGTCGGGATCGATGATGGTCGGCTCTTCGCCGGGCTGCCAGCTTTCCAGCGTGCCGCCATCGCCAATCGAGCCGGTGCCGAAGAACAGCGCCGCGGTTTTCAGGCTGAAATTGTCGTGCGCCGGCTGCACCGTGGTGCCGCCCAGCGCGATCTCGCTGCCATTGTCGCCGAGCGCCGGCGTCTCATGCTGCGGCGTGCCGTCATACTGGCTGAGCGGCGGCCCTTGCAGCGCCGCAGCCAGCTCGGGATCAAGCGCGGAGGACGTGGGCGCCTGTTCGGCGCTCTTGGCACCGGCAATGTTGGGCGTCGCCGCGTCGTCGCTTTGCCCTTCCGGCGACACGCCTTCCGCGGTCGGCAGGTCCGGCACGGCGACGGCAAGCCGGTCGCCCTTCAGCGTGCGGTCGACGGTGGGGAAATCGGAAGCTTCATAGCGGCGCGGCGGCTGCATCAACGGATTGCGGCCGAGCGATGCATCGGGGCCGAGCGCCTCCAGGCTGGCAAGCCGCGCCCAGGGGTTTTGCGGCGCCGCGGTGCCGATCGGACGGCCGAAGCTGAAGGTCGCGACTTGGATCTTGGCCGCGGAGCCGGCGACCGCGCGGGTCTGCCAGCGCTCGGCAACGCCGGGCTGCCGCGCCAGCAACGACGCGATATCCTGATGGCCGATCGCTGAAGGCGCCATGGTGAAGACGCCGCACAGACCAAGACCGAAGGACGCGAACCGCGCGCCCTTCGGCCGGTTACGCATGACTGACATCGATACGCTCACGCAACGCTTACACCCGATCGAGCGCACCTCATGTGCAATTCGATCGGTGTTGTTCATATCCCATTAAAGTTGCGGAGGAGTTAACCGGCGATGCATCCGGGCAACAGGCAAGCCTCGCCGTGATAACGGCGAAGTGGCTCGAATAGCTTGGTAAATGCCGGATTTTCAGAAGTGGTGAACAGTCTGTCAACGCGCCGCAAAATACATCGGCAAGTTGTAGAAATCTGAAACGGCGCAGCGGTCAGCAGCCCCGAAAAGCACAATGGCCGGGGATGATCCCCGGCCATTGCCGCATTCAATACTGAGGTCGGACTAACCGCCGCGGCTTACGCCTGGCTGGCGACCGCCTCTCCGAGCGCGGCCTGCGCCGCCGCCAAGCGGGCGATCGGCACGCGGTACGGCGAGCACGACACGTAGTTCATGCCGACCTGATGGCAGAACGTCACCGACGCCGGGTCGCCGCCATGTTCGCCGCAGATGCCAACCTTCAGGCTGCCACGGGTATTGCGGCCACGCGACACGCCGATCTTCACCAATTCGCCGACGCCGGTCTGGTCGAGGCTGACGAACGGATCGACATCGACGATGCCACGATCGATATAGGTGCCGAGGAAGTGCGAGGCGTCGTCGCGGCTGATGCCGAAGGTGGTCTGGGTCAGGTCGTTGGTACCGAACGAGAAGAACTCGGCGGTTTCGGCGATCTCACCCGCCATCAGCGCGGCGCGCGGCAGCTCGATCATGGTGCCGACCTGATAGCCGAACTTGGCGCCGCTTTCGCGCGACACCGCCTGCGCGGTGGCGTCGATCCGGGCCTTGACCAGATCGAACTCCTTCTTGGTGGCGATCAGCGGCACCATCACTTCGAGACCGACCGCCTCGCCGGTGCGACGCTGCGCTTCGACCGCAGCCTCGAACAGCGCGCGCGCCTGCATCTCGGCGATCTCCGGATAGGCGATCGCCAGACGGCAGCCACGGAAGCCGAGCATCGGGTTGAACTCGGCGAGTTCGCGGGCCCGATCGGCCAGCCGGCGCGGATCGGTGTTCATCGCACGCGCGACTTCCTCGACCTCGGCCTGGCTGTGCGGCAGGAACTCATGCAGCGGCGGATCGAGCAGGCGCACGGTCACCGGCCGGCCCTTCATGATCTCGAACAGCTCGACAAAGTCGGCGCGCTGCATCGGCAGCAGCTTGGCCAGCGCTTGGCGGCGCGACTGCTCGTCTTCGGAGAGGATCATCTCGCGCACGGTGCGGATGCGGGTCTCTTCAAAGAACATGTGCTCGGTGCGGCACAGGCCGATGCCTTCGCAGCCGAACCGGATCGCGGTGCGGGCGTCGGCCGGGGTGTCGGCATTGACGCGGACGCCGAGCTTACGGACCTTGTCGGCCCAGCCCATGATGGTGCCGAACTCGCCGGACAGTTCCGGCTCGATCATCGGCATCTGACCGGCCAGCACCTGACCGACGGCGCCGTCGATGGTGATGATGTCGCCGGTCTTGAAGGTGCGGGCACCGATGGTCATGGTGCCGCGGCCGTAATCGACGCGGATCGCGCCGCAGCCCGAGACGCAGGGCTTGCCCATGCCGCGCGCCACCACGGCGGCGTGCGAGGTCATGCCGCCACGGGTGGTGAGAATGCCTTCAGCGGCGTGCATGCCGTGAATGTCTTCCGGGCTGGTCTCGATGCGCACCAGGATGACCTTGCGGCCATCGGACTTCAGCTTGGCGGCTTCGTCCGAGGAGAACACGATCTCACCGGAAGCAGCGCCCGGCGACGCCGGCAGGCCGGTGGCGATCACGTCGCGCTTGGCCTTCGGGTCGATGGTCGGGTGCAACAGCTGATCGAGCGAGGCGGGGTCGATGCGCGCCACCGCTTCTTCCTTGGTGATCAGGCCTTCATTGGCGAGCTCGACCGCGATGCGCAGCGCAGCCTTGGCGGTGCGCTTGCCGCTGCGGGTCTGCAGCATCCACAGCTTGCCCTGCTCCACCGTGAATTCCATGTCCTGCATGTCACGGTAGTGCTTTTCCAGCAGCTTGTAGATCCGGGTCAGTTCCTTGAACGCTTCCGGCATCGCCAGTTCCATCGACGCCTTGTCAGAGCCGGAGGCAAGGCGCGCTTCCTCGGTGATGTCCTGCGGCGTGCGGATGCCCGCCACCACGTCTTCACCCTGGGCGTTGATCAGGAACTCGCCATAGAGCTTGGACTCGCCGGTCGAGGGATTGCGGGTGAAGGCGACGCCGGTCGCCGAGGTCTCACCCATATTGCCGAACACCATGGCCTGCACATTGACCGCGGTGCCCCAGGATTCCGGAATGTCGTGCAGCTTGCGATAGGTGACCGCGCGGGCGTTCATCCAGGAGGAAAACACCGCGCCGATCGCGCCCCACAATTGCGCGTGCGGGTCCTGCGGAAAATCGCTGCCGGTCTCGCGGGCGACCGCTTCCTTGTACTGGCCGACCACTTCGACCCAATCATCGCCGTCGAGATCGGTGTCGAGCGTATAGCCCTTGGCGTCCTTGTAGTGATCAAGGATCTCTTCGAAGTGGTGATGGTCGAGGCCGAGCACCACGTCGGAATACATGGTGATGAAGCGGCGATAGCTGTCGAACGCAAAGCGGCGGTCGCCGGACAGCGTGGCCAGCGCTTCGACGGTGACGTCGTTCAGGCCGAGATTGAGCACGGTGTCCATCATGCCCGGCATCGACGCGCGGGCGCCGGAGCGCACCGACACCAGCAGCGGGTTCTTGGCATCGCCAAACCGCTTGCCGGTGAGCTTGCCGACGGTGGCGAGCGCCTTCTCAACCAGGCCCTCGAGCTCCTTCGGATAGGTCTTGTCGTTGTCGTAGAAGTAGGTGCAGACCGTGGTCGGAATGGTGAAGCCGGGAGGCACCGGCAGGCCGAGATTGGCCATTTCGGCGAGATTGGCGCCCTTGCCGCCGAGCAGGTTCTTGAGCCCGGCCTTGCCTTCGGCCTTGCCGCCGCCGAAGCTGTAAACCCACTTGCCGGGCTTGATGGCGAGATCGCTCTCCGGCTTCTTGGCAACGACCTTGGCGGGCTTGGCCTTCGCAGCAACCTTCGCGGCGTTCTTGGCTACGCCCTTCGCTACACCCTTGGCTACAGCCTTGGGCGCGCTTTTCGCAGCGCTCTTGGCTGCCGTCTTCGCTGCGGTCTTGCTCTTGGCGGCGACCTTGGTCGACTTCGCCGGTGCCTTGGCCGCGTTCTTCTTGGCGGCGGGCTTCTTGGCTGCGGCGGCCTTGGCGGCCTTTGCAGCGGCCTTGGTTGCAGCGGGCTTGGTTGCCGCGGGCTTCTTCGTCATCGCCTTTGCAGGCTTCGGCGGAGCTTTGGCAGTTGGCTTACGCGTCGGTGCAGCGGCTTTCGCCTTTGCCGGGGTCTTGACGGAAGCTTTCGACTTCGCGGCGGCTTTCTTCGACTTGGAAGCTGCTTTGGCCATGACGATCAACAGTCCACATGAGGGAGATTGGGTGCGGTCATACACCACGTTTTGACGAGGCGACGCAAGCCGCCGCTCTTGACTTGCCGACTAAAGATGAAACCAGCGCAGCACGCCAAGACCGATGAGACCTATGCAAATCAGGTAGAGCGCGACCACCAGATTCAGCAGCCGCGGCATGATCAGGATCAGCACGCCGGCGGCCAGCGCGATCAGCGCCGGCAAATGAGCGGTGATGTATTTCAGCACTAATCGTCCTCCTGTCTGCCGCCGCGCGCACGCAGGCGGCCTCCGAATCGGACCCGCAGGATAGCCGCTGCACCCGCCGGCGACCTAGCCATCGCGAATGGCACAATTTGGCCGCAGTTCCTGCGCCCGCGCGCTGTGTCGCGCTCGCGGGGCGCGGCAGTTTTTTTCTGTGTGATCAGACGGTTACAGCCATGTCGGCGATCATGCCGCCGCACCCGATAACATCGGAACAACCGCGCCGCGCCGGCATTGCCCCGGCATCCTTGATGCGCAGTGCGAAGCACTCGCAGCCCCAGACCACCCCTCGCAAGGAGGAGCAATCGATGCGTCACACCATGATCGCTTGGGCCGCCGCCGGCCTGATCGCCGCGCCCGCGACCGCTTTGGCGCAGAGTGTCGTGGCGGTGTCGGAAGGCGACCCCGGCATCGCCTTAGAGCAGCGCCCCGCGTTCCGCGAATATGTCGTTCAGCAGAACGTGCCAAACTACACGATCTCGGAGCGCGTGCGGATCGGCACGGTATTACCCGATACCGGCGTGGTGGTTTACGACGTGCCGCAGCGTTTCGGGCAGACCACCCGCCGCTACACCGTGGTGAATGGCGAGACCGTGCTGGTCGAGCCGCGCACGCGGCGCGTGATCGAAGTGATCGATTGAGATTGCCGATCGACACCCGTCCGCGATCGCGGCGGGCGGGTTATTTCGTGAACTGAAATTGTAGGCGCGGCGCGTTACGGGCCTAGCCGCGCAGCATCGACAAGAGCGTCGAGGTTGATTTGTAGCTCTGCACCGCATGATCGCGCAGCGCCGTGGTCCAGTTGGCAGCCTGGCGTTCCTCGCTGCTCATCGCCGAATAGGCATTGAGAATGCCGAGGCTGAGCTGGGTGGGATCGCCAGACGTCTGGCTCTGCTTCAGCGCCGCCAGGATCGAAGCGCGGCCGCGCGCATTGAGCTCCTGCTTGGCCGCAAACGTCTCCTGCGCGGAGAACAGCTGATCCTGATTGAGCGCGATCGCCGACAGCGAGCGGTTGTCGATCTGCGACAGGTCAGCGAGCTGCCCGGTCTTGCGGCCGGGATCGAATACCAGCTCCTTGCCGGCGGCCGCCGCGGCGCTGGCCTGGGCATCAAGCTTGGCGCGCACCGACTTCGCCACCGAGCCAAAATCCTGGGTCGGAATGCTGGAGCCGTTCGGATATTGCGCCAGATAGGCCGCGACCGGATCGTTGCTGATGCCGGACGGCGCCTTGCTGGGATTTTGCTGCGTGGCCTGCAGCCCCTTCACCACCGCTTCGCGCTGGGAGGCCCAGGTGACGGTCGCCTTCTCCTCGGGACCGGCAGCATCGAGATAATCGAGCGCGACCTTGTACAGCGCACTGAAATCACCGGTGAGCTGCTGGGTTTGCGTCGCCGCCGACAGCGCGGTGTTGAAGCGGGTCTTCAGCTCATTGGCGGCGAGCGCCTGTTCGTCGGGCGTGAATTTCGCGCCGCTGTTGCTGGCGATCGCAAACAGCGCGCGGCGATCGAGCGAGGTCAAATCGACGGTCGGCTTGCCGGCGCTGTCATAGGGGCCGGTGACTTTGGCATCGCTATAAAGCTTGTCGAGCGCGCCGCGCGTCTCGCTGATCACCGCCGCGAAATCTTTAGCGGAACTGGTCGCGAGCTGCGCGCGCGCCGCCTGCGACAGCGTCAGATGCGTCGCGGCGCTGGCGCTGCCGTGGCTGTCCTCCTGCCCCGACAGCAACGTCGCCAGCGATGGCTGCGTTGCCACCGCGCGCGAATAGGCCGAGCCGGCGTAAGGATTGCTGTAATTGGTGGAGACCGACGTCATCGGCGCGCCCCGGGCGAATGGACGGTGGTTAAAAATCCGTTAGTCGCCGCGAGGATTTCAGCACGTGGTTAACGAGCGGTTAACAATTGCTGATTGTGTCGGGATATTTCTGAAACGGCGAGTTTCTCAGCTCTCTCCGCTGCGCGGGCAGAGGTCCCCCGTCATTCCGGGGCGCGCCGGCTCAGCCACTCAGCGTCATTGCGAGGAGCGAAGCGACGAAGCAATCCAGTCAGTGTGCGAGACTCTGGATTGCTTCGCTTCGCTCGCAATGACGGAAGAGGGTTCTGCGACCAAAACGGCTTCTGCTGCAGCGTGATACGCCCGGCCTTGGGCGTCCTGCCAAGCGGCCCGCTGCGATGCGAGGCATGTCCCCGTCATTCCGGGAAGCCTCTACCCGTCATTCCGGGGCGCGCCTGTTGGCGCGAACCCGGAATCTCTGCGCTGCCGGAATCTCGCTCGGCTGGTAACAGCCTTCGCAACAATCTCTGGATTCCGGGTTCGCGCCGCCATGCGGCGCGCCCCGGAATGACGCATCAAGACGGAAGCCCAGATTCCGGGGACGATCGTATAGCGAGCGCCCCGGAATGACGGCGATCAGTCCTGAATCTTCGAGAAATCCGCGACCGCGCGGGTGGCGGCACGGATTTCGTTGAGGAGTTTCAGGCGGTTTTCGCGCACCGCCTTGTCCTCGGCATTGACCGTGACCTTGTCGAAGAACGCATCGACCGCCGGCCGCAGCTTGGCCATTGCCGTCATCGCCGCCGCAAAATCTTCTTTAGCGACAGCCGCGCCGGCTTCCGACTTGGCCGCGTCAATCGCGCCCGCCAGCGCCTTCTCCTCATCCTGCGCATAGAGCGATGGGTCCGGCGCGCCGTCATAGGCGCGGCCGTCCTTCTTCTCTTCGATCCGCAGAATGTTGGCGGCACGCTTGGTGCCGGCCAAGAGGTTCTTGCCGTCGTCGGTGGCAAGGAATGCCGCGAGCGCCTCGACCCGGCGCACGATCATCAAAATGTCGTCCTGACCTTCGAGCGCGAACACCGCGTCAACCAAGTCATGGCGCGCGCCCTGATCGCGCAGTTGCACTTTGAGGCGGTCGGCGAAGAAGGAGAGGAGATCGCCAATCCGCGCTGTCTCCCAACCGAGCTCGCCCGCATCGACGCGGAAAGTCAGTTGCACGGCGCTCCGACTGGATAAGCCTGAGAAATCCACAAGACCGGAACGATGTCTTTCCGCGATCAACTCCTCAAGTTCAGGACGCTCATCAGCAAAGCTTCCTTCTGTCAGCCTCAAAAGCCGGAATATCAAGAAGCGCAGATGCTGACGCACCACTTCTCTAATCTTGATACTGCTCTGATTATCTATCAGCAGCCTAATCACACCCAGCGCCGCACGGCGCAGTGCATAGGGGTCCTTGCTGCCGGTCGGCTTTTCGTCGATCGCCCAGAACCCGACCAGCGTATCGAGCTTATCGGCGAGCGCCACCGCGATCGAAACCGGATCGCTCGGCACGCGGTCGTTCGGCCCCTGCGGCTTGTAGTGTTCCTCGCAGGCCGCGGCGACGGAGGCATCTTCGCCTTGAGCGAGCGCGTAGTACTTGCCCATCAGGCCCTGCAGCTCAGGGAATTCACCGACCACTTCGGTGAGCAGATCGGCCTTGCACAGCTTGGCCGCGCGCTTGACCTTCTCGACATCGGCGCCAACCAGCGGCGCGATCTCGGCCGCCAGCCGTTCGATGCGCGCGACGCGCTCGGCCTGGGTGCCGAGCTTTTCGTGGAACACGATCTGATCGAATTTGTTCAGCCGGTCTTCCAGCTTGGTCTTCAGATCGGTCTCATAGAAGAATTTGGCGTCGGAGAGCCGCGCGCGGATCACGCGCTCATTGCCGGCGGTGATCTTTTGGCCGCCATCGCTCGCCTCGATATTGGCGGTGAGGATGAAGCGGTTGGCGAGCTGCCCGGTCGCCGGATCGCGCACCACAAAGCACTTTTGGTTGTTGCGGATGGTGGCGCGGATCACCTCGCCCGGGATCGACAGAAATTCCTTGTCGAACGATCCCATCAGCGCCACCGGCCATTCCACCAGCCCCGACACTTCGTCGAGCAAACCGGGGTCTTCGACCAGTTCGAGATTCTGCGCCTGCGCCAGCGTTTTGGCATCGGCCAGAATGATGTTCTTGCGGCGCTCCGGATCGAGCACCACTTTGGCGTCGAACAGCTTTGACTCATAATCAGCAAAGCGGCGCACGCTGATCTCGCCCGGTGCCATGAAGCGATGGCCGCGCGTCACCTGCCCGGCCACAATGCCGCTGACGTCGAAGCGCACCACGTCGGGCTCCTCGGTGTCGATGCCGAAGGTCGCGACGATCGAATGCAGCGGCCGCACCCATTGCAGCGCGCCCGGCTTGGCGGAGCGCTCGCCCCAGCGCATCGCCTTGGGCCACGGGAAGGTGCGCACGATCACCGGCAAAATGTCGGCGAGCACGTCGATCGCCGGCCGACCCGGCTTTTCGATCAGCGCGATGTAGAAATCGCCCTTCTTCGGATCAGACTGGATCTTAGCCTCGCTGAGCGAGGCTAGGCCGGTCGCTTTCAAGAAGCCCTGCACCGCGGCATCCGGCGCGCCGACCTTCGGGCCCTTGCGCTCGTCCTTGAGATCGGGCTGCCGCGCCGGAATGCCATGCACCACCAGCGTCAGCCGCCGCGGCGTCGCGAACGCCTTGGCGCCCTCATAGACCAGCCCCTCGGCCACCAGCTTGTCGGTGACAAGCCGCTTCAAATCGTCTGCGGCTTTCGCCTGCATCCGCGCCGGGATTTCTTCGGAAAACAGTTCGAGCAGAAGGTCAGGCATGGTCTTTTATACCAGATATGGCGTTGAGGATTTCACGGGCCGCAAAGAACTTGGGGTTGCTGGTCCCCGTGAACTCGTGAAGTACGTTTGCAGAAAGTAATGTATCGACATTGAGCTGGGCCGCTCGATAGGTGACACCCAGATGCTCCGCGATCTGCGGGATGCTCAATATTGGTGAGCGGAATAGCAGATCGACGATGTTAAGCAGATTGGCTGATCGGCCAGCTTTTTGTAACCGCTCGCGATAGTCCCGCTGCACTGCGAGCAAACGATCAGCCGTCGCGACCGCGGCATGGCAGGACTGCGTCACCATATCAAGGAAGAAGCGGATCCAGCCGATCCAATCTCCCGTTTTGGAAACGTTGTACATCCGATCGATGTATTCGTCTTTCCGCCTCTCGAGCGTCGGGCTGAGATAGAGGATCGGCTGCTTGACGACCTTCGCCGCGAACAGGTGCAGCGTGATCAGCATACGACCGACCCGTCCATTGCCATCGGCAAATGGATGAATCGTTTCAAACTGGTAATGGATCAAGGCTGCGTCGACCAGCAGCGGCAGTCCATTTCGGTCGTCGCGATGGATGAACCGCTCTAGATCGCTCATGCAGGCGATGGTCTGCTCGCGGGGCGGGGGCACGAAGCGAGCGTTTTCGATTTCGTAGGCGCCAATGAAGTTCTGATATTGCTTGAACTCGCCGGCGCGAACAGTTGCGCCGCGTTGCCTAGCCACTCCCCCCAACAGTGTGCGATGGGCATCGCACAGCGTCCGCAGCGACAGCGGGCAGTCGTCCAAGCTCTCGATCGCCGCGGAAAGGGCCCGTCGATAATTGAGGACTTCCCGGGTGTCCGGAGCCCTGTTCTGTTCGCCGGCTCCCGCCTCGACGAGCAGAAGATCGCTTAGCGTTGTGTACGTGCCCTCCATACTGGACGACGTAAGGGCCTCCTGCACCTGCAGAGGTCGGATCAGAAGATAGGGGTCGGGCAGAGTGCGACCGATCCCATTGAGTTCGCCTAGCGCCTGAGCGGCTTGGGCGATCGGCTCGGCCAGAACCGCCAGATCAATCTCGGCCGGCGGCAGCGGATTGGGCACAAACGCCCATTGGTTCCGCTCCGTGGGAACCAAGCGTCCGCTTGGGGAAGCCTCAAACTCGGCCTTTTTCATTTGATAGCATCCAAAGCGACCGGATTATACAAAAGGGAGCTTTCTTATAATCCAGTGCCGCGGGGCGATAGACAAGTATGATGCGAGCTCAGCTCGCCTCACCCCGCCCGGCCCGCCTCGGTGTGCACCCAGGCTTCGCCGCAGGCTTTGGCCAGTTCGCGCACGCGCAAGATGTAGCTCTGCCGTTCGGTCACCGAGATCACGCCGCGGGCGTCGAGCAGGTTGAAGGCGTGGCTGGCCTTGATGCACTGGTCATAGGCCGGCAGCACCATCAGATGGCTGCGCGTGCCATCCTTGCCATCGCTTTGCCAGCCGGCCGCGAGATATTTTTGGCAGGCGGCCTCGGCCATCCGGAACTGCTCGAACAGCATCTCAGCGTCGGAATGCTCGAAATTGTGCCGCGAATATTCCTGCTCTGCCTGCAGGTACACATCGCCATAGGTGACCTTGTCGGCGCCGTCGCGGCCGTTGAAATTGAGGTCATAGACCCGGTCAACGCCCTGCACATACATCGCCAGCCGTTCCAGGCCGTAGGTCAGTTCGCCAGCCACCGGCGCGCATTCCACGCCCGCGACCTGCTGGAAGTAGGTAAACTGCGACACTTCCATGCCGTCGCACCAGCACTCCCAGCCCAGCCCCCAGGCGCCGAGCGTCGGACTCTCCCAATCGTCCTCGACAAAGCGGATGTCGTGCAGATGGGCGTCGATGCCGATCGCAGCCAGCGACTTCAAATACAGGTCCTGAATGTCCGGCGGCGACGGCTTCAGGATTACCTGAAACTGATAGTAGTGCTGCAGCCGGTTCGGGTTCTCGCCATAGCGGCCATCCTTGGGCCGGCGCGAAGGCTGCACATAGGCAGCGTTCCAATGACGCGGACCGAGCGCGCGCAAGGTGGTGGCGGGATGGAAGGTGCCGGCGCCGACTTCCATGTCGTAGGGCTGCAGGATGACGCAGCCATAGTCCGCCCAATAGCGCTGCAACGCCAGGATCAGCCCCTGAAACGAACGTTCGGGGCGCATGTGCGGGGGGAGAGAATCCATGATCGGCTTCGGTTTCGCGTGGCAGGAAAAGCGCGCGGACCGTATCGGCCGCGCCCTGCAGAATCAAGGCGACGTCCGCGAAATGGCGACGTTAACCCGGCATTGACCAAGCCGCGCGGCCGGGCTCGGGTTTTTACCAATGTTAGGAATCTTACCCTTATGAATGAGGCCGTTCAAAGCCGCGTGCCTGCGGCGGCGAGCTGCGGCGGAGGTCCCGTGCCGACCAACGCCAAAGACCTCGGGCTTCCTCCGAGGAAAGCGACTCCAGGCTTGCTAGCCGGTTCTGGGTGGTGCCTCGCCCGGAGCCGGCGCAGCGCCGGCGCGAGCTTCACTCGCTCATATCAAAGACGATTGATACCAACCTATCCGCACGTCATGACCGGCTCGTCCAGGCCATCCACGCCTTTGATCTTGTTGCGATTCCAAGGCGTGGATACCCGCGACAAGCGCGGGTATGACGGTCATTGCTACGACCCGATGGTATCAGAGCTTCACCCCTTAGCCGGGCGATAGGCGCCGGTCACCGGATCGCGGCGCAGCGTCGGGATATCGGCCGGGCGCGGCTCGGCCAGCATCGCTTCGCGCACCTCTTCCAACTCCTGATTGATGCGGCGCGCGGTCTTATAGGCCCAGCGTGCCACGGCAATACCACCCACAGCGGCTGCAACAGCAATCAGCGGCGGCATCGATCGGTCCTCCATGCGGTGACGATCGCGCATTGTTGCGCAGTCGCCGGCCGCCGGCAATCGCCTGCTCACGGGCCAAATGGCGCGGCGCCTCGACCCTCAAAAGCCATATTTTGCCCATAACGCACGCGCTTCCAGCGCCGAGATCATGTGCTCGGGCAGACCCGCCACAGCCTCGCTGCCGAGCGCAGTGCCGGCTCCGGACTTGCGGCCAAGGAGCCCGGCCAGCATGCCGGTCGGCGGCGCCACCACCGGGGTCAGCACCTTGTCGCCAAACCGGGCGCGTAGCACCGCGCGCAGATCGCCGATGCCGTCGGCGAGGCCGAGCGCCACCGAGCTGTTGCCAGCCCAGAATTCGCCGGAGAACAGCTTGTCGGGCTCGCCCTTGAGCCGCGCACCGCGGCTGTCCTTGACCAGCGCGATGAACACGTCATGGATCTCACGCTGCAACGCCTTGATGCGCGCGACGTCGCTCGGGTCCTCCGGCAGGAACGGATCGAGCTGCGCCTTGTGCTCGCCGGCGGTGTACAGCCGGCGCTCGACGCCGATCTTTTTCAGCAGCTCCGGAAAGCCGAAGCTGCCGCCGACCACGCCGATCGACCCCAGGATCGACGACGGATCGCAATAGATCTCGTCGGCGGCGCAGGCCAGCATGTAGCCGCCCGAGGCCGCGACATCCTCGACAAAGGCCAGCACCGGCAGCTTCTTTTCCGCCGCCAATTGCCGGATGCGCAGATAGATCAGCCGCGACTGCACCGGCGAGCCGCCCGGCGAATTGATCACCAGCGCCACCGCCTTGGCGTTGCGGGCGGAAAAGGCGCGCTCAAGCAGCCGGGCGACCGCGGCCAGCGTCAGCCCCGGGCGCAGCGGCGTCACCGCGCCGATCGCCCCGCTCAGCCGCACCACCGGCACCACCGGCACATCGCGGCGCCAGCGCGCCGGCAACCACCGTGTCAGAATACCGAAAATACTCGTGCGGGCCGCCTGCTCCGTCATCCGGTTTCCTCAAAATTTACCGTTTGCGGTTAGTTCTCACTAACCATGTGCATGTGGAATGCGTTTTGCAGCGCAGCAGATATATAGGCGACGATTCTCCACGGAGAAGGACATGAAGATCTATCTGCTTGTCACCTTGATCGCGGCTTTGCTGACGGCGGTGCACTTCACCGCGCCGGACACCAGCTCAAAGACGATGCAGCCGTAATAGGCCCGCCTCACTTTTAGGCAGATCGCCTACCGGCCCAGCGGCAACGGCTGCCCGGCCCTGAGCACCGCATCGGCGGCAGCGCTCGGCGCGCCGCCGGGCTCGGCCAGCAGCAGCCCCGGATGCAGCATCAGCGGCGCCCGTCCGCCTTTGACGGCGCGCACCAGCACCCGAATCGCCGCGGCGCCGGGGGCGCCATGCACCGGCAGGATCGCCACGCTGCCAAAGCCGCGGCTGAGCGCGGCCAGCACCTCGCTTAACCCATCCGCCCGCCAAATCAGCGTCAGCTCGCCGCCCGATTTCAGCAGCCTTCGCGCGGCATGCAGCCACAGCGTCAGCGTGTTCTCGCCGGCGACATGGGCGAGCCGCCGTGATTCGTCGGGCGAGCCGCGATGGCGGGCGCCGTCGTGGAATGGCGGGTTCATCAGCACGGCGTCGGCGCTGTCGGGCGGCAGTCCGGCCGCCGCGAACGCCGCTGCCCCAGCCTCAATGTCGAGTTCGTGAACCGTGGCGGCGATGCCATTTGCTACGGCATTTTGACGCGCCAGCGCCGCCAGTTCCGGCGCGATCTCGAGCAGCACCAGCTCGATGCCGGCCACCCGGCAGCCCAGCGCCAAGCCGGCGCCGCCGACCCCGGCGCCAAAATCGACCACGCGGTCGCCCGGCTGCGCCGCGGTCGCGGCTGCCAGCAGCATGGCGTCATGGCCGACGCGGTGGCCTTTACGCGGCTGCCGCAGCCGCAAACGGCCGCCCAGCAAGCAATCCTCGGTGAAATCGTCAGCGCTCAAGGTCGGGCCGCAATTCATGGCCGAGCCCGGCGTCGGTCAAAATCTGGCGCGCGGCGCGAAAATCGTCGTCGCCGACCAGCACCCTGCGCGGGATCACCCCGACCGAGCCTTCGATCACGCTCATATTCTGATCCAGCACCAAATGGCCGATCTCGGCGCCGTCGAGCAGGGCCCCGATCACCGACAACAACACCACGTCATTGGTTCGCACCAGTTCCCGCACGCTTGCGCCTCCGGCGATCCCTGCATTATAGCTGCCGCGGCCCGTCTGGCCCGCCGGCTTCCGGGTTACATGGCAGCCGGGATGTTATAGTGTGGCGTTCGAGCACGGAGCGTTTGGCTCCGTGATATGGAATCGGAGCCTTCCGAGCGGACCATTTCGGGTCCGCCTGCGTCGCTCCACGGATTTGGAGACCCAGCGTGGCCGTCATCGTACCCTTCGAGGGGCCAACGACCGCTTCGATCGACCAACTGGTCGAGCTTGTCGCAGCCGACATGAAGCGCGTCAACGCCACCATCATCTCACGGACCGGCTCTGACGTGACGATGATCCCGGAGGTCGCCAACCATCTGATTTCCTCTGGCGGCAAACGGCTGCGTCCAATGCTGACGCTGGCGATGGCCAATCTCACTGGCTATGACGGCGACGGCCACATCAAGCTCGCCGCCGCGGTCGAGTTCATGCACACCGCAACGCTGCTGCATGACGACGTGGTCGACGAGAGCGAGATGCGCCGCGGCAAGAAGTCGGCGCGCATGCTGTGGGGCAACGAGGCCAGCGTGCTGGTCGGCGACTTCCTGCTCGGCCAGGCGTTCCGGATGATGGTCGAGGTCGGCAGCCTGCGCGCGCTCGACATCCTGTCGTCGGCGTCCGCCACCATCGCCGAGGGCGAGGTGATGCAGCTCGCCGCCGCCAAAAATACCGCGACCACTGAGGACGAATATCTCGCGGTGATTCGCGGCAAGACCGCCGAATTGTTCGCCGCGGCCTGCGAGGTCGGTCCGGCGATCGCCGAGCGGCCCAAGGCCGAGCAGTCGGCCTGCCGCTCGTTCGGCATGAATATCGGCATCGCCTTCCAGCTGATCGACGACGTGCTCGACTATGGCGGCAAGGCTGCCAAGCTCGGCAAGAATGTCGGCGACGATTTCCGCGAGGGCAAGATCACGCTGCCGGTGGTGCTGGCGTTCCGCCGCGGCAACGACGCCGAGCGCGCGTTCTGGATCAAGTCGCTGGAGCGCGGCGAGATCACCGACGCCGATCTCGATCAGGCGATCGGGTTGATGACCAAGCACCGCGCGCTGGAGGACACCATTCAGCGCGCCCACCACTACGGTGCGATGGCGGTCGATGCGCTGGCACTGTTCCCGTCCTCGCCGATGAAGACGGCGCTGGAGCAGGTGGTGGCGTTCTGCCTGGCGCGCTCGCACTAAGCGGCGCGACACCTTCCGACACAGACCTCGTCATTCCGGGGCGCTCGCGTCAGCGAGCGAACCCGGAATCCACTTCGCTGGAAAACGCTATAAGCGGCGCTCGCTCGGGCTATTGGCACCGTCATTCCGGGGCGCTCGCGCATGCGAGCGAACCCGGAATCCCGAGCGGTTGAAATCCTCACATCGCTGAACACGTCCAGATTCCGGGTTCGCGCCTGACGGCGCGCCCCGGAATGACGGACGTTGATGGGTGATGATGGTGTGAAAACGCCGGCTTCGGTGGAAGCGAAAGCGCGCCGGATCAGCTCAGGCTGCCAGCGTGCACCCACCAGTTCGGATGCGCGGCGCTGATCGCGCGCGCGGCCGCGGCGGCTTCAGCATCGCTGCCGAACAGCGCAAAGCAAGTGGCCCCTGAACCGGACATCCGCGTCAAACGCGAACCGTCGGCAGCAGCCAGCACCGCCAGCACCTCGCCGACCACGGGCTGCACCTGCTTGGCCGGCGCTTCCAGATCGTTGACGCCAGCAAGCAGCGCCGCAATCCAGTCGGCCAACGGCGCATCGCCTTGCGGCCAGGCCGGCGCGACCTGACCAGCGGCGCGCAATTCGCCGTTCTTCAGTCCGAGCGCGGTGAACACGTCCTTGGTGGCGACGCCGACCCGCGGATTGACCATCACCACCGGCAGAAGCGGCAATGGCAGCTTCTGCAGCCGCTCGCCGATGCCGCTCATGATGCAGGACGCCGAGCCCACACACACCGGCACATCGGCGCCGGTGCGACGCGCGGCTTCCATCAGCCGCGGATCATCGAACGCCAAGCCGTTCAGCTTGGCCAGCAGCCGCAATGCCGCAGCGGCATCGGCCGAGCCGCCGCCAATGCCGGCCGCGATCGGCAATTGCTTGTCGAGCGAGAAGCGGCCGACCTTGAGGCCGGGCACCAGCTCGCCGAGCAGCCGCGCCGCTTTCAGCACCAGATTGTCGGCGGTGGCGCCGCATTCTTCCACGCGCGGCCCGGTGGCGGTCAGGCCCAGCTCTTCGCCGGGCGTCAGCGTCAGCGCGTCGGCGCAATCGGCGAACACCACCACGCTTTCCAGCTCGTGATAGCCATCGGCACGGCGGCCGACCACGCGCAGCGTGAGATTGACCTTGGCGCGTGCCTGATCGCTCAGCGCCGTCACAACCGCGTCCGTCATTGCCATCAGCCGCCCTTGCCGTTGTCTTTCTTCTTGTCTGCCTCAGCAGACGACGGCGCCGGCTCGTCAGGCAGGCCGTTCGCAATCTTCGCCTCGATCTTCGGCAATTCCTCAGGCTCGGGCTTGAGGTCGCGCGCATGGGTCCACTGGAAGCGTGCTTCCAGCTTGCGGCCCACGCGCCAATAAGCATCGCCGAGATGATCGTTGATGGTCGGATCTTCCGGCTTCAGATCGACGGCACGTTCGAGATGCTTGACCGCTTCTTCGTAGTTGCCGATCCGGTAATAGGCCCAGCCGAGCGAGTCGACGATGTAGCCGTCATCGGGGCGCTGATCGACCGCCCGTTTGATCATCTGCATCGCTTGGTCGAGATTGATGCCCTGGTCGATCCAGGAATAGCCGAGATAGTTCAGCACATGCGGCTGCTCGGGCTGCAGCTCGAGCGCCTTCTTCATGTCGACTTCGGCCTTGGCCCACTGCTTGGAACGCTCCTCGCAGATGCCACGGAAGTAATGATAGACCCAGGTATTCTTTTCATCGCCGCGCAGCGCGTCGATGCCCTTGGTGTAGGTCACCGCACAATCGGCGAACTTCTTGCGGCCGCGCTCGATATTGCCGAGCGCCATGATCGCGTCGAGATCGGTGGCGTCTTCGGCGGTCACCGACTTCAGCAGCGTAATCGCTTCTTCGCTGCGATCGGCAGAGTCGAGATTGGTGGCGAGCTGAATCTGCGCATTGCGCTTCAGCGGCGAATTCGCCGGCACCCGCTCATAGACGGTGATCGCCATCTGCGGCTTCTTCACCGATTCATAGAGATCGCCGAGCGCCAGCAGCGCCAGCGAATGCTGCGGCTGCAGATAGAGCGCGAGCTGCAGATAGACCAGCGCCAGGTCTTCGCCGCCGCGCCGGGTCAGCGACGCGCCGATGCCATACAGCGCTTCCGCAGCGCCGGCCTGGGCGCTATCGACCAAGGGCGGCAGCTTCTTGCCGGCCTTGAGTTCGTTGATGGCATCAACCACCAGCGGATGACGCGGCAGCTTCTTGTCAAACGCCTCGAACACCGCCAGCGCCGAGGCGGCGTCCTTGTTGCGCGACAGCCAGCGGCCATGGGCCTCGACCACGCGCAGCGCGCTGTCATCGAGCTTGTAAGCTCGCTCCAGCCGCGCGCCGGCGTCCTTCTGCCGGCCCGCCAGCTCCAGCATCATGCCGGAATGCAGGTCCTTGAAGATCGGGTACCATTCCGGCCCGGCCAGACGGTCGATCGCGGTGACCGCGCCCTTGACGTCGCCGGCGCCATAAGCCGCCCAGCTGCCGAGCAAGGTCGCGACCAGATCGGTGATCGGGCCGCGCACCGACTGCGCGATGTTCTGCTGCGCGGCGGCATAGCGCTTGGTCTTGAGATCGCGGACGCCGACCACCAGCCGCGCCACGCGGTTGTTTTTGTCGATGGTCAGAATCCGCTCGGCCAGTTTCACCGCCTCGTCGATGCCGCCATCGGCGAGCGAGGAGATGAAGGCGCGGTCGAGCAGTTCGTTGTTCTTGGGATCGTTGCGTAGCGCCGACCGATAGAAGGTCGCCGCCGCCGCCGCGTCGCGCTCGACGCTGGCGTGGCGGGCGGCGAGATAGCTGCCCGCGGAAGTCAGCGTCTTCAGATCAGTCTTGCTGGGATAGTGCGCGCCGTTGTCGCTCGGATGATCCGGCGTCTGCGCCGCCAATGGCCCCGACAGCGGCAGCAGCGCCAGCGTCAGTGCAACCAGCAACGGGCGACGACATCGGTTTGATCGCATCGGTGTGCCGAGCTCCAGGATCGAGGATTGACGGGTTTCACGGATGCGAAACCGGACCGGCAGCATCACCCACCGGCCGACAATGCCGCTTTTGGCGGTTCACCGCAAGGCGCGGCGAAGGCTCTGCCCGCGCCGCCACTGCGGCATGCCGCCGCCACGTCAGTCCACCTCCGAGAACGCCCGCAACGTGGCGGCATCGTGGCCTCGGAGGCTCCTGATCGCTGACGCCGTCACATTCCCTGATAATTCGGCCCGCCGCCGCCCTCCGGCGGAACCCAGGTGATGTTGCCGTTCGGGTCCTTGATGTCGCAGGTTTTGCAGTGGACGCAGTTTTGCGCATTGATGACAAAACGCGGACCGGCGGCTTCCTCGACCCATTCATAGACCCCGGCCGGGCAGTAACGACCGGACGGACCGGCGAAAACGTCGTGCTCGGAAGTCTTTTGCAGCGCCAGATCGGCGACCTTGAGGTGAACCGGCTGGTCTTCCTCATGGTTGGTGTTGGACAGGAACACCGACGACAGCCGGTCGAAGGTCAGCTTGCCATCCGGCTTGACCGGCGGATGCGGCTCGTGCTCCTTGGCGGTATCGAGCGTCGAGCGGTCCGGCTTGCCATGCGACAGCGTGCCGAAGAACGAGAAGCCGAGCGTGGCGCACCACATTTCGAAGCCGGCCAGCACCACGCCGACCCGGGTGCCGAAATTCGACCACAGCGGCTTGATGTTGCGGATCTTGAACAGGTCCTTGCCAACCGCGGACTCGCGCCAGGCGTTTTCATATTCCACCGGCTCGTCATTGGTGCGGCCGGCCTTGAGCGCGGCGGCGACGTGTTCGGCCGCCAGCATGCCGCTGCCGAGCGCGTTGTGCACGCCCTTGATGCGCGGCACGTTGACGAAGCCCGCGGCGCAGCCGATCAGCGCGCCGCCCGGGAAGGACAGGCGCGGCACCGACTGATAGCCACCTTCGGTGATGGCGCGCGCGCCATAGGAGATGCGCTTGGCACCTTCAAAGATCTTGCTGATTGACGGATGGGTCTTGAAACGCTGGAAATTGTCGAACGGCGACAGATACGGATCTTCGTAGTTGAGATGCACCACGAAGCCGATCGACACCAGATTATCACCGTAATGATACAGGAACGAACCGCCGCCGATATTGTCGCTGAGCGGCCAGCCGAACGAGTGCGCGACCAGGCCCTTCTTGTGCTTCTTCGGATCGATCTGCCAGATTTCCTTCAGACCGATGCCGAATTTCGGCGCATCGCTGTCCTTGTCGAGCTTGAACTTGGCAATCAGTTGCTTGGACAGGCTGCCGCGCGCGCCTTCTGCAAACAACGTGTACTTGCCGAGCAGCTCCATGCCGCGGGTGTAGGAATCCTTGGGCTGGCCGTCGCGGCCGATGCCCATGTCACCGGTGGCGACGCCGCGCACTTCGCCGTTGTCGCCATACAGCACTTCGGTGGCGGCAAAGCCCGGATAGATTTCGACGCCGAGCGCTTCGGCCTGCGGCGCCAGCCAGCGGCACAGATCGCCGAGCGAGCCGATCAGGTTTTTGTGGTTGTTCAGCATTGGCGGCACAAGGATGCTCGGCACCTTGTACGACCGCTTGCTGGTCATCACGTAAAAATGGTCATCGGTGACGTGGGTGTTGAGCGGACAGCTCGTATCCTCGCGCCAGCCGGGCAATAGCGCATCGAGCGGCGTCGGATCGATCACCGCGCCCGACAGGATGTGGGCGCCGACTTCGGAGCCCTTTTCGACCACAACGACCGAGAGGTCGGCGTTGAGCTGCTTGAGCCGGATCGCCGCGGCAAGACCCGAAGGTCCCGCGCCCACGATGACGACATCGAATTCCATGGACTCGCGGGGCGGCAACTCTTCAGCACTCATGCTATTGTCTCGCAGACCTCTTAGGGGACGTTTCCAAAAGATGTTGTTTCCGATTTTTCGTTCGAGAACAACCTCCCAAATGTACCACCGCCGTGGTAGTTCACTTGAGAAAGGCCCTTTGGCGCTGCTGTCGGCGCGCTTTCAGCCTGCTGATGGCATGATCAGGCGTCGCCTCGGGCAGTGGCCAACGCGCAACGGCGTCACCGCCTGATGGTTGCAGCCGGCTTTCGGAACCAGGCCGGCGCTGGTTCGATCGTGACAATCCTGTAAGACGGCGGTGTAAGATGGCCTTTGTGAAACGGCCTTTGTGAAACGGCCTGCTGAGACGGCCCTGTGAGGAGCAAGTGAACCACCAATTCCGCCCCACGGTTATCAGCACCGATGTCGCCTGAGCACAGCCCGATATCGGCTGAGCACAGCCTGACCGTCCGAGAGCTGCTGGCGTTTTACGCCGCGGCGGGCGTCGATTGTGCACTGCTCGACGAGCCGGTGAACCGGCTGCTGGAGGACGACGCCGCGATGGCCGCGCCGGCGATCGAGCCCGCGCAACGCCAAGCCGCTTCGTCGCCGGCCGCTTCTTCGGCCGCGGCGCCGTCGCGGCCGCCGCCAGGGGCGCCATCTGGGGCAGCGCCAGCAGCTACGGTCGTCATTCCAGAAGCCGCGATCGCCTCGGCGCGCGAATTGGCGCGCAGTGCACCGACGCTGGAGGCGCTGCGCGAGCTGATGGAGCGGTTTGACGGCTGCGCCCTGAAAGCCACCGCGACGCGGCTGGTGTTCGCCGATGGCAATCCACAGGCGCGGCTGATGCTGATCGGCGAAGCGCCGGGCCGTGACGAAGATTTGCAGGGCTTGCCGTTTGTCGGCCGCTCCGGCCAGCTGCTCGACCGCATGCTGGCGGCGATCGGGCTCGACCGGACATCGGTGTACATTGCCAATGTCATCCCATGGCGCCCGCCCGGCAACCGCACGCCGACGCCGCAGGAAACGCAAATCTGCCTGCCATTCATCACCCGGCAGATCGAACTGGTCGATCCCGACGTGATTATGACACTCGGCAATCCCTCGACCCAGGCGCTCCTGGCGACGCGCGAGGGCATCATGCGCACCCGCGGCCGCTGGGTCGATTATGACACCGGGCGCCGCACCATCCGGGCGCTGCCGACCTTCCACCCCGCCTATCTGCTGCGCCAGCCGAGCTACAAACGGCTGTCCTGGCAGGATTTGTGCGCGGTGTCGCGCGCGCTGCAAACGCCCGCGGTTTAGTTAAAGCGTTACGGCGCCGGTTTGGGCCGCACGATCGCCCAGCCGATCCGCAGCAGCGGTTGCCGGCCGGAAATCATCCATTCAAAGGCGCGCGGAATTTCCGGCACCAGGTCAGGAAAGCGCTTGGCGATCTCGGCAGGCGGCAGGCCGACGGTGTCGGAGGCGCGCCACACCACCACACCGCCGACCTTGGCGAATTCCTCCAGCGTCAGCCAGGGCGTGCTTTCGGGCGCGGCATCGCGCAGCCAATGCGGCCGGGTTGGGCCCAGGCCGATCAACGCCGCCAGATGCGGATCGCCCGCCACCGCCTCGAGCGGCTTGTTGGTGCGCCGCTCAAAACTGTCGCTAAAAAACCTTGCGATGTCGCGCGCCGGCAGCGAGGTGTCGCGCTCGGCGCCGCCGGTCCAGGGCTGCACCACGATCAGCGTGATCAGCACTGCCGCGGGCGCCGCCACCGCCACGCCCCAGGCGACGCGCAGCAGCCGCTGCCGGCGCAGATAGATCACATCGCCGCTCAGGATCACCACCGCCAGCCCGGCCAGCAGCAGCGCCACCCCGGCGCCGCCGACCACCTGATCGAAGCCAAACAGCGCGCCGAGCACGCTGCCGGCCACTGCCGGCGCCAGCGCGAAGAAATACACAAACTGCCGCGCCAACGGATCGACCGGCGGCCGATGCAGGCTCGGCGGCTCGGCGCTGCCGCCGAGCTGTTTGAGATTGAGCGCGGCCAGCGCCGCGATGCCGGCAAGCGGCACCAGCAGCGCGATCAGCAATTCGCCCCAATGCAGCGCCCGCGCCGCGAGCTGGTCGGGCGCCGGCAATTCCGGCAGCGGCACCACGCCGCCGCGCAGCAGCCAGATGCCATAGGGCAGCACCAAGACCGCGATCACCAATAGCGCATAGAGCGGATCGACCGAAGCCAAAGCACGACGGCCCCGCGGATGCACCAGCGCAAAGCCGATCGGCAGCAGCAGCAATGGCGCGGCCGATGGCGCCGCCAGCAGCAGCAGCCCGACATCGATCGACAGCGCGAACCAGGCATTGCGGCGGCCCTCGCCGATGATCTGCCACAGATGCAGCAGCAGCAGCGCCCAGAGCGGCCGTAGCAGCAGCAGCGGCCCGAACTCGACGCCGGGCGCGGCAAACACCGTGACGGTCAGGGTCAGCAACACCGCGATCACCGCATGCTGCGCCCCGACCATGGCCCGCGCCAGCTGATGCAGCGCCCAGAAGGTCAGCACCGCGGACAGCTGTGCCAGCAGATAGACGCCCGCGACGTGATTACCGGCGAGCCGGAACGCGAGATCGGCGAGCCAGAACGCCAGCGGCGGGCCGAATTCGCTGCCAACCTGATGCTCACGGCCGATCGCCAGCACCATCGCGAGATCGCGCGGCGGGCTGGCGTAGAACAGCAGCGGCAGCAGCAGCCACAACCCGGACTGGATCGACACCGCCAGCCAGAACACCAGCCTCGGCCGGGCGCGTATCAGCTCGACGATCAGGGAGGTAAAACGCATCAAGGGGGTCAATCCTGGCGAGTGTGCGGTTGGCCGCTGCCACCAATAGCCAAGTTCAGACCCAAAGAAACACCGGAATCGCTTTTACCTGTGGCTTTCGCGCGCACCGCGGCGCGCCAGGCTCACGCCGAGGCGGCCAGATCGAACAGATCGGGCGCTTCTTCAAGCGCGGGCGCGGCCGGCTGCGCCGCCAGCCGGTCATAGGCCGCGGCTACCGGCGCAAAGCCGCGGCGGTGATGCTTGGTCGGGCCAAGCCGGTCGAGCGCGGCCAGATGCTCGGGCACGCCATAGCCCTTGTGATTGTCAAAACCATAGCCCGGCAGCTCGTCGGCGAGCCGGCACATCAGCCGGTCGCGCGCCACCTTGGCGATGATCGAGGCCGCGGCGATCGACAGGATCAGCCCGTCGCCGCCGATCACCGCGTCGCAGCCGCAAGGGGTGATGATCTTGTCGCGGCCATCGACAAAGACGTGCTGCGGCGGCTCGGGCAGCGCGGCGACCGCGCGGCCGAGCGCCCAGAGCGAAGCTTGCAGGATGTTGTCGCGCTCGATGCGCGCCGGCGAGGCATAGGCGACCGCAACGGCCGCGCTGGCGCAGATTTCCTCAAACAGCGCCTCGCGCTTGTCGGCGGTCAGCCGCTTGGAATCGTCGAGCCCTTTGGGAATCCGTTTCGGATCGAGCACCACCGCGGCAGCCACCACCGGCCCGGCGAGCGGCCCGCGCCCGGCCTCGTCGCAGCCCGCCACCGGCCAGATGCCGCGCTTGAGCAGCGCCCGCTCACGCGAGAAGGTGGGCGCAACCACTGGCTTTACGCCCTTCTTGGCCGCGGATTTCGAGGGGGCACGAATCATGGCCGGATGCTGCGGGCTCGGCCCTGCCCGCGCAACCCGGAACTGCCGTCATACCCACAATCCACCACCTCCGCAGCGCCCGGCGGCGCGGCACGATGGCGGCGCGGCAGCCACCCGAAGGCTCAGGCCAACGGCGATTGATACCAACCACTCCGCACGTCATGGCCGGGCTCGTCCCGGCCATCCATGTCTTTGATCTTGCGACGATTTTAAGGCGTGGATACCCGCGCCAAGCGCGGGCATGACGGGGCACAATTGAGGGCCGCTGGTATCATGGCCTCCGCCCATCCAGTTCGGGCCGTCCCCCGTCCGCGCTCAGAACAGGCTGAGCTGTTGGCTGACCCGCGCCGGCCGCGCGAAATGATCAGTGGTCAGCTTAAAACGCCGCTTGTTGAGCCCGAGCTTGGCGCAGGCGACCTCGAAGCGCCGGCCGATCATCCAGGCGAGCGGCCCGGTGCCCTTGCCTCTCGTGCCCCATTGCGGATCGTAGTCGCGGCCGCCGCGCATCTCGCGGATCAGCGTGAACACGTGGCGATAGCGGTCCGGATAGTTGGCGACCAGCCATTCCCGGAACAGATCGCGCACCTCGAGCGGCAGGCGCAGCAGCACATAGCTCGCTTCCTTGACGCCGGCATGGGCGGCGGCATCGAGAATCCGCTCGATCTCGCAATCATTGAGCGCCGGGATCACCGGGGCCACCATCACCGTGGTCGGAATGCCTGCCGCCGCGAGCTGCTGCAAAGCCTCCAGCCGCTTGGTGGGCGTCGAAGCGCGCGGCTCCATCGCCCGCGCCAGTTTGGGATCGAGCGTGGTCACCGACAGCCCGACCTTGACCAGCTGGCGCTTGGCCATCCGCGCCAAAATATCGATGTCGCGGGTCACCAGCGCCGATTTGGTGACGATGCCGACCGGATGGCCGACTTTATCCAGCACTTCGAGGATGCCGCGCATGATGCGCTGCTCGCGCTCGATCGGCTGATAGGGATCGGTGTTGGTGCCGATCGCGATCATCTTCGGCTCATAGTCCGGCGCCGCCAGCTCCTTGGCGAGCAGCGCCGGCGCATCCGGCTTGGCGAACAGCCGCGCCTCGAAATCCAGCCCGGCCGACAGCCCGAGATAGACGTGGGTCGGCCGCGCGAAGCAGTACACGCAGCCATGCTCGCAGCCGCGATAGGGATTGATTGAACGGTCGAAGCCAATATCCGGCGAGTCGTTGCGGGTGATCACCTTGCGGGCGCTGTCGATCCCGACCGTGGTCTTGAACGGCGGCAGTTCTTCCAGGCTCTGCCAGCCATCATCGAACGCGCCCCGGGCCTCGGCCTCAAAACGGCCGCTGGCGTTGGACTGCGCGCCGCGGCCACGGCGGCGCTCCGGATCGATATTGGTCGGCTCCGGCAGCGAAAGAGGCGCACCCGCCGCTAGGGGGGACGACGTAGCTGGCGGGTGCTTGAGGGCAGCGGTAGCTTTTCTCATGGTTCTCAGCCTAGCACATAACAAGAACAAAGCTAGAACAAAATGAAGGGGCGGTAAAGCTGTCAATTCGTTCGAACCCCAGGAGCCGCGTCACGATTCACTCCCCAGGCCACTGCCCGCAAAAACCGCAGCCGGCCCGGCTGATTTCCCGGCGGCGCAGTGCTAACGGTGCGGCGCAATTGTCAGCGAGGTGGCGCAAGCCCGATGTTGAGCGTCGTGATTCCGACCGAGGGCGAAGAGCGGTCAGCCGTTGCCACGCTGACGGCGCTGGTGTCTGGCGTCGCGGCCGGCGTGGTCAGCGACGTGATTCTGGTCGATCGCCCCGGCAGCAGCGAGATCGAACGGGTCGCCGATGTCGCCGGCTGCCGCTTCATGGCCTTTGCCGGATCGCGCGCCGCGGCGATGGCCGCTGGCGCAGCGCAGACCAAATCGGAGTGGCTGCTGTTTCTGCAGGCTGGCGCGATCCCCGACTCCGGCTGGATCGATGAGAGCGCGCAGTTCATCAAGGTGGTGTCGGACGCTGGCCGGCCGCGCGCCGGCATCTTCCGCTACGCGCCCTCGCCCTATGCCGACACCGGCTGGCGCGACAGGGTGCGCGCGCTGACGCGCCTGATCGCGGGCCCGCGCGGCGATGAGGGCGTGCTGATCGCGCGCCGTCATTATGATCAGCTTGGTGGCTATGCCGCGGCCGGTTCCGAAACCGGCTTGCTGCGCCGGCTGGGGCGTAGCGCCCGCGCCGAGCTGCGCAGCCGCTTGGTGCGGCTGTAATCACAGCCCTGCCAGCGTCGGTTAGCGCGCCTTGTCGCGGCGCAGATGCTCGTCAAGCCGCGGCATGATCTCGACGAAATTGCACGGGTTGGTGCGATAATCGAGCTGCGCCGCCAAAATGCCGTCCCAGCCATCCTTGCAGGCGCCCGGCGAGCCCGGCAGGCAGAAGATATAGGTGGCGTTCGCGACGCCGGCGGTGGCACGCGACTGCACGGTCGAAGTGCCGATCTTGCCATAGCTCAGCATGTGGAACACCACCGAGAAGCCGTCCATGCGCTTTTCAAACAGTGGCTCGATCGCTTCCGGCGTGACGTCGCGGCCGGTGAAGCCGGTGCCGCCGGTGGTGATGATCACGTCAATGCCGGGATCATCGATCCAGTCGCTGACCACCGCGCGGATCGCCTCGACGTCGTCGGTTGCGATGTCGCGCGCCGCGAGTTTATGGCCAGCAGTCGACAGCCGGTCGACCAGCACCGTGCCGGAGCGATCATCAGCAAGCGAGCGACTATCGGAAATGGTCAGCACCGCGATGCTGAGCGGGATGAACGGTTTTTGCGGCTGTTCGTGATGCGGCATGTCGCGACCGGAAGGAGCGTGTCTGGAAACGTGTGCTGGGCGGCGGCGACCATGGTGGCGCTAATACGTTAGCAGAGCAAGCATTGCCGGCAGCCCTCGTTGTGACAACAGGACTGGCCGCCATAGCAGCGACCAACGGCTAACGGCGCTGGTGTGAGCGCGCCGAAACGCGATCCGGCGCGCCTCAGATGCGCGCGCTTCAGATACGGCGCCTCACATGGCCCGCGCCGTTACAGCCGCTCCGCCGCAAACGTGTTGCAGGCCGCCACGGTGCCCTGCTGAAAGCCGACCATGAACCAGCGCTTGCGCTGCTCGGCGGAACCGTGCGTGAAGGAATCCGGCACCACTTCGCGGCCCGCCTTGCGCTGCAACGTATCGTCGCCGATCGCGCTTGCGGTCTTGAGCGCGGCGTCGATGTCGCCGTCCTCCAGGAAGTTCGGCCGCCGCTTGACTTCGCGGTTGACCCAGACGCCGGACAAGCAGTCGGCCTGCAGTTCGACCTTGACCTGCAGTGCGTTGGACGCGGCGCGGCTGCCGGACTGTTCCTGCATCCTTGTCACCCGCGGCAAAATGCCGAGCAGGTTTTGCACGTGATGACCAGCCTCATGGGCGATGATGTAGGCGGTGGTGAATTTGCAGGCGCTGCCGGTGCAGCCGCGGAACCGGGTCTCGACCTGTTTGAAGAAGCTGGTGTCGAGATAGATCTGTTTGTCAGGCGGACAATAGAACGGTCCCATCGCCGCATTGGCCATGCCGCAGCGCCCGCCATTGGTGACGCCGCGGAACAGCACGATGCGCGGCCCGACATATTTCTGGTTGCTGTCCTTAAAGATCTCGGTCCAACGATCGTCGATCTCGCCGAGCACGCCGGCGATCATGTCGCCCATCTCATCGGTCGGCGCGCCGTCCTTCTTGGAGGAACTCGGCCGATGTTCCTGCTCATAACCCGCCGACTCGCGCGAGCCGGAAATGATCTCGGCACCGCCGATCAGCAAGCGCGGATCGATGCCGACCGCCCAGCCGATCAGGCCGAGCACGATGATGGTGCCGATGCCGAGCCCGCCGCCGCCCATCGGAAATCCGAAACCGCCACCACCTCCGCCGCCGCCGCCTTCTTCGTCGCGTCGGTCGTCGATGTTGTCGCTGCGACGGAAATCATCGTAACGCATGGCGATCGTCCTTCATTCAAGCGGCCGCGCTGCAACATCAATGCGGCTCGTAATAATAGCCCGCGGCCGTGGTCTTTCCCAACGGTTAACCATTAGCGCCCTCGGCAAATTTTGCCTAGCACGAAGCAGTTAGCAATTAAGTCGATTTTTACTTTGCCGAGTCATTGTGTGGGCCAGTCGGTTGTTTGGTCCCGCGTCGCCGACAGCGTCACCTGAGTCAGAGTATTTGAGTCATGGTTGAGTCGCGTAGCGGGGCGTCTGCAAGGGCGCCCCGCACGAATTTTGAGTCCGTTCCGGACAGTCGCGTCGTGATCGGCGATTGCGTCGCCGGCATGTCCAAGTTGCCTAAGGCTTCGGTCGATCTGATCTTTGCAGATCCGCCCTATAACCTGCAACTCAAAGGCGACCTGAAGCGTCCCGACGAATCGCATGTCGATGCCGTCAACGACGCCTGGGACAAGTTCGATTCCTTTGCCGCCTATGACAACTTCACGCGCGCCTGGCTGCTTGCCTGCCGGCGCATCATGAAGCCGACGGCGACGATCTGGGTGATCGGCTCGTATCACAACATCTTTCGCGTCGGCGCGATCATGCAGGATCTCGGCTTCTGGATCCTGAACGACATCGTGTGGCGTAAAGCCAACCCGATGCCGAATTTCCGCGGCCGCCGGTTCACCAACGCGCACGAGACCATGATCTGGGCGGCGCGCGATGAAAACGCCAAGGGCTACACCTTCAACTACGAAGCGCTGAAAGCCGCCAATGAGGACGTGCAGGCGCGTTCCGACTGGCTGATCCCGCTGTGCACCGGCGAGGAACGGCTCAAGGGCGCCGACGGCAAGAAGATCCATCCGACCCAGAAGCCGGAAGGGTTGTTGGCGCGCGTGCTGCTCGCCTCGTCCAACCCTGGCGATCTGATCGTCGATCCGTTCAACGGCACCGGCACCACCGGCGCGGTGGCCAAGCGGCTGCGCCGCAACTACATCGGCTTCGAGCGCGACCATGACTACGCCGCCGCTGCCGAAGCGCGCATCGCTGCCATTGAGCCGCTGTCGGAAGACACGCTGGCGCCGTTCGTCACGCCGCGCAGCGCGCCGCGCGTGGCGTTTTCGGAACTGATCGAGCGCGGCATGATCTCGCCCGGCACCAAGCTGGTCGATTCCAAAAAGCGCCACGGCGCTTTGGTGCGCGCCGACGGCGCCATCATGCTCGGCGATAAGGTCGGTTCGATCCACCGCATTGGCGCGGTGGCGCAGGGCTCGGAAGCCTGCAATGGCTGGACGTTCTGGCACGTCGAGACCAACAAGGGTCTGCGACTGATCGACGAGCTGCGCGCCGAAATCCGCAGCGGCATGGTGGCGGGCTGATCCAGCCCGCCTGGACAAAACTGCCGGCAAGTTTTTCCAGCAGCGCGCGGCGCCACGGCGCCCCGCATTGATCTTCCACACGATTTTCCAGGCATCGAATTTGCTCGTGCTTTGCCACGCAAGCACACGAGTCCTGGGGAGAGGTCGTGATGGTCGATGCCGCCAGTGCATTCACGTCCAGCAGCAGCAGCGCAGCCACGGCGCGCAGCGCAACCGCCAACAAAGCCACCGGCAAACCCGCGGTAGCGGAGCAGAGCCCTGAGGAAAAGTTCCTCGCCTTTGCCAAAAAGACGCCCGCTGAAAAGATGCGCGACGCGCTGTTGTCGCAGCTCGGCCTGACCGAAGAGAAATTGAAGGCGATGCCGTTTGAGGAGCGCCAGAAGGTCGAGAAGAAGATCACCGAGATGGTCAAGGAAGCCGCCGAGAAGCAGGCCACCAAAACGGGCCAGACCGGCTTCATCACCGACCGCAGGGTGTGAGGCGCGGCGCCCGGTCAGTCGCCAAGGCCGTGGCGCACCACCTTGCGCATCACATTGGGCAGCGCTTCGCCTTCCAGTGCGTCGATCGCGACCCAGCGCATGCCATCGGGCGGCTTTGTGCCGGCCGGTGCATCGGCGACATAGACCACAAGTTCCAGCGGAAAATGCGTGAACACGTGGCTGACCACGCCCGGCCGCCGCCGCCAGCGCGACAAGCCCGGCAGCACCGGCGCCTGCCGCCGCGCCGCGGCGTCGCTCTGCCCAGGGAGCCATTCGGAACCCGGGACTTCGGTCATGCCGCCGAGCAGCCCCTTATCGGCGCGGCTGCGCAGCAACAACTGATCGCCGCGCCGCACGATGAAGGCCGCGCCGCGCCGCAGCTCGCCGGTCTTCTTCGGTGCCTTGCGCGGAAAAGTCTCGGGATCGCCGCGGCGGCACGCCGCGCAATCAGGCTGTAGCGGACACAGCACGCAGCTCGGCTTTTTCGGCGTGCACAGCGTCGCGCCAAGATCCATCATCGCTTGCGCGCTGTCGCCGGCCCGCCCCTCGCCGGCCAGCATCAAGGCCTGCTCCTGCACTTGCGGCTTGGCCTGCGGCAGCGGCTGCTCGACCGCGAACAGCCGGGTCACCACCCGCTCGATATTGCCATCGACCGGCATGCAATGGCGGCCGAATGCGATCGCGGCGATCGCCGCCGCGGTATAGGGCCCGATGCCCGGCAATTGCCGCAAGCCGGCCTCGTCGTCCGGAAAGGCGCCGCCATGATCGCGCACCACCGCCAGCGCGCAGGCGTGCAGATTGCGGGCGCGCGAGTAGTAGCCGAGCCCGGCCCACATCTGCAGCACCTCCTCGCGCGGCGCCGCCGCCAGCGCCGCGACATCCGGCCAGCGCGCCAGGAATTTGGCAAAATACGGCCCGACGGTTTTCACCGTGGTCTGTTGCAGCATGATCTCCGACAGCCAAACCCGGTACGGATCGGCGGCGGTGCCGGGCCGCGCCCGCCAGGGCAGCACCCGGGCGTTTTGGTCGTACCAGACCAAGAGCCGCGCGGCATGGCCGGGCTCGGCGGTTGAGATCGAAAGCCGGCGCGCGGCGGGCGAGGTCATGGCTGGCGGCAGTCTCCCTGTGGGTTGCGGTATTTTATGCCAGAGCGGGGCCATTGCGACAGGCGGCGCGGTCGCTTGTCGACAGCGGCGATGCTATAGACCCGTCATGGCAAAACCCCGCCCGATCCCCGCAAAACCTCTGTCCGCGCTGCTTGGCGGCGTGTTTGCCGACGCCTTCGCCCGCCAGGGTTTTGCGTCGCGCGAACTGGTGCTGCGCTGGCAGGAGATCGCCGGACCCGAAATCGCCGCCCATGCCGAGCCGCTCAAGCTGCAATGGCCGCGCCCCGTCGATGGCCAGGAACAGCGCCCGGCCACTTTGGTGCTGCGGGTCGATGGGCCGATGGCGCTCGAAATCCAGCACGCCGCCGACGTGATCCTGCAGCGGGTCAATCGGTTTTTCGGCTGGAACGCGGTCGGCAAACTGTCGCTGCGCCAGGCGCCGCTCAGCCGGCGCGACCGGCCGGCGCCGCGCCGGCTCGATCCGGCCGCGGTCGAACAGGTGGCGCAAAATCTCGGCGCGATCGAGGACGAGGCGCTGCGCGGCGCGCTGGCCCGGCTTGGCGCCGCCCTCAAGCGGACGTGAGCCTGCCCCGCGCCCGCCTGCGCAGCGGCATTGCCACCTGCCGCGTTTCAAGCTACGCGAATTGCCGCATCCGCCATGCCGTATCCGGGAGAGCTGCCTTGATTATCACGCGCCGCGCCTTTACCGCCGCTTTGTCGCTGACCGGGCTGCTCGCCCTCACCGCGTTGTCGCCGCTGCCATTGATCGGCCAGGCTGCCGCGCAATCGGCCGGTTCGCCGACCGCCGCTGAGGTCGCCAAGCCGGGCGCGCTGCCGGACATGGCGATCGGCAATCCGAACGCCACCGTCACCATCGTCGAATACGCTTCGCTGACCTGCGGCCATTGCGGGACGTTCACCGAGGAAGTGCTGCCCAAGATCAAGGCGAAGTATATCGACACCAACAAGATCAAGTTCGTGTTCCGCGAGTTTCCGCTCGACATCAAGGCCGCGGCCGGCTCGATGCTGACGCGCTGCATCGCCAAGGATGACGCCGCCAAATATTTCGCGGTGACTGAACTGCTGTTCCGGCAGCAGACCGAATGGGTGCTGAAGGACACCACCGCGTCGCTGAAGCGGATCGGCAAGCAGGCCGGCCTGTCGGAGCAGGCGGTGGAAGCCTGCCTCAAGGACCAGGCGTTGCTCGACAAGATCGCCGCCGATCAAAAATACGCCAATGAGGTGTTGAAGGTGAACGCGACCCCGACCTTCTTCATCAATGGCGAGATGCTGCGCGGCTTTGGCACTTTTGAGGACTTCGACAAGCGCCTCAAGGACCTGCTGAAGGAGTGAGGCACTCTAGTCCCCCGGGCTACAAACGCCGCATGACACCCTGTAGCCCGGATGAAGCGCAGCGAAATCCGGGTCACGCCCCCAACATCCCTGAGCGCAGTAAAATCCGGGATAAAGCGACGTGCCGACCGCAATCGGTGCGATCCCTTTTTGCATGCGACTGCCCCGGATTGCGCTGCGCTCCATCCGGGCTACGGGATACGGTTGCCTCCAAACCACCTTGGCGAGGCATGCCGCGATGGTGCGATATCGGCGCAATCTTCTCCCTGGTGGGACGTTCTTCTTCACCGTCACGCTCGCAAACCGCCAGTCCTCCGCACTGATCACCCATATCGACCTACTGCGTGAGGCGTTCCGCCAAACCCGGTCTCGCAAGCCGTTCGTCATTGATGCCATCGTGATCCTGCCGGATCACCTGCACGCCATTTGGACGCTGCCGGCAGGTGATGCCGACTTTCCCGGACGCTGGAAAGCGATCAAGGCCGCGTTCTCACGCAGCATGGCAGTCAATGGAGGCGGTGAACGTGCGCTGTGGCAGCACCGCTACTGGGAACACACGATCCGTGACGAGGCCGATTTCGAACGCTGCGCCAACTACATCCACTTCAACCCGGTGAAGCACGGGTTGGTCTCGTCACCCGGCGCGAGGCCTCATTCCTCGCTGCATCACTTCGTTCGAGCCGGGCTGCTGCCGCCGGATTGGGGAGGCCATAGCAACCTTGACGCTGCAGGTTTTGGCGAGCGCGAGGACTGATCCGGGGATTGCGCCTTCGGTCTTTCAGAGCGCGGCCAGCATGCCCCGGATTACGCTTCGCTCCATTCGGGCTACAAACGCCGCACATATCCTCTGTAGCCCGGATGAAGCACAGCGAAATCCGGGATGAAGCGACGTGCCGATCGCAATCGGTGCGATCCCTTTTTGCATGCGACTGCCCCGGATTGCGCTGCGCTCCATCCGGGCTACGGGCTCGTTATCCACATCCATCCCCGGTTGCGGCCCCCTGGCCGCCACGAAATCCCCTGTTTTTTCAGCAACAAGCCACAAAAACACCTTGGGAAAAGCCGGCCGGCGCGGTTGCCCCGCTGGTCAGCGGCCGCCATTGTCCGGCCCCTGAGGACCTCGATAGGGCAGCTCTGCCGGCAGAACCATACCAGAAGTGGTATTCTGCCCGATTACAGCAGAGTCGCGAATCGAGTTCGGAGCCCTCGCAACAGAGCAGCTACATGAAACTCACCCGTCTTCGCCTGCACGGTTTCAAATCCTTCGTGGAGCCGACCGATTTCGTGATCGAACCGGGGCTGACCGGCGTGGTCGGACCGAACGGTTGCGGCAAGTCGAACCTCGTTGAGGCGCTGCGCTGGTCGATGGGCGAGACCTCGTACAAGTCGCTGCGCGCCGCCGACATGGACGCGGTGATTTTCGCCGGCTCCGGCAACCGCCCCTCGCGCAACCACGCCGAAGTGGTGATGACGATCGACAACAGCGATCGCACCGCGCCGGCCGCGGTGAACGACCACGACATTTTGGAAATCTCCCGGCGCATCGAGCGCGAGGCCGGCTCGGTCTATCGCATCAATGGCCGCGAAGTGCGCGCCCGCGACGTGCAATTGCTGTTCGCCGACGCCGCCACCGGCGCGCGCTCGCCGGCGCTGGTGCACCAAGGCAAGATCGGTGAAATCATCCAGGCCAAGCCGGAACAGCGCCGCCGCGTGCTGGAAGACGCCGCCGGCGTCGCCGGTCTGCACGCCCGCCGCCATGAGGCAGAATTGCGCCTGAAAGCCGCCGAGACCAATCTGACCCGCGTCGAAGACGTGATCGGCCAATTGTCCGGACAGATCGACGGCCTGAAGAAGCAGGCGCGGCAGGCGATCCGTTTTCGCGACGTCGCCGCCAAGGTGCGCAAGGCCGAGGCCACGCTCTATCACCTGCGCTGGCTGAACGCCCATGCCGCGGTCAACGAGGCCTCGCAGACCCATGACGTCGCGGTGCGCAACCTCGCCGAATGCACCCGCGAACAGGCCGAGGCCGCCCGCATCCAGGCGATCCGCGCCGCCGATCTGCCCGGGCTGCGCGAAGCCGAGGCGCGCGCCGCCGCCGGCCTGCAGCGGCTCACCAACGCCCGCGAACAACTTGACCGCGAGGAAGTGCGCGCCCGCGAGCGCGCCACCGAGCTTGATCGCCGCTTGATGCAGTTCCAGTCCGACATCGCGCGCGAGCAGCAGCAATCGTCCGACGCGGTGGTGGCGTTGCAGCGCCTGGAAACCGAAGACGTCGAGCTGCGCGAGGAGATCAAGGAGCGCGTTGAACAGCGCAGCGGCGTCGATGCCCGCGTCAGCGAGGCCGAAGCGACGCTGGCCGCGGCCGAGCGCGTGTTTGCGGAACTCACCACCGCGCTCGCCGATCAGAGCGCGCGCCGCCGCCAGATTGAAGGCAGCGTGCGCAGCCATCGCGAGCGGCTGGCGCGGCTCGATCAGGAAATCGCCGGCGTCGAAGCCGACATCGAGCGGCTGATGCAGGTCACCGGCGGCATCGGCGATCTCGAAACGCTGCAGGCCACCGTCGAAGCGGCGATGGAAGCGCTGGCGGAAGGCGAGATGCGCGCCCAGGCCGCGGAAGCCGCCCATCAGGCCGCGCGCCAGACGCTGGAAAGCTCGCGCGCCCCGCTGACCGAAGCCGATCGCAAGGTGCAGCGGCTGGAAACCGAGGCGCGCACCATTTCGAAAATTCTCGACGGCGAGTCCAAAAATCTGTGGCCGCCGATCATCGACGGCGTCACCGTCGCCAAGGGTTTTGAAAAGGCGCTCGGCGCCGTGCTCGGCGATGATCTCGACGCGCCGGTCGATCCGAGCGCACCGATGCGCTGGACCGAGATCGGCGTGCAGGAGGTCGATCCCGAGCTGCCGGAAGGCGTGCAGTCGCTGGCCTCACTGACCACCGCGCCGCCAGAACTGGCGCGGCGCTTAAAGCAAATCGGCGTGGTCGAGAAGGAGCAAGGCGCCGCATTGGTGTCGCAGCTCAAGACCGGGCAGCGGCTGGTGTCGAAGGATGGCGACGTCTGGCGCTGGGACGGCTTCATCGCCTCCGCCCACGCCCCGACCGGCGCCGCCCGCCGGCTGGCAGAGCGGGCGCGGCTCGCCGACATCGAAGCCAATCTGGAAGAGGCGCGCATCGAAGCCGCCGCCAAGCGCGAAGCTTTGGAATCGGCCGACGCCGCGCTGAAAGCCGCCGCCGCGATGGAAAGTGAAGCGCGCGAAGCGATGCGCGCCGCGCGCCGCGAAGTCGACGTCGCCCGCGAACGGCTGGCCAACACCGAGCGCGAGATCAACCGCCACGCCGCGCGGCAATCGGCGCTCGCCGAAGCGCGCTCGCGGCTCGATGCCAGCCGCCAGGAAGCGATCGGCGGGTTGGAAGCGGCGGAAGCGGCATTGGGCGACCTGCCGCCCTCGCTGGAAACCGAGGACCGGCTGACCGCGGTACGCAGCGAAATCGAAGGTCATCGCCGGCTGGCGGCGCAAGTGCGTGCTGAAGCGCAGGCGCTGGCGCGCGAAGCTGAACTCGCCGACCGCCGGCTGCAGGCGATCATCGCCGAGCGTGCCGATTGGCAGAAGCGCAGCGAAGGCGCCGCGGGCCAGATCGCGACCATCGAAGCGCGTATCGCCGAAGTGCAGCTCGAACGCGAGGGCCTGGAAGAAGCGCCGATGCTGTTTGCTGAAAAGCGCGCCGCGCTGATCAGCGAGATCGAATTCGCCGAAGCCGATCGCCGCAACGCCGCCGACGCGCTCGCCGCCGCGGAAAACGCCATGGCCGACACCGACCGCGCCGCCAAGACCTCGCTGGAAGCCTTGTCGAGCGCGCGCGAAGCCTGCGCCCGCGCCGAGGAACGCATGGAAGGCTCGCGGCGCCGGCTGGAAGACATTGAGCGCGAAATCCGCGAAATGCTGGAGGTCGAGCCGCAGGCGGTGGCTGGGCTCGCCGAGATCACGCCGGAAAGCACGCTGCCGCCGCTGCATGAGATCGAAGCCGATCTTGAAAAGCTGCGCCGCGATCGCGAGCGGCTCGGCGCGGTCAATCTGCGCGCCGAAGAAGAACTACGCGAGGTCGAAGCGTCGCACGGCACGCTGGCGTCCGAACGCGACGATCTGGTGGAAGCGATCAAGAAGCTGCGCAGCGGCATTCAGAGCCTGAACAAGGAAGCGCGCGACCGGCTGCAAGCCTCGTTCGAGACCGTCAACAATCACTTCAAGCGGCTGTTCACCCGGCTGTTTGGCGGCGGCGAAGCGGAGCTAAAACTGATCGAGAGCGACGACCCGCTGGAAGCCGGCCTCGAAATCGTCGCCAAGCCGCCGGGCAAGAAACCGCAGACGCTGTCGCTGCTCTCGGGCGGCGAGCAGGCGCTGACCGCGCTGGCGCTGATTTTTGCGGTGTTCCTCACCAACCCGTCGCCGATCTGCGTGCTGGACGAAGTCGACGCGCCGCTGGACGATCACAACGTCGAGCGGTGCTGCGACCTGCTGCACGAGATGACCTCGACCACCGAGACCCGCTTCATCATCATCACCCACAATCCGATCACCATGGCGCGCATGAACCGGCTGTTCGGCGTCACCATGGCGGAACGCGGCGTGTCGCAGCTGGTGTCGGTCGGCCTCGACGACGCGGTGAAGATTTTGGATCAGAACGTGGCGTGAGCTGGCTCCTGGCTTTTTGCAGCACGGCCGAAATTGTCTCCCTCACCCTTGCGGGGAGGGTCGGCCGAGCGAAGCGCGATGCGTAGCATGGCGCGCAGCGGAGGCCGGGGTGGGGTCCACAAAAAGACGTCCTCACCTTGCGATCCCCCCACCCGCCCCGGCTTCGCTGCGCTCTGCCGGGCCCCCTCCCCACAAGGCACAAGGGGGAGGGACAAGACATTGCGCGGCGACCATTCATTCCAATGGCAACCACTCCGCCGTCATGGCCGGGCTCTCGTCCCGGCCAGCCACGTCTTTTGATCTTGCTCAGCCTTCAAGACGTGCATACCCGCGACAAGCGCGGGCATGACGAGTCATAGTTGAGGGCGTTGCTCCCCCTCACCTCGCAGCCATAATCGCTACCCCATGATCAGCCCCGAACTCCCGCCCTCCATCAAAGCCGCGCTCGACGATGCGCTGCAGGGCACCGCGCGCACTGAGTTGGCGCCGCGCGCCGCTTCGATCTCGGCCGCTTATCGTCAGGGCGGCCATTCCGGCGTCATTCGCAGCCGCGCCGATGCGCTCGCTTACGCGCTGGTGCGCATGCCGGCGACCTATGCCGCGGTGGCGGCCAGCCTGAATGCGCTGTGCGAACTATGCGCCGACATCGCGCCGAGCACATTGCTCGACTGCGGCGCCGGCCCCGGCACCGCCAGCTTCGCCGCCGCGCAGGCTTTTGCATCGCTCGGCACCTTCACGCTGATCGATGCCAATCCGGCGCTGCGCAGCCTGGCGCTCGAATTGGCGCAGCACGATCCACGGCTGGCGCAGCTCGGTTACCTCGCCGGTGATGCCCGCGCCACGCTCGCCAAAGCCGAGCCCGCCGAGCTGGTGATCGCCAGTTACATGATCAGCGAAATCAGCGACAGCGCGCAGCGCGCGCTCGCCGATCTGTTGTGGCAGAAGACCGCCGACACGCTGCTGGTGATCGAACCCGGCACGCCCGCGGGCTTTGCGCGCATTCGCGATGTGCGTGCGCGGCTGATCGGCCAGGGCGCTCATGTGCTTGCGCCCTGCCCGCACGAGCGCGCCTGCCCGATGGTCGAGCCCGACTGGTGCCACTTCACCCAGCGCTTGCCGCGCTCGCGCGCCCACATGCAGTTGAAGGCCGCCGAAGTGCCCTATGAGGACGAGAAGTTCAGCTATCTGGTGCTGAGCCGCCAGGCGCCGGCCGAGCGCGCGGCGCGCGTGCTGACCCAGCCGCAGCTCACCAAAATCGCGGCCAGCGTCAAACTGTGCAGCGACGACGGCGTTGGCATCGTCACCTTCCCGCGCCGTGACAAGGCGGCCTATGCCCGCGCCAAGAAGCTGGCCTGGGGCGATGCGCTGCGCGGCAGCGATTCGCAATGAAGCGGCCAGAGAGCCACGCTTGAACCTGATGATGACGCGCGCCGACTGATGCTGCGGCGCCGCGCCATCGCCCCTGCCGTGCTGGCCGAAATTGGATTACGCTGCGCCGATGGTCCCTTGAGGAGTGTCCGCCATGACCGGCTGGATCGTACTTGGCGTTCTCGTGATTTTGGTGCTGCTGGCGCTCGGCGCCTACAACCGGCTGGTGGCGCTGCGCCAGCGCGTCGGCCAAGCGTTCGCCGACATCGACGTACAGCTCAAGCAGCGTCACGACCTGATCCCCAATCTGGTGGAAACCGTGAAAGGCTACGCCTCGCACGAGCGCGGCACGCTGGAAGAGGTGATCCGCGCCCGCAACGCGGCGATCGCCGCGCAGGGGCCGGGCCAAACCATCGCCGCGGAAAACCAGCTCACCGGCGCGCTCGGCCGCCTGATCGCGCTTGGCGAGGCCTATCCGGACCTGAAAGCCAACGCCAATTTCCAGCAGTTGCAGAGCGAATTGTCCGACGTCGAAAACAAGATCGCCGCCAGCCGCCGGTTCTTCAACAACGCGGTTCAGGAATACAACACCGGCATCGAGCAGATGCCGATCGCGCTGGTGGCGAAGCCGCTCGGCTTCCTGCCGATGCAGTTCTTCGATCTCGGCAGCTCGCGCACCGAGGTCGAACAGGTGCCGCAGGTGAAGTTCTGAGCACCCGCGTCAATCCAGGGCGCGCGTCGCGCGAACCCGGCCTCCCGAGGTGTTGAAAAGAGTTCTCCCACGTCGAGATCAGGGTCTGCGCCGCTGAACGCGGCGGAATGACGTAGTGCATTGCGCGTAACTGGAGCGTGCCCGATGGCCGCCTACGGTCTCTATACTCACATTGCCGCCAACAAGACCCGCTCGGTGGTGTTGCTGATCGGGCTGTTTCTGCTGGTTGATGTACTGGTGTTTGCGGGCGCGCTGATCGGCGAAGCGGTCACCGATAATAGCGGCCAATTCAGCGATTACCTCGCCCGCGCCGGCCACGACCTGCTGGTGGCCTTGCCATTCGCCACGCTCGGCACAATGGCGTGGGTGGCGATCGCCTATGCGTTCCATCAGAAGATGATCGACCTCGTCACCGGCAGCGACGCGGTCAGCCGCAAGGAGCAGCCGCGGCTCTACAACGCGCTGGAGAATTTGTGCATCTCGCGCGGCATCCCGATGCCCAAGCTCAAGCTGATGCACAGCGAAGCGCGCAACGCATTCGCCACCGGCCTCAATCCAAAGCAATACGCCATCACCGTCACCACCGGACTGATCGACGGGCTCGATGATCGCGAGATTGAGGCGGTGCTCGGCCACGAGCTGACCCACATCCGCAATGGCGACGTGCAGATGATGGTGGTGGCGATGATCATCGCCGGCGTGGTCGGCTTCTTCGGCGAATTGTTGTTCCGGCTGTTCTTCAACTCGAGCTGGCGGTTCGGCGGCGGCTCCTCGTCGTCATCCTCATCGTCATCGTCGTCGTCCTCATCGGACCGCAAGGGCGGCGGCGGCGCGGTGTTGGCGGTGATCCTGGCGGTGGTGCTGATCATGCTCGCCTGGCTGATGTCGCAACTGTTGAAGCTGGCGCTGTCGCGCTCGCGCGAATTTCTGGCCGACGCGGGTTCGGTCGAGCTGACCAAGGACCCCGACGCGATGATCTCGGCGCTGCGCAAGATCGAGCATCGCGGCGAACTTCCCGGCGCCACTTCAGCGGTGATGGAGCTGTGCGTCGACAATCCGCGCGAGGGCTTTGCCGATTTGTTCGCCACCCACCCCTCGGTGCCGGCCCGCATCGATGCGCTGGTGAAATTCGCCGGCGGTCACGATCCTGGACCGCTGCCCGATACCGAAGCCGCCGCGCCAGACACCGAATTGGATCAGCAGGAGGAAACGCCGACGCCCTTGCCAGACGCGCCCTCGCCGCCCGGCCCCTGGGAGCAACGCCGATGACCGGCAGCCTGACACTGATAATCCAGCGCTTCCAAGTGCGGCTTGCTGCGATTCGCCACGCGCACTGGCGATTGTCGTGGGTATCGTGGCGTCAGGATATTGTGCGCTATTGCCCGCCTTGTTCTCTCCGCAATTGAATTATCCCTTGTTTCTGCCATGTTCGCGCCCAAAGCAGGGAAGGACGCCAGCCACAGCGGGACGCCGCGTGGCCGGGCGCGGAAAATCGGGCGCAAAAGCAATCTAGGGAATGTCATGCCGAAGCCAGCAGTGATTGTTGTGGGGGCCGACAAGGGCGGCGTCGGAAAGACCACGGTCTCTCGTACCCTTCTCGATTATTTCAGTGCCAACAACGTGCCGACCCGGGCATTCGATACCGAGTTTCCGCGCGGCACCTTGAAGCGCTTCCATCCCGACATCACCGAGATCGTCGATATGACGACGACCGCGGACCAGATGAAGATCTTCGATACGCTCAATTCCGCGGCGCCGTCGGTGACGGTGATCGACGTGCGCGCCGGCCTGTTGTCGCCGGCCTTGGCGTCGCTGCGCGATATCGGCTTCCTGGACGCGGCTCAATCGGGCCAGATCACCTTTGCGGTGTTCCACATCCTCGGCCCGTCGATCGCCTCGCTCGACGAAATCGCCGAGACCGCCAGCTTCATGCACGGCGCCAAATACTTCCTGGTGAAGAACTTCATCAACAACACCAGCTTCTTTGAGTGGGATCAGGCGACCTACAAGACCTATTTCCACCGCATCAAGGATGCCACCGAACTGACCATCCCCAAACTCAACGAAATGGCGTTCGAGCAGGTGGAAGTGTCGTCGGTGCCGTTCCTGAAATTCGTGGCCAATAAGGGCCATCACGACGAGCCGGCCAACTACTCGTTCGTGCTGCGCGGCTATGTGCGCCATTGGCTCGCCAATGTCTGGAGCGAGTTCGACCGCATTCAGCTCACCGACATCGTCGGCAAGGAGCGTTCCGGCCCGCGCCCGACCGTGAGCGGCGCCGGCATCGGCGCCCCGCCGGAGAAATAGTTGCAACGCTGCGCGAATTCGTGGAATCAGACGGGATACCCGTCTGATCCCACACCATGATCCGCACTCCGGTCTATATCGTTTGCTCACCTCGGCCGCTGGTCGGCAAAACGCTGATCGCGCGGATGCTGTCCGAGTTCCTGCTGCTGCAACGCCGCGACGTGCTGGCGTTCGACGTCAATGTCCGGGAACCGTCGCTGCTCGATTACCTGCCGAACGTCACCGAGACCGCCAATATCGACGACACCTTCGGCAAGATGGCGCTGATGGACCGGCTGATCGTCAATGATCAGCTCGCCAAGGTGATCGACCTTGGCTACCACGCTTTTCAAGAATTCTTCGTCATGATCGGCGAGATCGGCTTCCTGAAGGAAGCCGCGCGCCGCGGCGTGGCGCCGTTGGTGCTGTTTCTGGCCGATTCAGACCGGGTGTCGCTGCGCGCCTATGAGCTGTTGCAGGCGCAGATCCCGCCGCGGCTGTTGATCGCGATCGACAACGAATATGTGCTGCGCGGCGAGCTGCCGCGCATCTATACCCAGGGCCGGGTGCTGCCGGTGGCCGCGCTGCCGAATTTCTTGAAGACCTATATCGACCGGCTCGGCTTCTCGTTCACCGGCTATCTGCGCGCCGAGCGTGACTCGTCCACCGAACTGCATCAGTGGATCCGGCGCAACTACACCCACTTCCGCGACCTCGACATGGAATTGTCGCGGCCGCTGCGCTGAGCAACCAAGCCGTCATGGCGAGGCGCGCAGCGCCGCAGCAATCCAGCAGCGTCGTGCTACGCCTTGAGCCCTCCCCCCGCAGCGCGGGGAGAGGGCAAATGTCGTCCGCTCAGTGGCCTTCGAACGAAATCAGGGTGCGCACCGGCACGCCCATGGCGCGGATCTTGTCGGCGCCGCCGAGTTCCGGCAGGTCGATCACGAAGCAGGCCGCCACCACCTCGGCGCCGAGCTGGCGCAGCAGCTTGATGGCGCCTTCCGCGGTGCCGCCGGTGGCGATCAGATCGTCAACCAGCACCACCCGCTCGCCCTTCTGCAGCGCGTCGACATGGATTTCGATGTGATCGGTGCCGTATTCCAGCGCGTATTCCATGCTGACGCAGGTATGGGGCAGCTTGCCCTTCTTGCGGATCGGCACGAAGCCCGACGACACCTGATGGGCGATGGCGCCGCCGAGGATGAACCCGCGCGCCTCGATGCCCGCGACCTTGTCGATCTTGGAGCCGGCCCAGGGTTGCACCAGTTCGTCGACCGCGCGGCGGAATGAGCGCGCGTCACCAAGCAGCGTGGTGATGTCGCGGAACAGAATGCCCGGCTTGGGATAATCCGGGATGGTGCGCACGCTGGCCTTGAGGTCCTGTTCGAAGGTCATCTTCCTGTCTTTCGCAATGCTGAAGCGGTGGGGGAACAGACGTTCTCCGGGGCAAAACTGTCAATTGGCCGGAAGGCCAAGCCGGAAGGCGTTTTCGACGATTTTCAGCCCGACGCCGCCGCCGAGCGACATCAGCGATTCCGGGTGGAATTGCACGCCGCCGACCGGCAGGGTCTTGTGCTCGATCACCATCGGGATGCCGTCGTCGGTTGCCGCGGTGACCTGCAGCACCTCCGGCATGCTCGCCTGATCGACATAGAGCGAATGGTAGCGCCCGATCACGATTTCCGCCGGCAGGCCGCGCATCAGCGTGCCGCCGCGCACCGTGACCCGCGACGGCCGGCCATGCGCCGGCTGCGCCAATTGCCCGAGCGTGCCGCCAAAATATTCGCCCATCGCCTGCACGCCGAGGCACACCCCGAAGATCGGCAGGTTTTTGGCAAGCCCGGCGTCGATCGTGCTCTTGATGTTGAAGTCTTCCGGCCGGCCCGGGCCCGGCGACAGCACCAAGAGGTCGTACTCGTGCTTGGCCAGCATCGGCAGCGCGTGCACATAGCGCACCACGGTGACCTGGGCGCCGACCTGGCGGAAATAGTCGGCCAGCATGTGCACAAAGCTGTCGTCGTGGTCGATCAGCAGCACCTTCTTGCCGGAGCCGGTGGCGTCCGGCGCCACCGCCGACAGCGGCTTGGGCGGATCGCCGCGCAGCGCCTGGAACAGCGCCGCCGCCTTGACGTGGCACTCTTTGTCCTCGGCCTCCGGATCGCTATCGAACAGGCAGGTGGCGCCGACCCGCACCTCGGCGAGGCCGTCCTTCATGCGGATGGTGCGGATGGTCAGGCCGGTATTGATCGAGCCGTCGAAGCCGACAAAGCCGAACGCGCCGGCATACCAGCGCCGCGGGGTGCGCTCGTTGTCCTCGACGAACTGCATCGCCCACAATTTCGGCGCGCCGGTCACCGTCACCGCCCAGGCATGGGTCAGGAACGCATCGAGCGCGTCGAAGCCCGGCCGCAACATGCCTTCGACATGGTCGACGGTGTGGAACAGTTTTGAGTAGGTCTCGATCTGGCGCCGCGCCAGCACCTTGATGGTGCCGGGCACGCAGACCCGCGCCTTGTCGTTGCGATCGACGTCGGTGCACATGTTCAGCTCGAACTCGTCCTTCTCCGAGTTCAACAGCTTCTGGATCTGCGCGGCATCGCCGATCGCGTCGGCACCGCGCGCAATGGTGCCGGAGATCGGACAGGTCTCGATGCGGCGGCCATCGGAGCGCACGAACATTTCCGGCGAGGCCGACACCAGAAATTCGCCGTCGCCGAGATTGACCAGGCCGCCATAGGGCGACGGGTTGATCCGGCACAGCCGCTGAAACACTTCGGCCGGCGAGCGGTCGCACGGCTCGCCGAACAATTGCCCAGGCACCGCCTCGAACAGATCGCCGCGCGCAAAAGCCTCGCGCGCCTTTTCCACCACCGCCGGATAGTCGCCCGGACCATGGTCGGCGAATTTCTGGCACGGCAGCTTCTTGTAGACGCTTTCGGAGGTGGCGTTCGGCAGCCCGGCGGTCGAGCGGCCGTTCCAGGCAAAATCGTAAGAGAGGATCACGCCGCTGCCATTGGCGCGGTCATAGGCCAAAAGCCGGTCCGGGACATAGAGCACGATATCGCGCTGATCGGCGGCACGCTCGCGGCGCTTCTTCAGGTCCTCGATCTGGAACACCAGATCATAGGCGAACGCCCCGTACAGGCCGAGCATCGGGTCAGCGCTGCTGCTGAACGCGGCGACCAGCGCCCGCACCAAGGACATCGCGCTGGCGCGGCGGGTGCGCTGTTCTTCATCGACCGGAGCCTCACCACGCAAAATTTTGCCGGCGATACGGCCGGCACTGCGTTCTTCAATGGCAAAGCTGGGGTCGCTGAGCGTTTCCGCCAGAAACGCCACCAGCACCTCGCCACGGGCGTTTTGCGCCTCGATGGCAAATTCCGCCTCGCGGGTGGTCAGCGACAGCGGCGGATCGGCAAAGCCGAGGTCAAAGCTCTCGTAACGGCCGGGCACCGTGGTGCCGGAGGACAGCATCACGCCGCGGCGGCTATCGAGCGTCTCGACCAGCGCGTCGAGCCGCGCGCCGCCGGAAAAGCTCTCGGTACGCCGGGTGATGGCGAGGCCGGCAGCCGTGACGAACTGGCTCTCGGGCGGGAGTGAAAACACGGTCCTGTTCATGTGATCCTCTAATTCAGACTTGCCGGGAGGAGCGCCACACAGGACATAGAAAAGGCCGCCCTAGTGGTGACGGCCTTGACGATTGGAAACAGCAGATATCGCATGGCCACCTCTTAGGAGGTGCGCCACCAAAGACGGGTCTTGTGAGCTGCGATCTTCATGGCCGGTAAAGCACCATCGCAGCCCTTCGATGTCAAGACTGTGATCGGCCCGGAATATCCCGACAATAGGCGGAGACGGAGGGACTGGCTGGCCTATTAACGACCGTTGAGGTGAAATAACAAAAGAGCCTCGAGCTGAGAGGTCTGGTCATGAAGATCCGCGACGTGATCCAGTTGATCGAAGCCGACGGTTGGCGGCTAGTGGCCACCCGCGGCAGCCACCGGCAATTCAAACACCCCGTCAAACCGGGCCGTGTCACCGTCGCCGGCAAGCCATCCGACGACCTTGCACCGGGCACCTTTGCCAGTATCCTGAAGCAGGCTCACCTCAAGGAGAAGCCCTGATGCGCTACGCCATCATCATCGAAAAGGCCGACGGCAACTACTCGGCCTACGTGCCCGATCTGCCAGGCTGCGTGGCAACCGGAGCGAGCGTCGCGGAGGTGGAAGTCGAAATCCGGGAAGCGATCCGCTTTCATATCGAAGGACTGAAGACTGACGGCCTGCCAGTGCCACCACCGACCAGCATCGCCAACTACATTGATGCATAAAATCTGGCTTTGCGTCCCGATCGGAACATGATTGCCGATGCCGCGTTCAGGTTACGCATGCCGGGTGACAACCGGCCGTAATGGGGACGGCGGACGCAGCCTATTTTGCCGGTTTCTGACTGCGACAACAACGCATCGGTACGCGCTGACGCCTGACCCGTTCCCGGCATGCAACCTCGTTCCAGCCCTGGAACCAGATCCGCCTTGCCGCGTTGTTAGTTCAAGGCGGGTGCGGAGCGGTGCCGGTTGCGCTGCGGAAACGCAGTGCGGAAATTGCAGTGCAGCTGTGGAGTAATGTGGATAACAATCGTCGCCGCAACTGATCCCAATCACGCCGAAATCGCACGAAACTTCCGCCGTATTCCATTGGCGAAGTAACAACAGCAACAATGGAGCTGTGTCGTGAGTACTCCGGTTGAAATGCAGATCGAAGAAATCATTGCCACCTGCGGCGGCGACCTGCGCGGCGCTGTGAAGGCGCTCATTCTGGTCAACGAGCAACTCGAGATCGAAATCGCCAAGCTGCAGGCCGCGGCGTGCCATTGCGCAACCGCCGCGACCAAACACTAATCTTACAGCATAGCGGCTGCCACCAATGACCCGTCATGCTGGCCTTGTCGCGGGCATCCACGTCTTGAGGCAGTGCAAGCTCAAAGACGTCGATGGCCGGGACGAGCCCGGCCATGACGTGCGGATGGGGTGATAGCGATCGCCGTGGGCGGACGCGTTACGCCTTCTTCAAGAACTCGGTGCGCAGCACCAGGCCCTTGACCTTGTCGGTGCGGCCTTCGATCTCTTCCTCATTGTCGGTGAGGTGGATGTTCTTGATCACGGTGCCGCGCTTGAGCACGGTCGAGGAGCCTTTCAGCTTCAAATCCTTGATCAGCGTTACGCTGTCGCCCTCGGCGAGCAGTGCGCCGTTGCAGTCCCTGACCTTGATATCCATGCGATGTCCTTGGTGATGTGACCGAGCGCGGCTGGCCCACGCCCGATCGGAAAAGAAAGTGCGGTGCGGCGGTTACGGCCGTTCCGGATTGTTCAGCATCATCTCGCCGAGATTGCGCTGGGCGCGGTTGGCGCGGGTCAGCGCGTTGCTGCGCTGCACGTCGCGGTTCTTGCGGCAGGCGACGTATTCATTGGAACCGACCGCGACGCCATTCTGACGGCAGAACGCATCATCGTCTTCCGGCATTGCGGCGTAGCTCGGGACCTCGTGACGCGAACTGCAGGCGGACAGCGCCAGCGCCGCCAGCAGCGCCAGCGCCAGGCGGCTCGGAACGGTGGGGGACATGCGCGACGCGCTCCTGTGCGATTAAAACCCCCGCACCGATGAACCGGGATCGCGGCAAATGCAAGCCGCGATCCCGAAAGGTCAATGACGCCGCAGGATCAGTGGTGGCTCTTGAGCGCCACGCTGATCTCTTCCAGCGCATTGGGGTCTTCGATGGTGGCCGGCATCGACCACGCCTCGCCGTCGGCGATCTTCTTCATGGTGCCGCGCAAAATCTTGCCGGAGCGGGTTTTCGGCAGCCGGCCGACCGTGACGGCCAGCTTGAACGCCGCCACCGGGCCGAGCTTGTCGCGCACCAGCTTGACCACTTCCTTCTCGATCTCGGCGTGATCGCGGGTGACGCCGCTCTTGAGCACCAGGAAGCCGCACGGCACCTCGCCCTTGATCGGGTCGGCGACGCCGAGCACCGCGCATTCGGCGACGTCCGGATGCGACGCCAGAATTTCCTCCATGCCGCCCGTGGACAGCCGGTGACCGGCGACATTGATGATGTCGTCGGTGCGGCCCATCACGAACACATAGCCGTCTTCGTCCATGTAGCCGGCGTCGGAGGTTTTGTAATAGCCGGGATAATCCGCAAAATAGCTTTCGCGGCAGCGTTCATCCTGCTCCCACAGCGTCGGCAGACAGCCGGGCGGCAGCGGCAGCTTGATGACGATCGAGCCCATGGTGCCAGCCGGCACCGGCTTGGCGGCCTCGTCGACCACTTCGAGCTGATAGCCCGGCATCGGCACGGTCGGCGAACCATGCTTGACCGGCAACAGGCCAAGGCCGACCGGATTGCCGGCGATGCACCAGCCGGTTTCGGTCTGCCACCAGTGATCGATCACCGGCAGCTTGAGCTGCTGCTCGGCCCATTCCACCGTCGGCGGGTCGGCGCGCTCGCCGGCCAGGAACAGCGTACGCAGCGTCGAGATGTCGTATTTCTTGATGAAGGCCCCTTCCGGGTCCTCCTTGCGGATCGCGCGGAACGCGGTCGGCGCGGTGAACAGCGCCACCGCCTTGTAGTCCTCGACCAGCCGCCAGAACGCGCCGGCATCCGGGGTCGCGACCGGCTTGCCTTCATACATGATGGTGGTGGCGCCGTGGAACAGCGGGCCATAGACGATGTAGCTGTGGCCGACCACCCAGCCGATGTCGGAGGTGCACAGCCAAGCCTCGCCGGGCTTCACGCCGTACAGATTCTCCATGGTCCATTTCAGCGCGACCAGATAGCCGCCATTGTCACGCACCACGCCCTTCGGCTGCCCGGTGGTGCCGGAGGTGTACAGAATGTACAGCGGATCGGTGGCGAGCACCGGCGTACACGGCGCGCTCTTGCCGGCGGCGATCGCCTCGGCGCGCAGCGTCGCCCAATCATGATCGCGGCCATTGATCAGATCGGCCTTGAGCTGCGGGCGCTGCAGGATGACGCAGCTCTCCGGCTGATGGGCGGCGAGCGCGATCGCGTCGTCGAGCAGCGGCTTGTAGGGCACGATGCGCGACACTTCGATGCCGCACGACGCCGACAAGATCACCTTCGGCTTGGCGTCGTTGATGCGGGTCGCCAGTTCCTTGGCGGCAAAACCGCCGAACACCACCGAATGCACCGCGCCAAGGCGGGCGCAGGCCAGCATCGCCACCACGGCTTCCGACACCATCGGCATGTAGATGATGACGCGATCGCCCTTGCCGACGCCAAGATCGGCGAGCACGGCGGCAAACGCCTTCACCTCATCGAGCAGCTGCCGATAGGTGAACTTGGTCACGGTGCCGGTGACCGGCGAATCGTGAATCAGCGCCAGTTGATCGGCGCGGCCACCTTCGACGTGACGATCGAGCGCGTTGTAACAGGTGTTGACCACACCATCAGCGAACCAGCGGCCATAGAGGCCCTTGCTGGGATCGAACACCTTGGTCGGGGCCTGAATCCAGTCGATCTCCCGTGCGGCCTCGCCCCAAAATCCTTCGGGATCGGACACCGACCGGGCGTGGACCTCGCGATAGCGGCTGCATTCATGAATGCTCATGGCGTCATCTCCCAGGAATTTGCGGCAATTCCCGCCATCTCCGGCTTTTTACCGCAGATAGCAACCCCACCTTTGTTCCTAATCAAGAGCTTTTTTGGCTCCAAATAGCCGAGTTTGCGACGCTTTTCAGCTCAATGGGCCACAGTGCCAAGTAATTCACGCAGCCGCGCCGTCATCACCGCGCGCAAATCGAAACCCGGGCGGCCGAACGATGATGCGCGCGTCGCGAGAAATTGCTGCTGCGTGCGGCGCAGCGCCGCAACGTCGCCGCGCTCGGCGGCGCGCAGTCGCCGAGCGAACACATTGTCGATTTCGCGATCGAGATCGGCCAGCTCCGGATCGGCACAGATCGCTTTTTCGACCGGCGCGCGCGCCCGCGTGCAATCAAAACTCGGCTTGCCTTTCAGCGCGAGCTGCGCGCCGATCCGCTCTAATTCGCGCGTCAGCGTCTGCTGGTTACTACGCGCCGCCGTATGGTCCGGGTCGCGCTTCAATGCCGCGACGAAATCATCAAGCGCGCCGCGGCGGTCGCCCTGCTGCCGGCGCAGTTCGCCGCGCTGGTTGAACAGATCGGCACGGCTGTCGTCGAGCGCCAACACGGCGTCGTAATCAGACAGCGCGCGGGCGATCTGCTGCTTGGCTTGAAAGGCCGCGGCCCGCGCCAGCAGCGCCGCGATGCGGTCGGCCTTTGCCGTCTTGGCGTGATCGATCACCGCGCCGCATTTGGCGATCACCGCGTCATCGTCATGGGCCAGCTCGGCCTGCCGGCATGGCGCCGGGTCGAGCGGCGCGATCTCGACCGTTTCATCGACTGCGGCACGCAGCGCGCCGTTGCCGATCGCCGTGATGATCGCGGCGCTGATCGCCACGCTGCGCCATGAAGACATATTTGCTGCTCGCTCTGCCACGCTCGGCGGCGCTCGCCGTGCTTGCTCAAGCTTCGCCGAACGCCGCGTGAGGCGTTTTAGCCGCGATCAGCCGCAGTGCAATCGGGCAAAGGCCTATGATGGCCGCGACCACGCTACGCTTGATCAGGGACGCTTGATCAGGGATCGCAGGCGCGCAGCACTGTGGTCGCAGCATCATGGCTGTCGCCCAAAATCGCAGACAGCGTCTGACATTGGCCATCCGCGCACAGCCGCCATTCGCCGGCCGCGCCGGAATCGGCGAGCACCAGCTCGCTCTGCGGCGGCCGCGTGATCTGCCATTGCAGCCAGCCATCGACCAGCCGCGCGTCCGGCGGCGGCTCCATGCCGGCACCGCTACCCTTGATGCGCGCCGCCACCAGCGTCAGCCCGTCGGGGCCGACGCGCCAGTCTTCCTGCCAAGCGGTCTTTTCGATCGAATGGGTCCAAAGCAGCGTGAACGCCGCCAGCGCCAGCGATTTGGTGACGCCGGCCGACAGCAGGCACAGGCTCATGTCGGCGCCGTGGTGATGCGGCCGCGGCGCAGCCACTGCCAGGCGATCGACACCGCGGCCAGCGCAAAGCCGACCATGTCGCTGTAGTGAAACTCGCCGAGCAGGCACAGCGCCGCCCCGAGCGCGAGCAACCGCTCGGCGACGGTCATGCGGCTGAACAGAAAACCGATCGCCGCCATGCCGAGCAGAGCGATCGCCAGCAGCGCTTTCAGCGACGCATAGGCGACCGCACCATAGAAGCCGAGATGGGCCTGCATCGGGTCGCCGGGCTGCAACATCAAGGCCGGCGAATACACCGCGATGAACGGGATCACATAGCCCGCGAGCGCGATCCGCATCGCTTCCCAGCCGATCTTGTCGGGGTTCTCTTTGGCGATCGGCGCCGCTGCCAGCGCCGCCAGCGCCACCGGCGGCGACAGGTCGGCCATGATGCCGTAGTAGAACGCGAACATATGGCTGACGATCAGCGGCACGCCGAGCTTGGCCAGCGCGGGCGCGGCCAGCGCCGCGGTGATGATGTAGGTCGGAATGGTCGGGATGCCGGTGCCGAGCAGGATCGACAGCAGCATGGTCATCACCAGCGCCAGAAACAGGCTGGTCTCGCCAAGGCCGATCACCCAGCTGCCGAAGATGGTGCCAATCCCGGTCTGGGTCATCATGCCGATGATGGTGCCGACGATCGCGCAGGCCATGCCGACGGTGAGCGCCGATTTGGCACTCACTGCCAGCGAATCCCGGCAGGCGGCGAGCGTGTTGCGGCCGCCGCGGGTCAGCGCCGCCAGCGCGATCAAGGCCGCGACGATGCCGGCGACCGCGAATACGTTCAGCCCCTGGCGTGACACCGCGCCGGCAATCAGCGCCAGCCCGACCCAGAACAGGATGCGCAGCACGTTGTTGGAAAAGCCGTGCACGATCGCGGCGCCGAGGATCAGCACCACGGTCAGCGACAGGCCGATCGTGCCGGCATAGAGCGGCGTAAAACCCTCGAACAGCATGAAGATCAGCGCCGCCAGCGGCAGGACCAGATACCAGCGGCTCGCCAGCGCCTTCCAGACGCTGGGCAGCGCGGAGCGCTGCATGCCGACCAGGCCGTGCTTGCCGGCTTCGAGATGCACCATCCAGAACGCCGAGGCGAAATACAAAAGCGCCGGGATCACCGCGGCTTTGACGATCACCGCGTAATCGACGCCGAGCGTCTCGGCCATGATGAACGCCACCGCGCCCATCACCGGCGGCATGATCTGCCCGCCCATCGAGGCGGTGGCTTCAACGCCGGCGGCGAAGGCGCGGCGATAACCGAACTTGATCATCAGCGGAATGGTGAACTGGCCGACCGTGACCACATTGGCGACGCCGGAGCCGGAAATGGTGCCCATCATGCCCGAGGCGAACACCGCGACTTTGGCCGGGCCGCCGCGCGTGCCGCCGAACAGGCCAAGCGAGACGTCGGTGAACAATTGGATCATGCCGGCGCGTTCCAGGAACGAGCCGAACAGGATGAACAGGAAGATGTAGGTGGCCGACACATAGATCGGCACGCCGTAAAAGCCTTCGGTGCCGAACGACAGATGGGTGATCACCTGATCGAAATCATAGCCGCGATGATTGAGCGGCGCCGGCAGATACTGGCCGAAGAACCAATAGAGCAGACAGACGCCGCACATCAGCGGCAGCGCCAACCCCATCAGGCGGCGCGTCCCTTCGAAGATCAGCAGCGCCAGCACGGTGCCGACCACCAGATCGGCATGGGTCGGATCGCCGTCGCGGGCGATCAGATCGGCATAGAAGATCCATTGGTACAGACCACAGCCGAAGCCGAGCGCGCCGATCAGCCACGCCACGATCCGGCCGGCCTTGGTTTTGGCGGTGAAATTGCCGATCAGCCCGAAGGTCAGCAGCAGCAGAAAGCCGACGTGCACGCCGCGCACCACCTGGCTCGGCAGCACGTTCCAGGCGGCGATCACCAGTTGAAACACCGCAAAGGCGATCGCGACCGCATAAGCGAGATGATCCCAGCCGCGCGGCCCAAAGCCATCGGGAAAGCCGTGCTCGAAATTGTCGAACTCGACCTTGACCGGGGCGTGGTCCACCGTGGTGACGGGCTGCAACATCTGCATGGTGTTGATCGCACTGCTCAGTGGTTGTCGAACGGTCGCCAGTTTGATCCTGACGTGCATCGAACGTATCCCTCCCCCTTGCGGGGAGGGCGGCCGAGCGAAGCGGAGGCCGGGGTGGGGGTCGCCGGGCACTGCCTTCAAAGCCGAAGCAGAGCCTCGTGTTCCCCCCACCCGGCCGGCCTGACGGCCGTCCACCCTCCCCACAAGGGGAGGGATAAGCGAACTACTTCAGCACGCCCTTTTCCGTGTAGTAGCGCGCGGCGCCGGGATGCAGCGGCGCCGGGCTGCCAGCGGCCGCGTTTTCCAGCTTGATTTCGCGGCCGGCGGCGTGGGCGTTGGCCAGCTCCGGCAGGTTCTCGAAAATCAGCTTGGTCATCTGATAGGCGAGTTCATCGGACACCGCTGAACTGGTGACCAGATAATTGACCACCGCAGCGGTCGGGACGTCCTGGTCCTGGCCCTTATAGGTGCCCGCCGGAATGGTCGCCGCCACGAATGGCGGCCCGATCTTGTCGACCACCGCCTTCGGCACCGACACCACGGTGATCTCGCTCGAATTGCTGAGATCCTTCAGCGACGCGACGCCAAGGCCCGCCGATTGCAGCGTGGCACTGAGCTGCCGGTTCTTCATCAGATCGACGGATTCGGCGAACGGCAGATATTCGACCTTGCCGATATCCTTGTAGTCCATGCCCGCCGCTTTCAGGATCGCGCGCGAATTCAGCTCGGTGCCGGATTTCGGCGCGCCGACCGACAGGCTCTTGCCCTTGAGATCGGCCAGCGTCTTGATGCCGCTATCGGCGGTGGCCACGATCTGGATGTAGTTCGGATAGATCGCGGCGATCACCCGTAGCTTGTCGAGCTTGCTCTTAAAGCCGGCTTCCTCATCGCCTTCCCAGGCCGCCTTCAGGGAATCGCCGAGCGAGAACGCGATCTCGCCGCCGCCGCGCTGCAACAGCACCAGATTCTCGACCGAGGCCTTGGTGGCCTGCACCTGGGTTTTCACATTGGCGATCTTGTCGCCGTAGATTTTGCTGATGGCGACGCCGAGCGGATAGTAAACCCCAGACGTGCCGCCAGTGAGGACATTGATGAACTGCTGGGCCTGCGCCTGCGGCGCCGCCAGGACACACGCGGCCGCAAGCGCGGCCCCGATCAACCCGAACTTCATGAGCATTTCTCTCCCATTTTCTTGAGGTAGAAACTGAACGGCGCGCCGCCCGCGGTCAACCCTCCAAATCGGGCAAGTGGTCACTGTCCAGGAACGCGCGGCACCGGCCATCGATCCTGGTAGGAGGTATTGCGGTCGCAGCGCGCGGTCGCCGAACTGATCCCCGCCCCGCCCTCGCCCTTGAGCTTGCGCGGCGATCGTGCTGCACTTGCCCGGCGTATCGCCGATACTTTGCGAGCAGACTGCAGCGCATAGGGGGTGAGCATGACCAGGAAAGCGAACGGATCGAAACAGACCGGCCGCAGCCGGTCACGCGCTACGCCCGCCGCGACGCCGCGGCAGACCGCCGAACAACGCAGCGCCGCGGCGCCCTCGCCTTTGCCAGCCGACGCCGCCCCGGACGCCAGTGCCGGCTTTGGCGTCATCCAGCTTGGCGGCCGTTCGTTCACCGCCAAAACGACGACGCTCGGCGAGCGCAAGCTCGACATCCTGCCCGACCTGCCCGATATCCGTGACCGCATCTACGCGCCGCATCTGCGGCCGCTACAGACCGCGATCTATCCGCGCATCGCCTTTCCAGTACGCGATCAGGGCGCCGACAGCAGCTGCACCGGCTATTCGCTGGCGCATGTCATCGACTATCTGCGGTTCCGCGACAGCGTGCCCGAGCGGCCGCAGCGTGTCAGCGCGCGCATGCTCTACGAGATGGCCAAGCGCAACGACGAGTGGGAAGGCAGCGCCTATCAGGGCTCCAGCCTGCGCGGCGCCATCAAGGGCCTGTTCCGCAACGGCGTGTGCAGCGAGACGACCGCGCCGGACGGCGCGCAGGAGACGCCATGGGCGCTGACCTATGACATGGCCAAGGAAGCGCGCGACACCCGGCTCGGCGCCTATTTCCGGCTGCAGCCGGACATCAGCGACTATCACTGCGCGCTCAACGATGTCGGCGTAATCTACGCTTCGGCGCAGATCCATAGCCACTGGCAGACGCTGCAAGACGGCCAGCGCATCGAGCCGGGCGGCACCCCGGCCGGCGGCCATGCCTTCGCGATCGTCGGCTATGACGCCGAAGGATTTTGGGTGCTCAATTCCTGGGGCCCGGAATGGGGCCAGAACGGCGTCGCCCATTGGCACTACACCGATTGGGCGGCGACCATCATGGACGCCTGGGTGCTGCAGCTCGGCGTGCCGGCACCGACGGCGTTCCGCGCCATTCCAGGCGCCAGCATCGCCAGCAGTGCCGAAGGCCTGTTCAGCCGCGATCCGGAGCGCAGCGATATCATCGGCCATTTCATCAATATCGATGACGGCCGGCTGGTGACCGACGGCAAATACGGCTCGCCGACCAGCACCGAGATGCAGGAGACCGTGGAGCGGCTGACGCTGCCGTCAGCCAATAGCGGCCGAGGCTATGATCATCTGGTGATCTACGCCCATGGCGGGCTGAACTCGCTGGTCGATGAAGCCAAGCGCATCGCCACCTGGACCCGGCACAACATCTTTGCGCGCAACAAACTGTACAATTTCCATCTGATGTGGGGCTCGGGCCTGATTGACGAGGTGTTCGGCAAAATCTCGCAGTCGCATGTTGCCGGCAAGGTCGCGGGCGGGCTGTTCGACTGGTTGTTCGAAGCCGGCCCCGGCAAGGAAATCGGCAGTCACGCTTGGCGCAACATGAAGCAGGACGCCGCGGTGTCGTTCGACAGCTCGGTCGATTATGACGGCGGCTTCCGCGGCCTAAACCCGCTGCTGGCCGGGCTCGACGCCGCCAAGGATCACCGCCCGGTGCTGCATCTGGTCGGCCACAGCGCCGGCGCGATCATGCTCGGTCGGCTGCTGGCCGCGCTTGGCCGCTTCAAGATCAAGAACCTCAAGCTCGGCAGCATCCATCTGATGGCGCCGGCCTGCACGGTCGATTTCTTCAACCAGCATTACGCGCCCTACCTCACCGGCAAAGGCGCGCTGCCGCTGCAGGACAAGCTCTATCTCTATGCCCTGACCGACGCCCAGGAACTGGCCGACACGGTCTCGACCAACATTCCGGTGCTGCCGTCTTATTCGCGCTCGCTGCTGTATCTGGTGTCGCGCGGCTTTGAGGACCCGGTGCCGATGCCGATCGCCGGCATGGCAAAATACCACGGCGGGCTGCCGTCCTCGGCCAAGCTGAAGATCAGCTATTCGGGCGCGGGCGGCGACAGCCAATCGACCAGCCATGGCGGCTTTGACAACGACGCCGCGACCCTGACCACCATCATGAACCGGATCGCCGGAAAACCCGTGCCGCTGCCGCCGAGGCCCAATGAACTGACCGGCTACTAATTTTGGTCGAAGGTCATATCCAGACAACGGTTGATGTCTGGACCAAGCCCAGGATTGATGGTGATGCAGCCGCGCAGCTTCTGCGTGGTGGTGTCGCTGGCCCAAATCGCGTAGCCGCCGGTGCCGAAGAACGAGTTGGTGTTCGGCGGTTCGGTTTCCATCGCGTCAAAGGAATAGTTCGAATCCGTCTCAAAGATGCGGGCTTTCTTGGCGCAGCCGCCATCGGTCTGGACGTTGATGATTTCCTTGTTGTCGCGCGTCACCGACATGCTGACCTGGCAGCGGAAATACTCGGAGGTGCGGGCATTAAAGAGATAGGCGTAGGACCGGCAGGTGGCCGTATTGAGCTTGCCCGGGCTAAAACCGCGGCTGCAGGCGATGCGCTGATTGCTGACCAGCTTGAACTCGTCGGCCACCGCGGCCCCGGCCGGCAGCACCAGCACGGCGGCGACCACACTGCGCTTCACGATCTGACTCATTGGCATCATCGCTGCATTCCCTTGCGGATTACATCCATCACCAAATCGTCCCGAAGGTGGGACCGCCCGTTCCGGCTGTCAAACCGCCTCGGGTTGGTTCGAGCCTTTGAGCCGGGCGTCATCACAAGACCGATTCGAGGCCAAGGTCATTGACGCGCAACTACGTTCGCGGTCTGTTCGTCGACGAATTGGTAGGATTTTTATCGACCGTGGAATTGGTAACAATCACGGGTGAGAGCAAGGAGGTGCGACATGAAAACCAGCATGTGCGGATTGATGGCCGCTGCTTTGTTGAGCCTCACCCCCGCTGCCGCGCTCGCGGAGCCGGAGCCTGCGATGTCCTGGGAGCTGTCGCCCGACATCGCTTACGTGTACGGCAATGACGGCAAGACGCTGTCCTATCGCCTGGGCACCAACAACGCCAAGGATCTGCTCAAGGGCGCCAAGCGGGTGCCGAAGGGCACGCTGTTCTTCCTGGGCACCAACGGCCAGCTCTATATGCGCACCGGGCCGTATCTCGAAGCTGACGGCAGCTTCAAATTCGGCTCGGGGTCGTAGTACCATCGGGTCGTATCAATGACCGGACCGCGCGGCGTAACCTCGTGGCGCATATGACAATGGCGGTTCTGACCGATCAGAACCGCCATTGATTGTGTCGTGCGCAGGTCAGCTTGATTAGCGCGTCGCCGCCGCTTCCTTGGCCAGCATCGCCTTCATGCGGCCGAGTGCGGTCAAGGGGAAGTAGTGCCGATACATGTCGTAGCGCAGCATGAAGGAGCGCGACAGCTCCGGCCCCTGCATCAGCCGCTTCGACAACAACGGATCGTTGAGCTTGATGGTCTGGCCGACGCCATAGCCCGGGAAGCCGGTGCCGGTGAATTCCGGCTCGACCCAGGTGCCGAGCCGCTGGTTGTCGATCAGGAACAGACAGCCGCGCTCGATCGCGTCGCGATCCTTCGGGCGGTTCGCCGCGAGCAGTGCCATCACCGCCCACGCGGTCTGCGACGCGGTGGCGACGCCGCGGCCGGCCGCGCTCGGGTCCATATAGGACGAACAGCTCTCGCCCCAGCCGCCACTATCCTGCTGCTGCGCCACCAGCCAGTCGCAAGCCCGGCCGATATAGGGCTGGCTCATGTCTTCGCCGATCGCGGCCAGCGCCGGCAACACCGCGCCGGTGCCGTAGAGGTAATTGACGCCCCAACGGCCGAACCACGGACCGTTCGGCTCCTGCTCGCGCTTCAGATAGGCGACCGCGCGCGCCATGGACGGATGACGGCGATCGATGCCCAGCTTGCAGAACGCTTCGATGACATGCGCGGTGACGTCGGCCGACGGCGGATCGAGCGCCTCGCCGAAGTCGCAGAACGGAATCTTGGCGAGCAGCTTCTGGTTGTTGTCCTTGTCGAACGCGCCCCAGCCGCCGCCCTTGCACTGCATGCCGATCAGCCAATCGACACCGAGCTGAATGGCTTCCTCGATGCCTTCGGCCTGCCATTTCGGATCGTTGCGGAACGGCGCCAGCGCCATCAGCGCCACCGCGGTATCGTCGGTATCGGGATAGAAGTTGTTGGCGTATTCGAACGCCCAGCCGCCCGGCTTGACGTTCGGCAACTTGACCGACCAGTCGCCCGGCACCCGCACCTGACGCTGCAGCACCCAGCGCACCGAGCGCTCGACCTCTTCCGGATGCTGGCCGCGCATCTCGGCGTCTTCCAGCGACATCAGCGACAAAAGGGTGTCCCAGACCGGGCTGTTGGTGGCCTGCAGGAACGAGGCGTCGCCGACATCGACGCGCCAACCCGGATCGTTCATGCAGTCGAGCGCCTTGGCCACCACCGGATGGTTGAGGGCATAGCCCTCGCAATGCAGCGCCATGATGCCGTAGATCCACGGCGGTTGAATGCCGCCCCAGGCGCCGTCGGCGTCCTGGTGGCGGATAATCCATTCCAGCACGTGGTTGAGCGCCGCGCGGCGCATCAGGCCATGACGGCCGCGCTTGGCGCCCCAGGTCTGCAGCGAATGCAAAATGGTGTCGACCTTGCGGAAGAACGCATCCCACACGCCGGCGCCGAGCCGCTCCGGCAGATCGTAGTTGAAGTTGTCGCGCCCTTCCGGGAACAGCGCGTCCAAGCGGTTTTCCGGCGGCAGCGCGCGGCTCGGCCGATGCGCCGACAGAATGGCGATCGGCATCAGCGTGGCGCGCGCCCATTGCGCAAAATTGTAGATCGACAGCGGAAACCAGGTCGGCAGCCAGATCACTTCCGGCGGAATGTTCGGCGTCTTATCCCACGGCCATTCGCCGATCACCGCCAGCCAGTAGCGGGTGAACACGCGGATATTGCGCAGCCCGCCCTTGGCGAGAATCCATTCGCGCGCCTTGCGCAGCGCCGGCTCGTCGTCGCGATGGCCGAGCGAACGCAGCGCGGCATAGGCTTCCACTGTGGCGTTGATGTCGCCGTTCGGCGCGCCGTGAAACACGTGCCAGGCGCCATCGGGACGCTGGGTATCAAGCAGCGCCTGACCGAGCCGCACGCGCAGCGGATGATCTTCCAGACCGATGAACCACAAGGCCAGGCACCATTGTGCCTCCATGCAGGCGTTGGACTCAGAGCGTCCGACCCAGTGACCATCCGGCTTCTGCTGGCTCATCAGCCATTCCGTCGCCTGCTGGATGGTCGCTTGCAGCGCGCCGTCCATATTGCAGGAGGCGCCTGCCCGCTGTGCCATAGTTGAATGCGTCGTCATTCCAGGATCTCAGCAACGTTCAATCTGGTGGAGGGGGTTCCCCGCAGGGCCGCGGCTTACGCCTGAACCAGCGGCTCAGACCAAGACCGAGTGAATTGCACCCGGCCAACGCCAAGGTTGGCACATGGGCATAACTGAACCCGCCGCCAGCAGGCCGAGCGGGATCAGCGGCTCGTACTACAGAACGAACAGCACGTCAAAGCGCAGCTTCCATGCATCCGCGCGGCGAGCCGCGACATAAATGCGCGACGGTTCAGAACGCTGCAAACAGCTCGCGCGCGCCTGGATTATTGCTGGCGCTGTCCATGCGGCGGTCAGTCACAGCAAGTAGTTTGGCGACCGTGTTGTGGCGCACCGCCACCGGGTTGCGCTCATAACCGCTGCGCTGAAAGAAGTTCGCGGTTGGCACCACGTCGCGCATCTCATCGGGCATCGTCACCATATCGAGACCCGTGCCATCGCCGGTGAGATTCATCATCTCCAGCTCGGCCGCGGTCAAAGGCTGCAAATAGCCCTTCATGCGCGCGAACTTCACCGAGGTCAGCAGCTTGTGAGTTTGCAGCCACGGCCCGACATCGATGTCGAGCACCAGCGCGTGCACCGCCCAGCCCTGCGGCGTATCGGCGAGCTTTTCATGCGCGGCCCATTCGTCCGGCACCGTGCGCGTGAACGCAATCATGCGCTTCACCACCGCGATCTTGTGATCCATCGCCTTGCGCGCCGGCCCGGTCAGCCGCGCGGCTTTGGCGTTCAGCTCACCGAGCAGATGATTGCCCTGCTCGGCCAATAGTTCGACGCTGTTGGTGGTGAGTAGCTGATTGTAGCCGATTGCAGTGGAGATCGCGCGCGAATTGGGACGCGACGCGCTCAGTCCCGATTGCATGTCGTGCGTACCATTGCCGCCGGTCTCGAACGCATAGACCCGCACCGCCTGCTCGCGCGTCAGCCCGGACGCTTTGGCGGCGCGGGCATAAGCACGCTTGAACTCGACCTCGGCGGACGGACGCTGCGGCGCGAACTGAAACTGCGCGGACGCGGCCTGCAACAGATCAGCCACCACCGGGATGTATTTGCGCGGCCGCGGCTGTTCTTCCGGCTCGGCCGGCATCGGATCGACCGGGCGTTTTGGCCCGTCATAGACCGGCGGCTGCTCCAGCACATAATCGTCGAGCGACACGCTCTCGCCATTGCGGCGCTTGGCATTGCGGGCGCGGCGCTTGTCGGCGATCGCGCTCCAATAGGCGCTGGCGTCCTGCTCATAGGCGGCGCGCGCTTCCTGATATTCGGCGAGCTTGCGCCGATACTCGGCAATCGCCTGCGGCGACACCGCCTGGGCGCGGGCGTTGGCGACGCCCTCGGGCAGCCGCAGGGCGTCATCGCCAAAGCAAGGCGGAGCCAGCAGCAGCACCGCAAGCAGGCTGAGGCCGGAGGTTCGAATCGCATGAGCTCGCATGCGCCATGTTCTAGGCAAGACGGGCGCGCAAGTCAGCATGGAACCTGCGCGCGCGCCGGCGGCGCGACATCGCGACCGCTATTTCCAGGCAAACACCGGCTGTTCGAGATCGGCGACGCGGGTGGCGCGGCCGGCCAGCACTTCGCGGAATTGATAGATCAGCGCCGCGGTCGGGGCGTGGATGAAATCATCATCGAGCCGCAGCCGCACCACGCGCCGCTCGCTCTCCGGAATCCGCACGAAATCGAACGCATCCTCGGCCTCGATCGCGGCAAGCTCAATGCGATGCACCGACGACACCTCGTGCGGATTGAGCGCCAGCGCCGGATCGCGGCCGGCCCAGGCCACCACCGGGGTGATCAGATAGCCCGAGCGGGTCGGATAATCGTCGAGCACGCCGAGCACGTCAGCAGCATCGAGCGCCAGCCCCAGTTCTTCATGGAGTTCGCGCAAAGCCGCGCCGATGGCGTCCTCACCCGGATCGCAGCGCCCGCCCGGCAGTGCCCATTGCAGGCTGTGGGCGCGCAGCCCCGCGGCGCGGCGCGTCAATAGAAAGCTCGAGGGTTCGGTGGCGGTTCGCTCCAGCACCGCGATCGCCACCGCGGCGTGCTTCAAGCCGGGCGGATGACCGGCTTCTTCGAGGCGTTGAAAGGCTGCGCAGCGTGCAGCGATCCGCTGCCGCAGCGCTTCGTTATGTGCGCGTTCCATGACGCTTGACTACACCGCCGCCGTGACCGAGGAAACCGCGACCACGCACCGCATGGAAGCCTTGATGCCCCACGCCGCCCATCCCATCACTGCCGACGACATGAGAGCCGCAGGCTGGGAGGTGATGCAGGATGACGGCTTTATCGATCTGGTCGGCCCGATGTGGCACCGCCAGTTCGAAGGCGTGCACGAATACGCCATCATCGCCGAGGGCAAGCACCGCAACCGGCGCGGCCTGGTGCAAGGCGGGCTATTGATGACGCTGGCCGACCGCAGCTCCGGCATGGCGGCGCGGCTCGCCTCCGGCTCCGACCATCTCGCCACCGTGCAGATGGACACCCATTTCATCGACGCCGGCCGGGTCGGCGATTTGCTGGTGTCGCGGCCGCGGGTGGTGCGCAGCACCAAGAGCCTGGTGTTCACCTCGACCGAACTGAGCGTCGACGGCCGCTGCATCATTCTGGCGCATGGCGTGTTCAAGATCGTGGCGCCGCGCAGCCGGCACTGACCGGCACCGCCCAAGCGGCATCATAACACCCCTCTCCTCCATATTCCGCGTGCCGAACGTCGCGTTTTGTGCGCAAGGGCTTGATTGCCCCGAAAAAGCGGTGGATGCTGCGGTAACACGTAATGGTTGCACCGCTCTTTTGGATGGAGAAGAGACAGGTGGAGACCCCGACGCCTTTCGACCTCAAAATCTTCCTCGCCTGTGCGGGGCCGGGCCGGAGCGTGATCGACGCGCGCCGGAATCAGACCATCTACGCGCAGGGCGACCCGGCGGACTCGGTGTTCTACCTGCAGAAGGGCTGCGTCAAACAGACGGTGCTATCCGAGCACGGCAAGGAAGCGGTGGTCGCGATCTTCGGGCCCGGCAGCTTCTTTGGCGAAGGCTGCCTGACCGGCAAGCAGTATCGGCTGTCGAGCACGGTGGCGCTGGAGCATTCGCTGATCACGGCGATCCCGCGCGAGATGGTGTTCAGCCTGCTGCGCGAGCAGCCGGCTTTCACCGAACTGTTCACCTGCTATCTGCTGAGCCGCAACAGCCGGATCGAGGAAGATCTGGTCGATCAGCTATTCAACTCCAGCGAAAAGCGGCTGGCGCGCCTGCTGCTGCTGCTCGCCCATCGCGAGACGCCCGATCAGCCGAAGCGGGTGCGGCCGCCGCTCAGCCAGGAAACGCTGGCCGACATGATCGGCACCACCCGCTCGCGCGTCAGTTACTTCATGAACAAATTCCGCAAGCTCGGGCTAATTGCCTATAACGGCCGCATCGAAGTCAACGACGAACGGCTGACCGCGTTTCTGCGCAACAGGCCGCTATGCGACACTAAGGACTATCGCGACAGCCCTGCACAAAATTCAGGCGCATCGCCAGAATGATGCTTAGTTGAGCAAATTGAGACAGCGAATCGCACAGCGAACAGCTATCAACCTCGTGATCATCAGCCAAGCGCGGAGGAAAAGCCGACCATCGCACGCACAATGTGACACCAACGCGCTTCACGACGCTCGTCACACTATCCGCGCCAGAACCGGCTCAGGAGCATCACGCTTCAATTCACAACTACGCTGCAAGCACCGATCAGGCTTTGAATATCGATCAGGCTTTGAATATCGATCAGGCTTTGAATATCGATCAGGCTTTGAATATCGATCAGGCTTTGAATATCGATCAGGCTTTGAATATCGATCAGGCGACCCGCGCCGGCATTGTGGCCGCGGGCGCTACGTGCCGACGCCTACCGTTGAACGATCAGACGTGAGCCATGCTGCGTCGATCAGGTCAACCGAGCACTGATCGATTGCGTCCAACAGAGACCACGCCGTGCCGCGCTTGCCGCGGCGGGCCACTTGAAATGACGAGCCTTGCGAAGCAACGCACGCGCGCTGCAGCGCGTCGTGCGCCCGGGAATGCGCTGCCCGCCGAATAAAGCGCTAACGCCGTATAGCCTCGCTGCGATTAGCCTCGCTGCGATCGCCCCACTGAACCGCACCGATCGCAACTTGGCGGCGACCGCACATTTAGCGCAGCAGCATCCGGTAGCGCAGCAGCATCCGGTCACCAGACCGGCACACAACAGACGCGCATCCCGACGGCTGCGCGTTAGGCTAAGCGCCGAGCTGCGGCCGCTATAGCGTTGGCGAGCGAAGTGGCTGCCGGTTCGCGTCAGGAAAATGCGACAGAACCGAAAGCTGGCCAACTCGCCCACGCCCACGACGGTCCACGCAGACGGCATGAATAACTGGCGGCACGCCGCCACCACCAAGGCAACAACTCCATTGGCCCGCCGCCGTTAAGGGCCGCGTCAGGAGGGCCTATGCAAAACGGAAAGGAATTTGTGGTCGCGCAGCCGGCAATAATCGAACCGGCCCCCTCGCCTTGCACGCAATGCGGCGCCCGGACGTGGCTGATGCGGATCACGCCAACGGCGCACGGCTATGAGCTGCGCACCTTCGAATGCCGCAACGGTCACATCAATCGCTACGCCGTGGTGCACGGCAGCTCGCTGCCATGGGTGCTGATCAGGGAGTGATGGCGAGAGTGATGGGATGCGGCGGTGATCGTACCGAGAAGCAATAAGAAACGGCGCCGGCTTGAGCCACTGCGAATTCTAAACAGAAGAGTCCGCTGGCACGATCGTGACATTCACCCAAAGTGATAGAGCAGAAGTGCCTAAGCTGGCTCGTTCGGCCTGGCAGTATCCCACTGCGCGACCGCCCGTTCACCGGATTGCCAAAGGCGATAGAGTGAGCGCTCCCAAATCACAAAGATATTCTTGAACTGCTGGCTTGCTGGCGCAGTAGCATTCGCGATGATGGGGAGCCCCTCATTCACGTATGCCCCATAGCAATTCAGGTTAAGATAAATTGCGAGGCTTACGCCGGACTGGTAGCCTTTCGCGACCTTCTTGCTTACTACCCGCTCGAGTGCAGCCGGTATAGCTTCGAAACGGTCTCGGCAATGCTCGACCGTTTCCCACCACCACCTCTCAATAGTAGGCTCATCGCCTCTTCTACGACCTGCTCGGTCCGCTTCGGTGGCTTCGAATTGTTCAATCATCCCTCCGCTGCAGAACTCGAAGTCAGGACGCTCCTCACAGACTAATCGCACCTTCTCCGGTAATAGCGCCGACGCAACGCGACTCGCGATCCAAGCGTCTCGAAGAAATGCTAGCCCGGCCTGCCCAAAGAAGACTTCTCGGCGCAGCGATAGAACGATTTCATCGACACGTTCTCGAAACGCTATTGGCGCCGTCCACATTGTCAGTTCTTCCTGCAACTCCCTGATCTTCTGCTTCGAAAGCCGCTCTGAATTTGTCATGTAGTCGGCCCTCATCAATTCCGCGTGGAAGCTCGCGGCGCGAACGTTCCGCGCGCTTGAATAGACGGAGAAATCGCGCCGCGATATTGCACGGCGCGGCATACCCCATTCGACGAGTGCAAGCCTGTGACTGGCAGCTACCGTCCTAAAGGGCTGAGCGAGACATATCGTTGTAAATCGGATGCAGGTTGGTAGTGGCGCCAAGCCTATGGCGACCATCGGTCACGCTGTCAGACGCGGAGCGTAATATTCTGATTTTTCGGCTAAGGGAATGGTGCCCAGGGGCGGGATCGAACCACCGACACTGCGATTTTCAGTCGCATGCTCTACCAACTGAGCTACCTGGGCGTCACCTCGGAACACGTCCGGGGGCGGGGCGGTTTATAGTGGGGGTCGGCGGCGATGTCCACCCATCCCGCGCATGTTCTTTTGGGGAAATTTTCCGGGCTGGGGATGACGCGGCGGAGCCGGCGCGTTTCCGGTCGCCGGCGCCTATGGGCCTTGCAGCCGAGCGGCCGCGTTGGCGCGCCGAGCGGGCTCGATAAGGCGAGGAACGCGCGGCAAAACATCGGCTTAGCTATTGAGACCCGCCTTGCCCGCGCGGGTCGCGGGCAGTCATCTCGATGGGCTGCAGGCGCAAAGACGTGGATGGCCGGGACGAAGCCCGGCCATGACGGCTTGGTCGAGGCAATGCCCCATGGTCATGCGCCCTGCCCGCCCTCCTGCTTTATGCACGCAAGCCAAAGCGTTGGAGAGATGAGGCGGGCGGGCCCCCACGCCCGATCAAGCCGGGCTACTCGCGGGCGGTGCCGTGACGCGCGCTGCGGGCGCAAAGGAAGCCCGGCCATGACGGGTGGAGCAGTGGGTGTTGGTGATGCGAAGCCCGGCCATGACGCGCCGATCAGCGCGTCAAGTCGCAGCGCGCCACGCCTCCGCCAGCCCTGCCCTCAATCGTTGTCGTCGTCCTCTTCGGGACGGCAGGGGATGGCATAGCTGCCGGACAGCCAGCGATTGAGATCGACGTCGCGGCAGCGCTCGCTGCAAAACGGCCGCGCTTCAGGGACGGCCGGCTTGCCGCAGATCGGGCAGCGTTTCGCGGGGGTGGCGGGCTGATCGGGCTCAGCCGGCATTGAGCCAACCATCGCGGATCGGAAAGCCCTCGCCGCTCAGCAGCGCCACCGTGTCATAGAGCGGCAGGCCGACAATATTGGTGTAGGAGCCGACGATCTTGACCACAAAGCTGCCGGCGATGCCCTGCACCGCGTAGCCGCCGGCCTTGCCGCGCCATTCGCCGCTGTCGAGATAGGCCTTGATGTCCTCTTCGGTCAGGCGGCGAAACCGCACCCGCGATTCGACCAGCCGCTGCCGAAAGGTCTGCTTCGGGGTCGCCAGGCACACCGCGGTGTAGACCCGGTGGTTGCGGCCGGACAACAGCCGCAGACACTGCGCCGCCTCATCGACCAGCTCGGCCTTGGGCAAAATCCGGCGACCAACCGCGACCACGGTGTCGGCGGTCAGCACCAGCGCGCCGCGCAGATCGTCGTCGAGCTGCAGCGCTTTCAGCGCCGCCTCGGCCTTGGCGCGCGCCAGGCGGTTGGCACAGGCGCGCGGCAGCTCGCCCTTGATCGGGGTTTCATCGACATCGGCGGGGCGCAGCGCGGTCGGCTCGATCCCGGCCTGGTTGAGCAGGGCGAGACGACGCGGCGAACCGGAGGCGAGAACCAATTTGGGACGGCCGGACATAGGATATTCCTGAGAAAACGCGGCGGAACCTATCGGATGGCCCCTGCTTCGACAACCGCCTGTAGGCCCCATTCTTACATCCGCGGCCAGGACGCCATTCCCATCTCCAGCCCTCCCCCCTGGCTCCAACGGAGGTCCTCGGCATCGCCCTGGATCACACATCGGGATGAAGTCGGTAGACGGTACAAAAACACCACTCGCGGTAATCTCCAACTTGGAACGCAGCCAATCCTCGTTTTCGGAGGCTCAATCAGGAGAAGATACCGCCAGCAGATTGAAGGAACTACCAAGACACCGCGATCCACCGAAGAAATCGAGCAGTTGCTCACAGGTGAGCTCGATGCGCCTTGCACGGCTTGCGTGTCTAAGGCTGTCTCAGTTAGCATTCCATCTGGGCGAGGAATGTAACAATGATTGCGAAACTGCTGCTTCAGGCGGTTATCATAAGTCTGCTAATTAGCTCTGCGTCTGCGTTTGAAGATGCGGATTGCGCCAGTTCGAAGTCTGTCGACATCGTTAATATCCAAGAGCCGATTAAAAATATCGACGATTACACGCCTGCGAGAGGGCGAGCTTTGCAGCGCGCCTATCAGGAAGCAGCGGCCCGCGTGACTGGCCTATGGGTTGAGTCTAGCAGTCGAAGCGAGACTGACATTCAACAAAACTTAGCTTACCAGAGCTTCAACCAGCTTGATAAGAGCGAACTTGCCGGGTTCGTCCGCCCTACGGTCACAGACGATTCTGTGAAGAAGATCGGGGACCACGATGCAGTCTCACTCAGCTTGACCGTTGTGGTCTGCGTCCCAAAGCCGGATTTCCTCGCCAAATGGCGGCAAGCCAAAGCTGAGCGTGAACGGAAGCCGCCCCAACCTGTCGATCCGCAGCATGTCGAATGGTTTGATGCCAAATCCGGCGAACCACTCGTTTGGTTTTGGAAGGGAAAGAACCAACCTTATTCCTTTTTCGACAACAAAGGCTTCCATCCCAAAAACGGCGAGCGGCTGCAGCCCGTGACATCAAAAGTCCGGGAAGAATGGCAGGCGGAGGAAGCAAGGCGCGCCCAAGAAGTCAGAGAGCAAGAGGAGCGAGAGCGCCTGGCCCGGCTTGCCAAGGAAGAAGAAGAGGCGCTGCGACGCAAACGCGATGAAGAGCAGCGCGCTCGTCTGTCCCGCGCACCTGAACTGTGCAACCAGTTGGCAGGAAATCCTTACGACACAGCACGCCCCAAGGAAGTCGGCAGCGCAAGTTACGACTCTTTACGGGCCGATCCGCTCCCTGCGATTGAGGCATGTACCACAGCCGTTCAGCGCCATTCATCGGATCCTCGCTATCGATACCAACTTGCACGTGCTTATCAAATTAGGGAACCAATCAAAGCATTGGCTTTGCTGAAACGCCTCACGGCTGAGCGTTATGCCGCGGCCTTCGATAACTATGGCTGGCTGCTATACAGCGATCGGATTGGAGCTCCGAACATTCCGGCAGCTGTGGCCGCGTTTCGGACAGGGATACAACTCGGCGACCCAGATTCTATGAACAGCCTAGCCAACCTCATGATTCAGGGCAGAGTCGCTGAGCGCAGTCCTGGCGAAATCGAAAGACTCCTGCAACGGGCATCGCAGCTTGGCCACGCCATTGCAGAGGCGCGTCTATCAAAATACCAAGAAGATCAACGAGCCCGTCGTGAACAGCAGATACGCGATGAGCAGGCGCGCCGAGATCAGCAGATCCGTGACGAGCAGACACGAGCAATGATGTTTGAAATGTTCAAGGGGGTCGTCCAAGGGATTCCCCGACGATACTGATAAGGAGCGAAACGTGGTTAAAATTAAACCGTGCCTAATTGCATGCATACTGTTACAACTAAGCATACCTGTTCTTGCGCAGTCAAATGTCCAGCTACAAGAGCTTTCGCCCCTCCCCCAAAAGTCAAGCTATCAATCGATTGAGGCTTGCTGGAGCGACTGGCTTTCGCGCGAAGGGCTTCAAGAGGGCAAAAACGAACGCGATAATTACTTCATCCTCGTATCCAAACAAGCGGCCGCGATCTCCGAGCCACCCGACTCCCGCAATTGGCTGACAGCGCGTCAGGCAATGTTCGCTTATGCCGAACTTGAGGCGCGAAAGGCTCTTGCGGAGACGATCAAAACAACGATCCGATCAGATCGCGCAACCGCTATCAAGATGATGGGTGGAGACAATGCCCCCCCCTCTTTGAAGCCCGCTGTGGAGCAGTTGTCCCTGTCAGACAAGGCTTTGGTTCTCGCCGACAAAGCCGTGGACGCAGAAATCAAGAAGTACGACCCAAAGTGGTCTGGCACTACTGCGCAGCGACAGGAGAAGATCGCCAAACTGCAGGTGACTTTGAACCAGAACATCGCAAGCAGCGCTGAGGTGTTCGCATCCGGAGCGTTTTCTGCCGTTCAGTGCGAAGGCCCAAGCACCGAAGACAGCGGAAAATATGCTGTTCTGGTCGGCTTGATCTGGAGCCCGAAACTGCAGGCCATCGCAGAAGCCATCTGGGACCCTTCTATTATAATCCCCCCTGCTCCACCGAAGGTGCGTCTGAAATCTCAGTTCGATGAGATGGCAGCGGTCAACCCTGATTGGATGGCCTACACGGAAGGTGTCAGGGTCTACACTGACGAAAAGGGAAGCCGAGTGGTGGTTGGATTTGGTGTGGCACCAAAAACCTCCCTTGCGTCGGCTGATCATGGCCGAGCAAGACTGCATGGCCTGGCTGCTATCCAGCGCTTCCTGGGAGAAAAGATCGTAGCACGAAGCAGTGCTAGCAATCGCTTTGAGCGACGCGAATTTTCCGACGACAGCGCAACTTCATTTGACACTTCCGAGTATAATTCGCAGATCACCGCCGTTTCTAAGGACCTCCAGCTTACAGGTACCGCCGATGTCGGCTCGTGGCGCGGAGAACACCCCTGGTCCAAGGCGGGGATGCAGGTGGTCGCAGTCGCCTGGAGTCAGGCATGGGCCGCCGATTCTCAGACGATCGGAGATCAAATGCGAACCGTCGAGCAACGCATGCGCAAGCAGGGAGCGGTACCTTCGGCTCCAGGGACATCATCCGAAGCAGTAGGGGGCAAATCTGGGCCTGCAGCGACTATGGCCAAGCCAGGCGCCCGTTCGACAGCCAGCGACTTTTGAGTTCACTGACGAGCGCGAATGCGTTCCAGTCAAATAATTGTAGAGGCGCGGCACAACAGCACTGCCGCTCCTCATTCATTGCCGGTCACCCCGCCCCAGCCAAAGCGCTGCCGGATCCGGGCCAACAGCCCGTCGCGCACCGCGCGATAGGCGTCGAGCTGGTGTTCGCGGCTGCCCTCGATGCCGCTCGGGTCCGGGGTCGGCCAATATTCGACCTCGACCGCGTGGGTGCGGGTCAGTTCCAGCGCCTTGTGATGCGCCTCCGGCGCCAGCGTCACGATCAGATCGAAATTCAGGCCCTCGTCATTGTCGAGTTCCTCAAAGGTGATCGGCCGGTGTTTTGAGATATCGAGGCCGATCTCGGCCATCGCCGCCACCGCGAATGGATCAAGCTCCAGCTTGCGCACCCCGGCGGAGCGCACATAGAGCGTGCGCGGCGCGATCTGGCGCAGCAGGCTGGCCGCCATCGGCGAGCGGATGCTGTTATGGCCGCAGGCGAACAGCACGGCATGGGGCTGGGCCGGCGCCGCCGTCATCGCCGTGGGTCGCCGGTCTTCGGGCAGCGCCCGTGCGACCTGCGCCGGCCTTGCATCTCAGCCCTTCCAGTGCAGCACGGAAATCAGGGTGAACAGCCGCCGCGCGGTTTCGAAATCGATCCGCACCTTGTCGGCGAGCCGCTCCTGCAGCGTGCGCGACCCTTCGTCGTGAATGCCGCGCCGCCCCATGTCGATCGCCTCGATCTTGTCGGGCGTGGCGGTGCGGATCGCGTGGTAATAGCTGTCGCAGATCATGAAGTAGTCCTTCACGATGCGGCGAAACGGCGACAGCGACAAAAGATGCGCCACCACCGGCGTGCCGTCTTCGCGGCGGATGTCGAACATCAGCCGGTTGCCGGTAATGCCAAGATGCAGCACGAACGGCCCCTCGCCGGCGCCGATCGGCGCGAACGAGTTCTTCTCGACCAGATCATAGATCGCGATCGCCCGCTCGTGCTCGATATCCGGCCCGGAACGCCCAATCGATTCCTCGTCCAGCGTCACCGCGACGATGTAGTTTTTGGAACCGTCTGGGGCTTTCTTGGTCATTGCAGATTGAGGCGCAATCCAACTGAGCGAGCATGAGCGCCGAGGCCCTCGGCCTCACCGAGCGCGACCGCGGCCGGCCCGAGCGCCCGCAGCTGCTCCGGCCCGCATTTCAGCATCGAGGTGCGCTTCATGAAATCGAGCACGCCGAGCCCGGACGAGAACCGCGCCGAGCGCGCGGTCGGCAGCACGTGGTTGGAGCCGCCGACATAGTCGCCGATCGCTTCCGGCGTATGGGCGCCAAGGAAGATCGCGCCGGCATTGCGGATCTTGGCCGCCAGCGCTTCCGGATCGGCGGTCATGATTTCGAGATGCTCGGCGGCGAGCGCATTGGCAAGCTCGGTGGCCTGATCAAGATTCTCGACCACGATCAGCCCGCCAAAATCGCGCCACGACGCCTGCGCGATCTCGGCGCGCGGCAGCGTGGTCAGCTGGGAGGCGATCGCGCGCTCGACCTCGTCGGCCAGCTCGGCGCTATCGGTGATCAGGATCGACTGGGCGTTGGCGTCATGCTCGGCCTGCGCCAGCATGTCGGCGGCGATCCAGTCCGGATGGCCGTTGCGATCGGCGATGATCACCACCTCGGACGGGCCGGCGATCATGTCGATACCGACCTTGCCGAACACCAGCCGCTTGGCGGCGGCGACATAGGCATTGCCGGGGCCGACGATTTTTGCGACCGGCGCGATGGTCGCGGTGCCATAGGCGAGCGCCGCCACGGCCTGCGCGCCGCCGACCCGGTAAATCTCGGTGATGCCGGCGAGATCGGCGGCAGCCAGCACCAGCGGATTGAGCTTGCCGTCCGGGGTCGGCACCACCATCACCACGCGCGGCACGCCGGCGACGATCGCCGGCACCGCATTCATCAGCACCGAGGACGGATAGGCGGCGGTGCCGCCCGGCACATACAGGCCGACGGCATCGACCGCGCTCCAGCGCCAGCCGAGCTCGACGCCGAGCGCGTCGGTGAAACGGTCGTCCTTCGGCAATTGCCGGCGGTGAAACAGTTCGATGCGGTCGCGCGCCAGTTTGAGCGCGTCGAGCGTCGCCGTGTCGCAGGCGGCGACCGCGGCTTTGACCTCATCGGCGGTGATGCGCAGCCCGCTCGCGTCGATCTCGAGCCGGTCGAATTTGCGGGTCGCCTCGATCAGCGCCGCGTCGCCGCGCGCCACCACGTCATTGACGATAGCGCGGGCCGCACTTTCGACATCCTGCGAGGCTTCCCGCTTGGTCGCCAGAAAGGCTTTGAACTGCGAGGCGAAATCGGCGCTGCGGCGATCCAGACGAATGGGCATTCGGAGAGTCCAACTAAAAGGGGCTTCGTCACGAAGGCCCCTTGCTCAATGGCGCGACGGCTTATCGCCGTCAACCCTTGGCTGCCAACGATCGCGTTACGAGCGCGGCCGCGGCGGCGCACGCGAGGGGACAGGGTCGTCCGCCTGCTCGGCTTCGCCGCCGAGCGCGTCAGCGCCGAGGTCGGTGAGGCTGCATTCCAGACATTCGAGGTCGAGCCGCACCGCGCCGCCCTGCTTGAACATCAACAGCGCGGCGCCGCCCGGCGCCTCGCCGGGGTAGAAGTCGATCCCGATCAGCTCCAGCACCTGATCGGGCTGGCTGTGATCGATCTGGCGCGATTTGCAGGCCAGCACCCGATCGAAACGCAGCGCCGACACCAGCCGGCCCGGCGCGTCATGCCCGGCCAGGGTCTGATCCCAATCGGGACGGCTGAGACCGATCACCAGCCGCTTGTCGGCCTGCCGCCAGATGATGTCGGCGACATGGACCCGGGCATCCTGCACATGGGCGGAGATCACCGCCAGGTCGTCAGCGTCAAAGGCGATCAGCTTCAGTTGCCCGGTCACGCTGCCCCCCGATGGCGTCAGCCGCTGATGCGCTCGATGGTGGCGCCGCAAGCGGACAGCTTGTCCTCGAGCCGCTCAAAGCCGCGGTCGAGATGATAGATGCGGTTGACCATGGTCTCGCCTTCCGCGGCCAGCGCCGCGATCACCAGCGACACCGAGGCGCGCAGATCGGTGGCCATCACCGGGGCGCCGCGCAGTTTGGCAACGCCGTCGATGGTCGCGGTCTCGCCGTCGAGCTGAATGCGCGCGCCGAACCGCGCCAACTCCTGCACATGCATGAAGCGGTTTTCAAAGATGGTCTCGGTGATATGCGAGACGCCCTTGGCGCAGGTCATCAGCGCCATCAGCTGCGCCTGCAGATCGGTCGGGAAGCCGGGGAACGGCGCGGTGGTGACGGTGACCGGATTGATGCCAGCGCCGTTGCGGGCCACGCGGATGCCCTCATTGTTGACGGTGATGGTGGCGCCGGCCTCGGTCAGCACGTCGAGCGCCGATTGCAGCAATTCCGGACGCGCGCCGGACAGCTGCACGTCGCCGCCGGTCATCGCCACCGCCATCGCATAGGTGCCGGCCTCGATCCGATCCGGTAGCACGGTATGGCGGGCACCGTGGAGCTGATCGACGCCTTCGATCACGATGCGCGGTGTGCCGGCGCCGCTGATCTTGGCGCCCATCTTGATCAGGCAGTCGGCAACGTCGGTGATTTCCGGCTCGCAGGCGGCGTTGTTGATGATGGTGGTGCCCTTGGCCAGGGTCGCCGCCATCAGCGCGACATGGGTGCCGCTGACCGTGACCTTGGGGAATTCGATTTCGGCGCCGCGCAGCCCGCCGGGCGCGCTCGCCACCACATAGCCGCCGTCGATCGCGATGGTGGCGCCGAGCTTTTCCAGCGCCATGATCAACAGATCGACCGGGCGGGTGCCGATCGCGCAGCCGCCGGGCAGCGACACCTTGGCTTCATGCATGCGCGCCAGCAGCGGCGCGATCACCCAAAAACTGGCGCGCATCTTCGATACCAGCTCATAGGGCGCGGTGGTGTCGATGATGTTCTTGGCCGAGATATGCAGGGTCTGGCCCTGATATTGATGATCGCCGGAGCGCTTGCCGGCCGACATGATATCGACGCCGTGATTGCCCAGGATGCGCTGCAGCTGCGCCACGTCGGCCAGGCGCGGCACATTGTCGAGAATCAGCGTGTCCTCGGTCAGCAGGGCCGCAATCATCAGCGGCAGAGCGGCGTTCTTGGCGCCCGAAATCGGGATCGTGCCATTGAGCTTAGCGCCGCCGACGATGCGAATGCGATCCATGCCTAATCCTGTTGTGCTGGAGAAACGGCGTTATAGGGCAAATGACCGCCCGAAGGCAAAAGCGACCGGATTTGCGGCGAATTGATGGGGTGCGGCGGCGCGGACGGCGGCTTGTGCTGCGAGCGATGAGCGCGTTTTCGGTTTTAACGAAATCCGTAGCAACGCTCTAACATTCTGGTCTGACGCGCTTTCTTGACGTGAACCGGTATCCAATCCGGCCAACGCCGCTTTAGCTGCGAGCGACTGGCGGCGGCTGGCGGCGGCGCGCTCCTTCTCACCGCCTGCGGGGAGAAGGTCGGGATGAGGGGGCATATCCACATGGGCATATCCACATGGGCATATCCACATGGGTCACCCTCGCGGAAGCCCCCCTCACCGGCCCGGCCTCGCAGCGCTCCGCCGCGCCGACCTCTCCCCGCAAGCGGGGCGAGGTGAGGTCACCGCAAGCCGAACAACTCAGCTCATCGCGTTGATGTCCCGGCTCTCCAGCACCGGCTGCGGATAGCCATGCTTGGCGACTTTCAGCATGGCGCGGCCGAGCTGTTCGGTGGTGGTCATGGCGCCGGGCGCGATCCGGCGCAGCCAGCCGAGCACCGGCCGGGCATAGCGGTACAGCGTGTTGACCCACCGGGTTTTCGACTGGATGCCGTGCAGCGGCTGCACCCCGGCCGGCCGGAACATATAGGCCGCCTTGAACGGCAGCTTGAGCAGGTCGTTCTCGGTCTTGCCCTTGATGCGCGCCCACATCAGCCGGCCCTGCTCGCTGGAATCGGTGCCGCTGCCGGACACATAGATGAAGGTCATCGCCGGATTGAGCCGCGCCAGAACCTGCGCGGCCGCCATGGTGATGTCGTAAGTGATCTCGCGATAGCGCGCTTCATCAAGGCCGACCGACGACACGCCGAGGCAAAACAGGCAGGCGTCGTAGCCGGCGAGCCGCGCCTCGATCGTGGAAAAATCCAAAAAATCTTCGTGCAGGATTTCGCGCAGCTTGGCGTGCTGACGCCGGATGCGATTGCGCACCACCACCAGCACTTCCTCGACGTCAGGATCGCGCAGGCATTCGCGCAGCACGCCCTGGCCGACCATTCCGCTCGCGCCGAACAGGATCACCTTCATCTGGCAGCCCGCAGCTTCGACCATCAACGCAGAGTGGTAGCGATTCTCTCCACCACCATGACGATACATTATTTGCGCGCCATGCGACATGGCCAAGCACACACGGCGCCGCGCCCGAATGGCGAAGCCAGCGGCGCCGGCCGGGGCCGATCAGCGGTGCGATTCGCCGCTTGGCGCGGCGAGCGCGCTCTCCGCCCCCGCCGATTCTCCCTCAGCCTCTGCCAAAGCGGCGCGGCCACGGAGCTGCGTTTTGCGCCGCTTGAGATTTTCGCGCAGCGCCTCGCGCAGCCGCGCGGCGCGATCGGAGGACGGCGAAGCGGGTTTGGGCGAATCGGTCATGGCGCGGCGGTCTTCAGGCTTGCCGGCATCCAGGCTCTATGCTGGGCTGCGGCACAACAACGGATCAGGGGAGGAACGATGCAGGACGCAACATATGCCTTGGCGAGCGGACCGCAACTGACGCTGACGCGCTGGCACGATTTCGTCGCCACCGGCAGCGGCGACGTGCTGAAACCGCTTTTGGCCGAATCAATCGTGTTCCACTCGCCATTCGTGCGCTCGCCGATCCCCGGCCGCGCCGCGACCGCGCTGGTGCTGACCACCGTGGCGCAGATTTTTGAGAATTTTCGCTACCACCGCACCTTTGTGGCCGGTCCGCACGACGTCGGCCTGGAATTTTCCGCCAATATCGGCCGCTGGGAACTGAAGGGCATCGACCTGATCAAGTTCAACGAAGCCGGCCAGATGATCGAATTTGAGGTGATGGTGCGGCCGGCCAAGGCGCTGCAGGCGCTTGGCGAGGCCATGGGAGCGCGGATCGGCCCGCAATTGCTGGCCATGAAGGCGGCGGCCGGGGTCTGAACCCACCGCTTTCCCCAAAAGGAGGTCACAAAGCGTCACAGCCCCGCTTGCGCTGCGGGATTCGTTGTGGCAATGAACAGCCGCCGAACGGGAGCCCCTCCGGGCCGTTTCCCGAACGAATGGCATGCTGCCGTAGCTCAGTGGTAGAGCACTCCATTGGTAATGGAGAGGTCGACAGTTCAATCCTGTCTGGCAGCACCATCTTTTCCCCTGAGAACCATTTGCTTACAGACAGTAGCACGCTATCGGCTCGTCATTGTCTCGTCGCCCAGCGCCAAGTAACTGGCGATTCACGGCACATCATGTGGATATAGCGACGCACGCCGCCGACATCATCTTGTATGACGGAACCAACCACGTTAGGTTGAGTAATTCCAATCTACTCGCCTCTGGTGGCCGGGCTCGATCTGAGCGTCGGTTGTTCTGGGGGGGAGGTCCGGGGGGCAGTTGCTACTTCGGATCAGGTCGCACCCGAGGGATGCACTCTGCGCCTTCGGAGCCTTGTGGATCGGACTTTGCTCTCGGCACGATGGAAGCTGACCGTAGCTCTCACCATTTCGGGGACTTATCGGACGGTTGGCAGCTTTTCTTTCTCCGCCGGGGTGGAGGGTCGCGGGCGACGCTTGACGGTCACCGCCAAAAAGGTAGGCCGGTTTCAAAGGAGCGCGTCAGATGACCAGGACATGCAAAAACGTGCCAGTCGATCGGCACTCGCTACTGTTGCGATCTGCTTCGCAGCGTTGGTCCACTCGCCTCTGGTGGCCGGGCTCGATCTGAGCGTCGGTTGTTCTGGGGGGGAGGTCCGGGGGGCAGTTGCTACTTCGGATCAGGTCGCACCCGAGGGATGCACTCTGCGCCTTCGGAGCCTTGTGGATCGGACTTAG
>NZ_QJTI01000004.1:135664-191356 GCF_003217325.1 Rhodopseudomonas faecalis
TTCTGGGGGGGAGGTCCGGGGGGCAGTTGCTACTTCGGATCAGGTCGCACCCGAGGGATGCACTCTGCGCCTTCGGAGCCTTGTGGATCGGACTTAGAGCTCTGGCCGAGGGCGAGCGAACCGATAAGCCCTCACACCACAGGCGCTTAGATGACCGCCGATCTCTGCAAGAAACTTCGGTCACGAGAGGTTCTTCATCGTTCTTGGGCAGTAGTAAAGCAGAGCGGCCTAGCTTCGCTCAGCGAAGAAACTGTTAAGGCCATTAAGAGTTACGACGAAAACTGGGTCGGCAATCTCGAACGGATCAGCAAGCAACTTCGCGCCGAAACATTTCGCTTCGATGGCGAAAAGGGGATCACCATCCCTAAGGGTAAGGGCAAGCTCCCTCGTCCCTTGGTCATCGCTCCAATTGAGAACCGAATAGTGCGGCGAGGCATCCTTGAGGTGCTCCAAGGCTTCGGCACAGATAAATCGGCTCCGACCAAAAAATGGTTGGGGATCCCCGCCATCAAACACGTCATGGCTACGAGGACCAGTGTCGGAGGAATCAAGGAGCGAAGCGTAGCTCACGGCCTATCCCTGATCGACGAGGCGGTACAAGATGGCAAGACTTGGTTCATTCGGTCGGACATCAGGAACTTTTTCACTCGCATCCCCCTCGCGCAAGTGAACAGGTTCATCGCGGAAGCCATTGCGGACGAGCATTTTGTTGAGCTCGTTGGATCGGCCTTGAGATCAAGCCTGACTAATACAGCTGAGCTGCAAGCGCGCGGCAACTACAAGTTATTCCCTCAGGATGACATCGGCGTTGCGCAGGGTTCAGCGCTCTCCGCGCTTGCCGCGAACATCGCGCTTCAAGAGTTCGACATGCGCATGAATGATCGTGGAATCGTGTGCGTTCGTTACATCGACGACTTTATCATGCTGGGCCGGACACGCAGCAGTGTCTTGGCCGCCTATAGTTCAGGCCGCACGCTGCTGGCAGATATGGGCATGAGCGTCTACGACCAGACCGACAACGACGCTCGTCGTGCTGGCAAGTTCGACGAAGGCAACATCTACCACGACGGAACCGATGTGTTGGGGTACCGCGTCTCGGGGAGATCACGACAACCCTCCTCAGCAGCGCAGAGAGCATTCAAGGCGAAATGTGATCAACTGTTCTGCGATGCGAAGAAGCAAATGAGATTGGCCGCAACTGGTAAACCGTGGTCAGGACAAGGTTACCATCAACACCTTGTGCTGCTGAATAAAATCATCCGAGGTTGGTCGCAAGCTTTTCGGCACACCACAGCAACTCACGTATTCAGTTCCTTAGATGCACACATTGACCATCGTATTGAGGAGCTTCGCAGGTTCGCGTCCGACTTGATACGAAACGCTCCTGACGAAGTGCGGCGACGTGTCATGGGCATACAGCTTCTGAGCGACACACCTCCGCACCCCTTGCCAGAAGTACCTGGTGCGGGAGTTGCGACACAATCACATGCTGACAACTCAACAGCAAAACAACGCTTATTGCAGCCGATCAGACCTCAGCTTGGCACATAGCAGGACATCCGCTGCAAATCCGCAGGGCCGTATCACCCCCTCAACTCCCAAAAATCACCTTTCTGAATCTGGTCAGCGCCACGGCAAAATACACCTCGCCGATCGCCAGCATGGCGAGCAGCGGCTGCCAGACCAGCGTGATGTCGGCGCCGCGAAATAGCACCGCCTGCGAGAACGCCACGAAATGCGGCGTCGGGCTGATGGTCTGCACCAGATATTGCAGCCACACCGGCATGCTCTCCATCGGCGTGCTGGAGCCTGACAACAGTTACGTCTGCGTAGCACACCGCGCTCGCCGGCGGAGCTGTCATCAACCGTTGCGGTTCACCGAGCGTACCAGCGCCGGTGCGTTCGCCTGCAAATATGACAACGACCACCGCTCATAATCCGCCATTTGTTCGCTGAGCGCGACATTCCTGATCGTCATTGACGGAAATGAAACCCTAGCTCAGTCCGCCGGTGCTATCCCCAGGCCCGGTTTTAGGATTCGTTATATCAGTTCACGCCCTATGGCGTTATCAGGCCAAACCACAAGTTGTGTGAATGAGTTCGACCAGGAAGCGCCGAACGACGTGGTTCAACTCCACGCAGGATCAGCCGGCCACGCGCCGCGCTGACAGACGCGCTGGCGTCCCCTGTTGGATGGGGATGCGCTGATGCCTGGAGCGTTCTTAGAACTCGACTTCATGACCCTGCTGATCGTGCTGACGATGGCGCGCGTGCTGCAGTCGGCAGGCATGCTGTTTGTGTGGAGACTGCACCAGCACTATCAGCCGGCGCGCGACTGGGCGATCGGCTCGGCATTGCTCGCGCTTGGCACGCTCGGCGTCGCCACTCGCAGCCTGATGACGAACGAGGTCGCGACTGCGGTCACCTGGGCCTGCGCGATCGCCGCGCTGTTCGGCACACTGACCTTCAACTCCGGAATTCTGCGCGCCAGCGCCATTCAGCATCCGATCTGGTATGGCCGCCTCACGGCGACCGTGGTCTGCCTGCTGTTCGGCTGGTTCAGCTATGTCGATCCATCAACGGTGAACCGTATCGCCGTCTTGGTGACGACGTTGATGCTGTTCGACTGCTACACCGCGATCAGGCTGTTGCAGAACAAGCGCGGCGCCCTGACCGGGTTGCTGCGGCTGATCGCTGTGATCCTGACGATCGATGCGTTCAGCCTGCCGCTGCGGATCCTGGGTATCCACGTGGCCTCGCCGCTCGCACCGAACGTCACGCTCGGCACCCATGTCGATTCCGTGTTCGCCTTCATCGCGATCGCCGTGGTGTTGATGATCACCTTGGCGCTGAAAGCACTCACCAGCCAGGTCGATCTCACCGAACGCAAGCTGCTGCAAGCCAAGCTGCAACGGTCCGAGGGCTATGTCCGGGCGATCCTGAACTCCGCCAACGACGTTGCGATCATCGCCGCCGAAAAGGACATGCTGATCACGGTGTTCAACCCCGGCGCCGAGCGGATGCTCGGCTACAAGGCCGAGGAAGTGGTCGGCAAGCTCACGCCCACGGTATTCGCCGATCAGGAAGAAGCGATCGCGCGCGCCGCCGAGCTGTCGGCCGAACTCGGCCGGCGAATCAAAGGACGTGGTATCATCATCGATCCGGAACTGCTCGGGCAGAACCGGCGTTGGACCTGGGTTCGCAAAGACGGCAGCCGGCTGCCGGTATCGATGACCGTGTCGGCGATGCGCGGCGAGAAAAATGAGATCATCGGCTATCTCGGCGTCGCCCATGATATCAGCAAGCAGCTCGCTTATGAGACCGCGCTGCAAAACGAAATCGCCAAATCGGAAGCCGTCAGCCACACGCTGGAGACCGCGCTCAGCAACATGCGCCAGGGACTGGCGATGTTCAATCGGGAGCAGCGCGTCATCGTCCTGAACGACAACTTCATGGCGCCGTTCGGCCTCAGCAAGGCCGACGCCCCACCCGGAACGACCTTTCGCGAGATCGTGCAGATGCGGATCGCCAAGGGCGTGTTTTCGATCGACGGACCGGACGCCTATCTCAGGTCACGGATCGAAGTCGCAGAATCGATGCAGAGCGCAGATCGCGACGATGTGGTCGAGCTCAATAATGGCCGCTTCATCCGCTCGATCAGCCGGCTGTTCGGCAATGGCGATGTCGTCATCACCTCGGAAGACATCACCGAGATCAAGCGCAACCAGGCGAGAATCTCCTATCTCGCCCAGCATGACGCGCTGACCGGCCTGTCGAACCGCGCCCATTTCAATGAGCAGATCGAACAGGCCTCGGCGGCACTGACCGGCTCGCTGCGGCCATTCACCGTGCTGATGATCGACCTCGATCGCTTCAAGGCGATCAACGACACGTTGGGCCACGCCGCGGGCGACCAGTTGCTGAAAGAGGTCGCCGAACGGATCGAAGCCTCCACCCGTCCGGCCGATCTGGTGGCGCGGCTTGGCGGCGACGAGTTCGCCATCATCCAAACCGGCGAAGTTGGCGCTCCATCCGCCGACGAGCAGCGCCGGGCGGCGCGCGCTCTGGCGGAGCGGATCCTTGCCTTGGTCGCCGAGCCGATCGACCTGTTCGGCAAGACCGTGCAGGTCGGCGCCAGTATCGGCATCGCGCTCGCGCCGAACGATGGCGACGACCCGGACGAGCTGCTGCGCAAGGCCGATTATGCGCTCTATGCCGCCAAGCAGGCCGGGCGCTGCGGCTACCGGCTGTTCGGCCCGGAAATGATCGCCTCGATCTCCAAGCGCGACAGCCTGGAAGCGGCGCTGCGCGCAGCGCTGAGCCATGACGAGCTGATCTTGCATTATCAACCGATCGTCGACATTCGCAGCGGCGTCGTGGTCTGTGTCGAAGCGCTGGTGCGCTGGAAACATCCGACACAGGGGCTGCTGTTGCCCCATCAGTTCCTGCCGGTCGCCGAGGAAACCGGCTTGATCGTGCCGCTGGGCGGCTGGGTGATCCGTCGGGCGTGCCGCGATGCGTCGCGCTGGCCGGACGGGCTGCCGGTCGCCGTCAACCTGTCGGCTGCGCAACTGACCAGTCCGGAACTGATCAGCACCATCACCTCGGCGCTGGAAGCCTCGGGGCTGAGCGCCGACCGGCTGGAAATCGAAGTGACCGAGTCGGCTCTGCTTGCTGATCGTGACGCGGCGCTGGCGGCCTTGCACAATATCCGCGATCTCGGCGCCTCGGTGTCGCTCGACGATTTCGGCACCGGCTATTCGTCACTGACCCATCTCAAGGCGTTCAAATTCAGCCGGATCAAGATCGATCGCGCCTTCATCGAGGATCTGACGCGCGAAGCCGACAGCATGGCAATCGTCAGCGCGCTCGCCGGGCTGGCGCGCGGCCTCAACATGATCTCGATCGCCGAAGGGGTGGAGACCGACAGCCAGCTGGCCGTGCTGCGCGCCGCCGGCGTCGCCTTCGGCCAAGGCGATCTGTTCGGACGGCCCTGCCCTACGGCCGAGCTGCGCCTCACCCGCCAGATGGCCGCGGTCCGATCAGCCTAGCCGGTCGCTTGCTGGCCGATCCAGTTGAGATAGCGTTCGGCGCCGTCCTCGACCGGCAGGCTGATGATCTCGGGGGTATCATAGGAGTGGTGCCGCAGGATCAGATCGCGCAACGCGGCAAAGCGCGCCGGCACGGTCTTGAACAGCAGCAGCAGCTCTGAATCGCTGGTAATCTTGCCCTCCCACCAGTAAAAGCTGGCAATGGGCTGCAGTTGCACGCAGGCCGCCAGCCGCGCTTCCAGCGCCGCGCGGGCGAGGCGTTCCGCTTCCTCGCGGTTGGGCGCGGTGACCATCACCACACAAGCCTTCGGTTCGCTCATCGCTGCCGCCTTGTCCTGATTGATCCTCGACCAGCAAAGAGACTCTGCCATGCCGATCTACGGCTACACTTGCAACAGTTGCGGCCATGAATTCCAGACGCTGGTGCAGACCGGCGAGACCGCCGAATGCCCGCTGTGCGCCACCACCGACCTGACCCAGCAGCTGTCGCTGATTGCCAAGCCGGCCAAGGGCGGCGGCCCCGATCTGGCGCCGTGCGGCAACCCCGCCGGCTGCTGCAATAATTGTCCGGCGGGTTTTGACTAAGACGCCGCGGGAGCGGCAGCGCCGGTGCGTTGCTGCTCGGCTTGCGCCTGCGCGACCAGCGCCGTAGCGCGCGCCATGATCCGGTCGCGCTGCGCGAGCTGAAGCAGCCAGCGCTCCGGAATGCCGCTGAGCCCATACAGCGCCCCGGCGAGCTGCCCCGCGATCGCTGCGGTGCTGTCGGCATCGAGCCCGAGATTGGCGGCTTTCAGCACCGCGCTTTCAAAATCGGCGGTGCTGCCGACCGCCCATAGCGCTGCTTCCAGGGAATGCAGCACATAGCCGGTGCTGCCGATCTCAGCGCGCGGCTTGCCACGCCAGCGGCCGGCGGCGATCGCAGCGACCTCTTCTGATAGCCCCTCGATCACGCGCGGCCGCAGCACTTGGGAACGCGGCGCTCCGGCGATCGCCTCAGCGACGATCTCCGCAAACAGCACGCAGGCGTCGACCGCTTCGCGTGCGCCATGGGTGGTGCGGCTCTGCAGCGCCGCAATCTCGCGCAGCCGCCGCCGGTCATGACCAAAGCGGATCGGCACCGGCGCCAGCCGCATCAACGAGCCATTGCCGGCGCTGCGCGGATCGGTCGGGCCGGCGATCGGCGCGCCATCGCGCGCAAAGCGATCAAGCGCGGCGCGCACCGTGTTGCCGATATCGAAGCAGGCGCGGCCATTGACGACATTGTCGCCATGATCGCGCCAGCGCACAAAGCGCTGCATCAGGTCACCGGGATCGAGCGTGCCGTCGCTAGCGATCAGGCTGTCGGCCAGACACAGCGCCATGCTGGTGTCGTCGGTCCATTCGCCGGCCTCAAGGCCGTGCCGGCCGCCGCCGATCATGTCCTGCAGCGGCGGATAAGTGTCGCGCGCCAGAAATTCCAGCGGCATGCCGAGCGCATCACCGACCGCGAGCCCGAGCAAGGCGCCATAAGCGCGATCGCGCACCGCCTCGGCAGCGGGCCGCCGCTCAGGCACTGCGCCATGCGTCAGCACATATTTCTTCTGGTTCGGCGTTTCGATCGCGCCCGGCCGCGCTTTGCGCACCTGCTTCACCGCGCTGATCGGCTCAGCGCCAAGTTCAATGAGCAAGCGCGCGGCGATGGTGCCGGCGCGGCCAAGCCCACCGCGGCAATGCACCACCACGTCGAAACCGCTGCGCAGCACAGCGCGCAAGCTCTCGCCGGCGTTGTGCCAGGCGTCCTCAAACGCCTGATCCGGCGTCGAGACATCGACAATCGGCAGGTGGTACCACAGCATCTGCCGCTGCCTGACCGCGTCGCCGAGCCGCTCGACCCGCAGCATCGCCAGCTCGCGCGGCTCGACCAGCGTCACCACCGCGGCCGCGCCCCATGCGCTGATCGCGTCAAGATCAAGATCGAGGTCGCGGCGCCAGGCGCCGGAGGCTGCATGCGGATCGTATTTGCCGGGACAGAAAGTGATGCCGATCCGGCCATGGCCGGCGCCGATCATCAGTTCCGCGATCTGCAGCGGATGCGAGGCCGAGGTTCTCATCATAGCCTCATCATGAGTTCAGTTCGGCGGCGCGGCGGATAAGATCATCGCGGCGCGCAATCAAAATGGCGATCAAGGATTCCGCCTCCGTGCCCTCGCCTTCGATGCCAAGCACCGCAGCGCGGATCGCGGCATCGCTGATCGCGGCAACCAGTTGCACCGAGGCCAGCAATTGCGCCGCGCTCATGCTGCCAAAGATACGCGCGGCAACCGCATTACGCGCCGGATCGCGCAGGCTGCCAAACTCGAGCACGCTGTTGCCGAAACCGCTCTTGTCCGCGCCCTGCGCGCGGTAGCGCAGCGCGCCGCCGAGATCGATGCGGATCACGCCGCCGCGGCCATCGACCACGATGTTATCGAGATCGGCGCCGAGCACGTCGCGATTGGCAAGCCAGGCGTCGGCGGCAAAATGCTCACAGAGCGCGGCGCTATGGCGCGCGGCGCTGTCGCCGGACAAATCGGCGAGCGTCAGCCCTTTGATGATCCGGCTGGCAACCGCAAGCCGGTCGCCCTGCGCCACCAGCCTGACCTCGGGCACCGCCGCGCCGGCTAGTCGATAGAGATGATTGGCCAGCACTTCATTGCGGGCATGGCCGTCACGCGCCGGGATTTTCAGATACCAGCGAACGCCGTCGCGGTCCTGATAGAGGCCGCCGGCATTGGAGCCGGCCTGGCCGCCGACTTTCGTCCAGCCCAAACTGTCCGTCGCGCCGATCTCAGATTGCACCATGGCCACCGATCATCGCCGAGGAACGACCAACGCCCTGCCGCGCGCGGCAGAGCCATCGTCATCCCCTAAGCGACGCCGGGCGCGGGTGCAACAGCCGTGCGCTCAGGCCCGGCCATAGCAGTGGAAGCCGCCATAGATGCCGGAACGGTCGCGCTCAAAGCCGATCGCGCTGCGCTCGGCATCGCGGCGCCAAACTTCGCGCAGCGGCGACAGTTCCGGCCCTTCCAGCGGCGAGTCGGCGCCCGCGGTGCGGAAAATCACCCGGACATCGGCGCTGCCGGTGCGATCGATCGCGCTCCACAGCGCGCGGATTTCGTCGGCCGCCATCCAGTCCTGGGAATCGAGCAGCACCACCGCATCGATCTGGCCAGCCGGCAGGCTTTCCAGGAAGCGGCGCAGATTGGCATGGACCGGGATCACCAGCCCGGCGCCGTCGCGCATGCGCGGATAGAGGCTGCGTTGCAGATAGGGCGGCAGGCACTGATCGCCGGGGCCTGCATAGCTGCGGCGCAGCGCCTGCCAGGCGAAGTAATTGCTGTCGTTCGGATAGCCATTGATCAGCCGCAGCAGCCGCTGATGCAGCACTTCGTTGAGCGGCTGATCGCCGCCCAGCAATTCACGCTGCTGCGGCGGAATACCGAGGCTGAACAGCAGCGCCGGCGTGCGCGTCAGAACTTTGGCGAGCCGCGAATGAAACAGCCGATCGAGCCGCGCCAGCGCTTCCTGGCGCTGCGGCGAGTGCGCGGGCGCGGTCAGCAGCACGTTAAGGTCGACGCGCGCGGCCTTGGCCAAAAGATGCGCAAAGCCGATGAAACGGCCGAGCATGCCGTGGCGATAAAAACCGTCGGTGAAATAGCCAAAACGCGGCCGGCCGAGCAGATTGCGGCTGTCCCAGAATTGCCGCGCATCGGCATCGAGCAATGGCCGTAGCCGGTCGCGGTACAGCGCCGCGTTGGTCTCGCTGTCGCCCTCACCGAACATGCGCCAGAAATCGGCGTAGTCCGGCAGCACGCGCAGCGCGGTCAGTTTCAGCTTGAGCAGCGCCAGATGCGCGTCATTGAGATCGACCGCAAAAATCTGCGCCGGCTGTGCCTGCAGATAGGACAGCGCGTTGCAGCCACCGGATGAGATCGTGACGATGGTGGCGCCGACTGGCAATTGCAGCGCGGCCAGATCGGCCTCGGGGTCTTCCCAGATCTGCGTGTAAACGAGCCGCTGGAACCACAGAGCGAACAATTTGTCCCACGCGGTCGATTCAGTACGGCTTCGGCTGTTACGGACCGCGTCCGCAATTAGTTGCGTGCTCATGCTCGCCCTCGATTCGCAATCGGCAGACGATAGCAAGCTCGCAATGCAGTTTTGCGACAGTGCCGCGCACTAACGCTGTCACATCGTTGTCGCGCAAACATCGGAAATTAGCACGATCCTAGAGGGAGCGCTCCGATGTCGATCATACAGTCCGAAGTCAGCAGCACCGCTTCCTGGTCCGCCGACGCCACCCAGCGCATGAACCGCATGTATCGCTGGCAGCGCCACATCTACGATGTGACCCGGCGCTACTATCTGCTCGGCCGCGATCACATGATCGCCGGACTAAGCCCGGCACCGCGGGCGCGCATTTTGGAGATCGGCTGCGGCACCGGCCGCAATCTGATCCAGGCGGCCAAAAGCTATCCGGAAGCGCGGTTCTTCGGCCTCGACGTCTCCACCGAAATGCTGACCTCGGCGATCGAAGCGATCGAACGCGAGGGCTGGGGCGATCGCATCAAGGTGGCGCATGGCGATGCCACCGGCTTTGATCCCAAGCATTCCTTCGGCGTGCGCTCGTTCGATCATGTGATGATCTCGTATTGCCTGTCGATGATCCCTGATTGGCACCGGGTGCTGGAAGTCGCGGTCCATCAGCTCGCGCCGGGCGGCAGCCTGCATGTCGTCGATTTCGGTGGCCAGCAGCGGCTCCCCGCTCTGGCGCGGCGCTGGCTGCGGCGCTGGCTGGCGCTGTTTGGCGTGCAGCCGTGTGACGAGTTGGAGCGCTCGATGCGGCACTTTGCCGAGCTGAACGGCGCGCAGCTGCGCTTTGAGCGACCGTTCCGCGACTATGCGCAATATGCGGTGCTGACGCTGCCGCCGGGTCCGCGCCAGGGCTAGGACGCGAACCGGTATCCAATTCGCTCGAAACGCGATCAGCGCGATGATCAACGGATGATGCCGATCCGGCGCAGCACCACATAAGCGACGCAGGACGCGCTGGCGATCAGCAGCGCGGCCCACCAGAATCCGGCCTCGGAATCGGCAAAGGGCAGCGCGCGGGTGTTCATGCCGAACACGCCGGTCACCAGCGTCGGCGGCATCAACAGCGCGGTCAGCACCGACAGCACCCGCAGACTGTTATTGCCCTGTTCCTCCATTTTCAGCTGCAACTCCTCCTGCAGCAATCTTGCGCGTTCGCGCATTTCCACGATCACGCGGTCGAGCTCATCGAGCCGCTGCGCCAGTTTCGGCGCGGCGATCTGCAGTCCCGGAGTGAGGCCGCTGAGATCCTGCTGCTCAAGCCGGTGAAAGACGAGCTGCAACCCCGACAATTGCCGATGCAGCCGCACGCAGGTGCGCCGCAACTGCCCAAGCCCCTTGCGCAGATCGGCGTGGTCATCGGACAGCAGCTCTTCCTCGATCGCGTCGAGCTGATCCCCCATCCGTTCCGCCATCGCTTCCATGGTGCTGGCGACATGGTCGATGATGGTCTCGAACAGCACCGCGGCTGAGCTGATGCGCCGCCCGGCCTCGAGAGCACGGCGCGCGGCATCGACCCCGCACAGCGCGCCATAACGGCCACTGATCACCAGCCGCTCTTGCAGCACGAAGCGCAGATGGCCGGCATCCTCGGTCGCGCCATCGATGTCGCGCAGCAGATCGGCAATCACGCCATAGACGCAATCATCAGCGACGTGGAGCTGCTGATAGGTGTCCTTGGACAGCAGCAGCGTGCGCGCCGATGCTGGGATTGCCAGCTCAGCGGCCAGCCATTGCAGCGCCCTGGCATCGGCGAGATTGAGATGCAGCCAGATCAGCTCCGGCCCCGGAGGCGGCGCCGCTTCATTGACCGCGAGCGGATGCGGTAAGCCCTCGGCATCGATCCGAAACGCCCATAGCAGCCCCGGCACGGCCGCTGCCACCGGCCCACCGCCATCGTTCGGCACAACCAGCCGCGGCGCGGAATATGAGCTGTCGAGTGCCATCATCAGGCTCCTGGCTTGCAGCCTCTCACCACCACATGAGGCGGCAGCTTGCCCAATTGGATGACAGCTTGATTGCAGGGATATGTCAGGGCGCGCGGTTGGCGCTCTGCCCGCTTGCGACCTTGGTCGCGGTCAGCGCCCGCGCAGCAGCTCACGCAGCCGGCGCCACAGCGTCGGGCGCGGCGTTGGGGCGAGATCGGCACTGGCCGCATCGTCAAGCCCGGGCAGCTCGGCGGCGATACTCCCGCCCAGCACCGCTTGCAGCGCCTGCGGGCCGACCTCAGCCAAAAACGCCCGCTCATGCTCGCGCGACAGCCGCTCCAGCGCCGCGTCCAGCGACAGCCAGTCGACCGCGGTGACGTCTTTCATCAGCTTTCGGGTCGGCACCGCCTCGGCGATCATGCGCCAGAAATGCACCACCTTGATCGCCGAGCCGGAATGATAGGCCAGCGTGCCGAGAAATTCGTGCACCGCGACGGCATGGCCGGTTTCTTCCAGCACCTCGCGGATCGCGGCGTCGCGCGCGGTTTCGCCGGCGTCGAGCTTGCCTTTCGGCAGCACCCATTCGCTGCGCTTGCGCAGCCGCACCACCGCGATTTTCGGCGTTTCGCCCGGCTGCAGCACGATGCCGCCCGCGGCCAGCACAGACTTGCCCGTCCGTCGTCGGCCTGATGTCATCCGTCGATTGTCATGTGACCGCGGTCACCCCCGCTGATCCAGAGTGAGCTTGCAGACTCAGCTCAAAGCTAAGGAGTTATTGTAGCGGGCAGGCGGGCGGACGTCACGGTGCCGGCGGCGGTTTCGGAACCGCCGCGTCGCAAGGCCGGGATGGCGGAGATGGCGGCGCGCTAGTCGCGCAGCTTGCTCAGCCAGCGCCGCAGGGTCGGCACCAGCACCAGCCCGACCAGCAGGCCGAAGGTCACGAGGTTTACCGCGTCTTTCATCGATCGCTCCCGTCAAACGATCTGCGGCCGCAGTGGCGTGTTGAGTCTGGCCACGGCACCCGACCGGCGGCCAGCGCCAGTTGCTAGCAAGGCACGATGACGCCAGGGCGACAGCCCGGCGTAATCGGCCGTTAATGTCGGCGCCGTAGCTTCGGCACCAACGCTATGTGATTGAGAAAGTTGCAAAGCTGGCACCGCGCGCCAGCCCCCGACGATCGCGGCCGCTGCCAGCGGCTGTCCCCTCCCCCCCGCAAGTTGTTGTGCGGCTGCTTCCCTGGCGCCGCGTCGCCGCTAATATCACCATCGATCCGCTGCAGATGAAAGGCCTGAGATGACCGAGCCTCGACACATCCTGGTCACCGGCGGCGCCGGCTATATCGGTAGCCATATGACGCTGGCGCTGCTCGATGCCGGCGAGCGGCCGGTGGTGATCGATGACCTGTCCACCGGGTTTCGCAGCGCGGTGCCGGACGGCGTGCCGTTCTTTGAAGGCAATAGCGGCGATCCGGCGCTGCTCGGCGCGGTGTTCGATCGCTATCCGATCGAAGCGATCATTCATTTTGCGGCCAGCATCGTGGTGCCGGATTCGGTCAGCCAGCCGCTCGACTACTACGCCAACAACACCGTCAACGCCCGTGCGCTGATCGAATGCGCGGTGCGCCGCGGCGTGCCGCATGTCGTGTTTTCCTCAACCGCGGCGGTCTATGGCGAGCCGGCGACGGTGCCCGTTGATGAAGACCAGCCGACCGCGCCGATCAATCCCTATGGCCGCTCCAAGCTGATGGTCGAGTGGATGCTGCAGGATACCGCGCAGGCCTACCCGTTCAGCTATGCCGCGTTGCGTTATTTCAATGTCTGCGGCGCCGATCCGCACGGCCGCACCGGACAATCGACCCGCAACGCCACCCATCTGATCAAAGTCGCGGTGCAGGCTGCCACCTCGCAGCGCGACGGCATGGACGTGTTCGGCACCGACTACCCGACCCGCGACGGCACCTGCATCCGCGACTATGTCCATGTCAGCGATCTGGCGCAGGCCCATCTCGACGCGCTGCGCCACCTGCGCGCCGGCCGGCCGAGCATCATCTGCAATGTCGGCGATGCCCGCGGCCATTCGGTGCGCGAGGTGATCGACGTGGTGAAACGGGTGTCGGGCGTCGATTTCGAAGTGCGGCTGCGTGAGCGCCGCCCCGGCGATCCGGCCAGCCTGGTCGCCTCCAATGCGCGCGCCCGGCAAATGCTGGGCTGGACGCCGCGTTACGGCGATCTCGACACCATCGTGCGTCATGCGCTGGCCTGGGAACAGACGCTGCTGCAGCGGCGCCAAAACGGCTGATGCCGACAAATTTCGCTATTCTGTATCGCATCTGTTTACCATGCGCCGGGGTCGGCTTGGCTCGCTAAACCCTCGCTCACTATCTGTATGGCACATGCCGATGGAGACATTTGGCTGCTGTATCAGGCGAGAGAAACATGGCGGACATACCGCACGCGATTGATCCGACCGATGTCGGTGCCGAGGCTGGCGACCGGCGTTCGGGCGACCGGCGCAAGGCGCCGTATCAGCCCGGCGACACCAGCTTCGGTCCCGAACGGCGCATGCAGGGTGACCGCCGCCGCAATCAGATCCAGCAATGGCCGCGCGTGGTGCTGGGCGGCCTGCCGATCGCGGTGGTGGATCGCGAACAATCCGCCAAGGCAATGGTCGATGAAGCGCTGCGCCGCCGCGGCCTGTGGCGTTATCCCGCTTATCTGACCTCGGCCAATGGCGAAGTGACTTATCGCTGCGCCACCAATGAAGCCGAGCGCGAACTGTTCATGCAGGCCGACGCGATTCACGCCGACGGCATGCCGCATGTGTTCGCATCGCGGGTGCGCTGCGAGGAAGCGCTGCCCGAGCGGGTCGCCACCACCGATCTGTTCTATGACGTCGCGGCCGAGGCCGAAACACGCGGCGCCACCATGTATATGCTCGGCGCCACCGAACAGGCAAACGCCGCCGCGGCCGCCAAGGTAATGGAACGTTTTCCGAAGCTGCAGCTGGTCGGTCGCCGGCACGGCTTCTTCGATTCCCCCGACGACGAAATCGCGGCCTGCAACGAGATCGCGGCGCTGTCGCCCGACATCCTGTGGGTGTCGATGGGCGTGCCCTATGAGCAGCAATTCGTGATCCGCAACCGCCAGCGCCTGACGTCGGTCGGCGTGATCAAGACCTCGGGCGGACTATTCGACTGGCTGACCGAGACCAAGCCGCGCGCGCCGCAATGGATGCAGAATCTCGGCCTGGAATGGCTGTGGCGGATCTGGCTCGAACCGCGACGGCTCGGCTGGCGTTATCTCAAGACCAATCCCTACGCGCTGTTTCTGCTGCTGACCCGCTCGCGCTGAGCTGGCTTACATCAACGCTGTAGCAGCGCGTCGAGCACCGCAGGATCAAGGCGGCCGGCGCGATCGGTCAGGCCAAAGCCTTGATCGAACTCCCAATGGGTCCAGCCCCAGCAATGCGCCTGCGCGGCCGCGACCACGCCGCGCAGCCAGCGTGCCCGGCTGTCGGCTGGCGCGGCTTCCTTGAACACGCCGAACTCATTGATGATCAGCGGCACCCGATAACGCTGCTGCCACTGCACGGCGGGCTCAAGCTGCGCCGCGATCAGATCACCCGAGGCGCTTTGCGCCAATGCCACGTCGATTTCATGCAGCGACTCGTGCTGTCCGTTGGCGCCAAGCTGCGCGCGCAGGCTCTGTACCTTCGGATCGTCCGGTCGCACCGGAAACGGCAGGCCGCGGATCGCGGCGCGCGGATCGGCCGGGTCCCAATGGCCTTGATGGGTGAACGCCATCGGATCGTAAAAGTGGATCGCATAGACCACATTGCGGTCCGGCAGCGGCTTGAACGACGGCAGTGAATCGGCGCGCTGCCAATTGGTCGGGCCGACGATCAGCGTGGTGCGCGGCAGGAGGCCGCGTACGAATTGCGCGAGTTGCTCGGCTTCGCGCTGCCAGCGCACCGGATCGATGTCGGGTTCGTTGAGCAGTTCGGCAAACACCAGATCGGGCGTGAAATTGTCGATCACTGTCGCGAGGCTGCGCCAGGCCTGCTGCATCGCCTGCATCGCCGACTCGGGATCACTGCGATGCAATGCCGAAAACTCACTGCTCGGATGCAGATCGATCGATACCGAGAAGCCGAGCGCCACCAATTGCATTACGGCGCGATCGACCATGGCGAGTTGCTGCTCGATGGTCGCTTCGGATGCAAAGCGTCGCATCACGCGCTCGGCCGGGACCGGCAACCGAACATGAGTGATGCCAGCAGCGCGTAGCGTTTTCAGCGTCTCGAAATTGGGCGCCGGCGCATCGGGGCGGTCCATCCAGCCGGCGAGATTAATGCCGCGCGCCAGCGCTTCCAGACGAGCGGCCGGAACGGCGCTGTCGGTCGTGACGCAAGCAGCCTGCACTGGCACCACCGATACGGCCAATAGAGCAGCAGCGAGCCATTGTCGCATTTGGATACGCTCCCTCGTCCCGACGCCGACACTTGCAGCGCTCGGCCGGCGTCAGCGGCAGGGGCGAGAGCTTAGCACGCCAGCTTAGCCAGCGGCGTCGCCGCTGGCTGTGCCGGGCGCGGCTTGGCGTCATTGACCAAGACGCCGACCGGCACGGCGCTGAACTTGGCCAGCGCCGCCTTGGCACTCGCCAGCGTCAACGGATTGCAGCCCTCGCGCACCACCAGCAGCGTGTGGTCGGCGCGGGTGGCAATGGTGGCAGCATCGGCCTGTTCGAGCAGCGACGGCGCATCGATCACGATCAGATCGAACTCGGCGCGGACATCGTCCTGCGGGTCCGCTGCGTCGCTGCCGCTATCGCTCAGCAATTGATCGAGCGCGCGGCTGGTGGCGTGCAGCACGCGCCCGCCCTGCGCGTCCTGCTGCTCTGTGGTCAGCGGCGCAGCGCTCGCGGACGCCGGCACCACCTTGATCAGCACGCTGAGCAGGCCGCGCGTGATCGCCGCGGCATTGAGCGCGCGCGCCGCGACGCCCTTGCCGACATCGGCTTCCGCCGACGTCAGCAGCACCACTTCGCCGAGCTGTTGCGGCCGCGCCGCCACGGCCTCGACCACATCGCGCAGCTGCGCCTGCAGCCGTGGCCCGGCCGCCAGCCATTCGGCCGGCTCGCTCACCGGCGGCGCTGTGGGTTCTGATTGCGCCTGTTCGGTATCCGGCGTCGGCGTAGCGTCGCTCGCAAGTGCGGTTGCGCGCCGCGACTCGTTCGCCTGTACCGGTTGTTCGGTCGCAGTCACACTCGCTGAAGACTCATCGTCGGTCGCGGGCTGCGATCGCAGCGCGGTGAGCGCGTCCAGCAGCACCACGATCGCGGTCGCGGCCAGCACCGAGCCGATCATCAGCGCGGCGAGGATCAGCAGCAGCGACGGCCGGGTCGGCCGGATCGGCGGCGTCGCGGCCGACACCACCTTGGTCTGCGACACCTGCAACAGGCGCTGCTCATTGGTGGTCTTGTAGCGCGACAAAAACTGTTCGTAGATGTTGCGGTTGGCATCGGCGACGCGCTGCAATTCCTGCAGCTTCACCGCCGCTTCGCCATCGGCGAGCATGCGCGCTTCCAGCGCCTGCAGCTCCTGCTCCAAAGCCGCCTGCTGGGCTTGCAACGTCTGATAGTCCGAGCGCGCGCTATCGATGATGCGCTTGCGCTCGGTCTCGATCTGCCGATTGAGCTCGGCGAGCTGGCTGTTGGCGACCACCAGTTCGGGATGACGCTCGCCCAGCACCGCGCGCTTTTGCGCGATCTGATCGTTAAGCTGAGTGCGCTGGGTGCGCAAAATGGTCAGCAGTTCCGCGCGAGAGCCGGGCGCCGCATCGACATTGCTCTTGAGATCGCGCTGCGCCTGCTCATAGCGGGTCTTGGCTTCCTCGGTGCGCAGCCGCGCTGCCGATACCTGCTGGCTGAGTTCGGTGACGCGCAGTTGGCGCGTGGTGCTCTCACGGCCGGCATTGATGATGCGATGCTCGGACTTGAACGCCGCCACGGCATCTTCCGAGACGCGCAGCCGGTCGCTCAGCGACTTCAGCCGGTCGTTCAGCCAATCGGCGGCCTGATCGGCGGCGGCGGTGCGCACCGCGGTCTGGCTGGCGACGAACGCCTGCGCGACCGCATTGGCATAACGCGCGGCCTTCTGCGGATCGTTGGCCACGAAGGTCATCGAGATCACATAGGTCAGCCCACGCCGGGAAATATCGAGCCGGCTGCGGAACTTTTCCAGGATGCGCGCCGGATCGGTCTCGCGGCCGGCGATGTCCGGGTCGTCGGCGATCTTCAGCTCATCGACCAGCGGCCGCAGAAAGCCGTCGGATTTGGCGATCTCGATCACGCTTTGCAGCGCGGCGGCATCCTGGCCGATGCCGGGCAGCACGTCCTGTTCGGCGGTGACACGCTGTTCGCGCGGATCGACCAGCACCAACGCGGTCGCGGCGTAGCGCACCGGGATCATCGAAAAAATGGCGAGCCCCGCCATCAACAGGATCAGCGCCAGCGCCGCCACTTTGCGGGTGTTACGCCGCCAGAACGCGGCGACATTGTCGAGGGTCAACATGCCGCGCATCAAGGGCGGCCGATCGTTGCCGAAAGGCGCCAGGGCGCCACCTGGAGCCTCCCAGGAGGACTCAGCCTGCGTCGTACGGCCGGCTGCATCCGTGGCTGCCTGGCTCGTTGACATGTGCACGCTCCAACTGAACTGATCCGACGCTGCAAAGCTGAAACAACGTAAATATCTAGAGTTAATCTCACGTTACTGCACAACCTGCCGCTGTTAACGGCCGGTTAAGGATCGCGTCACGCACTGTTAGTTCGCTACCAGTGCTCGCTCAATTAACGTCATCTTCCAGAAGTCGATGTTATTCGCACGATGGTCGCGGATAATGTGATCAGTCGTTGGTCGCCGAGCCCCGACCATCGCCTGCCATTTCGGCGCGAATGAGTTTTGCAACGGAACTGCCAGAGAGAGCACGACACCGATGTCTGCCCCATCTCCCAGCGCTGTCCAATCATCGCGCAGCAACGGACTGCCGCTGCTGTCGCCGCAAGCGACTGCGAAGATCGACGCGCGCACGCGCCGGCCGCGGGTGCTGCTGATCCAGACCCAGGCGGAAAATGCCGGCGCGCAGGAAATCTCCCGCCTGGTCGCCGGCGGGCTGACCAGCCGCGGCTATGACGTGCACAATCTGTATTTCTTCCGGCAGTCGGCTTCGTTCGCACCGCCGCCCAACACCCATTACTGCGTTGCGCAGCGCCCTTCGAGCATTCTGGCGCTCGCCCGGTTCCTGTGGAAGCTGCGGCAACAGATCAAGGAATTGCAGCCGGACGCGATCCTCACCTTCCAGCACTATGGCAATGCGATCGGCGGCGTGATGGCGCGGCTGGCGTGCCGGGCGCCGGTGATCGCCAACCAGGTGTCGGCCCGCGCCGCGATGGCGCCATGGCTGCAGCTGGTCGATCGCATCATGGGCCAGATCGGGCTGTTCAGCTGCATCACCGTGAATTCGCACGACATGCTGCATGACTACGCGCGCTATGGCGGGCTGTATCAAAAGCGGCTGCGCCATGTCGCCCATGGTTTTGATCAAAAGGTCAGCGAATTGTCGCGCGCTGAGGCGCGCCGTGCGCTCGGCCTGCCCGAGACCGGCGTGGTGCTCGGCTCGGCCGCGCGGCTGCATCCGATGAAGCAGCTCGATGCCGCGATCCGCGTGCTGCCAGGCCGGCCGCAATGGCGTTTGGCGCTGGCCGGCCAGGGACCGGACGAACCGCGACTGCGGCAACTCGCCGCTGAGCTTGGCGTCGGCGACCGCGTGCATTTCGTCGGTGAGATTGCGCCAACGCAGGTCGGTGATTTCCTCGCGGCGCTCGACGTATTCGTGTTCCCATCGCTCGCGGAGACTTTTGGTCTCGCGGCAGTGGAAGCGGCCAATGCCGGCGTGCCGGTGGTCGCCAACGATTTGCCGGTGCTGCACGAGGTGCTGGCACTCAATGGCGAACCGGCGGCGGTGCTGGTGCAAGCGGCCGATACCGCGGCTTTGTCCGCCGCCATCGATCGCGTGCTCACCGATCATGACCTGCGGCAACGGCTGCAGCACAACGCCGCTGGCCTGCGGGCGCGTTACAGCGTCGACGCCATGGTCGATGACTACGTGAAGATCATAGAAGAGACGCTGTGACCCAATTTGCTGAAAGCCGGGCCGATGATCGTTGAGCTTCGCTTCGACGCCAAGCGGCCCAGGGATTGGATGCTGCGCGCGATCCGGCAGATTACCGCCGTCCATGACGACGTGAGCGTGCGCTGGGTCGATGACGGCACGCGCCCACCGACCGGGCTGGAGACGCTGCTCGACCTCGAACGACTGCTGCTGCGCGGCGGACGGCGCTGCGACGCCGACGTCGTCGATCGTGCTGCGATCCGCTCCGGACACGAGGGCGCCGCGCCCGATGTGGTGATCGATTTCACCGAAGCGCCGCGGCGCCCGGCTGATCGGCCGCGGCTCTATCTGCGTCCTCTCTATAATGGCCATCCCGGCGAAAACGCCGCGCTCGACGCGATCCTGCGCAGCGATCTACCGATGATCGAAATCCGCGACGAGATCAGCGGCGCGATCCTCGATGGCGGCAAGCCGTCGGCCGAGGCCGCCGATGGACTGGGCGGCGGCATCACCACCGTGATGTCGCGAAGCATCACGCTGCTGGGCGCGGTGATGACCCGCGGGCCGCGGCCAATGCTGGCCAGTCTGGATGCAGGCGCGACCAAGATGCGCTGCTGGCCGGCCGCCTATCTGATGTGCACGCTCACGCAGGCGATCGCGCTGCGCATCTATCGGCTGTGCTGCTACTCGCCGCATTGGCGGATCGGCTGGCGCCATGTCGATGACGACGGCGTGTGGGCGCGCGGCGACCTGTCCGGCCCGGCCTGGCGCGTGGTGCCGAGCCCGGCGACCAATTTTTACGCCGATCCGTTCCCGGTGACCTGGCAGGACCGAACTTTCGTGTTCTTCGAGGACCTCGATCACCGGGTCGGCAAGGGCATCATCTCCGCGATCGAATTCGGCGCCAACGGACCAATCGGTCCCGCCATCCCGGTGATCGAAGAACCCTGGCACCTGTCCTATCCGTTCCTGATGTCGTTCGACGGCGCGCTGTGGATGATCCCGGAGAGCACCGCCAATCACGACGTCGGTCTGTACAAATGCGTCGAGTTCCCGCATCGCTGGGAACGGCAGGCGACGCTGCTGTCGGGCCTGGAACTGGCCGACGCCACCATCGTGCAGCGCGACGGCTATTATTATCTGTTCGGCGCGACCCGCGACGGCGCCGGCGGCTATTCCGATACGCTGTCGATCTATTACGCCGATCATCCGCTCAGTCCCTGGCGCGCGCATCGCAGCAACCCGGTGTTGCTGGACCGCGTGGCCGCGCGCCCGGCCGGCAATTTCATCGAGCGGAATGGCCGCTTGCTGCGCCCGGCGCAGGATTGCAGCAACGGCTATGGCTGCGCGCTGACGCTGATCGAGATCGACGAGTTGACGCCCGAGACTTTTAAGCAGTCCGTTCGCCAGGTGATCGGCACCAGTGCCGAATGGCCGGGCCGCAAGCTGCACACGCTCAATCGCGCGGGTCGGCTTGAAGTGATCGACGGCACAGCAATCCAGCCGCGCATCAAGAGGTGGCTGCAATCGAAACCATCACGCGCTACACCGCTGGCAAGCGCCGACGCAGGCTACCGTGCCCGCTCTTTACCTTCTCGCAAACTATCAGCTGTCGCTGGTTCCGATCGGCCAAAATTGAGGTAAATTCGCTCAATATTTCGGCAGGTGCTTATTCGGTTCGCTCGACGGACAGCAGCGCAAGGTTTTCATCATCGTGAATTTCAGCCCTATGATCAGCATGCTTGGTGGGCTTCGCGACAATGTCGCTCTGCGAGGAATGGCGTTTTCATTCTCGCTGCGCATTGGCACGACCTTGCTCAGCTTTGTGCTGATCTGGCTGGCGGCACGCACGCTGGACGAGCACCACTTCGGCACCTATTCGATGCTGTTCAGCGCCGCCGGCCTGTGCAGCGTGGTCGCCACGCTCGGCCAGCAGATCTTCTTGATGCGCGCCTGGAGCGAATACACCTCGGCGGATCGACCGGATCTGCTGAAAGGCGCGATGCTGTTCAGCTTGCTGGCCTGCATCGGCGGCGGTGGTCTGGTCGGGCTGTCGTTCTACGCCTGGTTCGCGCAGTCGCATGAGACGTTTCTGACCAGCGCGGTGATGGCTTATTTCGTGGCGATGGCGGTGCTGCTCACCACCTCGCATCTGTCACGGACCGCGATCGGCAATGTGGTCGGTGACGGTCTCAGCGCGCTGCTGGTGATCCTGCCGCCGGTTGGCTATCTGTCGGTCTGCGTGTTGTTGCACCGGGTCGCCGATACCGGGCTGATCTTTCTGACCATGGCGATCGGCGCCACGGTGGCGCTGCTGGCGCAGCTGACGCTGACGATCAAGAAAACGCTGAGGCTGTTCCCCAACTTCCTAAGCATCAAGCCGACCTTCAACATCGCCGATTGGCGCGATCGCTCGCTGAAACTGTGGGTCTCAAACTCGCTGGAGGCCGCCAATCAATATGCCGACGTGGTGATCATCGGCTTTCTGATGTCACCGACCATCGCTGGCGCTTATTTCGTCACCACCCGCATCGCCAATGCCTTCGCGGTGGCGAGCACGGCGCTGTACCTGTTCTCCACCCGGCACATCTCCAACCTGTATTACGCCGGCCGCCGCCAGCAGCTCGACGCGCTGCTCGACACCGCGGCGTTCGTGACGCTCGGCATCATCGCCGCCGGGCTGTTGCTGATCCTTGGTGCCGGCCACTGGATCCTCGGCCTGTTCAGCCCGGAATATGAGCCCTATTACGGTGCGCTGGCACTGCTGACGCTCGGCACTGCCGCGGTCACCGCGGCCGGCTCGTCCGGCTCGATCCTGATGCTGACCGGCCATGAGGGCCGTTATCTGAAGATCATCGGCTGGGCGATTGCGATGCGCACCGCCGGCTTCTTCGTGCTGATTCCGCTGTTCAACATCACTGGCGCGGTGGTGGCGACTACCATTTCCTTCGTCTGGATGGCGCTGATGCTGCGCCGCTCCGCCAAGCATGTGGCCGGTCTCGACGGCTCGGTGTTGCGGCTGTTTGGCTGGCTGCAACGGCGCAACGTGCCGGTATCCGCCGAATAATGCTGCGTCCGCCGCGCGGCTCAGCGCAAAAACACTGGCGAGCCAGCAGGTTGAGATTGATTTGTCGCAAAGCGAGTCCCGTCCTGGTCTGACAAAAGTCGTAGACCTTTCGGCCGGTATCCAGTGGACATAGCGAATGTTTCGAGTGAGCAGGACGTCCGGTAGTCCCGCGATTCTTGCGATCGTGTACAATGACGGCGGAGTGGCGAGCCCATTCATCGCCGACCTCGGCTATCGCCTGCGCGATTCCGGCGCTGCCGTCGCTGGCATTGTTCCCTATCGTTCCGCGACCGCGCTTGAGGGCAAATGCTCGATTGAGGTCGAGGAACTGGCGTCGCGCTTCGTGCTGCAGCTCGCCGAGGAATCCGGAACCCATCCGTTCGGTTGCCGGATCGACCCCGAGGCGATCTCGGAGGCAGCGGCGCTGATTTCTGCCTCGCTGCACAAGACGCCGAGCGTGGTGATCTTCAACAAATACGGCAAGCTGGAAGTCGCGGGCGGCGGCCTGCGCGAAACCATCGCGGAAGCGATCGCGCTCGGCGTGCCGACCATTGTTGGCGTGCCGCGCCGTCATATCGCCAGCTGGCGTGAATTCACGCAAGGCGTGGCCGAGGAAGCCCAGGTCGGCTCGCCGCGGCTCTATCAGTGGCTGGCGGCGCACAAGATCATGATCGCGTGCGACGAAGAAGCTGACGACGATTACCGCAGCGCTGCGATCAGGGCCGCGGGCTGAGCGGCGCCTGCGCCGCCCAGCCTCTGCAGCGCTATTTCCCGATCATCACGTCCGACGACTTGATCACCGCCGAAACGGTGTCCCCGACCTTGAGGGCCAGGTCATCGACAGCTTCGTTGGTGATCGCCGACATGATGGTCAGCCCGGAAGCCAGTTCGACCTTCACATGGGCCGTGGTGGAGCCCTTGGTCACGGCGACGACCTTGCCGGGAAGCATATTGCGCGCACTCAGTTTCATTGTTTCTTCCTTGATTGAGAGTTGACCCGGCAGTGGTATTGCTAGCCGAACACAACCGCCTTGTCCAAAACTCACATTGCAACTCTGATGCGCTTGCATTGTCATTTGACAGATGGCGCGGATCGCTTATTTAGGTATTGACGCTCTTTCAAATTATTCGCATTTAAATTAGGGGGAGCGAACACTGCCATGATTGAAGCACAGGAATGAGCACATGCTTGGAATTGGAGACCGCCTGCCGTCGTTCGAAGTTGTTGGCGTCAAGCCCGGCTTTCATCTGCAGGAGGAAAAGGGACAGAGCGCATTCGAGACGCTGACCGAAGCGAGCTTCCCCGGGAAATGGAAAGTCATCTTCTTCTATCCGAAGGACTTCACCTTCGTCTGCCCGACCGAAATCGCCGAATTCGCCAAGCTTTCCAAGGACTTCGCCGATCGTGACGCGGTGGTGCTGGGCGGCTCGACCGACAACGAGTTCTGCAAGCTCGCTTGGCGCCGTGAGCACAAGGACCTGCATCACCTGGCGATCTGGCAGTTTGCCGACACCAACGGCTCGCTGGTCGATGGCCTTGGCGTGCGCTCATCGGAAGGCGTTGCCTATCGCTATACTTTCATTGTCGACCCGGACAACGTGATCCAACACGTCTATGCCAACAACCTCAATGTCGGCCGCGCGCCCAAGGATACGCTGCGCGTGCTCGATGCTCTGCAGACCGACGAGCTCTGCCCATGCAATCGCGAAGTCGGCGGCGCGACGTTGAAGGTGGCGTAACGTCATGACCATCGACACGCTGAAGGACCGGATTCCGGACTTCGCCAAGGATGTCAGGCTAAACCTGACATCAATGGCGTCCGACGAGACGCTCGGCGAGCAGACCAAATATGGTCTGCTGGTCGCCACCGCGATCGCCACCCGCAATCCCGACGTGGTTGCCGCCATGGAGGCAGAAGCCGCGGGCAAATTGTCGCCGGCAGCACTGACGGCGGCGAAATCGGCTGCGGCCATCATGGCGATGAACAACGTCTACTACCGCTTCGTGCATCTGGCATCGAACAAGGACTACGCGACGATGCCGGCGCGGCTGCGCATGAACGTCATCGCCAATCCGGGTGTCGACAAGACCGATTTCGAGCTGTGGTCGCTCGCGGTCTCGGCGATCAACGGCTGCGGCATGTGCATCGACAGCCACGAAAAGGTGCTGCTGCAAGCGGGCGTTTCGTCCGCGACCATTCAGACTGCGGTGCGGTTTGCCGCGATCATGCAGTCGGTGGCGGTGGCGCTTGAAGTCGGCTCGCCGGCTCTGGCGCAGGCGGCGGAGTAACAACGCCCGCAACTAACACGTCATGCCCGCGCTGGTCGCGGGCATCGACGTTTTAAGCACCGCGCAACACCACAAACAAAACAGCTCCCGACCGATGGCCGGGAGCCTTGTGCAGATGAGCTGATAATTGGCAAGGCGCGATCGCGCCGTGCAGCTCAGCCGAATTTGAACAGCACGCCGTAGCCGCCGCGTGGATAGTTCCACTCGATATCGCCGGTGCCCTCGGCGATCACCCGGCAGGTGCCGCATTCCATGCAGCCGTCCGGCGCGACTTCGACCTGGCCATTGCTGTTGATCTCGTAGCAATGCGCTGGGCAGGCCTTGATCAGCGACAGCAGCGCCGGCGACGGCTTGCTATGCGGCTTGACCTTGATATGCGCCTGACCGGCATCGACCAGATAGCGGTTCTGATACAGCTTGTCTTCGACCCGCACGCCCGTTTCCGTAGACATCTCTCAACCTCCGAATGACGAGTTCATTGAACGGCGTGGCTCAGCGCCACGCCCGAGCGAAGCGGAAGGCATCGCCGAACAGTCCGGTCCACGACCGTGCCGCGACCCATTGCTTGAGGGTGGTCTTTTCCTTCTCCTTCTTCGGCGTGCCATCGACACGGACGAAGTTTTGCAGCGCCTTGGAGACCAGCTGCGGATAGGTCAGGAAGAAGTTTTGCGACTGGGTATGCAGCAGTGCCGGCATATCCTTGTACTTCTTCAGATCCTTGATCACGAACGAGTCGTCCAGCATCTTCTTGTAGAGTTCCAGGTTCTCCTTGGTCATCGGATCGCGGCGCGACTTCACCTGGAAGATCGCCTCGGCCGCCAGCCGGCCCGAGGTCATCGCCAGATTCGAGCCTTCGCGATGCATGGCGTTGTTAAGCTGCGCCGCATCGCCGACCACCACCCAGCCGTCGCCATACAGATTCGGGATGGCGTTGTAGCCGCCTTCCGGAATGAGATGCGCGGCATATTCCTTGACTTCGGAGCCTTCGAGCAGCGGCGCGACCGAGGGGTGGTTCTTGAAGCGCTCGAGCAGATCGTAGGGCGTTTCGCCGGTCTTCTGGAAATCCGACACCAGGCAGCCGATGCCAAGCGACACCGATTCCTTGTTGGCATAGACGAAGCCCATGCCGGTCATGCCCGCCGAAATGGTGCCGGCGGCCTCGATCACCACGCCTTCATCGCCCTTGATGTTGAAGCGCGCTTCGATGGTCTCGCGCGGCAGAAAGTGCATTTCCTTCACGGCGAGAGCGACATTGTCGGGCTTGGGGCGCTCGCGCAGATCGGCGCGGGTACCAAGCAGGCCGTTGACGCCTTCCGCCAGCACCACGACGTCGGCATGAACCTCGCCGTCCTGGCGATCGGTGATCACGCCGATCACCTTGCCATAGGCGTCCTTCACCAGTTCCGTGACGGTGGTCTCGCACAGCACGATCGCGCCGGCTTCACGCACCTTGGAGGAGAACCAGCGGTCGAACTGCGAGCGGATGATGGTGTAGCGGTTCGGCCGCTCCTCGTTGAAATCCTCGGAGCGATAATGCAGCCCGGTGTGCGACTTGTTGTCCATGATCCAGAACCGCTGCTCGACGAGGTGCCGCTCCAGCGGCGCGTCTTCGCGGAAGTTGGGGACCAGCTTTTCCAGCATGTCGGCGTACAGGATCGCGCCCTGCACGTTCTTCGAGCCGGCATATTCGCCACGCTCGATCTGCAGCACCTTGAGACCGCGCTTGGCCAGCGTCAGCGCCGCCGCGTTGCCGGACATGCCGGCCCCGACCACGATGGCGTCAAAACGTTCTTCAATCATGGCGACCTCCTTTAGCTGGCGATCCGGTCGCGGGTGTGCGGCGACAGACGCTTGCGGAATGCCTCGGTGAGCGCCGGCAACAGCCGGACCGCATCAGTGACGATGGCGAGATGGGCGAAGTCAAAGATCGGCGCGTTCTTGTCGGTGTTGATCGCGACGATCAGGTCGGAGCCGTCGACGCCGACGCGGTGTTGAATGGCGCCGGAAATGCCAGCCGCAATGTAGAGTTTGGGCCGAATGGTCTTGCCGGTCTGGCCGATCTGCCGATCAGCCGACACCCAACCCTTCTGCACCAGCGGCCGCGAGCAGCCATATTCGGCGCCGAGCACCCCAGCGAGATGCTTGACGAGCTGATAGTTTTCCAGCGAGCCGAGCCCAAGGCCGCCGGCCACCACCACGTCGGCGAAGGCGAGGTTCGAGGTCGCCTTGTCGCGGTCCGGCACGAATGCCAGAATTTTGGTGATGATGTCGGACTCGCTCATATCGAGCTTGTGCTCGATCACCCGGCCGATCGGCTTCTCCACCCGCTCCGGCATCGGCATCACGCGCGGCCGCACTGTGGCCATCTGCGGCCGGAAGTTCAGCGTGTAGATGGTGCACAGCAGTGAGCCGCCGAAGGTCGGCCGGGTCGCCGCCAGCGAGCCGTCGCTATCCACTTCGAGCTCGGTGCAGTCGGCGGTCAGGCCGGTGAGCAGCGTGGTCGCCACCGCGCCGGCGAGATCGCGGCCGAGCGTTGAGGCGCCGAGCAGCAGGATTTCCGGCTTGTAGGTGTTGACCATGTCGGTCAGCGCCCGGCTGTAGGGCTCGTTGCGATAATCGGTCAGCACCGGGTCGGCGCAGACATAAGCGAGGTCGGCGCCATAGCAGAACGATTCCGCGACCGCGGCATTGAGCGCTTCACCCGGACCGCCGATCAGCACCGCCGCGAGATCGACGCCGAGCTTGTCGGCGAGCTTGCGGCCGGAGCCCATCAGCTCCCAGGACACCGGATGCACGTGGCCGCGTTCCATCTCGATGAACACCCAGACGTGCTTATAAGCCTTGAAGTGTTCGGGAAGCTCCTTCTTCGCAGCGGCGCGGCTGGCGGGAGCGGGCGTTGGGGTTTTGGTCGGCTCGGCCATCGGAACAGCTTTCTCTCAAAAAAGGTGTCAGTAACCACGCGCGAGTTCGAACATGTCGGCTTCGAGCTTCGGCCTGAGTTTGAAGATTTCCTCGATCAGCGCCTCGGCCGGCGGGCGCCCGGCCGGATCGACCAGCGCTGCCTTTTCAGCGCGCGGCGTCGGCGCAAACACCCGCTTCACCACGGTCGGCGAACCGCGCAGGCCGCATTTGGCGATGTCTTCGACGCCGGCATCCTGCGCGCTCCATTTGACGATGGTGGCGCGCGCCGCGTTGAGCGCGTTCTCCATCGAGCCACGCCGCACCTCGTTGGTGCCTTCCAGCATGGTGATCAGGCAGGGCAGCGCGCTGCGCAGCACCTGAACGCCGCCTTCCGAGCGGCGCTCGACTTCGATGGTGCGCCCCTCGAGATCGATCGAGACGATCTTCGACACATAAGTCAGCTGCAGAAAGTTCAGCCGCTTGCAGACGCCGGGACCAACCTGGGCGGTATCGCCGTCGATGGTCTGCTTGCCGGTGAACACCACATCAACCGGCGCGTAGGTGGTGCTGATCTTGCGCACCGCCGCCGCCAGCGCATAGCTGGTGGCCAGCGTGTCGGCGCCGGCGAAGAACCGATCGGTGAGCAGCACCGCCCGGTCGGCACCGAAAGTCAGCGCCTTGCGCAGCGAGTCTTCGGCCGAGGGCGGCCCCATGGTCAGCACCGTGACCTCGCCGCCAACCTTGTCGCGCAACCTCATCGCCTCTTCCAAGGCGAACAGGTCATAGGGGTTGATGATAGTCGGCACCCCCTGGCGCATGATCGTGTTGGTGACCGGATGGACGCGGATCTGCGCCGAGTCCGGGACTTGTTTGATACACACGACGATATGCATTGTCGGCTCCGCAGCTTCTCTTCTGGAATATCAAGAGCAAGCCTCGTACCAACTCCCGCGCCCGGCGAAATCATCTGCAATAGTAATGATTTGGGCTAAAGGCCGCCAAGCGGCGGCGCCGCCGCGGGTCGACAGAACCGACACTTGTCGGGAAGGTGACAGCGCCGCGCGGGAACAGAACAAAGCGGCGCGGCAGCGCAGCGCGCGCGCCGGCCCCCGTAGGATCACCAGGCCACAACGACACAAGCCGCGCTTGCGCGCGGCTTGGGAAATGTACGTCACTGTTCAGACGCTGGCGCCAGATGGACCAATCGGTCCGTTTCGGGCGGTTACTTCAGTGCGTCGAGCGGCACGAATGCGCCGCGCTGCGGCGACACCGCGTCCTTGAGCACCTTGAACACCCGCTGTTCCAGCGGCGAGGAGCCGACGAAGTCCTGATAGGCCCGCTCCAGCACCGCCTGGCAGCGCGCCGTCACCGCCTCATTGGACAAGCCCTCGAGATCCTCGCTGGCGAGATATTGCCCCATGCGCTTCAAAATATGCAGCCGCGCCACATTGAGCAGTTTGGGATCATAGGGAACGCCAAGGATGCAGAAGAACTCCTCCGCGGAGGTGGCGCGCTCCAGCCGCTCGATCACGCTGGTGGCCGCATTGCCGGTGTTATGGGTGGTGCACATCTGTTTCTCCTTCACAGCTCAGTGGCGTCGCGCTGTCAGTTCGGCAGGCCGGGATTGCAGACTTCACGCCAGATCATCGCCAGCGTGTCGTTGCCAACCGGCCCCTTATGGGTCACGGCATAGGCGCGCACCCGCGCCAAAATGCCTTTCAATTCCTGGGCGTCGGCGCGCAGATTCATCGCTGCCAGCGACGAGGTGATCGCCGACAGCCCGGAATGCTTACCGATCACGATCTCGTTGCAGCGGCCGAGCAGCCGCGGGTCGAGCGACTGATACGTGCGCTGATCCTTGAGCAGGCCATCGACATGGATGCCGGATTCGTGGGTGAACACATGTTCGCCGACGATTGCCTTGTTGGGCGGAATGGTGCGCGACGCCGCATGCGCCACCATGGCGGCCACGCTGCGCAGCTCGGACAGCACCACGCCGGTGTCGCAGCCATAAAGCTGCTTGAGGGCGACGGCGACTTCTTCCAGCGGCGCATTGCCGGCGCGTTCGCCAAGCCCGATCACCGTCACCGAGGCATGGCTGGCGCCGGCCTTGATCGCCGCCAGCGTATTGGCGGTGGCGAGGCCGAGATCATCATGGCCGTGGAATTCCAGCTCAAGATCAGTCGAGCGGCGCAGCGCCGCCATCAGCTGATAGCTGGCGTCGGGGTCGAGCACGCTGAGCGTATCGGCAATGCGGAACCGCCGGGCGCCGGCCTGCTTGGCGACCTCAATGATCTCTGTCAGAAACCCGACATCGGCGCGCGAGGAATCCTCGCCGCCAACCGCGACTTCCAGCCCCATGTCGCGTGCATAGCCGACCACGCGGCGCAGCACTTCGATGGCGCGCGCCCGTTCGCCGCCGAGCTTGGCCGCGATCTGCACATCGGACACCGGCACCGACAGATTGACCATGCTGACGCCGGCCGCGAGCGCAGCATCGACATCCTCGGTACGCATCCGGCACCAGCCGATCACGGTGAGCGGCAGGCCCTGCTCGACCACGGCGCGGATCGCGGCGATTTCCTCGCGGCCCATCGCCGGGGTGCCGGCTTCGATCTCGGGCACGCCAGCGCGGGCCAGCGCGCGCGCGATCGCCACTTTCTCCGCGGTGGTGAACGCGACGCCAGGGGCCTGTTCACCATCACGCAGCGTGGTGTCGTTGAGCACGATCGTCGGACGCGCTTGGGGGTGAGCGGATTCACAAACCATGAGCTTAACCGAGCGCCACAGGCGCCCCCTCCTCTGCACCAAACGGGGAAATCGCGCGCAGCTTGGCGACGATGCCCGGCACCGCCGCGAGGGCGCGGTCGATGTCAGCGTCGCTGTTGTGCCGCGACAGCGAGAAGCGCACCGCGCCGCGCAGCGCGGCCTCGGGCACTTTCATCGCCACCAGAACATGCGAGGGCTCGAACGAGCCCGCCGAACAGGCCGATCCCATCGACACCGCAATGCCGGCGCGATCGAGCAGCATCACCGCGGCTTCCGCCTCGATGAATGAGAACGCGATGGTCGAGGTGTTGGGCAGCCGCTCGGCGGCGGCGCCGAGCGCCACGGCATGGCCGACCTGATCGAGAATGCCGCGCTCCAGCCGATCGCGCAGCGTTCGCACCCTGGTTTGCTCATCATCAAAATGCGCAGCCGCAAGCTCGGCCGCGGCGCCAAGGCCGACAATGCCCGGCACGTTCTCGGTGCCGGCGCGGCGGCCGCGCTCCTGATGACCGCCGCGGATCTGCGGCTTGAAGCGCACGCTGTCGCGCACATAGAGCGCGCCGACGCCCTTTGGCCCGTGGAATTTGTGCGCCGACAGCGACAGCATGTCGATCTCGGTCGCTTTCAGATCGATCGGCAACTTGCCCGCGGCCTGCACCGCATCGCTATGAAACAGCGCGCCGACTTCCTTGGCGAGTTCGGCGAGCTCCGGCACCGGAAAGATCACCCCGGTTTCGTTGTTGGCCCACATGATCGACACCACCGCGACGCGGTCCGACAGCGCGCGGCGATAAGCATCAATGTCGAGCCAGCCATGACGATCGACCGGGATCACATGGATGCGGATGCCCTTGTGCTTCTCAAGGTAAGCGCACAGCGCCAGCACCGCGGGGTGCTCAACGGCGCTGATGATGATTTCGCGGCGGCGCGGCGCGGCTTCCAGCGCCGCCAGGATCGCGGCATTGGCGCCTTCGGTGCCGCCGGAATTGAACACGATCTCGGTCGGCTTGTCGGCACCGAGCAGTTTTTGCACCTGCGCGCGGGCGCGGCGCACCGCGTTCGCGGCCGCTTCGCCGCCCCCGTGCTTGGACGAGGGATTGCCGAACTGCTGCGTGAAATAAGGCAGCATCGCTTCCAGCACGCGCGGATCAAGCGCGGTGGTGGCGTTGGCATCGAGATAGACGTGTGAGTTCGCGGACATGGTCATGACACCGGCACCACCCGCATTGGACGCTGCAATTTGTCGACCAGCTGCGCCTGAATACCGGACAGCGTCACCGAGGCGAGCTGACAATCGACGCAATTGCCGCTGAGTTTGAGGTAAATCGCCGTGCCATCGACATCGACGAGCTCGCAATCGCCGCCGTCGCGCTGCAAGGTCGGGCGCACGCTCTGCACGGCCTGTTCGATCTGCGCGTATTGCTCCGGCGTACCGCGATCGCGGCTTTCCGCGGGCGGCAGCTTGATGCGCGGCATCGCCGCTGCCACCGGGGCCGGACGCGGCGCCATGGTGATGTGACTGGGCACGGCACCGCGCGCGCCCAGCGGCGGCGGGCTGTCGCCGCGCGGCTTGCGTTCAGTGGCGCTCGGCGGCACTGAACCAGGCCGATAGGCCTGCACTGCGCGAAGTGCGCCGGCGCTCACCATGGCCGCGTTGACGCGCGCCAGCACGGTTTCGATGTCTTTGTAGCAGCCGCAGCAGCCGCCACCGGCCTTGGTATGCTGCGTGACTTGATGGGGATCGGTGAGCTGATGGCTGCGGATCGCACGCTCCGCGACCGCCTCGCTGACGCCAAAGCACTTGCACAGCGTCGGCTCAGTCGCGGCTTCGCGCTCGCCGCGATAGGCCGCCAGCGCCCGCTGAATCGCCTCGTAGCTCAGCACCGCGCAATACATCCGCTCGGCCGGCAGCCCTCCAAGAAATTCGGCAATGTCAGCCGAACTGATGTCCTCAACCGCGGCGACGCTCTGGCCGATGATCATGTCGGTGACCGCGGCGGCAGCGGCGATCAGCGCGCTGCAGCCATAGCTCTGGAAGCGCGCCGCTTCGATGCGCTCGCTGGCCGGATCGATGCGCAGCATCAGCTTGATGGCATCGCCATAGCCGAGCGCGCCAACGGCGCCGATGGCGTTGGCCTCGGCCAGCACGCCGACATGCTTCGGGTTGACGAAGTAGTCCCCGAACCTGTCCGCTGTAGGCTGCAAGGTCGCCATCGGCCTGCCCTTCCGCGATCAGCAGAACGACTTGCCGCAGCCGCAACGCGCGCCGGCATTGGGATTGTCGAAAGTGAAGCCCGAGCCTTCCAGGCTTTCGACAAAGCCGATGGTCATGCCGGTCAGCAGCGGCTGCGATTCCGGATCGAGAAACACGCGCACGCCGCCGGCTTCGACCACCGCGTCGTCCTCACGCGGCTCGCTGTCGAGTCCGATCAGGTACTTGAAGCCCGCGCAGCCGCCGGTTTCGACCATCACCCGCAAACCGCCGGCGGTCTTTCCGGAACGCTCCATCGCGGCGCGGACGGCAGCTCCAGCTTGTTCGGTGAGATTGATCATGGCACACGCTCCTGGTTGATCAGCGATGATCACCACGTAGCAACGGGCGTGCCATTTCCGCCGCGGCAGCTAACGCCGTAGCCCTCCACCCATGATCCGTCATGCCCGCGCTTGTCGCGGGCATCCACGTCTTGAAAGCGCTGCAAGATCAAAGACGTAGATGGCCGGGACAAGCCCGGCCATGACGCGCGGAGTGGTTGGCAGCAATGCGACTGGTCGAGAGCTGAGGAAACAAAGCTCTTTGACAGATGTCGGGATCGCGACAGCGTCGTAAATCCCACCTGTCGGGTGTGGGCCTTGGGCCGCCCGGTCAGGACGGCGCGCCGGCCTGCAACACCGCCCGGCGCCGCGCCGCCATCCGGCTTTCGCCGCTCTCATCGCCAAAGCAATTGGCAAAGTCCTGGCAGCAGGTGCAGACCGGCGCCGTGCACATCACGATGCCGTCGTCTTCGCACAGCTTGCGATAGAAGAACCGCTTCCACTTCATGTTGCGGGTATTGGCGAGCGCCAGCGGCTCGAAATGGCGCAGCAGCAGCCGGGTCAGCTCCGGCCGCTCGCGCAGGCCGAGGTCTTCCCACAAATGGTTCGGCTCCAGCGCGCGGCGCGCCACCATCGCGGCGAGCCAGCGGCCAAGATCGCCGCTGGAAGAACGGTGCGCGAGCAGCAGATCGCGCACCATCGCCGCTTCTTCATCCTCGGCGGCATCGCCCGCCGGCGGCGCCAGCTCGGCCAACACCGGGAACCAGTGCCGCGCGATGCTGGCAAGATCGGCCGCGGCAAGACCGCAGCGCTCCGGCAAGTGCCCCGCTTCGCTGAGCGCCACCGCAAGCAGCGACGCCAGCACGTGACGATCGAAGGCGCCATCGTCGGTGATCTCGGCCAGCGCCGGATCCTGTCCGGTCAAGGCGCGGTAGAACGCCGCCGCCGTGCCGCCCGCGGCGGTAACGGCCGGCAAGCCCACCGGCGCAAGACTGGCAACCTCAACGCCCGCGACGATCACTTGCGCCTCCTTACAGTCCGAGCTCGCTGGCCTTGACGTGAGTCTGGCAGGCTTTGGGGCACACCCGCACGCAGGCCGAGCAGCCGATGCAATTGCCGGCCTGATCGAGCACCATCACCTTGCGCACGAATTCCTCATCATCATCGTCGTCATCGACCGCACAGGCGACCAGTTCGCCTTCTTCGTTGACGCCCATCAGATGCATCACGTCGCGCGAGCAGACCTTGTGACAGCGGCCGCAGCCGATGCACTTCTTGTCGTCGATCGCGGTGAGATAAGTGGGCTCCCACGGCTGGCCGTCGCGGGTGGAAAAGATCGCCATTGCTTCACTCCTGCGTCACGGCACGCGCCGCGTCTTTGGCTTGCGGTCGCCGCGGCCTAAACCTTGGCTTCCAGCTCCTTCAATTTGCTGCGCGCCGTTTCCAGCGCCTGGTAAGCGTCGTAGGCCTGCTGCGCGACGTCCGGGATATTTTGCCAACTCACCGGCAGTTCCTCCGACAGATCGTGCAGATTCATCTTCATGGTGGTGGCGCGCGCCGAGAGTTTCTTGATCTCGGCTTTCAGCGTGTCGATGTCGGACATGACGAAAACTCCGATAGTGAAGGCTACAGCGCGGCGACTTCGGGATATTTGCGGATCATCTCGACGCCGGCGGCGACGAATTTCTCGCCTTCCTCGGCGAGCTTGGCGAGGCTGTCGAAGCCGAAGCGATGCACGTCGCGCAGCTGCTTGTTGACGACGATCAGCCGGCCGGCGGCCAGAATCATCCGGCCAAAACCCTCGTGATGCATCTTCATCATCGGCGTGACCATGTGGCCGGTCTCGCGCTCGATCGACAACGACACCGCGTTGTAGAACAGCTCGAGCCGCCACAGCGTCTCCGGATCAGGATCGCCGATGATCGGAATTTCGCGGCGCGCCTCCTTGTCGATGATATACGGCGCGATCAGCGTGAGGTCCGACTTGCCCTCCCAGGCGCCATGGGTGTCCTGCGCCCGCCACTGCTTGATCAGCTCCTGAACAAACATCGAGTCCACGCCGGCCTCGCTGAGCTGTGCTTCGGACATGTCAGCTCTCCTCGGCGAAATCGAGCTTGCGTTCCTCGCCCTTGAGCATCGCCTTGCGCAACCAGGGCGGCGGCGTGCCCTTCAGCACCGTGCACAGCTTGTCGAGCAGATCGGCGATCGGCTCCGGCTGCGCCACCTTCATCGGATGAACGTTCTGCGCGACGACGCGCGCGGCGCCCAAGCCGCCGATCGCGGCGACATACAGGATCGCGCAATCCTTGATCGCGTCGATGCGCGCGGTCAGCTTGTCCTCATTGCCGTCTTCGGCAACGGTGTCGGTGAACTGCACCGCCTCGACAAAGCGCGCGCCCTCCGGCGACAAGTCATAGATCGCGATGTTCTTGGTCCAGCCGAAATGCGCATCGACGTGAACGAGATCCTGGGTAGCGAACGCGACTTTCATGCTGGCACTCCATGGCTTGGCATCGGCCTTCTCCTTCGCTCGGCGCCCTTCAATGAGCCGCAGACGTCGCACCGACGTGCTCCGGCGACATGGCCGGCTGCCGCCAGCTGGCGATAGTCGGCTCGTGAAGGTCGGCGATGAACAGATTGCCGACAGTGAAGATCAGATCGCGGGTGCCGCGATAACCGACCGACAATTGATGGGCGGCGCCGAGCCGATCGAAGATCGGCAGGCCGATGCGATGGAACGGCACCGCGAGCCGTTCGGCGGCCTGACGGCCATGCGAATGCGTCACCAAGAGATCGCAGCCAGCGGCCTTGGCTTCGAGATCTTCGAGATCACCGATCAGCACTTCATCGCACGGCACCTGATCGAGCACCGGCGAGGCGGTGCTGGTGACGGCCGCGCTGATCTTGCAGCCCATTTCCGCCAGCCAGCTGCCGATATTGAGCAGCATGTCGGGCTCGGCGCCGAGCGCCACCGACTTGCCGCCGAAATAGAAGTGGCCGTCGAGCATGGCGTCGATCAGCTGGCTGCGCTGGCGCCGATATTTCTGCGGCACAGGACGGCCGCTGAGCTTGGCAAGGCAGGCCAGAAATTCGTCATTCGGCGCGAGCCCAGTGAGCCGGCGGAACAGCGTGTAGGGCACGCCGGTCTTGGTCTGCATCGCCTCGGCGGCGCCGCGCATCTGTTCGCCGATCGCGATGGTGTGCAGCGCCTGCCCCATGGTGGCGATTTCGGCGACCGCGACCCCGCCATGGGTGGTCGGGGTGAAGTCATCGGGCACGTGGCCATCGAGCGAGCCGGAAATATCCGGCAAAAAGGTCGGCTGCAGGCCGAACGCCTCGATGATGTCGCGCAGTTCGTCGAGATCGCCGGGCGTGAGATGGCTGCCGGGCAGCACATTGATCCGGCCGGCGCGGCGCGACGTGCCGGCAGCCGGCTTCACCACCAGCGCCTCGACCAGCCGCGTGGTCGCCCGCCCCCAGCCATCTTCAAACGCGCCCTTGAAATCCGGCGTCGAGACATTGACCAGCGCGACATGCGCCAATTCCGGATGGGTCTTGCGGATCACCCGGATGTAGCCGTCGACGTCGTCGCCCTTGATCTCGGTGACGCCGGTCGAGCAGATGCCGATGATGTCCGGCTTGGTACGACCGACGATGTTGATGATCGCCTGTTCGACATTCTCGAAACCGCCGAGCACGGTGGCGACTTCGTTCATCGCGGTGGTTTGTAGCGGAATCGACTCGCGGAAATGTCGGACAAACAACACCAGCCCAAAAGACGTGCAACCCTGCGATCCATGAAGCAGCGGCATGCAGTTGCGCACGCCCATGAAGGCTAGCGCCGCGCCAAGCGGCTGGCTCATCTTCAGCGCATTGACCGTGCAAGCCTTGGTTGACGTGGTGATCGTGGTCATCTCGGTAACCTCATGCCACCTGTGCTGGAGGCGGCGCCGTCGCCGCCTCGCGGGCCAGCAGGGCCGCGATCTTGTCCTTGCAAGAACCGCACCCACCGCCAGCCTGGGTCAGCAACGTCACCTGCGCGATCACGGAAAGATCGCGCGCCCGGATCGCATCCTCGACGGTGCCGACATCAATGCCCTTGCACGGACAGAGCACGACGGCGCGGCGCGCCGCCTCGGCTTCGGCGGCGTCGAGCGGCAACGCAGCGGCGTCCTGCCCGGCGGCATCCGCGGCATCGGCGGCGTTGGCAGCATCGGCGCGCGTTTCCCAGGAGGTTTCGTCCCACGGCGGCGGGGTGCGCACCTGCGCCCACACCGGATTGGACAGCGCCTTGTCGATCTGGCGCACCAATTCCACGATGCCGTGATAGCCGGCATAGGCGTAGTGCCGCTCCTGGTTGATATCGAGCCAGGGCATCTTGGCCTTCAGCGCCACGAACTGCGAGCGGCCGCCCGACAGCATGATGTCGGCCTGCGCTTCCTTCAGCATCTTGTACATTTCGCGCGGCCGCAGATCGTCGATCTGGTGCACGTCCGGGCTCATTTCCTTGAGCCGCTCTTTGTCTTCCTCGGTCGATTTCTTGACACTGGAGCCGACAATGGTCAGCCCGGCCTCCTGCAGCGCCGACACCACCGACCATGATTTCACGCCGCCGGTGATCAGCAGCACCTTCTTGCCGGCTAGGCGTTCGCTATAGGTCTTGATCGCGGCGAAGGCGCGCGCTTCCTCGCGCGCAATCACTTCTTCGACGCGGTCCATCAGTTCCGGATCAGCGCCTCGCGCAATCAACAGCCCGGCGATCTGACGCAGCGCGTCCGAGGTGTCGGTGATGCCGTAGAACGAGCCTTCGAAATACGGGATGCCGTAGCGCTCCTCCATCTTGCGCGCGACGTTGATCATCGCGGTCGAGCACACCATCATGGTGGCGCGGGCGCGGTGTGCCTGCGCGATTTCGTGATAGCGCGCGTCGCCCGACAAACAGCACAGCACCCGGATGCCGAGCTCATCGAGCAGCGGCTTCACCTGCCACAGCTCGCCGGCGACATTATATTCGCCGATGATATTGATGTCGTAGGGCGTGGTGAATTCCGGCTCCTGCGTGCCGATCACGTAATCCAGCATCGCCTCGCCGGCGAGCTTGTTGCCGAGATTCTTCGGCCCCACAAAGCCTGGCGCCATGATCGGAATGCACGGCTTGCCAAAGCGCTCGCTGGCGACCTTGCACACCGCGACGATATCGTCGCCCATCATCGCCGGCACGCAGGTCTGATAGACGAACACCGCCGGCGGGTCGTATTTCTCGATGATTTCGCGGATCGACTTGAACAGCCGCTTTTCGCCGCCGAACACCACGTCGTTCTCGCTCATGTCGGTGGTGAAGCTGGTGCGATACAGCTTCGATCCCGACGACTTCACGCCGCGATTGTCCCAGGACGAACCTTCGCAGGCGATCGGGCCGTGCACCAGATGCGCGACATCCGTCACCGGCTGCAGCGCGATCTTGGCGCCGTCGAAGGCGCAGCCACCGGCTGCGCCCCCCGGCTGCAGCGGCTTGCTGCAGCCCTTCTTGCGTTCCTTGACCGACTTGCCGGCATTGGTCGCGCAGGCTGGCTCGTTGAAGACGTCTTGGATCTTGTCGGCCAGCCTGCTCATGATTCCCGTCCGTTGGTCGGTTAGGTTGTGGTCCTCAGCGGATGAGGTCGAAGCTGATGTCGTTGACGCCAGCGACGACGTTCTTGTCCAACTCGTCGAAGATCTTATCGAGGATCTTGACCAGGAGGTTCAGGCCGCCCTGATAGCCCCAGATCGGCGCACGGTGGTGGTGGTGCCGGTCGAAGATCGGGAAGCCGACGCGGATCAGCGGCGTGCCGGTGTCGCGCTCGAGATACTTGCCGTAGGTGTTGCCGATCAGGAAATCGACCGGCCGCGTGAACAGCAGCGAGCGCAGGTGCCAAAGGTCCTTGCCGGCGTACACCTTGCAGTCCTTGCCAAACGGCGAGGAGTCGAGCAGCGCCTGCACCTTGGCTTCCCAGGCCTTGTTGCCGTTGGTCGCCAGGATGGTGGTCGGCTCAGCTCCGAGTTCGAGCAGGAACTCGGCAACGCCGTAGCAGAGATCCGGATCGCCGAAGATCGCGAACTTCTTGCCGTGGATGTGGGCGTTGGAGTCGGCGATGGCATCGACCAGCCGGCCACGCTCCTTGGTGATCGCCTCCGGGATCGCCTTGCCGGTCAGCCGCGACACTGCCATCAGGAAGCGGTCGGTGCCGGTGACGCCCACCGGATGGTTGAGCGCGACCACTTCCTGGCCATGCTCGGCAATCGTCGCCAGGGTCTTTTCGGTGCAGAATTCCTGCATCGAAATGGTGGCCTTGGCGTGCACGGCATTGGTCACCTGCTCAAGCGTGGTGCCGCCGTCATACATCCGGAATTCGCCATCGGTCGGGGTATCCCAGACGTCGCTGGTGTCGCCGAGGATGGTGTAGCTGACGCCCATGGTGTCGAACAGCCGCTTCACTTCGCGCAGATTGCCGACGGTGTAACCGTCGAAACCGCCAATGAAGTTGATCGACTCGTTGGGCTTGCGCTCGAGCTTGTCCACGGTGCCGGACTTGCCGTCCCAGAAGTGCTCGACGATGCCCTTGATGGCGTTGTCGTAGCCGGTGACATGGCTGCCGACGAAGGCCGGGGTGTGCGCGTAAGGCACGTCGAACTCGTTCGGAACCGAGCCCTTTTCCTTGGCATTCTTGATGAAGGCGTTGAGGTCGTCACCGATGACTTCCGCCATGCAGGTGGTCGACACCGCGATCATCTTCGGCTGATACAGCGCATAGGCGTTAGCCAGGCCGTCGATCATGTTGTTCAGGCCGCCGAACACCGCGGCGTCTTCGGTCATCGACGAGGACACCGCCGAGGTCGGCTCCTTGAAGTGACGCGACAGATGGCTGCGATAATAGGCGACGCAGCCCTGCGAACCATGCACGAACGGCAGGGTCTTTTCGAAGCCGACCGCGGCGAACACCGCGCCGAGCGGCTGACAGGCCTTGGCCGGGTTGATGCACAGCGCCTCGCGGGCGAAGTTCTTTTCCTGATATTCCGGAGTCTTGGTCCACTCACGGATTCGGTCGACTTCGGAATCGGACGGCGCCTTTTCGAAGTTCTTCCGCTTGGCCTTCAACATGTCCTGATATTCGGTCTCGCGAAACAGGACGGCGTGATCGATGACGTTGTCCGCACTCTGGGTCATGACGTGTTCTTTCCGAGAAGATCGTTGGCTTGGCTCCCGGCTGGCGCCGGGAGCAGCGGGTCTGCGCCTCAGCTCCAGGGCGCCTTGGTCAGTTTCCAGATCGGCGAGTTGATCGCGATGTCCATGTCGCGGGCGAAGATCGCGAACCCGTCATAGCCGTGATACGGGCCCGAATAGTCCCACGAATGCATCTGGCGGAACGGCACACCCATCTTCTGGAAGATGTACTTTTCCTTGATGCCCGAGCCGACGAGATCCGGACGCACCTTCTCGACAAACTTCTCGAACTCGTAGCCGGTGACGTCGTCATAGATCAGCGTCGAGTCCTTGATGTAATGCGTGGTGCGCTGGTAGTCGTCGTTGTGCGCGAATTCGTAGCCGGTGCCGACCACTTCCATGCCGAGGTCTTCATAGGCGCCGATCACATGGCGCGGCCGCAGACCGCCGACATAGAGCATCACCTTCTTGCCTTCGAGGCGCGGACGGTACTTGGCGAGCACCGCATCGACCATCGGGCGGTACTTGGCGATCACGCGCTCGGCACCTTCCTTGATCTTGTCGTCGAAGTAGCTGGCGATTTCGCGCAAGCTCGCTTCGATCTTGCTCGGCCCGAAGAAGTTGTATTCGACCCACGGTATACCGAACTTTTCTTCCATGTGGCGAGTGATGTAGTTCATCGAGCGGTAGCAGTGCAGCACGTTGAGCTTGGCCTTCGGCGTCGCTTCCAGCTCGGCCAGGGTGCCGTCGCCGGACCACTGCGCAATCACGCGCAGACCCATCTCCTCGAGCAGGATGCGGGACGACCAGGCGTCGCCGCCGATGTTGTAGTCGCCGATGATCGCGACGTCGTACGGGGTCGATTCGAACGCGGCGAGCTTGTCGCCACTCTTTTCGAACACCCAGTCACGGATCGCGTCGTTGGCGATGTGGTGGCCGAGCGACTGCGACACACCGCGGAACCCTTCGCAGCGCACCGGCACGATGGTCTTGTTGTGCTCCTTACCCTTGGCCTTCGACACCGCTTCGATGTCGTCGCCGATCAGACCGATCGGGCATTCCGACTGCACGCTGATGCCGCCATTGAGCGGGAACAGCTCCTGAATCTCGTCAATCATCTTGCCGAGCTTCTTGTCGCCGCCGAACACGATGTCCTTCTCCTGGAAGTCGGAGGTGAACTGCATCGTGCCAAAGGTGTCGACGCCGGTGGTGCCGTAATAATAGTTGCGGCGCGAACCCCAGGAGTACTGGCCGCAGCCGACCGGGCCGTGGCTGATGTGGATCATGTCCTTGATCGGACCCCAGACCACACCCTTCGAGCCGGCATAGGCACAGCCGCGGATGGTCATGACACCGGGGATCGACTTGATGTTCGACTTGACCCCGCAATCGGGCTTGCCGGATTCATAAGTGTTGAGGTGCTTGGCGCGGCGCTTCGCTGCCTTGTCCGGATAGGCCTTGAGGACCTCCCCGATCAGTTCCTTGTTGCGCGCCGTGATTTCGTCGGTGGTGGCTGCGATCGCAGAGCTCATGGTCATACCTCGTTTCGCGGGATCGTCGCTCGCGGCGCCGGCTGCCCGTAAGCAGCCGGGCCGGTCAGACGCGTGTTGATCAGGCGGAAGCAGCGGCCGCCTTGGCGGCTTCCTTGGCGGCGAGCTCGGCGAGCTGCTGCTCGTCGGACTTCATGATGCCGAAGTCGAGCAGCATCTGCTCCAGCTCTTCCATCGTGATCGGGGTCGGGATGGTGCCCTTGCCGGAGTTGGCGTGGATCTTGGTGGCCAGCGCGCGATATTCCTTGGCCTGCTGGCTGTCGGGCGCGTACTGGATCACGGTCTCGCGGCGCAGCTCGGCGTGCTGCACGATGTTGTCGCGCGGCACGAAGTGGATCAGCTTGGAGCCGAGACGGGCAGCGAGAGCCTCGGCGAGATCGAGCTCGCGGTCGGTCTGGCGCTCGTTGCAGATCAGGCCGCCGAGGCGGACGCCGCCCGAGGAGGCGTACTTCAGAATGCCCTTGGCGATGTTGTTGGCGGCGTACAGCGCCATCATCTCGCCGGACATCACGATGTAGATTTCCTGGGCCTTGTTCTCGCGGATCGGCATCGCGAAGCCGCCGCACACCACGTCGCCGAGCACGTCGTAGGAGACGTAGTCGACGTCCTCATAGGCGCCGTTCTCTTCCAGGAAGTTGATCGCGGTGATAACGCCGCGGCCGGCGCAGCCGACGCCCGGCTCCGGACCACCGGCTTCGGTGCACTTGATGCCCTTGTAGCCGATCTTCATCACGTCTTCGAGTTCGAGGTCTTCGACCGAACCGGCTTCGGCGGCGAGCGCCAGCACGGTGTCCTGCAGCTTGGTGTTGAGGATCAGACGGGTGGAGTCCGCCTTGGGGTCGCAGCCGACGATCAGGATCTTCTGACCCATCTCGACCAGCGCCGCGAGCGTGTTCTGCGAGGTCGTCGACTTGCCGATGCCGCCCTTGCCGTAAAATGCGATTTGCCGAAGTGCTGCCATGTTCTCTCTCCGTTGGCCCGTGAACCGTTTGAGTGATGCGCGTTGCGCAGTGAGTTCCGTTAAAAGCGCCGCACGGCTCAGATGCGGACGTTGCTCCTTGCTTTCGCGGCTCGGACAACAACGCATCGCCTTGCTGAACCAGAGATTTGCAACGCCCGTGCCAACTCCTGGAGCGAGTTAAAAATCGTTCTAATTGAGGTGGTTAGCTGGGAAGCACGGCAGGATCAGGCTGTTGTTTCAAATCCGACATCGGCCCCTGGCACGCGACATCGCCGCATCGCTCTGTCCGAAAGGAAACAACATGATGCCACCGCTGACGATGGCAGCAGTTCTGTGCTGTCCGACATGCCACAGGGCGGAAACTACGCATCATCACGTGCCGAAAACGACAATGGCCGGGACAAGCCCGGCCATTGCTCAACTTAAACCATCAGGTCGTATCAATGATCGTCATACCCGCGCTTGTCGCGGGTATCCACGTCTTAAAATCGTCGCAAGATCAAAGACGTGGATGGCCGGGACGAGCCCGGCCATGACGTGCGGAGGGGGTGGTAGCAATCGTCGTTGGTATTCGTCGAAGAAGCGACGATTACACTGTCGCGCGATCGACACTCTGAGCGCTGGTCAGCGCGGCGACGAACTCAGACAGGCTGGCGTCGATGCGCGTGATGCCCTGCTCCTCAAGAAAGCGCGCTTCATTGCGGGTCGGTGGTTCCGTCAGCAGCGCCCAATGGCGATCGGACGAGCGCTTCATGATCTGCCGGGCGAAGCTGCGCTCGAGCTGTTCAGCAAAGCGACAACCAAGGAACAGGAAGTGACGGCCGGTGCGCAGCTCCTGCACCGGCAGCGGGATCGGCGTTTGAATGTCGATCTCTGTCAGCACTTCGACATAGTCGCTGTCGGAGATCAGGAAATTGCCGGCCGGCCGCACCGAGCCGAGCGGCTGATAGAGCAGCGTGAACCATCCCGCGACTTCGGCGGGCGGCCGCGCAAAAATGGTGGTGTCGTCGGTGACCAGCGCCGGCGGCGGTTCCGGCACCGCGCTGCCATCGGCGCGAAAATAGTTGAACCAGCGGCCGAAATGCGCGGTCTGGCTGACACCCTGCACCAGGCCCCAATTGCGGCGCGCCGCCAGCGCGCGCTGCGGCAGGTCGTCATACCAGGCGTGCACCACCAACGGCAGCAGCGGCAGCGCCGCCAGCGCGCGGTGCAGTTCCGTCGGCGCCATGTCCGGCGCGAACGCCTCGGTCATCATCTTGTTGAGCGTGACGCGATGCTTGAAGTTCTCGATATATTGCGCGGCGCTGGTGAGGTTGCCGCGCAGCTTGTGCGGCACCTTCACTTTGGTGGTGAGTTGCGCCACCAATTGCTCGGCCGAATCCGGCACGGCACAGGCGTCGCCCGCGAGCCGCAGCACGCCCGGCCCGAGATAGGGCACGACACGGCCAATACGCAGTTGATCGAGGATGTCGGCAAAGGCTGCGGTCATGTTACGCGCTCAGAGCTTGCGGGCTTCGACGGTGATCGGCAGCCGGGTATCAGCGGCCAGATCTGGCAATTCGAGCTGCCAGCCATTGGCGAGCGTGATCTGCCCGCCCCACATCTCCGGCTTTTCCATCGCCACGATCGGTTCTTCCAGATCCTTCTTCGGCACATAGGCCGATAGCTGCCCCTGCGCGCCCTTCCGAATCATCACTTTCATAACTTGTCATTCCTTGTTGGCCGCCCCTGCGGCTAGAGCGCAATGATCTCATCTTCAAGACAACCGACCAGCCGGCTGGCGCCGAACTCGACCAAATAGACCGGGGTGTTGCTCTCCACGTGAAAGCCGATATTGACGATCTCGCCGGTGTCGCCGGTCGGCACCAGCAGCGCGCCATCCGGCTGATCCGGAAACGAGCCGTCATTGCACAGATCGATCGACGCCTTGACCCGCTGTCCCCACTGATAACGCGGCTCGCCCATCACACGCCCTCCCGTACGGCCGGCTCGACCGACACCAGCTCACGCCCCTTCATGCCGACGCGGCGCCCCGCGGTGACGAAATCGACGCCGTAGATATAGTAACGCTGCAAGAACGTGCCGATCGAGACCACGTAGCCCTCATCGCCTTTCTTCACCAACAGGTCACCGATCTCCTTGCCGGGGAAGGTGCCGTCATTGCGGATGTTGAGGCGCGAGCGCACCTTTTGTCCGTATTCGAACGCCGGCGGACCGTCGAGTTCGACTTCATCGCTGTCACGGATGATGTTGCTCATCGCACTCCCTCGCTTCGATTGCCGCGGCCGCAAGGCGGCCGGCGGTAGGTGCCGTCACTGATCATCGCCATATTCCCGCCGCTCCCAGACACCGAGCAGCAGCTTGGCATTGATCTTGTCGGATGGATCGAGTTCGAGCAGCTTGCCGATTGCGGCATGGGCCTCGTCGAGATCGCCAAGCCGCATCTGCAAGTAAGCGTAGGCCTTTAGGCTGAACAGATAGAATCGCGGCAGCGCCGCGCCGAAATCGGAGAACGCTGCGTCAGTCGCATGGACGCAGTGCCAGTCGAGCGGCAGGTTGTTATCGCGCGCTGCCTTGATCAAGCATTGGCACGCCAGTTCCAGCGCTTCGTGCAGCCGGCCTTTATAGAAGAAGAACCGATAGAGCCCGATCAGCACCGCGGCGTGATCCGGCGCCAGCGCCAGCGCCTCGCACAAATGCTGTTCGGCCAGCTCGGCACGGTGATAGAGCGCCGCCGCCTGATCGAGATGCTGCTGGGCCGCCGCCGGCAGGCCGGCCCCCAATAGCGCGCTGGCGAGCGCCGCATCGCGGCCGAACATCGCCTGATCGTCGCCCGCCGCTGAATTCATGATCAGATCTCCCGCAGCTGGTGCGGCGTGTGGGTCGGCTTGACGACGTCGTCGCCACAGCTGCAGCCGGTCTTTTTTGGATCATGAAACATGAAGCCGCTGGTGGTCGGCGTTTCCAGAAAATCGACCACCACGCCGTCGAGCAGCGCCAGGCTGTCTTTCGGGATGAACAGCCGCAGATCGCCGATCATCACCACCTCGTCGTCGGCGCGCGGGCCGGTCTCGACATCGAACTGCGCGGCTAATCCCGAACAGCCGCCTGCCTTCACCGCGAGCCGGAAGCCGCTTGCCCCTGAACTGAACCGCAACATCCGGCGGATGAACTTGTCGGCAGACGGCGTGAGCGTGAAGGCCATGGTCCCCTCGTTAGGCTGGCGCTTGATAACGCGGCACTGCGCTGTCGATGCTACAGGTATGGTCAACCGGACAGACTGCGACGCATTGCGGCACGTCGTAATGACCGATGCATTCGGTGCATTTGCTGGCGTCGATCGCGAAACTGCCACCCTTTTCAAAGATCGCAGCATTCGGGCATTCGATCGCACAAGCCGAACATGACGTGCATTGCGAGGCGACGATCCGGTAAGCCATGCCCGCTCCTATGCCTCGGTGAACGCGCCCTGCCGGATCGCGGCATCACCGCGCACGACATGGCGAATTTCCGACTGGCCGACCCGGCGCAGATAATCTTTGAAATAGGCGATCACCGAGGTCTCGATGAATTCGAAGGCGTAGCTCTCGACCGCCTCGATACCCGCGCCCGTCAGCGAATCCTTCGGACAGATGCCGATCTTCGCCACCAGCACCGCGGTGCAGTCGTTGAGTGCCTTCAGGATCGGCTCGATGCCGGTCACGCTGGCATAGCCGCCCTCGCAATACAGATCGACGCGGCGATGGCCGATGAATTTCGCGCCCGCGGTCGAAACCTCGTAGATCTGAAATTCGTGGGCGTGGCCAAAATGTTCGTTGATGCGCCCGCCGCCCTTGGTCGCCACCGCGACCTGAATGGCAATGCCGCTGGCTTCATCATCGAGGGTCTTCAGCTCGGCCTTCTTGGCTTCGGCGATGGCGTCGCGCTCGGCCTCCACTTTGGCAAGATAGGCCTGGCGCGCGGCGAGGTTGTACGAGACCTCCATCTCTTCCACCTTGGCGTTGGTGAACTCATCGCTGCGGTCTTCGCCGAGCAGGCCGACCGCGTCGGCGCGGCACTGCCGGCAATGGCGCATCATGTTCATCTCGCCTTCGCAGGCATCCTGCAGCACTTTCAGTTCCTGCGCGGTCGGGCCGCGCTGGCCGGCGAGACCAAACGCAGTGCCGTGCTCCGGCGCCGAGATCAGCGGCATGATGTTGTGCAGGAACGCGCCGCGCGCCTTCACCGCCTTGTTGACTTCAACCAGGTGCTGATCGTTGACACCCGGGATCATCACCGAATTGACCTTCACCAGAATGCCGCGCGCGGTCAGCATCTCCAGGCCGAGTAATTGCCGCTCGCTGAGAATTTTGGCGGCTTCGACGCCGTGGTAACGGCGGTGATTGTAGAAGATCCACGGATAGATTTTGGCGCCGATCTCCGGATCGATCATGTTGATGGTGATGGTGACGTGATCGACCTTGAGCGCCGCGATCCGGTCGATGTGATCAGGCAACGTCAGACCGTTGGTCGACAGGCACAGCTTGATATCCGGCGCGGCCGCCGACACCAGCTCGAAGGTCTTGAAAGTCTTGTCCGGATTGGCGAGCGGATCGCCGGGGCCAGCGATGCCGAGCACCGTCATCTGCGGCACCCGCGAGGCGACCGCGATCACTTTCTTGGCGGCCTGTTCCGGTGTCAGCTTTTCGCTGACCACGCCCGGACGGGATTCGTTGGCGCAATCATATTTGCGATTGCAGTAGTTGCACTGAATGTTGCACGCCGGCGCCACCGCGACATGCATGCGCGCGAAGTGATGATGGGCCTGCTCGCTGTAGCAGGGATGGTTCTTGACCTTCGCCCAGATCTCCGGCGGCAGATCGCCCTGCCCCGCGGCCGAGCCGCAGCCACTCTTGCCGGCGCCGCCCTGGCTGCTACATCCGCCGCTTCCGAGCTGCTTGCGTAGCTCGCTGAGCGGAGCCGGTCCTGATGCGCCAAACTCGAGCAGTTGTGCCAGCTTCTGCATGTCCGTCCTCGTTGTCTGCCGCGCCGGGCGCGTTCATTCCCTGGTTGGTCAGCACTGACTACGCAAGTCGTATGCCAGCCCGCCAAACGAGAGCAGCCCGTTGATAATGCGAGGTTTTCGAGAAGTGGCCTGTCGCGATGCCGACAGCCCTTGTGCATGCGACAGGCGCAGCTGTTGCAAAGGTGACATCTGCGTACGCTGGCGGCGCATGGTTGTTCAGAGCGACGTCATGGCCGCAGCGCTTGAACGAAACAGCATCGATGGCCGCGCCATCTCATCGCCGGACTGATCGCCGGGCATCATGGCTATGGACGCGAGAGCCGATGCGACCGGAGGCGGCAACGCAGCTCCCATACCAACGGAAATTGATACCACCCCATCCGCATGTCATGGCCGGGCTCCGTCCCGGCCATCCACGTCTTTGATCTTGCAGCGCCTTCAAGACGTGGATGCCCGCGACAAGCGCGGGCATGACGAGTCAATGGTAGGAGCCGTTGGTATCACACGATATCGCCATTAACGAAATCGCCACTGACGAGATTGCGGCGAACGAAATCGCCTCTCAAAAGACATCGCCCCGCATCAGAGCCGATGCAGGGCGATCGAGGAGATCAGATCAGCTTGCCGCGTATGCGCGGCCAGCGTTGCGACCAGCGTTACGCTGGCACGCAGGTGCCTTCCACCGGGCACACCGCGGCGCATTGTGGCTTGTCGAACTGGCCAGCGCATTCGGTGCACTTGCTGGCATCGATCACATACATCTCGCGCTTCAGCGAGATCGCCGCGTTGGGACATTCGAACTCACAGGCGCCACAGACGCTGCACTGCGAGGCGACGATTTTGTAAGCCATGGACAAACTCCCTTGGATGGCATGAGCTGATCCATCTCCTTCAAGCCGCGTGCCAACTCGCCATTTGTCGATCTCAAGCAGCCAAACCTGGCTTTTCGCCGCTGAAACCGCCGTCAGCGAACGCTGGCGCTGTCGGATGTACGACAACAGCCATGTCGGTTGAGCGATATGAGACGATCAACTGGGACGCAATCGCAGGAAGCTACGCCTCCCGCGATTGTCAGAAGTGCTTGACCTCGATGTCGTGCTTCTTGAGCGCGTAGCCGACTTGGCGCGGCGTCAGGCCGAGCAGCCGCGCTGCCTTGGCCTGCACCCAGCCGGAGCGCTCCATGGCATCGATCAGGCGATCGCGTTCCGACAACAGCGCGCTGTCGCTGATCTCGCCGCTGCTGGCTGGCGCGGCCGGCGGCACCACCATCGGCCGGCTCGGCGCCAGCGGACGCGGCTCAGCCGGACCGAGCGAAGCAACCTCAAGCGGCACTTCCGGCGGCGGCCGCGGCGTCGAGCGCTGTTCGGTGTGGCTCTTCCAGAGGATCGACGACAAACACTCGTCGTGATGGCAGGCGAAGTCGTCGGCATGGATCGAGGGCCCCGGCGCCAGCGTCGCGGTGCGGCGCACGCAGTTTTCCAGCTCGCGGACATTGCCGGGGAACGAACAGCCTTTCAGCAGCTCGATCGCCTCGCCGTCGAATGCCAGCTCGCGCTCGTTCTCCTTGTTGAAGTTTTCCAGAAACGCGCTGGCCAGCAGCGGGATGTCGGTCGGCCGATCGCGCAGCGGCGGCAGGATCATCGGCACCACATTGATGCGGTAGTACAGGTCGGCGCGGAATTCGTTGCGCGCCACCGCTTCTTCCAGATTGCGGTTAGTGGCCGCGACCACGCGGACATTGACCTTGATGGTGTGATTGCCGCCGACCCGCTCGAACTCCTGCTCCTGCAGCACGCGCAGCAGCTTCGCCTGGAACGCCGGTGAGATCTCGCCGATCTCGTCCAGGAACAGCGTGCCCTTGTCGGCCAGCTCAAACCGGCCCTTGCGGGCATTGATGGCGCCGGTAAACGCGCCCTTCTCATGGCCGAACAATTCGGACTCCAGCACCGATTCCGGCAGCGCCGCGCAATTGACCTTGATGAACGGGCCGTTGGCGCGCGCCGACAATTCATGGATCGCCTTGGCGATCAGCTCCTTGCCGGTGCCGGACTCGCCGCGCAGCAGCACCGGCGAATGCGACTTGGCGATCACGCTGACCTTGGCCAGCAGCCGGCGGATCGCCGGGCTTTCGCCGATGATGCCATCGACGCGCACCTTCTTGCGCTCGCGGGTCGGCCTCAGTTCGAGCAGCTCTTTCTGCAAGCGATGGCTCTCCGCCATCAGCCGTTCGCGATCGCGGGTCACCACCCGATGCAGCTTGACGGTCTGGCCGATCAGATTGGCGACCATCGTCAGGAACCGGACGTCGGCATCCATCCGGAAGATCGAGCTGCCGTCGCGAATCCGGTCGATGGTCAGCGTGCCGACCACCCGGGAATCGATGCGGATCGGCACGCCGATGAACGACACCCTTGTCTCGTTGGTGGCGCCGAGCGCGGCGGCGTCAGCAGCGCTGAACACCGGATGGGCCGAGACATTTTCCACCACCAGCGGCACCGAGGTGGCGATGATCTGGTCGATGGCCTTGCCGGGCAGCCGCGCGCGATACCGGCCGTCGGTGCCCTCGTTCCAGCCGGCGCCCACGGTGATATCAGGCACGCCGTCATCGGCGAGCAGCGACACCGTGCCGTGCCGCATCTGCATGAACGACTGCAGCAGGTTGACGACGTTGGCGAGGGTGATTTCCAGCCGCGCCGGCGCGGTCAGGATCTTCGATATTTCGAAGATGCCGGTGAGAGCGATCTCACTCAGCGGTATCGGCGCAGCTGAATGCGCCTGCGGTTGCGATGCGACACGTGCGTCGGGGTAGGCCATGGTCTCTCTCCAGGCTCGACCCGCCTCTGACTGCTAAGTTCGAGCCTTGAACAATAGTGCCTGAGCTTGCAACAGATGTCGTGCACAACTTGAACGCAGTGGTGAGCAAATGACAGGCTGCGCCACCCCCGCGCAGTCACCGACCAACACTCTGAAACAACACGGCAAACCCGCAGCGCGGGAACCGTGTCACACGTCGTTCAAAGGCGCTGCGGCCACTGCCGCCCAAATAAGCGGCGGCGGCCGCCTAACTACCGCAGTACTACACCGCAGCGCGGAATAACTGTCACCCCAGGCGCTCAACGAGGTAGTTCGTTCACACGTGCTGCCCACCATTGATGTGAATCTCCTCCCCGGTGACGTAGCTCGCTGCCTCCGAGCACAGGAAGAACATCACTTTGGCCACTTCGTCAGGCGTGCCGATTCGTCGCATCGGGATGGTCGGCGCCAGCCGCGCCTCGGTCTCGGGCGACAGGATGTCGGTCTTGATCTCGCCGGGCGCGATCGCGTTCACCCGGATGCCATAGGGCGCGTAGTCATGCGCCATCTCGCGGGTCAGGCAGGCCAGCGCCGCCTTGGAGGTGGCATAGGCCGAGCCGGCGAACGGATGGACCCGCGAGCCGACGATCGATGTCACATTGATAATCGAACCGCTGCCGGCGCGTAGCTCATCGAACAACCCCTGCGCCAGCATGATCGGCGCCAGCAGGTTGACATGGAACACGCTCATCCAGGTTCCGATCGGGGTGTTCAGCGAACTCAGCCGTTCGCCGTCCAGCCCCTTCGGCGAGATCGCCGCATTGTTGATCAAGGCATGGAGCGGCGCACCGCCGAGTCGCTCCTTGAGTGCGGCGATGGCGCGCGGCAGCCCGCCGTGATCGCCGAGTTCCACCTCGACATGATCCTCGATGCCGTTGCTCCACGGACAACGGTCGTCACGGAACGGTTGCCGCGAGCAGGTGATGATCCGCCAACCAGCATCCGAAAACAGCTTTCCAGTGGCATGGCCGATGCCACGCGAGGCACCGGTCAACACCAGGGTCTTCTGACGCCCGGCGCGGCTGTCATGCTGATCGCGATGGAACGGACAGGCGCCGCCAGGCGGCCCCGCAACCGGGATCGCTTGCTCCGCATAGTGCCCCGGATTGACGCTTCCCACTGACGTTGCTCCCCTCGCTGGCGGCGATCCGCCATCACAACACCGCCCATTGCACGAATTGCGCCAATGCTGATCAGGGCGGGTGTGGACTGATTTGTCTCGGAGCCGACATCAACGTGCCGCCAAGCTGTTCGTTAGCCGACAACGCCGTCGTACTTGTGACGATCACCGCGACAAGTCAGCATCGCCTTACCGAAATGACGCGGCGCACCATGGTCCGCGTCTTGCTAGTTGTATGCTGATTGACGGTTAGCATCGGCCAACAGCACGATGACCAACAGCCGGGGTGAGTGGAATGCAGCGATCAGGCCACGCCGCAAGGAGACGAACCGCCGTCATCCTTGGCACCAATGAAACCGCCTCGGCGATTGCCGTGGTCCTGCACCGCGCCGCCTACAATGTGGTGATGTCGCAGGACGATGACTATCCGGTTCTGCGCCGCAAAATGTCGTTCTACGACGCGCTGTTCAACGAGAGCGCCAAGCTCGAACAGATTCGTGCCGAGCGGGCCGACAATGGCGTGCAGATCGCCAATGCGCTGCGCCATTCGGACCTCGTGCAGGTCACCTGGCTCGGCCTGCCCGACCTGATGCCGGCCGGGCCGATCGATCTGTTGATCGACGCAAGGCTGCAGCCGTGGCGGGTGCGGCCCGACCTGCGGCGGCTGGCGCGGTTCAGCGTCGGCCTCGGCGCCGGCTTTGTCGCGGCCGCCAATTGTGATGCCGCGGTCGAGGTGCCAGACCTCGGCATGCTCGATGCTCATTGCTGCGCGGCCGCGGCGCGCGGCGGGCGCTGGCACTGCGCGCTGCAAATCGGGGAACCGATCCGCTGCGGCATGGTGGTCGGCTATCTGGACGACAACGCGCTGCGCGCGCCCTGCGCCGGCGTGCTGCGCGGCGTGGTGCGCGATGGCCAGGCGGTCGCCGCCGGAACGACGCTGCTGGAGGTCGATCCGCGCGGCCGCCATGCGCAATGGAGCGGCATCGACGACGGCAATCGCGCGGTGGCGCGCGCGCTGATGCGAACCCTGGAAACGCCGCTGATCCGCGACGTCGCAGCGCCGGTTCACGCCGTACCGGAGCCCCGGTTTCCGGCCTGACTGATCGCTTTGCAGCGAGGTTTTCGCAGCGCAGCACATGCGCGCAGCATTGCATAGCAGCTAACTGAACGCCTTGCGACATAACGCCCGCGGCGCATCACGCTTGCGGTAGCAGCTACTTGACACAAGTCAGTCCTTCAACAGCTCTGTCACGCTGCCGGTTAACAGCCGGAACGCGCTGAAAAATACATAAAAGACAGATGGAGGAATGACATGCAGGGCTTGATGATGGACGTGCCGTTGCTGCTCAGCGGCGTGATCGATTATGCCGCCAGATATCACGGCGACGCCGAAATCGTCGCCCGCGAAATCGAAGGCGATGTGCACCGCTACACCTATGCGGATGCGCATCCGCGCATCAAGCGGATGGCGCTGGCGCTGCAGCGCCTGGGCATCAAGCCGGGCGACCGGGTCGGCACGCTGGCCTGGAATACCCATCGCCATTTTGAGATGTTTTACGCCGCGCCCGGTGTCGGCATCGTGCTGCACACCATCAACCCGCGGCTATTCCCTGATCAGCTCGTTTACATCATCAATCATGCCGAGGATCGGCTGCTGTTTGTCGATCGACTGACGCTGCCGATCGTGGAAGCGATCTTGCCACAACTGACCACGGTGGAGGGCATCGTGGTGATGGCTGCCCGCGATCGCATGCCGGAGACCAAGCTCAGCAACGTGCTGTGCTACGAAGACCTGATCGACGCCGAGGATGACACCGGATTCAGCTGGCCGAGCTTTGACGAAAAATCGGCGTCGACGATCTGCTACACGTCCGGCACCACCGGCAATCCCAAGGGCGTGGTCTATTCGCATCGCGCGGCGATCCTGCAGACCATGACCTGCTCGCAATTCGACTTCATCCCCGGGCATCAGGAAGGGGTGCGGGAAGTGATGATGCCGATGGCGCCGCTGTTTCACGGCAATGGCTGGAACATGCCGTTCACCGCGCCCTATACCGGCTCAAAGCTGGTGCTGCCGGGCCGCAACTACGAGCCTGACAAGCTGTTCGAGCTGATCGAGAGCGAAGGCGTCACCATCACCGCCGGCGTGCCGAGCTTCTGGCTGATCCTGCTCGACTGGCTCGGCCGCACCGGCAACAAATTCTCGACGCTGCGCGCCACGCTGTCCTCGGGATCGGCGCCGTCGATGGCGATGGTCAGCAAGCTCGATCGCGACTATGGCCTGCCCTACACCCAGGCCTGGGGCATGACCGAGGCGCTCGGCTGCACCATGCCGAGCCTGCGCCCCGGCTCGGCCGGACTATCCCCGGATGAGCGGATCGCGCGCCGCATGAAATCCGGCCGCGCCTGCTTTGGTACCGCGCTGCGCATTGTCGATGAGCAGGAGCGCGAACTGCCGCATGACGGCCAATCGGTCGGTCATCTGCGCGTGAAAGGCCCGTGGGTGGCGTCGGGCTATTTCAAATCAACCGAAGGGCTCGACCAGGACGGCTGGTTGATCACCGGCGATATGGCGGTGATTGACCCGCAGGGCCACGTCACCCTGACCGATCGTTCCAAGGACGTGATCAAATCGGGCGGCGAGTGGATTTCCTCGATCCAGCTCGAGGATATCGCGATGTCGCATCCCGACGTGCTGCAGGCCGCGGTGATCGCGATCCCGCATGAGAAATGGCAGGAGCGGCCTTTGCTGCTGGTGGTGCGCCGCCAGGGATCGACGCTCGATCAGGCGACGCTGCTCGACCATATGCGACCCAAGCTCGCCAGCTGGTGGCTGCCGGACGCGATCGAGTTCTTGAACGAGATGCCGATGTCCGGCACCGGCAAGGTGCAGAAGATGGTGCTACGCGAGCGCTTCAAGGATTACGCGCCGCCGGCGGCAGAACAGGCGCTGGCCGCAGGCTGAGGGCATTCGCTCGGCCGCACGCGGGCCGAGGGCTGCAGCGGTAATTGTTCAGCGTCAATTATTTCGCTGGGCATCTCGGATTTGATCGAGTCCTTACGACCAAATTCGACACCTTCCCAGACCCCGGTGCGTGCAGCGCGCCGGGGTTTTTCGTCGCCGGTGCTAACCGCGACGATGGGGCCAGCGCGAACTCGATGACCAGATCACTGCCCCCAAACGCAAAGAACCGGACCCCATGGGGCCCGGTCCCTGCAATACGGCTCCAGAGAGCGGTATTAGCCGGCGTTCACCTGCGAGGTGACCGCAGCGGCCTTACCGTTCCAGTACTTCGGGAACCAGGTGGTGTTCGACAGCAGAGCGGCGTGAACGAGGATCGCGATCACGGCAACGCTGCCCAAGAACAGCGGCAGACCAACGGTCGGCTTCACAACGGTCCAAATACGACCTTGATTCATTTTCTCTACTCCTCAATCCGACTGATTAGTGCAGCCAGGGGGTGTAAACGTAGGCGAGGAAGTGAGCGAAGATCGCCACCGCGCCGAAAACGCGGGTACCGTCGATCACATGCTTGTGGAGTTCTTCGGACTCCGCGATCGTCAGGCCGGTCGGCCAGACCTTGTTCGGATCGTCTGCCATTGTAAACCTCGTCAGAGAATTTGTGTTTGATCCGAGAACCACGTTGTCGCGGCCCTCAATCGCTGCTGACCTTACCCAGTCCGATCACGAGAACATTGAGCTAGAACAAATTTTCGTGAGCCAAAGTGGAAATCTACGGTAACTTAGAACCGTTCTCGGGTCCAATATGGATCATCCGGACAAAAACGGCCCGCCAACTCCCCAGGGAGCGGCGGGCCGCGGTATTTCGATGCCATGCTCGGCCGGTCGAGGGCTGCCGCTCTGAGTGGTCAGAGCCGCAGCCGCTCGCAGCGTCTTAGGCCGCGCGCACCGTATCGAGGAAGCGCGCCACTTCCACCTTGAGCCGGTTGCTGTCCTGCGCCAGCGCCTGGGCCGCCGTCAGCACCTGGCTGGAAGCCGAGCCGGCTTCGCTGGCGCCGCGCTGCACGTCGGAAATATGCGACGACACCTGCTGAGTACCGCGCGCCGCTTCCTGCACGTTGCGGGCGATCTCCTGGGTGGCGGCGCCTTGCTCTTCGACCGCCGAGGCGATGGTCGAGGCAATTTCCGACATCCGGCTAATAGTCTGGCCGATTTCCTTGATGGC
>NZ_QJTI01000005.1 GCF_003217325.1 Rhodopseudomonas faecalis
GCCTCTGGCAGGTGCCACGCGCCTTGCGCGGCGAACGCCTCGCCGTGCGGCCGCTCGACCAGGACGGTCGCTATGGCATCTTCTTCGGATCGTGGCCAGTCGCAACGATCGACTTGACCACGCCCAAAAGTGTCAGTGATGTCCCCGAACAGGTGTCCGACATGTCCCCGGGCTAAACAACAAGCGCGGGCATGACGAGTCAATGGTAGGAGCCGTTGGTGTGAGCTGTGTCCCCGCTTGATGATCAGTCGATAACGCTTGCCTAGCTCGTGTTCGATGCCCGCCACGCCCGCAGCTTAGCCATGCGCTTGATGGCGGTCGCAGCGAGGTTTTGCGCCAGATCGAGCGACGCCTGATCGTTCGCGCGCTCTGCTTCATCAAGGTAGATGGCGGCAAGCTGCTCAGCGTAGCGGATCGCGCGCTGCGGGGCATGTTCAGGAGCGTTGGTGTCGGGCATGCGGAGCAACTCGACGTCGTCCGCCTCGGGGATCGCATAGCCGGCTGCCGCGAACAATTGGTTCCGCTCAGCGTCAGCCAGCATCATCGACCACCGAACTACTTCCTTGAACAACAGGCTCTCGATCAACGCCGCCGACAACAGATTTCCCGAACTCTGGCTGCCGCTTTCAGTGTTTATGGATTCACGTTCCGCCCGCCAGGCACGCCGACGCTCGTGACGAAGGATGCTGGCGTCGAACAGTGCTTCGCGCGCGAAGCCTTCTGATTCCGATTGCACTGACGTCTCGATCGCATGTGCCGCAACGTAGGTCCAGAACACAAATTCACGTTGCCGGTGACGCACTGCCAATTGCCACACCTGGGATGGTGTCGACAGCGCCGAGTCCGCAATGTCGGACAGTTCCTTCGATGGAACGAGATTAGTAGCGGCGTCCGGCCAGGACCGCGCGAGCAGCGACTTGTCTGCAGAGTATTGACACCGTAATATAATCCTATCGCCGCGTGTTCGCTCGTGCTCGCACAGTAATTCGACGGCGTTGCGAACCTGAGCCATCGCACGATCCGCTGCGTTGGTCAGCGACATTGCAAGATCGCGGTACCTGCTGGTTGAGCGTTCCGCCTGCGCGATAGCGAGCGCGTAAAGTTCCGGCAAAGTTGTGACCACCTTGGTCGGAGGTGCAGTCAGAAGCGGAGTGTCACGCATAGCAGCCTCCAAAACAGCCGCGTGAATTATGCTTCTTATTTGCTCCGGAGCAAATAAGCGCCTTCATCGACTGCTATTGAGAGTTCGACCACGCAACGCACAACAAGCTGGAAGTGGGCCGTTGAGAACATTGCGCGCCATCCTGGTCCTTCTGGTTGTCGTACTGCTCGGCACTGTTGAGGCAGACGCTGCCGGCCGGCTCGACCAGTTCCTGTCGCGGGCTGCTCCGGCTGAACTGGTTCCCGGCGCCGACCGGCTTGGTTCGCTCCAAGGTGATCCCGCGATTGCGCCAGCCTATCAAGGCGATCGGCTGTTGGGGTTTGTCTATCTCAACTCAGATTTCGCCAATTCGGTCGGCTACTCCGGTAAACCCATTCACATGTTGGTGGGCATCACGCCAGCGGGGGTGATCACTGGCCTGAAGCTGGTCGAGCACAAAGAACCGATTGTCCTGATTGGCATTCCGGAAGCCAAGATCCTCGCTGCGGCCAACAAGCTGATCGGCGCTGATATTGCTCCGGTCGTGCACGGCCGGGGGTCGGCGCCGCAGGTCGATATTGTCAGCGGCGCGACGGTGACAATGCTGGTGATCGGCGACAGCATTGTGCGTTCGGCAACCAAGCTGATCCGAAGCGCGCGGATCGGCATGGGGGCGGAACAAGTCGTAAGCACGGCCGCGCCGCCCGTCGTGAAGACGATTGATCTTGAAAGGAGCGAGATACGCGAGTGGGAGGGGCTGCTGGCCGATGGTGCCGTGCGGCGGCTGGTGCTGACCAATGCCGATGTCAATCACGCGTTCGAAGCGTCGGGCAATGCCGAAGCTGCAAGCCGGCCTGAGCCAGGCGATCCGTCGGAAACCTTCATCGAGCTGTACGCCGCTGACGTTGCCGTTCCCACGATCGGGCGCAGCCTGCTCGGTGACACCGGCTATGCGCGGCTGTCGGCGCGTCTCAAGCCGGGGCAGCAGGCGCTGGTGATCGGCGGACGCGGCAATTATTCGTTCAAAGGCTCGGGCTATGTGCGCGGCGGCATCTTCGATCGCATCGAGCTGATCCAGGACGGCAACAGCATCCGGTTCCGAGATCATGACCACACAAGGCTCGGCGATTTCTTGGCCGCCGGTTCGCCCGACCTGCCGGAGATTGGGCTGTTCGTCATTCCCAGCGATTTCGGCTTCGATCCCGTCGAGCCCTGGTCGTTGCGGCTGTTTGTGCAGCGCGCGACTGGCGTCCGGGATAAGGCGTTTCTGACGTTCGACCTCGGCTACACGCTCCCCGACGCTTTCATCAAGCGCGAGCAGCGCGCCGTGACGGTCAGCGAACCTGCCACGCTCCAGTCGGTACCCACGGCGGCGCCGAGCGGCTCCACGGCTGCGGAACAGGCTGCATTGCCTGATCTGCCACATGAGGAAGCGCTGTGGATTCGGATCTGGCGCGGCGACGTGATCAGGATCGGGCTGCTCAGCCTCGCGCTGGGAGCGCTGACTCTGATCTTCTTCTTCCAGAACCAGTTGGTGAGGCGGCCGACGCTGTATGTGTGGGTGCGGCGCGCCTATCTGGCGTTCATTCTGGTGTGGCTCGGCTGGTACGCGAACGCTCAGCTGTCGGTGGTCAACGTCCTGACCTTCACCAATTCGCTGATCACCGGCTTTAGCTGGGAGTATTTTTTGTCGGCGCCGCTGATCTTCGTGCTGTGGGCGTCAGTGGCGGCGGCGCTGCTGTTCTGGGGCCGGGGACCGTATTGCGGTTGGCTGTGCCCATTCGGCGCGCTGCAGGAACTGCTCAACAACGCCGCGCAGGCCCTGAAGGTGCCGCAGTTCCGAGTGCCGTGGGGGCTGCATGAACGGCTGTGGCCGATCAAATACATCGTGTTTCTCGGTCTGTTTGGATTGTCGCTCTATTCGACGGCGGCGGCCGAGCATTTCGCCGAAGTTGAGCCGTTCAAGACCTCGATCATTCTAAAATTCGCGCGCGAATGGCCATTCGTGGTGTACGCGGCGACGCTATTGTCAATCGGTCTGTTCATCGAGCGGTTCTTCTGTCGCTATCTGTGTCCGCTCGGCGCCGCGCTCGCGATCCCTGGGCGCGTCCGGATGTTCGAATGGTTGCGGCGTTGGCCGGAATGCGGCTCGCCGTGCCAGCGCTGCGCCAATGAATGTCCGGTGCAGGCCATCCACCCCCAGGGGCATATCAACGTCAATGAGTGCATCTACTGCATGCATTGTCAGGAATTGTATTTCGACGATCATCGCTGCCCGCACATGATCCAGGTGCGCCTCAAGCGCGAGAAGCGGGAAGCGCTGTCGTCGACCTCGATGCGTAGCGGCAAGGGACCGGCGACGGTGATCGTCGGCAGCGGCAGGCAGATCCACGGACCAGAACTCTGAAACGTCAACCACTCGCCAAGGTCGAGAAACCGGAGGAAGACGATATGAGCGATCAGGAACAGGGCAATCCGCTCAGCCGGCGAACGCTGCTCGCCACCAGCGCCGCGGCCGGCATTGGTCTGGTCGGCGGTGCAACACTGACCTCGCGCGGCGCCATGGTGCCGACCGCCGAAGCGCAGACTAGGCCCAGTGCGCCGGCACGGGCAGCGGTGCAGAAGACCGAAGTGCATCCCGGCGAGCTCGATGAGTACTACGTCTTTGCATCATCCGGTCAGACCGGCGAGCTGCGTATTCTCGGGCTGCCGTCGATGCGTGAGCTGATGCGTGTGCCGGTGTTTAACCGCTGCAGCGCCACGGGATGGGGGCAGACCAACGAGAGCCTCAAAGTGCTCACCGAAGGTCTGCTGCCCGAAACCCGCGAGTTCCTGAAGACCCGCGGCGGCACCTATATGAATGGCGACCTTCACCATCCGCACGTCTCGTTCACCGAGGGCACGTATGATGGTCGCTACGCCTTCATGAACGACAAGGCCAACACCCGCGTCGCCCGGGTTCGGCTCGACGTGATGAAGTGCGACAAGATCATCCAACTGCCGAACCAGCATACCGTGCACGGCCTGCGCGTGCAGAAATATCCACGCACCGGCTACGTGTTCTGCAATGGCGAAGACCGCGTGCCGGTGCCGAATGACGGCCTGAATCTCACCAAGACCAAGGATTATCACGCGATCTTCACGGCGATCGACGGCGACACCATGAAAGTGGCCTGGCAGGTGATGGTCGACGGCAACCTCGACAACGTCGATGCCGACTATCAAGGCAAATACGCGTTCGCCACTTGCTACAATTCGGAGGAGGGCGTCACCGCCGCCGAGATGACCGCCAATGATCAGGATTGGGTGGTGATCTTCAATCTGAAGCGGATCGAAGAAGCGGTGAAGAAAGGCGACTTCAAGGAGATCAACGGCGTGCCGGTGATCGACGGTCGCAAGGGATCGCCCTGCACGCGTTACGTGCCGGTGTCGAACAGTCCGCACGGTATCAACACCGCGCCAGACGGCATTCATGTGGTCGCCAATGGCAAGCTGTCGCCGACCGTCACTGTGATGGACGTGCGCATGTTCGACCAGTTGTTCGACGACAAGATCAAGCCGCGCGAGGTGGTGGTCGCCGAACCGGAATTGGGGCTCGGGCCGCTGCACACGGCTTATGATGGCAGGGGCAATGCCTTTACGACGCTGTTCATCGACAGCCAGGTTTGCAAGTGGAACATCGATCTGGCGCGGCGCGCCTACAAGGGCGAGAAGGTCAATCCGATCGTCGACAAGCTTGATGTGCATTACCAGCCGGGCCACAACCACACCTCCATGGGGCAAACCAAGGAGGCAGACGGCAAATGGCTGATCTCGCTGAACAAGTTCTCCAAGGACCGGTTCCTGAACGTCGGGCCGCTGAAGCCTGAGAACGATCAACTGATCGATATCTCTGGCGACAAAATGAAGCTGGTCCACGACGGACCGAGCTTTGCCGAGCCGCACGACGCCACCATCGTGCATCGTTCCAAGATCAACCCGATCTCGGTCTGGGAGCGTGCCGACCCGATGTTCGCCGACGCAGTGAAGCAGGCCAAGGCGGACGGTGTCACGCTGGAATCCGATTCCAAGGTGGTTCGCGATGGCGACAAGGTGCGCATCTACATGACCTCGAGCGCGCCAATGTTCAGCCTCACCGAATTTCAGGTGAAGCAGGGCGAACACGTCACCGTCTATGTCACCAACATCGACTCGATCGAAGACCTGACCCATGGCTTCTCGATCGTGAACTACGGCATCCAGATGGAAGTGGCGCCGCAAGCGACCGCGTCGGTGTCATTCACCGCCGATAAGCCCGGCGTCTATTGGTACTATTGTTCGTGGTTCTGTCACGCCATGCACATGGAGATGAAAGGCCGGATGCTGGTCGAACCGAGGACCGCCTGATCGTGGTGACAACGATGCGCGGACTTGCGACTGCGATGGCGGCGCTGCTGGTCGGCTCGGCGGGGGGCGCAGCTTCCGCCGCGCAGATCGACGTGGTGCCGGCATCGGATCTGCAGTCCGTGCTGAATGCGGCGAATGATGACGACGTGATCAGGCTTGCACCGGGCGATTACCTCGGTCCGATCCGCATCGAGCGCAAGCTGACGCTGATCGGCCGGGCCGGCGCTGCGGTGATCGGCCAAGGACAAGGCAGCGTCATCACCGTGGCGGCGCCCGACGTGACGGTGCGCGGGCTGACGGTGCGCGGCTCGGGACGCGATCTGCAGGCGATGGATTCCGGCATTTTCCTGATGGAAAGCGCGGAACGCGCCGTGGTGGAGGGCAACGCTATTGTGGGCAATCTCTATGGCGTCAATGTCTATGGCGCGCGCGGTGCGCGCGTCAGCGCCAACGCCATCGACGGGTTGCGCGGCCTGCGTTTGAACGAGGCCGGCAACGGCGTCAGGGTCTGGAATGCACCGGGTGTGGTGGTGGACGGCAACACTATCCGTTACGGCCGAGACGGAATTTTTTCGATCACCAGCACCAAGGATCGTTTCACCAACAACCGCTTTGAAAAGCTGCGCTTTGCTGTCCACTACATGTACACCGACGACAGCGAGGTCAGCGGCAATGTCTCGGTCGCCAATCACGGCGGCTTCGCGATCATGTATTCCAAGCGCCTGATCATTCGCGGCAACGTGTCCGAGCGCGATCGCGACTTTGGGCTGCTGTTCAACTACGCCAACTATGCCAGCGTCGACGGCAATCTGGTTGTTGGTGGTCCGTTGTCAGGCATCAGCGCCGATTTCGATGTCACTGACAACGAGAAGGGCATGGTGCCCAAGCAGGAGGCGTCGGGCACGGCCGATATCGGGCCGGGCAAATGTGTGTTCATCTACAACAGCAACAAGGGCCGGTTTCGCGACAACTGGTTTGAGTCCTGTGGCATCGGCGTGCATCTGACGGCGGGCTCCGAAGGCAACGAGATTGCCGGCAACGCCTTCGTCGCCAATCGCAACCAGGTGAAATATGTTGGCACCCGCGACCTTGACTGGTCGAAGGGCGGGCGCGGCAATTATTGGAGCGACAATCCCGCTTTCGATCTTAACGGCGATGGCATTGCCGACACCGCTTATCGACCGAATGATCTGGTCGACCGCGTGCTGTGGACCGCGCCAACCGCGAAACTGTTGATCAACAGCCCAGCGGTGCAGGTGCTGCGCTGGGCGCAAAGCCAGTTTCCGGCGCTGTATCCGGGCGGTGTGGTCGACACCCACCCGCTGATTTCGCCGCCCAGCAAACCTTCTGCGCGCAGGATTGAGCCATGAGCGCGACCGTCGCATTGCATGATGTCGCCAAGAGCTATCGCGCGGTGCGCGCGCTACGTGGCGTGTCGTTCGAACTGGCGCCGGGGCGGATCAGCGCGCTGGTCGGTCACAACGGCGCCGGCAAGACCACGCTGATCAAATTGATGCTCGGGCTGATCCAGCCCGATCGCGGCACCATCAGGGTGCTGGGCGAAGATCCGGCCGCGGGTGCGTTCGCCGGTCGCCGTGCGCTCGGCTTCCTGCCGGAAAACGTCGCCTTCAACGCCGCGCTGACCGGCAAGGAAACGCTGGCGTTTTACGCGCGGCTGAAGGGCATCAATCCGCGCGATGGTGCGGCGCTGCTCGACCGGGTCGGTCTTGGCGAGGCGTCGCGTCGCCGTGTCGGCACCTATTCCAAGGGCATGCGTCAGCGGCTCGGTCTCGCGCAGGCGCTGCTCGGGTGGCCGCGCGTATTGTTGCTCGACGAGCCGACCACAGGGCTCGATCCGGCACTGCGGCAGAGTTTTTATGACATTCTCGATGAGCTGCGCCGCGACGGCGCCACCGTGCTGATCTCGTCGCACGCGCTCCATGAACTGGAAGACCGCGCCGAGCAGGTGTTGATCATGAATCAGGGCTCGCTGGTCGCCGACGGCACGCTGGCCGAGCTTCGGGCGCTGTCGCGATTGCCGATCCGCATGACGCTCAAGCTCGCCGAACACGTTGCGCGGCCGGATTGGATCCCCAATCACGCCGCGCTGCGCGGCGGCGCATGCGAGGTCGACATCATCGATCCCAGCGACAAGATGCGGCTGCTGCGCAAGGCCGCGGCCGATCCCGCGGTGCAGGACATTGTGGTAACCGAGCCGACGCTCGATGAACTCTACGCGCATTTTCTGCGCGCGCAGGAGCAGGCGGCATGAGGGCGATCCTGTTCATTGCGCTCAAGGAAATCCAGGAGGGCCTGCGCAATCGCTGGGTGCTGGCGGCGACGCTGCTGCTCGCGGGACTGTCGCTGTCGCTCACGCTGCTCGGCAGCGCGCCGACTGGGCGGATCGGAGCCTCCGCGCTCGACGTGGTGATCGTCAGCCTGTCGAGCCTGACGATCTTCCTGCTGCCGCTGATCGCGCTGCTGATCTCACACGATGCCATCGTCGGCGAGATGGAGCGCGGCACGATGATCCTGCTGCTCAGCTATCCGGTGTCGCGCGCCCATGTGGTGCTCGGCAAATTCTGTGGCCACATCGTGATCCTCGGCTTCGCCACGCTGATCGGCTATGGCGCCGCCGCGGCAGCGTTGGTGCTATCGGGCGCAGCGATCGCGCCGGAGAGCTGGCCGGCGTTCGCCTCGATGCTCGGCACCTCGGTGCTGCTCGGCGCGGTGTTCGTCGCCATCGGTTATGCGGTGTCGAGCCTGGTTCGACAGCGCGGCACCGCGGCTGGCATCGCGATCGGCGTCTGGCTGCTGCTGGTCTTGGTGTTCGATATGGCGCTGCTCGGCGTGCTGGTGGTTGATCAGGGGCGGCTGATCACGGCTGGCGTGCTGGATGCGCTGCTATTCCTCAACCCGACCGATTTGTATCGGCTCAGCAATCTCAGCGGCACCAATGTCAGCCAGTTCGCCGGCATGGCCGGGCTCGCCGGATCGGTCGGGCACAGTTTCGGCGTGCTGATGGCGGCGATGGTCGTGTGGATCGCACTGCCGCTCGGCCTTGCCATCGTCGCCTTTGGCCGGAGGGACTTATGAAAGCTTCGATCATCGCGGCAGTTCTGCTCGCCGCTATACTCGGCGGCTGCAACGATCGCAGCGGCAGCGCGGCGATGCCGCCGCCGGTCGCGCTCAATGCCGATGCCATGGGCGTGTTCTGCGGCATGAACTTGGCCGAGCACCCGGGCCCCAAGGGCCAGATCATCACCGCAAGCCGGATCGATCCGTATTGGTTCTCGTCGGCGCGCGACGCCTTGGCGTTCACCCACATGCCGGACCAGCCGCGCGACATCAAAGCGATCTACGTCTCCGATATGGGCCGTGCCCAAAGCTGGGATCAGCCGGGCGAGACCAACTGGATCGACGCCAAACAGGCATACTACGTCATCGAGAGCCGCAAGCAGGGCGGTATGGGTGCGGCCGAGGCGGTGCCGTTCGGGGAGCGCACCGCGGCTGACACCTTTGCCGCCGCCAATGGCGGACGGGTGGTGCGGTTTGATCAGGTTCCGCAGAGCTATCTGCTCGGCAGCGATACGTCGACGGCCGACGATTAGTCGCCGGCATTCACGACGAACCATCGATTGAAGAGGCGAACATGCCACAAGCCGCCATCACCCGCCGCCGGTTCATCACCATCGCCGCATCCGGAATGGCGATCGCGGCGCTCGGCAATGTGCGTGCGGCATGGACGCGTGACATTGCGCCGATGCGTTGGCGCGGCAGCGCGCTCGGCGCGCAGGTGTCGATCGAGATCCATCATCCGGACCCGCGCGCGGCGATGGAACTGGTCGACGCCAGCGTTCACATGGTGCGGCGGTTTGAACGCCTGTTCAGCCTTTACCGGTCGGATTCGGCGATCTGCGAGCTTAATCGCAGCGGCGTGCTGATCGCCCCCGAACCGGACATGGTCGAACTGCTGCGCGCGGCGCTGCGGCTATCACAGCTCACGGACGGCGCGTTCGATCCGACAGTGCAGCCGCTGTGGCAATGCTGCGAACGGCATTTCGCGCGTGCGGGTGCCGATGCCGCGGGGCCGCCGCCGCAGGAGCTTGCCGAAGCGCTGGCGAAGGTCGGCTATGCCGGGCTGCGGGTGTCCGATGATCGTATCGCGCTGGCGCGGCGCGGCGCTTCGATCACGCTCAACGGCATCGCGCAGGGCTATGCCACCGATCGCGTGGTCGAGCTGCTGCGGCGCGGCGGACTCTCGACCACGCTGGTCGATATTGGCGAGATCCGCGCGATCGGCGCGCGGCCGGACGGCACGCCGTGGCGGATTGGCCTGGCCGATGCGGACGCCGCAGGGCGAACATTCGCCACCATCGATCTGATCGATCGCGCGGTTGCGACCTCGTCCGGATCGGGCTTCCGTTTTGATCGCGACGGAAAGTTCAATCATCTGTTCGATCCGGCGACCGGTCGAAGTTCTGCGCGCTATCGATCGGTCAGCGTGGTCGCTGCCACTGCGACCGAGGCTGACGCGCTGTCGACGGCGTTCAGCGTCATGAGCGAGCAGCACATCGCCGAGCTGGTGGCGGCGCGGCCCGGGCTGGAAGTGGTGTTGTCCAATGCAGCCGGACAGCTGCGGACGCTGCGCAGCTAGTTGGACGAGTGCGGTGCTCGACTGGCCGACCATGTTCCGCATCATCCACGTGCTCGCCGTGGTCCATTGGATCGGTGGGCTGCTGTTTGTCACGTTCGTGCTGCTGCCGAGCCTTTCGGAATTCGAGCCGGCACGCCGGCTGCCGCTGTTCGACGCGCTGGAGCGGCGGTTCGCACGGCAGGCGAGGGTGTCGACGCTGCTCGCCGGCATCTCCGGCTTCTACATGCTGTACGCCTATGACCATTGGAGCCGGGTGCTCGACCCGCGGTTCTGGTGGCTCGGCGCCATGCTCGCGCTGTGGGCGCTATTCACGGTCATGCTGTTCGTTGCCGAGCCGCTGGTGCTGCACAGGTGGTTCAGCGCGGCGGCGAAGCGCAATCCCGATCGCGCGTTCCGGATCGCGCTTCGTGGCCACCGCGTGCTCAGCACGGCGGCGCTGATCACCGTGCTCGGCGCGGTCGGCGGCGCGCACGGCTTGTTCTTCTGATCGTCGGCTGAGCGCGGCTTTCGTTCGGGAGCTTGCTCCAGAACAACTTGCGCTTGGCGCCGCAGGCTAATTTGTCGGCCTTGGCAGGAGCAGGGCACGCATGAGCAATCAGGCCGCGAGGGTGGATGACAGCCAGCGTTGGCATGACGTCGACGGGCTCCACATCGACGTTCGCGGCCTGCCGTGCCCGGAACCGATGGTGACGGTGCTGCGCCTGATCGATAGCGGCACGATCGAGGGACCGCTGCTGGCGCATATCGGCCAGGAGCCGCTGCTGCTCTATCCCGAACTCGACGCGCGCGGCTGGACTTATCAGTTGATCGCCGAAAGCGACGCTGACGGCGTGGTGCTGCAGATCACGCGGGCCGCGCCATGAATGCCGGCGCCTTTCTCGGCTCGGCCAAAAGCCGGCTGTTGCCGGCCTCGGTGCCGTTCCGGTTCTTCATCGCCGCGCAGGCCTGCCACATCCTGCTGTGGGTGGCGCTGATAGTCGCAGCCGCCGATTTTACGCGCTTTCGCGGCGGTGCCGGCCCGGCGCTCGCCACGGTGCACCTCCTGACCATCGGCGTGCTGACGCTGACGGCGATCGGCGCCGCGGTGCAACTGCTGCCGGTCGCGACAGTGAAACCGCTGGCCGCGGTGTGGCCGATCAGGCTGGCGTTTTGGCTGCTGCTGCCGGGCGTGGCGGCGCTGATTGCCGGCATGGCGATCGTCGACGTCACGCTGATGATCGGCGGCGCGCTCGCCTGCACGCTCGGGCTCGCTTTATTCGCGGCGCTGCTCGCCGCCAATTTGCGCCGCGCCGGCAGCATGCCGGTGGTGAGCGCCTATGGCTGGGCGGCGTTTGGATCGCTGATCCTGCTGGTCGCGCTCGGCGTCGCGCTGGCGCTCGATAACAGCTCGGGCTTCCTGTCCGATCATGCCGGTGTCGCGCTCGCTCACATGATCCTCGGCGGCTTCGGTTTCATGGGCATGCTGGCGCTCGGGTTCAGCCACATCCTGGTGCCGATGTTCGCGTTGTCGAACGCGCCCAAAACATCGCTGGCCTGGAGCGGATTTGGTGCCGCCTTGGCCGCGCTCGTGCTCGGCGTGGCTGGCGCGCTGCTCGCGGTGCATGCGCTACTGATCGCGGCCTGCATGATCGGCGTGATCGCCGCGGCGCTTCATCTGTGGCTGATGCACACCGTGCTGATGAACGGCATGCGCAAACGGCTCGGGCTGTCGTTCGTGCTGGTGCGCGTGTCTTGGGCGATGCTGGCGGTGACCCCGTTGTTTGGCGTTGCCGCCGTGCAGGGCTGGGCCGGCGATGGCGCGCCGACGCTGTTCGGGCTGATCGTGCTCGGCGGCTGGCTGACGACGTTTCTGTTCGGCGTGCTGCAACGGATTCTGCCGTTCCTGGCGTCGATGCACGTCACCCGCACGAGCGGCGGCCCGCCGCTGCTAACCGACCTCGGCGGCGCGATGCCGCTGCGCATTCACGCCGTCTGCCATCTGGCCGCGTTGGCCGGCCTCGCGGCCGCGATCGCGATCGATAGTCCGCCGCTCGCGGCGGTCGCGGCGCTGATCGGCCTGGGCGGCGCGCTGGCGTTCGCCGCCTATGTCGCCGGCATTTTGAAGGCACTGGTCGCCGCGCCGGTGCCGCGCTCAACACACAAGGGAGCCCGTCATGTTCGCCAACCGCATCAGCCAGACCCTGCACGATGAGCACCGCGCCACCATCGCCTTGATGGAACGGCTCGAGCGCGCCATCACCCGCCGCCAGCCGATCGACGTCGCCGACAGCGAGGGCCGGCGGCTGTTGGACGACCTTGCGGCGGCGATCGAAGCCGACACGCTCCGCCATTTCGATTTTGAGGAAACCGAGCTGTTCACGCTGTTCGATTCAGTTGGTGATCAGTTGATCGGCGATCACCTGACCGAGGAACACAGTTTTATGCGGCCGCTCGGCCAGCAACTGGTGACGCTGGCGCGCCGTGCCTCGGCCGGCGGCTTCGACACTGACAGCTGGCACGAGTTCAGCCGGGCCGGTGCCGAACTGGTGCAGCGCATGGTGGTGCATGTGCAGAAAGAGGAAATGGCGCTGCTGCCGCTGCTCGATCAGACGCTCGACGACGCCACCGAAGCGCGGCTGCTCGACGCTTATCTCGGCACGGCAACCCCGGCGTCTTGAGGCGGTGAGACGCGCCTAAGGCATTCGCGAGCTTGCTCGATGGCTCCTGCATCGCTGTCCAGTTCGGTATCTAGTTTCAAGAAGGGGAACGAGGAGTCTGCGTATCGATCCGATTCCGGATCGCGTCTGCGATGTGATTGGTTGAATAAATTACCACCGAAATCAGAGCGCTGGTGAAATAGATGATTGCCGCAAGCATTATGTCCATGATGGAGCGGCTGTTGAAAGCCAATGCGAAGCAGACCACTAGAGCGACAACACTGACAACGACCGTGAACAGATCGCCAGATCGCGCAGCAAAGATCAGAGGCGCAAGTGCTGTCAGCAGCAGGCAAATGGCGATGGCTAGTACCGCTACAACCGAGCCTCCATTCGAAATGGATGGCATGAGCTGCTTAGCCAAGCTCGTAATGTCAGGAGCCGGCAAGTCTCCCATATAGATCAAGCTAATATATGCTCCGATGACGATCAAAATTGTCAGGGAACCGAGCAGTTTAACGGTGAACTTCACGTATTCCATTGACCGCGGTCTCTGTCTGCTGAGGACACGCGTCATTCAACTATAAGCTGTAAGGAAAGGAAAGGTTGGTTGTATTTTGCTTGCGGCGAAACCGCCAACTTAAATCGGTCGCAAGGATGTGGTCGCCTGAACGCCCCCGAAAACGTTCGCTTAACCCGCGATCAAAATCTTTGCGCTTGCGGTAGATATGGTGAGCGCGGAGGGACTCGAACCCTCGACCCCATGATTAAAAGTCACGTGCTCTACCGCCTGAGCTACGCGCTCACGTGAGGGCTGTGTAGGGGGCGGACCGCGCCGGGTCAAGCCTGCATGCAATCCTAGCCGGACCATTTCCGCAGCCAAATTGGCCGCGAAGGCCACGGGCTTACAGCTTTGTCTTCACCTTTAGCTGTAAGCCGCGTGGAGAGATTTTCCCGTTCTTACCGGACGCCGTCCTTGGGCAATTCCGAGCCGACCGGCTGCCGCGCCGGAATCGCGCCCGGCAGCCCCACCGGCCGCAGGCCGATCAGTTCGGCGGTGCGGATGCCGGTATTGCGCCAGAACGCGAACGAGTTGATGCGCGAGTTTTCCAGAATCGCGATCGCCACCGCGGCCAGGAACGGCAGGCTTTGCAGCACCAGCACGCCCGCGAAGATGTAGATCTCATGGATCTCGCGATAGGCGTTGGAAGCCAGCAGCACCGCGGCGCCGACCAGCAGCAGCACGCCGATCACCGCTTCCCAAAACGCCTGGAACTCGACCGACATCATGGTCAGGCCGCCCTTGGAGGTGCGGGCGAAGGCGAGGTGCTCGGTGATCAGGCCCTGCGCCACCGCGCGCGACACCGTCCATTGCACCGACATCGCCGCGATCATGGCGCCGAGCATCTGCGGCACCTTGATGGCGACCCGCAGCCGGTACAGCACCAGGAAGTGCATCAGCGTCACCACGAACGAGGCAATGATCGGCAGCGTCAGGATTTTGTCCGGGATCGCGATGTCGGCGAACGCCACGATCGGCACCCAGATCAAATTGAGCAATGCCACCACCACGCCGATGCTTTCGGCGCCGAGCCAGTTCAGCCAGCCGAGCGCGAATTCGCGCCTCTGATCGGGCGTCAGCCGGCTGGCACCGGGCATGAACCGGCGCCAGTGCTTCTTGATGATCTGGAATCCGCCATAGGCCCAGCGATGGCGCTGCTTCTTGAACGCCTCATAGGTGTCCGGCAGCAGGCCGAAGCCGTAGCGGGTGTTGGTGTAATGGGTGAGCCAGCCGTGCTCCATGATCTCGAGGCCGAGGTCGCTGTCCTCGCAGATGGTGTCGCTCGACCAGCCGCCGGCCATGTCCATCGCCGCGCGCCGGATCAGGCACATGGTGCCGTGCACGATGATGCCGTTGACCTCGTTGCGCTGCACCATGCCGATGTCGAAGAACCCGGCATATTCGCCGTTCATGATGTAGTGCATCAGCGAGCGGTCGCCGTCGCGATGCTCCTGCGGCGCCTGCACCAGGCCGACCCGCGGGTCGTCGAACGCCGGCACCAGGTCCTTGAGCCAGTTCGGCGTCACCACATAGTCGGCGTCGATGATGCCGATGATCTCGGCGTCGGCCGCGGTGCGCTCCATGGCGATGCGCAGCGCGCCGGCCTTAAAGCCTTGCACCTTTTCGGCGTTGATGAATTTGAAGCGCTCGCCGAGCTCGCGGCAGTGATCCTGGATCGGCTGGGTGAAGGCCGGGTCCGGAGTGTTGTTGATGATCACCACGCATTCGAAATTCGGGTAGTCGAGCCGCGCCAGCGCGTCGAGCGTCTGCTTCAGCATCTCCGGCGGCTCAAAATAGGCCGGGATGTGGATCGACACCTTGGGCGGCAGCGGCGCTGCGGCGGGCTCCGGCTCGGCGGCCGGTGACAGCGGCGCATCGGCAGCGTCCGTGGCGGCGAGCGACTTGATCTCGGATGGCGCGGCGGCGGCGGGCAGGGCGGCCATGTCGGCGCTGGCTTCCGGCGCCTTCCACAGCCGGCGCGGACCGCGGCCAAAGGCGATCGCGGCGATTTCCTCGATGCGCGCCATCGCGATCAGCACCAGCGGCACCAGCAGCGTCAGGCCGAGGGTGAGCGCGAATGCCGAGCCCCAGACGAAATAGTGCCCGGTCCAATAAGCGAACACGGTCGCGACCCAGGCGCCGACGCCATTGGCGGCCGCTGACAGCAGCAGCGCCTGCATCATGGTCGGCCGGGTCAGCCGGAAGATCGGGGTGGAGAGCAGGAAGCCGACCAGCAGCGCCACGGTCGCGAGCTTCCAGTAGTCCTTGTTCACCACCGGGCCGGTCCAGTTGAACTTTGGCTCGCGGGAGGCGTTCAGGATGCCCCAGTAAGGACCGACGCCGCCTTCAAAGAACTTCCAGGGCTGATCGATCGCTTCAACGATGTTGTATTCCATGCCGACCGCTTCGGCGCGGTGCACGAAGTTGCGCAGCGTGACCGCCTGCTCGAACGGCCCGGGCATGGCCTTCTTGAGATTATAGCCGGCGCTCGGCCAGCCGAATTCCGCGATCACAATGCGCTTGCCGGGGAAGGCGTCGCGCAGCTTCTGATAGATGATCAGCGCCTGGTCGACCGCCTGCTTGTCCGAAAAACCTTCCCAGTACGGCAGGATGTGCGCGGCGATGAAGTCGACCGAGGACGCAAGCTCGGGGTGCTCGATCCAGATGTTCCAGATTTCGCCGGTCGTGACCGGTACGTTGACCTGGCCCTTCACGCGCTGGATCAGCTTGATCAGGTCTTCGACCTTCTGCTCACCGCGGTAGATGGTTTCGTTGCCGACAACGATGCCGTTGACGTTGTTGTTGCGCTTGGACAGCTCGATCGCCGCCTGCATTTCGCGTTCGTTGCGGTCGAGATTTTTGTCGATCCAGGCGCCGACCGTGACCTTGAGGCCAACCTCATTGGCGATCGGCGGGACCAGTTCGACGCCGCCGGTCGACGAATACAACCGGATCGCCTTGCTCATCGGCGCCAGTGTTTTCAGGTCGGAGCGGATTCGTTCGGTGGTCGGAATATTGTCGACGTCCGGGTGTCCGGTGCCGTCAAACGGCGCGTAGGACACGCTCGGCAGCACGCCTCGGAAATCAGGCGCTGGTTGCGATTCTCTGAGGAGACCCCAGAGCCCAGCGTGAACAGCGGTGACGAAGATCAGAACAGCGACGACAGCGCGCATCGCGACACAACCATACGGGGCTAGCATGGCAGGGAAACGGACCCGTCCCCGAGGTCCGACCGATTAGAGATTGTGCTGCCGGATCACGACACAATTCATATCACGACAACTCATATCACGACGTGGCGAATTGAGGGCGGCGCGAACGCCAACCCCGAATATTCGCCATCGTTCCGATCCGCACTGGCCAAGGCATGTGATCCGACCCTTGATCCCAAAACCATTTTTGTAAGTCCTGGGGTCAAGGTGTTGGTTCAAACCGAAGCCTTGCGGCGTCTTACTTGCCGGCCGGAGCCGGCGCCGGGGCCGGTGCCGGAGCCGCGGGTGCAGCCGGCGTCGCGGCGGCCTGCGGCTGGGCATTCGGATTGACCCAGCAGGCATGCACGCGGCCGCTCAGGCTTTCCGGCGCCTTCGGGTCGATGCCGCCGATTCGAACCAGGCAGCGGAAGGTGGCCTGGACATGGCCGCCCGGGCAGCCGAAGCGGTCATAAAGGTCGAGGTGACGGAAGGCGGTGTCGAGATCGTCACGCCACATCAGCCCGACCACACGCCGGCCCAGCCAGACGCATTCCGGGTTGCCGGCCGGACCGTTGATCGCCTGCGCCGCTTCGACGAATTCGTCGGTCTTGCGCTGGTTGTCCTTGGCGGCATCGCTCGGCGCGGTCGCGGCCGGGGTGCTCGGATTGGCGGCTGGCGCTTTGCCCTGATCCTGGGGGCGCAGATCACCGCTCTGGGCGAGAGCGCCTCCGATTCCAAGGGTCAGCAGCAAGCCAGTTGCAGCTACGCAACGCACGACGGCAGTTTTGCGCTCGATCAGCAGTCCACGCATGAAGTCCCCGATTATCTCTGGCCTTCCCGATCAGCCATCACAGCTCTTGATGGCCTTCATTGGTCCTGAAATCGGCCAAGGCCCGGCAGATTCCCATGACTGACATTTTCAGCTTTGTCCAGCGAAGGCGATTACCTCTTGTAACATGACTGGCAGGTGAACAGCGCGTTGCTGAACGGCTAGCCTTTAGGAGGGATTTGCCATGTTCATTCCGGCCTTGGCAGATCGGCGGTGAACGGCTATCGACGGTCCGCCTTTTGCGGAGGACGGAACCCATTTCTTATCGGACGCCACTGGCGCTTCTCCTGGTCTCGCTCAGCCTCATCGTTGCCGCGTGGTGGTGGCTTGCCACTCCCGTGTCGCTGAGCCGTGCCCCCATCGATCCGAGCGATAAGCTCGAATGCGTGTCCTATGCCCCGTTCCGCGGGAGCCAGACGCCTTTGATCGCCTCGACACAGATCGCCGCGGAGCAGATCGCGGAAGATCTGGCGCAGCTTGCGAAAATCTCGAAATGCGTGCGCACTTATTCGATCCAGAACGGCATGGATAAGGTGCCGGAGCTGGCCGAGAAGGTCGGGCTGAAAGTGATGCTCGGCATCTGGCTGGGCGGCGACCGCTACAAGAACGCCGCCGAGATCGCCGGCGCCGCCGCTCTCGCCAAGGAATATCCCGGCGTGATCACCGCGGTGGTGGTCGGCAACGAGGTGCTGCTGCGCGGCGAAATGACTGCCGCCGATCTGGCTGCGACGATTCGCCAGGTGAAGCCCAAGGTCAAAGTGCCGGTCACCTATGCCGACGTCTGGGAATATTGGCTGCGGCATCGCGACGTCTATGACGCGGTCGATTTCGTCACCATTCACATCCTGCCTTATTGGGAAGACCTGCCGGTGCGCGCCCGCTACGCCGCCGCCCATGTCGATTCGATCCGCAAACGCGTTGCGGTGGCGTTCCCGAACAAGGAAATCCTGATCGGCGAGACCGGCTGGCCGAGCGCCGGGCGGATGCGCGAAGGCGCGCTGCCCTCGCGCGCCAATCAGGCGCGGGTGGTGTCGGAAATTCTCAGCCTGGCAAAGCGCGAGAACTACCGCGTCAATCTGATCGAAGCCTATGACCAGCCGTGGAAGCGGCAGCTGGAAGGCACGGTCGGCGGCTATTGGGGTCTGATCGACGCCGACCAACGGGCGTTGAAATATCCGGCGGGTCAGCCGGTCAGCAATTATCCGTTGTGGAAGATCTATCTCGGCTGCGGCCTTGGGCTTAGCGTGCTGGTGTTCGGCGCGGCGATGCTGACCGCGCGGCGCCGGCCGTGGTCGCCGCGCTTCTTGTCGTGGCTGGCGGTCGGGGTCTCGGCGACCGCGTCCGGCGTGCTGTTTGGCATCGCCGTCGACAAGATGATCTATGAAAGCCTCGGCTATGGCGGCTGGGCGATGTGGGGGCTGCTGCTGGCGGCCGGTACGCTGGCGCCGATTCTGGGCGCGAGCGCGCTGATCGCGGGCCGGGCGCTGCCGAGTTTCCTCGAACTGATCGGACCGCGCGAGGGCCGCACCAAATCCTGGCTGGCGCGTGGTTTGGTGCTGTGCTTCGGCGTCACCACCGTGATTGGGGCGATGACCGCGCTCGGCTTCACCTTCGACCCGCGCTATCGCGACTTCCCGTTCGCGTCGCTGACCATGGCGGTGCTGCCGTTCCTGGCGCTGGCGCTGCTCAACCGGCCGACGCATGGCACGCGGCCTATCGCCGAAGCGGTGTTTGCCGGGGTGTTTGCCGTGACCGCGATCTATACCGGCTTCAATGAGGGGCCGAAGAACTGGCAGGCGCTGTGGACGGTCGCGGCCTATCTGATGATGGCGGTGACGCTGTGGCGGGCGCGGGGCGAGCAGCCCCACGACGACAATAACCGGCCGGCGCAGTCCGAGCCGAGGCTGGACGCTGCCGCCGCCCTGTAAAGGCGACAGCGAGACCTGACGACAAGCGCGCGCTGCGGTTCTGATCACACCAGAGCCGCAGCGCGCTGCGTTTGGGCGGGCTTTTTGGGGTGTGGCTGCGCTGGTTGCCGCGAGCCTGCCGGAGGGCCTCGCCGCCCAACAGGTGGTCTCGCACGCAAAAGCGTTCCGTGCGCTCACACAGCTGCGGCGACCATTATTTGCTGAATCGTCGGGAAGCGACGGAGCGGTGGCCGGCGCTGGTGAGCAGCGCCGCCACTTGAGCGATTGCCGCTACGCCGTTTCCGGCGCGGGGCGGGCAAAGCCGAGGATCAAAAGGCCGATCGCCACGCCCGACAGCGCCACATTGTAGAGCACAATGCCGAAGCCCGCGGCCACCAGGCCCGCGGTGAGCAGCACGATCGACGGCCGGATCACGTGCAGAACCGCGATCACCAGCGCGGCAATGCCGAACACCGAATGGCGGAACAGATAGGTCATCAGCGATCGGGTCTGGCACAGCATGCTCTGCTGGCCGGCCTCGCAGGCCAGCGACACGGTCGAGAATTCGATCGCGAGATAGCGAAGGTAGAGCGCATAGCCGACCGTCGTGAAGCCGACGATCAACAGCCACTGCACCTGATAAGGCGTCAGCCGAAAGGGATGTTTCTTCATCTCGTAATTATGCGGCGATTTGCGACCAAGAACAACCGCGACGGACGGCGCAAGCTTTGGCGAAAGTCCCGTTCAGCGCAGGCCGAACAGCGAGTTGAGCGATGACGGCTGCAGCGACGAATGCGGCGGCGGTGTCGGCGGGTTTTGCGGCTGCGGCGGCACGTGCTCCGGCTCGGGCTCGGGCGAAAACCGGGCGCTGGTGCGCTTTTTGGTGGTGGTCGGCTGCGGCTGCGGCGGCGGCGCGGGCGTCGCCCGTTTGGTCGACAGCCGCTGGCCGTCATACATCGCGGTTTCGCAATACTGATCGGCCGCGGTCAGCCCGGCGCACAATTTGGCGGCGGTCGCGGCGTCGGTGATCGGCCCGGCGATCAACCGCAACTGGGTGCTGGAGCCGCGCTCTTTGACCGTTACGACCGGGGTCAGAGCGCTCAGCGTCTTGTGGGTTTTGATCATGCGCGCCCACATCACCCGCAGATTGTCGAGCGAGTTGCCGCCGCCAAGATCAATGCCGAATTCGGTGCGCGGCACCGGAACGCTCGGCTGCTTTGGCTCGGCCGCCGCCGGTTCCGGCTCCTGGGTGGTGCTGACCACCGCCGGTGGCGCCATTGGGCGCGGCGCCGCGACCAGGCTTGCGCGCGAGGCTAGATGCGGGTCGGTCGGCGACGCCGTGGCGGCAGCCGGCGTGGTCGCAGCGGCGGGGTCGATCAGCCGCCCGGCGGCGGGATCGGGCGGCCCCAGCATTGCTCGCGAGATCACCACTTCCGGTTTGGAGGGGGCGGACGGCGGCGCGGACGGGGTCGCGGCAGCTCCGGCGGCCGCCGGGGCAGGCGTTTCGGCAGGCTTGGGCGCTCCGGTCTCAATTTCCGGTCGGGACGCGGGCACCGGCACTGGTTCCGCCGCGGGGGACGCCGGCCGCGCGGCTTCGGCGACGGTTTTGTCGCCGTCCTGCGCCGGTCCTGGAGCCGGGGGCGTGGCCCGTGCGGCTGATTTCGGCGCTGGGTGGGCAGGCTGAGCGGCCACCACCGGCAGATGCGGCGGGAAGGCGGCCGCGCCCCTGGCGATCGATCCGGTGACCGATTCCAGGTTCTGCTCCATCATAGTGACCCGGGTGAACAGCCGGTCGCGATCGCTGTTCAGGGTTTCGATCGCGGCGCCGAGCCGGGACAGCTCGCTCTGGGCCTCCTTGGTCAGGCGCTGGATCTGCTGGGCCTGGCGTGCCAGATCGGCAGAGACCATTTGGCCGTGCTGGTCCTGCCCGGAGGATTGGCTGACCAGGATCGCCAGCACCAATGCACCGACCGCGCTCACCGCCCATGAGCCGAGCCGCCACAGCGCGCGCTGATCCAAATCCTCTTCCTCGGCCAAAACGCCGAACAGACCCCGATCGGGGTCGGTATGCAGGCGTTCCGCCAAATCAGCGTGTTTGGTGGTCATACGATCTCTGCCGGCCCCTTCGCGGCGCGAATCATGGGCCAAGGATATCAGGGAAAGCGAACTGCATCGTGGCTGATGGTATCCCCGGACGAGGCGGCAAGGTTTGCAGAACCGCCGAAAGGCATTATGAAAACCTTCCCCGCCGCCTGAGGATCGTGACCGAATCCATGTCTGCCCGCACCAGCCTAACCATTGTGCTCGCCGCTGGCGAAGGTACGCGAATGCGTTCGTCCTTGCCGAAGGTGCTACATCGCGTCGCAGGTGAGACCCTGCTGGCGCATGTGCTGAAGGCCGCGCCGGGCGGCGATGGCGCTGCGCTCGCCGTGGTGATCGGTCCCGATCACGCCGCGGTCGCCGAGGAGGCGCAGCGCGTCCGTCCGCAGGCCGAAACTTTTGTGCAGAGCGAGCGGCTTGGCACCGCGCATGCCGTGCTGGCGGCGCGCGCCGCGCTCGAACGCGACGCCGACGACGTGCTGATCGCGTTTGGCGATACCCCGCTGATTTCTGCCGAGACGTTTGCGCAACTGCGCCAGCCGCTGGCGCAGGGCGCGGCGCTGGTGGTGCTTGGTTTCCGGCCCAACGATCCGACCGGCTACGGCCGGCTGCTGGTCGAAAACGGCGCCCTGGTCGCAATCCGCGAACATGCCGACGCCTCCGAGCAGGAGCGCGCCATCGGATTGTGCAATGCCGGCTTGATGGCGATCCGGGGCGATGTGGCGCTGTCGATCCTGGAGCGGATCGGCAATGCCAATGCCAAGGGCGAGTACTACCTCACCGACGCGATCGCGATCGTCCGCGAGCGCGGCCTTCAATCGATCGTGGTCGAAGCCGACGAAGACGAAGTACGCGGCATCAACACCAAGGCGCAGCTCGCCGAGGCGGAAGCGGTGATGCAGGCCCGGCTGCGCCGCGCCGCGCTCGACGCTGGCGTCACCATGATCGCGCCGGAAACGGTGTTTTTGGCGGCTGATACTGTTTTTGGAAAGGACGTCACCATCGAGCCGTTTGTGGTGATCGGCGAGCGCGTCTCGATTGGCGACGGCGCGGTGATTCACGCCTTCTCGCATCTGGCGCAGGCGGTGGTCGGCAAGGACGCCTCGGTCGGTCCTTATGCGCGGCTGCGGCCCGGCACTTTGCTCGGCGACGGCGCCAAGATCGGCAATTTCGTCGAGACCAAAGCGGCGCAGATCGATGCCGGCGCCAAGGTCAATCACCTGACTTACATTGGCGACGCCCATATCGGCAGCAAAGCCAATATCGGCGCCGGGACCATCACCTGCAATTACGACGGCTACGGCAAGCACAAGACCGAAATCGGCGCTGGCGCCTTTGTCGGCTCGAACACTTCGCTGGTAGCGCCGGTCAAGATCGGCGCCGGAGCCTATGTCGGCTCGGGCTCGGTGATCACCCGCGAGGTGCCGGATGACGCGCTGGCGCTCGAGCGCGCCGAGCAATCGGTGCGGGAGGGCTGGGCCAAGCGCTATCGCGACGCCAAGACCCGCGCCAAATCCAAAGATAAGTCACATCGCGCGTGAGCCGTGACCGGCAGCGGTTGCGACCCACGCGATCGCTTGTCTTAGTTCGCAATGAATATTGATTATCTGCGATTGTAGAGAACCCAGTAAGACACGCGAGACGTTTGGGGCTGTCTGCATTCGATTCTGGAGTAGTTGATCCGCATGTGCGGCATTGTCGGCATTTTGGGGCAGGGTCCGGTCGCGGATCTGCTGGTGGATTCGCTGAAGCGGCTGGAATATCGCGGCTATGATTCAGCAGGTGTGGCCACGCTGGAAGGCGAGCATATCGAGCGGCGCCGCGCCGAGGGCAAGCTGCGCAATCTTGAGGCGCGCCTGAAGGATGCGCCGCTGCAGGGGCGCGTTGGCATCGGCCATACCCGCTGGGCGACGCATGGCAAGCCCACTGAAAACAACGCCCATCCGCACGCCACGGAGCGCGTCGCGGTGGTGCATAACGGCATCATCGAGAACTTTCGCGAGCTGCGTCAGCAGCTCGAAAGCACCGGTGCGCAATTCACCAGCGACACCGACACCGAGGTGGTGGCGCATCTGGTCAACTCCTATCTGGAGCAGGGCCAGTCGCCCGAACAAGCGGTGCGGCTATCGCTGCCGCAGCTGCGCGGCGCGTTCGCGCTCGCGTTCCTGTTCACCGGCCATGATGATCTGATGATCGGCGCCCGCAAGGGATCGCCGCTTGCGATCGGTTATGGCGACAGTGAAATGTATCTCGGCTCGGATGCGATCGCTTTGGCGCCGTTCACCGACACGATCAGCTATCTCGAAGACGGCGATTGGGTGGTGCTGACCCGCACCGGCGCGGTGATCCGCAACGCCGATGGCGAGGTGGTGAAGCGCGAAACGCTGAAATCCGGCGCGTCGTCATTCGTGGTCGACAAGGCCAATTTCCGCCACTTCATGGCCAAGGAAATTCACGAACAGCCCGAAGTGGTCGGCCATACGCTGGCGCGCTACATCGACATGGCGACCGAGCGCGCGGTGCTGCCCGCCGAGCTGCCGTTCGATTTCCGCGACATTCAGCGCGTCTCGATCACCGCTTGCGGCACGGCGAACTACGCCGGCCACGTTGCCAAATACTGGTTCGAGCGTTTTGCGCGGCTGCCGGTCGAAATCGACGTCGCGTCCGAATTCCGCTACCGCGAAGCGCCGCTGTGCCGCGGCGATCTTGCGATCGTGATCTCGCAATCGGGCGAGACCGCCGACACGCTGGCCGCGCTGCGCTACGCCAAGGAGCAGGGGCTGCATACGTTGTCGGTGGTCAATGTGCCGACCTCGACCATCGCCCGCGAAAGCGAGGTGGTGATGCCGACCCTGGCCGGGCCGGAGATCGGCGTAGCGTCCACCAAAGCCTTCACCTGTCAGCTGATGGTGCTGGCGGCGCTGGCGGTGGCAGCCGGGCGGGCGCGTGGCGAATTGTCGGAGGCCGACGAAACCAAGCTGGTCCATGGCCTGATCGAAGTGCCGCGGCTGATGTCGGCGGCGCTCGCCACCGAGCCGCAGATCGAACGGCTGGCGCGCGACATCGCCAAGCGCCAGGACGTGCTCTATCTCGGCCGCGGCACCAGCTATCCGCTGGCGCTGGAAGGCGCGCTGAAGCTGAAGGAAATCTCCTACATCCACGCCGAAGGCTATGCCGCCGGCGAGCTGAAGCATGGCCCGATCGCGCTGATCGACGAGAATATGCCGGTGGTGGTGATCGCGCCCTTCGACCGGGTGTTTGAAAAGACCGTGTCGAATATGCAGGAAGTGGCGGCGCGCGGCGGCAACATCATTTTGATGACCGATGCCAAGGGCGCGGCGGAAGCCAGCGTCGAGGCGCTGGTCAACATCGTCTTGCCCGACATGCCGTCGGCGTTCACGCCGATCGTCTATGCGATCCCGGTGCAGTTACTTGCCTATCACACGGCCGTCGTGATGGGCACCGACGTCGACCAGCCGCGCAATCTGGCGAAATCGGTGACCGTGGAATAAGGGCAGGGCACGGCTAGGTCGCGGAGTGCACCGCCCGGTTGCACCGCGGCCACAATTTCCCGATAAGCTTTGGACAATTCTGGCCAGCGGCGATTGCGCCCGCGCCGTTGGCACCAGATATGCAATACTCCAGCTGCGCGTGCGGATTCTCTCGCGGTGTCCGGCACTGGCGGCTAGCGCGAGTGTTCATGACTGAACTGCATGACTGACCTGGATGCCCAATGACCGGCGACGATAAATCCCTGCAGCCCGCCATCGACAACAAGACGGAGCCGCCACGCGGCTTCGCGGGACGCATCCGCAACTACTTTCTGACCGGCATCATCGTCGCTGGCCCGATCGCCATCACCTTCTATCTGACCTGGGGTTTCGTAAACTGGGTCGACAGTTTTGTGCGCCCGTTCGTCCCGGTGGATTACCGGCCCGAAACCTATCTGCCGTTCGCCGTGCCGGGGTCAGGTCTGGTGGTGGCGTTTGTGGCGCTGACGCTGCTCGGCTTTCTGACCGCCAATTTGATCGGCCGCACCTTGGTCGATTTCGGCGAACGGCTTTTGGGCCGGATGCCCGTGGTGCGGGCGATCTATCGCGGCCTCAAGCAGGTGTTCGAGACGCTGTTCTCGGCAACCGGGTCGAGTTTCCGAAAAGTCGGTCTGGTCGAGTTTCCGGCGCCGGGTATGTGGTCGATCGTGCTGATCTCGCAGCCGCCGAGCGTTGAAGTGTCGTCAAAATTGCCGGGGCGTGAGGAGCACATCTCGGTGTTTCTGCCCTGTGCGCCGAACCCGACCACCGGCTTCTTCTTCTACGTTCCCAAGAGCAAGATCATCGAAGTCGATATGACCGCGGACGCTGCGGCGACGCTGATCATGTCGGCAGGCGTGGTGCAGCCGGGCTCCGATCCGCAGAAGAAGATCGCGGCGCTGGCTGGTTCGGTGATCGCGGCGCGCGCCGCGGCCGATCAGCCGGAATCGGCGTTTTCGCGCCGCCGCGTCAAAGCGGACTGATCAGCCGGCGCCGAGCAGCGGCAGCGCTTCGTCGCGCTCATAGAGATAGAGCAGGCAGCGCAGCGCTTCGCCGCGCGGGCCCTGCAGCTTGGGATCTTCCTTGAGGATGGTCAGCGCTTCGTCGCGCGCCTGCGCGATCAGCTGGGCGTGCACCTCGGAACGCGCGATCCGGTAGCCGGGCAGGCCGCTCTGCCGCGTGCCGAGCACGTCGCCTTCGCCGCGCAGCTTCAAATCCTCTTCGGCGATCCGAAAACCATCGGTGGTTTCACGGATCACCTTGAGGCGCGCCGCCGACATCTCGCCCAGCGGCTCGCGATACAGCAGCAGGCAGGTCGAAGCCTCCGAGCCACGGCCGATCCGGCCGCGCAGCTGATGGAGCTGCGCGAGGCCAAAGCGCTCGGCATTCTCGATCACCATAATGGTTGCGTCCGGCACGTCGACGCCGACTTCGACCACCGTGGTTGCGACCAGCACGCTGATCTGCCGGCCGGCGAATTCGGCCATCACCCGGTCTTTCTCGGTGCCGCGCATCCGGCCATGGACCAGTCCGACCTGATCGCCATAGCGCTCGCGCAGGCTCTCGAAACGCTGTTCAGCGTCGGTCAGATTGACCGCCTCGGATTCCTCGACCAGCGGGCAGATCCAATAGACCAGCTTGCCGGCGGCGATCGCGCGGCCGACCGCATCCATCACTTCGGCCAGCCGGCTGCTCGGGATGGCGCGGGTGTCGATCGCCTGGCGGCCAGCTGGCTTTTGGCGCAGTTCGGAAACATCCATGTCGCCGAAATAGGTGAGCACCAGAGTGCGCGGGATCGGCGTTGCGCTCAGCACCAGCACATCGACGCTGGCTCCCTTGGAGGTCAGCGCCAGCCGCTCGCGCACGCCAAAGCGGTGCTGCTCGTCGACAATCGCCAGCGCGAGGTCGTGGAACACCACGTCGTCCTGAATCAGCGCGTGGGTGCCGATCACGATGTTGAGCTCGCCGCTGGCGAGCTGCTGCAAAATCTCGCGGCGCTCCTTGCCCTTTTCGCGGCCGGTGAGAATGGCGGTGCGCAAGCCCGCGGCGGCGGCGAGCGGCGCGATGGTCTTGGCATGCTGCCGCGCCAAGATTTCGGTCGGCGCCATCAGCGCGGCCTGTTTGCCGACTTCCGCCACGGCAGCGGCGGCCAGCAGCGCCACCACGGTCTTGCCGGCGCCGACGTCGCCCTGCAGCAGCCGCAACATGCGCACCGGCTGGCGCAAATCCTCGGCGATCGCCGCAATTGCGTCGTGCTGAGAGGCGGTCAGTTCATAAGGTAGCGCTTCGATCACGCGGCGGCGCAGCGCACCGTCGCCGGCATTGCGGCTGCCGGCCGGGCGGCGCAACTGCGCGCGCACCAAGGCCAGTGCCAATTGCCCGGCGAGCAGTTCGTCGTAGGCGAGGCGTGACCAATACGGGCTGGCCGGCAGCGCATCGCTGGGCTCGACCGGGCGATGGACGCGCTGCAACGCCTCGGCGAGCGGCGGAAACTGGCAGCGCCGCAGCACCTCGGGGCTGATCCATTCCGGCAGCTCCGGCAGTTTGCCGAGCGCTTGCGCGATCGCGCGGCGCAGCGAGCCGAGCGCCAGGCCCTCGGTGAGCGGATAGACCGGATCGATGCCGGTGAATTGCGCCAGACCCGCTTCATCGACGACGCGGTCGGGATGCACGATCTGCAGCGTGCCGTCGAACAGCTGCGCGGTGCCGGACACGTAACGCTTGGTGCCGACCGGCAGCAGCTGTTCCACATAGCCGGGCTTGGCGCGGAAATAGGTCAGCACCACGTCGCCGGTGTCGTCGCTGGCATAGACGAGGTGCGGCGCGCGCGAGCGGCCGGGCGGGGCCGGGCGATGGCGATCGATAGTGACTTCCAGCGTCACCACCGTGCCCGGCACGGCGTCGCGGATTTTGGGCCGGGCGCGGCGGTCGATCACGTTGGACGGCAGATGCAGCAACAGATCGACCAGCCGCGGCGTCTGGTCGCGATCCAGCAGATAGCGGAACAGTTTGTCTTGCTTCGGGCCGACGCCATTCAGGCTGGTGACCGGCACGAATAAGGGATTGAGGCGTTCTGGACGCATCCGCCGACTCAGGGGTTGCTCAAGCTGTGCGTGGCTGTTGGCTTGGATGCATTTTGTGGCGAATGCAATGCACAGGCTGAGGCTGACAGCGCCGCCCGACACCGCTATATCGGGCGGGCCCGGCACCGTCCGGGCTTTTGGCGTTGAAGCGGATGGTGACAATGACGGGAACGACACGATCGAGCGGTGGGCTCGACGACCGGCGCAAGCGGCTGCTGTTTCGCTGCTGGCATCGTGGCACGCGCGAAATGGATCTGATCCTCGGTCAGTTTGCCGATGCCGAGATCGGCAGCCTGACGGACGCCGAGCTCGATGAATTGGAGCGGCTGATCGAGGTCAACGATCACGATCTCTATGCCGCCGTGTCCGGCGGCGGCAAACTGCCGCCGGAATTCGAGGGCGGTCTGTTCGAGCGGATCAAGCGCTACGGCAATTGGGATCGCGACGCATGAAGGCCCCGCACCGTTCGCCTGCCGATCTTCTAAATCCGGGGCAGCCGCTGACCTTCGCCAATGTGGCGGAAGGTGCGGAAGGTCTGATCATTTCCGATCTGGCCCGGACGGTGGCGGCGAAAGCCAAGCCGCCGGCGGTCAGCCTGGCGGTGATCTGTCGCGACGGCTCGCGCATGCAGCAATTGGCGCGTGCGCTGGAATTCTTCGCGCCCGATCTGGCGGTGATGCAATTTCCAGCCTGGGACTGTCAGCCCTATGACCGGGTGTCGCCGCATGGCGGCATCCTGGCGCAGCGGCTCACAGCCTTGGCGCGGCTGTCGCGGCTGACCGGCAGCGACAAGCCGCTGATCGTGCTGACCACGGTCAACGCCGTGGTGCAGCGCGTGCCGGCGCGCGAGCAGGTGGCGGCGCAGGCGCTGTCGGTGGCGCCGGGCAATGTCGTGCCAATGGACTCGATCGTCGCCTGGCTCGAGCACAATGGCTACAACCGCGCCTCGACCGTGCGTGAGCCCGGCGAATATGCGGTGCGCGGCGGCATTCTCGATCTGTTTCCGGCCGGCCTCGATCAGCCGGTGCGCTTTGATTTCTTCGGCGATCAGCTGGAATCGATCCGCACGTTTGACGCCGAGACCCAGCGCACGCTGCATGCGATGCGCGGCCTCGATCTCGTGCCGGTGTCGGAGTTTCAGCTGGTCACCGAAACCATTCGCCGGTTCCGGATGGGCTATGTCGCCGAATTCGGCGCGCCGACCCGCGATGACGGGCTCTATGAAGCGGTCAGCGAAGGCCGGCGCTATCCAGGCATGGAGCACTGGCTGCCGCTGTTCCAGGATCGCATGGACACGCTGTTCGATTATCTCGACGGCACGCCGGTTGCGATCGAACCGCAGAGCGAAGACGCCGCGCGCGAACGCTTAAAACAGATCGCCGATTACTATCTGGCGCGGAAGGAAGCACGCGACCTGCCCGGCAGCGGCGCGATCTACAATCCGTTGCCGCCGGACCGGCTCTATCTTTCCGAGGACGAATGGGACAAGCGGTTGCAGGGCCGGGCGCTGGCGCGGCTGACGCCGTTCGCGATGCCCGAACAGGGCGGCGCGGTGATCGACGCCGGCGCCAAGCAAGGCCGCAATTTCGCGCCGGAGCGTGCTGATAGTTCGGTCAATGTGTTCGAGGCCTTGGTCGCGCATATTAATAGCCTGCAGGCCGCGCGCAAAAAGGTGGTGGTGACGCTGTGGAGCGAAGGCTCGCGCGAGCGCATGGCGAGCATGCTGGCCGACCACAAGCTGCACAACATCACCAGCGTCAACACCTGGCGCATGGTGCAGGCCACGCCGCGCAACGAGACCATGCTGGCGGTGCTCGGCATGGAGTCCGGTTTCGAGACCGACGCCTTTGCGGTGATCAGCGAGCAGGACATTCTCGGCGACCGTTTGGTGCGGCCGCGGCGCGCCAGCCGCAAGCTCGACAATTTCATTTCCGAAGTCACCAGCCTGACGACCGGCGACATCGTGGTGCATGTCGAGCACGGCATCGGCCGCTTTGTCGGGCTGCAGACACTCGAGGTCGGCGGCGCGCCGCATGACTGCCTCGAACTGCATTACGCCGGTGATACCAAGCTGTTTCTGCCGGTCGAAAACATCGAGCTGTTGTCGCGTTATGGCTCGGACAGCGCCACGGTCGAGCTCGACCGGCTCGGCGGCTCGGGCTGGCAGGCGCGCAAGGCCAAGCTCAAGAACCGCATCCGCGAGATGGCGGGCGAGCTGATCAAGATCGCCGCCGAGCGTCATCTGCGCGAAACGCCCAAAATCGTGTTGCAGCCCTCGCTCTATGACGAGTTCTGCGCGCGCTTCCCCTATGAGGAGACCGAGGATCAGCTCGGCGCCATCAACGCCGCGCTGCACGATCTGGAAAGCGGCAAGCCGATGGACCGCCTGGTGTGCGGCGACGTCGGCTTCGGCAAGACCGAAGTGGCACTGCGCGCCGCCTTTGCGGTGGCGATGGAAGGCAAGCAGGTCGCCGTGGTGGTGCCGACCACGCTGCTCGCGCGCCAGCACGCCAAGACCTTCACGGAGCGGTTCCGCGGTCTGCCAGTCACGGTCGGTCAGGCGTCGCGGCTGGTGACGCCAAAGGAGCTGTCGCAGGTCAAGAAGGGCATCGCCGACGGTTCGATCGACATCGTGGTCGGCACCCACGCGCTGCTCGGCAAGGCCATCAAGTTCAAGGACCTCGGCCTGTTGGTGGTCGACGAGGAGCAGCATTTCGGCGTCACCCACAAGGAACGTCTCAAGCAGCTGCGCGCCGAAGTGCACGTGCTGACGCTGAGCGCGACGCCGATCCCGCGCACGCTGCAATTGGCGCTCACCGGGGTGCGCGATCTGTCGATCATCGCCTCGGCGCCGGTTGATCGGCTGGCGGTACGCACCTTCGTGGCGCCGCACGATCCGCTGATGATCCGCGAGGCACTGCTGCGCGAGCGCTATCGCGGCGGCCAGGCGTTTTATGTGGTGCCGCGCATCGACGATCTCGCCGGCGTCAAGGAGTTCCTCGACAAGAACGTGCCGGAAATGAAGGTCGCGGTGGCGCATGGCCAGATGCCGCCGACCGTGATCGAAGACATCATGTCGGCGTTCTATGACGGCAAATACGACATCCTGCTCTCGACCACGATCGTCGAGTCCGGTCTCGATATTCCCAACGCCAACACCTTGATCGTGCACCGCGCCGACATGTTTGGCCTCGCCCAGCTCTATCAGCTGCGCGGCCGGGTCGGGCGCTCCAAGCTGCGCGCCTATGCGCTGTTCACGCTGCCGTCGCAGCACAAGATCACCGCGCAGGCCGAGCGCCGCCTCAAGGTGCTGCAATCGCTGGAAACGCTCGGCGCCGGTTTCCAGCTCGCCTCGCACGACCTCGACATCCGCGGTTCCGGCAATCTGCTCGGCGAAGAACAGTCCGGCCACATCAAGGAAGTCGGCTTCGAGCTCTATCAATCGATGCTGGAAGAGGCGATCACCAACCTCAAGGCCGGCGTGGTCGAGCCGGTCGCCGATCGTTGGTCGCCGCAGATCACCATCGGCATGCCGGTGTTGATCCCGGAAGAATTCGTCTCCGATCTGTCAGTGCGGCTGTCGCTGTATCGCCGGTTGGCTGATCTCGACACCGAGGACGAGATCGACGGCTTTGCGGCCGAACTGCGCGACCGTTTTGGCCCGCTGCCGGACGAGGTGCGCTATCTGTTCAAGGTCGCGACCATCAAGTCCTATTGCCGGCGCGCCAATGTCGAGAAGGTCGATGCCGGTCCGAAGGGCGCGGTGATCGCGTTTCGCGACAATGCGTTCGCGCATCCGGAGAAGCTGGTCGGCTTCATCAAGATGCACGGCCAGGCCGCCAAGGTGCGGCCGGATATGAAGGTGGTGTTCCTGCAGCACTGGGCGACGCCGGAAGAACGGCTGGCCGGCACCACCGACATTCTCAAGCAGCTCGCCAATCTCGCCGACGGCCGCAAGGCGGCCTGATCGGCGGCGCGGCGCCGTCAGCCGGCGGCGACCGCGCGCTCTGGCGGCGGCTGCAGCCGCGCCAATAGCGACTTGGCGGAATCGCCGGGCGCCAGCGACGCGATCGCGATGTCCGGATCGATCCGGGCCTCGCGCCGGGTGCCGTGCGAGGTCTGTTTCATCACGCTGGCGAGCCGGCGCGTGATCGATTGCGCGCTGCGCTGATCGGCGCCGATCAGGACCAGCAGCAGCGAGCCGTCATCCTGCAAGGTGCCGAAATCCATGCGCCGCATCAGCCGGCTGGCGATCAGCGCGGCGTCGGTGCGCACCCGCAGTTCCTTGTGTTCGAAGGTGAAGCGCGCCACTGACAGCCCGCCGCCGCGCGCCTGGGTCTGATACACCGCGGTCGCAAAATCGCGCTCAAAGGCGGATGGGGTCAGCAGGCCGGTGCGCGGGTCGATCAGGCCGCCCTGGTCGAGCGATTGCAGTGTGCGATTGAGCCGCGCGGCAAAGGCGTGCTGCCGGAACAGCGCCAGCGCATCCGCGGCAATGCATTCCGGGTCGCCAAGCGCGATTTCCATGTTGGGCAGTTCGCTCGCCACGGTCGCGCCCGGCACGGTGACGATGATCGGCAGGTGCCGGAACCGGGAATCCTCGGCCATCACCGTCAAAAACGCTTCCACCACGCGCGGGCTAAAACCGTCGCCAAGCACGATGCCGTCGAGCTCGCGGCTGTTGAGATGTTTGGCGGCGCCCTCGATGCTCAAGGTGCCGACCACGCCGACCCGCTCGCCAAGCGCGACCGACAGCGCGGCATAGCCGCCGCCGCGGCCGAGCAGCAGCACGGTGGCGTCGGTGCGCGGATCGGTGGCTTGCAGCGAGGTCCGCAGCGTCAGGTCGTTGCCGATGCGGCGCAGCACGGTGTCATGCAGGCTGCGAACCCGCAGCGCCGCTTTGAGCCGCGGCACCAGCCGCTGATAGCGACCGTCGATCGGGTTGAAGGCGATTGCGGTGCTGGGCAGCGTATCGCGCGGCTCGACCACGATCAGCGGCACATAGGGCTCGCAGCTTGCCACCCGGCGCGCCAGTTCGTGCAGATGATGGTTCTGATCGGGGGCGGCGACGATCACCGCGGCCGGCTGCAATTGCTGCACGCTGTCCAATGCGTCGCGCCAGCCGGCTTCGAGCACCGGAGACAGTCCGGCTTCTGACAGGGTTTCTGTCACTCTCGACTGCAGCGCGGACGACACCAGGACGATCGGACCAGGGTGCGACATCAATCACCGGAACAGAGCGTTGAACACGCTTCTGTTCTAGCCGCGCCGGCTTAATGCACTGTCAACGTCGCTTGCCGTTCATCGGCCTGTGAAGAACTGTCTCTAAAGGCCTCAACCATAAGAGGATTCAGGCCAAGTTCAGAGAGCGCTTCCCGCGCCTTGGAATTGTCGGCGGCGCGGCCGGCCAGCCGGTAGCCGCTCAGTTTGTCGGGCAGGGCGGTCAGCAGCGCGCCATGTCCGAGCCGCTTGGCCCATTCTAGCAGGTCCTGCGACAGGAACCGATAACCGCCTACGGTGATGATGCCCGGCGGCGGCGCGGTGATGCACAGCGCGCCGGTGGCCCGGTCGGTGCGTGCCGCATAGCCGGTGTCGACATAGTCGGGCGGAGCGGAATCGATGTCCATCCGGCTGGGAGCGTCCGGCGCATAGGCCGCGATCGGCACCATCGGGCCACGCAGGCCGAGCGTGCCGTTGCTGGTCAGCAGCGTCTCGCCCGCGGTCGAAGACGACGCGGCCTCGCGCGGCACGCCATGCACGCCAAGCTTGATCGGCAGCGGGGCGCCATTGTCGGGGCGGCGCGCCGCCAGCAATCCGGCCTCGCCGAAAAGATAGACGTCGGTCAGCGCGGCCGACGCCTCACCCCATTGCGGGCTGGAAAACACTTGTTCGGGCGTGCGCCAATGCGCCAGCACGCTTTGCAGCCGCGGCGCGCCGGCGAGCACACCGGCTTCCGACAGCCGCATCGCCAGCCCGGCCGGGATGCTGAGCGCATCGCAGCCAAGCTCGTTGATCTGGCGTTCCAGCACTTCGATGTCGAACGGATGATGCAGCGCCAGCGTGCCGCCGCTCAGCAGCCAGGCGACCAGCGACGACGCCAGCCCGGCAAAAGAGGTCGGCGCCATCGCCGACAACAAGGTGGCGCGTTGCGGCAGCCGGCTTTCCAGCGCCAGCACCAGCCCGCCGGCGGCCATGTGCAGATGGGTGCGCGGGATCGGCCGAAAACCCTGGGCGGTGACGTCAAAGGTCACGATCGCCGCGCGCCGGGAATCCTGGCGGGCCGCGGTTTCGATGATCGGCGGCGCCGCCATCACGTCGTCAAGCGGCGCCATGCCTTCCGGCAGATTGCTGCCGAAGCCGGCGACGTAGCGGATCGAAAATGCCTCGGCGGCGGCGGCCATCGCCAGGTCGGCATGGTTGACGCCGTCAATGCGGCTGGTGGTGACGATCGCGCGCGCGCCGGTGCGGTTCAGCGCCATGGTCAGCTCGGCCTGGCGCCACAATTGCGGGAGCAGCGCTACCACCAGTCCGGCGCGGTGCGCGGCCAAGATGGTCAGAAACAGCTCGATGCAATTGGGCATTTGCACGGCGATCACCGCGTTGACCGGCAACCCGGCCGCGGTGAAATGCGCCGCCAGCGCCGCGATCGCGCGGTCCGCCTCGGCATAGGTCAGGCGCTGCGGGGCCTGGCCGGTGATCCGCATCTTGTCGGCCGGATCGATCAGCGCCATCAGGCCGGGCTCGCGCGCCACAATCCGGCGGAACATGTCATCGAGCGTCGGCGACGCGGCGTTCTGGCTCACGGGATCACCTTTGCGATGGTCGAGGCGGCGCAAACCACCACGTCTCGGGCAGGACGCCGGAGAGGGCGGTACTGGACGGCATTTGTATCCGATTCCAGCGGGCGATCCATTGTTCAGGCACGTTATAGGCTGGAATCGCATAGAAACCGGCGATCAGCACCCGGTCGAGCGCGCGCACCGCGCTGACGAACTCCTCGCGGTCGCGGGCCTCCAGCATCGCTGCGATCATGGCGTCGATCGCCGGGTCCTTGGCGCCCATGTAGTTGCGGGTGCCAAGCACCTCGGCCGCGGCGCTGCCCCAGTAGAACGCCTGCTCATTGCCCGGCGACAGCGACTGATCCCAGCGGTTCTGGATCATGTCGAACGCGTAGCTGAGCCGGCGCTGGTCGAATTGCACGCCGTCCACGGCGCGAATCTCGGCTTCGATGCCGGCGCGTTTCAGATCGCGGGCATAGGCCAGCGCGATCCGCTCCTGATCGCGGGTGGTGACCAGGATTTCAAAGCGCAGCGGCTGCCCGGTGTCTTGGTGTTTCAGGATGCCGCTATCGAGCGCAAAACCGGCCTCTGCCAGCAGCGCCAAGGCGCGCCGCAGGGCGTCGCGGTCGCGTCCCGAGCCGTCGCCAGCCGCCAGGCGGAAGCTGCCGTCGATGATCTCGGCCGGCAGACGGTTGAGATAAGGCGCCAGCAACTGCCGTTCGCGATCATCGGCCGGGCGCTGATAGGCCGAGAGCTGCGAGCCGGGGAAATAGCCGGCAACCCGGCCATAGAGCCCGAAGAAGTAGTTGCGGTTGATCCAATCGAAATCGAACAGCAAGGTCAGCGCCTCGCGTACCCTGATGTCGGCAAACACCGGCCGGCGGGTGTTGAACACCAGATATTCGGTCGGCTGCGGCAGTCCGGTCTTGATGGTGTCGCGCCGCACCTCGCCGTGTTTCACGGCCGCGAATTTGTAGCCCTCGTGCCAGCGCAGCGGCTCGTGCTCGATCCGGGCGTCATACAGGCCGCGCTTGAAGGCTTCGAACTGGCCATTGGCCTCGCGATAGAAGTCGAGCCGGACCTCGTCAAAATTCCACAAGCCGCGGTTCAGCGGCAGGTCGCGGCCCCAATAATCGGGATTGCGGGTCAAGGTCACGCTCGCGGTGGGACGGACCGCCGTGACCTGATAGGGCCCCGATCCGAGCGGCGCGCTGAGTGTGGTTTCCTCAAACTTCTCGGGATCGACCGCGTGCTTGGCCAGGATCGGCATCAGCCCGAGAATCAGCGGCAATTCGCGGTCGGCGGCGCCGCCGAAATCGAAGCGGATGGTGCGCGCGTCGATAATCTCGGCCTTGGTGACCTTGGCGTAGTACAGCCGGTAGTTCGGCCGGCCCTTGTCGCGCAAGAGCTGCCAGGAGAATAGCACGTCCTCGGCGGTGACCGGGCGGCCATCGGCAAAGCGCGCCTGCGGCCGCAGCCGGAAGGTGACGTAGCTGCGCGCCTCGTCGGTCTCGACGCTCTCGGCGAGCAACCCGTACAGCGTAAAAGCCTCGTCATGACCGCGGGTCAGCAGGCTCTCGATCACATAGCCGCGCATCTGCGGCACGGCGATGCCTTTGACGATGAACGGATTGAGGCTGTCGAAGGTGCCGGAAAGCCCGAGAATCAGCCGCCCGCCTTTCGGCGCGGCTGGGTTGGCATAGGGCAGGTGGCTGAAGTCCGCGGGCAGCGCCGGGGTGCCGTGCATGGCCAGCGCATGGGCCGGGCCGGGCTTCTGTTCGGCAGCGGCCCCGGATAGTGCCTGAAACAGGCAAAAAGCCAACCCCGCGGCCAATTTGGCCGCCCAAAGCAGGGACTTGCCCCGTTTGCAGCGCGGTGATTCGATCAACGGCACGGCCCATCTCTAGCACATCTGCCGGGGGCTTCGATTGGGGTTGGTAATGGCAAGCCGGCATTGATCTTTTCAACCGCCGCTGTATTGAATGCCCCCACATTGACCATGCCGCGAGGCCTGCCACGTATCCGCCGCAATCGGTTTCGAGACAGGCGCCGGCGAGATGTCGGCCTCCGCTGCATTTTGGGGGCGCTACCGTTCAGAAAGGGTCTCCGCAATGAATTTCCGTCTCTTGGCCGCGTCGGCTCTGCCGCGCGGGGGAGCTATCGCCCTGCTGGCGGCGACGTTGACCGCCATGACCGCGATCCCGGCGGCGCAGGCGCAGCAGGCTCCTGCCGCGCAGGGTGCGCAGCCTCAGGGTGCGCAACCGAAGGCCAAGGCTGCCCCGGCGCCCGCTCCGGCGCAGAAGGGTGCCGCGCCGCAGCAGGCAACGCCGCCCGCCGATCAGCAGGTGCAGCTCATTTACGCGCCCTGGACCAAGTTCTGCCTGAAGGGCCAGGAAGCCAACGCCAAGCAGGTGTGCTTCACCGGCAAGGACGGCCGCATTGAATCCGGCCAGCCGGTGATCGCTGCCGTGATCATCGAGCCGGAAGGCGAGCCAAAGAAGATTTTGCGCGTGACGCTGCCGCTCGGCATGCAGCTCGTGCACGGCACCCGCGTGATCGTCGACAGTAACCAGCCGATGCAGAGCCCCTATGTGATCTGCTTCGCCAATGGCTGTATGTCGGACTACGAAGTGACGCCCGATCTGCTGTCCAACCTGAAGAAGGGCCAGAACCTGATCGTGCAGGCGATCAACGCCAATGGCGCGCCGCTGACGCTGCCGCTGCCGCTGGCTGAGTTCGCCAAGGCCTATGACGGCCCGCCGACCGACCCGAAGCAGTTCGAAGAAACCCAGAAGAAGCTGCAGGAAGAACTGCAGAAGCGGGCCGAAGAGCAGCGCAAGAAGCTCGAGGCTCAGCAGCAGGCCAATCCGGCCGCCAAGTAATCCGCGCAAGCAACATGACCAAGGGGAGCCCAATCGGCTCCCCTTTGTTGATCTGGACTTCTTTTGTCTGAAGTTCCGTGCTTGAGAGCCGATCACGCGCAGAGCTGATCGCTGCCTGCGCGGTTCGCTCAGGTGGTCAGTTCAGCGACGAATTGCGCGGCCGGTAGCAGCCGGACTTGTCGCGCACAAAGATCTCCGACACCTGCGAATGCCGGATCGGCTCGCTCGAGTCGTCCGCCACCAGATTCTACTCCGAGACATAGGCGACATATTCGGTGTCGGCATTTTCGGCGAGCAGATGATAAAACGGCTGATCCTTGTGCGGTCGAACGTCCTCGGGGATCGACAGCCACCATTCTTCGGTGTTGTCGAACACCGGATCGATGTCGAAGATCACGCCCCGGAACGAAAACACCCGATGGCGAACGATCTGTCCAATCTGGAAACGGGCAGTCCTGATCTTGATCATCCCACGTCGAATAAACCAGGAAGAGCCGCGAGGCTAGAGCCGGCGCGCGGCGCCGGCGTAGATCGGACGCGAACAAAAATAACAAATAAAATTCAATGATCGAGATCCTGAACCTGGCGCTTCCTTACTTCGGCCTGATCTTCATCGGCTTTGCCTGCGGCCGCTGGCAGCGGTTGCCGGAAAACGGCCTCGCCTGGATGAATTTCTTCCTGCTGTACGTGTCGCTGCCGGCGCTGTTCTTCCGGATCATGTCGAAGACGCCGTTCGAGGAACTCAACAATTTGCCATTCGTGGTCGCGACCACGCTTGGCACCATGATCGCGTTCACGCTGGCGGCGCTGGTGGCGTGGCTGCTCGGCGGCCTGAAACTGCGCGACACCGCGATCGCGGCGCTGGCCGGTGGCTATGGCAATATCGGCTATATGGGCCCGGGGCTGGCGCTGGCGGTGCTGGGCAGCAAGGCGGCGGTGCCGACCGCGCTGATCTTCTGCTTCGACAGCATTTTTCTGTTCTCGATCGTGCCGATCCTGATGGCGCTGGCCGGCGGCGATGGCCGGCCGGTGTGGGTCACGGTCGGCCAGATGCTGCGCGCCATCATCTTCCACCCGCTGATCGTGTCCGCCTATTGCGGGGCGCTGGCCGCGGCGCTGCATCTGCAATTGCCGGCGGCGGTCGATAACACCTTGCAGTTTTTGCAAAACGCCGCGGCGCCGGTGGCGCTGTTCGTGCTCGGTGTCACGGTGGCGCTGCGGCCGTTCGGGCGGGTGCCGTGGGAAATCCCGGCGCTGATCAGCATCAAGCTGGTGCTGCATCCGCTGATCGTGTTTGGGCTGATGATCGCGTTCGGGCCGTTCAGCTATGAATGGGCGGCGACCGCGGTGCTGATGGCCTCGCTGCCGCCGGCGCTCAACGTGTTTGTGATCGGCCGGCAGTATAACAGCTGGGTGGAGCCGGCCTCGGTGGCGGTGCTGACCGGCACCTTCGTGTCAGTCATCACGCTGACCAGCGTGATGTGGCTGCTGCGCAATGGCGCGATCGTATTTCCGACCCTGAACTGATCGCGCGACAGGCCCAATACCCAATATAGACTTGACGAGACGGGCGGGCGGCTTAACGCCGCCCGGGCCGCCACGCCATCGCCAGTCCCTCGCGCATCGCCAGCCGCCGCAGCACGCCGACGCCGCTGAGCAGGTGCAGGCCGAACGCGCGCGCCGCCTGCACCGGCAACAGGTCGCTGAGCAGCGAGCGATTGACGAGGTCGATCACCATCGAACGGCCGTTAATATCGCCGCGCCGCGCGCTCTCAAAGCGCTGTAGCACCGCCGGGCTGCCGAGATCGTCGCCGCGCTCGCGCGCCTCGCGCACGATGTCCGCGAGCGCACCGGCGTCGCGCAGCCCCATGTTCAGCCCTTGGGCGCCGATCGGCGGCACCACATGGGCCGCTTCGCCGACCAGCGCGATGCGCTTGCTGGCGAAGTGCTGCGGCCGCTCGAACGACAGCGGAAACAGGTTGCGGCCGGGCTGCACGGTGATCTTGCCGAGGATCGAATGCGACTGCTTTTCCGCGGCGGCCGCCAGCTCGTCATCGCTGAGCGCCAGCATCCGTTCGGCGTCGCGCGGCTGCATCACCCAGACCACGCTGGAATTGCGTCCCGGCAGCGGCACGAACACGCACGGGCCGGCGCTGGTGTGGAATTCGGTCGAGACGTTACGGTGCGGCCGGTTGTGGCTGACATTGAAGGTCAGCGCCGCCTGCGGCAGCAACTTGCGCGACACCGAAATGCCGGCGGCGTCGCGGCATAGCGATTTGCGGCCATCGGCGCCGACCACCAGCGCCGCCGACAACAGCCGGCCTTGCCGGGTGCTGACCGCCACCGCGGTTTCTTCCGGGCTGACGATCTCCGCTTCGTCGTCGAACCGGATCAGATGCGGCAGTTCGTCGGCGCGCTCCTCGAGCGCCACCATCAGATGGCGGTTCTCGATATTGTAGCCGAACGCGTCGAGGCCGATTTCCTCAGCGCGGAATGCCACTTCGGGCGCCCGGATCAGGCGGTCGGTATCATCCACCAGACGCATCACCCGCAGCGCCGCGGACTTGCTGGTGCAGCGCCGCCAGACGTCGATCCGGTCGAGCAGGTCGATCGAATCGCCGAGCAGAGCGGTGGTGCGGTTGTCGCCATAGGGCAGTCGCCGCGCGATCAGCGCGGTCGAGGCCCCGGTGGATGCAATGGCAATGGCGGCGGCGACGCCGGCCGGACCGCCGCCGATCACCATGACATCGAAATGGTCGGGCTGGGGAAGAATGTCGCTCATGCCACACATTTGACGCCGCCGCCGACTTTTTCAAGTGCCACGCTGCCGCGTCCGGTTCCGGTCCTGGTAGGCAGGGGCCGGTCATTCCTGATAAGCACGATTCCTCATGACGATGCCTGATCCGCCAGCACCGCCGTCCGATTCGCGCACCATGCGCGCGGCGGCGCTTGCCGTGCACTGGCTGACCGCGTTCGGCGCCGGGTTGGCGCTGCTGGCGCTGTTCGAGGCGGTGCGGGCCCATTGGGTCGGCATGTTCGTCTGGCTCGGCGTGGCGCTCCTGGTCGATGGCATCGACGGGCCGCTGGCGCGCTGGCTCAATGTGCAGCGCTTGCAGCCGAACTGGTCGGGCGAGGTGCTCGACCTGGTGGTCGATTTCCTCACTTACGTGTTCGTGCCCGCTTACGCGATCGTCGCCAGCGGCTTGCTGCTGCCGATCATCGGGCCGCTGCTCGGGGTCGGTATCGTGGTGACCAGCGCGATGTATTTCGCCGATCAGCGCATGAAATGTGACGACCACCATTTCCGCGGTTTCCCGGCGCTGTGGAACGCGGCGGCGTTCTACCTGTTCCTGCTGCAGCCGCCGCCGGTGGCGGCCAGTGTTGCGATCGCCGCTTTGATCGTGCTGACCTTCGTGCCGTTTCATGTGATTCACCCGGTCCGCGTGCAACGCTGGCGCTGGCTCAATCTGGCGCTGATCGCGATCTGGGCTTTGCTCGCCGGGTGGACCATGTTCAAGGATTTTGAGGTCGGTGCGCCGGTGCAGATCGTGCTGTGCTCGATCGCGCTGTACGTGATGTTTGCCGACCTCGTGATACGCATGCTGAAAGGCCGCCGCCAATGATGGAACTACTGACCAGCCCGGAAGCTTGGGCTGCGCTCCTGACGCTGACGGCGCTGGAAATCGTGCTCGGCATCGACAATGTCATCTTCCTGTCGGTGATCGTGGCGCGGATTCCGCCGCGGCAGGCCAAGCGGGCGCGGCAGATCGGGCTGACGCTGGCGCTGGTGTTCCGGATCGCGCTGCTCAGTGTGCTGGTCTGGCTGATCGGTCTCACCGAGGATGTGATCCGGATCGGCGAGTATGGTTTCTCCTGGCGCGACATCATCCTGATTGCCGGCGGCCTGTTCCTGATCGCCAAGGCGACCCACGAAATCCACGCCGAAGTCGATGCCGATGACGATGAGCCGGCGCCCAGCACCGGACGCACCGCGTTCATGTTGGTGCTCGCGCAGATTGTGGTGATCGATCTGGTGTTCTCGGTCGACTCGATCATCACCGCGATCGGCATGGCACGCGACCTGCCGATCATGATCGCCGCGGTGATCATCGCCATGGTGGTGATGTACCTGTCGTCCGGGCCGGTCGCGCGGTTTGTCAGCAATCATCCCACCACCAAGATGCTGGCGCTGGCGTTTCTGGTGATGATCGGCGTGGCGCTGGTTGCGGACGGTTTCAAATTCCACATCCCGCGCGCTTACATCTATTTCGCGATCGCGTTCTCGGTCTCGGTTGAATTCTTCAACGTGCTGGCGAGTCGCAACCGCAAGCGAGCACGGCAACGTCAGCAGCAGACCAGCACGGCGCCGTCCGAGTGAGTTGACAACCAAGCGGCGATGGCTTTGGCTCCGACGATCGCAGGAGGGACGGAATGACGAAGGCGGTGCAGGTCCACAAGGTCGGAGGACCGGAGGCTCTGGTCTATGAGGCAATCGATTTGCCAGAGCCGGGGCCTGGCGAGGTGCGCATCAAGCAGCACGCGGTCGGCCTCAACTTCATCGACGTCTACTACCGCACCGGGCTGTATAAGGCGCCCGGACTGCCGTTCATCGTCGGCAATGAAGCCGCGGGCGAGGTGACCGAGGTCGGGCCCGGCGTCACCAATTTTCATCCGGGCGACCGGGTCGCCTATTACACTAATCTCGGCGCCTATGCCACGCAGCGCAACATCGCCGCCGACCGGCTGGTGAAGCTGCCCGACCACATCACCTATGAGCAGGGCGCGGTGTTGATGCTGAAGGGCCTCACCGTCTGGTATCTGCTGCACAAAACCTTTCAGGTCGGCCCCGGCCATCGCGTGCTGATCCATGCCGCGGCGGGCGGCATCGGCCTGCTGGCGTGCCAATGGGCGCGGGCGCTCGGCGCCCATGTGATCGGCACGGTCGGCTCGCGCGCCAAGGCTGAAATGGCGGAAGCCGCCGGCTGCGATCACGTGATCGTCTATACCGAAGAAGATTTCGTGGCGCGGGTGAAGCAGATCAGCCGCAACGAATTGTGCGACGTGGTCTATGACGGCGTCGGCAAAACCACGTTCCCCGGCTCATTGTCCTGCATCCGGCCGCGCGGTCTGTTCGTATCGTTCGGCAATGCGTCCGGCCCGGTGCCGCCATTCGCGCTCGCCGAGCTGAACACGCACGGCTCGCTGTTTGCGACCCGGCCAAAACTCAACGATTACATCGGCACCCGCGCCGAACTGATCGAAGGCGCCGACACGCTGTTTTCGGCGATCATCGGCGGAAAACTGCGCATCCAGATCAACCATGCCTATGCGCTGAAAGACGCGGCCAAGGCCCATATCGATCTGGAAAGCCGCGCCACCACCGGCGCCTCGATCCTCAAGCCGTAACGGTTCGACACCACGCGCTGGGCCATGGCGCCAGCGCGTGATGCTGTTAGTGCGAGGCGCGTGCGACCGCCTCAGAAACCCGACACAGTGCCGTACAGATCGTAAGCGTCGGCGCGCTCGATCTTGGCGGTGACGATCTCGCCGACCCGCAGCGGGCGGCGGCTGCTGAGAAAGACGTTGCCGTCGATCTCCGGCGCATCGGCCTTGGAGCGGCCTTTGGCGCCGCTGGGACCGACTTCGTCCACAATCACTTGCTGGCGCGTGCCGACCTTGCGCTTCATGCGCCGCGCCGAAATCTTCTGCTGGCGCGCCATCAGCGCGTTCCAGCGCTCGCTCTTGACCTCGTCGCTGACCTGATCGGGCAGAGCGTTGGACGCCGCGCCGGCCACCGGCTCATATTTGAACGCGCCGAGCCGGTCGATCTCGACTTCCTCGAGCCAGTCGAGCAGTTCGGCAAATTCCTGTTCGGTCTCGCCGGGAAAGCCGACGATGAAGGTCGAGCGCAGCGTCAGATCGGGGCAGGCCGCGCGCCAGGCCTTGATGCGCTGCAGCGTCTTGTCCTGCGCGGCCGGCCGCTTCATCCGCGTCAGTACCGAGGTCGAGGCGTGCTGGAACGGGATGTCGAGATAGGGCAGCACCTTGCCCGCGGTCATCAGCTCGATCACCTCATCGACATGCGGGTAGGGGTAGACGTATTGCAGCCGCACCCAAGCACCGAGTTCCCCAAGCTCGCGCGCCAGATCGAAGAAGCGCGCGCGCACCTCGCGGTCCTGCCACGGGCTGGTCGCGTATTTCAGATCGACGCCATAGGCCGAGGTGTCCTGCGACACCACCAGCAATTCCTTGACGCCGGCCGCCACCAGCTTCTCCGCCTCGCGCAGCACCTCGGCCGCGGGGCGGGACACCAGATCGCCGCGCAGCTTTGGGATGATGCAGAACATGCAGCGGTTGTTGCAGCCTTCGGAAATCTTCAAATACGCGTAGTGCCGCGGCGTCAGCTTGATGCCCTGCGGCGGCAAAAGATCGAGATGCGGATCATGGCGCGGCGGCAGCGCGCGGTGCACGGCCTGCAGCACGTTTTCATATTGCTGCGGCCCGGTGATCGACAGCACATTCGGATAGGCGGCTTCGATCTGCTCGGGCTCGGCGCCCATACAGCCGGTGACGATCACCTTGCCGTTTTCGGCCATCGCCGCGCCGATCGCCTCCAGCGACTCTTTCTTGGCGCTGTCGAGAAAGCCGCAGGTGTTGACGATCACCAAATCGGCGCCGTTGTGCTTGCGGGCCAGCTCATAGCCTTCGGCGCGCAGCCTTGTAATGATGCGCTCGGAATCCACCAAGGCCTTGGGGCATCCGAGCGAGACGAAGCTGACTTTGGGCGCGGCCGCCTGTTCCATGATCTGTTCTGTCCGGGTTGATCGGCAGCAGCTAGCCTTGATCACCGCGCTTGACAAGGGCATCGCCGCCTTTTGACCGGCGAAGGATTTTGCTGCGCCGGGGCCGCCTCGGGAAAGAAATCCCCCAAAAAGCGAACCTTGGCAGGGGTGGCGTCGTTATTTTTCCGCAGCGATTGCCGGAGCCTGCAATCCGCTGTTGTTGTGGCCTGGAAACCGCACCGGAGCAGGATCATGCGCCAGACATCGCTGGAGATCAGTTCTGATTGGGCTGGCCGCGCCGCTTGGCTGCGCAGGCAGGTCGATTGGCTGCTGCCTTATGCAGCGCTCGCGGTGATCGCCGCGATCGCGTTCGGCATGCCGTCGCCGCATTCGTTCTAAGCTGGCTGATAAGCTGGCTGCGCCGAGGCTCACGGCCGGGCGAATGGCGCCACCGTCACACCAGCCTGCTGCAAGCGCTGCCGCAATTGCCGGGCGATCTCGATCGCGCCATCGGTATCGCCATGGATGCAGACCGTGTCGGCGCGCAGCTTGATCTCCTTGCCGGTCACGGTCACCACGCTGCCGTGTTGCACCATGCGCAGCACGCGCTCGGCAATCAGCTCAGGATCATGCAACACCGCGCCCGGCTTCTTGCGCGACACCAGCGTGGCGTCATCCTCATAGGCGCGGTCAGCGAATACTTCATGGGCCAGCGTCAGCCCGGCCGCTTCCCCGGCGCTTGCCAATTTAGAACTCGCCAGCACCACGAAGACCAGATTGCGATCAACCGCCTTGATCGCCGCAGCGATCGCGCGCGCGGTCATATCGTCCTCGCAGGCGACATTGGACAGCGCGCCATGCGCTTTGACATGGGTGACCTGATAGCCGGCGAGCGCGGCCACCGCCTGCAACGCGCCGACCTGATAAGCGACCAGATTCTCGATCTCGGCGGCGGTGATGCCGGGCACCGGCCGGCGGCCAAAGCCGTGCAGATCGCGGAAACCGGGATGAGCGCCAACGCTGACGCCGCGTGCCTTCGCCAGTTTTACGGTGCGATGCATGATGTCGGCGTCGCCGGCATGGAAACCGCAGGCGACATTGACGCTGGTGGCGAGTTTGATCATCGCCGCGTCGTTGCCCATCTCCCAGGGCCCAAACCCTTCGCCGAGATCGCAGTTCAGATCGATGGTGGTGCTCATGCCGTCGAATCCATCCCAAAGTAACCACGCAGCTTGGCTGCAGGTTCAGCAGTTAAAGTCGCGCATAGCGCGCAACCATATCAGTCATGATCAATCGTCGAAGGCGCTAATGGCCATGCCCGCCACATTGGCGTGATGCAGCGCTTCGAGATTGAACGCGGCTCGCACGGGTTGCAGCTGGGAAGGCAGCGCGCGGATCAGCCGCATCATGGCCCGGTAGTGTTGCTGAGCCGTTGCGATCTCCACCGCTTCAAACCGGAACTTGCAGCCCGGCGGGATCTGTGCCAGCCGGCCGAGATCGGCGCTGATCACCGTGGCGATTTTGGGGTAGCCGCCGGTGGTGCCGCGGTCGGGCATCAGCACGATCGGCTGGCCGTTGCCGGGCACCTGAATGCTGCCATTGACGGTGCCGTCGGACACGATGTTGTGGCCGTGATGATGGCTGAGTGTCGGGCCTTCCAGCCGGTAGCCCATCCGGTCGGACGCCGCCGACACCGTCCATTCGCTGTCCAGCAGCAGCGGCACCGCGTCGCTGAATTCATCGTGCTGCGGGCCGAGCACGATCCGGATCGGCGCTTCCGGAGCTTGCGGCCAGTTCAGCGTCAGTTCCGCCCGAGGGAGTGCATCAGGCGCGTCGATACTATCGCCGCTCTGCAAAGGCCGCGGATACGGCGAGCCGAGCCCGGCGCGCGCATGGACCGCGAGGCTGCCAAAACTTGGCTCGCCCACAATGCCGCCTTCGATCGCGAGATACGAAAACACCCCGCCGCGCGCCGCGCCGAGTTTGAGGCTTTCGCCGGGCTTGAGCATCACGCTGCGCGGCATGATCACCGGCTGGCCGGCCAGCTCCACCGCGCGCGCTGCACCCGCGATCGCAACCCGCACGGCGCCATCCTGCGCGGTGAAGGTGGCGCCGAGCGGTCCGATTTCGATCGCCGCCGCGAACGGCGCATTGCCGAGCAGCGTGTTGGCGACCGCCAGAGACAGCAGATCCATGGCGCCGCTTGGCGGCAGGCCATAGCGCTGCGCGCCGGGCCGCCCGGCATCCTGCACCGAACTCGCCGGACCGATACTGTCGATCACCAGCCGGCTCATGGCTTGATCCGCTCCGCGACCTGTTCGCCCGCCGCCGCCGCGCGGTCGAGCTCATCGAATCGCTTGGCATCGATTGGCACAAAATGGATGGCATCGCCCGGTTCGAGCAGGAACACCGGCGTGCGCTGTAACTGATAGGTGCGCACCGGCGTGCGACCTAACAAATGCCAGCCGCTCGGTCCGGCGAGACATTGGATGCCCGCTTGCACGCCGCCGATCGACACCGCGCCAGCGGGCGTCGCGAGCCGCGGATTCTGGTGGCGCGGCAGTGCCAGCGTGGGATCAAGGCCCGAGAGATAGGACCAGCCCGGCGTAAAACCGATCATCGCCACCTGATAATGTCCGGCGGCATGGCGCCGGATCAGCTCGTCAGCAGCAAGGCCGAGCTTCTGTGCCGCAGGTTCGAGATCGATGCCATGCTCGCCGCCGTAGCACACCGGAATGCGCCAATGCCGTGTGTCATTGGCTGCGGAGATCGGGGGCGCCTGGGCCAACGCGGTCAGCTTGGCGCTGAGCTCATCGAATGCGATCAGTTCGGGATCGTAATGCACCAGCAGCGAGCGATAAGTCGGCACCGTCTCGCGCACGCCGGCAATCGGCTGCGCACTGAGCGCGCGGTCGAGCGCCAGCACGCGCTGATTGGCAGCGAAATCGATCGTGCGGCCGAACTCGACCGTCACCGCGGTATCACCGCTGAGCAGGATGCGAGGTGGAGCAAGCGGTGCGGTCATAAAACTCCAGCGCGTTGGGATCAGTTCTCTTAGCTGGTTTCGCGAGGCCGCAAAATCCAGATCGCACATGGCGTGAACAACGCGCTGTGGGCATAAGTGCGCAGCGAGGTTAGCGATAAGCCGCGCTGATAGATGCCCGTATGATCAGTTTCGAGCGATGGCTTCGACCGGATGCGGCTTGACGCCGCGACGGCGCCGGTGAAGATGCCGCGCCCACAGTTCGGATCGGGAGACCATCCATGCCGCTGTCCGCCGAAGCCAAGGCCATCCTCACGCGCGTTTCCACCGCCACCATCACCACGGTGCTGCTCAAGAAAGGACTACGCAATGTCTGGATGCGCGGCGCGCGGCCGCTCCGTCCCGGGCAACCGCGCCTGGTCGGCGAGGCGTTCACGCTGCGCTTCGTGCCGGCGCGCGAAGATCTCGCCACGCCAGAATCCTGGTCGTCGCCGATCTCGACCCGGGCGGCGATCGAAGCGATGCCGGAGGGCGCGATCGCCGTGGTCGATGCCATGGGCGTCAGCGACGCCGGCATCTTTGGTGACATCCTGTGCGCGCGCATGGTGAAGCGCGGCATTGCTGCCTTGGTCACCGACGGCGTGGTGCGCGATCTGGAGGGCGTGCTCGGCACCGGGCTGCCGGTGTGGTGCAATGGCGCCGCGGCGCCGCCCTCGGTTGCCGGGCTGACCTTTGTCGGCTGGGGTGAGCCGATCGGCTGCGGCGGTGTGGCGGTGCTTCCGAACGACGTGGTGGTCGCCGATCAGGACGGCGTGGTGCTGATTCCGCAGGCCTTGCTCGACTATGTGGTCGCCGAGGGCGAGGAGCAGGAGCGCATGGAGGCCTGGATCGTCGGCGAGGTCAACGCCGGTGCCATGCTGCCGGGTCTGTACCCCATGAACGCCGAGACCAAGGCGCGCTATGCCGCCTGGAAGGCCAAAGGCTGATCCGGCTGCGGCCGACAGGACCTTTCGTCGCCGCACCAGACTCGGTATGACACGCCCAACACACAGCAGCACGCGACGACGGCTTGTCCAGGCCGCGAATTGAGTCAGGAGAACAGCTTTGGCCGACACCAGCAGAATCCGGGGGTCTTTCACCGCCCTGGTCACGCCTTTCAAGAATGGTTCGCTCGATGAAGAGGCGTTCCGCAAGCTGGTCAACTGGCAGATCGAGCAGGGGACCCATGGCCTGGTGCCGGTCGGCACCACTGGCGAGAGCCCAACGCTGAGCCACGAGGAACACCACAAGGTGGTGGAGTGGTGCATCGAGGAGGCCAAGGGCCGGGTGCCGGTGATCGCCGGCGCCGGATCGAACTCGACCCGCGAGGCGATCGAACTGGCGCGCCATGCTGATCGCGCCGGCGCCGACGCCGCGCTGGTGGTGACGCCGTACTACAACAAGCCGACCCAGGAAGGCATGTACCAGCACTTCAAGGCGGTGAACGACGCGATCGGCATTCCGATCATCATCTACAACATTCCGCCGCGTTCGGTGGTCGACATGTCGGTCGACACCATGAGCCGGCTGTTCGAACTGAAGAACATTGTCGGCGTCAAGGACGCCACCGGCAATCTCGCCCGGGTGTCGCAGCAGCGTCAGGCGATGGGGCCGGATTTCATCCAGATGTCCGGTGAGGACATGACCGCGCTGGCCTACATGGCGGCTGGCGGCCATGGCTGCATTTCGGTGGTGTCCAACATCGCCCCAAAACTGTGCTCGGAGCTGATGACTGCGGTCGCCAAGGGCGACTATGCCGGCGCGTTGCAGATCCAGGACCGGTTGGTGCCGCTGCATGATGCAGTGTTCAAGGAGCCGGGTCTGGCTGGCGCCAAGCATGGCCTCGCGCTGCTCGGCCGCCTCAAGGAAGAGGTGCGGCTGCCGCTCTTGCCGGTCACCGAGCCGACCGGCAAGGTGATCCGGGCCGCCATGGTCGATGCCGGGTTGATCAACTGATCAACCTTGGCCCGCCGCCCGCACCGCCGGCCAGAGGCGGGCGCTTGAGCCAACAGAGCTGTGCTGGTGCCCGCGGCGTTGACCGCCGCGGCGATGCGCCTACATTGAGCCGACACCCGTAAGCCGAGTGCGATGGCCGAGAAAAACGAACGCCCCATCAAAGTGGTCGCCGAGAATCGCAAGGCGCGGTTCAATTATGCGATCGACGATACCGTCGAGGCCGGCATCGAGCTGACCGGCACCGAGGTCAAGTCGGTTCGCGGCGGCAAGAGCACGATCGCGGAATCCTATGCCGATTCCCGCAACGGCGAGATTTGGCTGATCAACGCGAATATTCCGGAATATCTACAGGCCAACCGCTTCAACCACGAGCCGAAGCGGCCGCGCAAACTGCTGCTGCACCGCAAGCAGATCAACAAGCTGATGGCGGCGGTCGAGCGCGAGGGCATGACGCTGATTCCGCTCAAGCTGTATTTCAACGAGCGTGGCCGGGCCAAGCTGCTGCTGGCGCTCGCCAAGGGTAAGAAGCTGCACGACAAGCGCGAGACCGCCAAGAAGCGCGACTGGGGCCGCGAAAAGGGCCGGCTGTTGCGGGCGAGGGGCTGAGCGCAAGAGGTGCTCGGCCGCTGCGCCGTTCAGCGCTCCAGATCGGCGCGCACCTTGGAAAACACCGCTCGGAACATGGCCGGGGTCAATACCCCGGTATTGGTGTTGTAGCGCGAGCAGTGGTAGCTGTCATATAACCGGTAGTGGCCGGCGTCATGGACCGCGCCGTGGCCGAACGGCGCCTCTTTGGCGCGCAGATTGAGCGCTTTCACCGTGGAATCATGGGCGATCCGGCCGAGCGCCACGATCGCGCGCAGCTTGGCCATGCCGGCGATGGTCTGCGTCAAAAACTGGCGGCAGGTGTTGATTTCCAGCGGCAGCGGCTTGTTCTGAGGCGGCACGCAGCGCACCGCATTGCTGATCCGGCAGCCGAGCAGTTTCAGCCCGTCATCGGGCCGCGCCTGATACTGCCCGGCGGCAAATCCGTATTCCAGCAAGGTCGCGTACAGCAGGTCGCCGGCATAGTCGCCGGTGAACGGCCGCCCAGTACGATTCGCGCCCTGCAGCCCCGGTGCCAGCCCGACGATCAACAGCCGGGCATCGGCGTCGCCAAAGGACGGCACCGGCGCGTTGAACCAGCCCGGTTCGCGCTGGCGCGCTTCCTCACGGAAGGCGGCCAGACGCGGACAAAGCGGACAATCGCGGCCCGGCTCGCATAAGGCGGCCGGGCAAGCCGAGGATTTGGCAGTCATGATGAGGCCAGATTGGCGGCAAGCGCCGGCGGAGGCAATCAGTCCTCGAATTCGTCCTCAACCTGGCGGGTCGGAACGGTGGCGGGCCGCTGCAGGAATTGCGGCGTGTGGTGGCGCGGTTCACGCGGTGCCGGCCGTTCGGCGGGATCGCGGCCGAGCTTGGACTGCAATTCGACCAAATCGGTGAACACGTCGGCCTGACGGCGCAGTTCATCGGCGATCATCGGCGGCTGGCTGGCAATGGTCGAGATCACCGTGACGCGCACGCCGCGGCGCTGCACCGCTTCGACCAGCGAACGGAAATCGCCATCGCCGGAGAACAGCACCATCTGGTCAATGTGCTCGGCGAGCTCCATGGCGTCGACCGCCAGCTCGATGTCCATGTTGCCTTTGACCTTGCGGCGGCCGGAGGCGTCGATGAATTCCTTGGTGGCCTTGGTGACCACGGTGTAGCCGTTATAGTCGAGCCAGTCGATCAGCGGCCGGATCGACGAATATTCCTGATCTTCGATGATCGCGGTGTAGTAGAACGCCCGGACCAGCGTGCCGCGGCTCTGAAATTCCTTGAGAAGACGCTTGTAATCGATGTCAAAACCGAGAGTTTTCGCGGTTGCGTAAAGATTTGCTCCATCAATGAAGAGTGCGATTTTATTAGAAGCAGACATCAAGTTTTCTCACGTTTGTTGTAGGTTTTTGGCACGGCAGCAAGCCGGCATTCCAAAATGGGAACGGCAGTGTTGTTATTGATGCGCGTAATCGCTCAGCACATTGATCGCGGATCGAGCGTCGCTAGCAAATAACTTTACCGTTGTTTACCCGTCTCGCCTTCGGTTTTGATCAAATCCACACCGGGGCGCTTCGTCGCAGGGGCCGTCCAACATTGCGCACCCGCGATCGGCCGCCTGAAAGGGGACTTGGGGCGCTGGGGCAAATTGGTTCTTGCGCATTTCGTTGTCCCTCTATACCTAGCGGAGATAACCCGCATATTCGGTCCCTGACTTAACGGAGCGACAGTCGATGGCGCGCGTCACCGTGGAAGATTGTATTGACAAGGTCGACAACCGGTTCGACCTGGTTCTTCTGGCTGCGCACCGCGCTCGGATGATCTCGTCGGGTTCGCCGCTGACGATCGACCGAGACAATGACAAAAATCCGGTCGTTTCGTTGCGAGAAATCGCCGAACAGACGATTTCGCCGGAAGACCTGCGCGAAGAGCTGGTGCATTCGCTGCAGAAGTTCGTGGAAGTCGATGAGCCCGAGCCGGACACCGTGCCGCTGATCGGCTCCGCCGGCGCCACCGTCGATGCCGACGACACCGAGGTTGCGGTCGATCGCATGACCGAGGAAGAGTTGCTGCGCGGCCTGGAAGGACTGACGCCGCCGGAAGAGCAGCCCGAGGAAGACGAGTAGGGCGCTCGCTCTCATCCAAGAATTCAACAACGGTCCGGAAACCCTCCGGGCCGTTTTGTTTTTCGGCGTCGGGAACCTGGTTGGCAGCGCGGCGATCGCGGTGTCGGTCCGGTTTTGCTGCGATGCGGTGCGGCCATCTCACTCAACCGCGAGGTTTTGATGCGAAACGGCTTCACATCACCGCAAAACGTTTTACTGTTGGAACATTCGCATTCGCCGCTGCCGGCCGATCGGCCCGCCGGCGGAACGCGCGTCATAATCGCCGAAGGCATTGACTTTGCTTCATTTTGGTTGAGCGCCCGCGTGTCGGTCGCGCTCACGGCCAACGGGAAGTCCTCAATCGGCCAGCCGGCACAATCCGCGGTTCCATGCGGAACGCGGTGATGAGGTAGTGATTCGATGGCGTCATCGCGCCGCAACAACAAGCAGATGGAAGCTGCTGCAGATGCCGCGGCGCAACCCGCGGCGGCCAAGCGTGCCTCGCGGCCGAAAATGATGCGGCAATACGATCTGGTCGATCGGGTGCGGTCCTACAATCCGAACACCGACGAAGACCTGCTGAACCGCGCTTATGTCTACGCCATGATGGCCCATGGCGAGCAGACCCGGGCCTCGGGCGACCCGTATTTCTCCCATCCGCTCGAAGTCGCGGCGATTCTCACCACTCTCAAGCTGGACGACGCCACCATCGTCGCCGCGCTGCTGCACGACACCATCGAGGACACCGAGGCCACCCGCACCGAGATCGACAACATCTTCGGTCAGGAGATCGGTGCGCTGGTCGAGGGGCTGACCAAGCTCAAGCGGCTGGAACTGGTGTCGCGCGAAGCCAAGCAGGCCGAAAACCTGCGCAAGCTGCTGCTCGCCATCTCCAACGACGTCCGGGTGCTGCTGATCAAGCTCGCCGACCGGCTGCACAATATGCGCACGCTGGAATTCGTGCCGCCGGCCTCGCGGCAGCGGATCGCGGAGGAGACGCTCGATATCTATGCCCCGCTCGCCGCGCGCATGGGTATGCACGAGATACGCGAGGAGCTGGAGGATCTGGCGTTCCGCACGCTCAATCCTGAAGCCTATACGGTGGTGATGCAGCGACTGGACGCGCTCGCCGACCGCAACCGCAATCTGATCGGCGAGATCGAAAGCCAGCTCACCGCCAATCTCCTGCAGAACGGCATCACCGCCCGGGTGTTCGGTCGGCGCAAACGACCATTCTCGATCTGGACCAAGATGGAGCGTAAATCGGTCGGCTTCGAGCAATTGTCCGACATCTATGGGTTTCGCGTCATCCTCAAGGATATCGAGGCCTGCTACCGCGCGCTCGGGGTGGTGCACACCACCTGGCCGGTCGTGCCCGGCCGCTTCAAGGACTACATCTCGACCCCGAAGCAGAACGATTATCGCTCGATCCACACCACGGTGATCGGCCCGACCCAGCAGCGCGTCGAACTGCAGCTGCGCACCGAGGAGATGGACCAGATCGCCGAGATCGGCATCGCCGCCCACGCCCTGTACAAGGACGGGGCCGGCTCGCCGACCGAACTGTTGAAGCGCGAATCGAACGCCTTCGCCTGGCTGCGCCGTACCATCGAACTGCTGTCGGAAGCCTCCAATCCGGAAGAGTTTTTGGAGCACACCAAGCTCGAACTGTTCCACGACCAGGTGTTCTGCTTCACCCCCAAGGGCAAGCTGATCGCGCTGCCACGGCACGCCAACATCATCGACTTCGCCTATGCGGTGCATACCGATGTCGGCAACTCGGCGGTTGGCGGCAAGATCAACGGCAAGTTCGCGCCGCTCGCTTCCGAGCTGCAGAACGGCGACGAAGTGGAAGTCTTGACCTCGTCGGCGCAGTCGGCGCCGCCCTCGGCCTGGGAAACGCTGGCGGTCACCGGCAAGGCGCGCGCCGCGATCCGCCGTGCCACCCGAGCGGCGGTGCGCGATCAGTTCGCTGCGCTCGGCCGCCGGATCGTCGAGCGGCTGTTTGCGCGCGTGAAGATCGAATACGCCGACGACAAGCTGAAGGGCGCGCTGCCGCGCCTGGCACGCAGCTCGATCGAAGAGGTGATGGCCTCGGTCGGTCGCGGCGAACTGCGCGCTGCCGACGTCGCCCGCGCCATGTATCCAGACTACAAGGAAGAACGGGTCGGCCGCTTCGCCGGCAAGAAAGACGCCTCAACCGACAAGGTGCTGCCGCCGCGCGCGCCTTCGGTGGTCCCGATCCTGGGGATCAACTCCAGCCTTCCGGTCAAATTCGCGCCCAATGGCGGCGCGGTGCCCGGCGATCGCATCGTCGGCATCGTGACCCCGGGCGAGGGCATCACCATCTATCCGATCCAATCTCCGGCGCTGAAAGATTTCGAGGAGATGCCGGAACGCTGGATCGACGTGAAATGGGATATTGACGAAACCACGCCGCAGCGCTTCCCGGCGCGGCTGTTTGTGCAAAACGTCAATGAGCCCGGCAGCCTGGCACAGATCGCCAGCGTGATCGCCGAACACGACGGCAATATCGATAATATCAATATGAGCCGGCGCTCGCCCGATTTCACCGAACTCACCATCGACCTTGAAGTCTACGATCTGAAGCATCTGAGCGCGATCATCGCCCAGCTCCGTGCCAAGGACGTGGTCGCCCAGGTCGAGCGTGTGAACGGCTAAGTCTTCCTACTCTTCCAAAATAGCCTGCCGCGAGTCTGCCATGCCGAAAGCTCCCGCGCTCCGTCTCGGAGTCAACGTCGATCACATCGCCACGCTGCGCAATGCACGCGGCGGCAAGCATCCGGATCCGGTGCGCGCGGCGCTGGCGGCGATCGAGGCCGGTGCCGACGGCATCACCGCCCATCTGCGCGAGGACCGTCGCCATATCCGCGACGCCGACATGGCGCGCCTCAAGGCGGAGATTTCCAAGCCGCTCAATTTCGAGATGGGCGTGACCGACGAGATGGTGGCGATCGCGCTCAAAACCAAACCGCACGCGGTCTGCCTCGTGCCGGAGCGACGCCAGGAACTGACCACCGAAGGCGGGCTCGACGTGGTCGGCCAGCGCGATCATCTCGCGCCCGCGATTGCCCGTTTCAACGATGCCGGCATCCGGGTGTCGCTGTTCATCGCCGCCGATCCGGCGCAGATCGAGACCGCCGCCGCGGTGAAAGCGCCGGTGATCGAGATTCATACCGGAACCTGGTGCGATGCCATCGACAGCGGCAATCGCGCCAAGGCGGAAGCCGAGTGGCAGCGCATCGTCGCTGGCGCCGCGCTGGCGCAGAGCGTCGGGCTCGAAGTCCATGCCGGCCATGGTCTCGACTACGCTACCGCGGAGCAGATCGCCGCGCTGCCGCAGATCGCGGAACTCAATATCGGCTTCCACATCATGGGCGAGGCGCTGTTCATCGGTCTTGGCAATAGCGTGCGTCTGATGCGCGCGGCGATGGATCGCGGCCGTGCCACGCTCGAGGCGTCGGCATGATCATCGGCATCGGCTCCGACCTGATCGACATCCGCCGGGTCGGGCAGGTGATCGAGCGCCATGGCGAGCGCTTCCTGAACCGGGTGTTCACGCCGCAGGAACAGGCCAAGGCGGCCAGACGCGCCGCCAACGACAAAATGGTGGTGGCGACCTACGCCAAGCGCTTCGCCGCCAAGGAGGCCTGTGCCAAGGCGCTCGGCACCGGCATCCGCCATGGGGTGTGGTGGCGCGATATGGGGGTGGTCAACCTGCCGGGCGGCCGGCCGACCATGCAACTGACCGGCGGTGCCAAGGCGCGGCTTGATGCCTTGACCCCGCCCGGTTGCGAGGCCCGCATTGATTTGTCGATCACCGATGATTGGCCGCTGGCGCAAGCCTTTGTGATCATTTCGGCGGTGCCCGCGGCAACGGCCGTCACCGCTACCGGCCCCGGGCCACAGTCATAAACGACTGATATGCCATGCAGTTGCGGTCACCTCGCGTCAGCCTTGATTGCGCGGTGACCCGCAACAGTCTAAAACCCGCGGGAATCTGGGCGAGCCAGGTTCGGCGACAACCGGCGCCCGCGGGCGAAGGTATTCGCCCCGTTCACCCTCTCATCGCGAAGCAATTGGCTTCTGTTGAGAATTTTGGCGCTGCGCGGCGACGCGACAGGAATCGGAAAGCGATGAGCGTGAGTTCCGGGACGAAATCAGAAGGCGGCTTCGGCGAAACCATCCGCGTCATCATCCACGCTTTGATCATCGCGCTGGTGATCCGCACCGTACTGTTCCAGCCGTTCAACATTCCGTCCGGCTCGATGAAATCGACGCTGCTGGTCGGCGACTATCTGTTCGTCTCCAAATACACCTATGGATACAGCCGCTATTCGATGCCGCTGTCGCCGCCGTTGTTCTCGGGACGCATCTTTGGCTCGGAGCCGAACCGCGGCGACGTGGTGGTGTTCCGGCTGCCGAAGGACGACTCCACCGATTACATCAAGCGCGTGATCGGCTTGCCGGGCGACCGCATCCAGATGCGCGAAGGCCAGCTCTACATCAACGAAGCCCCGGTGGCGCGCGAGCGGCTCACCGACTATGTCGGCGAAGATCCGTGCGGCAGCGACATCAACGCGAGGGTGCGGCGCTGGAAGGAAACGCTGCCGAACGGCGTCAGCTACGAAACGCTCGATTGCGTTGATAACGGCTTTTACGACAACACCAATGTCTACACCGTGCCGCCCGGCCATTTCTTCATGATGGGCGACAACCGTGACAATTCCACCGACAGCCGGGTGCTGTCGGCGGTCGGCTACGTGCCGTTCGACAACATCATCGGCCGTGCGCAGATGATCTTCTTCTCGATCGCGGAGGGCGAACAAGCCTGGCAGATCTGGCGCTGGCCGGTTGCGGTGCGCTGGAATCGGTTGTTCACCATCGTGCGATGACGGCGGGCCCGACCACTATCGATCCCGATGCGAGCCTAGAACAGACGCCGAGCGCCGAGGCCGCACTGGGTGAAGCGGCTGCCGGCCGCAACAAGCGCCGCAGCAAGGCTGACGCCAAAGCGGCGATGGCTGCGATCGAAGGCCGGATCGGCCATGCGTTCAAGGACCCGGCGCTGCTGGCGACCGCCTTCACCCATGTGTCGGCGCTGCGCTCATCCGGCAATCGCTACGACAGCTATCAGCGGCTGGAATTTCTCGGCGACCACGTGCTCGGGCTCGTGGTATCCGACATGCTGTACCGGGCCTTTCCAAAGGCCGACGAGGGCGAGCTGTCGAAACGGCTCGCTGAACTGGTGCGCAAGGAAACCTGCGCCGATGTCGCGCAGTCGCTCGGCCTGTTGGAAGCGATCAAGCTTGGCGCGGTTGGCGCCGGCGCGGGCGCGCGCCTGCGCAAATCCGTGCTTGGCGACATTTGCGAGGCGGTGATCGGCGCGGTCTATCTCGACGGTGGCTATGCGGTCGCCGCGGAGTTTATCGAGCGCAACTGGATTGAACGGATGCGCAAGCCGTCACGGCCGCTGCGCGATCCGAAAACCATGCTGCAGGAATGGGCGCAAGCGCAGGGTCTGCCGACGCCGGTCTATCGCGAAGTCGAGCGCACCGGGCCGGATCACGATCCCAGGTTCCGCGTTGCCGTCGAACTGCCCGGGCTGATGCCCGCGGAAGGAATCGGCAGCAGCAAGCGCGTCGCAGAAAAAGAGGCAGCGTCAGCGATGTTGGCGCGGGAAGGGGTCAGCAGTGGCTGAAGATACCAACGACACCGACACCAGCGGTGCCAACACCGCCGAAACGCGCTGCGGCTTCGTCGCCCTGATCGGCGCGCCCAATGTCGGCAAGTCGACGCTGGTCAACGCCCTGGTCGGCTCCAAGGTCACCATCGTGTCGCGCAAGGTGCAGACTACGCGCGCGCTGATCCGCGGCATCGTGATCGAGGACAATTGCCAGATCATTCTGGTCGATACGCCCGGCATTTTTCAGCCCAAGCGCCGGCTCGACCGCGCCATGGTCAACACCGCCTGGAGCGGCGCCTATGACGCCGACATGGTGTGCGTGCTGCTCGACGCCCGCGCCGGCATCAATGATGAGGCCGATGCGATCCTGACCAAGCTCGCCGAGGTCAAGCATCCCAAATTCCTGGTGCTCAACAAGATCGATCTGGTGCCGCGCGACAAGCTCTTGGCGCTGGCGCAGAAAGCCAATGAGCGGCTCGATTTCGAGCAGACTTTTATGATCTCGGCGCTGTCGGGCGATGGCGTTGACGATCTGCGCGGCGCGCTCGCCAAGCGGCTGCCGCCCGGGCCGTTCCATTATCCGGAAGACCAGATGTCGGACGCGCCGATGCGCCAGCTCGCCGCCGAGATCACCCGTGAGAAGATCTATCGGTTTTTGCACCAGGAGCTGCCGTATCAGTCCACGGTCGAAACCGATACGTGGCAGGACCGCAATGACGGCTCGGTGCGGATCGAGCAGACCATCTTTGTCGAGCGCGACAGCCAGCGCAAAATCGTGCTCGGCAAGGGCGGCGCCACCATCAAGGCGATCGGCGCCGAAGCGCGTAAGGAACTTGCGGAAATCCTGGAACAGCCGGTGCATCTGTTCCTGTTCGTCAAAGTGCGTGAGAATTGGGGCGACGATCCCAGCCGCTATCGCGAGATGGGGCTGGAATTCCCGAAGGATTAGCGATGCCGCTTCCCCGGAATGTGCGTCTGTTTGCAGCGTTGCTGTACGCCTCGCTCGGTCTCGACGCGCTGTCGGTGGCGTTTCAGGATCGCACGCCGACCGCGACGATCGGCAGCGACGTGATCATGATGGCGCATCTGATCGCCGCGGCGTTGATCCTGACGCTGGTCTATCTGGTGCGGATCGCCTCCGAGGATCGGCGCAACTGGGCGCGCTGGCTGCTGGTGGTGTCGCTGGCACTGTCGGTGCTGTCGCTGTTCCAGTTGATCAGCGACAGCGGGCTGCAACTCGACAATCTGATCGAGACCATTTCCTGCGCGCTGACCGGCGCTGGCCTGTATTATTCCTTCACCGGCGACGCCCGCGGCTGGTTCGACCGCTAGCCGGCCGAGCCGCGGCGGCGCGCACGCCCGTTTCGGATCGTTTTGACCGATGGAATGGACCGACGACGGCATCGTGCTCGGAGTGCGGCGGCATGGCGAGAGCAGCGCCATTGTCGAGCTGCTGACGCGCGAGCATGGCCGCCATCTCGGCCTGGTGCGCGGCGGCGCTTCGTCACGGCTGCGGCCGATCCTGCAGCCCGGCAACAGCGTGCAGGCGGTGTGGCGGGCGCGGCTTGAGGACCATCTCGGCATGTATGCGCTGGAGGGCGTCCGGCTGCGCGCCGCGACTCTGCTGGCGGTGCCGCATGCCGCCTATGGCATCACCCACCTGGCGTCGCTGGTGCGGCTTTTGCCGGAGCGCGATCCGCATCCCATGATGTTCGCCACGGTCGGCGCCATTTTGGACGATTTTGACGACGCGCTCAGCGCTGGCGCCCATCTGGTGCGGCTGGAACTGGCGATGCTGGCGGAACTCGGCTTCGGATTGGAACTGTCGGCCTGTGTGGCGACCGGCGCCACCTCCGAGCTGATTTACGTGTCGCCGAAATCGGGCGGGGCGGTATCGAGGTCCGCTGGCGAGCCGTGGCGCGACCGGCTGCTGCGATTGCCGCCGTTTTTGCGCGACGAGGAGCTGGATGCCCCCTATACCGCCGAGGACCTGCGTGACGGCTTTGCTTTGACCGGCCGGTTCCTGCTGCGCGATGTGCTGGAACCGCGCGGGCAGGGCCATTCCGATGCCCGCGAGGGGTTTATCAATGCGGTCACCGGGCGTAGTTCACTGCGCTCCGGGTCCGTGGAACCGGCCTAGGTGCGCCTAGGTGCCGCTCGCAGCTTGTCCGCGCCGCCGTCAGAGGATAACCCGACCCCATGGGAAAACGATTGATTCCGCCGGAGCCGGCCGAAATCCACGAGGTCCAGCTGCGCGAGGCGCTGGAAGAGCGCTATCTCGCTTATGCGCTGTCGACCATCATGCACCGCGCGCTGCCGGATGCGCGCGATGGCCTCAAGCCCGTTCATCGCCGCATTCTATACGGCATGCGGCTGCTGCGGCTTGAGCCGGGCGCCGCGTTCAAGAAATCGGCCAAAATCGTCGGCGACGTGATGGGTTCGTTCCATCCGCACGGCGACCAGTCGATCTATGACGCCTTGGTGCGGCTCGCCCAGGATTTCGCCGCGCGCTACCCGCTGGTCGATGGCCAGGGCAATTTTGGCAATATCGACGGCGATAACGCCGCGGCCTATCGCTACACCGAAGCGCGCATGACCGATGTCGCGCGGCTGTTGCTCGATGGCATCGACGAGGACGGCGTCGCGTTCCGCGCCAATTACGACGGCCAGTCGAAAGAGCCGGTGGTGCTGCCGGGCGGCTTTCCCAACCTGCTCGCCAATGGCGCGCAGGGCATCGCGGTTGGCATGGCGACCGCAATCCCGCCGCACAACGCCGCCGAATTGTGCGACGCCGCGCTGCATCTGATCGAAAAGCCCGACGCCAAATCGAAGGCGCTGCTGAAATGGGTCAAGGGGCCCGATTTCCCGACCGGCGGCGTGATCATCGACTCGCGTGAAAGCATCGCCGAGGCCTACACCACCGGGCGCGGCGCGTTCCGCACCCGCGCCAAGTGGCATCAGGAAGACGGCGCGCGCGGCACTTTTAGCGTGGTGATCACCGAGATCCCGTGGCTGGTGCAGAAGTCGCGGCTGATCGAAAAGATCGCCGACCTGCTCAACGACAAGAAGCTGCCGCTGGTCGGCGATGTCCGCGATGAATCCGCCGAAGACATCCGGCTGGTGATCGAGCCGAAATCGCGCTCGGTCGATCCGGCGCTGATGATGGAATCGCTGTTCCGGCTGACCGAGCTCGAGAGCCGGATTCCGCTCAACCTCAATGTGCTGGTGGGGGGCCGGATTCCCAAGGTGCTCGGGCTCGCCGAAGCCTTGCGCGAATGGCTCGACCATCTGCGCGACGTGCTGCTGCGCCGCAGCCAGTATCGCAAGGCGCAGATCGAGCACCGCCTGGAAGTGCTCGGCGGCTATCTGATCGCCTATCTGAACCTCGACAAGGTCATCAAGATCATCCGCACCGAGGACGAGCCGAAGCCGGTGCTGATGAAGGCCTTCAATCTCACCGAGATTCAGGCCGAAGCGATTCTCAACATGCGGCTGCGCAGTTTGCGCAAGCTGGAAGAGATGGAGATCCGCACCGAGGACAAGAATTTGCGGGCGGAGCTGAAGGACATCAACGCGGTGCTCGGCTCGGAGCAGCTGCAATGGGCCAAGGTCGGCGAGCAGGTGCGCAAGGTGCGCGAGCTGTTCGGGCCGAAGACGCCGCTCGGCAAGCGCCGCACCAGTTTTGCGGACGCGCCTGAGCATGATCTTGCCGCGATCGAAGAAGCGTTCGTCGAGCGCGAGCCGGTCACCGTGGTGGTGTCCGACAAGGGCTGGGTGCGCACGCTGAAAGGGCAGGTCGCCGATCTGTCCGGATTGTCGTTCAAGCAGGACGATAAGCTCGGCTTTGCGTTCTTCGCCGAAACCACCTCAAAACTGCTGCTGTTCGCCACCAACGGCCGGTTCTACTCGCTTGACGTCGCCAAGCTGCCCGGCGGGCGCGGCCATGGCGAGCCGATCCGGATGTTCATCGATCTCGATCAGGACGCGGCGATCGTCTCGCTGTTCGTGCATAGCGGTGGCCGCAAATTCCTGGTGGCCAGCCATGACGGCCAGGGTTTTGTGGTCAACGAGGATGATTGCGTCGGCAACACCCGCAAGGGCAAGCAGGTGCTCAATGTCGAGATGCCGAACGAGGCGCGGGCGCTGACGCTGGTCGGCGAGGGTGCCGACACCGTGGCAGTGATCGGCGACAACCGCAAAATGCTGCTGTTTCCGCTCGACCAGGTGCCGGAAATGGCGCGCGGCCGCGGCGTGCGGCTGCAGAAATACAAGGATGGTGGCCTGTCGGACATCATCACCTTCAACGCCAAGGAAGGGCTGACTTGGCGCGACTCCGCCGGCCGCGAGTTCAACGTCAGCATCAAGGAGCTGGCCGAATGGCGCGGCAATCGCGCCGATGCCGGCCGGCTGCCGCCGAAGGGATTTCCCAAATCCAACAAATTCGGCCACAGCCTCGGATGATGCACCCCGCCTGCGCGCTGCCGTGCAGGTGGGGTTTCGCTGTTCAACTCTGCTGAAAGGAACCGATGACCGGACGCTGGCTGCGCTGCTACCGCCTGCTGATCATGATCGTGATCGTTGCGCTATTACCGGGAGTCGCGCAGGCGGCGGAGCTGGATGGCGCCGCGCTCGGCTGGGTCTGGGGCATGCCCTTTGCTGGCATTCTGCTATCGATCGCGCTCGGGCCGCTGCTGTTTCCGAAAATCTGGCACACGCATTACGGCAAGATCGCCGCTGGCTGGGCGCTGCTGACCTTATTGCCGATCACCCTGGTCTATGGCTGGCAGACCGCGCTGGCGGCGGCCATTCACGCGCTGCTCGGCGAGTATCTCAGCTTCATCGTGCTGCTATTTGCGCTGTTCACGGTGTCCGGCGGCATTCTCGTCACCGGCACCATGCGCGGCACGCCGCTGCTCAACACCATGCTGCTGGCGCTCGGCACCGTGTTTGCCAGCTTGATCGGCACCACTGGCGCCGCGATGGTGCTGATCCGGCCGCTGATCCGCGCCAATATCGGCCGGCAGCACAATGTCCACGTCATCGTGTTCTTCATCATCCTGGTCGCCAATGTCGGCGGTGCGCTGTCGCCGCTTGGCGATCCGCCGCTATTTGTCGGCTTCCTGCGCGGCGTCGATTTCTTCTGGCCGCTGCAGCAGCTTTGGCCGCAGACCCTGATCGTGGCCGGCCTGCTGCTGGTGCTGTTCTTCCTGGTCGACCTGTGGTTTGCGCGCCATGAGCCGCGTTCCAGCACACGGCCGGAGCCGCTCGGATTTCGCGGCGGCATCAATTTCGTGCTGATCGCGGCGATCATCGCCATGATCCTGCTGTCGGCGGAATGGCAGCCGGGAATCGTGTTCGATGTCTATGGCACCAAGGTCGCGCTGCAGAATCTGGTGCGCGACGTCGCGTTGGTGCTGATCGCGCTATTGTCGCTGTGGCTGACCGCCGACGAGCATCGCTCCGCCAATGATTTCGCCTGGGAGCCGATCCGCGAGGTCGCCAAACTGTTTGCCGGCATTTTCATCGCGATCATTCCGGTGCTGGCGATGCTCGGCGCCGGCAAGCACGGCCTGTTCGCGCCGCTGCTTGAAGTGGTGACCGCGCCGGATGGCACGCCGCGCGAAGTGCCGTATTTCTGGATGACCGGACTGTTGTCGGCGGTGCTCGACAATGCGCCGACCTATCTGGTGTTCTTCGAGCTGGCCGGCGGCCATGCCGCCGAACTCACCGGCCCACTGGCGGGCACGCTCGGCGCGATCTCGATGGGCGCGGTCTATATGGGCGCGCTGACCTATATCGGCAATGCGCCGAACTTCATGGTCTATGCGATCGCAACTGAGCGCGGCATCAAAATGCCGGGCTTCTTCGGCTATGCGCTGTGGGCGAGTGCGGTGCTGATCCCGCTGTTCCTGCTGCTGACCTATCTGCCGATCGTGCCCAACCTGCGGCTGGATTGAAGCCGCGCCGGATCAGGCGACGCTGCTACTTGGCCACGGGCGCGCTGCTGGTGGTCGCCGGCACCAGCCCGGGATGCCGGTTCGGCTTGAGCGAGCCGACATAGAACGACACGCCGCCGATCAGCACCACGGCGACAAAATACGCCAGATAGGCTTGCGGCGGGGTCATCAGCCAGCGGATCAGGCCGGGGCGGCTCGGCTGCTCTGTCATGGCGTTGTTGTGCCGTAACTCGGACGCCAAGAAAAGCCCGCCATCTGCTGAAGTTTGTGGCGCTCGGTCGGCGCCGTGACCCGCGTCCGGTGGAAAGAGCCGCACTCGGCAGCACCACAGGCGGGCGGCGCGTGACGATTGCACTGCACCGTGTCACGATAGAAAAGCGCGAGCGATTCCGGGGCAGGTGGCCCAAAATCAGCTCCACTATTCCCAGTCAGGGCGTGTTGCTTATGCAAATCAGTTGCATAAAGAGCAAAAAGCGGTCATGCTCGGGCCATGGATTCGAGAATTTCGCCATTGCCCGTTGATCAGGCCCCCGTTGTCAGTGACCAGCCCAAGCCCAATGGCTGGCGTAATCCGCGCGGCGAGCCGTCGCTGTCCGGCGTGTTCGGCTCGATCCGAACCAAATCCTCTGGTTCGCTGCTGCGCAAGCTGGTCGCCTTTCTCGGCCCCGGCTATCTGGTCGCGGTCGGCTATATGGACCCCGGCAATTGGGCGACCTCGCTCGCTGGCGGCTCGAAATTCGGCTATGCGCTGCTGACGGTGGCGCTGCTCTCCAATCTGATGGCGATCGTGCTGCAATCGCTGTGCGCGCGGCTTGGGGTTGGCGCCGGCCGCGATCTGGCACAGGCCTGCCGCGACGCCTATCCGCGCTGGGTGTCGTGGCCGCTGTGGTTGTCGGCGGAAATCGCCATTACCGCCACCGATCTCGCCGAGGTGATCGGCACCGCGATCGGCCTCAATCTGCTGTTCGGGATTCCGCTCGAACTCGGCGTGATCATCACCGCGCTCGACGTCTTTCTGGTGCTGGCGCTGCAGGCGTTCGGCTTCCGCTGGATCGAAGCCTTTGTGGTGGCGCTGCTCGGCGTGATCGCGGCCTGCTTTGCGATTCAGATCGCGATGGCCGATCCCGATTGGGGCGCAGTGATCCGCGGCTTTGCACCGACCACGCAGATTCTCACCGAGCCGGGCATGCTGTACCTGGCGCTCGGCATCATCGGCGCCACCGTGATGCCGCATAACCTCTATCTGCATTCCGGGCTGGTGCAGACCCGCGGCTATGGCAGCAGCGTCGCCGAGAAGCGCGAAGCGATCAAACTGGCGACCATCGACTCGACGCTGGCGCTGTGCTTCGCGCTCACCATCAATGCCTCGATCCTGATCCTGGCTGCCGCCACCTTCCACCACGCCGGCCAGACCGACGTCGCCGAGCTCGATCAGGCGCACGCCTTTTTGGCGCCGCTGCTGGGCTCGACGCTGGCGCCGACGCTGTTTGGCGTCGCGCTGCTGTGCTGCGGGCTCAACTCCACCATCACCGCCACTTTGGCCGGTCAGATCGTGATGGAGGGCTTTATCCGCTTCAAGATCGCACCCTGGATGCGGCGCATGGTGACACGGATGATCGCGATCGTGCCCGCGGTGGTGGTGACGATCTGGTACGGCGAAAAGGGTACCGGCCAGCTGTTGATCCTGAGCCAGGTGGTGCTCAGCCTGCAATTGCCGTTCGCGGTGGTGCCGCTGGTGATGTTCACCGCCAGCCGCGCCAAAATGGGCGAGTTCGTCGCGCCGCGCTGGCTGACCGCGATCGCGCTGCTGATCGCCGCGATCATCATCGTGCTCAACGCCAAGCTGGTGCTGGATTTCGTGCTCGGCAGCTAATCCTGCGGCTCGTTCCAGTCGTCGCCCTCGGTGCTGACCCGGTCCCAGCCGGACGGCGACAGCCGCTGCTGCGGCAGATAGCGGCCCTTGTAGTCCATCTTCTGCGAGCCTTCGATCCAATAGCCGAGATAGACGTAAGGCAGGCCGAGCCGGCGCGCGCGGGCGATGTGATCGAGGATCATGAAGGTGCCGAGCGAGCGGCGTTGCTCGGCGGGCTCGAAGAACGAATACACCATCGACAGCCCGTCATGGAGCACGTCGGTCAGCGCCACCGCCAGCAGCTCTTCGCCGCGGCCATTGCTGCCGGGGCGCAGCCGGCGCCGACGATATTCGATGATGCGGGTTTTGACGTGGCTGTCCTCGACCATCATCGCGTAGTCGAGCACGGTCATGTCGGCCATGCCGCCATCATGATGGCGCTGGTCGAGATAGCCACGAAAGATCGAATATTGTTCGGAGGTCGGCACCGGGCTGCGCAATTCGCCGACGATGTCGGAATTGCGCGCCAGCACCTTGCGCTGGGCGCGCGAGGGTCGGAATTCGTTGGCGATCACCCGCACCGAGACGCAGGCCCGGCACTGATCGCAGGCCGGCCGGTAGGCGATCGACTGGCTGCGGCGGAAGCCGCCATGGGTGAGCAAATCGTTGAGCTCACCCGCCTTCGGCCCGACCAGATGGGTGAACACCTTCCGCTCCTGCCGGTCCGGCAGATATGGACATGGCGAGGGCGCCGTCAGATAGAACTGCGGGGTGTCACGTGAATGCTGGGTCACGGGCTTGCGGCTGTCCTCCGAATTGCACCAGCTTCGCGCGCGCTCGCGCGCAGGTCAATGTCTGCCAGCCAGAAACGTTCGAGGGCGCGCTCAATAGCGCGCTGGATGCGCGGGACTATCGAGCGCGGAACTGTTGAGCACCACGGTTCCGAGCACGATATCGTGCAGCAACCGGCGCCGCGCATTGAACGGGCCGACCAGCAGCACCAGCGGCGACAGCATGGTGATCGACAGCCAGAACAGGATCGCGTGCACCGCCCCCATCACGAAGTAACTGGGCTCGCCGTACCAGGTGCGCATCTCCAGATCCATCGCCCGCATGCCGAGCGTGGCCGAGTAGGGACCGCCGAGCGTGGCGCCGTAATAGACCAGCGCCCAGATCACCGTGGCCGGCGACACCAGCCAGAACAGCGACCAGCCGAGCCCGAGCGTCACCAGGCCGAACACGCTGATGAAGGTCACCGCCAGCACCACCGGAATCGCCAGCAGCATCAGGTCGATCAGGAACGCGGCGACACGGCGGCCAAGCACGCCGCGAAACAATTCCGGCTGCAACCAGGGATCAAACGCCGGTCCGCGCTGATCGCCCGCAGCCCAGTCGGCATTCCTGCGATAATCGCTGTCCGACATCACCCAATCTCCCTCGGCAATGATTGTCGATCGACATGGCCACGCGGCTGCGTGGTTGCAAGACGGGTCGTGGGAACAATTATCTTACATTGATAATGACTTGAAGCTAGCCTTGGCTGATCTTTTGCGATCAAACGGCCATCAGGCTGGCGGGCGCCGCGTTGTCTTGAGGCTGCGTCCCGGACAGCGCCTGTCGCGGCGGAGCACCCCTCAGATGCGTCCGCGCAGAGAGCCTTGCGGCGGCCGCAGCCCGTGGGCTGCGGCGCGTTGGTGGAGCCGGACGCGGCTCAACCCTTCTTGAGCTTTTCGGCGACCTGCGGGGCGAAATAGGTCAGCACGCCGTCGGCGCCGGCGCGCTTGAACGCCAGCAGGCTTTCCAGCATCGCCCGCTCGCCGTCGATCCAGCCATTGGCGGCCGCGGCGGCGATCATCGCGTATTCACCCGACACCTGATAGGCGAAGGTCGGCACCGCAAAAGTGTCCTTCACGCGGCGCAGGATGTCGAGATAGGGCATGCCCGGCTTGACCATCACCATGTCGGCGCCTTCGGCCAGATCGAGTTCGACCTCGCGCAGCGCTTCGTCGGAATTGGCCGGGTCCATCTGATAGGTGCGTTTGTCGCCGGTCAGCGCCTTGGCCGAGCCGATCGCGTCGCGGAACGGGCCATAGAACGCCGAGGCGTATTTGGCGGCATAGGCCATGATCTGCACGTCGACGAAGCCGGCAGCGTCCAGGCCGTCGCGGATCGCGCCGATCCGACCGTCCATCATGTCCGACGGCGCGATGATGTCGCAGCCAGCTTCCGCCTGCACCAGCGATTGCTTGACCAGCACCTCGACGGTCTCGTCGTTGAGGATCTTGCCCTCGCTCAAAAGGCCGTCATGGCCGTGGCTGGTGAACGGATCGAGCGCAACGTCGCACAACACGCCAAGCTCGGGGAATTCCTTCTTGAGCGCGCGCACCGAGCGGCACACCAGATTGTCGGAATTGGTCGCTTCGGTGCCGTTCTCGTCGCGCAGCGACGGGTCAGTGAACGGGAACAGCGCGATGCAGGGGATTTCCAGCTTCACCGCGCGCTCCGCAGCGCGAACCACCTGATCGACGCTGAGGCGCTCGACGCCCGGCATCGACGCCACCGGCGCGCGCTGGTTCTCGCCGTCGATCACAAACACCGGCCAGATCAGATCATTGGTGGTCAGAACGTTTTCGCGGATCAGCCGCCGAGCCCATTCGGACTTGCGGTTGCGGCGAGGGCGGACGGTGAGATCGAGCGAGGGGCTGGAGAGCGGGACTTCTGGCCGCGGGGTATCACGCATTTCAATAGGACGGCCGAACTTGATCGCCATTTTTCCACCACTCCTGGGAAAGATTTCGTGAGTTTCTAATCCATTATTTTGGCATCCTCCAGTCAGCGTGCTGTTGATTTGCCGCAACTGCAATTGATTTTGCCGCATCAAGGCGGCAAGACTCCGGTCCGAACCCGCCCGAACCGGCCTTTGGACCTGAGCAGCGAGCCGAATGTCAGAGCTGACCCCGCGCGAGCCCAGTGCACGCGACGCCATTTCTGTGGCGGCGATCTCATCCGAGCGTCCCGCAGGAGAGGACAATCTGTGGACGCGCCGCCTGGTGCTGTTCCTGCGGGTGATGGCGCTGCTGGCGGTCAGCAAGGGCCTGTACCACTGGGCCCAGGTCACCGGCTTTGTCGGCGGTGAAGACGACGCTTTCGAATATCAGCCGATGGCCTGGCAGACCGCGACCGTCTACTTCGCGGTGATTGACCTTGTGGCCGCGGTCGGGCTGTGGCTGGCGACGCCGTGGGGCGCGGTGGTGTGGCTCACCGCCGTGGTGTCGATGGCGGTGATCGAGCTGATGTTCCCGGCGATCTATGGCGGCAGCCTTTTGGCGGTGGCGATCGAGGCGCTGCTGCTGGCGGCCTATCTGACGCTGGCCTGGATGGCGGCACGCGAACGGCCGCCATAGAGCCGTTCTCAATCCGCGCACAGAAAAACAACCGCGCGGCAACAACAAGGGAGGACAACCATGCACGAGCTTCACTCCGGCGGAACCGGGGGCAGCCTGATCATCAGCGCGATCGCCCGCTATGGCGACCGTCCGGCAATCGCCGACGGCACGATCCGCTGGAGCTATCGCGAACTCGGCGACGCTATCGGCCGCTTCATCACGCTGTTCCGCTCGGTCGGCCTGCGGCGCGGCGCCGCGCTGTCGATCCTGTCCGGCAACCGCGCCGAGTCCTGGGCCGCGATCGCAGCGGCGATGGTGATGGGGCTGCGCTACACGCCGCTGCATCCGCTGGCCGCCGAGGACGATCACGCCTTTATCGTTGAGGACGCCGAGATCGAGGCGCTGATCGTCGAGAGCGGCAAGTTTGCCGCGCGCGGCGCTACGATCCGCCGCCGCGTGCCAGCGCTCAAACATCTGTTGTCGTTCGGTCCTGTGGAAGGCGCGCGCGATCTGCTCGCCGAGTTGCCAAACGTTGCCGCGGCGCCGCTGATCGACGACAGCGCCACCTCTGATATCGCCTGGCTCGCCTACACCGGCGGCACCACCGGGCGGTCCAAAGGCGTGATGATTCCGCATCGCGCACTGACCACCATGACGGTGCTGCTCTATGCCGATTGGGATTGGCCGGCCGAGATCCGCTATCTCGCGGCAACGCCGATCAGCCACGCCGCCGGCGTCACCGTCTATCCGGTGATGCTGCGCGGCGGCTTCGTGCGCTTGGTGCCGGGTTTCGAAACCGAGTCCTATTGCCGGGTGATCGAAGAGGAAAAGATCACCGCGGTGTTCCTGGTGCCGACGCTGATTTATGCGCTGGTCGATGCACCGCAGATCCGCGCCAAATTCGATCTGTCATCGCTCGACATGATCGTCTATGGCGCCGCACCGATGTCGCCTGATCGCTTGCGCGAGGCGATCGAAATCTTTGGCCCGGTGTTCGTGCAACTGTATGGCCAGACCGAAGCGCCGCAATGCATCACCACGATGCGCAAGAGCGATCATGATCTGTCAAAGCCCGGCCGGCTCGGCTCGTGTGGCCGGCCGAGCCCGCTGCTCGACGTAAAACTGTTCGATCGCGAGATGCGTGAGGTCGCGGTCGGCGAGCCCGGCGAAATCTGCGTGCGCGGCACGCTGGTGATGGATGGCTATTGGAAGCGGCCAGAGGCCACCGCAGAAGCGCTGCGCGGCGGCTGGCTGCATACCGGCGATGTCGCGATCAAGGATGAAGAAGGCTACTTCTATATCGTCGATCGCACCAAGGACATGATCATCTCCGGCGGCTTCAACATCTATCCGCGCGAGGTCGAGGATGCGTTGATGGCGCACCCTGCTGTGGCGTCGGCCGCGGTGATCGGCGTGCCCGATCCGAAATGGGGCGAAGCTGTGAAAGCGTTCGTGGTGTTGAAGGATGCCGTCGTGTGCGATGCCGCGACACTGCAAGCGCATGTCAAAGATAAGCGCGGTGCGCCGTGGGCGCCGAAGTCGATCGATTTTGTTGGCACCATTCCTGTGACCGGACTCGGCAAGATCGATCGCAAGATGCTGCGTGCACCATATTGGGAAGGCCGCGACCGCGGCGTCGCGTAAATTTCAATCGCTGTGTTGCCGGCGCAAGGATTTACTCACCCTAACGCGCCGGTGACCTTCGTTACGCAAGTCCTTCCAATTTGAATGATGCTGTCCTCGAATGCGACAACGCCTCAGACGAAGCGTGAACAAAGGCGTCGATCCGTGAAGGAGAAGTTTCAAGAAGTGGCCGTTTCATCGGCTTAATATGCGATTCACTCTCTCAAATTCATGATCTCTTTATTGTCTTTTTTAGGCGGATGTTCAAACGCCCAAGCTAAGTTGCAGCTATCAGGCGAGACACAAGTTTCGTCGAATAAGCTGAAAAACGACAACAGGGGAATGTCATGATGAAAGCCGTTGCCACCGCGGTTGATACCGCGTCGGCTGCGCCCGCTAGCTCGCCGGTGCAGCCTCTCTATCTCGAAGCTCTGACCTTGGTGGAACGACTGCATCGCCGTCTGCTCGATGTGATCAAGGATGAGTTCGACCGGCGCGGCCGCTCTGATATCAACTCTGTGCAGGCGTTGTTGCTGTACAACATCGGCGACAAGGAACTGACCGCCGGTGAGCTGCGCACGCGCGGTTACTACCTTGGCTCGAACGTGTCCTACAATCTCAAGAAGCTGGTCGAACTCGGCTTCCTCGATCATCAGCGCTCGCGCGTCGATCGCCGCTCGGTGCGCATTCGGCTGACGCCGCAGGGCCAGGAGATCCGTCATATCGTCGACGCGCTGTATCAGAAGCACGTGCGCACGGTGGAGCAGGTCGGCGGCATCTCCAACGAAGAATTCGCGACCCTCAACAAGTCGCTGCATCGCCTGGAACGGTTCTGGACCGACCAGATTCTGTATCGGCTCTGAGCGAGGTCTTCCCCTCGACGGCGGCGAGGAGGGCGGCGGCATCAGCCGCCAGCCCAGCCGCAGAAGCAGCCAGCCGTCGTTGCGACCAAGCACAGGCTATACAGCAGTTACGATCCGGCCTCCCTCTGGGAGGCCGTTGTCGTTCGGGGGCATTAAACCGACCGTCGCCCGGAACCATCTGCCGCATCGCAACTTGTCTTATTGGGGACAGACGGAGGAAAGCCATGCTGCAAGAGCCCAGTGTGCGGGTGATGAATGTCGATGTGATCGGCAAGGCTTACGATATTGCAGCCAACTATCTGCGGCGCACGGGGGCGATCGCTGAGCAGCCGGCCACCAATGAAGCGCTGCTGCAATTGATCGTGCAGTTGTTCGAGCATGGCGACCATCATCAGGTCAGCCTCGCCAATCGCGCCATCATGCGTTATCAGCGCCGCTCCGCGCGTGTTGAGGCCGCCTGATGCAGGCCGCGCTCGATCGTATTCTGCAGACCTATGCGTTGCTCAATAGCAGCGCAGCCGCTGACGCTGTGCGCGACCAATTGCAGCGCTATCTACAGACCCTGCATGACGGCGGCGAGACTGACGTCGACCGCTTAACAGTGTGCGGTCTGGTCTATCTGCGCCAGCAGGACGGAAGGCTTGACCCGGTCAAGGCCGGCTATACGGGGATGTGAAGTCACCGGTGCGGTCAAATGGCCGCACGACGCGCTGGGGGCACGCTACGAGCGTTATCCGTATTTGCCCCCACATCATCGGGCTGAACGAAAACGGCGCCCCAGAGGGCCGCCGCAGGCGCTTGGAGCGATGTCAGGCGTGCCGCTCGCCGTAGCTAGGTGGCGGCTGCCGCGCGCAGTTCGTCGGTCGAGTGCTCGGCAGACGGCGGCGGCGCGTTGTCCGGAACCTGACCGGAACTGATCAACCGATTGAGGTCCTCAGTGCGCAGCGCCGGGCTGAACAGATAGCCCTGCATCTGGGTGCAGCCGATCTTCTTCAGCAGGTCCCGTTGCTCGCTGGTCTCCACGCCTTCGGCGAGGGTGATGCGATCGCCCGAAGCGGCGATCTGCACGATCGCCTGGATGATGGTCAACGAGCTTTGCTCGTCCGTGAGGCGGGCCACAAAACTCTTGTCGATCTTGATCTTGTCGATCGGGAAGCGGTGCAGATAGCTCAGTGACGAATAGCCGGTGCCGAAATCGTCCAGCGCGATCTTGATGCCGATGTTGCGCAGCTCGGTGAGGGTGGCGAGTGTGGTGTCGTTGTCGCGCAGTAGCAGCGCTTCGGTGATCTCGAGTTCCAGCCGATGCGCGCCAAGGCCGGCGCGCGCAACCGCGAGTGCGACGTTGAGCGCAAAAGTCTGACGCTTGAACTGGATCGGCGACACGTTGACCGCCACGGTCATGTGGCTCGGCCAGGTCGCGGCTTCGCGGCAGGACTCGGCCAGCACCCATTCGCCAAGTTCTTCGATCAGGCCGATCTCTTCCGCGAGCGGGATGAATTCCGCTGGGGAGATCGCGCCGCGCGTCGGGTGATGCCAGCGCAGCAGCGCCTCGCAGCCGGAGATCTGCCCGGTGGCCAGATCGACCAGCGGCTGGAAGTGGATGTCGAACGCGCGATCGGCGACCGCGCGACGCAGTTCGACCGCCAGTTCATGTTTGGCGCGCGCCGTAATGTCCATCTCCGGCTCAAAGAACCGGAATGTGCGGCGCCCATCCGACTTCGCGGCGTACAGCGCCATGTCAGCGTGGCTGATCAACTGGTTCGGATCGCTGCCATGCTGCGGGGCAATAGCGATGCCGATACTGACATCGCTGGAGATCGCGTGCCCGTCGCAATCATAGGTGTCGCGTACCGCCGCATGGACCATTTTGGCGAAATTGCCGATCTGGTGCGCCGAATGCTGGTCATGCAGCACGATGGCGAACTCGTCGCCGCCAAGCCTTGCAATATAGTCGTCGTGGCGCAGGCAGCTCTCCAGGCGGTCGGCAATCGCTTTCAGCAACTGGTCGCCGATCGGATGGCCGAGCGTGTCGTTGACGGTCTTGAATTCATCGACGTCGATATAGAGCAGCGCCAGTGGATTACTGTCCTTTAGTGAAGCGAAGGCGGCGTTGAGATGGTCGCGGAACGAGGTACGATTGGGCAATCCTGTCAGCTCGTCGAAATGCGCCAGATGCGCGATCCGTTCCTGAGCCTTTTTACGGTGCGTGATGTCTTCGTGCGTTGTTACCAATCCGCCTTCCGAAATGATCTGCCGGGTGATCAGCACGGATTTGCCATCGCTGAACGAGACTTCGACGGTTCCCTTCTGATCTTTGTGGCTCGCCACAAATTCGAAGTATTGCTGAAGCGGCTCTTCTTCGCCTCCGATCTCTCGAAAATGCGCCACGATTTCTTCAAAAGTTATGCCTGGTTTGACGACCTCGGAGGATAGTCCGTAGATGTCGAGGTAGGGCTGGTTGAATACTTCCAGCCGCCCGGCCGCATCGAACATCGTCAGGCCGTGCGACATGTTGTTGACGGCAACATCAAGCCGCTTTTTGTCCATCTTCAGCCGATATTGCGTTTCCTTGTGCTGCTGGAGCAGTCGGCGCGCGAACATCGAAAGAACCAGCGAGATCACGATGGCGAGGGCCGCGGCAATCGACAGCAGCAGTTCGGTCTGCTTCCGCCAATCCGTCAGAATGGCGGGGATGCTCCTGGAGGCCACCAGGAGCAACGGCACGTGTTTGAGCGGGCGTGAGACTGCCAGCCGCAACGAGCCGTCGAACGGGCTCGGTGACTGGAAGGTCATCGAGCCATCGCGGAACAGCTGCTCAAGCGAGCCGAAGCGAAACACTTTGCCGATAGAGTCGTGTGCTTCCGGATAGCGCGCCACAAGGGCGCTGTCGTCCAGAAACAGCGCGAGCGCGGCCTGCTCGCCAAGCGCCACCGACGAAAAGAAGGTTTCATACAACGATGCCGGGATGCGGCGCACGATGGTGCCGATCAGCGTGCCATCCTGATCGGTGATCGGCCGCGACAGCACGATAATCCAATTCGTCGTCACCGCATCGCGGATCAGACCGATGCTGCTCTTGCGACCGGCGATCGGCTTGAGCTGTTCAGCGGGAGGAAATTGCTGCTGGCTGAGCGTTGCCCCCACCCAGGCCCGGGATGAATTGACCTGCATGCCGACAGCATCGAACAGCTCGAATTCACCGATGCCGCTGGCTTTGGAGCGCAGGATTTCATGAACGGATTTGGCACCCAGTTGAAAGTTCAGCGCGCCCGCGCCCAGAAGCGTACTGATGTCGCGCTGATCAGACAGCAGATCCTCGAACTCGCGGTCCAGATGCCGGGTCAGAATCAGCGCTGTGTTGGATAGCTCGCGTTCGCCGTTGTGCAATGCGCGATCACGCGTGGCGAGAACGGCCCAGGCGGTCACTGAAATGATGATGATCAGGAGCAGGGCGCCGATCGCTGCAATCCAACGGGTCGGCGTATGATGCGCCGCCCATCGGGAACCGCTCGACCATTCTTGAACATCATGCGCCATGCAAAAATTCCAACTGCGCCAATACTGTCATCCATCGGTAATGGCGCCGTATGGAGATCGCGTTAGCAAGCTGAGTTACTGGAATGCAAAAGTTCGCGTAAATTGAATGGTGATCGTACGTCTTTGCGTGTTTTCAAACGCCTGGGTTGCGGCATTGGAATTTGTGCGCCAAGCGAACGGTGGCGTGGGCGGGGAGGGCTCGCGTCATGCAGTTGGCGCCGAGCGCGTGTGGCGAAGCGTTCGTGGCCTGCGGATCGTGCTGCCTCGCGCCATCAAAGCCGGGCAGCGTGCGGATGAGCGCGTTAAACGGCAGTTGGCGCGGCGCGCGGAAAGGTTGATAACGGCGCAGGTCGGCAAAGGGATTTTGGGCGATGGACAAGGCGGCAATGCGCGCGGAAGCCGAGCGGCTGATGCGCGAGGCGATGGAGAACAAGGCGCTGGTGGTCAAGCACGGCAACACCGTGATCATGGCGACCTGCGGCAAATGCGGCGCGGTCACCAAGGTGTCGGCGCCCAAGGGCGAAAGCCGCGTCGATTACGTCTGCAAGGAATGCGGCGCCAAGCAGCGCACGATCTGAACGCCGTCGTTTGACGGAAGCGTTTGCGGCGCAGCGTAATAGATCGCAGGGCTGCGGATCTCACAAAGCGCTCAATGGGCGGCGATATTGTACAGATCGCGCGCTGGAACGGCTTGAACCAAGGTGTCGGCGACGCTGTCCAGCGATCGGCGATTGGCATCGAGCATCAGCAGGCCGGCAAGGTCTGTCGGCAGTTCGGTCGTCGCAGCTTCGCGGGAAGGGGGCAAAACCGCCAGCACGGGCTTGCCAAGCGCCTTGGCCGCTCCGGCTTCAAACCAGATAGCGTTCCGGTTCGGCTCGGTCTGCGAAGGGATCAACAACACCAAAGCATTGGCGCTTTCGATCTGCCGGCGCAGCCCGTCACGCCAATCGCTGCCGAAACTGGCGTCGAGATTGCCGGCCACGGCGACGCCGCGCTGTATCATCAGATCGCCGATCTGACGCGCGAAGTCGCGATCTTGTCGCGCATAGGAAATGAACACTCGCTTGTGGTCTTCAGGCATCGGCAGCGCTCACTCGTTTGCCCAATTCTACAAGATAGGTATCGAATTCATTCAGGCCAATCACGTTGGTGGGCGACAGCATCGCCAAGCCGCCGTGGTTCTTCTCGATCTCTTCGAGTGACAAGCCGTAGATGACGCCAACATAGCGCTTTCGCAGCGCCCAGGCTCCTGCCATCTCGCTCCACACCCAGTTGCGATCCACCGACCATGGAGTGAGCAACGACACCAATTCCGTGCATCCGCTCAATCCGGCGTGGACACGTTGTTCAATCCGATCGCCGCTTTGGATGTTAAGACCTGGGCGCCGGTCTCGGCGACAATGCTGCTCGCCATCTGCCGGGCGATCCAGCGGTCGTGCCATCCGTGTGAGACAAACACGTTGTAGGGCATTATTGCACCCAATAACAACTCCTGATTGAATTGAGCATGGCGACAAGTCGGTGCCAAGGGATTTGCTGACAGGTGACGCACCTGCAACCTTCTCGCATCCACCATATCTGGCCAAAGCCGCGTTCGCCGGGCGCAATAGCTTGGCCGGAGGCCCGCGATATGGTAAGGGCACGCTCCGCTTCCGACCGCACTAGCTGGCCGCCCGCGCCCTCCGGAAGGGCTGCGGCGGTGGAGAGTTTTTTCCTATGAGCACACCTGCTACGTCCGCCTCCGCGACCGACTCGTTCTTTTCCACCTCGCTCGAGCAAGCCGATCCGGAGATCGCCGCCGCCATCAAGGGCGAGCTCGGCCGGCAGCGCCACGAAATCGAGCTGATCGCTTCGGAAAACATCGTCAGCCGCGCCGTGCTTGAGGCGCAGGGCTCGGTGCTCACCAACAAATACGCCGAAGGTTATCCCGCAGCCCGTTACTATGGCGGCTGCGAATTCGTCGACGTCGTCGAAAACCTCGCGATCGACCGCGCCAAGAAGCTGTTCGGCGCCAATTTCGCCAATGTGCAGCCGAACTCCGGCAGCCAGATGAATCAGGCGGTGTTTTTGGCGCTGCTGCAGCCCGGCGACACCTTTATGGGCCTCGACCTCGCGGCCGGCGGCCATCTCACCCACGGCGCCACCGTCAACATGTCGGGCAAGTGGTTCAAGCCGGCGCATTACACCGTGCGCCGCGAGGACCAGATCATCGATATGGACGCGGTCGCCAAGCAGGCGGAAGAGGTGAAGCCGAAGCTGATCATCGCCGGCGGCTCGGCCTATTCGCGCGCCTGGGATTTTAAGCGGTTCCGCGAGATTGCCGACAGCGTCGGCGCCTATTTCATGGTCGACATGGCGCATTTCGCCGGTCTGGTCGCCGGCGGCGCCCATGACTCGCCGGTGCCGCACGCCCATGTCGTCACCACCACCACCCACAAATCGCTGCGCGGTCCGCGCGGCGGCCTGATCCTCACCAATGACGAAGTGCTGGCCAAGAAGTTTAATTCGGCGATCTTCCCCGGCCTGCAGGGCGGCCCGCTGATGCACGTGATTGCCGCCAAGGCGGTGGCGTTTGCTGAAGCGCTGCAGCCGGAGTTCAAGGTGTACGCGAAGAATGTCGTCGAAAACGCCAAGGCGCTTGCGGAAACGCTGCGTGGCCATGGCTTCGACATCGTGTCGGGCGGCACTGACAACCACCTGATGCTGGTCGATCTGCGGCCCAAGGGCCTGAAGGGCAACGTCTCGGAGAAGGCGCTGGTGCGCGCCGGCATCACCTGCAACAAGAACGGTATCCCGTTTGACCCGGAAAAGCCGTTCGTGACTTCGGGCATCCGGCTCGGCACCCCGGCCGCCACCACCCGCGGCTTCGGCGTCGCCGAATTCCAGCAGGTCGGCGGCATGATCGCCGAGGTGCTCAATGCCATCGCGCAGTCCGCCGACGGCACCGCGCCGACGGTGGAATCCGCGATCAAGCAGCGTGTCAAGGAGCTGACCGACCGCTTCCCGGTCTATCCGTAAAGGGCGGCTCGCGCCCGAGGTGAAGGCATGCGCTGTCCAAGCTGCGGCTCTCTCGATACCCAGGTCAAGGATTCCCGCCCCACCGAAGACTCCACGGTCATTCGGCGGCGGCGGGTCTGCCTGACCTGCAACTTCCGCTTCACCACCTTCGAGCGGGTGCAGCTTCGCGAACTGACGGTGATCAAGCGTAATGGTCGCCGTGTGCCATTCGACCGCGACAAGCTGGTGCGCTCTGTGCAGATCAGTCTGCGCAAGCGCCCAGTGGAGCCCGATCAGCTCGAAGCGATGGTTTCGGCCGTGGTGCGCGAGCTGGAAAGCGGCGGCGAATCGGAAATCTCCTCCGAGGCGATCGGCGAGATCGTCATGGAGCATCTGCGCAAGCTCGACGACGTCGCCTATGTCCGCTTTGCCTCGGTCTATCGCAATTTCCGCGAGGCCAAGGATTTTGAGGCGGTGCTGGGCGAATTGTCCGCCGACGAGCTGGCGCGGGCGGCGCTGCTGCGCAAATGATCTTCCGCCTGCTGGAGGACCAGTTGGCGGAACGCGGTCGAGCCGCCAAGGCGGCCGACCAACGATTCATGCAACTCGCTTTGACGCTCGGCCGTCGTGGGCTCGGCAATACCTGGCCGAACCCCGCGGTCGGCGCTGTGCTGGTGCAGGACGGCGTCATTGTCGGCCGCGGCTGGACCCAGGCCGGCGGTCGGCCCCATGCCGAAGTCGAGGCGCTGGCGCAGGCCGGCGCCAAGGCGCGCGGCGCCACGCTCTATGTCACGCTGGAACCATGCTCGCATCACGGCCGCTCGCCGCCCTGCGCGGACGCGCTGATTGCGGCCGGCGTGGCGCGGGTGGTGTCGGCGATCGAGGACCCCAATCCGGAGGTGGCCGGGCAGGGCCATGCCAAGCTGCGCGCGGCCGGCATCAAGGTTGATATCGGCATCGGCGCGGCTGAGGCGGCGCGCGCTCACGCCGGCCATTTCCGCAAAGTGCGCGACGATCGTCCTCATGTGATCCTGAAACTCGCGGTGTCGAGCGATGGCAAGATCGCCGGCGCCGGGCGGCAGCGGGTGGCGATCACCTCCAGCGCCGCGCAGCAGCGCGTCCATTTGTTGCGCGCGCAGTGTGATGCCATCCTGGTCGGGATCGGTACCGTGCTCGCCGACGATCCGGAACTGACTTGCCGGCTACCGGGTCTTGCGCCGCGTTCGCCGGTGCGGGTGGTGCTCGATCGGGCGCTGCGCATACCGGGCGCCAGCAAACTGGTGCATTCGGCGCGCGCGACGCCGCTGTGGCTGATCGCGGCGGAAACCGCCGAGGCCGCTGCCGCCACCAAGCTGACCGCTGCCGGCGCCGAGCTGCTCCGGCTCAATGTCGAGCCCGATGCACCGGGCTTTGATCTTGGCGCGGTGCTGCCGCTGTTGGCCGCGCGCGGCATTTCAAGGCTGATGGTGGAGGGCGGCGCAAAAGTCGCCGCATCGCTGCTCAAGCAAGACCTGGTCGATGAAATCTGGCTGCTGCGCGGCCCGGCGCCAATCGGCGATGACGGCGTGCCAGCGCTCCATGACCTGCCGCTGACCGCGATCACCGACGCGCCGGCATTTCGGCTTCACACGAGCACCACGCTCGGCCCCGACACACTGACCATTTACGAGCGCAACTGATGTTTACCGGAATCATCACCGACCAGGGCGAGATCGTCGCGCTGACCCCGACCGTGCCCGGCCAGCTGCACCGGCTGCGGATCGCTTGCGGCTATGACCGCGCCACCATCGCCGATGGTGCCTCGATCGCTGCCAATGGCATCTGCCTCACCGTGGTCGGCACCGGCGAGCAGGGTGGCCGCAGTTGGTATGAGGTCGATGCCGGCGCCGAAACGCTGGCCAAGACCAGCGCCCAGCATTGGGCGGTCGGCACCCGGCTCAATCTGGAGCGCGCCTTGAAGATTGGCGACGAACTGGGCGGCCATCTGGTTACCGGCCATGTCGATGGCATCGCCAAGGTCACCGCCCGCGAGGAACTGGAGGGCATGGTGCGCTTTGAGCTCGATGCGCCGCGCGATCTGGCCCGGTTTATCGCCACCAAGGGTTCGGTAACGCTGGACGGCGTGTCGCTGACGGTGAACAGTGTCGAGGATACCCGGTTCAGCGTATTGATCATTCCGCACACGCTGGCCGTGACCACTTTGAGCGGCTGGCGAACCGGCAGCGATGTCAATCTCGAAATCGACCTGATGGCGCGCTATGCCGCACGGCTCCGCGAGACGACCTGACGGCTTTGTGGCCTGTTTGGGGCTTGGCTTTATCCGGGGGCCCGCCTAGAACGCGGGCCATCTCTCTCAATTCATGGCGCTCAGGCGCACCGGCGCTGTCGCGGGCCATGGGACCAATTCTCGCCTTATCCGGCAAGTCGCGGCGTTGGCCGTGCCGCAGGATGAGGCTGTTATGATGCTGATGGAAGTTCAATGGCAGAGCCGCGACGCGCACGACTGAAGGACGACACCGACATTTCTGGCGCGCGCGCGCTGATCGTCGAAGCACGATTCTATGACGATCTGCAGGACGCGCTGCTGGCCGGCGCCCGGGCCGAGCTCGACGCCGCCGGCGTCAGCCATGAGGTGATCACGGTGCCGGGCGCGCTGGAAATCCCGGCCGCGATTGCGATCGCGCTCGATGCTGCGCAGGCCGCGGGCCGTCCCTATGACGCGGTGATTGCGCTTGGCTGCGTGGTGCGCGGCGACACCATTCATTTCGAGATCGTGTCGATGGAATCCTCGCGCGCGCTGATGGATCTCGCGGTCGCCCGGCAGATTCCGCTCGGCAACGGGATTTTGACCGTCAACACCGAAGAACAGGCATGGGCGCGGGCGCGCGCCTCGGAACTCGACAAGGGCGGCGATGCCGCGCGTGCCGCGCTGGCGATGCTGCGGCTAAAACGCCGGCTGGCGCGGGGGTGACGGCGATGAACGATTTCCGAAAGCCCGTCATGAAACATCCGGCGCCGAAGGGCGATCGCAAGGCCAACCGGCGTGGCGCGGCGCGGCTCGCCGCGGTGCAGGCGCTGTATCAGATGGATGTCGGCGGTGCCGGCCTCAACGACACCTTTGCAGAGTTCGAAAGCCATTGGCTCGGCAACGAGGTCGAGGGCGAGCAGTATCTGCCGGCCGAAGCCGCGTTCTTCCGCGACATCGTCGCCGGCGTGGTTCAGGAGCAGAAAGAGATCGATCCGCTGATCGACGAGGCGCTGTCGCGCGGCTGGCCGCTGGCCCGCATCGAAGCGATTCTGCGCGCGGTGATGCGTGCAGGGACCTATGAGCTGCAATGGCGCAAGGACGTGCCGGCGCGGGTGGTGGTCTCGGAATATGTCGACGTCGCCCACGCTTTCGTCGATGGCGACGAGATCGGCATGGTCAACGCCGTGCTCGACCAGATCGCCCGCCAGTTCCGCGCCGACGAGTTTGCGCGGGGGTAGGATCAGACGTTGCGGCGAGGCGATAATGCTGGCCGCGGACTCAGTTCACCTCTCCCCGCGTGCGGGGAGAGGTCGACCCGGCGAAGCGCAGCGCTGCCGGGGCGGGTGAGGGGGCGCTTCACCAGGTCTCTGCCTCGCTGAGGCGCCCCCTCACCCCAACCCTCTCCCCGCAAGCGGGGAGAGGGAGCGCGCCGTGCAATCGAGCGAAGATTGCGGAATAGCGCTGAGGTTCTGGCTCCGATGCCCTCCGGTGAAGACGATCTGATCGCGAAATATTTTAAGCCGCTGGCGACGGATGCCGGCGCGCTCGGGCTCGTCGATGACGCCGCGGTGCTGGCGGCCACGGCGGATGATCTGGTGCTGACCACCGACGCCGTGGTCGAGGGCGTGCATTTTCTGCCCGACGATCCGCCACACACCATCGCCCGCAAGGCGCTGCGGGTGAATCTGTCCGATCTCGCTGCCAAGGGCGCGACGCCGGCCGGCTTTTTGCTGACGCTGGCGCTGCGCAGCGCCGATCCAGCGTTTCTGGAGCCGTTTGCCGCGGCGCTCGGCGAAGATGCCGAGACCTATCGCTGCCCGCTGCTCGGCGGCGACACGGTCTCGACCCCCGGGCCGCTGATGATCTCGGTGACCGCGTTCGGCCGGGTGCCGCCCGGCCGCATGGTGCGCCGCGACCGGCTGCGCGCCGGCGATCTGATCGTGGTGTCCGGCACGATCGGCGATGCCGCGCTCGGGCTCGATGTGCTGCAGGGCCGACTCACGGAACTTACGACCGACCATCAGGCGTTTCTGATCGATCGCTATCGCCAGCCGCAGCCGCGCTCGGCGCTGGCTGTCGCGGTGCGCGACCATGCCGGCGCCGCGATGGACGTGTCCGACGGCTTGGCCGGCGATCTTGCCAAACTATGTGCGGCGTCCGGCGTTTCGGCGACCATCAATGCCGCCGCGGTGCCGCTGTCGGCCGCCGCGCGCGCGGCGTTCGGGCAGGCGGGACTGGCACGGCTGCTGTCGGGCGGCGACGATTATGAGATTTTGTGCGGTGTCGCCGCGGACGCGATCGACTCATTCAAGGCCGCCGCCGATGCGGCCGGCGTGCCAGTCGCGGTGATCGGCACCGCGGCGCCGGGCAGCGCGCCGCCGCAATTCCTCGATACCGATCAACGTCCGATCGCGCTCAAGCGGTCCTCGTTCAGCCATTTCTAGCGCTGTCCGCGTAGCGGTTGCGGCGCCGCACAAGGGTTTGCGAACAGCTCCCAAAAGTGACGGCTTAGCCCTTTGGCAGCGTTGCGGAAGGTTTACGATTTTGGCAAGGTCCGCCACGATTTGAGGCCGCCCGTGCGGGTCGGCCTTTTATTTGTGCGTCCTTCGCCTCCGCGGCTCGGGACGCGGGGCGAGACCAAGGACCTGAGGCAAAATCAATGACAGCTTTATGGGTGATTGTGCTCTGCGGAGCGCTTTCCATTGTCTACGCCATCTGGGCGACCTCGTCGGTGCTGAGCGCCGACCAGGGCAATGCCCGGATGCAGGAGATCGCGGCGGCCGTGCGCGAAGGTGCGCAGGCCTATCTGAAGCGCCAGTACATGACGATCGCGGCCGTCGGCATCGCGATCTTTGCGCTGCTGGCCTACTTCCTCGGCGTGCTGGTGGCGATCGGCTTTGCGATCGGCGCGGTGCTGTCCGGGGCGGCCGGCTTCATCGGCATGAACGTCTCGGTGCGCGCCAATGTGCGCACGGCTCAGGCGGCGACCACCTCGCTGGCCGGCGGCCTTGAGCTGGCGTTCAAGGCGGGCGCGATCACCGGCCTGCTGGTCGCTGGTCTGGCGCTGCTCGGTGTCACCCTGTACTTCATCTACCTGATCCACTTCGCGGGCCTCGACGCCAACAGCCGGACCGTCATTGACGCTCTGGTGGCGCTCGGCTTCGGCGCTTCGCTGATCTCGATCTTCGCCCGTCTCGGCGGCGGCATCTTCACCAAGGGTGCGGACGTCGGCGGCGACATGGTCGGCAAGGTCGAAGCCGGCATTCCGGAAGACGATCCGCGCAACCCGGCCACCATCGCCGACAACGTCGGCGACAACGTCGGTGACTGCGCCGGCATGGCCGCGGACCTGTTCGAGACCTATGCGGTGACCGCGGTCGCCACCATGGTGCTCGCCGCGATCTTCTTCGGCATGGCCGACAAGGCCCAGCTGCAGAGCATCATGACCCTGCCGCTGGCGATCGGTGGCATCTGCATCCTGACCTCGATCATCGGCACCTTCTTCGTGAAGCTTGGTGCCTCGCAGTCGATCATGGGCGCGCTCTACAAGGGCCTGATCGCCACCGGCGTGCTGTCGCTGTTCGGCGTTGCCGGCGCGATCTACTGGCTGGTCGGCTTCGGCCCGCTGCCGGGCGTCAGCTACACCGGCCTGGCGCTGTTCGAGTGCGGCGTGGTCGGTCTGGCCGTCACCGGCCTGATCATCTGGATCACCGAATACTACACCGGCACCGACTATCGCCCGGTGAAGACCATCGCCGCGGCGTCCGTCACCGGCCACGGCACCAACGTCATCCAGGGTCTCGCCATCTCGATGGAAGCGACCGCGCTGCCCGCGATCGTGATCATCGCCGGCATCCTGGTGACCTACAGCCTTGCCGGCCTGTTCGGCATCGCCATTGCCACCACCACCATGCTGGCGCTGGCCGGCATGATCGTTGCGCTCGACGCCTTCGGCCCGGTCACCGACAATGCCGGCGGTATCGCCGAAATGGCCGGCCTGCCCAAGGAAGTGCGTAAGTCGACCGACGCGCTCGACGCGGTCGGCAACACCACCAAGGCCGTCACCAAGGGCTACGCGATCGGCTCCGCCGGTCTCGGCGCGCTGGTGCTGTTTGCCGCTTACAATGAAGACCTCAAGTTCTTCATCGCCAACAGCGCGCAAAACACCTACTTCCAGGGCGTCCAGCCGGACTTCTCGCTGAGCAACCCCTACGTCACCGTGGGTCTGCTGTTCGGCGGTCTGCTGCCGTACCTGTTCGGCGCCATGGGCATGATGGCGGTCGGCCGCGCGGCCAGCGCCATCGTGGAAGAGGTCCGTCGCCAGTTCCGCGAAAAGCCCGGCATCATGAAGGGCACGGAGAAGCCGGACTACGGCAAGGCCGTGGACCTGCTGACCAAGGCGGCGATCAAGGAAATGATCATCCCGTCGCTGCTGCCGGTGCTGTCGCCGATCTTCGTCTACTTCGCGATCTACTTCATCGCGGGTGGCGGTGCGGCCGGCAAGTCGGCGGCGTTCTCCGCGGTCGGCGCCATGCTGCTCGGCGTGATCGTCACCGGTCTGTTCGTCGCGATCTCGATGACTTCGGGTGGCGGCGCCTGGGACAACGCCAAGAAGTACATCGAAGACGGCCACCACGGCGGCAAGGGCTCTGACGCCCACAAGGCTGCGGTGACCGGCGACACCGTCGGCGATCCCTACAAGGACACGGCTGGTCCGGCCGTGAACCCGATGATCAAGATCACCAACATCGTGGCGCTGCTGCTGCTGGCCATCCTGGCCCACAACTAAGCCGCAAAGCCAACGACCAAAACGAAACCCCGCGGTGCGAGCCGCGGGGTTTTTCTTTGTGTGCCATCGGGTCGTATCAACGGCCGCCATACCCGCGCTTGTCCCGGGTATCCACGTCTTGAAATCGCTGCAGGACCCAAGACGTGGATGGCCGGGACATGCCCGGCGCACGACGTGCGGGATAGGTTGGTGTCGATCGCTGGCATCACGCCACGGAGCAGGGTGGGGCGCGCCGCTCGATGATAGGCACCGACGCGGAGCTTCATTCGGCTTTGCAGGCGGAGATGCTGCCAAGGACCGCCGCGCGCCGCATCGGCGTTCGCACCATTCGCGCATGACGAAAACCCCGCGGCTATTCGCCGCGAGGCTGGTGCAGATTGAGGCTCAGCAAAGGCCGATCAGCGGAAGCTGATCAGCTTGAACAGCGGCGTCAGGTAGCTCAGCTCCTGCCCCGAGGTCGGTGTGGTCCGGCTGATGAAATCGAAGATCTTGCCGTCCTGCAGCCCATAATTCGCGATCCGGCGAACCTGCCGGTTCTGGTCGAAATAGATCGCGATGACGCGCTGATCGATCACCTTCTGCGGCATAAACGCCACCGGCCGTTCAGCGCGCTGCGAAATGTAGTAAAACACCTCGCCGTTCAGCGTCGCGACGGTGGACGGGGTGCCCATCACGATCAGCACCTGATCCTGGCTGGCGCCGATCGGAATCTGTTCGAGGGCGCCGGGGGGCAAAATGTAGCCTTTTTGGAACTGTTCTGAGGTACAAGCCGTCAGCGCGACGCAGACGGCCGCCGCTGCAATCGCGGGCTTCAACCGTCGCCAGAAACCAACCGATGGGCGAACCATTCCAGTCCTTAAACCTTCATTCCAAAGAGTCATCGCGGAGTTTGTCCGATCCGCTTGCATCGAGCACGGTGTTGCCGTACCCGGCAGCCTCCACCATGGCAGAACCAGCTGCGGGTGCGAACCCGCAGTAGCAGGAACTCAACATGATTTGGCCGTTTGATCAATTCACTAGCCCTAGGTCGCCGTCGCGCGGCACCATCGAGACCATCTATGGCATGATCGTGACGCAAGCGCGAGAACCGGCTTTTTACCAAAAACTCGGGGTCGAGGACACGGTTAATGGCCGTTTCGAGATGATTGTGCTGCATCTGTGGATGGTGCTGCGCCGGGCCCGCGAGGACTCGGAGAACACCGCTTTCGTGCAGATGCTGTTCGACCACTTCTGCAGCGACCTCGATGCCAATCTGCGCGAGATGGGCGTTGGCGATCTCGCCGTACCGAAGCGCATGCAGAAGTTCGGCGAAGCGTTTTACGGCCGCTCGGCCGCCTATGACCGCGCCCTGGCCGACGAGGACGATCCGCGCGGCGCCATGACCAAGACGCTGTGCCGCAACGTGCTCAACGGTTTTGGCATGGACAATGCCAAGCAGCTCGAGGGCTATGTGCAGGACACGATCGCCAAGCTGGCCCGGGTCGATGCCGCCGCGCTGCGCTCCGGCCGGTTCAGCTTCCCGGCCGTGCCCGCCGCCAACTGAGCCTGGTGACACCATGACCGATTCGAGCCATCCCTGGAGCCTGCCGGTCATGGTGGCGCAGATCCCCGAGAACGGCCTCCATCAAAAGCTGACCGCCAACGCCGAGCAGCGTGCCGCCATCGCCGCGCTCGGCGGCTTGCGGGAGGTGATTGAGGCCAATGCGTCGTTCGATCTGATGCACATCCATGATGGCCGGGTGAGAGTCACCGGCCGTCTACAGGCGGTCGTCGGCCAGACCTGCGTGGTGACGCTCGATCCGGTCGACAATCGCATCGACGAGGCGATCGATCTGGTGTTTGCCCCGCCGGGGCAGATTCCGGAAATGGCCGATCTGGTCGATGACGATCAGTTGCCGGGCGCCGACACGCCCGATCCGCTGGAGCCGATCGAGCGCGGCATCATCGATCTCGGCCATGTCGCGGCCGACGCGCTGTTCCTGGCGATCGATCCGTATCCGCGCCGGCCTGATGCGGTGTTTCAGCCGCCGGTCGAGCCGCAGGATCCCGACGAGCACCCGTTTGCGGCGTTGAAAGCGTTGCAGACGCCGGCCGCAGGCAATCCTAAGCGTCGCGACGACTGACTACGCTGCACTGCGGAAATCAGTTCGCTGCGCAGCCGAGTGACGGCGCGATGCATTTGCGCACCAAATGACGCATTTGCGCCGTAAATCATGCGGAGTTCGACTAAAACGGGTTGCTCCGGATGTTGTATCGGAGCCGAGAAACGTTATTGTCCGCCCCGACGGGAGCGTGGCGCTGCGCTCCGCCGCGTGCCTGCTGTGGCGCGTTTCATCCGTCCGCTGCCGGGCGCTCCAAGGCCGCGACACTTCAGGTTTTACTAGTTTCCGGAACGTTCATGTCCCAAAAGGTTCGAATCGCGCTTGACGCCATGGGCGGCGATTTCGGCGCTTCGGTCGTCGTTCCCGGCGCGGCTATTTCGCTTACCCGGCATCCCGACACTGAGTTTTTGCTGTTCGGCGACAGCGCCCTGATCAACAAGGAATTGCAGGCGCATCCGGCGCTGAAGGCCGCCTCTCAGGTGATTCACACCGACGTCGCCGTCAGCATGCACGACAAGCCGAGCCAGGCGCTGCGCCGCGGCCGCAAGACCTCGTCGATGTGGCTGGCGATCGAAGCAGTGAAAAACGGCAAGGCCGATGTCACCGTGTCGGCCGGCAACACCGGCGCGCTGATGGCGATGTCGCGATTCTGTCTGCGCACGCTGCCGGGCGTCGACCGGCCGGCGATCGCGGCGGTGTGGCCGACCTTGCGCGGTGATTCGGTGGTGCTCGACCTGGGCGCCTCGATCGGCGGCGATGCCGAGCATCTGCGCACGTTGGCGGTGATGGGCAGCGCGATGGCGCGGGTGCTGTTCGACCTGGAACGGCCGACCGTCGGCCTGCTCAATATCGGCGTCGAAGAGATCAAGGGCGGCGAGGAGATTCGCGCCGCTGCCGACCTGCTGCGGGCGATGGATTCGCCGCAGTTCGATTTCATCGGCTTCGTCGAGGGCGACGGCATCGGCAAGGGGGCCGCCGACGTGATCGTCAGCGAGGGCTTTGCCGGCAATATCGCGCTCAAGGCCGCCGAAGGCACCGCGCGCCAGATCAGCGAATATCTGCGCTCGGCGATGTCGCGCACCTGGCGCTCCAAGCTCGGCTACCTGTTTGCTCGCCAGGCGTTCCGCTCGCTGAAAGACAAGATGGACCCGAACAAGTCCAATGGCGGCGTGTTCCTCGGCTTGAACGGCGTGGTGGTCAAAAGCCATGGCGGAACCAGCGCAGACGGCTTTGCCTATGCCGTCGATGTTGGCTATGACATGGTTCGCTACGATCTCCTGACCAAAATCAATCAGACGCTCCATCGCGATCCTGCCGCGCTGGGTGTGTTACCGACCGCACAAGAGGCTGTTTCGTGACTGTCAAACGCTCGGTTGTTATCGGCTGCGGCTCCTATCTGCCGGAGCGAATTCTGACCAACGCCGAGCTGGCGGCCAAGGTGGACACCTCGGACGAATGGATTGTGCAGCGCACCGGCATTCGTGAGCGCCACATCGCCGCCGAGGGCGAGTTCACCTCGCATCTGGCGATCAAGGCCGCGCAGGCCGCGCTCGACAATGCCGGCATCGAGGCCCAGGACATCGACCTGATCGTGCTGGCCACTTCGACCCCCGATCTGACCTTTCCGGCGACCGCGGTTCAGGTGCAGGCGGCGCTCGGCATCACCCAGGGCTTTGCGTTCGATCTGCAGGCGGTGTGCTCGGGCTTTGTGTACGCGCTCGCCACCGCCGACAATTTCCTGCGCTGCGGTTCGGCGAAGCGGGCGCTGGTGATCGGCGCCGAAACATTTTCGCGGATTTTGGACTGGAACGATCGCTCGACCTGCGTGCTGTTCGGCGACGGCGCCGGCGCGGTGGTGCTGGAGGCCCAGGAAAACTGGGGCACCTCGGCCGACCGCGGCGTGCTCACCACCCATCTGCGCTCCGATGGTCGCCACAAGTCAAAACTCTATGTCGATGGCGGTCCGTCCTCGACCCAGACCGTCGGCTATCTGCGCATGGAAGGCCGCGAGGTGTTCAAGCACGCGGTCTCGATGATCACCGGCGTGATCGTCGATGCCTTCGAGGCCAGCGGCACCAGCGCCAACGACATCAACTGGTTCGTGCCGCACCAGGCCAATAAGCGCATCATCGATGCGTCCGCGCAAAAGCTGCATCTGGCGCCGGAGAAGGTGGTCTTGACCGTCGATCGCCACGGCAACACCTCCGCGGCGTCGATCCCGCTGGCCTTGTGCACCGCGGTCGCCGATGGCCGCATCAAGCGCGGCGATCTGGTACTGCTCGAAGCGATGGGCGGCGGTTTCACCTGGGGGGCGGCCTTGGTGCGCTGGTAATCGCGCTGCTTAAAGGTCTTGGCGTATTGCCTTGTACTTCCATGCTTTCATGGCGATCGAAGGTTGACCGCAGGCCGGTAACCTCCTAATTTCGATCGTAGAATTTTGTTCGCCTTGATTTGGGGCAGGCGATGACCGGAACTGGAAAAACTGTAACGCGCGTCGATCTGTGCGAAGCCGTCTATCAGAAGGTGGGGCTGTCACGCACGGAATCCTCGGCATTTGTCGAGCTGGTTCTGAAAGAGATCACCGACTGCCTGGAGAAGGGCGAGACGGTGAAACTGTCGTCGTTCGGCTCGTTCATGGTGCGGCAGAAGGGCCAGCGGATCGGCCGCAACCCGAAGACCGGAACCGAGGTGCCGATTTCGCCGCGGCGCGTGATGGTGTTCAAGCCGTCCGCGATCCTCAAACAGCGCATCAACAGCCAGCTTAACAGCCACGCCAAAGCGACGCCGGACGAAATAAAGGCCGAGTGATCGCCCAAGCCGGGGGAGCATGCGTTTGGACAAAGCGCCGGATGCCTTCCGCACCATCAGCGAGGTCGCCGACGACCTCGACATTCCGCAGCATGTGCTGCGGTTCTGGGAGACCCGCTTCGCGCAAATCAAGCCGATGAAGCGCAGCGGCGGTCGCCGCTATTATCGTCCCGACGACATCGATCTTTTGCGCGGCATCCGCCGGCTTTTGTACGGCGAGGGCTACACCATCCGCGGCGTGCAGCGCATTCTGAAAGAGCAGGGCGTCAAAGCCGTGCAGGCGCTGGCCAGCGAGAGCGCCACGCTGCAGCCGCGTGCGGCCACGGCCACGCGGCAATCGGCCGCTGATGAGCCTGTGTTCGAGCATCATGATGATGCCGAATTGCTGATCGAGGCTGATGAGCCGGACGACGAGATCGACGAGCAGGAGCCTGAGCCCGACCAGGAGCCGTTTGTGGAGCCGGAACCGCTGGCGGTGCGCCGTGAGCCGGTGCTGATCCGGCCGGCGGCGCCACCGCAGCCGGGCGCCGTCGAGCGGTCTGCCGCTTTGGAAGAACAGCGCGAGCGCGACCACGCCCAGATCGACAAGGTGCTGCGCGAACTTGTCGAATGCCGGCGCATTCTCGATCATGCCCTGCAAAGCGCGGGTCCTGAGCCTGCGACATTCGAGCATCTTCTCAATAATCCCCCAGAAGTCAAAGATAAGAATAGAAATTCCGAGAACTAGGAGCAGTGTCGGCACAGCGCGGATGTCGGCCTCCCAACGAGTGATCATGAACGCTCCGACCGACCCTTCGCAGATCGCCACCGTTCACAGCGCTTCTCAGCAGGCCGCGCCAGCTCAGCCGGCGCAGCCGCCGCATATTCGCCGCCACACGTTGGAGCGCGTTGCTCATGCCGCGCTGCAGATCGGAGCGACGCTGTCGCAAAATGGCGCGTCGTTGCGGGTCGCCCATGAGGGCGCGCGCATGATCGCCAACGGCTTTGGCGTCGAGGTGCTGGGCATGCGCTCCGGCTACACCTCGTTCGAGATCACCGTGGCCTATGGCCGCGATGCCATCACCCGCATGACCCAGATCGGGCCGCATGGCGTCAATCACCGGCTGGATTTCGCGGTGCGCGAGCTGGCGCTGCGCGCCTCGGCCGGAACGATGGCGCCCGAAGAAATCGAGACCGAACTCGAGCGCCTCAAGCGCGATACGCCGCGCCATCCGCCGTGGCTGGTGGCGATCGCCACCGGCGCCGCCTGCGCGGCGTTCGGCCGGCTGCTCGGCGCCGACTGGCTGGCGTTCATTCCGGTGCTGGCCGCGGCTTCGGTCGGGCAGGGGCTGCGCCATATTCTGATCAAGCGCCGCGTCAACGTGTTCGTGGTCGCCGCCATCATCGGCTGCGTGTCGGCGACGCTGGGCGGGCTCGGCGCCCGGCTGGCCGGCAGCCACACCATGGAACTGGCGATGATGGCCTCGATCCTGCTGCTGGTGCCGGGCGTGCCGTCCACCAATGCCCAGACCGACATCATGGATGGCTATCCGACCATGGGCAGCGCCCGCGCCATCTGGGTGGTGATGATCATGGTGTTTGCGGTGACCGGGCTGTGGATCGCCGAATTCCTGTTGAAGGTGCAGATGTGACCGACGCTATTCTTGCGATGCTGCCGCATCTCGGCCACCAGGCGGTATTTGGCGCCATCGCCGCCGCCGGGTTCGGCGTGCTGTTCAATTTTGGCTGGCGGGCGCTGGTTTGGTGCGCGGTCGCAGGCGCCTTGGCGCTGGCGGTGCGGACGTTTGGCCAGAGCCAGGGCGCGAGCCTGGAGGCCGCCACCTTTGCTGCCGCCGCCATCACCTCCTGCGCCGCGATTCTGTGCCGGCGCTGGCTCGGCGTGGCCTGTCATGGCATCGCGCTGGCCGGCTGCATCCCGATGGTGCCGGGCGCGTTTTTCGGCCAGGCGCTGCTCGGTTTTATGTCGGTGTCGTCGCTGTCGGCCGAACAATCCGTGACCACGGTGATTTCGTCGCTGCAGGCCGGCTTGCGGGTGGTCGCGACCGTCGGCGCAATCGGCGCCGGGCTGACGATCCCGGCCTATCTGCTGCGCAGCCGCGAGTTTTGAGGGGCGGCGAGGTGCCGCGGCCTCACACGACAGCTGCGATCGATAAGACATGTGCTTGGAAAAATGGTCGGAGCGAGAGGATTCGAACCTCCGACCCCTAGTCTCCCAGACTGAAGAATGTGCTTTTCATCCTATTTCATCTAGTCTCAAAATACCCAAATTGTCCTTGCGTTACAGATACAAATAGCCTCTCTTAGTCTCAATTGGGTCCAGCGCGTCGCGCAATTGGGTGACCCAAATTGGACCCAACGATTTTCGTAGTCCGCTCTGGACTGAAGGTCGCGGGTTGGAGGGCATGACATGCCGCGCCGCGAACTCACGTCAGCCGGCCTCAAGGCGGAACGGCCGCCAGAGACGGGCATCCTTGAGATTTGGGACACGCTATCGCGTGGTCTTTGCTTCCGCCTGATGCCGAGCGGCAAGGCCACATGGTCTTTTCGGTACCGTCCGGCAGATGGCGGACCGCGCCGGCGTATCGCTCTTGGCGACTACCCGACCGTAGGACTGGCGGAGGCGCGGAAGCGCGCCGATCGTCACCGCGGGAACGTTGCCGACGGTGCCGACCCACAGGGCGCGCGGCAGGCAAAACGTGAAGCCCCAACGCTCGACGCCGTGATCGACCGTTTTCTCGCCGAACACGTGGAGCCGAAAAAGAAGGCTTCGACGGCCGCGCTCTACCGGCATTACCTCAAGAACCTTGCCGGCCCGGTGCTGGGCGCGAAGAAGGCGCACGCGATCTCCCGAGCCGAAATGGCGACCCTGCACCGCGACCTCGGCGCCGATCGTCAAGCGACGGCCAATCGCGTGCTGGTCACGTTGTCCGGCGTCTACACATGGGCGGCGAAGTCGGGGTTGGTGCCGGAAGGCGTCAACCCGGCGCGCGGCGTCGAGCGGTTCAGGGAGCAGGGCAAGGAGCGCTATCTATCGACCGACGAGTTATCCCGCCTCGGCGCCGTGCTGCGCACAGCCGAGACGGAAGGGCTGACGTGGCCGGAAGACGATGGCAAAGCGGCGTCAAAGCACAGCCGGAAGGCGGAGAACAGGCGAACCGTATTGCCACCGCACGTGGTCGCAGCGTTCCGACTGCTGTTGTTCACAGGATGTCGGTTACGCGAGATCCTGAACCTTAGGTGGTCAGAGGTCGATTTCGAGCGCGGCTTGCTGCTGCTACCGGATTCGAAGACCGGCAAGAAGGCGGTGGTGCTCAACGCGCCGGCCCTCGAAGTGCTCAAGGGAATTCCACGGCTGGGATCATGCGTTGTGCCCGGCGATGATTTAGAGAAGCCGCGCGCCGATCTGAAAAAGCCATGGGACTTGATCCGGCATCATGCCGGGCTCGCAGACGTGCGGCTTCACGATTTGAGACACACCCACGCATCGGCCGGCGCCGGCGCAGGGCTAGGCCTGCCGATTGTCGGCAAGCTGCTTGGTCACCGCAGCGTCACCACAACGGAGAAATACGCGCATTTGGATGCCGACCCACTGCGGCGAGCATCGAACACCATCGCGTCGACACTCGCCGCTGCGATGGGAGAGGGGGCGTCGACCGCCGTCGTGGTCCCGATCGGACGGCGGCGATGAACAATCGGGACACGTCTCAAGTCAAAACGCGCGGCTCCGTGGTGCCGCTGCATCGTGCCGAGGGGTAACGGTGGTGGCGAAGAAACCGGCAATCCCAGAACGCAAGGCCCGATTGATCAATGTCTCGGGCAAACCGCCAGCGCAGAGAAAGCCCACCCCAAACAGCACCAAGGGCAGGGCGAAGGATGTCGTTGCGCATCCGGGTGGCACGATCAGGATGTACAGACGGCTTCCCTTTGGTGAGGCTGCCGTTGATCAAGTCGCCTGCCGTCTCGCCGAGCAAATGGGCCGGGAGCCGGCTTCCATTTCAGCGGCGCTTCGCAGTGCCGTCGACGCGGCAAATGCAGGGGCGATGGATCGCGTGAACGACTTCAATCGTGCGGACATTCGAGGGCGCACAGAGGACGCGCTGGCAGTAGTCACACCGCTTGCAGCGGCCTTTTCCGCTCCTGATCTTCGCGAGCGGTTGTTGATGGTCTTAGATATCTTTGACCATGATAGCCATCGCAAAGGTCGCGATCTGTTCGATCTGCTTGCAATGGCGCAGGTCGTCGCACGTATGGAAAAGTCGCTCACCGCCGCGGCGCGATCGTCAAAGCCGCGACCCAAACAGCAAAATCTCGGCAACCCGTATCAGAAAGCTCTAATCGGGCTCCTCGTCATGTTCTGGCGAGACTATGTCGGCGTGCTGCCAAGCAAGAAACCTGCAAGCGTAAACACGGCATCACTTCGCGGGATGTTTTGGGATTTCGCTGTCGCGAGCCTCATCGACCTGCACATACCCGACAAAAACCTAGCGTTTGCTCACTACGTGCGCGACGCGGTCGATTGTTTGGAGCGCGGGGAGCAACCCAAGATGCTGGACGTTGATCCGGCGAGAGCCGAAGCGCTGGAGCGCCTATTGGGTGTGAGACCCATCAAATAATTCGCTCAAACAGGGGTAGTCCCTCACCCTGTTCTCAAATGACTTTCTTTGCCTGCAAGCGCAATTCTTTGCGTGTAGCAGCGGCTGCATGACGCGGACCGCGACGGCATCGGAGGTCAGAATTGATGAATACCACGAACACGGATCAGAACACGGCGCCGCGCAAGCTCAAGCGGCTCAAGGCGTGGCGTGAGGAACTCGGCATTTCTGCGGCCACGGCCTGGCGCTGGAATAAGTCTGGCCGGATCAAGATCGTCACGGTCGGCGGCGTGTCGTTCGTCGATGTCGCGTCCTTCGACGCGACGATCGAGGCGGCAATCGAGAAGGCCGCCTGATCATGAGCACCGCCACCAACACCACGCCGCGGCGCGACGTCGATCTGAGCGCAGCCGTCGCCGCTTATTCCGGCCGCACACTGTTGGGCTGGCTCAAGCACAAGTCAGAACGCTGCGAAGCTATCACGCCGGATGGTCGAAGCCTTGGGCTTTACAACAACGTTCGCGCGGCATGGGGCGCCCTCGCTGAGCTGCATCACCAAGGGGCGCCTGCATGACGGACGCCGCGGACAGTGATCGCGAGCGGTTGAAGGCGTTCACCGGCCAGAAGCTGGATTGGATGTCGGCGCTATGCGCCGACCCGCGTATCGGCCCGAGGGCGTTTCAGGTGGGGTTTTGCATCGCGCAGCACATCAACCGCGAAACTGGCTTGGCGATCCTCTGCGACGACACGATCCGCGACAAGACCGGGATTGCTAATAGGTGGATTGCCAGAGCCCGAAACGAGCTTCGGGATGCCGGTTGGATTGATTGGCGTCGCACCAGGACAGCCAACGTCTACACCACCAGTGACGGACCGATGAACATGGTCATAGATCGGCAGATGCTGCTCAAGGAAGAGCGGGACGAGAGACGGGAGAAGCGCAAGTCTCTCCGTCAAGAACTGCCACCCGTGGCATATCTAAAATCGGAAGAACTGCCACCCGTGGCAGAACAAGATTTGCCACCCGTGGCAGAACAAGATTTGCCACCCGTGGCAGACAAACACCTTAGTAATTACACCGTAGATATTACACCTTCAAAGCTGGGACTATCGATAGAGGAACAGACCATACCACCGCAGCCGGACAGCGAGCCGATCACGGCGAGCGCTGTTGCCGGGCCGGCCCCTGCGGACCTTCCGCCAGCCGAAGAACCGCTTCCCGCCGTTGCGCATCCGCAGTTGGCGGAGATGCGCCTGATAGACGAGCTAGGCGATGGAGACCCGGATCGCGGCGTTGAGGTGGCGGCGGCTATAGGCGGGAGGCGGTTTGAGTACCTACGCAGTGAATTGATGCGCGGCCACCTGTACCCCAGCGCAATCAGGGCGGCGTCGCGCTGCGTCCGCGGAGTTGCGGCATGACCACCACCAAGATCGGCCGGCGCCCTCAAGGCGCCGGGCCTGGTGTCGAGATCAGCGCTTCGACTTCAAGCCGAGCGCGGTCAATTGGCGAATGGCTTCCGGCCGTGTCGGCGGGTCGTCCTGCCGCTCGATCCAACGATCGATCTCGGCGAGCTGTTCGTCGGGCAGACGGACCAGAATTCCAGCCTTGCGGCCTCCGGTTGACGGACGGCCACGCCCCTTTTTTTGGATATCCCGAATTGACTTCACCATGAAAAAGGGATATCCCAAAAGTGAGCCGAGAGCAAGGTGCAGCGCGCTCCCGGCCTTAGCCAACCGCTGCAAGGCTGTTTCCGTGATGACCCGGTCTGATGGCGCGCTTGGCGCGCAACGGGTCGTCGCGCCCTGAACCACACCGCACGGCACTGGGGCAGCCGCGCGGCGATCACCAGCCCCACCACAGAAGGAAAACACCATGACCACCGATGACAACTTCAAGAAACGCCGATCGACCACGATCCTGATCGAGCTGACGCGCCGAATTTACGATCAGTGCATCGAACAGGGACGCGAGGATCTGGCGAACGGCGTATGGCTGCTTGAAAAGCTCGCGCTCGCGAACCCGGAAGCGGTGCGCAACAGCCGGGCCGAACTGCTCGACGTCCTGAAGCAAGACGACTGGATTATCGAGACCGCCGAATACATCACGACCATCAATAACGCCGTCGCCGAAGGGAAGCTCGTGCGCCTGCATTAACCGCCGACGGCGCCGGCACCGGGGCGCGCCGCGCGCTGATCTATCCCGCCCCAGCGGCCCGGCGTGGTGTTGCAACCACCACGCCCGGCCTGACCACATCAACGGAAGGACCGCAATTATGGCTATCGAACCGAATACCACACCCATCGCCGCACCGTCACCCGCTATGGCCGCGGGACTGGCCCATTCCAGCGACGACGCCGAACTCGTTCGTCTCGCCGGGGTGATGGATGTCTTGTGGGCGCGAAATCGGGCGGCGAACGCGCAATATCGCGAGGCCGCTGCCCGTTACGACGCGATTGCGCCGGCGAAGCCGGACGCGGTGTCTGGCCCGGCGTTCGACGACTGGAAGGCGGCCGATAACGCCGCTGGCGAGCTGAGCGGGTTGGACGCCGCCAATGCTGAGATCGAAGCCGTCATCGCGGCGGAATGCTCCGTCTTGGAGCAAATGCTTGCGCTCCGGCCGACGACCGTTGCGGGATATCAGGCCATAGCGACGGGGCTAGTGGTCGCGTGCTGGGGGAACGACATTTTTGACGGCACCGGGTCGTCGCTGGATCAGCGGACGATCGCGCACATCATGGCTAACCTCACCGGGCGCCCGAACCCGTTCGCGATCGAGGTGGCAGCATGAGCACGGTTCTGACAAGCACGGCGCGGTTCTGGTGGGTCAAGGTGAGGAGCGGCAGCCTCGATATACTGAAGGGCGTGGCCGACCTCAGTATGCGCCTGCTGACGCTGTCGTTGCGAGGCGAGATCGACTGCCAATTGGCGGCCGGCCTCCAAGAGAAGCTGCGCCACGCGGAGAGACTTCGCGCCAGCGGGGCCGATGAAACGCAACGTCCCATCGACTTGGCGCTGAGCCTCGTCGATGAGGTCAAGGTCGAGGTGGCGCGGCTCGAATCGGGGTGGGCGGAGACATGACGACAACAGCCGAGATCCGCTCGATTGCCGACGACATGCAGGATGACGCGTTGACGATCAAAGACCTGGCCCATGCGATCTGTTCTCTCGCGAGCCAGATCGATAACGACGACTGCGCCGCGATCGATCGGATCGCCTCGCTGATCCAAGACCGGGCCATTGAGATCGAAGGGAAACGCGAGAAGATTTGGCAGGGCCTCGCCGCTGCCGACTGACGCCACCGGCCGCCGGGGCGATCCGGCGGCCTTCATTTGCAGTACCCAGCAACCGAGGATGCGATGAGTGAAGGTGAACTCCACGAAAAGCTGATCGCCATGGCCGAAAGGCTGCGCCCGCAGCTAGCGGATGAAGCCAGCGCAATTTCGATCATCAAAGACCTAATTAACTCGCCCGGCGTCATCACTGTGGGCATCTATCCTGACGCGGATAGCCCAAGTGGCTACGGCGAGTTGTACATCAAAGGCGGCGAGATCATCAGCAACCAACTTTGGGCTGCAAGCGCTGCCGGCGCGAATAATATGGTATCTCTGAACCGATTTTCAGCCATACCCTGTTCGGACGAAAACTACGCCAAATGGCTTCAGATGACGTTCGGAGACGGGGCCACCTATCCCCTTGAGGTGCTGACGGACCCGCTGAAGAGATCTGCTGCATCCGTTCTAAAGGTCGGGGGCGGGCGCGGGTTCGTAGTCGAAGGCAAGCAAAACCGTCTTGTGATCACTGCTGCTCATTGTTTGCCGAGCCTGCCGCCGGCCATGCCCGCCGCCTACACAGAAGAAAAGACGTTCCCCCGTCTGCTCGGACCGCTGGGAGGCGGACCATCCGTCGCGGCGGAATGTCTCTTTGTCGACCCCGTGGCCGACATAGCGATACTCGGGCAAGCGGACTACGAGTTCGAAGAGGAGAACTGCGGCGCGTATCAGAACCTCGTCGAGGCCTGCGAACCTATCATGGTCGACGTGTGCCGGCATGAAGATCGCCTTTTCCTGCTATCGCTCGACAACGATTGGCATGAATGCATGGCGCGGCATTCTGGCGGCGGCGTGTGGTTCAGCGAGGCAGGCAACGGCATCTGCGCGGGGATGTCAGGGTCGCCAGCGATAAACACCGATGGAAAGGCTGTGGCGCTGGTGAGCGTGGCGGAGGGCATGAAGGGCACCAGGGGCGGTCCGAACCCAAACCTTGCGGCGCATCTTCCCGGATGGGCGCTCACCGAACTGATGAACGCCAAGGACTGATCGACGCGCCGCGCCTAATCGTATTCCTTGATGCAGCCGCGCCCCCGGCCCGTCCGGCGGGGTTTTTCTATGTGCAGTCCTTCACCAGTGTCCGCCGCTTTCCGTCCCGCTGCGGTTCAATGAAGCGCAATTCGCGCGGCCGACGCGACCCGACAACGTTCTTGATTTCTTGCCAGGAGAAACCGCCGCTGAGACACGATAACAAGTGCGTAGTTAGCGCATTGCGTTGAACAAATGCTTCAGTTCGCATATACTAACTAACCAAATCGGAGCGCATCGTTGATGGCAAAGTCGAAGAGATTTGAGGCCCGGATAACCTTCTGTATCCCTCACGAATTGGGCGAGAAGCTCTACGCGGCAGCAGATCGCAGCATGTCGTCGGTGAGCGACTTTTGCAGGCGCGCGATCGTCGAGAAATTGCAGCGCGATGGAGCCATTCCTCCGGTCACCGACGGGCGCGCCGAATGAAGAAGCACCTCGCTCCTGATCTATCCGCCCTGATCTCAACCGCTGCCGCAGCTCAACTGCTGATGGTCACGCCGACGTGGCTTCGCCGGCTGGAACGGGATGGCTGGTTCGCCAAGGCTGAGCGCGGCCAGTATCGCCTCACTGATTTGGTACAGGGTTTCATTCGATATCTTCGCGACGAAGATCGGCGCGCGACCAAGACTGCCAGCTTCGCCAAGGTGCAGGACAGCCGCGCCGAGGAAATCCAGCTCAGGATCGACGAGCGGCGCAAGGTGCAGATCGCGGCCGGCCAGGCCGCGGCGGTTCAGGTGATCGACGAGTTCTTTGGCATCCTCAAGGCCGATCTTCTCGCAATCCCGGCCCGTGTGACGCTCGACGTGGCGCTGCGCCGGAAGATTGAAGACGAGATGGGAGCTGCATTTGGTGCAGCCGCCAAGCGAGCTTGCGCCGCCGCGGACTGCGTCGAGAACGCTGGCGCGACCATCAATCATGCGGTCCACGGCGCGCCTCGACGGAAGGGACACAGATGATCGATGAAATCGTGGTGCAGGCCGCGATCGTCTTCCGTGAGACGCAAAAGCTGATCGCCATGATGCCAGGGCTGCCGATAGCTGCAGCACCTGACGATGAGCCGCACGACTTGATTGAGCTCGGTGTCGCGGCGCAGATCGCCCGCCGCTCGAAGAGTGTCGTCCGAAAATGGTGCGCCAAAAACCTTATGAGCGGCGGCGGCTTTGCCATGAAGATCGCCGACCGGTGGTACGTTTCGGCTTCTCGATTTAGAGCCTATATCCGGCGCTGAGCGAATTGCGCGCTTTGCGCGCTGCGCTTGCGCGCGCGACCTGCTGTAGTCGCGCCATGCAGAGCAAAGTTCCCGACCGCATTGATCTCAACGCGAAGGTCACCGCACCAGTGACCGAAGAAATCGCCGACGCGATCAAGGATGCAGCGCGACTGCAGCGCATCAGCCCGGAAGATTTCATCCGATCGGCGATTAGCGACCGGCTCGACCGGCTCGGCGCGCCGCATTTCCGACTTCCGATCTTGCGGCGGTTCTAATCCATCAACCCGGCAAACCCGAAGGCACCCTATGAAGGCAACGAAGGCAATCGCCGCCGCAGAGGCGGCACTTGAACAAGCCAAGGCTGATCTGTCCGCGGCACAAGCCCGCAAGGAAACCATCGCCGCCGCTGAATCCGACGCCGTCGCGGATGCCTCGGCCTACGCCAAATGGCGCGCCGACAACGAGGCGGCCGGCGTCGAGGTGACCCGCACCACAGCTCTCGTCGCGAAGCGCGAAGCCGAACTTCAAGCGGCCGAAGGAAAGGCTGCCGCCGACGAACAGGCGCGTCTCGAGGACGACTTCAACAAGTCTGCCGACAAGGTCGCGAAGCTGATCACCGACAATCTCAAGGCGATGGCGCGCCTGGCGCGCGAGACGGTCGAGGCGGTCGCCAGGTCCGAACAGCAGCGGGAAGCGGCGCAGCGAGGACGGGCCGAGGGGTTGCCGGCGCTGCAATCTGCTGAGGGGCGCGCGCGTAACGTGGCCGAGCAGCCGCGCAAGAATATCTCAGAAACGATCGTCACGCATTGGGTCTACGTCTCCAATGGCAACGTGATCACGTCCCCCGAGCAGTCGGCCGACGTTCGCCCGACTGGTGGTCGAGAAGGCCGTCTTGGCGACAGCATGGTCGAGCAGCGCGATTTTCGGTTGATCAAGTACCACCCTGCTACGAACACTCAATTTGCCAAAGATCTGGTGCGCGAGCTGCGCGTGCCAGGCGTCCGCGCCAACGATCCGCCGGGTTGGGACAATTGGCGCGACCTCACGAGCCCCCATTCCCTCCTGGCCGAGCTAGAAAAGCTCGTTGAGCTGGATAAGGCCGGACCGCAGCGGCAGGTTTGCGAAGAGTTAGTTCCGTTCCAGCCGAGCCTCGCGAAGCGCGCGTTCGGCAAATTGGCTGCGGCTTTCGGCTCATCCGAAGATGCGGAGAGCGAAGATGTTTAGCGTCGAAATGATCGCCGCCGTGAATTCTGCCTATAGGGTCGTGGGACCGACTTCGCTGCTGCTGGCGAGGCAGCGGCGCGACATGGCCGCGATCGTCGGTGGGGAGATTGCAGAAGCCGGTAAACACGCCATCGAACGGGCGACGGCTCACGTCCGCCAAGCGCTCGCCACTGCTGATGCGGTGGTTGCCCGCGCCCAGTACCAAGAGGAACAGCCCGATGCAAAGTGACAACACACTGATCCGCGCCGTCGACGCCGTGAACGCCAGCCGCGCCGGCCGAGTCTATCGGCCGCCGGCGAGTGCCGACAGCAAGATGGCCCCGCTCGCTGCGGCGGTCGCGACCGTCAATGCACGTCGGACTAGGATCCTCGGCCGATCGGCTGTCGCCGATGCCGTCGCCACACTCAACAAGCAGCGCCAGGCGGCTGCGTAAGCAGCCAGCTGCTCAATCCACCAACCAGAGGAACTTGAAATGAGCGACACCGTCACCGTGGCCCTGTCGAAGCCGATCACCCACGAGGGCAAGACTGTTTCCGAGCTGGTATTCAATGAGGCCACTGTCGGCGATGCCTGCCTTGCTGATAGCGTCAAGGGCGAGACCAGCAAAATTCTCGCTATTCTTTCTGGGATGAGCGGCCAGCCGATGCCGTTGCTGATGAAGCTGTCGTTTCCTGATTTCAACAAAGTGGTTGACGCGACGGTGCCTCTCATGGGGGAGCTGCAACAGCAGTCGGATGGGTCGATGCCGTAGCGCTGATTGCCTCCGAGTTATCGACGCCAATTTCGGAAGTCGAGCGCATGAGCCCGACGAAGGCGTTGCAGTATCACGCCGCGGCAATCCGATTGATCAAGGCAAGGGACGGGACAAAGTAGATGGGTGTTCTCACTTCAAAACTGATCCTTGAACTGATCGATCGGCTGACCGGGCCGGCGAAGAAAGCCAACGCGGCGTTGACGTCATTGAAGGCCGCGCAGGCGCGCAACAGCGCCATGCTCGCCGCAACCTCGCAAAAGCTGGTTGTGGCGGGCGCTGCAGCCTACGGCCTCGCCCGAGGCATTGGGGCTCCCATCAAGGCGGCGATGGAATTTGAGAGCGCGATGGCCGACGTCAAGAAAGTCGTAGACTTCGAGACGCCGGAAGGGCTCAAGAACATGAGCCGCACCATCATCGAGATGTCCAAGCGCATCCCGATCGCGGCAACTGGCCTGGCAAAGATCAGCGCCGCGGCCGGTTCGTCCGGTATGAAGGAAGGCGAAATCCCCGCCTTTACCGAGATGGTCGCCAAGCTGGCGACGGCCTTTGACATGACTGCCGGCGACGCCGGCGAGGCGATGGCGAAGATCAAGACCGGGCTCGGCTACACGGTCGAACAGACCGGCGCGCTCGCCGATGCGTTCAACCACCTGTCCAACAACGTGGCGGCGAAGGCGCCGCAGATCATCGATTACATGAAGCGCGTTGGCGTTTCTGGAAAGCAGTACGGTTTCTCGGCTGAACAGACTGCAGCCCTCGGCGCGGCGATGATCGCGGCTGGTGCTGAATCCGAGGTCGCGGCGACGTCGTTCCGCAACATCGGCAAGGCGCTTAGCAAGGCGGACAACGTCAGCAAGGACACCGCCGCTGCATTCAAGAAGCTTGGCCTTAGCTCGATGGGCGTAACCAAGGCGATGCAGAAGGACGCGGTCGGAACCTTCAAGGACGTCCTCAAGCGTGTGGCGAAGCTGCCCAAGCACCTGCAAAAGAGCGTCCTGACGCAGATCTTTGGCGAGGAGGCGCGCGGGATGGACCCGCTCGTTGATAACGTCAAGCTCCTCGACGAATCGCTCGGCATGGTCGCCAACAAGACGAACTACCTCGGCTCGGCGACAAAGGAGTTCAAGGCAAGAACGGAGACCACAGCGAATGCTGTCCAGCTATTTAAGAACAGGCTGGAAGCGCTATCGATCGCGATCGGCGTGGCACTGCTCCCAGGTGTGAGAGACGCAACGACGGCGATGAACCCACTGATTGAGCGGCTGACAAAGTGGGCTGAAAACAACCCCGCCATTGTTCGAGCTGTGACACTCACGACGGCCGGATTGCTCGGCCTGCGCATTGCTGCACTTGGCTTGAAGTGGGCATTTGGTTGGCTCTGGGGCGGCGCCCTTTGGGTCGCGCGTGGCGCTCTGGTCGCGCTGGGTGCGGCATCCGCGCCTCTTACAATCATCCTCGGCACGCTCGGCGCCGCTGCGATTTACGCTTATCGCAATTGGGATGAGATCCTGCAGCTCTGGCAGCGCATGAAGGAGCCTTGGCTAAATCTGGGCACGACGATTTCGGCAACGTGGGAGAAGATCGCCGCGCCGATGCGGACCAAGTTCGCCGAGATCGTCACCGCAGTGCAGGAGTTGCCGGAGAAGGTGAAGGCTGCGGCCTCTGGGATGTACGACGCCGGCGTGGCGCTGATCACTCAGCTCTGGGAGGGTATGAAAGCCAAGGTGCAGGCGCTGCTCGGCTGGGTTTCAGGCATTGGGTCGCGGATCAAGAGCGCGATTGGTCTTGGCGGTGCGGCGCCTTCCAGTAGTCCGGCTGTTGCCGGCTCAAGGGCTACGGGCGGCCCTGTCCAGCGTGGCAAGTCTTACCTGGTTGGCGAGCGCGGACCGGAGCTGTTCACGCCGGATGCGCCCGGCCAGATTTCAACCGCTGCCGATACGGTCCGCATGATTAAGGACCGCGCCTTGTCTGTGGCGGCACTGCACAAGGTCGCTTCTCCGGTCATGCCGCAGATCGCAGCGCCAGTGATCCAGGCTCCGGTCATGCCGCAGATCGCAGCGCCAGTGATCCAGGCTCCGGTCATGCCGCAGATCGCAGCGCCAGTGATCCAGGCTCCGGTCATGCCGCAGATCGCAGCGCCAGCGTCGGTCGATACGTTGCAGGCCATCCGCGAGATCAAGGCACAGCAATCACAGCGTCAGGCCAGCGGCGGAACGGTGAACAACAACACATTCACGTTTCACGTCCAGGCCGCTCCGGGCCAATCTCCTGAAGCAATCGCCGCGGCCGTTGAGCGCCGTCTCAGTGACAAGCTCAATCAGTTGTCCCGCGGCGCCTACAGTGACGGGGCGTATGCATGAGCGGGACAGGAAAACCCGTCGATGGTCGGGAAAAATGGCGCCGCCGGAATGCACGGTCGTCCGTGAGCTTCACACGACGCTATCCGACGTGGGCCGAGGCAACCCGCCAGCCAACGCAGGGCGGAGGTGTTGTCGTCAAGGCTGACGAAGGGAACCGCACCAAGTCTGCGGTCACCTACCAGGAAGCTCTGTCGCACCCATCGGCGCGCGAAATCATGACGCGGGCGTCCAAGTTGTCCGGTGAGACTTAACCCGACGGATCGGCAGGAAAGCAGGAATGACGGCAATGACGAACGAGAATGAAGACGACGGCCAGGCTCAAACGCTGTCAGTGCAGGAACAGCTTATTGCGGCCCGGGCCGAAGGCGCGCGGGAGGTGATGGGCCGGCTGACAGCCGCGATCGGCGCCGACGAAGTTAAGCGTCATCCGCTACGCCTTGCCGCCGCGGTCGACTTGCTGACCCGGGCGCCGGATATGCCAGGCGAGGCCATTGCGGCGTTCGTGGTCAACAACATCGCGGCCGCAAATCCGCAGGAGACCGCATCGGATGGTTACGCGGCCCGGCGCGCGGCAATGCATGTTGCCTGGACGCGACCAGAGGCGGCAAAACCGGACCGGGTCTTGCCAACATCGGACGAAGCTACTGGGGATTGACGCGCTGGCGTGGCTGCGCCGCCTTCAGCAGCACCGTCCATCGCATCACGGCCAGCCGGCGGTGCCGCATAACACCGGCCAGCGGGAAGGCGCCGGGAGCCTTCCCGCATCACCGGCCTGCAGAGGGATGCTGTGACCAATACGAACTACCCCATCGGAATTGTGCTGACTGAGGAAGACATGCGCGCGCTTGAGCGCGCAGCGGGCGCGGCCGGGCTTTCACCAGTTATGTTCATCGAAACCGTCCTTGCCCGCGCTCTCGTCGAGACCGGGCACCTTGAACCCGCGGCGTCCTGACATTGAGGCGCCCATCAGCCTCAGCAGCCGATCAGCCTGCCAGAAATGCGGCGACGGTTTGCACGCCATCCGGTCCAGCAAACCTCAATATCGGAATACCGAAATATGCTCGAATTTCGGGGCGGCGCCCCGCAGGCCCCGAGCGCAAAGGAATACGGTCCCTGCGCCGTAGGTAGGCGTCTCAGCGGGCTTCACCCATGCGTTAAACCCGGTCTGACGCGGAAAGGCGTTGGCCTCGTGAACAGCGCTGTACGGCTTCGCCTGCGCGTCCTACAGCCATTCACGCTCGCCGCACGAGGCATTCCGCCCCGGCAGACAAAAGGGACCGTGCTGCAGCGAAAGCGCGAGACGGGCGCGCTCGACTGCCGCTTTTTCCTAGTAGGTCGATTGAAAACCGGTACACGGACCCGTGCAGATGCACACGTGGCCGCTGCACAGGTCGTCTAACCGCATGGCCCTACAGGCAATTCGGCCGACAACCGGCTCACGGGTCACGTGTGCACGCACGGATCGCTGCACGCGTCGCTGCACAGGTGCACGCGTCCGCTCATCACCAGCGCCGCGGCCAGCACACTCCACGACAGAGAGCAGCACGGATAGCCGGTGCCATCCCTGATGACCTGGCGCGGCAGCGCCGGCCAGCCCGACGCCGTCATGAGGCGGAACCAACAGCACAGGCCATAGGGCTCGCAGGGAAGCCCACACAGAACGCCAGCCAGCAAAGGCGCGGGGGGTCCTGAAAGATCGGACGGTCGCGTCTCCGGGCCCCGCAGCGGCGTCTGAGGCATGCCTTACCCCTACGGGGGTATAGGGACCGTACAAACCGCTGACCTACATGCGCAAGCGCGCGAGTGCGGGATTTGCGCGTTTTTGGGGTTTGCGTTTTCTCACTTTACTGTCGGGTCCCACCCCTCCTATCCTTTGAAAATGCCCGCGAATTCGCGATTTAAGACCCGCTTTGGCGTCATCGAGGTTGCAGCCAATGTCGACCTTGAACGACGTCTGCGCGCTGCCCTTCGGCGTCATGGCCCGCTGACCGCAGTCGAGGCCGCGGACCTGGCGTATTGGAACCGGCCACCCGGATCGAGGATGAGCCTGCAGTGGGTGGCCAATGCCAGCGCACGGTCGGCGACCCGGCGCGCACTGGCCCGGCTGCGTCGCAATGGTGAGGTTGAGGCCGTCAGGCGATCGGGGCGCGCGTTCGTATACGACCTCGCCGGATTCCGATCGGGCCGCGGCTGACATCGGGCCAACGTCCGCCAGGTTGCCGGCTATTCATGCGTCGCCCCCGACAGCATCGCCAAGCAACACAGCAATCTCAGATACGTTTACCTGCAGTTGTTTGCGCAGCCTGATATGGCAATAATCGAAGTAAATCCGCGATCTATTTGGAAGACGTAGGCGCTGATCTATGCTTTACGTTGTTCCTGCACTCGATTTGCTGACCGACGACGGGGGATTGCTATGCCGCAAGCCGTGCTCGCCGATACCGACAAGGCGCCCCAGCGGGGCGCGCTGGTGCGATTTCCGAAACGCAAGGGGAGACGGCCGAAGGCCAGCACCGACGAACTCCAATCGATCCTGGCGGCGCTCGATATCCGCCTGATCGGGTGCACGGAGACGCGGCGCGACCACGAGACGACGGCCGGCGAGGTGTTGCGCAAGATGATCGCGGCGCACGGCGCCGAGCATGTCACCCTTATCCTCCGGACGATCCGGGAGAGCCGCGGCAACGAACGAGCGCTGACAGATCCGATCATCAACGCGGTGTCTGCCGTTGCCTTGGCGTTCCCGGCATGGCCGGCAACCGGACTGCGCTGGATCGAGGCATTCGATCAGGTGCCGTTGGTCGAGCTCTACGCCAAGGTCCGGCCGCTGAAATACGCTGTGAAGGGTTCGGCCTGGTGCTTCCTCGCCGGGATGATTGCCGAGCGTCTCTACCCCGTGTTCGCCGAGCAGAAGATCGCGCCGCCGAAGCGGGTGAACCTGCCCAAGCGGCCAGTCGCCGGCGCCCGCCGCATCGTCGAGAAGGGCTTGGAATTGCTGCCGCACAAAGGGCCGCACAACACCAGCCCGGTTCCTCGCGACGTGTGCGAGCGCGTCGGGGTCGAGAAGTATCAGGCGGGCTTCCACATCCGCGCCGCCCGCATGTACGGCGATCGGCTCGAACTGATCGAGCGGCTGAAACCCGAGGCGCTGCGGGTGCTCATAAGCCCGACATTCCCGGCGGAGATCCGCGCCCAGGTCGAGCGGCGGCTTGCCGACGGCGAGAAGTTCAGCGGCCGGCAATTGAAGCGCATGGCGGGCATCACCACCCGCCGCCGTCAACGGAAGTGATCCTCCATGGCTCAATCGGCATTGCGCGACGACCCGGTGGTGTCGTTTCCGCGGCGGAAGGCCAAGGCCGCGCCAGACGAGCTCGCCGCGCTGCTCACCTCGCTCGATATCAAGATCATCGGCCCGAACGATTATCGGCACCAGAACTGCACGACGGCCGTTGAGACGTTGCGGAGCCTGCTCGCCAAGCACGGGGCGGAGCACCTGACGATCGTCCTGCGTGCCATTGTCGAGAGCGCGGGCAACGCCCGCGCGCTGATCGATCCCGTCATTCGCGCCATGAGCGCGGTGGTCCTGGCGCACCCCGAGTATGTCGCCAAGGGGCTGGAGTTCGTCGAAGCCTTCGACGACTTTCCGCTGCTCGACTGCTACCGCGGCACAGCGGCGCTGAGGAAGACCGCGCCGGCGCCGGCATGGGCTGCGCTCGCCGGAATGATTGTGCTGGTGCTGCGCGACGGGTTCGACCGTGACCGCAAGCGGCACCGCACGCGCGCCGAGATCGCTGCCGATCGAGAGGAGCGCGAGGAAGCCGAGCGGGCCCGCGTTGCCGCTGCGAAGGTCAGCCGAAACCGCCGGAAGATCGAAACCGGGCTGCAGCTGATCGAGCTGAAACGGAAGGCCGGCCGCGGCCAATTCCTGCGCCTAGCGCAGCAGCGGTTCGGGCTGGCCTATCCCGGCGAGGTCGCGGCGCTGGTGCGCGTGGCCGCGCTCTACGGAGAGCGGGAGCCGATATGGTCGCGGGTGTCCTGGCAGGTGCTTGGGGTGCTGGCTGCGCCGGCCATGCCGTCAGATCTGCGGACAGAGTACGAAGCCCGCATCGAGGCCGGAGAGCACATCACCGCCAAGGAGGTCGCCCCGCCGCCGATCGGACGGCCCCGCAGTCGCCCATAAATCAGGGTTGCGCGCGTTTCCAGCGAATTGCTGCCTGGCCGCTTGGAGCGCGAAAAACGCGTCAACTTGCCTGAGATTGGCATGAAACAAGGCGCCATCTGCGTTGATAGGTCGCGCGTAGTCGAGTTTCTTTCCAGAGCAGGAACACGATGCTACGCTTTAGCATGTGTTTTATTTCCAGCTTCTCTAGTGCAGGGTGTCATGATCATTGGAGACTATGGGAAGGATGCATTGGACTTTATTGAAGAATTGGAGGCTTATTCGACGGTTTCGTCTGCCTTCGACGCAATAAAATCCGGGTTCTATGCTTTTGGGTTTGAGACAATAATCATTACAGGGATCCCGAGCTACCATCAGAAATTTGCTCAGATGGTGATGGCTAAGCGTTGGCCGGACGAATGGTTCGCCATTTATACGCAGAAGAACTATGATCAGTTTGATCCAGTCGTGAAGCATCTGCGACGAACGATCAATCCATTCGAATGGTCAGAAGCTAAGTACGATCGGGCATACGATCCGCGTGCGGCAGAGGTTATGGATCGCGCCGCTGAATTCAGGATGGTTCGAGGATTTGCCGTTCCGATTCATGGGCTCGCAGGCTATGAGGCGGCGATCTCGTTAGGTGGATCGGACATCGATCTGAACTCGCGCAGCAAGCCCGTGCTGCATCTGATGGCCATGTATGCCTTTGATCGAATTCGAATCCTTTCAACTCCGGAGCCAGTTGTCCCACGGTTGACCAACAGGGAACGCGAGGCGCTTAGTTGGGCGGCGCTCGGAAAATCAGCTTGGGAGATTGGTGAGATACTCAGAATCACGCAGCGGACGGCAGAAGAGCACATCGCAACTGCATGCCGGAAGCTCGGAGCCGCCAACAAGACGCATGCCGTGGCTCTCGCGATCCGCCAGAATCTGATCTCTCTATAGCCGACAACGACACTGGGACTTTTCCCAATATCGAGTTTTCGATTGTTGCCGGCAAGATCGCCTCACGTACTAAAGGGGAGGCGGGAATGATCCACGTGATTACGGCTACCAATCGTCACCTATATCACGAGGCGATCGAGCAACACTTCAAGATCAGGCACAATGTCTTTGTCGACGAACGTGGATGGAAGACGCTTGAGCGCTCGGACGGTCGCGAGATTGACCAATACGACAATGACGACACGGTCTATTTGCTCGCCATGGAAGGGGACAGAGTGGTGGGAGGGCATCGCCTATATCCGACCACCAAGCCGACTATGATCAGCGAGGTGTTTCCTCACCTCGCTGCCGTGAGTAGCTGTCCTTCGGCGCCGGACATCTGGGAGTGGTCACGGTATTTCATAGTCCCGGAGCGGCGGGACGGAGATTTGAATCTGCGGCTCATGGCTGCCGTTCAGGAGTTTTGTCTCGACGAAGGCATCTCCCAGGTTTCCGCAGTATTCGAGATGTGGTGGTTACCTCGCTTTCAGCAGGCCGGATTCGTTATTAAGCCGCTCGGCATTCCTGCTCTTGTCGAGAATGCTTGGACGATCGCGGCGCTGATCGATGTCAGTGACAGCACGTTTAGAGCAGTGAGCCAAAAAGTCGGCCAGCGTAGCGTGTTGAAGCGATGCGGTCCTCAGCGGAGGCACGTTGATCACTCAAAGAGGCTACAACAAGAGCATCTCGAGCGTTCACTTCTGTCCTGATAGGACGCTCTGCGCGAACTCAATCACTTGCTGCCGTCCGGCTGGTGACGAGATTCGAGAAAAGAGCCGGACGAGAACCAAGCTCTCATACGGTGGGGCGAAATCTCCCTCCGCGGAGGTCGGCCGGTTGGGCCTCTGAAAATAGGGGGCCACCGTCTCATCGTCCGGTTTGTCGCGATTAACCAAAACAGCCTCCCGAGGTGAGGAAATGGCTACCGTCGATCAGTTGAACCTGCTCCGGAGGTCTGTGGATGACGCTCGGGAGCTGGCTATCAAACTTGATATGACCATGACCGCCTACATTCTGGCAATGGCGTGCTTGGAGATTGCAGAGTCGATCGACGACAAGATGTCCCGCGAAGTCTGCGCGCCCAATAGCGAACATGAATCAGACGAATAGCCGAATAGGGATATTCCCAGGTTGAAGCTCTCCGGTGTCGGCGCGCCCGAATGCCGCAGCCCCCCGGCGGAACTCCGTGGGTTGGCATGCCGGTCGGTCTAGCTTGGCGCCACACCCCAACCGCCGCACGCCGCAACCTCGGCTTGAATGGTCTCTTCTGGCGTCTGGAATGGCTGCTAGCCTCCTGAGCGAGCTTCGGGACTCCATTCACTGGTCGCATGTGTTAAGCCGCACCTGACCGGAGGCGATTGGGTGCGATGCGAAGCTTGTTAGGTTTGACGGTCTGTTGTGCAGCGGCCGCGATGTTGGTGTTCGTACCCAGCTCGGTTGGCGCTGGCGGCTGGGAAACCGTGCATCGTCACGTGCACAAGACCGGGAAGTGCGGTTCGGGCAAGGAGGTCCTCGCGACGCTCTATTCGATCGGTTCGCGCACGAGCACGGGCGAGCCTGTAAGCCGTGACAGCCTGACCGCGGCTTCCCACGAATACCCGCTCGGAACGACGGTCTCTGTGACCAATCCTGCGAACGGACGAACGTGCAGCGTCCGCATCAACGACCGAGGTCCATTCGGAAGGGCCCGCGACGCCGGTGTGAAGATCGATTTCACTCCGGGCGCGGCGCGCTGCCTGGGAATGCGGGGCACGCAGTACGTCTGCTTGCCTGGCGACGAAACCGTCGAGGTCGCCGGCGTGCCGCGCATCGTTGATGCCGATACGGTCGAGATCGGCGGCACCAAGATCCGATTGCATGGCATCGACGCGCCGGAGACCGACCAGCTCTGTCTCGACGAGAAGGGGGAGCGCTGGCCCTGCGGCATCGCATCACGCGACGAGCTTGCCAGGCGTTTCGGGGGCAAGCCGTGGACCTGCGAGGTCAGCAGTCAAGACAAATACGGCAGATCTCTTGGCACGTGCCGCGTGGGCTCAGAGAGCGTTGAGGAGTGGATGGTTCGCTCGGGCTGGGCGCTGGCCTTCATTCGCTATTCGCGCGAACACGAGGCTTCTGAGGCCGTCGCTAGGGAAGCGCAGTCCGGGTTGTGGGCCGGCGCATTCATTGCGCCATGGGATTGGCGCGACCGAAACCGAAGGACCATGATCCTCGGAGCGGCCAGCGTGCCGCGCAACGCGCAGGAGGTGCTGCTCGGGGCAGCGTCGGCGGCTGCAGCGCCGTCTCAGCAGTGCGTGATCAAGGGCAACATCAGCCGCAGCGGCGAGTGCATCTACCATCAGCCAGGCAACCGCTGGTACGCGAAGGTGATGATGGGCCCGGGGAAACGTTGGTTCTGCAGCACCACGGAAGCCGAGGCGGCCGGCTGTCGGGCACCCAAGCGCTGAGATATCTGCCGGCGTCTCATTCAAGGCGCGACGGGCGAGCTTTTCACTAGCCGGCCTTTCAAGCTGAGGCGCATGTCAGGTGAATGCATGTGCCACGCTGGTGATCTACGAGAGGCCGCCTTACAGCTCGCTGACAGCGATTACTCGCGATGCGGAATGGTCCAGACGAGCACGTGACCGCGCCGATGATCGATGCGATGCGGCGGACGGCCTGATAGCAGCGTCAGGGGCGAGGGTTCAGAACAGGGGCGGCTGAGGGATTGCAAGATCTCGGCCCTCGGCCTTGAACATATTTGGTTCTTGATTGCAGGTGCTACGAGCAACAACCAACCCCTTGTTCAATGCTGCTCCAATTTCAGACAGCCGCCACACCGCCGCAATGAATGAAGATCCGGACGTCACCACGTCATCAAATAGGATGACAGGCCGTGTGGGTTTTTGAACAACAACTAGATTGTCGTAGCGAGGTTCAGGACTTCGATGCCCGGCGGTGGTGTGAACTGCCGGAGCCGCAGATCTCCAGCGGAGGCAATCCTCGGCTACCAATTTTCCCGATGAAGCAGACGCCATGCTGCTTGCAAATGACAATGTTCGGTAGTTCGGAGACGCGCCAACTACGGCTGAGCTATTTGGTATCGGCACGATCGTGGTCGTTTCGCGCAGCGTCTTCGCAACGTCTTTTCCTATGAAGGTCCAAAGTCGTGCCAAGAACTCCTCTTTGCTGCTCTGCTCGAGTCGGATGGATAGCCCAGCGATTCCGATTTGGGCATAACCGTTGATAGGCTGTCCCTTGAGGCACTTTACGACCTTGTTCGTGTCAAAATCTTGCTGTCTGGGCGAGATCCCAGCCCAGTCCGTCAAGTAATAGCAATAGTGCTGGACCAGCATTTAGGCGCCGATAGCAGCGACGATCTCGTCCGTAGAAGACAGAACCGCTACTTTGGGATGCTTCAAGAATTGTTGCGGCCAGGAGAGAGAGCCATTTTCGGCTACCGCCCTCATAATGAAAAGCCACCGATTGAGCCGGACGCACTCTGCCGCTTGATGTAGCGTGCCTGAAGTATCTGACGCTTCAACGATCACCGTCGCATCACTGATAGCTGCCATCACGCGGTTCCGAGCTGGAAAATTCGACTTGAAGACGCGCTCGCCGTTGCGAAATGGCGAAATCAGTAAGTGGTGCTTGTAGATGTGCTGTTGAAGTTCCGAATTTTCCGCCGGGTACGCCTTGTCGAGCGGAGTTCCGATTACGGCGACCACTCGACCTTGATTGTCTATTGCACTCTGCAGAGCGGCCGTGTCGACGCCTTTCGCGAGGCCGCTGACCACCGTCACCCTAGTTCTGGCCAGATCTCGAGCAAGTTGAGAAGCCCTCCGCCAGCCATCATCTGAGACCTCGCGCGTGCCAACGATGGAGACAGTGGGGCCATCCAACAAATCGAGCTCGCCAGCATAATAGATCGCAACCTCGCGGCTGGGAGAGGCATTCCGCAAGAAATCAAGCTGGCGATCAGCCAGCGGCATGCGACCGAACCTCATCAATAGGTCCGAGAGTAAATACCGATGCGAATCGACCGGCGGAGCATACGAGCCGCGGCGGCGCTCTCTTCCTTCAATTCTGCGATTTATCATTGCGGTCGACAGCATACCGCGAATCTCACTATTTGGCCTGCAATTGTAACGACTAGTGCGGCGATGTTACAACCCGAGTCCGCGTATGGAATTGTGCGGGATCAAGCTTTCCAGCGATTTGAGAAGGGCACGGCGAGATCCCGGTGATCCAGCCAATTCGGGGCGATCGACACGGCGCCGGGCGTGCCGCAGGCCGTGCAGAGCACCATCCGGCCGACTTCTCCCCAGCTGCGGCCCGGTGTAGATCCTCGAGCCGGACGTGGCCGCTGGAGACGCTGGCGACGCCGTGGCCGTCGCTGATCCACTCGGCCGGGCTGCCGGTCGGACCTGGCACAGCCGCGGCCCGTTCTGTGCGTGCGCACAGTGCCGCGCGCGGTCAATACCGCGATGGGAAGCGAGCGGACCGGTTGGCGATCGACGAATCGGATCGAGGCACTGGTCATCGGATCACCCACAGCCACACCGCCATCATCAGCGCGAATAGGATGCATGACGTGGCGATCGCGGCGATGCGCTGGAGTCTGGTCGTTTGCCTTCCGTGTCGCGGATTGCTCACAACAGCGTCCTTTCACGCCTACGCCGGCCGGCGTGGGCGCTGGCCTCCGAGGCTCACCGCCATGGGTTCGGCGCCGGCGGGCAGCCCGTCGGCCCGCAGATGAACGGAACGGCCAAGCCTTCGCGGATCAGGATGGCCCCGACGTCTTCGCCCCGCGATTTGAGGACGCCGCACTTGCGACCGAAGTTGCAGAACGCGGAGTCTTCCGAGCCGGGCCGGCAAGAGCACTGCACCTCGGCATAGTCGAGCTCGCCGCCGCGGACGATCTCCCGAAGCCTGGCCGTGGCCCTGCCGCCGAGCTCCCGTTCTCTCTCGGTCTCTGCATTCCGCGTTTCCGGGGCATTGAAGCCGACGAGGCGGCGATCCGGCTGCTGGCCGTCGATTCGGATTGTGTCGCCGTCGATCACCCTGATCCGGTCGGGGGCGATCGGCTCGGCCGCAGCAGCGCTTGCCAGCAACAGCAACAGCGCCGGGAAAACGTGTCTCATTCCTTCGCCCCTTTGCCGCGCTCCTGCACGTTCTCTGGCGTGCACCTCTTTTCCGGTGGATTGCCACAGACCCGGCTGAACTCGGCCCAGCCGACGCACTTGCCTGACGGCCCCCGATAGCCCGGGCCGCCGCGGTCGCCGCAGGCCGGCATGGCCGACGTGGGGATCATGACGACCGCAAGAGCGGCTATGGTAACGCGCAGACGCATAATGGAACCATCGGCCCCGAGGCCCAATGGTGCAAGCCTATGACCACTGTCCGAATGGACAGGCGGCGCTATCGTGCCGGGCATGAGCCTCAAGATCACCCTCGCCGAGATGCGCGCTGCCGGCGCGCGGGCCGTGCTGGTCTATTGCCGCGCCTGCGGTCATGGCACGCGGCTTGAGGCCGAGCGCTGGCCGGATGACGTGCGGCTGTCCGATCTAGAGCCTCGGTTCACCTGCAAGGCGTGTGGCGCCCGCGGCGCCGATGTCCGGCCGGACTACAACAGCGCGCAGCGGGGCGAGGGGGCGCTCTACCGAACCTGATCAACACAAGCGCCGGTGTCATCCCCCTAGTGTTTCGATTGGTTGATCTGTCAAGGATTCGTTAACCAACCGGGAGCAGCCTCATGCGTGGCACACCTCCGTGCCGGGCCATGTGAAACCTCGAAGTGAAATCCAGACCGGACTGCAGAACCGCCGCCCGTCCTCGCTCGGGTGGCGGTTTTGTCTTTGGGACTGAGATCAGAACCCAAACTCGGCGCGGTCGTCGGTCAATTGCGGCAACGATTCTGAGCATTGGCAGGGCAGGGACCAAAGCCCCCAGATGACCCAATATGGACCCAACCCGGAAAGCCGCAATGATCGGCCAAAGAGCCGATCAAGCTAAACTGCTGAAATGTATTTGGAAAAATGGTCGGAGCGAGAGGATTCGAACCTCCGACCCCTAGTCTCCCAGACTAGTGCGCTAACCGGGCTGCGCTACGCTCCGATGCCTGTCGTGTAGCTTCGTTCGCCGCCGGGCGCAAGCCGGAGTAGCCTTTGCGCCCAGCAAAAAAGCCGCCCGAAGGCGGCTTTTGCGAATGGCAGGCGGTGTTGGTCAGCCGCGCTTAAACATGCCGGTGACATTGGCCGGAACCGGGATCTTGGCAGCCAGCCCCGGGACGAACACCAGCGCCACGATCACGCCCGCGAGCAGAATCGACAACAGCCCCATGCTGGCCAGGCCAGACACGATCCACAGCGCCACCAAAAACACCGCCACTTCACCAGCGAAATAGGCCAGCACCGTCCAAAAACTCTGCTGGGCGACCTTGATCGGCGGCGCAAACAACGCGACCGCGATGCTGAACACCAGAATCACCACGGCGTACAGGAACAGCGCCGACATGGCTTCCAAGACGGCTGCAAGCATGGGGAGTACCTCGACAGAACAGAATGATCGGCAACCATAGGACGATTCGACAGGGCACGAAAGCCGCCAGCGGCGCGCCTGCGGTGCGCGGGCACCGCTAAGCCGCCCATGGTGCCGATCCCGCCAATAATCGCGTGCAGCGCGCGGAGCGATGGCCGCGCCCCGGTATGTCGATGCCGGCGTGTGGCGCGGCGGCTTTACACGCTCTTGATGGCGGCGTGCCGTATTCCGAATGGCATCCTTATGCGCCGGCCAGGAACCTGGGAGCTGGGGCCACGAACGCTGTTCGGCCCGCTGCTTTCAGAGGACCCGATGAGCGACGCCATCAGCGCACCTGCCGCCATTCACACCAAGCGACCCACCTCCCTTGCCACCCTCACGCTCGGTTCGATCGGCGTGGTCTATGGCGATCTCGGCACCAGCCCGCTGTACGCGCTCAAGGAGAGCTTGGCGGCCGCCTCGGCCGGCGGTGCGCTGACCCAGCCGATGGTGCTCGGCGTGGTGTCGCTGGTGCTGTGGACGCTGTTCGTGATCGTCACGCTCAAATACGTGCTGCTGATCATGCGCGCCGACAATCACGGCGAAGGCGGCATTCTCACGCTGATGGCGCTGCTGCAGGGCGTGATGCGCCGCCGCTTCACCGCGATCTCGGTGCTCGGCATGGCCGGCGCCGCGATGTTCTATGGCGACGCCATGATCACGCCGGCGGTGTCGGTGCTGTCGGCAGTCGAAGGGCTGAAGCTGGCAACGCCGGCGTTCGAGCCGTACATCATGCCGCTCAGTATGGCGATCCTGATTGGTTTGTTCGTGGTGCAAAGATGGGGCACCGCCGCAGTGGCCGCCTGGTTCGGACCTGTGATGCTGGTGTGGTTCTGCGTAATCGGGATCGGCGGCCTGATGAACCTGATCGGCGATCTCAGTATTTTGGCTGCGCTCAATCCGCTGCTCGGCATCGAGTTCCTGCTCAATCACGGCTATGCCGGCATGGTGGCGCTGGGCGCGGTGTTTTTAACCGTCACCGGCGCCGAGGCGCTCTATGCCGACATGGGCCATTTCGGCCGCAAGCCGATCAAGCTGGCTTGGATGTCGATCATCTTCCCGGCGCTGGTGCTGTGCTATCTCGGGCAGGGCGCGATGCTGCTATCCAGCCCGGACAAGGCGGAAAACCCGTTTTTCCATCTGTTTCCGGAATGGGCGCTGTTGCCGATGGTCGGCTTGGCGATGCTCGCGACCACCATCGCCAGCCAGTCGGTGATCTCGGGCGCGTTCTCGCTGACGCGCCAGGCGATCCAGCTCGGACTGTTGCCGCGCATGGAAATCCGCCGCACCTCGGAGACCGAGAAGGGCCAGATCTATCTGCCGCGCGCCAACTGGCTGCTGTTGATCGCGGTGCTGTATCTGGTGTTCGCGTTCAAATCGTCGAGCGCGCTGGCGGCCGCATTCGGTATCGCTGTCACCGGAACCATGGTGATCACCAGCATCATGGCATTTTTGGTGATGCGGACCTGCTGGAAATGGCCGCTGCTGGTGTCGGCGCTGGTGATCGCGCCGTTCCTGGCGGTCGACACCATCTTTCTGTCGGCCAATCTGCTCAAAGTGTTCGAGGGAGGCTGGATCCCGCTGGCGATGGGCACCGCGCTGATGGTGATCATGATCACCTGGCAGCGTGGCTCCAAGATCGTGGCGCAGAAATCGGTGCGCGACGAGACCGACCTTGATGATTTCATCCGCTCGATTTCGACCTCAAGCTCGGCGGTCCGGGTCCGGGGCGTCGCGGTGTTCCTGACCGCCAATCCGAACTCGACGCCGACCTCGCTGATGCACAACCTCAAGCACAACAAGGTGCTTCATGAGCACAACGTGATCCTGCGGGTGGTGACCGAGGATGTGCCGCGCGTGCCGAACAGCGGCCGCGCCAGCGTCGAAGTGGTCAATGACCGCTTCACCCGGATCGTGCTGCGCTTTGGCTATATGGAAACGCCGGATGTGCCGGCAGCGCTGCGGCAATGCGCGGCGGGTGGTTTTGCCTACAACGCCATGAACAGTTCGTTCTTCTTGTCGCGCCGGGTGATCCGCGCCGGCCGGCCGTCGGACATGCCGCGCTGGCAGTCATGGCTGTTCGTCAACATGGCGAAATGGGCCGACGACGCCAGCCTGTATTTCCAGATCCCGAGCGGCCGCGCGGTCGAGATCGGCATGCAGATCAATGTCTGAGAGGGACCGGAGCGGGAGGGCGCTGTGGTCACCGCAGCGCCTGAGGAAACAAACGCCAGCAAGCTTAGTAGGCGTTCTCGCCCTTCAGCAGCGCCCACGGCGTCTTGAGCAGGATGTACAGATCGAACAGCACCGACCAGTTCTCGATGTAGTACAGATCGAACTCGACGCGCTTCTGGATCTTCTCATCGGTGTCGACCTCGCCGCGCCAGCCATTGATCTGCGCCCAGCCGGTGATGCCCGGCTTGACGCGATGGCGCGCGAAATAGCCATCGACCGCCTCGTCGAACAGCCGGTTCTGCAGCTTGCCCTGCACCGCATGCGGGCGCGGCCCGACCAGCGACAGATTGCCCTTGAACACCACGTTGAACAGCTGCGGCAGCTCATCAAGGCTGGTGCGGCGGATGAACCGGCCGACGCGGGTGACGCGCGGATCGTTCTTGGTCACCACCTTGGACGCGGTCGGGTCGGCCTGATGATGATAGAGCGAGCGGAACTTGAAGACGTCGATGCGCTCATTGTTGAAGCCGAACCGCTTTTGCCGAAACAGCACCGGGCCGGGGCTGTCGAGTTTGATGGCGAGCGCCACCAGCGCCATCACTGGCGCCGCCACCAGCAGGATCAGGCCGCCGACAATACGGTCGAACAGCATCTTCATCACCAGATCCCAGTCGGTGATCGGCGCTTCAAATACGTCGAGCGTCGGCACCTTGCCGAGATAGGAATAGGAGCGGGGCCGGAACCGCAGCCGGTTGGTGTGCGCCGACAGCCGGATATCGACCGGCAGCACCCATAGCTTCTTCAGCATTTCCAAAATGCGCGTTTCCGCGGAAATCGGCAGCGCGAACAGCACCAGATCGACGCGGGTGCGGCGCGCGAATTCCACGATGTCATCGACCTTGCCGAGCTTGGGCACGCCGGCGCAATTGTCGAGCGCCCGCTCGTCATTGCGATCGTCGAACACGCCCAAAATCCGCAAGTCGGAATCGTCCTGGGCGTTGAGCGCGCGGATCAGGCGTTCGCCATTGTCATCGGCGCCGACGATCACCGTGCGGCGGTCAAGCCGGCCTTCGCGCGCCCAGCGTCGCACCAGGCTGCGCAGCCCGAGGCGCTGCGCGATCAACGCACTCAAGCCGGCGAGGTAAAAGCCCAACAGCCAGACCCGCGACACCTCGCTGCCAAGCTTTGCGAAGAACGACACGCCGATGAACAGCAGAAACACCACGGTCCAAGCCGACAGCATCCGCGTGAATTGCCGCAGCTGGCAGCGGAACATCTGCACCTGGTAGAGATCGGCTGCCTGGAACGCCAGCACCATGGCAGAAGTCATCGCAAAGATCGCCGCCATGTACGGCCAGGTAGCGCCATCGTTGCGCGCCACGTAACCGAAATACAGAACAACGCCGGTCAGGCTGATCAGAACGAAGTCGCTGATGCGCGCCATACCAGTGATCACAACCGGCGAATAGGCGGGGCGCACTTTCTCGTTGGCAATAGCAAGCGCCGGTGCGGAGAGCCGGCGGCGGCGCTCAACGGGTACACCGGTCGGTGTGGCGCTCGGCGTTGCAGCTGCGCTGATCAGCGCGCGTGCGTCGATAGGTTCCAAGACTTACTGTCCCGTATTTGCCGCAAGCGGTCAGGCCGCGTCAGCGATCGTTTTCTTCATTCTGCTATCGATTAACGGAAAACTTGGAACAATTAGTTAGCGGCTCGTGCGACAACTGCTGCGCATCGTCTGGGGCCATCCCAACTACACTTCAGATCACGACATTCCACAGGGATTGCGCGACCTTGAGTTGTGATTTTGATCCCAAAACTCATGACCGCTGGCGCGGCGCCCCTTAAGCAAGCGTCGCCCGGCAATTAACGCCCCGGCAACCTTAATGAAGTGTAATCGCTGCCAGACTCAGCGGGGACACGGGTCGGGAGTTTTCCATGCGTTTGGCGTTTTGGCGGAAGGGCGGCGGCGTGCCGGTCGGTGAGGCGGCTACGGCTGACCCGACTGCGGACAATGACGCCGAAGCGCCGTCTGGGCGCCAGGCAGCGGCCATTTTGCGCCAGAAGAAATGGCGCGTGCTGGCGCCGACCGCGCTGGCGCTGTTGCTGTCGCTGGCGATCGTCAGCCTGATGGCGCCGCGTTATCAATCAACCTTGCAGCTCTCGAGCGAGCGCCCGAGCGCCGTGCGGCAGCAATTGCTGAAATCGCGCGACATCGCCCGCGAGGTGATCGACAGCGCCAAGCTGATGGAGCGGCCGGAATTCGATCCGGTGCGCGGCCAGCCGTCGGCGCTGAAATCGCTGGCGTCATTGGCCGGCCTTGCCAAGGATCCGCTGGTGCAGACGCCCGAGCAGCGCGTGCTGGCCGCTTATTTCGACCGGCTGACAGTCGAGGCCGATGACGCCGCGCGAACGTTGGTGGTGGGGTTCCAGTCCAGCGATCCCAACCTTGCGGAAGAGGTGGTCGAGGCGATCGCCGAGCACGCCGAGGTGTTGGAAGAGACGCTGCGGCAGCAGCAGGCGAGCGCCGATGCCCAGCGTCGGACCGGCGCGATCGACCAGCAGCGCAAGCGGCTGGCGGAGGCCGAGGCGCGGGTTGCACAATTGCGCGCGCTGTCGGTGGATGGCGATGGTGCCGCAAATCTCAATACCGAATTGATCAAGGCGCGCGCGCAGAAGTCCGAGGCCGAAGCCAAGGCGCGGCTGCTGCAAGACGCGCTGCAAAGCGGCCGGCCGATCGATGTCGCGGCGCTTGATGCCGAACCGATGCGCCGGCTGACCGAGCGGCGGGCCGCGCTGCGCGGCGAACTGGCTCAGCAGTCGCTGACCTTGCTCGATGGCCATCCGCGCATCAAGGAGCTGAAGGCGCAACTCGCCGAGCTGGATCGGCAGCTTCGTGCCGAGGCGACGCGGCAGGCGCAATCATTGGAAGTTGAGGCGCGGCTCGCCGCCGAGCGGATCGACAGCCTGACCGCTAACCTCGAGCAACTCGCCCGGCAGCCGTCGCCGGCGTCCGACAAGTCGCAGCTCGCCGCGGCGGAACGCGAGCTGAATGCGCAGCGTGTCAAGCTTGAGTCCGAGCAGGCTGCCGGCCGCGCGACGGCCGAGCCCGAAGCGACGGATGCCGAGGCGGCCGACCAGCAGATGGTGTCGACCACGCCGGTTGCTCCGCGCAAGCTGCCGATCGTGCTGGCGGCGACGCTCGCCACCATGCTGCTCTCCGCAGGGGTCACGGTCGCGCGCCACAGGCCGCGTCCAGCCGCGCCGTCGGAAGCGGATGATGGCGCGGATGAGGATGTCGGGGAGCAGGGCACCGCGATGGAGCCCGAACCGCTGACGCCGCCGGTCGAGACGGCGATCGAAGTGCCGGCCGACCCGGTGCCGGCCTTCACCGCGGCTGTACCCGACACCCATCCTGCCTTGGCGGCCGCGGTCGGCGACCTTGAGGCGCTGGCTGCCGAGCTGAGCAAGGCCGGCCGCGCGGCGCGCAAGCTGACATTCCTGGGGGCCCGCCAGCCGGGCGGCGCCACCATGACCGCATTGACGCTGGCGCGGCTGTTGTCGCGGAGCGCCAAGGTGGTGCTGATCGATCTGGCGCCGTCATCGCTCGCGCTGCGGGCGATTTCGACCGACCCGGCGGCGCCGGGCCTTGCCGAATTGCTGCTGAAACAGGCCTCGTTCGGCGACATCATCAATCGCGACCGCTTTTCGCAGCTGCATCTGGTCACCACTGGCCATGGCGGCGCCGACCGGGCGCTGCTGCGCTCGCCAGAGCTCAACCTGGTGCTCGATGCGCTGCTGCGCGTCTATGACCACGTGTTGCTCGATGCCAGCGCCGCGACCGACCTGTCCGCGGGACTTTTGAGCGCGCAGGCGCATGCCATCGTGCTGCCAGAGCCGGACATGACGGCGCATGAGCAGGCGCAGCGGCGCGCGCAGCTGATGGCGGTTGGATTTTCGGATGTGACGATGCTGGGCAGCCCGCCGCCACTCGCCGTGCCGGCAGCGGCCTGACGGGACTTTTGGGCGCCGCCTCAGGCGGTGCGGTCAGGCCGCGACATCCAGCTCACGATCGGCATCGCCGGCAGCACCCAGCCGAGCCCGACCACGACATAGAAGCCGGCCTGCATCCATTTGGAGTCCTGGATCAGCGGGAACTGGGCCAGCACCATGCCGAACAGCGACCAGGTGATGGCCAGCACCAGCAGACCGATGGTTCCAACGAATTTGCGGGTGCGGATCTTCATGGTTTCGGGTCCGGAGCAATGTACCGCGCGGGTTGCGCGCATGCAGCGTGGCGATAGGCTGCGAAAAACACATTCGGGGTAGGGCGTCAATGGCCGGTTCCTCCAACGCTCGATTTGTTGCGCTGCGCATCTGGCTGTTTTCGGTCGCGGGGCTGATCGTGGCGATGGTGTTGGTCGGCGGCGCCACAAGGCTGACCGGCTCCGGCCTGTCGATCGTGGAATGGCAGCTGGTGACCGGCACGCTGCCGCCGTTGTCGGACCAGCAATGGCTTGAGGCGTTTTCGGCCTATCAGCAGATACCGCAATATCGCCAGCTCAATGCCGGCATGACGCTGGCCGAGTTCAAGACGATCTTTTGGTGGGAGTGGAGCCATCGGCTGCTCGGCCGCGTGATCGGCCTCGCTTATCTGGTGCCATTCCTCTGGTTCATCTGGCGCGGCGGGCTGGAACGCACGCTGCAGCGCCGGCTGTGGCTGATTTTTGCGCTCGGCGCGCTGCAAGGAGCTGTCGGCTGGTGGATGGTGAGCTCCGGGCTGACGCAGCGCGTCGAGGTCGCGCAGGAACGGCTGGCGATCCATCTGACGCTGGCGCTGGCGATCTTCGCGGCGATCATCTGGACGCTGCAACGGCTTGGCCCACAACACAAAGAACAAGGTTCTAAGCGGCTGCGCTTCACGGCAGCGGCGCTGCTGGCGCTGGTATTCGTGCAGCTATTTCTGGGAGCGCTGGTCGCCGGGCTGCGTGCCGGGCGAATCTACAACACCTGGCCGCTGATCGACGGCGCGCTGCTGCCAGCGGCGCAGCGGCTGTGGCTCGAAACGCCATGGTGGCGCAATCTGGTCGATAATCAGCTCACCGTGCAGTTCAATCACCGCATGATGGCCTATGCGCTGTGCGCCCTCGCACTGCTGCATGTGATCGATGCGTGGCGCTGCCGGGCGGCGACAAGCAGCGCGCTGCTGCTACTCGGTGCACTGCTATTGCAGGCCGGGGCCGGGGTGCTGACGCTGCTCTATCAGGTTCCGATCGGACTTGGGCTGTTGCATCAGGCGCTGGCGGTGCTGGTGCTGACACTGGCGGTTACGCATCTGGCGCGGCTGTGGCCGCCGCGCGCGCCACAGCTCCTTCGCTAGAGCAGCGGCGAACTACTCGGCCTTGCCGTATTGAATGACCTGCACCTTCTCCAGCGTCACCAGGCCGCTGCTGCCGTTCATCATCACATTGAGCTCGGGCAGAAAGCCGTTGATCGCCTGCTCGCTGTCAACGATCTCGATCACCAGCGGCAGGTCCTGTGACAGCCGCAAAATCTTCGCGGTGTGCAGCCGGCTGCTCTTGCCATAGCCGACCGGGCCACGCAGCACGGTGGCACCAGCCAGATGCAGCTCGCGCGCCTTGAGCACGATCGCCTCATGCAGCGGCGTGCCCTCAAATCGATCGTCCTCGCCGATATAGATGCGCAGCAGCACCGCCTCTTTGGGAAGATCCATGATCAGGTTCCTTTCAGACGATTGAGCCTTGTGGCGGCGAGAAGCCCAAGCCACGCCGCGAGCAGCCATGCGACCGGCGAGCTGCCAAGATAGATCAGCGCCGCCAGCGCGTGGCCATGATGCAGCAAGTCAAGCATTTCCAGGCTGAAGCCGGAGAAGGTGGTGTAACCGCCGCAAATGCCGGTCATCACAAATTGCCGCTGCCGGCTGGAAGCGAACAGCCGGCCGTCCGGCGCGGTGATCGCGGCATAAAAGCCGATCAGCAGCGAGCCGGTGACGTTGACGGTCAGCGTTGCCCACGGAAACCCTGGGCCGAGCAGCGCGTGTTGCGCGAGCGCCAATAGATGACGCGCCAAGCCGCCGATCACGCTGCCAGCGGCGATGTAGCCATAGAGCACGGCGCGATCGAGCATTTCGCTGCGGCGAGCGCTCATGGCAGCACGCTCCACCAGCGGCCCGAGGCATAGCCGAGCGCGACCACGACCAGCCCCAGCACCAGCGTGAACATCACATTGCACGCCGCGCGCAACGCTTCACCTTGGCGGGCGAGCGTGAGGGTCTGCAGGCTGAATGACGACACCGTGGTGTAGCAGCCGAGAAAGCCGGTGACCGCAAACAGCCACGGTCCAGGCGTCGCGAACCAGCCGCGCCCGGTGCTGGCCAGGGCACCGAACACGCCAATCACGAACGCACCGCTGAGATTGACGATCAGCGTGCCCCACGGAAAGGTCTCGCCGATCCGCCGTGCCACCCAGCCGGACACGAAGAACCGCGCCATGCCGCCGAGCGCGCTGCCGAGCGCCACAAAGAGCAGCCCTGTGACGACCTCGATCATGATGGCGGCTGGCGCGGCCGCACTCAGGCGCCGAGCGCCTGCTCCAGATCGGCGATCAAATCTTCCTTGTCCTCAATGCCGATCGAGACCCGCACCACGTCCGGCGCGGCGCCGGCCGCGGTCTTTTGCTCATCGCTGAGCTGGCTGTGGGTGGTGGAGGCCGGGTGGATGATCAGCGAGCGGGTGTCGCCGACATTGGCGAGATGCGAGAACAATTTCAGCTTGGCGACCAGATCGACGCCGGCCTGATAACCGCCCTTGAGCGCGAAGGTGAACACCGCGCCGGCGCCCTTCGGTGCGTATTTGCGCTGCAGGTTGTTGTAAGGATCGCTGGGCAGGCCGGCATAATTGACCTGTGCCACTGCCGGATGCTTCGACAGCCATTCGGCAATCGCCTTGGCGTTGTCGCAGTGCTTCTGCATGCGCAGCGGCAGGGTTTCGATGCCGGTCATGATCATGAAGGCGTTGAACGGCGATATCGCCGGCCCGAGGTCGCGCAGGCCGAGCACGCGGCAGGCGATCGCGAATGCGAAATTGCCAAAAGTCTCTTGAATCTTCAGGCCATGATATTCCGGGCGCGGCTCGCTCAGCATCGGATATTTGTTGTCGCGCGACCAATCGAAGGTGCCGGCGTCGACGATGATGCCGCCGAGCGAATTGCCATGGCCGCCGAGGAACTTGGTGAGCGAATGCACCACGATGTCGGCGCCGTGGTCGATCGGGCGGATCAGATAGGGCGTCGCCAGCGTGTTATCGACGATCAGCGGCACGCCGGCCTTGCGCGCCACCGCGGCGATCGCTTCGATATCGGTGATGGAGCCGCCCGGATTGGCGATCGACTCGATGAAGATCGCCTTGGTGCGCGGCGTCACCGCGCGCTCGAAGCTGCCGATGTCATCGGGATCGGCCCACGCCACGTTCCAGCCAAAACTCTGAAAAGCGTGTTTGAACTGATTGATCGTGCCGCCATAGAGCTTGCGCGCCGCGATGAATTCATCGCCGGGCTGCAGCAGCATCTGGAACGCCACCAGCTGCGCGGCATGGCCGGACGCGGTCGCGAGCGCCGCGGTGCCGCCTTCCAGCGCCGCAACGCGCTCCTCAAGCACCGCGGTGGTCGGGTTGGTGATGCGGGTATAGATGTTGCCGAACGCCTGCAGCCCGAACAGCGAGGCGGCGTGGTCGGCGTCGTTAAAGACGTAGGACGTGGTCTGATAGATCGGCGTGGCGCGCGCGCCGGTGGTGGGGTCCGGCTGGGCTCCGGCGTGAACGGCGAGAGTGGCGAACCCGGGGCTGCGATCGGTCATGACTGATCCTATGTGCGTTGAGAATTGCCGGTTATCTGAGCCGATCGGGCGGAGGCGTCAAGCAAGGGCCGCGACGGTCGGTATTAGCTGTTGTCAGGTTTTGAGTCGGTGCGCCGCGGCGCGGCAAGCGTGCCGCCGGCAAGGCTCGATTGGCCGAGCGCCAGGCGCATGCCAGTGGTCGGCATCGGGCGGCGCTTGGAACTGAGCGTGCGCGAATTGACGCCGAGCCAGCCGATCTCGGCCGACAGCCGCGCATATTCGATTTTCGGGCAGCGGTTCATCACCACTTTGACGCCGGCTTGTTCCGCGAGCGCGGCCGCCGTATCGTGGCGCACGCCAAGCTGCATCCAGATCACCTTGGGCAGCGGCTTAAGCGCCAGCGCTTCTTCGACCGCGGGCAGCACCCGATCGGCATTGCGAAACAGATCGACCATATCGACCGGGCGATCGATCGCTGTCAGCGACGCCACAAAGGGGCGGCCGAGCAGCTCTTTGCCGACCTGGCCGGGATTGACTGGAATCACGTCATAGCCGCGCTCGGCGAGATATTTGAACACGAAGTAGCTCGGGCGGATGGTGAGCGGCGACACGCCGACCACGGCGACCGTCTTGACCTCGTTCAAAATGGCGCGGATGTCATCGTCGCGATAGTCGTCATGATGAAGGGCGGTCATAACGGCGATCCAGCACGGGCGGGGTGGGCAAGCGACGCAGCGGGCAGGGGCGCGCTCAGCGATCCTTCCTCAGCGATCCTTCCACAGCGGCGGGCGCTTGTCGATGAATGCTCGGATGCCCTCGTCGGCGTCTTCTGCCATCAGATTGTCGGTCATCACGCCGGAGGCGAAGTTATAGGCCTCGGTCAGCGGCAGTTCGAGCTGACGATAGAACGCCGCTTTGCCAACGCGCACCGTGTACGCCGATTTGCTGGCGATGCGCCGCGCCAGATCGATGGCCGCCGCGCGTTCGGTACCAGCCGGTACCACGCGATTGACCAGGCCGATCGCCGCAGCGGTCGCGGCATCGACCGGTTCGCCGGTCAGCAGCATATGCATGGCGTGTTTGGGCGCGACATTGCGCGACAACGCCACCATCGGCGTCGAGCAGAACAGCCCAATATCGACGCCCGGCGTGGCAAAGCTGGCATTGTCGGCGGCGATCGCAAGGTCGCAGCTCGCCACCAGCTGGCAGCCGGCGGCAGTTGCGACGCCTTGCACGGCAGCGATCACCGGCTTGGGCAGGTGCACGATCGACTGCATCATCGCGCTGCAGGCGCTGATCAGCCGCGCGAAGCAGGCGCGGCCTTGATCGGGATCGGCGCGGTGCGCCGTGATTTCCTTCAGATCATGACCAGCGCAAAACGCCGGCCCATTGGCCGTGATCACCACGGCGCGAATGCCGTCGTCCCGCGCGATGGAATCAAGTTCCGCCTGCAGATCGCTGATCAGGTCTTTCGACAGGCTGTTGCGCGCGGCCGGACGATTGAGCGTCAACACCGCAACACCGCTTTCAACGGTTTCGCGCAGCAGAGCAGGGGTGTGGGAGGCGACAGGATAGACAGGCTGGACGGTCATTGATGATCCGGGGCTGGGAACGGCAATCATGTTATTGTAACAGACCATTGTGAAGCGCGGTGATCAATGAAACGGCGCGACAAGGGTGGGACGACCAAGATGAGAAATGCCAAGATGAGCGTGGCGGAAGTCGAGAGCTTTCTGCACCATGAGTTTCCGCAAGCGTTCGCTCACGATGACATCAGCATTGAATGCGCCGACGGTTCGACCAGCCTGCTGCGCCAGCGCTTCTCCGAGCGGCTGCTGCGGCCGGGCGGCACCATCTCCGGGCCGACGCTGATGACGCTGGCCGATTTTGCGATGTATGTGGTGCTGCTGTCGGCGATCGGCCCGGTCGGGCTCGCGGTCACTACCAATCTCAACATCAATTTCCTGCGCAAGGGCCAGCCCGGCCAGGACGTGCTGGCGACTGCGCGGCTACTCAAGCTCGGCAAGCGGCTGGCGGTCGGCGAGGTGCTGCTGCTGTCGGGCACCTGTCCGGACCCAATCGCGCATGTGACCTCGACCTATTCCATTCCAAATGCTTGAACTTTTTGCGGGTAATATCGCACCATATTCATAAGTCATTGTTCTGATTGAGCAATGTCCGGCGCGCGGGGATTGACGGCGGCCCGGCCGTTAATTACAAGCACGCCAAGTCCGGCGCATCGGCGCTGAACCGTTCCCCATTCATGGAAGATCTCGCATGAAGACTTTTTCGGCAAAGCCTGCCGAGGTCACGAAGAAGTGGGTCGTGATCGACGCCACCGGTCTCGTGGTCGGCCGGCTCGCGGCGCTGGTGGCCAACCGGCTGCGCGGCAAGCACCTCCCGACCTACACGCCGCACGTCGATTGCGGTGACAACGTCATCATCGTCAACGCTGCCAAGGTGGTGCTCACCGGCCGCAAGCGTGACAACAAGATGTATTACAAGCACACCGGTTTCATCGGCGGCATCAAGGAACGCTCGGCGAAGTCGATCCTCGAAGGCCGCTTCCCGGAGCGCGTCGTCGAGAAGGCGGTGGAGCGCATGATTCCGCGCGGTCCGCTCGGTCGTCAGCAGATGGGCAATCTGCGGGTCTATGGTGGCCCCGATCATCCGCATGAAGCGCAGCAGCCCGAAACGCTCAACGTCGCCGTCCTGAACCGCAAGAACGTGAGGGCCGCATAATGTCTGAAACCATGCAGTCCCTCGAACAGCTCGCCTCGTTGAAGGTGGCTGCCGCGGCTCCCGATGCCCCGCAGCACGTCAAGAAGGTCGACAAGTTCAACCGCGCTTACGCCACCGGCAAGCGCAAGGACGCCGTCGCCCGCGTCTGGATCAAGCCGGGTGCCGGTAAGGTGACCGTCAACGCCCGTGACATCGAGGTGTATTTCGCCCGCCCGGTGCTGCGCATGATGATCCAGCAGCCGCTGGTCGCGGCCGCCCGCGCCGGCCAGTACGACGTGATCTGCACCGTCGCTGGCGGCGGTCTGTCCGGCCAGGCTGGTGCGGTTCGCCACGGCATTTCCAAGGCGCTGACCTATTTCGAGCCGGAGCTGCGCTCTGTGCTGAAGAAGGGTGGCTTCCTGACCCGCGACTCGCGCGTCGTCGAGCGTAAGAAGTACGGCAAGGCCAAGGCCCGCCGTTCGTTCCAGTTCTCGAAGCGCTAATCGCTTCCGCAGACCCGATCTGCACTCAAGTTCAAGAGAGCGCCTCCGGGCGCTCTCTTTTTTTGTGCGATCTAATACCAACGGCTCCTGCCATTGACCCGTCATGCCCGCGCTTCGTCCCGGCCATGACATGCGGATGGGTTGGTATCAATTTCCGTTGGTATAAGGTTGCATTCGGCATCAATCTCTGGTTGAATGCATTTGTCCGCTGCTGCACCGCAAGGTTGAGTGCAATTTAGCGTTGAAACGCGCGCCATTTTTGCGGAAATTTGCGCAGCGCAAACAAACTCCATCTCAATACGGCGTTCCTACCGTCGGGCATCTTTCAAGGCCCGGTGGCACTCATGTCGCTCGATATTTCCACGTTGTATCTGGTCGCTACGCTGCTCGCCGCGTTGCTCGGCGGCATGCTGATGTATTTTGGCCGCAAGGAGGGCATTCCGGCGCTGGATTGGTGGGGCTACGCCTATCTGCTCGGCGCAACCGTTGTCGCTCTGTGGGCACTGGCCAGCCCGGCGCTGCCGGATGTCGCCGGACTTGCCATCAATGCATTGGGCTTCGTGGCCTGCGGCATGGTGTGGAACGCGGCGCGCGTGTTCCACGGCCGCGCGCCGAACTGGCCGGGCCTGTTCGTCGGGCCGCTGGCCTGGATCGCCACCATTGTCAGCCTGCCGTCGGACGCGATCGCGCTGCGCATGACGATCGGCGCTGGCATCGTCGCGATCTATGCGGTGCTGACTGCGTTCGAGCTTGGTTCGGAACGACGCAAATCGATGCAGCGGCGATGGCCGGCCATGCTGGTGCCGCTGCTGCATGGCGGCGTGCTGATGCTGCCGATCCTGCTGGCCGATCTCTTGATGACGCCCGAACAGAGCGCCAGCGGCAACATCTGGATGACGATCTTTGCGGTCGAACTGGTGCTGTATGCGGTTGGCACGGTGTTCGTGATCTTCATGCTGGTGTCGGATCGAACGGTGCGGGCGCACAAGACCGCGGCCTCGCTCGATCCGCTGACCGGGCTGTTCAATCGGCGCGGTTTTAGCGAAGCCGCCGCGCGCATGATCGAGCGCGAGGCCAATGCTGGCCGCCCGGTGTCGGCGATGATTTTCGACATCGACTATTTTAAGTCGGTCAACGACCGGTTCGGTCACCCGGCCGGCGACGAACTGCTCAAGCTGTTCGCGACGCTGGTGGCCAGCTCGCTGCGCATCACCGACCTCAGCGGCCGGATCGGCGGCGAGGAATTTGCCGCGCTGCTGCCGTGCACGATCGAAGAAGCGATGATTGCGGCCGAGAGGGTGCGTGAATCGTTCGAAAATTGCGGGATCGTGGTCGATGAGGAAGCGATCCCGACCACGGTGTCGATCGGCGTTGCCGGCGGCCCGGCGCGCACCGAGCTGGAAGTGCTGCTCGCGGCTGCCGATACCGCGCTGTATCAGGCCAAGCGCGGCGGCCGTAACCGAGTTATCGCAGCAACCGAAGAACCTTTGTCTCTCGAAACCTGCCGTCGGCGGCTGGCCGCTGCGGCGAGTCGCGGCGCCGCCGCGGAGCGTCCAAGCTTGATGCCGAGCCATCCGATCGGAGCCGGTGCCATCGCCTGATGGCAGCGGTGGATCGGCAGGGCGTCATGCTTCACCACCCCTCCGGGGTCGGCTAGAGATAGCGCTCTCGCCAACCCCGGAGTCGTGATGATCACCGAAATCGCCCAGATCGACGTCAAGCCTGGCATGGAAGCCGACTTCGAAGCCGCCGTCACCAAAGCACGCGCGGTGTTCGGCCGCTCCAACGGATTTTGCGGCTTTGAACTGCATCGCTCGATCGAGAAGCCGCAGCGCTATCGCTTGATGGTGAAGTGGCAGACCCTGGAAAACCATACCGTCGACTTCCGCGGTTCAGAGAATTTCACCGAATGGCGCGCGCTGGTCGGCCCCTTTTTCGTGGCGCCCCCTGAGGTCGAACACACCGAGATCGTGCTGACCTCGGCCGGCTAGTTTTGGCCATGAGTTGACCGCGCCGCTGAGGCGCTCCTGTGCGAGGGCGGCTCTGCGTTGTTCAGAACCGCCGCAATTCGCACCGCCGGACCAGACGCTAAGACGCCGTCTCCGGGTCAAGGTCGCTGCCGAGGTGATCCATCACCACCCGGCCGATCGCCATCAGCGGCAGCGCCAGCGCCAGCCCCCACAGCCCGAACACGATGCCGAGCAGGATCTGCACCGCAAACAGCGTCGCGGGAGGGATGTTGATGGCTTGCCGCTGGATCAGCGGCGTCAGGATGTAGCTCTCCATGGCGTGCACGCCGAGGAACAGCACAAAGGCGCTGACCATCGCGATCCAGCCCGACGCGATGCTGGCCAGCACGATGATCGCCCCGCCGAGAATCGCGCCGATGGTTGGGATGAATGCCAATAGCCCGGCCTGAACGCCGAGGATAAAGGCGCCCGGGATGCCGATGATCTTGAGCCCGATCGCGGTGGTCGCGAACACCGCGGTCATGGTGATCATTTGCGCCAGCAACCAGCGCTGCAACACGTCACCGGCATCGTCGACGATTTCAGCGGTGGTGGCGCGGAGCGATCGCGGCACGCAGCGCAGCAGCCCGTTGCGATACACCGCCGGCTGTGCGGCAAAGCACACGCCCAAAAAGATCACGATGAAGAAGTTGCCGACCGCGCTGACCGTCCCGAGCAGCAGTTTTAGGGTCTGACTGAAAATCGCGCCGCCGCCAGAGGCGAGGGCACCGGCGCTCGGCAGGCTGCGCGGGGTCGCTTGCGCCGCCGCGGTCTCCGCTGTGGTTGGCGTGGTGCTAAGATCCATGAAGCTGGTGTCGAACCCATGCTCCTCCAGGATCGCTTTGCCTTTGACGATTTGCGCCTTGATGGTGTTGCTCAGCAAGGTGGCCTGCTGCGCGATCGTGCTGCCGCCCAGCGTGGACATGCCGACGAACATCGCGGTCAGCACCACGCACACCAGCGCCAGCCGCAGCCCGTGACTGCCGCCGATCACCTTGCCGAGCAGCGAGGTCACCGCGCTCAGGAACACGCCGAACAGGATGCCGGCGAAAATCAGAAACAGCGTGGCGGCAAAATGCCAAGTGAACCACAGCGCCGCCGCCGCCAGCACCGTGCTGATGCCGCCGACCGCCAACGCCCAGGCCAGATCGTTGCGTTGCTGGATCCGGCCCTCGAGGGGCGAGCTGCCAGGCGACACATCTTTGATGAGCTGATTCATCGCACCCCCGACTCGTTTCCCGCCTTTGACTGAGTTGATGCGATCTTATCAAGGCGCCGCGATGGTTTCGATGACGATCGCCAAGCGTGCCGCTCGCCGCCTCACCCCCTTGAGAACTGCAGCAAGCGGGCAACGGGGTGGAGATTTCCACCGCAAAGCATTAACCATTGTTCCACTATCCTCTGTGTCACCCCATTTCCGCCGTGATCTCGCTGCGATATGGTTTCCAATTGTTGTGGGGTGAGGGCCGCAACGGCCGCGGCGGGACGTCCGTTTGGGCGTCTGGCCGGGGAATGGTATGGGGATCTATGGGGTATCGCGAACCAGATTCGTTCGGCCGCGCGGCACGTGCCGCTGCCGCCATGAGCGCTTGCCTGATGCTTGCCAATTGCGCGGCATCCGACAAATTCGCCAGCCGCGTTGATCCGAAATACGGCGTCTCTGCCAGTCCGCGCGTCGTCGCGCCGGGCGAGCCGGTGCCCAAGGGCGGCGGTACTTACCGGGTCGGAAAACCCTATGTGGTCGGCGGCCGGATGTATGTCCCCGAGGAAGACGTCAACTACCGCGCCGAAGGCTTGGCCTCCTGGTATGGCGACGACTTTCATGGCCGGCTGACCGCCAATGGCGAAGTGTTTGATATGCAATCGCTGTCGGCGGCCCATCCGACGCTGCCGATTCCGAGCTATGCCCGCGTCACCAATATGGCCAACGGCAAATCTCTGGTGGTCCGCGTCAATGACCGCGGCCCCTATCACGGCAATCGGTTGATGGACGTTTCCAACCGGGCCGCTGAACTCCTCGAATTCAAACGGCATGGCGTCGCCAAGGTGCGGGTCGAATATGTCGGCCGCGCGCCGCTGGAAGGCTCCGACGATCGCCAATTGCTGGCAACGCTGCGCACGGGCGAACCGGCTCCGGCGCCGTCGGTGGTGCGGGTGGCCGCTGCCGGCAATTTCGTGCCTGACATTCCGAGCCCGACCCGCGGCGCGATTCGCGGCGACGTACCGCTGCCGGAAGGGCGGCCGTATTCGCTCGGCCACAGCTCGCAGGACCTGGCGTCGATCAACGCCACCTCGGAAATCTCGGCCTCGCGCAGCAGCCGCTCGGCGGGCCGCACGCTCGATAACAAGCGCGCGGTGGCCTATGACGCCGGCAAGGACGTCCATCCGGTTGCGCATCCGGTCGCTGCCAAGATGAGCGGACATCAGGACGCGATCGGCGCGATGATCTCGGCCCGCGGCCTGTACTAAAAACCATTATGCTAGTTAGCTCAACGGCTTGATGATCAAAACTCAAGCCGTTTGAGAAACTCGACCAGCGTGGCATTGACCTCTCCCGGACGCTCCTGCTGAATCCAGTGACCGGCCTCCGGGATGATCAGCTTGCGGGTCAGGGCCGGCAGCACCCGTTCCATCTCGGCGACGCGCTTGCCGCCAAGTAGGCCTGTCACCACCGCATCCTGCGCGCCGCCGATGAACAGCGACGGCTGCCGGATTTGCGCGTCCTGCCAGGGCGCGGTCAGCTCCCAATTGCGATCGATATTGCGATACCAGTTCAGGCCGCCGCGAAAACCGCTGGCGCGATAGGCGGCGACGAATTCGGCGAGATCATCCTCATCCAGCCAATCCGGCAGCGGCTGATTCGGTGGTGGGCTGCGCAGCAGCCCCTGGCCGGGAGCGACGAATAGCGCCTGTGGATCGGCGAAGCCGCCGCCGAGGATGGTGCGCAGCGTCAGTTCTGGATCGCGCTCGAACTCGGCCTCAGCCAGCCCCGGCGGTTGAAAATACTGCCAGTAGAAGTTTTCGATGCCCTGCTTGCGCAGGGCGTCGAGCGGCCGCTCCCGGCCGCGATAGGGCGGCGGCACGCTGAGACCGGCGACGCCGCAAAACAGATCGGGCCGAAACAGCGCCGCGTGCCAGGCGACCGCCGCGCCCCAATCATGGCCGACGATCGCGGCCCGATGGACGCCGCAGGCGGCGGTCAGCGCCACCATGTCGCCGACCAGATCGAACATCGAATAGGCGGCCACTTCGGCCGGTGCCGAGGAACGGCCAAAGCCGCGCATATCCGGTGCCACCACGCGGTAGCCGGCAGCGGCCAGCGCGGTGATCTGATGGCGCCAGGAATAGGACAGTTCGGGCCAGCCATGGCAGAGCAGCACCAGCGGGCCGCTGCCCTGTTCGCGCACGAACAACTCGATGCCATTGACCGGAACGGTACGTGTGGTCTGCATAGGGTGTGCTGCTTTTTCTGTGGGGAGATCGTGGCAGCGCCGATGCCCGCAGGCTAAGATTGATCACCAAGCGACGCAATCGGAAACGGGGGCGTGCCATTGCGTCGCTGCTGCCATCACTGCACGCTGCTTCCAGGACACTCATGGCGTTGTTCAGCAATCTTTCGGCTCGTGGCGTACCTCTGACCAAGCTGTCGCGGCTTGTCGGCGTCGGCCTACTGGCGGTGCTGGTGGGATGGGCCGGCATGGCGCTGGCTGCCAATAAGAGTGTGCAGGGCGCCCCCGCCGCCGCAGCCAAGGACGACGGCGGCTACGACACCGACGCGCCGACCGCGATCCTGATCGAAGCGTCGAGCGGCAGCGTGCTGTTCGAGAAGAACGCCGACGAGCTGCGTGCGCCGTCCAGCATGATGAAGCTGATGACCGCGGAATACGTGTTCCGCGCGCTGCAGCGCGGCGAAATCCAGCTGACCGACGAGTTCAAGGTCAGCGAAAACGCCTGGCGCAAGGGCGGCGCGCCGGCTGGCGGCTCGACCATGTTTGCCGAGATTCACAGCCGGGTCTCGGTCGATAATCTGCTGCACGGCGCCATCATTCAGAGCGGTAACGATTCCTGCATGGTGCTGGCTGAAGCATTGGCTGGCAGCGAAAGCGCCTTTGCCGAAAAGCTGACCCAGCGTGCCCGCGAACTTGGCCTGACGCGCTCGACCTTCGCCAATTCGACCGGCCTGCCGGACCCGGGCAACAAGATGACGGTGCGGGAGCTGGCCAAGCTGGCGCGGCACCTGATCCTGACCTATCCGGAGAACTACAAAATCTTCGGCGAGCGCGAATTCACCTGGAACAAGATCCGCCAGCAGAATCGCAACCCGCTTCTGACGATGCTCGAGGGCGCCGACGGCCTGAAAACCGGCTTCACCAAGGAAGGCGGCTACGGCATGGTCGGCTCGGCCGTGCAGAACGGCATGCGGCTGATCGTGGTGGTCAACGGCCTGGAAGGCGCCGATGACCGCGCCAACGAGACCAAGAAAATCCTGGAATGGGGTTTTCGCAATTTTGAATCGCGCACGCTGTTCAAGGCCGAGGATTTGGTCGGCTACGCCAAGGTGTTTGGCGGCGAGAAGCGTTCGGTCAAACTGACCAGCACCGAGCCGGTGCGGGTGATGGTGCAGAAGAACGGCAACGACAAGCTGATCGCGCGCATCCTGTATCGCGGCCCGATCCCGGCGCCGGTGCAGCCCGGCCAGCCGGTCGGCGTGGTCCGGGTGTGGCGCGGCGCCAATCTCGCGGTCGAGGTGCCGCTGCACGCCGCCGAGGAAATCGGCCAGGGCTCGATGACCTGGCGCGCGTTCGACAGCGTCAGCGAGCTGGTGATCGGGCTGGTGCGCGCCGGCGTGTCGAAACTCTGAGATGATCGCCCCGCACCCGACGCGCCCCGGCCCAGGCCGCTTCATCAGTTTTGAAGGCGGCGAGGGCGCCGGCAAATCCACCCAGATCAAGCTGCTGTCGGAGCGTCTGCAAGCTGCCGGGTTTCGCACGCTGGTGACGCGCGAGCCAGGCGGCTCGCCCGGCGCCGAGATCATCCGCCATCTGCTGCTGTCGGGCATTGGCGGCCTGATCGGCGGCGCGAAGGCCGAAACGCTGCTGTTTGCCGCCGCGCGCGATGACCATGTGCAGACCGTGATCGCGCCGGCACTGGCCGACGGCCAATGGGTGCTGTGCGACCGTTTTTCGGACTCGACCCGGGCCTATCAAGGCCGGCTCGGCGCGGTGCCGCCGGCGCTGCTCAACGCGCTGGAACGGGTCACGATCGACGGCTTGAAGCCGGACCTGACCTTGATCCTCGATCTGCCGGCGGAGATCAGCCTGAAACGGGCTGCGGCGCGGCGCGGCGACAGCGCCCCGGATCGCTTTGAATCGGAGGGGCTGGAATTTCACCGCGGTCTGCGCGATGCCTTTCGGCAGATCGCCGCCGACGAGCCCAAGCGCTGCGCTTTGATCGATGCCGACGCCGACATCGACACGGTCGCGGCGCGGATCTGGGGCGCGGTGCGGCAGCGGCTGCTGCTCGCTTTGAGCGACGGAACCGAACCGGAATGAGCGCACGTAAAGTCGAAACCGAAATCGAGTTGCCGCGGCCGCGCGATACCGTGGCGCTGATCGGCCATCACGACGCCGAAGCGCAGTTGCTGGAAGCCTATCGTAGCGGCCGTATCGCGCATGCCTGGCTGCTGAGCGGACCGCAGGGCATCGGCAAGGCCACCTTGGCGTATCGGATGGCGCGGTTCGTGCTCGCGTATCCCGACCCGATGTCGCCGCCGGTGCAGCAGGCGACCTCGCTGGCGCTACCGGAAAACCATCCGGTGCTGCACCACGTTTCGGCTGGGTCTCACGGCGGCTTGCTGACGCTGGAGCGCACCGTCAACGACAAGGGCACGCTGCGCACCATCATCACGGTCGACGAAGCGCGCGAAACCATCGGCTTCTTCGGCTCGACCTCGGCCGGCGAGGGCTGGCGGGTATGCGTGGTCGATACCGTTGACGAGCTGAACGCCAACGCCGCCAACGCGCTGCTGAAGGTCATCGAGGAACCGCCGCAGCGCTCGCTGTTCCTGCTGGTCAGCCATTCGCCGGCGCGGGTGCTGGCCACCATTCAGTCGCGCTGCCGGCGGTTGCCGTTGCGACCGCTGCCGAGCCATCAGGTGGTGCAGGCCGCATCGATCGCCTCGGGCATCGATCCTGACGATCCGACCCTGCAGCAGGCCGCCGCCGCGGCCGAGGGCAGCGTGTCGCGGGCGCTGACCTTGCTCGGCGGCGACGCGCTTGGACTGCATCAGCGCACCACCGCGCTCTTGGAGTCGCTGCCGAATGTCGATCCGCGCGCGCTGCACGCGCTTGGCGATGCGCTATCGGGTACCGATCGGGTTGCGCTTGCCACCTTTATCGATGGCATCGAACGCTGGATCGCGCTGCGGCTGCACCAGGGCGACGTCAACGCGGATTTGCCCCGCCTTGCGCGGCTGGCAGAGGTATGGGAAAAGATCAATCGCGCCGCGCGCGACACCGAAACCTTCAATCTCGAGCGCAAGCCGCTGGTGTTTTCGGTGTTCGGGCTGCTCGCCGAGGCGACCCGCTGACGCTGGGGTCCCTCCGTTCGCAGGCAGACCGCGGCGATCATCCAGCAGAAGGCTTCCTCGACGATGGCGCCCGCCAGCAAATCTCGTGACACCTATTACCTGACCACCGCCATCGCTTATCCGAACGGTGTGCCGCATATCGGCCATGCCTATGAGGCGATCGCCACCGACGCGCTGGCGCGGTTTCAGCGGCTCGACGGCAAGGACGTGTTCTTCTTGACCGGCACCGACGAGCACGGCCTGAAGATGGTTCAGACCGCGCAGAAGGAAGGCCTGACACCGGCCGAACTCGCCACCCGCAATGCCGGACGCTTTCGGCAGATGGATGACCTGTTGAACGTGTCTTACGACCGTTTCATCCGCACCTCGGAAGAACAGCACCATCGCTCCTCCCAGGAAATCTGGCAGCGCATGGTCAAGAACGGCGACATCTATCTCGACAGCTATGCCGGCTGGTATTCGGTTCGCGACGAGGCCTATTACGCCGAGGACGAAACCACGGTCGGCGAGGACAAGGTGCGCCGCGGCCCGCAGGGCACGCCGGTCGAGTGGGTCGAGGAACAGAGCTACTTCTTCAAGCTGTCGGCCTATCAGGACCGGCTGCTGCAACTCTATGCCGATCAGCCCGATTTCATCGGCCCGGACTCGCGCAAGAACGAGGTGGTGTCGTTCGTCAGGGGCGGGCTCAAGGACCTGTCGGTGTCGCGCACCACGTTCGACTGGGGCATCAAGGTGCCGGATGCCGACGGCCATGTGATGTATGTCTGGGTCGACGCGCTGACCAACTACATTACCGGCGTCGGCTTCCCGAACGAGAGCGATCCGAACTGGCGCTACTGGCCGGCTGATCTGCATGTGATCGGCAAGGACATCATTCGCTTCCATGCGGTGTATTGGCCGGCGTTCCTGATGTCAGCTGGCATCCCGGTGCAGAAGCGGGTGTTCGCGCACGGTTTTCTGTTCAACCGCGGCGAGAAGATGTCGAAGTCGCTCGGCAACGTGGTCGATCCGTTCAATCTCGCCGAGCAATATGGCGTCGATCAGCTGCGCTACTTCCTGCTGCGCGAAGTGCAGTTCGGCCAGGACGGCAGCTACAATCACGAAGCGATCGTCAACCGCATCAATGCCGATCTCGCCAATGATCTTGGCAATCTGGCGCAGCGCTCGCTGTCGATGATCGCCAAGCAGTGCGAGAGCATCGTGCCGGAGCCCGGTGAGTTCAGCGACAACGACAAGGCGATCCTGAGCCAGGCCGACGGCATGCTGGCGCTGGCGCGCAGCGCGATGGAAACGCAGCAGATCCATCAGGCGCTCAATGCGGTGTGGGCGGTGGTGGCCGAGGCCAATCGCTACTTCGCCGGCGAAGCGCCGTGGGCGCTGGCCAAGACCGATCCGGCGCGGCAGCGCACGGTGCTCTATGTCACCGCCGAGGTGATCCGCCAGATCGCGATTTTGGCGCAGCCGGCAATCCCGGCATCGGCCGCCAAGCTGCTCGACATTCTGGCGATCCCGGCCGACCAGCGCGACTTCGCCGCGCTCGCGACCCGCATCAGGCCCGGCACCCAAATGCCGGCACCAGCGCCGGTGTTCCCGCGCTATGTCGAGCCCGCCGCGACGTGAGTCTGCCGATGCTGGTCGACAGTCACTGCCATCTCGATTTCCCGGATTTTTCCGAGGAGCTCGAGGACATCATCAGCCGTGCCACGCAAGCTGGCGTGGGGCGGCTGATCACCATCTCCACCAAGGTGCGCGAACTGCCCAAACTGATCGCGATCGCCGAGCGCTTTCCGAGCGTCTATTGCTCGGTCGGCACCCATCCGCATCACGCCGATGACGAAGACGGCATCAGCACCGCAGAGCTGGTCGAGCTGACGCGCCATCCCAAAGTGGTGGCGCTCGGCGAAGCCGGGCTCGATTACTTCTATCAGTTCGGCTCGCGCGAGGCGCAGCATCGCGGCTTCCGCGCCCATATCGCGGCGGCGCGCGAAAGCGGCCTGCCGCTGGTGATCCATAGCCGCGAGGCCGATGATGATTGCGCCGCGATCCTCGAAGAGGAAATGGCGGAGGGTGCCTTTCCGGCCTTGCTGCATTGCTACACCGGCGGCAAGCATCTGGCGCACAAGGCGATCGAACTCGGGCTGTCGATCTCGTTCACCGGCATTCTGACTTTCAAGAAGTCGCAGGAACTGCGCGATCTCGCCGCCGAGCTGCCGCTCGACCGGCTGCTGATCGAAACCGACGCGCCTTATCTCGCGCCCGGCAAATTCCGCGGCAAGCGCAATGAACCAGCGTTCGTGGTCGAGACCGCCAAGGCACTCGCCGAGATCAAGGGCGTGAGCTTTGAGGAGCTGGCGAACGCCACCACCGACAATTTCTTCCGGCTGTTCACCAAGGTGCCGCGACAGGAAGACGCTGCATGACACTGACGCTCACCATCCTGGGCTGCGGTTCGTCGTCGGGCGTGCCACGTCCGGCACTCGGCTGGGGCGCCTGCGACCCGGCCAACCCCAAGAACCGGCGCCGGCGCTGCTCGCTGATGGCCGAGCTGCGCCGCGGCGACGACGTAACGCGGGTGGTGATCGATACCTCGCCCGATCTGCGCGAGCAGCTGCTCGATGCCAATGTCGATCATGTCGATGCGGTGTTTCTCACCCATGAGCACGCCGACCAGACCCACGGCATCGACGATCTGCGTTCGCTGGTGATGCACAGCAGGCGCCGCATTCCGGTGTATCTCAATGACAGCACCGCGGCGCATATCCGGCTGCGCTTTGCCTATTGTTTTGAGCAGGCGCCGGGCAGTGCCTATCCGGCGATCCTGGAAGCGCGGCCGATCGAAGCCGGCGAGAGCCGCGTGATCGAAGGGCCGGGTGGGGCGCTGAGCATCTCGGCGTTTCTGCTGCGCCATGGCAATATTCCGGCGCTCGGCTACCGGATCGGCGATGCCGCCTACACGCCCGATCTGCACGACATTCCAGAACAGAGTTTTGCAGCGCTGCAAAACCTCGATCTGTGGATCATCGATGGGCTGCGCTACAAGCACCACCCGAGCCACTTCAATATCGAGACCGCGCTGCGCTGGATCGAACGCTTTAAGCCGAAACGCGCGGTGATCACCAATATGAGCGCCGATGTCGACTATGCGACGCTCAGCGGGCAGCTGCCGCCCAACGTGATCGCCGCGTTCGACGGCATGCGGCTTGAAGTCGGTTGTTCCGATTAGCGTTGTCGTCGGGCAGCAGAGTTGCCGGCGGTCGCTGTGACGCCAAGAACTCTGAACTATGACACGTCATGCCCGCGCTTGTCGCGGGTATCCACGTCTTCTAGCTATTACGATATCAAAGACGTCGATGGCCGGGACGAGCCCGGCCATGACGCATGGAGAGGGGTTGGTATCAGTAATCGCTGCGATCAACGGCTCTCCATCCTTCAATTCCACACGCCGCTGCGACGATCTTCGACGCGCTTGGCCTTGTGGGTGGCACGCGGCAACGTATCGGGTTGTAGCACCGACACAGCTGCCGACACGCCAGTGACCGCGCGCAGCTTGCGCTCGAAGCGATCGGCCAGCTGGTTGGGCTCACCGTTGAAGCCGTGAATATGCTCGACCTCGACCGTGAGCCGGTCAAGGTGGTTGATGCGCTCGACCACCAGCCGATATTCGCCGGTCAGCTCGTGATCCTGACGCGCCACCGCCTCGACGTCGCTCGGGAACAGATTGACGCCCTTGATGATCAACATGTCATCGAGCCGGCCGTGCACGCCGTTCAGCCGGATAGCAGTGCGGCCGCAGCGGCACGGTTCGGGATTGAAGCTGACGATGTCGCCAGTGCGGAACCGGATCATCGGCCGCGCCGACTTCTGCAGCGTGGTCAGCACCATCTCGCCGCGATCGCCGGGCTTGACCGGCTCGCCGCTGCTCGGATCGATCACTTCCACCAGAATATGATCTTCCGCCCAGTGCAGGCCGTTCTTCCGTTCGCACATGCCGGCGCACGAGCCAAAGATGTCGGACAGGCCGTAGTAATCATAAACCGAGGCACCCCACAGCGTTTCGATGCGGTCGCGGGTCTCGGGAATCGAGCCGCCCGGCTCGCCGGCGACAAAGATGCGGCGCACGGCAAAATCCTTGCGCAGATCAAAGCCCTGCTTGACCGCGGTTTCGCCGAGATACCAAGCGTAAGACGGCGTGGTCCAGATCACGGTCGCCTGGAACTGGCGTAGGATCTGCAACAGCCGGTCCGAGGGCAGGGTGCCGGCATGCACGGTCAGGGCGCCGAGCTTCTGCGCGCCGAGCACGCACGGCCCGCCGATGAACAGCGACAGGTTCAGCGAATGCACATAGCGGTCGCTCGGCCGCATGCCGGACGACCAGAACTGCCGCGCTTCATAATCGATCCAGGCGTCAAAATCGGCCGCGGTAAACGGCGAGGCGGTCGGCACGCCGGTCGAGCCGGACGACGCCGAGATGTAGACGATGTCGCGCTCCGGCACCGCAACGAGATCGCCCAACGGCGGCACGGCGAGCTGACGATCACGCAGCGTGTGCTTGTTGATGAACGGAAAACGCCGGATGTCGTCGAGCGTCTTGATCTGGTCGGGCGTTACTTTGGCGGCGTCGAACGAGGCGCGGTAGGCCGGCGAATTCTGATAGGCATGCGCGACATGGCGCTGCAGCAGCGACAGTTTCAGCGCGTCCCATTCGGCGCGCGATTGGGTTTCGAGCCGTGCATCCCAGTACGGCCGATCGTCGGAAAGGCTGGTCATCACATTACAATCTTGAACAGAGGATGACCGGCGGCCCACAGGCCGGCCGGTCGAAAAAGGGCGTCACCAGGTGGTCAGGATGGTGCCGTTGAAGCGCTTTTCGGTGAATTCCTTCACTTCCGGCGAGCGGTAGATTTCAACGAACTTCTTCAGCGCCGCGTTGTCCTTGTTCTTGGCACGAACCGCGAACACCAGGTTCCAATTGCTATCAGCGCTTTCCAGCAACAGCGCCTTCTTCGGATCAAGGCCGGCGCTGAGTGCGTAGTTCAGGTTCACCGCTGAGAAATCGAGGTCGTTGAGCGAGCGCGGCAGCTGCGCCGCGTCGAGTTCGACAATCTTCAGACGCTTCGGATTGTCGATGATGTCAGCGATGGTGGCCTTGATGCCGACATCGGGTTTCAGCTTGATCAGACCGGCCTTCTCAAACAGCTGCAACGCGCGCGCGCCGTTCGACGGATCGTTCGGGATCGCCGCCGACGCGCCGGTCTTCAGCTCCGACAGGTTGTTGATCTTGTTGGAATACAGGCCGATCGGCACGATGATGCCCTTGGCGATCGACACGAGGTCATAGCCGCGCTGCGCGATCTGATTGTCGAGATAGGGCTGGTGCTGGAACAGGTTGATATCAAGATCATCCTGCGACAGCGCCACATTCGGCACCGTGTAGTCGGTGAATTCAGTGATTTTCAGCGTGATGCCTTGCTTGCTGGCGAGATCGCCGGCGTAGCGCAGAATTTCGGCATAAGGCCCGGCCGTGGTGCCGATCCGGATCACGTCGCTGGCCTTCGCCGGAGCAATCAGTGAGAGAATAGCAAGCGCTGCACCTGCGAACTTCAATGTACGTTTCATGTCCAATCCATTTTTGCGGAGGCCGACCGTGGTCGACCGATTGGACGAAACTACATAGCCGCTGTTTCACTGGCCATTTTGAAGTCAATGGCAAATGGAGGCGAATGTTGCTCCGCAGCGTGAGGATAGAGAAAGACTCAATTCAGTGTCGCAAGCATGCGCGGCTGCGGGGCAGCGATCCTGGTGATCTGATCGAGACCAGGAATCGCCGCCACGCGGGCTCTGCAGCACAGAGCTGTCGTTGCCGCGCTATTCCGAAATCGCTTTTGCTGATTTCACCTGATCGCGCAGCATGAACTTCTGAATCTTGCCTGTCGAGGTTTTGGGAATCGAGGCGAACTCGATGACCTTCGGCGTTTTGAAACCGGGCAGTTGCTCGCGGCAATAGGCGATGATTTCCGCCTCGGTCACGCTGGCGCCTTCCTTCAATTCGACGAACGCGCACGGCACCTCGCCCCATTTCGGATCAGGCTTGGCGACCACCGCGGCGAACATGATCGCCGGGTGCTTGTACAGCACGTCCTCGACCTCGACCGAGGACACGTTCTCGCCGCCCGAGATGATGATGTCCTTGGAGCGGTCCTTGATGATCACATAGCCATGCTGATCGAGCACGCCGAGATCGCCGGTGTGGAACCAGCCGCCGGCGAAGGCTTCCTGGGTAGCTTTCTCGTTCTTCAAATAGCCCTTCATGACGATATTGCCGCGGAACATGACCTCGCCGATGGTCTCGCCGTCGCGCGGCACCTCGGTCATGGTTTCTGGATCAAGCACCGTGACCGCTTCTTGCAGCGGGTAGGGAACGCCCTGGCGGCGCTTGAGCTGGGCGCGCTCGGCGAGCGGCAGCTCGTCCCAGCCGGGCTGCTCGGCGCACACCGAGGCCGGGCCATAGACTTCGGTGAGACCGTAGACGTGGGTCAGCTTGATGCCGATCGACTCCGCGCCAGCCAGCACCGCGACCGGCGGCGCCGCGCCGGCGATCAGCCCGACGATCGGACGGCCGCTGCCGTCCTTCGGCGCGCTCGGGGCGTTGATCAGGGTGTTGTAGACGATCGGCGCGCCGGCCATGTGGGTGACGCCATGTTTCGGGATCAGCTCAAAGATTTTGGCCGGATCGACCTTGCGCAGGCAGACATTGACGCCAGCCGCCGCCGCGATGGTCCAGGGAAAACACCAGCCATTGCAGTGGAACATCGGCAGCGTCCACAGATAGACCGGATGCTGGCCAAGGCCGGCGGCGATGATGTTGCTGACCGCGTTGAGATACGCGCCGCGGTGATGGGTGACGACGCCCTTGGGATTGCCGGTGGTGCCGGAGGTGTAGCCGAGCGCGATCGCATCCCACTCGTCATCAGGACGGCGTCCGGCAAAGCTTGGATCGCCCGCCGCCAGCGCGGCTTCATATTCGATCTCGCCGATCCGCCGGCCAGCGCCAAAGGCCGGGTCATCGACATCGATCAGCAGCGGCTTGGGGCCGCTCATCAAGGCAATGGCGTCCTCGATCACCGCGGCGAATTCCGGGTCGACCAGCACCGCCTTGGCGCCGCCATGGTCGAGCTGGAACGCGATCGAATTCGGCTCAAGCCGGATATTGAGCGGGTTGAGCACCGCGCCTAGCATCGGCACCGCGAAATGCGCTTCATACATCGCCGGGATGTTGGGCAGCATCGCCGCCACGGTGTCGCCGCGGCCGATGCCACGGCTGGCGAGGAAGGAGGCGAGGCGGTGGCTGCGCTCGCGGGTTTCCGCCCAGGTGAAGCGCCGGTCCTCATAGACCACGCTGGTCATGGTGGGGTAGATCGCGGCGGTGCGCTCCAGGAAGCTGAGCGGTGTCAGCGGCACATAATTGGCAGCGTTTTTGTCGAGACCGAGATCGTATTGGTGCGGTTGGGCGGCCATCTGACAAACTCCTCCTCACAGATAGATATTGGTCGTTCTTGATATTTTGGACGAAGCGCCGAACCGGCACGCCGCCGCCCCGATCTCACAGGAAGCCGATCGAGATCCAGGGAAACACCGCCACAATAATCAAACCGGCGAGCAGCGCCAGCAGGTAGCCCCAAATCGGACGGATACCTTCGGCGGGGTCGACACGGCCGATCGCGCAAGCAGCGTAGTAGCCGACCCCGAAGGGCGGCGCGAACAGCCCGATGCCCATCGCCAGGATCACCACCATAGCGTAGTGCACCTCATGGATGCCGACCGCGCGCGCGATCGGGAACAACAGCGGGCCGAACAGCACGATCGCTGGAATGCCTTCCAGCACGCTGCCGAGGATCACAAAGGCCAGCACCGACACCGCCATGAAGGTGGCGGCGCCGCCGGGCAGGCCGGTCATCGCGCTCGCCAGCGCCCTTGAGAAGCCGGACTGGGTCAGCCCCCAGGCCATGCCGGTCGCGGTGCCGATGATCAGCAAAATCGCGCCCGACAGGCTGGCGGTTTCCACCAGCATCGGCCGCAGCCGCTGCCAATCGAATTTGCGATAGACCAAAAGCCCGGCGAGCAGGGCGTACACGATGCCGATGGTCGACACTTCGGTGGCGGTGGCAACGCCCTCCACCACCGCGGCGCGGATCACGAATGGCAGCGCCAGCGCCGGCAGCGCGACCACAAAGGCTTTCAGAATCTCGCCGCCGCTGGCGCGGCTGACATGGCTGAGATCCTCATCGCGGTAGCGCCACCACACCAGCATGCACAGTGTGATCGCCAGCACCGCGCCCGGCAGCAGCCCGCCAGTGAACAGCGCCGCGATCGACACGCCGGTGACCGAGCCGATGGTGATCAGCACCAGGCTTGGCGGAATGGTTTCGGTCTGTGCGCCGGTGGCCGAGAGCAGGGCGACCAGATCGCCCGGCTTGGCGCCGCGCTTCTTCATTTCCGGCAGCAGCACCGGCGCGACCGCCGCCATGTCGGCGGCCTTGGCGCCGGAAATACCGGACACCAGATACATAGCGCCGACCAGCACATAATGCAGGCCGCCGCGCACATGGCCGAGCAGGCTGGCCAGAAACGTCACCATGGCGCGCGCCATGCCGGTCATCTCGATCAGCAGGCCGAGAAACACGAACAGCGGCACCGACAACAGGATCAGATGGCTCATGCCCTCGTCCATCCGGCCGACCAGCACCATTAGCGGCGTGTGGGTGGTGAGCGCCAGATAGCCGTAGATCGCCAGGCCAAAGCCAAACGCGATCGGTACGCCGGCGAACACGCAGGCCGCGACCACGCCGACAAAGAAGATCAGCAGATTGATATTGCCGAGCGGCTTCAGCAGCGGCTGCGCCAGCACGAACGCGCCGATGATGACAGCAACCAGGGCGAGGGCGCCGGCCACGATTGGCCAGCGCCCAAAGCGCAACAAGCGCAGCAGCGCAAACAGCGCCATCAGCACGATGCCGACCGGCAACGCCGCCGCGCGCCAGCTATTGGCGATCTGCAGCGCTGGCGTGGTGATGTAACTTTCCTCATAGGCGTAGTCGGCCGAGGGCACGACGATCAGCAGCAAAAATGCCAGCGCTGCCAGCGTCGCCACGACGTCCAGAAAGGCGCGTAGTGAGGGGCCGGCGCGCGCCACCAGCGCCGTCATGCGCATATGCTCGCCGCGGTGAAACGCCACCGCGGCGCCAAGCATCGCCAGCCACAAAAACAGCATCGACGCCAGTTCGTCGGACCAGGTCAGCGGGCTGTGCAGCACATAGCGCGACACCACGCCGGCAAACAGCACCACGATCTCGGCAACCACCAGCAGCGCCGCCGGCCACTCGACCAGCGCGCCGAGCGCCCGCTGCAGCCGGTCGATCACCGGCCGATCAGCGGACGTCACCAAGGTTTGCGTGTTGAGCGCGTGCGCCACGGCGGCGTGCGGAGTTAAGTCAGCGTGCCAACCGCCTTCTCCAGCAGCGACCAGGCTTGATCGCCATATTTGCCCTTCCATTCGGCGTAGAAACCGGCCTTGCGCAGCTTGTCGCGGAACAGCGCCACGTCCGGCTGATTGAAGATCAGCCCCTTGGCGGTCAGGTCGTCACGCACCGAAGCGTTCAGCTTGGCGGTGTCTTCGCGCTGATTCATGGCGGCGGCGTTGATGTTTTTCGCGACGATGGCGCGCAGATCTTCCGGCAGCCGCTCCCAGGCGCGGCGGTTGGCCAAAAACCAGAAACCGTCCCACATGTGGTTGGTAAGCGAGCAATATTTCTGCACTTCGTACAGTTTGGCGGTCGAGATCAGCGCCAGCGGATTTTCCTGGCCCTCGACCACCTTGGTCTGCAGCGCCGAATAGACTTCGCTGAAATTGATGGAGGCGGGCGCGGCATCGAGCGCCTTGAACATCGAGGTCCACAGCGGCGACACCGGCACGCGGATCTTGAAGCCCTTGAAATCGTCGGGCTCGTTGATCGGCTTGGTCGAGGAGGTGGTCTGGCGGAAGCCGTTGTCCCAGATCTTGTCCATCACCATGAGATTGGCCTTGCTGATCTCGGCGCGGATATGGGCGCCCAGTTCGCCATCCATCGCCCGCCAAACCGTGGCGTAGTCCGGGAACGCAAAGCCGATGCCGTTGATCGAGGTCGCCGGCACCAGGGTCGCCAGGATCAGCCCGGACAAGGTGAAGAACTCGACGCCGCCAGAGCGAATCTGGCTGAGCATATCGGTGTCGGAGCCGAGCTGACTACTCGGGAAGATTTGGATATCGACCCGGCCGCCGGTCTCGGTTTTGACCGCCGCGGCCATCTCGCGGGCGCGGACGTTGAGAGGATGGCTGTCGGGCAGGTTGTTGCCGAACTTGTAGGTGAACTCGGCCTGCTGGGCGCGCGCGATGAACGGCATGCCGACGGTGCCGGCCAGCGTCGCTGCCGCTGAGGTCTTCAACAAGGTCCGACGTGAGACGCGCATCCGATTTCTCCCTGGCGCCTGGTGCCGTGTTCGGCGCCTTGTGTGGCTCTGGTTCTGCTTGCCGACACTTTGGCAATTTATCCGGTTCAGCTCACCACCATTCCGCGGCGCTGCGGTCAAGCTCTTTTGCTGCGTGGTCACGACGCCGCTGGCGGCCGGCTGCGACGCCAGCGCCTGTTGGAGCTGTTCTGGGTCTCGGTCGTCAAGCGGCGTGCCAGCGTCAAATGCGGCCGCCATGGGTGGCGCCAGCGCGGCCCGAATGGCCCGCGAGCCGCAGCACCAGCCAGATCTGACCCGCACCCGTCCAGCGGCCGCAGCGGATTCCCTGGACGGCTCGGGCGTCGCCGAAAGCGCGTGGCGCCTGTGCCGACCCCAGGCGCCACGCGCGCCGTCGCCATGGTCCAAATCCACGCGCCGAGGTCATGGCATTGATGGCGATCACGAGGCTTGAGAGCGGCTGCGCGCGGCGCAGCCACCAGGCGCGTTGGCGGCCGACGCTGGCCATAACGCGAACGCATCGGCGCGCATCGCCAACGCCCCAAATCTCAGGAAATCCCGCTAAACCACTCCAACTCCATATGGATTTCTGTTCCATAATATACCTTATGCGATTTATGGATATCCGGTGCGGGCCGACCTGTGGCACAAGCTGTTGCGCTCCCCTTGAAGCGCAGCGAAATCCGGTGTGCGCGTTACTGGCGTTTCAATTCGCGGATCAGATTGACGAGCCGGGCATTGAGGGGTGCGAGCTGCGCCAAACGTTCAGCGTAAGTCAGCGCCGCCGGCCGCAATGTGTCGGCCAGCACGGGCGTGCCATGGCTCGCCCTGCCCCGGCTCAGGATCAAGGTAGCCTGTTGCTATCGGCAGCACGAGGCGCCGTCCTAAGACGGCGCCTCGCTTGGCACTCGCATCGCCGCGGCGGGCTGTTCCTTTTGTTACTCCTTGCTCGGCTGATCCTTGGCGGGATCGGGCGTTGCAGGTTGTGCCGCCGGCTCAGTCTTGTCGGGCTCGCTCTTTGCAGCTTCAGGCGTGGTGGCCTCAGATTTGGCCGGCTCCGGAGAAGCAGCATCGGCCTTGGCGGGCTCCGCCTGGCTGGCGTCGGCCGGCGCCGCCGGTTCTGCCTGTGCCGGCGCGGCGGGCGGCTCGGCCTTGACGATCTGCGCCGCCGGCGGCTTCCACGAGCCGTTCAGCGCCGTGGCTTCCGGCCAATAGATCCGCATCACGATATAGGCCGGACCATTGGGCGCCGGCAGCCAGTTAGCCTGCTTGTCCGGGCCCGGCGAGTCCTTCTGCAACAGCAGCGTCAGCGAACCGTCGGCGTTCTTCTTCAAGTCCGGCAGCATCGGTGAGTTGATCAGATAGCGATTGATCGGATTGTTGATCAGAAGCTGGGTCTTGCCGTCATACATGGTCACCGACCAGAACGCCTTGGCCGGCGGCAGCATCCCAGCCGGGAAGGTCAGCGCGTAGTTGTTCGCGCCAGTGTCCGGCTTCTTGCCCTCGGCGTCGGTCGCCAGCATCGGATACAGCGCCTCGGCGGCATCGTTGCCATAGATGCCAGCCATCGCCGCGGCCGCGCGCCGCGCATAATCGCCGGCATACATCGCCCGGTCGCCGAACGCGTTGCTGGCAATGCGCCAGCCGTTTTCGACCCCGCCGAGATTGTCGATCTTGGCCTTGATCTTCTCCATGCCGCTCTTGATGCCGGCTTCCAGCTCCTCTCTCTGATCCGCCGTCAGCTTGGCGACGTCGAACGGCTTGCCGGCACGAATGCCGATCCTGGCAAACCGCGCCCGCATTGGCGCCTCGACCGCGGCCGGTCCGGTCGCCGGGGCGTAGGTCAGCAGGAAGTTGAGATAGCCGAACGGGTCCTTAGCCCCGAGTTCCTTGTCGATCTTCGGCCATTTCACCGCGCTGCTGCGCGCCTTCGCCGCCCGCCCCTCGAACTGCGACAGCGGCATCGCCCGGTAGCCGGCCTGGATCTTTTTGACGTTGTCGATGTCGGCCGCGTTGAACAGCTGGGTTCGAATGAGGCCGAGCGAGAAATCGGTCTCGCTGCGAAACACGGTTTTGATAGTTTTCGGCGCCTTGCCTTTCCAGCGCGGCCCGGCGACCAGCGCGCATTGCGCGGCGTTGCCGGTGGTGCGGGTGCCCATGTAACCGTAGTTGAAGGTGTACATGTCGATCAGCTGCAGCGAAAAGTACCGTGACTGTTCAATGTCCGGATTGCAGATCACGATCGGTTCGGCGCGCAGATCCATGCCAATGAAGGAGTATGGCGTGTCGCTGTTCGGGGTCACCACAGCGGTATCAGCGGGCGTATAGACCCGCGCCGTATTGTAGAACTGATTGAAAGGCGCCTTGTATTGTGACGATGCCGTGTCGACGAATGATTCGTAGTACACGCCGTAATTCATCACCATCGGGTAGCCGTAGACGAAGGCCTCTTCCGCAATCGCTTTGACGTCGCCTTTTTGCAATTTATCGCGCGCGCTGGCGCAATCGGCACTCAACACGCCGATCGCCATCGTGGCGATCGTAACGGGCAGGATCGTCTTCATCGGTCGCAGCAGCATCGCGAAGGCCTCCCTCATTGTTAACCATGGCGGCCGTCAGCTTTTTTGCTCGCATCAGATTGTGCATTGATCTCGCGCAACCTGCATTCGCTATTCGACCCTTTCTCAATCCAGAGCTGATTACGACGTACTGCGCCGCGTGCGCCGGTCAGCGGCTCGCGCTGCGGTTCTGATCAGTATCAGAACCGCAATGCCGGTTAAGCGGCGCGCACGGTGTTGAGGAATTTGCCGACCTCGAGCTTGAGCCGGTTGCTGTCGCGCGACAGTGCCTTGGCCGCCGTCAGCACCTGGGATGATGCGGCGCCGGTGTCGGAGGCGCCATGCTGCACGTTGCAGATGTTGGCTGACACCTCGTGGGTACCGGCCGCCGCCTGCTGGACGTTGCGGGAAATCTCCTGGGTCGCCGCGCCCTGCTGCTCAATCGCCGAGGCGATGGTGGCCGCGATTTCCGACATCCTGGCAATGGTGGCGCCGATCGCCTGAATCGCATCGACCGATTCATGGGTTGCGCTCTGAATGCTGGCGATCTGCTGGCCGATGTCGCCGGTCGCCTTGCCGGTCTGCTCGGCCAGCGCCTTGACCTCGGACGCCACCACGGCAAAGCCACGCCCCGCCTCGCCGGCGCGCGCCGCCTCAATGGTGGCGTTGAGCGCCAACAGATTGGTCTGGCCGGCAATGGTGTTGATCAGTTCGACCACATCGCCGATCCGGCTGGCGGCCTTCGCCAGTTCGCTGACCCGCTCATTGGTGTGGCGGGCCTGTTCGACCGCCTCGCCGGCGATCCGCGCCGAGCTTTGTACCTGGCGGCTGATCTCGGTGATCGACGACGACATCTCTTCGGTGGCCGACGCGACCGATTGCACATTGGTGGAGGCTTCTTCCGAAGCCGCGGCCACCACGGTCGCCAACGATTGAGAGCGGTCCGCGGTGGTCGCCAGCGTATCGGCCGAGGCCTCGAGCTCGGTCGATGCCGATGACACCGTTTCGATGATCTCACCGATCGCCGCTTCGAAATCGTCAGCCATGCGGTGCATGGCGGCCTTGCGTTGCTCGGCGCCGACCCGCTGTTGCTCAGCGACCATGTCGGCTTCGTGGCGTGCGGCTTTTTCAGAGTTCTCACGGATCTTGACGACATTGGTCGCCATGTCGCCGATCTCGTCGTTGCGGTCCGCACCCGGGATCGCGACCTTGAGGTCGCCGGCCGCCATCTTGGCGAGCGCACCGTTCAGACCCGCGAGCCCGGCGGCGATCCGCAAGGCCACGAACAACACCGCGATGATGCCGAGCGCGATCGAGATCGAAGCCAGCACAATGGTGTTGGACCAAGCCGATTGATAGCTGTTTTGGGCGTCCTGGGTTGCCGCGTTGGCTCCCTGGTCATTCTGCGCGACCGCCTGATCGATGACCTTCAGCACCACGTCGAAGGCCGGCCGCGCGGCGGCGTCATCGGCCCTGAGCAAGTCACCCGACTGTCCTGACAGCGCCAATTCGGACATCTGGCGCTGCAGCGCCAGATAGGTGAACCATTTCGCGCTCAGTTCGTCGAACATGCGCCGAGCGGTCGGATCGGTGATGCGCTGCTCATATTTCCGGATGGTATCGGCCGCCTGGCCGGCGCGCATTTCCTGATTGGCTACCAGTTCCTTGCGATAGGCCGGATCGGTGGCGAGCAAGACGCGCAGGCTGGCCACGCGATAACGAACCATAGTGTATTTCACTTCGCCGAGCTGACGCACCGCCGGCAGCCATCGGCCATTGACGTCTTCCATCTTGCTGTTGATCGCACCGAGCTTAGTCAGCGCCATCCAGCTCTGGCCCATCAGCAACAACAACAGCATGAAAACAATGGTAATTAGACAAAACTTCAGTGTCACGCGCACGACTGCCCCCTATTGCAATCGACCAATCCGAAAACTCACAGCGCGCTGCCGGTGGTCATGGTCGCGCGATCTGACGGACAACGGCCATCAGACGAACAGCGTCAGGGTGCGTCGCAAAAATTTCTGATCAGTTGAGACCGCAGCTAGGGGAACTACCAGTTGAGCGAAAATCGTAGCGCACGGCGCCGCTCAGCGGCATAACCGTTTGCGGGCAGCAGAATGCAACAGCCCAGGCGCGGTGCCGCGCCTGGGCTCGCCGGTTTTCGTGATCAGCCGCGGGACTAGACTAAGCGGCGCGCACCGTATCTAGGAACTTGGTGACTTCGCGCCTCAGGTTGTTGCTTTCCCGAGCGAGAGACCGGGCGGCCGATAGCAGCTGCGTGGAAGCCGATCCGGTCTCGCTGGCACCACGTTGCACATCGCTGATGTTGCTGGTGACCTCAATGGTGCCCTGCGCCGCCTGATGGACGTTTTGAGAGATTTCGCGGGTGGCCGCGCCCTGCTGCTCGACCGCCGAGGCGATGGTCGAGGAAATCTGCGACAGTTGCCCAATGGTGTCGCCGATCTCCTTGATCGCTGCGACCGACTCCTGGGTCGCGGTCTGAATCCCGGCGATCTGCTGGCCGATTTCTTCAGTGGCCTTGGCGGTCTGCTCGGCCAGCGCCTTGACCTCGGAGGCCACCACCGCAAAGCCCCGCCCCGCCTCGCCGGCGCGCGCGGCTTCAATGGTGGCGTTCAGCGCCAGCAGATTGGTCTGGCCGGCGATGTCATTGATCAGCTCGACCACCGCGCCGATCCGGGTCGCAGCGCTCGACAGTTCGCTGACCCGATCGTTGGTGGTGCGCGCCTGTTGCACCGCCGCGTTGGCGATCTTGGCCGAGTCCTGGACCTGCCGGCTGATTTCGTCGACCGACGATGCCATCTGCTCGGTGGCGGAAGCAACCGACTGCACATTGGCGGTGGCATCGCCCGAAGCAGTCGCCACGATATGGGTGAGCTGCTGCGTGCGTTCGGCCGTTGCGGTCAGGGTGCCGGCAGAATGCTCAAGCTCGGTGGAGGCGGCCGATACCGCATTGATCATCTCGCCGACCGCCGTCTCGAAATCGCCAGCCAGCTTGTGCATTTCGGCGCGCCGATCGGCGGTGATGCGCCGCTCGGTCTCGATCTGCACTTCGCGATCGAATCCGAGCTTGGCCTGCATCGCCTGGATGTTGCGCAGCGCCGTACCGATCTCGTCGTCACGCTTGATCAGGATACGGCTGTTGAAATTGCCGCGTGCAATGGCGTCCATCGCGGTATTGAGCCGACCGAGCGGCCGCAAGGTCGCCTGGATGGTACGCAGGCCGAGCCAGCCACCATAGCCGAGGGCAACCAGCAGCAGCGACACCACGATCGCCAGCACCACATAATAACTCCGCTGCTCGCTCTCGTAGTCGGCCTTGGCTTCATTGACATAGACAGCGACCAGCTTGTCGAGATCGCGCCTGGCGGCCTGCAGTTGCTCGGAAACCTGACCGGCCAGCAATTCTGACAGCTCGTCATATTTGGCAGAGAGCAGCATCTCCAGTCCGGTTCGCCCGCCCTTGTCGAGATAGTCGGACAGTCTGCGTCCAACCTCCTCGGCGGCCGCTTTCTCATCCGGGGTACGCACCTGGGCGCCAAACGTCGACCAAGCCCGGTTGGTGACATCGATGTTGTCGCGCAGCCGGCGGACCGCTTCGTCAGTCGGGCGGTTGGCCCGCGCGTTCGACAACGCTTCGTACATCAGCAGCGTTGAGGCCTTGAGGCCCTCCTCGACCTCGAACAACTGCGCCAGCGGTAGCGTGCGATGTTCATAGATCGACTGCACCATGCCGTTGCTGGATTGGGTGGCCATCATGCCGGTGAGGCTGATCATGGTCATGAACATCACCAGCACCGTCACCAGCGTGGTGAGCCGCGCTTTCAAGGTGCCGGTGAAGAACGACAGACGATCGAATACGGTCTTGCGCCGGATGATGCCGTCCGCGATCACGAAATCCTTGCAGGTCTTGTTGCGAAGCTGGGCATAGACCAGTTCGGCCTGCTGACGCAGTTCAGGCGCGAGCTTGGAACGGATCGACATGTAGCCGGTAAGCACGCCATTTTCCCAGATCGGACTGGCGCTCGCCATCACCCAATAATAGTCACCGTTCTTGCAGCGGTTCTTGACCGCGCCATACCACGGCCGGCCAGCCTTCAGCGTCGCCCACAGGTTCTCGAAGGCCTCAACCGGCATGTCCGGGTGCCGCACGATGTTGTGCGGCTGTCCCATCAGCTCTTCCTCAGTGAATCCGGATGCCTCCAGAAACGCCTGATTGAAATATGTGAGGCGCCCCTTCGGATCAGTCTTGGATACGATCAGGCAATCGTCGCTCAGCTTATACTCGACGTTGGTGACCGGCAGGTTGTTACGCATCCGACTGTCCTCGTTTCTTGGCCTCTTGATAATGGCTGCGGAGCAATCGGCTGTGCGCTTGACCATCACGAAGCTGAGGCGATCAGCATCCGGAGCCACGCTGCGAGCAAGCAGCGGCGTCGGTCGGGCGCTGCCAGATGCGCAGCACGGCAAAACTAAGTGCCGCGGCTGATCTGATCCTTAATCTGGCAGCGCGTAGGACTACGGGGATTTCTTCGCCTAGCGAATGGACAGCGGAATCATGACCCGCTGCGATCGCAATCGTCGCTTTTCACTCTGCCGCGGCGATGTCAGCGCAATTGGCATTATCAACCACTACAGGACTTTCGAACCAATCGATCGACGGCGGCACGCCATAGAGTTTTTCGACGAACGCCCGCCATTCGCCGCTGTAGACTTTCTCGGCGGCTTCGCGGCTGTCCCAGAAATACACCCCGCCTGCGGTCATGCCGTCTTCAGAGCGGATGTAATATTTGCGGATCAGTCCCGGCAGATTCCGATATTTCGGCGCGCTGCTTTGGAAGCGGCGTTTCGCCTCGTCGAGTGACAGCGGTTGCGCAACACGGAATTGGACGACGGTGGTGATCATCGAAGCCTCCCTGGACGCTTCTATTGGCGCGCATCGGACGGCGCGCTTGGGGCCATTGCGGCCCAATCGAGCCGGACGCGGCGCCAGAGCCCGATCAGCCTGTTGTTATGATGGCAACGACCAAATGCGCCGGCAAGCGCTGGCGACCAACTCGACGTGGATAGCGGCGCAAAGCCGCGGATCGCCCGCCGATCAGTGCCCGCCGGAGCTCTGCTGCTTGGCAGCAAACTCCTGCCAGCCCCGGGCGCGCAGCCGGCACGCGGGGCATTCGCCGCAGCCATAGCCCCAATCATGGCGGGCGCCACGCTCGCCGAGATAACAGGTGTGGGAATGCTCGCGGATCAGATCGACCAGGCCGTCGCCGCCGAGCTCTTGTGCCAGCGCCCAGGTCTCGGCCTTATCGCGCCACATCAACGGCGTGTGCAGCGCGAAATTCTTGTCCATGCCGAGGTTGATGGCGGTTTGCAGCGCCTTGATGGTGGCGTCGCGGCAATCGGGATAGCCGGAATAATCGGTCTCGCACATGCCGCCAACAATCGCACCAATGCCGCGGCGATAAGCCAGCGCTGCCGCGAAGGTCAGGAAGATCAGATTGCGGCCGGGCACAAAGGTATTGGGCAGGCCATCGGCCCCCATGGTGATGGCAACATCGCGGGTCAGCGCGGTGTCGGAGATCGACGCCAGGGTCGGAACCGACAAAGTGCGCGCTTCGCCGAGCTTGGCGGCCCAGCCGGGCTGCAATGCCTTGATCCCGTCGATCAGATGCTGCCGGCTCTCCAGTTCGACCAGATGGCGCTGGCCATAATCGAAGCCCAGGGTCTCGACATGGGTGAACCGTTGCAGCGCCCACGCCAGGCAGGTCGCCGAATCTTGTCCGCCCGAAAACAACACCAGCGCCTTTTCGGCGCCGCTGCCGGCGGTCTCGTTGTGCTCTCGATTGTTCATCGCCGACCGCAATAGCACTGCTGCGCCGCTGCGCCAAACTGGCGCTGGCATTTTCGCTGGGGTTTGCCGCCGCGCTGCGGCATAGAGGGGGCTGCTAACGAAGAGTGCCCGCCATGAAGCCATCCCGTGACATTACCCGCCTGATCGAGATCATGGCCGCGCTGCGCACCCCCGGCACCGGTTGCCCATGGGATCTCGAGCAGAATTTTGCGACGATCGCGCCCTACACCATCGAAGAAGCCTATGAGGTGGCCGAGGCCATCACCCGCAACGATCTCGACGATCTGCGTGACGAATTGGGCGACCTGCTACTGCAGGTGGTGTTTCATTCCAGAATGGCGGAGGAACAAGGCGCGTTCGTGTTCGGCGACGTGGTCGAAGCGATCTGTCGCAAGATGATCCGCCGCCATCCCCACGTCTTCGCAGACCCCGACAATCGCGAAGCCGATCCGGCCGGCGCCCAGGTCACCTGGCATCGCATCAAGGCCGAGGAAAAGGCCGAGCGCGCCGCGCGCCGCGCCCAGCCCGAGGTGGAGGCGTCGTCCCTGCTCGCCGAGGTCAAACCCGGCCAGCCGGCCCTGACCCGGGCCATGGAACTACAGCGCAAAGCTTCGACCGTCGGTTTTGACTGGAACGACCCACGCGCCGTGCTGGCCAAGATCCGCGAGGAGATCGATGAAGTCGAGGCGGCGCTCAATGAAGGCGACAACGCCGCCGCCCATGAAGAGACCGGCGATCTGATGTTCGCGCTGGTCAATCTGGCGCGCCATGTCGGCGCCGATCCGGAGACCGCGCTGCGCGCCACCAATGCCAAGTTCGAGCGGCGCTTTGGCTATATCGAGCGGGCGCTGGCCGCCGAGGGCCGCGACTGCCGTTCCGCCACGCTGGCGGAAATGGATAAGCTCTGGACCCAGGCCAAGCGCGAAGAATAAAATCCATTTTTGTTCAATACTTTCAATAATTATTCTAATCTAAAAACTGAACTAGAGGGACGGCTCTGCACAATCGGGCAGTTACGTTTCCGAGCCGCCATACCTACATATTAGGAGTCCGCATCGGAGATTGAGGGGGTCGGCGCAAGCGCCATGTTGTCGCTGGAATTCGCGATTGTCATCGTACTGATCGTCATCAATGGATTGCTGGCGATGTCAGAGCTGGCCATCGTTTCATCACGGCCGTCGCGACTGGCGGTGATGATGCAGAAGAATGTGCGCGGCGCCAGCCAGGCGCTGGCGCTGGCCTCTGATCCCGGCCGCTTCCTGTCCACGGTGCAGATCGGCATCACGCTGGTCGGCGTGCTGTCCGGCGCCTTTTCAGGCGCGACGCTCGGCTTGCGGCTAAACGACTGGTTTCGCGAACAGGGCGTGCCGGGCGCCGACCTGCTCGGCGTCGGGCTGGTGGTGACGCTGATCACTTATGCCACGCTGATTGTCGGCGAGCTGGTGCCGAAACAGCTGGCGCTGCGCAATCCGGAAGTCGCCGCGGTCAAAGTCGCGCCGGCGATGACGCTGCTCGCCAAGCTGTCGATGCCGCTGGTCTTCATCCTCGACTGGTCCGGCAAGGGCATTTTGCGGCTGCTCGGCAAGGATGGTGAGGCCGAAGACAAGGTTTCCGAGGAAGAGATTCACTCGCTGGTGCGCGAGGCGGAGACCGCCGGGGTGCTGGAACCGGGCGAGAAGGAAATGATCGCCGGCGTGATGCGGCTCGGCGACCGCCCAGTCGGTGCGGTGATGACGCCGCGGCCGGACGTCGAACTGATCGATCTCAACGATCCGTGGGACACGGTGCGAGAGGCGCTACTCAACACCCCCCATTCCCGTCTGCCGGTCACGGACGGCAATCGCGACGATCCGATCGGCATCATTCAAGCCAAGGACGTGCTGACCGCCTATTTGCGCGGCGACAGACCGGAGCTACGCAGCCTGGTGCGGGCCGCGCCGGTGATCCCCTCCTCGGCCGACGCCCGCGACGCGCTGGCGATGCTGCGCAAGTCGACGGTGCATCTCGGCCTAGTCTATGACGAGTATGGCGCGTTCGAGGGCGTGGTCACCACGGCCGACATCCTGGAATCGATCGTCGGCGCCTTCAATTCGGAGCAAGGACCGCCGGAACCGGCTTTCGTGCGCCGCAACGATGGCAGCTATCTGATCGCCGGCTGGATGCCGGTCGACGAGGTCGGCGACCTGCTGAAAGTGCCGCTGCCCGAGCATCGCGATTTTCATACTGTCGCCGGGCTGGTGCTGCATCATTATGGCGCGTTGCCGGAGGTCGGCGATCATTTCGACTTCCAAGATTGGCGCTTTGAAGTGCTTGATCTGGACGGACGACGCATCGACAAGATCCTGGCAACCAAGCGTGAAGCGGAGGCTGTGACATGACCAGCGCTCACTCGGCGAACCAGCGCGACGCAGCAGCACGCGCTTTGACCGCGATCCGCGCGGTGCACACCGCGCTGTGGCTGTTTTTCGCCAGCTCGATCATCGGCGTGCTGATCGCGATCCCGCTCGGCGCGCTGCAGGCCGCGCTCTGGATGAGCCTGTTCGTCTGGGCCGAACTGGCGGTGCTGCTGCTCAATCGCATGCGCTGCCCGCTGACGATCGCGGCGGCGCGTTACACCGACGACCGTTCCGCCAATTTCGACATCTGGCTGCCGGCCTGGGTGGCGCGGCGCAGCCGCTTGGTTTTTGCGGTGCTGTTTACGCTGTCGCAACTGTGGCTGGCGGCCGTGCTGTTGCTGCCGTAACAAACGAAAGCAGCGGCCGCTCAATTCGAGGGCCGCTGCTGGAGCATTTTAGGGCTCAGTGAGCGCCCCGCCGTTCGGTGCGGAAAGCCGCGCCCGAGTCTTTCTCAGATCACCGCTCTCAGAACGGAATGTCGTCGTCCATGTCATGGCGACCGCCGGCCGGCGGCGCCGGAGCGCGGCGCGGCGCGCTCGACGGACCGCTCGAGCCGAAATCACCGCCCATCGAATCATCGGCGCCGTAACCGCCACCGCCACCGCCGCCGCTGCGGCCATCAAGCATGGTCAGCACCGAGTTGAAGTTCTGCAGCACGACTTCGGTGGTGTACTTCTCGGCGCCGCTCTGGTCGGTCCATTTGCGGGTCTGCAACTGGCCCTCAATATAGACCTTGGCGCCCTTCTTCAGATATTGCTCGGCGATCCGGCACAGCCCTTCGTTAAAAATCACCACGCGATGCCATTCGGTGCGCTCTTTGCGTTCGCCGGAATTCTTGTCGCGCCACGTTTCCGAGGTGGCGACGCGCAGGTTCGCGATCGGGCGACCGTCCTGCGTGCGCTTGATCTCGGGGTCCGCGCCGAGATTGCCGATCAGAATCACCTTGTTTACGCTGCCAGCCATCTCGCTGATCTCCCCTGCTAAATCGCCGAAAACGCCGGCCTCACATCCGATTCGCGATCTGCCCGCGGCGCAAGCGAGCTTGATCCCGATCGCTAAGGCTATACGCCGTCAGCCGATGGCTGCGGCAGTCCCTGCGGCGCTTATCCACACAGCGATTATGTTCGATGTTTGTTCCTTTGAGAAGGTGCAATTGCGTGCCGGAAGGAGTTAGTTAGCGCGGCTTTTGCATCGCCTGGCGAACGAACCTCGTAAAGTTCCGCAGTCGGGATTTTTCTCAACCATTACACGGGCTTCTCCCCGGGCAGTTCCTGGGTGACTGTTGCTTTTGGGTGACGGATTTTTCAATCAACTTGGCTATAGTCGGCACCATAGGTTGTGGCGCTCGCGCTGAAGTGCCTCCAGGATCATCCCGGTGGCCGTTGGATTGGGGAGATTTGAAATGAAGAAATTTCTGCTCGGTACGGTTGGCGTGATGGCTCTGGGCCTGGCTCCGGCGATGGCGGCTGATCTGCCGGCCCGCGCTTACACCAAGGCTCCGCCGGTGATCGCCGCGGTTTATGATTGGTCGGGTTTCTACATCGGTGCCAACGCCGGTTGGGGTTCGATGCGCGACAGCTGGAACGGCTTCGGCCTCGATTTAGGTAATCATGACTCGACCGGCGCGGTGGCTGGTGGTCAGATCGGCTATCGCTGGCAGGCCGCGAACTGGGTGTTCGGCCTGGAAGCGCAGGGCAACTGGGCTGATCTGAGCGGCAGCCATGTTGACTACAACTGGCTCCCCGCATGGACTGAACATTCCAAACTGACTGCCTTTGGCCTGTTCACTGGTCAGGTCGGCTACGCTTGGAATAACGCTCTGCTTTACGTCAAGGGCGGCGCCGCGGTAACGAGTTCGAAATACGATTTCACCGTTGGCGCTCCTGTAAATTTGGTGGCGTCGACCAACGATCAAACCCGCTGGGGCGGAACGGTGGGAGTCGGCTTTGAATATGGTTTTGCACCGAATTGGTCGGTCGGCGTCGAGTATGATCATATTTTTATCAGCCGTTTCGACGCAGATTTCTATAATAATGGGCTTGTGTTGGCTACCAACCGCGTCGGCGGCGACGTCGATCTCGTGACCGCCCGCCTCAACTATCGCTGGGGTGGCCCGGTGGTGGCGCGCTACTAAGCGCTCGCCCGACCCACAGCTTCGTGACGAAAGGCCGGCCTCGTGCCGGCCTTTTGCTTTTGTGTGGGCTCGCCTGCCTGACGTTTCGCCATACGCGGCCAGCCGTCTCGTTCACCGGCGCCCGGGCCGCCTGATCGCTGCGCACATCTCGGGAACGGCGATAATCGGTTGATGACGTCACTCTGATACTGGAAAAACACCTGCGTTCTTCCTATGTTCGCACCGCGCCGCTCTGCCCCGCGCGGTGGCGTCCTGTTTTTGCCGGTGTCGCCCTGTGCGTCCGGAACAGCCCAGTCCGGGAAAGCTTATGGATGAAGTGATCAAGGCCCGACGCCAGCAGGCCGCCTCGAGCAGCCGCGCCATCACCATTCGCGGTGCCCGCGAACACAATCTGAAAAACGTCGATCTGACGATCCCGCGCGACAAATTGGTGGTGTTCACCGGGCTGTCCGGCTCGGGCAAGTCGTCGCTCGCCTTCGACACCATCTATGCCGAGGGCCAGCGCCGCTATGTCGAATCGCTGTCGGCCTACGCCCGGCAGTTTTTGGAGATGATGCAGAAGCCGGACGTCGACCAGATCGACGGGCTGTCGCCGGCGATCTCGATCGAGCAGAAGACCACTTCCAAAAACCCGCGCTCCACGGTCGGCACCGTCACCGAAATCTATGACTATATGCGGCTCTTGTGGGCCCGCGTTGGCGTGCCCTATTCGCCCGCCACCGGCCTGCCGATCGAGAGCCAGACCGTGTCGCAGATGGTCGACCGCGTTCTGGCGCTGCCGGAAGGCACAAGGCTCTATCTGCTGGCGCCAGTGGTGCGCGGCCGCAAGGGCGAGTACCGCAAGGAACTGGCCGACTGGCTGAAAAAGGGCTTTCAGCGCGTCAAGATCGACGGCACCTTTCACGAGTTGGCCGAAGTGCCGCCGCTCGACAAAAAGATCCCGCACGACATCGACGTAGTGGTCGATCGCATCGTGGTGCGTCCCGATCTTGGCCAGCGCCTGGCCGAAAGTTTTGAGACCGCACTAAAACTGGCCGAAGGCTTGGCGGTGGTCGAGTTCGCCGATTCGCCGAATGCGCCGGCGGGCGAAGCGAACACGGCGGCTACCAGTGGTAAAGACAAGAAGACCGCCAAGATTCACGACAAGAGCGGCCCGGAGCGGCTGCTGTTCTCCGAAAAATTCGCCTGCCCGGTGTCCGGCTTCACCATTCCGGAAATCGAGCCGCGGCTGTTCTCGTTCAACAATCCCTATGGTGCTTGCCCCGAATGCGGCGGCCTCGGCATCGAGCAGCATGTCGACGCCGATCTGGTGATTCCCGACAAGGAGCTCAGCCTGCGCAAGGGCGCGATCGCGCCCTGGGCCAAATCGTCCTCGCCCTATTATCTGCAAACGCTGACCGCGCTCGGCAAGCACTACAAGTTTTCGCTCGATGCCAAGTGGAAGGAGCTGCCGAAGAAGGCGCAGAACGCGATTCTGTATGGCTCCGGCGACGACGAGATCAAATTCTCCTACGAAGACGGCGTGCGTTCCTACGACACCAAGAAGCCGTTCGAGGGCGTGATCACCAACATCCAGCGCCGCTTCCGCGAGACCGAAAGCGAATGGGCGCGCGAGGAGCTTGGCAAGTACTTCTCTGACGTGCCCTGCGCGGCCTGTCATGGTCACCGGCTGAAACCGGAGGCGTTGTGCGTCAAGGTCGGCGCCAAACATATCGGCGAGATCGCCGAGCTGTCGGTGAAAGCCGCCGGCGAGTGGTTCGCCAGCGTGCCCGATGCGCTCAACAAGCAGCAGAACGAAATCGCCGCGCGCATTCTGAAAGAGATCCGCGAGCGGCTGACCTTTCTGCTCGACGTCGGCCTCAACTATCTGACGCTGGCACGCGCCTCCGGCACGCTGTCCGGCGGCGAAAGCCAGCGCATCCGCCTCGCCTCGCAGATCGGCTCCGGCCTGACCGGCGTGCTCTATGTGCTGGACGAGCCGTCGATCGGTCTGCATCAGCGCGACAATGCCCGGCTGCTCGATACACTCAAGCGGCTGCGCGACCTCGGCAACACCGTGATCGTGGTCGAGCATGACGAAGACGCCATCATGCTCGCCGACCATGTGGTCGATGTTGGCCCCGGCGCCGGCATGCATGGCGGCCGCATCGTCGCCCAGGGCACGCCCGCCGAGGTGATGGCCAATCCGAAATCGCTGACCGGCAAATATCTTACCGGCGAAAAATTCGTGCCGGTGCCTGAGCGCCGGCCGCCGAACCATCGGCGCACGCTCAAAGTGGTCAACGCCCGCGGCAATAATCTCAAAAACGTCTCGGCCGAAATCCCGCTCGGGCTGTTCACCTGCGTGACCGGCGTGTCCGGCGGCGGCAAGTCCACGCTGCTGATCGACACGCTGTACCGCGCCCTCGCCCGCAAGCTGAACAACGCCAGCGAAGCCGCCGCGCCGCATGACCGGATCGAGGGTCTGGAGCATATCGACAAGATCATCGACATCGATCAGTCGCCGATCGGCCGTACGCCGCGCAGCAATCCCGCGACCTATACTGGCGCTTTCACGCCGATCCGCGAGTGGTTTGCCGGGCTGCCGGAATCCAAGGCGCGCGGCTATGAGCCCGGCCGGTTCTCGTTCAACGTCAAGGGCGGCCGCTGCGAAGCCTGCCAGGGCGACGGCGTCATCAAGATCGAGATGCACTTTTTGCCCGACGTGTACGTCACCTGCGACGTCTGCAAGGGCAAGCGCTACAATCGCGAAACGCTGGAAGTGCTGTTCAAGGGCAAGTCGATCGCCGACGTGCTCGACATGACGGTCGAGGAAGCCGCCGAATTTTTTAAGGCGGTGCCGCGGGTGCGCGAAACGTTCAAAACGCTGCAGCGCGTCGGTCTCGACTACATCCGCGTCGGCCAGCAGGCGACCACGCTGTCGGGCGGCGAAGCGCAGCGCGTCAAGCTGGCCAAGGAGCTCAGCAAGCGCGCCACCGGGCGCACGCTCTATATTCTGGACGAGCCGACCACTGGCCTGCATTTCCACGACGTCGCCAAACTGCTCGAGGTGCTGCACGAGTTGGTGGCGCAGGGTAACAGCGTGGTGGTGATCGAGCATAATCTCGAAGTGATCAAGACCGCCGACTGGGTGATCGATCTTGGTCCGGAAGGCGGCGACGGCGGCGGCGAAATCGTCGCCTGGGGCCCACCGGAAGATATCGTCAAAGCCCCGCGCAGCTACACCGGCAAATTCCTAAAGCCAGTACTTGAGAAGAAGCATCCGGCGCCGACAAAGAAACGAAGCGCGGAGTAGGCGTCGCTGCGTTTTCTGGGCTTAGCGCGTAGGATGGGTTGAGCGCTTGCGAAACCCATCTCTTTCGTTCGTGGGTTTCGCTGCGCTCAACCCACGCCACGAGCTTCATGCAGTGGCGTAGCCCAGATGAAGCGCAGCGCAATCCGGGACGGCGGCTGATCACTGGGGATGCTCTCACCAGGCGAGGTGCTCAGTTGAGCGCGTAGGATGGGTTGAGCGCTTGCGAAACCCATCTCTTTTCGTTCGTGGGTTTCGCTGCGCTCAACCCACGCTACGAGCTTCATGCAGTGGTGTAGCCCAGATGAAGCGCAGCGCAATCCGGAACGGCGGCTGATCACTGGGGATGCTCTCACCAGGCGAGGTGCTCGGGTGAGGCTCAGGTTCGAGATCTGCCTTCCAGACCGCATCATTTGGCTCTGAAGCAGCGCGTAGGATGGGTTGAGCGCTTGCGAAACCCATCTCTTTTCGTTCGTGGGTTTCGCTGCGCTCAACCCACGCTACGAGCTTCATGCAGTGGTGTAGCCCAGATGAAGCGCAGCGCAATCCGGAACGGCGGCTGATCACTGGGGATGCTCTCACCAGGCGAGGTGCTCGGTTGAGACGCAGGTTCGAGATCTGCCTTCAAGACCGCATCATTTGGCTCTGAAGCAGAACAAGAACAGCGAATCCATAAAAACGACGGGCTCACGCATACAAGAAATCCGCTTCGCAAGCTCGCGACCATCATTCCATTTCCGACGATCGATCCCTCCTATACGCGCGTAGTTGAAATTCTCCTCGGTGTACTCAGAGGTCAGGTCGTCATTCGTCAAAGCTTCGATGGTCTTTGGATTCTTGAAGCAGAGGATGTCGTCGCGATCCACCCCACAGCTTTCAATGATCCCCTTCAGACGCAAGGCAATGTCGAAATCTAAGCCGTCACGATCACGGATGCCCTTGTGATAGGCCATCCAAATCTCGACAAGGAGCGCGACCTCATGTGGCTCAAGGCAGGCCATAGCCGCGCCGAGTTGCGCCCTGTTGAGAGCATTAGCGGGTTCAGCCAACACGACAATTCCGCCGGGCTTCGCGAGACGAACCATTTCGCGCACCAACGCTGCTGGATCGTTCAGATGGAGCGCCAAGGTCTGACACGTAACGAGATCAAAGCTATTCGCGGGGAGCCGAGTGTCTGTTGCATCTGCTTCGACTAGCTCCAGTCGTGCAACCAATCCGGCGAGAGATTTGTTGCGACGAAGAACGTCAATCCATCCGGGATCTGAGTCGAGCGCAACGACCGCGGTCCTATTCCAAGGAAGCGCCTGGGCAAGAGCCTGCGTCCAATGTCCTGCACCGGCACCAAGGTCACAAACGGTCTTCGCATGAGCGAATCCATGCGAACTGGCGATGTGTTGTAGCCAGACAGGATCCCACCAGTCCAAACGGCTTTGATCGATATATTGCACCGAGTGCATTTCGGTCGCCATCCGCTGTGATCGCTAAATCTGTTTGATCCTAACAATCACAATTAGATCGCATGTATTCGCGTTTTGTGGAATGCGATCTAAATTCGTGATCCCAAGGGGATATGCTAGCCCGGATGAAGCGCAGCGTAATCCGGGTCACGGTTCGCAGCGAAATGACCTGGATTTCGCTGCGCTCCATCCAGCGCGTAGGATGGGTTGAGCGCTTGCGAAACCCATCTCTTTTCGTTCGTGGGTTTCGCTGCGCTCAACCCACGCTACGAGCTGTGCACGTGACGGAGGGATTCCCAATGCCACCGGCCGCCGGCTATTCTGGCGACGGCCTATCGACCCGATCCGCCGGATGAAGCGCAGCGCAATCCGGGTCACGGTTCGCAGCGAAATGACCTGGATTTCGCTGCGCTCCATCCAGGCTACAGGTTAGCCCCTTCCCGCTAAAACCCGCCGCTATATCCCAAACCACGGCTGCAGCAGCCGGGCGAACGCACCCTTAAAACGTAGCGGCGCGTCGGTGACGGCCAGGCAGATGCAATCCTGCTCCGGTCCGGCAAACGGCTGGTGCTCGGTGTGTTCATCGGTTTCGGCGACGTCGCCGCGCGCCAGCACCGCATCGCGATCGTACAAGGTGCCGCTCAACACCAAAGTCAGTTCGCGACCGCTATGGCCATGGGCCGGCACCTGCGTGCCGCATTGGAAGCGCAACATGCGCGCCCGCGCCCGGCAGCCGGGAATGTCGATCGCGATCTGCTGCACCCGCGGCGCCACCCGCGTCCAGCGCAGCGCGCCGAGATCGCCGCCGAGATAGCTGCGCAGCGGCTCGGGAGTGACGATATCGCCGCGCCGTACGGCGACCTTTGCAGCGCCAGCCTGGTCGCGACCGCCGAGCTGCGCCAGCACGCTCCCCATCAGCCCCGGCGACAGCTCGGCCGGCGGCAGCGCGTCCAGCAATTCACCGCCGACCGCATCGGCCGCAAGATTGCGCGACCGGCAATGCGGACAGAGCGCGAGGTGAGTGGCGACCAGCAGGCTGGAGGCTTCATCAAGTGTGCCGGCCGAATAGCTCAGCAGCAGCTCGTCGCTGAGATGATACTGCGCGCTCATGGCCGTACTCCGCTCTGAGCGTCGAGCGCGGCACGCAGCTTGCCGAACGCCAGCCTGATCCGCGATTTCACCGTACCGATCGGCAGTCCCAACCGCTTGGCGATCTCGCCATGGGAGTGATTTTCGTAGAACGACAACATCAAGATGCTCTTTTCATGCACTGACAGCGAGTTCATCACCTCGCGGAGGTTTTGTTCAGCCTCGGCCCGTTCCAGTTTTCGGTCGGGCGGTTCTTCTTCATCCGGAATGAAGGCCGGGTCGTTGGGATCGAATGATGGCCGGCGCGCCTGTCTAAAACGGTCGATGCTGAGATTGCGGGCGATCGTAAAAATCCAGGTCGATGCCGAGGCCTTGGCAGGATCGAACTGCTCGGCATTCTTCCACAGCGCGACCAAGGCCTCTTGCGTGATCTCCTCGGCCAGCGCCGGATCGCCGCCGCGCTTGATGAAGTACGACTTCAGCCGCGGGGCAAAATGCTTGAACAGCGTCTCGAACGCCGCCTGGTCCTGCTGCGCGGCGATCCGAACGATGCAGTCGGACAAGATGTCCGGCGTTGCCGAGCGGTCGCTGCGCGGATTGTCCATGGCGACCATTCCATTCCCGAATGAACCGCGATCGACGGTCAAGCTGACCAATGCCCGCCGCGATCGGGCATCAACTCTAGCACCTCGCGCCGCCTGCCGCACCGTGCGATCGGCCGCGCCAAAAATGGCTGCGGCGCGCTCGTCGCCCAGCCAGAACAACACAGGCGCGACATCTGAGATCCGAACGGTCATGGCTTGGCAATCGCCCCGCAATTAAGCCGGTCTGTTCGCAGCCGCCAAAAGCGGCGTCATGCATCCGGCTCTGTTGATACGAAGCTGGCCGCCGATTGGATCACCAAGCGCGCGTTTATTTCGGTGTCTTTGCCCTCGCCATGATCACGTTTCGGCTCACGCGCCTGTGACCGCTTAATAGTGATCCAGCGCGCTCAGCCACCCGTAAACAAGGCACTAACAGCAAACAGGAGATTTACCATGACGGTGTTTCGCAAATTGAACGGTATGGAAGCTGCTGTGGTCGGTGGCACCCTTCTGATGACGCTGGCGCCGCTGGTGCCCTACGCGCTGCTCGGCTGATCGCAGCGGCTACGTCCAAAAACTGTGTGACCAGGTAACCTCAGCATGACCTCCTCCTGGGCCTGCCTGACGGATGTCAGGCAGGCCTTTTTGCTTGGCGCTGCGATCGCGGCGCCAGGTCGCGTCCGCAGCCGGCAATTTTGATCGCATCGCCATCGCAGCGGATCTATGCTGCGGCGATGAAACGGCTCGTCTCTTTATCGCTCGCTATCGCGCTGGCGCTGGTGCCGGTGACCGCCGCTTCGGCCGCTTCGGCCAAGAAGCCGGTGGTGAAGCGCTGGCATGGCTATGGCTTTCTGCCGGGCTATCGGCAGCCGCCGAACAACAACATTCCGCCTTACGCCGAGAAAACACCGCCGTCGCGGCTCGCCGAGCGCAAGCGGCGGCATTGGTACATCGATCCAGTGCCACGCTATTATGGCTGGGATGGCAACTGGCACTATTTTGGACGACCGGGCTTTTATGGCGGCCGCTTCAATGGCGGCAGTTTTGGCCCGTGCTGGACGCGCACCCCGATCGGACCGATCTGGACCTGCGGCTGATCGCCTCGCGTCGCGGGAACTCATGGCAGCACATCGCTGTGTCATGACAGCGATCAGCTGCGCAGCGAGGTGTCCCGCTTCGACGGCGCTGCGGGCGCCACCACGCAACACACGCCCAGGCTGATCTTGAGCGCTCGCTCCGCGGCACCTGCCCCATCAGCGGATCGGCCATTCCCGCGGAGTCAGGCCCGCGCCGGGATAGGCACCGAACGACCTCGAATACTCGCACTGGCTGCCATGGATCTGATCGGATGCTGCAGATGCCAAGCCAGAGCGGCGATCAGCACCAACGTCGCCAGTAGATTATTACCGAGCGCTTGCAGCAGTTTCGGGAAGACCGGCAGTGACAACGTTAACAGCAATGAGGCCACCACAATCGCTGTTGCCGATAACCGCCGTGCGGCAGGCCGGCTATCGAACGCCGCACGATGGATCAGCACCGTCAACGGAAAGAACAGCCAGACAAAATAATATTGCCTGGCCAGTGGCGATGCGATCGTCACTAGGCACAGCAAAATAGCGAGTTCCTCGGCATCCGACTGCGCGCAACGCTCTGCCTGCCGCGGCATCACCAGCAGGAAGCCGAGCCCGATCGCGACTGCGACAACCAGGCTGACCAGATCCGCTGTGCGCCGCTCGAGCGTCACAACATTGATATAGCGCGGTGGTTGCTCCGGATTGATAGCGTTGAAGTCGACCGGCCGCAGCAATCGATGGGTCACCGCCAATAGCGATTGATTGACCCATGACCAGTTTTGCGCCTCTCGCTGTCCGAATCCACTTTCGCCACCGACCATGGCTTGCGCCCAGATTCCGAGTTCGGAGGTGGTGCGCTCAAGACCGCGCACGGCACTCGGCACCAGCAGCGTGAAAACCACCAGCAGCGAAGCCATGCTCAACGCCGCACGCCATTGGCGCCGCCACAGCAGATAAGGCAGCACGGCAATCGGAAACGCCTTGAGGGCTGCTGCCAGCGCAATTAACGCGCCAGCCGCAATCGGCCGCTGTCGCTGCAAACAGGCAAAGCCCGCCAGAATCAGTGCCAGCAATAGCAGGTTCGGTTGTCCGAGGTCATACTGATCGAAAATGAAACTGATGGTGAGGATCGACGGCAAAGCCGCGAGCCACCGTCCCGGAATGCGCCCAGCGCCAGTCATGGCATTCGATAACCGGCTGACGCCCCACCACGCGATTGAATTGACGATGGCAAGAAGCAGATAGAGCGGCACTTTGCCAAAATAGGACGGCAACGCCAGCAAAACTGCGGCGAATGGTGGATACAGAAACGGCAGATAGCCGGCGCTCTGTTCCGGATACAGGTTGCCACCGCTCAGCACCTGTTGCCCGGCCCAGTACCATAGGCCGTAATCCTTGGTCTTGCCGGCACCAAATAGCTCTGGGACAAGCACGAACCCCGTCAGGATCGCGCAACTGATAGCGAACAAGACATGCGGCATCGACCGCACAGCAGCACGGCGTGGCATTCCCGGCATCCACTCTTATCTGAAGTCTCGACGAGCCACCGGCTCTGCCGATCACGGCACACGATCGGCGCTGGCGAAAGCTAGCCGACGTGACCAAACACGCCGCGACGGTCGGAGAAAGCCGCCCTGACTATCCTGCCAGGGCGGAGTCTACTTGGAGGTCAGAGAACTAGTATTTGGCGCTCGTCGCGCCACCCCACCGATAATTGAGGCGAGCCGTGACGAGATCGGAGTCACCTCCAACTCGCGCAACCTTATCTGGGTCAGTAAACCCAGCACTATCGTAAAAACTAGTAGAGAAGCGTTTGGCAAAGATATGGTTGTATTCAACACCGACCGACCAATTCGGAGCAAAGCCGTACTCAAGACCTGCACCAACGGCCGCACCCCAGCGAGTCTGATTCCCCGAAACGTCCGCCCCGCCGGGATATGTCACTTCATATTTAGTGCGGGTCACTGCCGCGCCGCCCTTGGCGTAAAGCAGGGTATTGTTCCATGCGTAGCCGACCTGACCAGTGAACAGGCCGAACGCGTTGAGAGTCGAATGCGCGTTAGTGCCGTCCTCGTTTAGCACGTGACTGCCCTTGAGGTCAGCCCAGTTACCCTGTGCCTCAAGGCCGAAAACCAACGCCCCAGCCTGCCACCGATAGCCAAGCTGACCACCGGCGACTGCTCCGGTCGAGCTGTGGCTGCCAGCGTCAGCACCGGTCTGGTCAACCGACCAGGTATCATGAGAAGATCCCCAACCGGCATTAGCCCCGATGTAGAAACCGCTCCAATCATAGCCGCGTGCGACGATGGCGGGCACCTTGGAATAGCCGCGATCGCCGAGGTCGGCTGCCGCCGCTGGCGTTGCGGCGGTCACCCCCAGGACTGCAATACTACCGAGTGCTGGAAATACAGACGCCAACAACAACATTCGCGCACCGCGATGCACGGTTTGCACAAACTTCATAGCCCAACTCCGCTCTAAAATAATTACTGAGGCGAATTACAACCATCAGTAACAACGTGGTAAATGATGCGGAGAGTGCGTTACAATAAGGGAAGTTTCCCCTAGCGTCGTTGCAGGTCAGATCAGGCGGTAGGCCAGTGCCTTGGCAACGGCCTCCATGGTGGTGTCGGCATCGATTGCGTCTCTGGCGTCTTCACGATAGTTGTGGACAGTCTTTTCGGCGATTTTCAAATGAGCGGCGATTTCCTTCGCCTGCATTCCCGAAATGGAATAGGCCAACACCTGACGCTGCCTTTCGGATAGCGCCATACGGTTGGCGACCATCCTTGCTCGCATCAGCGGCTCGAATATCGCCAGATAGCTCATCACGTCCTCTCCGCGCTCTTTCCAGCGCTGCTCAAATTCCTCGGCGCTCGTGCCGCTTGCGCAAAGTCCGATACCGGCGATGCCGTGGCCGTCGGCGAAATGAAAGCCGATCGAAACGCCGACTTCCATCCCGAATTGGCTATCGATCCGCGCACGCTCTTTTTGCGCTTCTGTTGCACCAGGCCAATTATCGGCGTGATGCCAGAGAAACGGTTCAAGCTGCTGCAGCAATATTACGGTGCATATGTCATCATTCAAAAACTTGTCTGATCCGAAATGATCGACATAGTCCTTTGGATGACTGTGCTTGATATACAAGCTCCTGCTGATCCCGATCCGCTCGGCGGTGTATCTGGAATGGGTGAAGCCGTAGAGGATCGAGGTCACGGCGATCCGCTCTTTCATGTACTCGTGAATAGCAGTCCAAAGCTGTTCTTCATCAGCAGTTTCCGTCGGAAAACAATCTATCTTCATCAAGACATTCCGTGGCTGCGAGCCAAAGCAATAGATGTCGCCAGACGACAGCTACTGACAGCATCCAAATACTGATCAGCAACGAGATAATGCCGACATCTTCTGCATGAATTCGGTTCCGATTCCAGCTGATAATTGACGGTAACGCGCCGTGATCAGCGCGGCGGTCAGGGTTTTGACCAGAAAGCTGGGTCAAGGCTGCCGCCTGGTGATCAGATGGGCGATTACGGACAGAGACAAGTTAGGCGCGGGGCGATAATCCGGAGATCATCGTCCCATCCTTGCAAAACGTCGGCCAAAACAGCGGTGCAAGCGGGATGATCGGCCGCGCCGAGATGCCCTCTTGCCTCCGGGCGGCGAACCCCGGCAATTATAGGCCATGAGCTATGTGGCGTTCAGGCTTGCGATTCGCCGGCTGTATGAAGGCGCGACCCCGCGCGGCGTCGCCTTTCGCTATGCGCTGCTGGCATTCGATATCGTCACCATTGTCTTCATCGTTAGCACCTCGTTCCTGCCAGCCAATCCCGTGGTCGAGGCACTCGATCTCGCTTTTGGGGCGCTGATCCTGATCGATTTTGCGGCGCGGCTGTTTGCTAGCCGCCGGCCGATGCGCGAATTCGGCCGGCTCGCGACCTGGACCGATATCATCGCGATCATTTCTTCTTTTTTTGGCACCGCTGCCCGGCGAAGCCGGCGGCTTCCTGCGCATCCTGCGTACGCTGCGCGCCTTGCGCGACTATCAGATGCTGGCGCGGCTGCGCACCGACAGCACGTTCTTCCGCCGCCATGAGGAAGTGGTGATCGCGGTCACCAATCTCGCGGTATTCATTTTTGTGATGACCGCGATCGTCTATGAGACCCAGAAATTCCGCAATCCGCAGATCGCCAACTATGCCGACGCGCTGTATTTCACGGTCACCGCGCTCACCACGACCGGCTTTGGCGACATCACGCTGCCGGGCACGCTTGGCCGCCTGATCAGCGTCGTCATCATGATTTTTGGGGTGACGCTGTTCTTCAATCTGGCGCGGGCGCTGATCAGCCCGACCAAGGTGCGCTTCCCCTGCCCGGTATGCGGCCTGCAGCGTCACGACGTCGATGCCGTGCACTGCAAGGCCTGCGGCACAATCCTCAATATTCCCGACGAGGGCCGCAACTAGAGGCTGTGGAGCGTGCGCTAATGAGGAACGGCTTCGCGTTTGGACGGGTTGCCAAGCACGTCCGGCACCGCTATCCGGGGGCGCCGCCCATGACCACACGCAGGAACCCCATGACCAACGCCGTCCGCGACAACAAGGCGCTGCACCGCTTCGAGCTCGAGGTCGATGGCGGCGTTGCCTTCGCCAATTATCGGCTGGAACCGGGCGTGGTGATCATCACCCACACCGAAACGCCGGTGGAACTGCGCGGCCGCGGCATCGCTTCGCGGCTGGTGCAAGGCGCGCTCGAATTGATCCGCGCCGATGGCCTCAAAGTGGTCGCCGGTTGCGGCTTCGTGGTCGACTATCTGGAACTGCATCCGGAATATGCCGACCTGACCGCGTAGCCGCGACAGCGCGCGCGGGCGCGCATTGCCATAGCGCCACGCCGCGACCACGACCAACAACGAACGGCGCGCCGCTGCCAGAGCAAGCGGCCTCGCCGTCCCGACTCGTTCTGTCCTACAGGCTCAATGCCCAAAATCGGCCGGCAGCTTGCCGCCATTGGCGACCAGCTTGGCGATCACCTGCTTGTGCAGCCAGATATTCATGGTCGCGCTGTCGCTGGTGTCGCCACTATAGCCAAGCTCTTTGGCGAGTTCCTTGCGGGCCGCCAGGCTGGAATCGATGTCGAGCGCCTTCATCAGATCGACGATCGAGGTGCGCCATTCCAGCTTTTCACCCTTGGCTGCCACCGCTCGGTCGAGGATCGCGCCGACGTCGACCGTGCCGCCCGCGGCAGTGCCGCCGCCGGCAGATGGAGCTGCCGTGCCGGCCGCGCCGCCCGGTGCTGAGGCCGGTGCGGCTTCAGCATGACCGCCAAAAATCGCGCTCATGATCTTTCCGAAAAGACTCATGCTCCCTCCGATCTGTTGCCTTGAATTCGTTCTGTTCAATCGCTGCGTTAAATCGTCGGCTTAAATCGTCTTCTTGATGATCCCGGCGAAGCCGGAATCACCAGCGCCTATCTTGCGCCGCACGAAATGTTCCGAAGCATTGCGACATTTCTCTGAGCGTCGTGGAAATTGCAGATCCAGCTTAGTTCGCGTGGCGCTCACCCAAGCGTGAGCAACCTGTGCCCGCGATTATGGTTAGTATCATATTACAGCCCCTCTCGCAGCGCCGCTGCGAGCCATCGTGCCGCGTGACGGAGATGCAGATGGCTGACCACGGACCGACCCCAGAACAGTCGCCAGCGTCGGCACGGACACCATTCACCGCGGATGCCGCCGCGCCCGGCGCTCCGACCGTGCCGGTCCCGGTGGTGCAGCGGCTTGATCTTGCCGACCTCTTTGACGCGCTGCGGCGCGGCTGGGCCGATTTCAAGGCAGTGCCGAGCCACGCCATCCTGCTGTGCGTGATCTATCCGCTGCTCGGCCTCGCTTTGGCGCGCATCGTAATGGGCTATGCGGTGCTGCCGATGCTGTTTCCGCTAGCCTCCGGTTTTGCGCTGATCGGGCCGTTTGCCGCGCTCGGGCTCTATGAGCTGAGCCGCCGCCGCGAGCTTGGCCAGACCGCCTCGGCCTGGGACGCCGCGGCCGTGCTGCGCTCGCCCTCGCTCGGCGCGATGCTGACGCTGGGCGCGCTGCTGCTGGTGATCTTCATCGGCTGGCTGGCGAGCGCGCAAGCGATCTATGTCGCGACGTTTGGCAACGCTCCGGCCGCCGCGATTCCCGACTTCGCCACGCAGGTGCTGACCACCCGCGCCGGCTGGCAGCTGATCGTGATCGGCTGCAGCGTCGGCTTCCTGTTTGCGGCGGCCTCGCTGTGCCTGAGCCTGGTGTCGTTTCCGCTGCTGCTCGATCGCCAGATCGGTGTGGTCGAGGCGATCAGCACCTCGCTGCGGGTCACTGCCCGCAATCCGCTCACCATCGCCGCCTGGGGCGCGATCGTGGCGGCGCTGCTGATCCTCGGCTCGCTGCCGCTGTTTCTCGGTCTCACGGTGGTGCTGCCGCTGCTCGGCCACGCCACCTGGCACCTGTACCGCAAGGCGGTGGTGCCCAATCCGTCGCCGCCCCGGATCCGGCCGAGCCGCCGGGCGCGCCGCTCCGCCGCCGATTTTCCTTCCGTGCTGCTCGACAGGAAGCGCGGCGACTAACATCTGATCCGAGAGATGCGAGCTCTATCGCTCGCTGCGCGCGATACTTTTTGCACTGCACAATTCTCAGTCTGGACCGCCACAAAGTTATGGCAAATTTGCATGATAAAACGCCGCAATTGCGCTGATATCGGCTCGCGTCTGAACCGGACTTCATTGATTGATGTCCATCTAATCAATCGCTTAGCGAACAGCGCCGCCACATCCGATTACTGATCGGCTCGAAAGGCATGCACTTTCAGCCTAGCTGCATCGCAACAAAAACACTGCAACAAACAGTCTGTGCGCGGTATTTTCTTTTTGACGGTGAGGCTTTCCTCCAAGGGCTGAATCGTTGCCAAAGGAGATACCATGTTACTCTCGCTCATTCGGATGATCCGTCAGTTTCGCGACTATCAGCGGAATCTGAGCGAACTTTCTCAGCTCAGCGATCGTGAGCTCGCCGATATCGGGCTTGATCGTTCGGATATTCCGCGCGTTGCGGCGGGTCACTACCACGGCTGATCCTGTACACTTCCTCGTCGACAACGCCCGCCGTCACGGCGGGCGTTGTCGTTTGTGGGGTTAACTCACAATCCGCCATGGAACATTTCCCTCGGGCGTGAAACGCGCTAGCTGTGGGCGATGACCTCACCCTCCCTTGATCACGTCATCCACGTCGTCGGCGGCGGCCTCGCCGGTTCGGAAGCCGCCTGGCAGATCGCGCAATCCGGCGTTCGCGTCGTGCTGCATGAAATGCGGCCCGAACGCAGCACTGAAGCGCACCGCACCGACGGCCTCGCCGAACTGGTTTGCTCCAATTCATTCCGCTCCGACGATGCCGCCAATAACGCGGTCGGGCTGCTGCATGCCGAAATGCGCCGGCTCGGCTCGTTGATCATGCGCGCCGCCGACGCCCATCAGGTGCCCGCGGGCGGCGCCCTGGCGGTCGATCGCGACGGCTTTTCCGCCGCGGTGACCCAGGCGCTCACCGAGCATCCGCTGATCGAAATCGAGCGCGGCGAGCTGACCGGACTGCCACCCGGCGATTGGGCGCAGGTGGTGATCGCCACCGGGCCGCTGACCTCGGCGCCGCTCGCCGCCGCGATCCAGGCGCTGACCGGCGAGGATTCGCTGTCCTTCTTCGATGCGATCGCGCCGATCGTGCACCGCGACTCGATCGACATGTCGAAGGCCTGGTTCCAGTCGCGCTACGACAAGGTCGGCCCCGGCGGCAATGGCGCCGATTACCTGAACTGCCCGCTCAGCCGCGAGCAGTATCACGAATTCGTCGCGGCGCTGCTGGCCGGCGACAAGGTCGATTTCAAGGACTGGGAGCGCGACACGCCCTATTTCGACGGCTGCCTGCCGATCGAGGTGATGGCCGAGCGCGGCCCGGAAACGCTGCGCTATGGGCCGATGAAGCCGGTCGGGCTCACCAATCCGCACAACCCGACGGTCAAGCCCTATGGCATCGTGCAACTGCGCCAGGACAACAAACTCGGCACGCTGTACAACATGGTCGGCTTCCAGACCAAGCTGAAGCATGGCGAGCAAGTCCGGCTATTCCGCACCATTCCGGGGCTGGAAAATGCTGAATTTGCAAGGCTTGGCGGACTGCATCGCAACACGTTTCTGAACTCGCCAAAATTGCTCGATGGCGTGCTGCGGCTGCGAACCGAGCCGCGGCTGCGCTTTGCCGGCCAGATGACCGGCTGCGAGGGTTATGTCGAATCGGCCGGCATCGGCTTGATCGCGGGCTTGTTCGCCGCCGCCGAAGCCAAAGGCCAGGCTTTGCCGGCGCCGCCGCCGACCACGGCGCTCGGCGCCCTGCTCGGCCACATCACCGGCGGGCACATCGAAACCATCGATGCCGGCCCGCGCTCATTCCAGCCGATGAACGTCAATTTTGGGCTGTTCCCGCCGCTGGCCTCGCCGCCGACCCATGGTCCGGACGGCAAGAAACTGCGCGGTCCGGAAAAGTCGGTCGCCAAGAAGCAGGCGCTCAGCGCCCGCGCCTTGGTCGATCTCGACGGCTGGATCGCCGCCCATGTGAAACTGGCGGAAGCGGCTTAACAGTCGTCATCGCGGACGGGACGGAGCAATCCAGAAGCCTCAGGCGGAGAATGGATTGCTTCGTCGGCTACGCCTCCTCGCGATGACTGGAAAAGCCGAGAGCACGCCATTCACCAGAGTCACATTGCGAGCGCAGCGAAGCAATCCAGCGCCGCTCGCCGTGACCGGCGAACCCGGGCGATCAGCGAAACGCCGGGCTGCGCGACGCCCGCCACAGCGCCCACAGCGTCGCCAGCCGCGACCGTTCCTCGGGCTGGAACGGGTCGCGTTCGGGCCGTGCCAGCCGGTCGAGATCGCGCCTCGCCAGCGCCAGCGGCAGCAAGGCCGGGCGCAGCTCTCGCGGCAGGCTGGGCAGGTCCTGCAGCGCTTGAGCGAAATGGCTTTGGCCGACGGCGATCAGCTCGCCGAGCGCCGCCTGCAGCGCCTTGGTCGGCCGGCCGGCGAACACTTCTTCCGGGCTCGAGCCATGGCGCGCGAGCAAATCCTTCGGCACATAGAGTTGCCGCCGCGCCCCATCGTAGGGCAGCCGTGCGATCAGCTGGCCGATGCCGAGCACTATTGCGGCGGCGTGCGCCGCGTGTAGGTCCATGTCTTGAGGGCCGGCCGGCGCCGGGCGCAACACCATCGCAGCCAATTGCAGCAGGCCGCCGACGGTGGCATCCAAATAATCCTGCAGCACGGCGAGGTCCGGCATCGGATCATTGTAGAGATCGAATTGCCGGGCTTCGATCAGCCGGCGCAGCGGCGCGGTCGGCAAGCGGTAGGCGTCGATCGCCCAGAGCAGTTCGGCGGCGACCGGGTTGCCGGACTCCCCGCCATGGGCGGTGCCGCCCAGCAGATCGCTCCACCATTGCAGCCTGATGTCCCCGACCAGCGGCTGGCTCACCAGTCTTGGAATCCGCACGATCTCGACATTGAACGCGGCCAGCGCCAGCAGCGCGCGGCGCGGCGCGGTGCCGACGAACAAGGTCGCGGCATAGCGGTCAAAATCCTGGTCGCGGACCAAGGCGGCGCAATAGCCCGCAGCATCCTGATCCGGCGCGGCAGCGCTGCTCATGGCACCGCGATCAACGCCGCGGCCACCCGGCGGCCTTCGCCAATCATGATGTTGTAGGTGCGGATCGCCGGGCCGGTCTGCATGACATCGAGCACCACGCCGAGCTGGCGCAGCGCCGCGCGCAGCTCCGCCGGGGCAATCCAGACCTCATTGGCGGTGCCGATGATCAAGGTGTCGATCGCAGCGGCCCTGTCGAACACCAGATGAAGCGCGTGCTGGTCGATCTCGCCCGGCGCCGCCACCTGCCAGGCCCAGATCGAGTCCGGCAGGCACAGCAGCGAGCCCTGATGCGACATCTCCGCAAAGTAGAAGCCGCCCTTGCCGTAAGCTTCGATCGGCGCCGAGCGCGGCAGATGCAGCCCCTCGCCGGCGCCGCCTGCCATCAGGACTTCGAGGACGCTTTCGAGGGCGCTTCCTTGGCATCGGCCCGATGCTGGCCAACGCCAAGGTAGATCAGGATCGGCGCCGCGATGAAGATCGAGGTGTAGGTGCCGACCAGCACCACGCCGAACATCATCACTGCGGTGAAGCTGTGGATCGCATGGCCGCCGAACAGCAGCAGCGCCAGCAACGCCAAGGTCACGGTGACGTGGGTGATGATCGAGCGCGACAGCGTCGAGTTAATCGCCTCGTTCAGCAGCTCCGGCATCGGCATCTTCTTATAACGCCGCAGCATTTCGCGGATACGGTCGTAGATCACAACGGTATCGTTCAGCGAATAGCCGAGAATGGTGAGCAGCGCGGCAATCGACGTGAGGTCGAAATCGACCTGACTGATCGACATGAAGCCGATAGTCAGCACGATGTCGTGCACGTTGGCGACCATCGCGCCGAGCGCGAACTGCCATTCAAACCGGAACCAGAGATAGGTCAGGATGCCCAGAATCGCGAGCATCAGGCCGAGCATGCCGTAGGCCAGCAGTTCGCTGGAGACGCGCGGGCCGACCACTTCGACGCGGCGATATTCGACCGCATCACCGAGCGTCTGGCGCACCTTCTGCACCGCGGCCTGCTGCGCGGCGTCACCGCCCGGCTGCTCGGCAATACGGATCAGCACGTCCGACGGACCGCCGAACTGCTGCAGCTGCACTTCGCCAAGCTCGAGCTTGCCGAGCGTCGAGCGCATCGCCGCCAGATCGGCCGGGCCGGACTTGGTCTGCACTTCCAGCAGCGTGCCGCCGCGGAAGTCGATGCCGAAATTCAGCCCGTGGGTGAAGAACAGCGTGATCGCCACGATCGACAGCAACGCCGAGATCGGGAAGCTGATGCGACGGAAGCGGGTGAAATCGAATCGTGTGTCGTCGGGCACGATCCGCAGCGAGGGCAGCAGGTTGAACGCGCTGACCACGGTCAGCACCACCACGAGGGCTCCCAGCCCAAGCAAGATCCAATTGGTCGTCACTGCGTGCTCCGCTCTCTCAGATCGGCACGCTTTGCGGCCGCTTCCACCATACCCACGTCGCAACGATCAGCCGGGTCAGGGAGAAGGCGGTGAACACCGTCGTCAGAATACCGATGCCGAGCGTCACCGCGAAACCGCGAACCGGGCCAGTGCCGATATAGAACAGCACGGCCGCGGCGATGAAGGTGGTGATGTTAGAATCCAGAATGGTCGCCAGCGCGCGCTTGAAACCGGCGTCGATCGCCGAGATCGCGGTGCGTCCGCTGCGCAGTTCCTCGCGGATGCGCTCATAGATCAGCACGTTGGAGTCGACCGCGATGCCGACCGTCAGCACGATGCCGGCGATGCCGGGCAGCGTCAGCGTGGCGTTCAGCAGCGACAGCACGCCAAAGATCATCGCGACGTTGATGGCGACCGCGAGGTTGGCGAACAGGCCAAACAGCCGGTAGGTCAACAGCATGAAGATGATGACCAGGATCGAGCCGACATAGGCGGCCATTTCGCCCTTTTCGATCGAGTCCTGACCAAGGCCGGGACCGACGGTGCGTTCCTCGATGATGGTCAGCGGCGCCGGCAGCGCGCCGGCGCGCAGCAAAATCGCGAGATCATTGGCGGCCTGCACGGTGAAATTGCCGGAGATCTGGCCGGAACCGCCCGTGATCGGCTCGCGGATCACCGGCGCCGAGATCACCTCATTGTCGAGCACGATCGCGAACGGCAGGCCGACATTTTCGGTGGTGGCGGCGGCGAATTTGCGCGCGCCGGAGGTGTTGAAGCGGAACGAGACGATCGGCTCGCTGGTGCGCTGATCGAAACCGGGCTGCGCGTCGGTGAGATCGGCGCCCGAGACCAGCACCTGCTTCTTGATGACATAGGGTTGCTTGGGCGACTGAGCGCTCATCAGCAGCTCGGAATCCGGCGGCACATTGCTGCGCGACGCCTGATCCGGCGACACGGTGTTGTCGACCATCCGGAAGTCGAGCTTGGCGGTCTTGCCGAGCAGTTCCTTCAGGCGGGTCGGGTCCTGCAGGCCCGGCACCTGAACCAGAATCCGGTCGAGGCCCTGACGCTGGATCAGCGGCTCGACGGTGCCAAGTTCGTTGACGCGGCGCTCGACAATCTGAATCGACTGTTCGACCGACTGGCGGATGCGGTCATTGATCGCCGCCTGGGTCACCGACAGGCGGAACAGGCCGCCGCCGGCGTCGCTGACTTCCAGGCTGCGCTGGCCGCTGCTGCCCATCAGGCCGCCGAGCGGCTGCGACAGTTCACGCAGCTTGGTCAAAGCGGTCGGCCAGTCGCTGTCGCGGCTGACCCGCACTTCGACGGCATCGGCGCGCACGCTCAGGCCGGTATAGGGCAGCTTGGCCTCGCGCAGCACGCGGCGCACGTCGTCGCGCACCTGGTCGAGCTTGTCCTTGCGGACCGAATTGGAATCGACCTCGAGCAGGATGTGCGAGCCACCCTGCAAATCGAGGCCGAGCACCAGATGGCGCTGCGCCCATTTGGGCCAGCTCTTGACCGTGCTCTCCGGAAAGAAGTTCGGGATCGCGCATAGGCAGACCGCCAGCGCGGTCAGAACGATCCCCAGCGCCTTCCACCGTGAGAAATACAGCATCGAGTTGACCTGTCAGAGAGCAGCAGGCCGGCCCGTCAATCCGGGCCGGCGGCATTTACTTGGTTGCGGAATCGTCCTTGGCCTCGGCGTCCTTGGCCTCGGTTTCCTTGCCCTTGGCATCCTTGCCCGGCTTGGCGGCCTTGCCATTGTCGGCACGGTCGCTGAGCGGCTCACCCTTGGCGCGAACGCCGGTGATCATCTGGCGCATCTGCCGGGCGCGGATGCCCTCGGCAACTTCGAACTCCACGGTGTCGTCGTCAATCACCTTGGTGACTTTGCCGACCAGACCACCCGAGGTGATGATGGTGTCGCCACGACGGATGTTCTTCACCATCTCGGCGTGCTCCTTGACCTTCTTCTGCTGCGGCCGAAGGATCAGGAAATACATGATGATGAAAATCAGGAGGAACGGCAGCAGCGACATCAACATGCCGCCGGTGTCGCCGGCGGAGCCAGCGGCCTGAGCAAAAGCAGGAGTGGTGAACATCAGAGTCCCCGTGGGATGGAGCGGACCGGCGCGGGGCGAGATCGCCGGCCGGACTTGGCAAATTCGCCGGGACTATAGCGACCACAGTCTCAATTGCAACGCTGCGCCGCCTTTCATTTGGGCAGCTTGCCGGACCCTGTGGCCGTGATTATGGGTGCATTGAGGGGAACCTGATCGATGAGCAAAACCACCCGCAAAACCACGCGCGCCGCCGCCAAGCGGCCCACCAAAGCCGCCAAGACCACCAAGAAGGCCGCGCCGCGGCGCGCCAGCAAAACCGCGACAAAACGTCCGGCGCCTGAGCAGGCTACCGTCAATGACCGGATCGCGGCGGCCCTTGAGGCGATCGCGGCCCAGCTCGCGGCCAGTACCGCCAAGCCTGCCGATTCGGCGGCAACGCTGCAATCTGCGGAAGCTTTCGTCTGGCAGCCGGATGGCCGGCTGGCGCCGGTGCCGCGGGTGTCGCGGGTCGAGCTTGAGCTGCTGCAGGGCATCGACCGGATGCGCGATATTTTGATCGAGAACACCGAGCGGTTCGCCGCCGGCCTGCCCGCCAACAACGCGCTGCTCTGGGGCGCGCGCGGCATGGGCAAGTCGTCACTGGTCAAGGCGGCCCATGCCAGCGTCAACGCCCGCAGCGGCGGCAATCTGAAACTGATCGAGATTCATCGCGAGGACATCGAGTCGCTGCCATCCTTGATGGCCCGGCTGCGCAATGCGCCGTTCCGCTTCATCGTGTTCTGCGACGACCTGTCGTTCGACGGTCACGACACGTCCTACAAGTCGCTGAAGGCAGTGCTGGAAGGCGGCATCGAGGGCCGGCCCGACAACGTCATCCTGTATGCCACCTCGAACCGCCGCCATCTGCTGGCGCGCGACATGATGGAGAACGAGCGCTCGACCGCCATCAATCCCGGCGAAGCGGTCGAGGAAAAGGTGTCGCTGTCCGACCGTTTCGGGCTGTGGCTCGGCTTCCACAAATGCAGCCAGGACGAATATCTGGCGATGGTGCGCGGCTATTGCGGCCATTTCGCCATCGGCATCGACGACCAGCAGCTTGAACGCGAGGCGCTGGAATGGTCGACCACCCGCGGCTCGCGCTCCGGCCGGGTCGCCTGGCAATTCGTGCAGGATCTCGCCGGCCGGCTCGGCGTGCGCATGACCGGCAAGTAGCCGCTCTGATCGATGCGGTTCGCGTCAATCTCATGCCGTCATTCCGGGGCGCGCGAAGCGCGAACCCGGAATCCCGAGGTGTTCTGCGTGGCGTGAGACACGCCGCGCGACGAGGGAGATTCCTGTATCTGCGGAGTGCTGGTGCACAGTCAGCGCGACGGAGGCCGCTCGGTAGATTCCCGGCCGATCATCTCGCCGTAACCCGGTGCGG